>JBCBGF010000001.1:227402-1128271 GCA_038526915.1 Pseudomonadota bacterium | reverse complement strand
GACGGCGCCGCCCCCTTTTGCCGAGGGCATTGGTCCTGGTCGCGTGCGAGGGGTTTCCCCGCAAAGCCGGCGGTCGCTCAAGGGCTTTTGGCTGGCCCCCGGACCGGTTCCTCGTCTGATGCGCTGGGCGGTCTTTTGCCCCGCGCGTGGTACCGGGGAGGGGTTTTAGGGAATGATGGTTTCCACGTCCCTACTGGGGCGTACGGTGAGACGAGGCAGGACGGCGCCAAAGGTCCCGCCCAGCGGGCTCCGCCTGCGCAGTGGGAAGCGTTTGCCGTCGCGGCCAATACTCTTGCCATAACCTAGAGCATATGCCCGCCCGTAGCGCACCACCCCGAACTTCAACAAACCTTCACACAAGCTTTACCCCCCTGCCACACCCCCGCGTATTCATTCGGATGAATTTCCAACGGAGGGTGTCATGAAGTTCAAATCAATCGTCCTAGGCCTCGGCCTAGTGGCAGCATCTGCCATCTCGGTGGCTGCAGAAACCTGGAGGCTGGCCGTCACGGATGTCGAAGGCATGGAGCGGCTGCAGCTGGAATGGGGGCCGTTCAAGGAGGCCTTGGAGGCGGCGACGGGCGAAAGCTTTGAATTTTACGCCGTCAATTCCCGCACAGCAGCGGCCGAAGCGCTGCGCGGCGAGACGGTGGATTTCGTAGTCTCCGGTCCGGCGGAATACGTGGTCATCAACAAGCTGACCAATGCCACGCCGCTGGTCGGCCTGGGTCGCCCGGATTACCACTGCGCAATCGTTGTGCGCGCCGATAGTGGCATCAACACGGTGCAGGACCTCAAGGGCAAGACCGTTGCGTTCGGCGACATCGGCTCGACCTCAAACATGCTGTGCCCGATGCAGGTTCTGGCCGACTATGGCCTCGACCCGATCAACGACATCGAGAAAACCCACACCAGCCGCAACATCGCGCATGAGGCGCTGAAGGCGGGGGATGTGGATGCGCTTGGCTCGAATGCGGGCAGCTGGCTGAATGTGCGCAATAAGGAAACCGACCTGCCCTATGGCTTCTTCAAGATGATCGCGCGGTCGGGCGATTTGCCCAATGACATGATCATGGTGGGCGCACATGTGCCCGAAGAGGCGGCGATGCAAGTGCGTGATGCGATCCTTGAAAACAAGGAAGCGATCATTGCAGGGATTACGGCCCACGAGGAAAACGACAAGTATGTCGGCATGGACCTCGTCGCGATTGAGGACAGCGCCTATGACTATGTCCGGGCGATGTACACGAATGCGGGCTTCCCCCAGTTCGACAATTTCATCGGTGAGTGACGCCGGTCTGAAAACACCGGTTGCGCGACCCGCGCAGCCGGATCCCGCCGGGGCGCGCCTTGCCCCGGTGTCGGTCGTTGATGCCGAGGCTGAGGGCGTTTCCAAGTCCTTCGGCAAGACAGAGATCTTCTCGGACGTCAGCTTTCGGCTGGCCCATGGAGAAGCGGTTGCACTGGTGGGCGCGAACGGGACAGGCAAGTCGACCCTGCTGCGCTGCCTGATGGGTCTGATCCCGGCCACATCCGGTGCGGTGCGGCTGCTTGGGCAGGATGTGACGGCGGCAAGCCCGGCAGACCTTCGCAAGCTGCGGTCCAGGATCGGCCTCGTCAGCCAGAAGCACAACCTGGTGCCGAGGCTGAGCGTATTGTCGAATGTCGTGCAGGGTCTTCTGGGCCGCCACCCAGGCCCGCGGCATTGGAGCCATGTGCTGGCGCCAGACGCATCGCGCGATGCCGCCATGTTGGCCTTGCGCAAGGTCGGGTTGGAAGGTTTTGCACTGCGCCGGGCCGACAGGCTGTCAGGCGGGCAATCCCAGCGCGTGGCCATCGCGCGCGCCATTGTGGGCGGGCCAGAGTTACTATTTGCCGATGAACCCTGCGCATCGCTTGACCCGGCGGCTGGGGAAGACGTGATGGAGTTATTCTTTCGCCTTGTCCGCGACGAGGATGTGACGGTCGTCTTCACATCACACAATATCGAACATGCGCTCAGATACGGCGACCGCGTGCTGGGGTTGGCCAATGGCGGGCTGCAACTGGATGCGACGGCGGCATCGTTGAACGCGCACGACTTGCGAGGGCTTTATGACTGATTTTGCGGCCCCTGCCCGGCTTGAACGGCCCTCATCCATCGCCTTTCTGGGCTATGCGGCCGGCGTGGCGATCATCATCTGGTGCTTTGCCGGTGCCGGGTTCTCAATCGAAAAGATGGTCACCGCGCCGCCGCGGTTTGCGGATTTCATCGACCGCGCGTTTCCGCCGAACCTTGAGGCTGACACGCTTGCGCGGCTTGGCTGGAAGATGGTCGAGACGTTGCAGATCGCGCTGGCAGGTGCGGTGCTCGGGGTGATCCTGTCTGTGCCCATCGCGCTTCTGGCAGCACGTGGTCTGATCGCAGCGCCTTGGATCAACCAAATCATCCGCACGGTCTTGGGCTTTGTCCGGGCCGTGCCGGATATTGCTTGGGCGTTGGTCTTTGTGGTCGCCGTGGGCCTCGGCCCCTTTGCAGGGATGCTGGCAATCATGGTGGATACGATCGGCTTTTGTGGCCGATTCTTTGCCGATGACATGGAGGCCGCGGATAAGGGACCGGCGGAAAGCCTGACTGCGACGGGTGCGCGCAAGACCGATGTTGTGGTCTGCGCCACGATCCCCGCGGCCATGCCGGCCTTCATCTCGACATCGCTTTATGCGCTGGAAAAGGCCGTTCGGTCCTCCACCATCCTTGGGCTTGTGGGCGCCGGGGGCATCGGCATCGAGCTGAAAGTGGGCTTTGACCTTTTTGACTATCCCACGGCGATGACCGTCATCCTGATGATCGCGGTTGTCGTCATCGCAATCGAACACCTCAGCGGCTGGGCCCGCACCAAGATCATCGGAGACGAACGGTGAAGACAGATACAGCAGATCAACATTGGAACGCGCAATGGGCCGGGATCGAAGCGGGCAGCAAATGGCTGACGCCCGAGCCCGATGTAATTGCATGGGCCAAGACCCTGCAGACCGGCGCGCAGATCCTTGATCTTGGGGCGGGCGTGGGAAGGCACGCGCTTTGGCTGGCCGGCGAAGGGTTTCGCGTCACTGCCCTGGACGCGGCACCCGACGGGCTGGCGGAGATCGCCAAGTCTGGCCTTGTGGAAACGGTTCAGGGCCGGATGCATGATCTGCCCTTCGATGATGGGGCGTTTGATCATGTGCTGAGCTGGAACGTCATCTATCACGGTGACGAAAACATCCTGCTGCGTACAGTTTCGGAAATACGCCGTGTCCTGAAACCGAGCGGTACGTTTCTGGGCACGATGCTGTCCAAACGGCGCTTGCCCTCGGAACAGGCGAACGCGCCGGGTCGGGAGATTTCGCGCAACACCTGGGTCTTCGACAGCCCCGAAGGCGACAAAATCCACCCACACTATTTCTGTGACGGACCGGAACTGCTGGCGCTGTTTTCCGGCTTTGAGGTTCTCGAACTGAGTGACCGTGAACATGAGAAGCCGGGATCCTGGCACTGGCATCTGCGCATGGAACGGCTCTGATCCATGTCTGTTGAGACGTTTGTGGGGGCAACGGTTTTTCTGCCCGGCGATATCATCGAGACAACCGTTTGCATGGCAGACGGTGTGGTTTGCGAGATTGGAGGGCCGCCGCAGGGGCAAGTGATTGATGCGCGCGGGCTGATCCTTGCGCCCGCATTGATTGATGTGCATGGCGATGCGTTCGAACGCCAGGTCATGCCGCGCCCGGGCGTGTTCTTCCCAATTGAAACGGCGGTTCTGGAAACGGATCGGCAGTTGGCCGCGAACGGGATCGCCACCACCTATCACTCAATCACGCTTGGGTTTGAGCCTGGACTGCGCAGTGTTGAGCGTGGGCGGGAACTGATCGCTGGCATCCGGGCCCTGGCGCCACGGCTGACGGTGGAAAACCGGGTCCAGCTCAGATGGGAAACTTTCGCGACTGAGGCAATCGACGTGCTCGACTGGGCGATGGACTGGGAGCTGACCCCCTCGCTCGCGTTCAACGACCACCTGTTGATGTCGATGCGCAGCGCTGAGACCGGCATTCAGGATCGATTATTCGAGCATGACCCCGACTATGCGGTTATGGATATCGACGACGATGGCCTGTTTGAGAAACGGCATCGCAAACACGCAGAACGCTCCGGCCTTGATTACGATGCGTTCCGCGTGCTGGTGCGTGATATCTGGAAGCGCCGTCCGTCAATTCCGGCGGCCATTGACGGCGTTGCGAAACGGGCGCGCGCACGTGGCGTGCCGATGCTGAGCCATGACGACACCCAGGCACGGACCCGGTCGTTCTACCGCAACCTCGGCGCGGATGTGGCCGAGTTTCCTATGACGATGGGCCCGACGGAGGATGCGCGGAAGGCAGGTGACGCGATCATCTTTGGATCACCCAACGCGGTGCGCGGCGGCAGCCACATCGGATCGCTCAGCGCGGCGGATATGGTGGAAGACGGCTACTGCGATGCGCTTGCGTCAGATTACTACTATCCGGCCATGCTGGCAGCGGTGGATCGGTTAGACCGCGAACGGCGCGCAGATCGGGCGCACCTGTGGTCGCTCGTGTCGTCGGGGCCTGCGCGCGCAATGAAGCTGGCCGATCGCGGTGAAATAGCCGTGGGCAAGCGGGCTGATCTGGTGCTGGTGGATTGGCCGGAAAACCAGCCGCCTGCCATCCGCGGCACCTGGGTTCAAGGCCGCGCCGCATACCGCGCACAACCTGCGGGATGAACCGCGACTATATCCCAGCCATCGGCCTTGGTCTGAGCCAGATCATGGGCAACGGCACGCTGATGTACGCCTATGCCGTGCTGTTGCCAGAGATGGCACGGGACCTTGGTCTGACGCTGGCCAACGTGTTTGGGATCCTGTCGCTCGGGTTGCTTTTCGGTGGCATCGTCTCGCCCATCGCCGGCACGATGGTGGATCGGTACGGTGGGCGATGGGTGATGACGCCCGGAGCGATCGTCGCTGGTGTGGCCGTCATGACGTTGAGCCTTGTCGAAACCAAGCTTCAACTGTTCCTCGTCATCTTGATTGCCGAAAGCGCTGGTATGTTCGTGCTTTATTCGGTGGCCTTTGCCAGCGTCGCCAAGCTGGATCTGAGCGTTCCGGCCCATCGTTCGATTTCAATCATCACGCTTTTTGGTGGCGTGGCGTCGACGATCTTCTGGCCACTCACGCTTGCGCTTTCAAACGCGTTTGGATGGCAAACGACATGGATCATCCTTGGCGCAGCCTACCTGATCGTCTGCGTGCCCATCCATCTTTTGGCGCTGCGCGCACCAGGGCGCGCGACGGATGCACCGCCCCAAACGCACCATCCGCGTTGGCCGGAACTGACCGGAGACGCCCGGCGGCGCGGGATGCTTTGGATGGTGATCTCATTTGTTTTCTCAGGCTACCTGATGGGCGCGGTCATGACGCTGTGGGTCACCAATGTGCAGGATCTTGGCCATACGGCTGCCTTGGCGGCGCTGGCGGGCGCGGTCATCGGCCCGTTCAAGACGGTGGGTCGGTTTTTCGAGATGCTGGTCAGCCGGAACATGTACCCGCTTTTCACCTATGCGCTGTCGATGGGGCTGATGATGGCGGGGTTCTGCGTTTTGTTGACCGTGGGCTTCACCATTCCGGGCGTTCTTATGGCCGCGGCACTTTACGGCATGGGCGACGGCATCAAGACGATTGCGCGCGGAACGCTGCCGCTGGCGCTATTTGGCCGCAAAGGCTATGGCGCGCGGCTTGGCTGGATTTCGTTTGCTCAGATGGCCGTCAACGCCTCCGCCCCCTTTGCGTTTGCGTGGATCACGCAGAGCTTTGGCGGCTGGTGGAGCTTTGCCGCAATGGCAGTGGTTTTGGGCTGTGCAGTCGCCACCTTCTTCCTCATTCCCGACCCCAGGAGAGATCACTATGACCCCGCTCAAGATCGGCGCGTGCCTGACTGTTGATGAGGTGAAGGCGCATCGCGATTGGTTGTTCGACGCCGCGCGCGATATCGAGTTGCAGGACTTTGGCAGCTATGCCGCGCTGACGACCGAGTTGGACGATCGTGTTGCGGCGGCCAAGGGCGCACTGGATGGCCATACCGGACGGCGTGGGATCCATGGGCCTTTTGAGGGCCTGGATATGGACAACAAGGACGCCGAGGTCCGCCCGATTATCACGGCACGCTTCCTGAAGGCGCTGGAGGCCGCTGATCGCGTGGGGGCCCGGCAGGTTGTTCTGCATTCACCCTACACGCGGTGGTATCACAAGAACCGGCTCGCCAAGCCGGACTATCCAGAGGAGAAGCTCGGGCGGATCCACGACGTCATGATGCCGGTGGTGCGCCAGGCCGAGGCGCTTGGGATCACGCTGGTGATTGAGAACATTGTCGACGTGGACCCCGCCCATCGTCGGGAGATGGTCGAAAGCTTTGGGTCAAAAGCCATCGCGCTGTCGATTGACACCGGGCACGCACATCTTGCGCGCCGGATGTCAGACGCGCCGCCGGTGGATTACTTCGTGCGTGACGCGGGCGATATGCTCGCCCATGTGCATCTTCAGGATCTTGACGGGCACGCAGACCGGCATTGGGCCCCCGGTGAGGGTGAGATCCATTGGCCCGAGGTGTTTCGTGCGCTTGCTGACTGTCAAAGCGCGCCGCATCTGGTGCTGGAGCTCAGACGGAAAGAGGACATCCCGACGGGCTTTGCCTATCTCCAAAACCTGGGGCTGGCGATCTAAGCCGGCGCGAGCGAGATCCGAAACAGCGCGTGGGTGCCGCTGCCGAGTTGTGGCGGCGCTTTGATCTGGCCGACAAAACATCCACCCGCCGCCTCTATCACCCGTTGCGACGGACGGTTGTCGGGATCGGTGGTCAGATCGATATGGGCGAGGCCAAGCGCGCGTGCCTCAGGCAAAAGCTCGATCAACGCCGCCGTCGCCAAACCCTCACGCCGCCGCCAAGGCACGACCGCATAGCCGATATGCCCAAGACATGTGGGCGGTAGATCCGTTGTGCCGGGCTGCCACCGCAGGCCGATGGTTCCGGCGAACCCATCCCTAACGATCCAGCGTCGAAACGACGGCAGACGGGCCACTTGGGTTCCGTCCGGCAAAGTCACCGGGGGACCACTACCTTCAGCATCGGACAGTCGCCGCAGAAACGCATCCGCGTCCTTCGCAATCGCCTCCAGTTGCTCAGCCGCGGCCTCGGGGCGCAGATTGTCGGGCGACCAGCCGCGCTTGAGGGCATCGATATAGCCCGGCAGCAAGGCCCGGTTCGGTGTGAACAGCACGGTCATTTCCGCCTGATACCCGCCGCAGGCAGACCCGCCTAGCGGTACTTCTCGATAAAGGCGTCGATCTCAAGCGCCCGGATATCCGGCAAAGCGGCCTTGTAGCGGTCGCGCGACCAATCCCACACCGCGATCTCCTGCAAGGCGGCGGCTTGCGCGTCTGTGAAACGCGGTTTGATCGGGCGCGCGGGAACGCCGCCGACAATCGTGTAGGGCGCGACGTCCCGCGTCACAACCGCGCCCGCGCCAATGGCCGCGCCGGTACCAACGGTGACACCGGCGGTGATTGTGACCCCGTGGCCGATCCACACGTCATGTCCAATGGTGACCCAGTCGGATTTCCGCCATTCGAAGAAGTCATGGTCATCTTCGCCAAGACCGTAAGCTTCGGCGCGGTAGACCGAGTGGTGCTGAACGGCGCGCCAGGTGGGGTGGTTGCCAGGATTGATCCGCGTGGCATTGGCGATGGAACACATCTTGCCGATCGTGGTCCAGACCACGTGGCAATCCTGCGTGATATACGACCAGTCGCCCATCGCACCGGATTTGAGCACCGTGCCGCGGCCCACTTCGGTCCACACTCCCAGCTTGAAATCATAAACCCGCGCCTCGGGATGGATCGTCGGCGCCTTGGACAGGCGCGGTTTGGAGCCTGCGCCACTCACGCTAAAGTCTCGCTCATTTTAACCTTCACCGTAGGTAGGGACGGGACGCGCCCTCGGGCACAGCGGCGCGATACGACACCCGCATCGTCACTTGGCCAGATCGGCCTGGCCGATCAGCCGCGTTCGCACCAGCCCCGACAGCCAGTCGATAAGGTACACCATCGCGATGATCAGGAAGATGATCGTCCATGCCTCATCCCACTTATACGCGCTGATCCGGTCGGACAGCAGGAACCCGATCCCACCTGCCCCGACAATGCCTAGGATCGTGCCGGACCGAACGTTGGATTCGAAGTTGTAGAGCAAAACAGACAGATGCACGGGCGTGACTTGGGGCATGATCGCATATTGGATAGCCTGAAACCGGGATCCGCCTGACGCGACGACGCCTTCGACGGGTTTCTTCGACGTGTTCTCAAGCGCCTCGGAGAAGAGTTTTGCAAATGTCCCGATCTCACTCACCGCGATGGCCAGGATGCCCGCCAGAGGTCCCAAACCGAAGGCGCGGATGAAGATCAGCGCAAGGATCAGCGTCTCAAGCGCGCGGATCACGTCGTACACCCGGCGCGATCCTTGGCGCAGCCAAAAGATGCGATTGATGTTCTTTGCGCCTAGGAAGGATAGCGGGAAGGCGACAAGCGCCCCGAGAACTGTCCCGAGGAAGGCCATCGACAGCGTTTCACCCAGGCCCTTGAGAACCTCTTGCCACGCGTCCCACGTTGTCCAGATGTGCGGCGGGAACATAAACGACACCACGCGGCCCAGACGACCGAGACCGTTCCAGATGCGTTCCGGCGAAAAGTTGAAGTCGTAAAGGCACCAGGCGAAGAGGCCGATAAACAGTGTCCAGAGTACGATTTTGCGGGTTCGCACCGCGGGCGGGTCGCGAAAGGCAAGGGGCACGCGGGCTTGTGCGGCGGCGATGCGTTCAGGCGTCATGACGGGTTGGCCTCCAGTCCGATCACGCGGTGGCGAAGCTTTTCCGATCCGTAGTCGATGGCGATCACGGTCAGGAGGATGATGACAAACAGGGCGGAGAGATCGGTGTATTCCTGCAGCGACATCGCGGTGCGTAGCTCCTGCCCCAACCCTCCGGCCCCGACATATCCGATGATCGACGAGGCGCGCACGTTGATCTCAAACCGCAACAGGGTGTAGCTGATGATGTTCGGTAGAACCTGTGGCACGGCCCCATATCGGATCTGGTCGAACCACGTGCCCCCCGCGGCCTTCACGCCTTCCAAGGGGGCCATGTCGATGTTTTCGTTCACTTCCGAATAAAGCTTGCCCAGGGCCCCGGTCGCCGCCAGCGCAATCGCCAGCACACCGGCCAAGGGCCCGACCGAGAAGCAGAAGACAAAAATCAGCGCCCAGACCAGTTCGGGCACGGTGCGCGCAATTTCCAGATACCGGCGGCAGATCCACAGCACCCATTTGTTGGGGGCCAGGTTGCGCGAGGCGGGGAAGGATAGAAGGAACCCGCCAATCACGCCGAACACCGTGGCCATGAAGGCAATCAGCACGGTTTCGACCAGAAGCTGCATCCACACCCGCCAACGCCAGAACCAGTTGGAAAGGTCTTCGCCCAACGTGGCCCAGTTCAAATCAGGGATGGTTTTTGAGATGTACTCGCCCAGCCGCGGTATGCCCGCGGGCAGGATCCAGCGCCACTCGCGCGAGCCGTCGGGCATGGACACCTGCGTGACCTTGAAGAAATCGCCAAGCCAGGACGAGAAGATGAACAGCACCAGAAAGATACCGCTGCCGACCGCCCATCTGATGCGCGTGCGACGGCGCAGGACGGCGAACTCGGCCTCGAATTCCGAGACGGCGCCGCTTGGGGGCGGGGCTGTGGGGTCTGCAACCAAAGCCATGGCACACGCTTTTCAATGGAAGAGAACAAGTGTCAGAGGGGGACATCGCCCCCCTCTTTTCGTCGGTCGCAGGCGGGCTTAGCCCGAGTTGCGACGCTCGTTCTTGAGCCACTCGCGCATGTCGACGATCCACTCGTAGCGGCTGTGATCGACTTCGATCCAACCTTTCTGCGTGCTGTCGACACCGCCGGTCATTTCGACGAAAGCTTCGGGGTCTTTCTCGGGGATGGTCATGACCGCTTCTTTCATCGCGTCCTTCAGCCCTTGCGGAAGGTTGGCACGTGCGGTGAAGGGGCCCGAGGTGATTTCGGGCGATTGCCAGATCGGGCAGGCCACGCCTTCTTCGATCATGCCCTTGGTGACCATCCGGGGGATGATGCCGTTGGTCTCATTCGTCATGTAGGTGGCTGCTGCGTCGAACGTTCCGTTCACCACGCCTTGGACGCCCGACTCGTGGCTGCCCGAGAACGGGGTGGCCGCGAAGTAGCTGGTTACATCCACTTCCTTTGCGAGGTTGAAATAGGGAACGGCATATCCGGACGTCGAATCCGGGTCTGCAAAGGCCAGCACCTTGCCTTCGAGCGACGCGATGTCGTTCAACCCGCTATCGCAACGCGTGACGACGATTGAATAGTAGCCGGTGGAATCGTCGTTCTGCAGACGCGACAGGAGCGGCTCAACACCACCTTCGGTTTCGGTGTAGGCCGCGGCATACGAGGACGAGCCGAAGAAGGCGAACTCGATCTGATCCGCGGCGATGGCCTGGATCACACCGTCATAGTTGCCGGCGGTGAAGATCTCGACCTCGACGCCCAGTTCGGCTTCCAGGTATTCTTCGAACGGGGTGTACCGCGCGATGCGGTCTTTCTCGTTTTCGCCGGACAGAATGCCGAACCTCAGCACCTGATAGTCTTCTTTCCAATCGGCGGCGATTGCCCCGGTGGCCGTCAGCGCGATCAGCGCCGTGGTTGTTAGAAGTCGCATTGGAGGGTCTCCATGGTTGGTTGGCAGTTGGTTTTGAAAAGCTCAGGCCGGCACAGCGACGGGCGCCTGTGTTGACGTCACGGCCTCGTTAAATTCCCGCAGCCCGTCGATCCCGTAGATGTCGCGCACCACGTCGTCGGTGAGTTGGGCGGCTGTGCCGTCAAACATCACGCGGCCCAGGCGCATGGCGATGATCCGGTCGCAATAGGCGCGCGCTGTGTCGAGGGTGTGGAGGTTGACCAGAACGGTTAACCCGTCGTGTCGGTTGATGTCGCGCAAACCGTCCATGACGAGGGTGGCATTTGCCGGATCAAGCGAGGCGATGGGTTCATCGGCCAGCATGATTTTCGGGCGCTGTACCAAGGCCTTGGCAATCGCCACGCGTTGTTGCTGGCCGCCCGACAAGGTGCCCGCGCGCTGCAACGCCTGCGGCACGAGATCCAATCGGTCCAAGGCCTCAATCGCCATGGTGCGCTCTTCATCGGTGAAGCCCATCGCCATTGACGAGAGGAACCCATGCTCGGCCAGGCGACCGATCAGAACGTTGGTCAGAACATCCAACCGGTCCACCAGATTGAACTGCTGGAAGATCATCGCGCAATCGCGGCGCCAGGCCCGCAACGCCTTGCCCTTGAGCGCGGTGATTTCGACCCCGTCAAACGAAATCGACCCCGCAGTGGGGTCGATCAAACGGTTGATCAGGCGCAGGAGCGTCGACTTGCCAGCGCCGGAGCGGCCGATCACACCGACAAACTGACCGGGCTGGATCGAGAGGGAGACATCATCGACTGCTTTGGTATCCCCAAAGATCTTCGAGACGTCGGAAAGCGAGAGCGTGGCAGCCATAGCGATTCATCCGAATGAATTTCTCGCTTAGGGATACCCACCGTGCGTAACAGTAAACGAACCGCTTTGTGACGCTTCGTTGACGTTTTCTACGCAACTGTCCTCAGGGCCGGCGATGCGGCGCCCAGAGTCCCATTTGAGTGAATGACTTCGCCTGCGCGCAGTGTCAGACCGACCCGGTCGGAGGCGTCGACGGCAAAAACGTCAGCGCGTTTGCCCACCGCAATCTCGCCGCGATCCGTCAGCCCCAGCGCGTTTGCGGGGTTGGCCGAGGCCAGGCGCGTGGCCCCGGCAAGACCATTCGGGTCTGCCTCGGCGAGGATCCGAACCGCCGCCAGAATGGCGCCCGGGTGATAGTCGGCGGCCAGAATGTGCAACAGTCCCGCGGCATGGGCCTCGCGCGCGGACAGATTGCCGGAATAGCTCTGGCCGCGCATGGCGTTCGGCGCCCCCATGGCGTTCATCATCCCACGATCGACACTTGCGCGCGCCGCATCCATCGTCACCGGAAACTCCGAGATTACGGCGCCGAGATCGGCCATCAGGTTCGCCTTGTCGACTGTGTCGTCATCGTGGCTGGCCAGGGCAACACCGTGGTCGCGACAATGGCGCGCCACCTCGGCCATGTTGGCCAGCAAAACTTCCTGGGGTCGCGCGCGTTCAGACATAGCGGTTGTGATCATCTGGCGGGCTTCGGTCTCGGACACCCCGTGATAGGCCGCCTTGTTCTGGATATGGATTTCGAGATTGCGATACTGGCCCTGTCCAGGCGTGTGATCCATCAGGGAAACCAGATCCACGCATCCGTCGTCGATCAGGTCAGAGACGACACCGACGGCATTGTCGAAGGTGATATCGAACCGCGCGTGGATCCGGTGATCGACGCGACAGGTCCCCCGAGCGTCCGCCAAGCCGCGAATGACCGCGCTGGTGTGTTCGAAAGACCGGCGTTCGCCATCCCGCGCGCCCCTGGAAAACGAGACAGCCGCATAGGCCGTCGTCACACCCGCTGCCGCAAGTCGCGCATCGAGCGATGCGAGCGCCACCGGCATCGGAAAATCCACCCGAACGCGGGGTTCAAGCTCTTGCTCGATCATGTCGCCGTGCATGTCGATGAAGCCGGGAAACAAAAACGCACCGTCACCGCGAATGCCACCAGCAACCGCGTGTTCGCGGATATCCGTGATGTGCCCGTCTTCGACCAGCACCGATCCGTGCGGCAGAACGCGATCCGGTAGAACCAACGTGAAGTCAGACAGCCACATCTTCGCGATCCTCTGGCAGTGCCTCTGCGGGAGAGAGGTCAAGTTCCGTGTCGATCAGGCCCGCAACATCTGCCGCGTGGTGGAATACGCCGATCATCGCGGTGCCCGCTGCCTTCAACTCACCCAACCGGCGCACCAAGGCGGCGCGCGCGGATATATCGAGCGAGGCGGTCGGTTCGTCCAGAAGCAGGAGTTTCTTCGGCAGGATCAGCGCGCGGGCAAGGTTCACCTTTTGCTGTTCACCGCCGGAGAACGTGGTGGGATAAGCGGCCCAAAGCTCAGGGTTCACGCCGAAGGTTTCGAGCCAATGTCGGGCTTCGGCCAGTGCGGCTTCGGCATCCTGCCCCACGCGGCGCAAGGGTTCGGCCACCAATGCCTCGGCCGTTACCCGCGGGCGCGGGCGCAGGAACTGGGTGACGAAACCGATTTCGTTCTGGCGCAGAATGGCGACGTCGACATCTGCGGCCCGCGCAAGGTCAACGATCCCGTGGTCCGAGGCGAAAAGGATCTGACCAGAACCGGCGCGATAGCTGCGGTAGATGGTCCGCAGAAGCGTCGACTTGCCGGCCCCGTTTTGACCCTTGAGCAACAGGAACTCACCGGCGCGCACGGCAAAGCTCACGTTTTCAAACGCGCCCAGATGCCTGTCGAGGTGGTGCATCGTAAAGCCCTTGGACAGGGCGCGGACGTCGAGAACAGCAGTCATAGCTTAGCGTGCACCAGTTGTTGCGTATAGGCGTGCTGGGGGTCCTGAAAGATCTGGTCTGCCAGGCCCTGTTCGACCACCCTGCCCTGCCGCATCACCATGACACGGTCAGATAGCGTGCGGATGACACCCAGATCGTGGCTGACGATGATCATCGTGATCCGACGCTCTTGCTGCAGCCGTTTCAACGTGTCAAGAACCAGCGCCTGCACGCTCACATCCAGCCCTGTCGTGGGTTCATCCAGCAGTAGCAAGGCAGGTTCCAACGCAATCGCCTTGGCCAGTTGCACCCGTTGCTGCATGCCGCCCGAGAGCTCAATGGGTGGCGCATCCATGCGGTCCAGCGGAAACTCTGACGCGTCGAGCGCGTCTTGCGCCTTGCTGCGCAGCACGGCAAAGCGGCGTTCCCCGGCGACCAGCAGCCGCTCGGCCACATTGCCCGACGAGGAATGCTTCATCAAAAGCCCCAGATGCGGGTTTTGATAGACGATGCCGATCCGCGTGGCGCACAGCATCCGCCGGGCATAGCGATCCAGTTCGAACAGATTGCCCTCAACATCGGGCAAATCGAGCGTGTAGGTGCCGTGATCGGGCGTTTCTTCTAGGTTGAGGCAGCGCAGGAATGTGGATTTTCCTGACCCGCTTTCGCCGACAATGCCCATCACCTCGCTGGGGTAGACAGTGGCCGAGACATCGATCAACGCCTGGACCGCCCCGTAGGATTTGGTGACGTTCTTCGCCAAGAGCAGGGGCCGCGTCTTGACGATCTGCGGGGCATCGAGCGTCAGGGTCATGATCTCTCTCCCGCCAGCGCGCCATCGCGATACCACGTCTCGCCAAAGGCCACGTCTTCACCGTCGCGCTTTCGGATGGCTTTCACGCCGAACTCACTATCTGAAATCTCAAAGGTGGAGGTGCCGTCATCCTGCGGGATCTCGTTCATGAAGAAGCCCGTTGCCCCCGAACGGGTGCATGTCAGGTTGCGATGATCCTCGACCTGGTAGGGCACATCGTCGAACACCAGAGGCTCAACGCGGGTATAGGGTGGGACGGCGTAGAGCCGCTTTTCGCGGCCCGCCGACAGGATCGTAAGGTGCTTGGCCATGTTCAGCTTGGGCACGTCCCAGCGCGGGATGGGAGACGGCGTCATGATGAAGCGGCCGTTGACCAGCGACGGATAGCTTGCCCCCTGCATCACGCGGCCCGATCGGACGATCTGTTCGTAGAGTTGCAACCACATCCGCCCGTAATCGGCATCCGCATGCATTTGGCGCGCAATGGACATGTTGGGTTGAACGGGGCGCAGGGGTTCAGGGTTCGGCACCTGAAGCACAAGCACCTGGTCTTCGCGCAGGATTTCTTCGGGTATCCTGTGACGCGACTGGATGAGGTCGGCCTGAAGCGTGTCCGCGGTTGTCGGCGCACCGGAAACGCGCGCCAGAAAGCGCCGGATCGACGCGGCATTCACACTGTCATCTGCGCCCTGGTCGATCACTTTGACGCGCGTGGAGGGGTTCAACAGCGTGCAAGACACCTGTAGCCCACCTGTTCCCCAGCCACGCGCCATGGGCACTTCGCGGCTGGCATATGGCATCTGACAGCCCGGCACAGCCACGGCCTTGAGCATCTTGCGCCGGATTTCACGCTTGGCGGAGGCGTCAAGGAAACCATAGCTCATCGGCTCCCAATCGCGGGTGAGATCGGCCAGGGTCATTCCGCAGGCTCCGGAGCTTTCGCGGCCTCTGCCTTCTTGGCTTTGGCATCGCGCATGGCATCGAGGCTTGATTGGAAGGTGACGTAGTGCGGGAGTTTGAAGTGGATGCAGAAGCCTGAGCTTTCGACGCCTTCGGTGTGATAGACGAAGAATTCTTCCTCGGTCGCCGATCCTTTTTCCGCGCCGGGCGCATTCAGATCGAGGGTCGCAGCAGCGATCACTTTCACCTCGTTCCAGCCGAGCGTTGCGGCAAACCCAAGCTCCAACGCGGTGCCCTTCTTTGACACGACCTCGGCGTGGCTAACCTTGACGCGGCCCGCGCTGAAGGCAGTGCCGCGCGGATGGGTGACCGTCACCTCGGCCTCGGCAAGGCGCAGTTCGTTGACCGTTGGATGTGCCTGGCCATAACCGCGCTGTGCGGCATATCCCAAGGCCAAAACGCCGCCGGTTTCCGCCCGCGCCAGGCTTTGAAGGGTGTGGGCGCGTTTGGCGGGGAACATCACCGGCTCACGCGTGATATCGGGGATGTCGTTGCCGTGGGCATGATCATCGCCGGGCAGTGTCAGTAGTTCGTTTTCGGCCTGCCACGCGGCAACGGATGGTTGCCGTGCGGGCGCAGGTTTGGCTGCAGGCTCAACCGGTTTCGGGGTGAATGGCTTACCGGCCAGGACGCCGGTTTCCAGGATCCTGTGGGCATAGTCCAGCGTTGGGCCCAGGATCTGACCGCCAGGGATATCCTTGAAGGCTGCTGAGATACGCCGATGGGTGAACAACTCGTCCTGCTGGACCGGTTGAGCAACCTGCAACCGCGGTTGCGTTGTCCGCCAGGCCCGCAGCAAGAGAATGGCCTCATAAAGCTCACCGCCGGTTTGGGCGAGTGCCAGTGCGGCAAGATCCTCATCATAGAGCGAGGCTTCGCCCATCACGCGATCCACCAGATAGGGCATCGCGCTGCGTATCTCGGCCACGCGATCTGGCGTGATCTCCCCCATCTCGGCCCGGAACAAACGCTCGGATTGCTCAATCGCGCGTTCGCCACCGCGGGTCGCCACATAGGCCATCAGAGAACCTCCACTTGCGTCGACCGTGGCAGGCCCATGACCTCGGCGTCGTCGACAAGGAAAAGATCAAAGCCCATGGGATAGCGCGTCACCCCGGCCCTCAGCGCCCAAAAGCCCGCTGGCAATCCCCCGACTTGCGCATGCAGCGCACCATCCACGCCGGGGCCGGTCAGGCGCAGCCGCTCGCCCGCGCCGAACCGTGCCGACACGATCAGCGTGGCCCCCTCTTCTGGATGCAGATCGGACCCTTTCTTTATCGCGCCCAGAAGGGCCGCCGACTGAAGCACCCCGGCAAACACATAGTCGGCCTGTTCGGCGCCCACCAATGCCGCACCAGCGCGCGCGGCGGCAAGCGCGATGGTTTGATCTTCGGCGAAGACAGTGCATTCACGGTCAACAAGCGCCTCGACAATGGCCTCAGGACCGCCAAGCGGGCGCAGTTGACCTGGTCGGGAGAGCGCCCACAACAGCGCGTCAAATGCCGCGTTACTGCGCGCCTCACTGGCGGAGGGGTGTGGCTGGGTCATTCTTCAGAACGTCTCCATATCCACGCGGGTCGCTTCGACAGCGCGCAAACGCTCATCATCGCGTCGCGCTAGCGTATCGGCTTCCTGCGCAAGAAACGCCGCGCAGGCCCCGTGCGACAGGCCAGAGGCGATGGTTGCGTCAACCACCGCCATCGCCATCGCCGCTTCCAGATCGCGCCCGCGGCGCATCCCATAGCCAATCTGCCCACCGGCCGAGATATGCGCCTCGCTCATCAAAATCTCGCCCAAGTGAAAATGGGTGCCCTGCGCGGTATCCCGCATCGGCAGCATCACCAACCCGGTGCGGTTTTCGATCACGTCGATCTCGCCGAGATCCGGGATCAGCGTTTCGGCAAAGGCCTTCAAACGGTCAGCGTCGGACCGCGCGAGGACGGACAGAAGCGCCGCATGATCCCAACCCGGCAACTCCATCGCACCGTCAAGCATCGTCCTATTGCTCCTCTGGGGTGAAGGTGAACTTCACGCGCGCGGCGGACCAGATCACCTCGCTGAATGCAATGGGCGTGCCGTCGATCAGGGTATCAATCGCGCGGACGACCATCACGGGAATGTCGACGTGCTGGCGCAGAAGAGCGGACTCTTCGGCGACAGCGGGTCGGGAATGGATTTCGGTATTGCCGCGCACATAGTCGTCGATCCCATAGGACCGATACACTTCAGACACGGATCCCAGGACAGAACGCCGGTCCGGAAAGTCCGGGAACCGCGCCGCGTCATGGTAAAGCGCGCCGAACGCCACAGGCAGGTTGTCGGCTTTGGTCAATCGGCGCGTGACGACGAGGTCGGCGCCCGTCTTGACGCCCAGCGCCTGTGCTGCGACCTCGCTCGCCGCAATCCGTTCTGACCCCATCGGCTCACCCGCGACATCAATCCCCTGGGCCGCCATGTTGTGCCGCAGACGCGTCCGTCGACCGATAGCATACTCGATCGTTGGCATTGGCAAAACAAACGTGCCACGCCCCTGTTCGATGCTGAGCCGCCCCTCTCGCGCCAGGTCTGCCAAAGCGCGGCGGACGGAATGCCGCCCGACGCCAAAGCGTTCCTTCAACTCGGGTTCGGTCGGCAGGCGCGCGCCAGGCTGGAGAACCCCGGTGGCGAGATCCTCGGCAATGGCGTCTCTTACGTCTGTCCAGGTTTCTTTTGGCATGGTGCAATTCATTCGGATGAATCCTGGATAGAGGCATCGTGTGACAGTGGTGTGTCGTGGTGGTGCGAATGGCTTGCTTTGGGGGAGAAGGACCGTGGATTGGTGGTGACATTCGTCAATGAGATCGGTCCGCGACCGACAAGGATCCCGACCACTTGGCGATCGGACTCAAACGCGTTCCGAACTGAGTCGGTCTGACCCCAAATACGTCAATTGCGGGATCAGCCGATCTTGTTGCCCTGGCTCCAGACACCGCGAAGCAACGGAGTTGAGCCGACCGTGCGCACGCGCAAGACATCGGCGCGCAGCCCGACCTCGATCTCACCACGATCTTCGAGGCGCGCCGCCCGGGCCGGGTTGCGCGTGACCGTCGCCACGGCGCGGGGCAAGTCATCCCAGATCCGCGCCAAGCGGAATGCGGAGAGGAGCAGGGCCGAGGGCACGTAGTCCGATGAGATGATGTCGAGCAGGTCGGATGTCGCCAGATCTTCGGCTGCGACGTTGCCCGAATGTGAGCCGCCACGGATCAGGTTTGGTGCGCCCATCATGACAGCGATGCCATGATCGCGGCAGGCTTGGGCGGCTTCGACAGTTGTTGGAAATTCGGCAAAGCCGACACCGTCGCTTGCGGATTTTGCGACCTGAGCGGCGGTTGTGTCATCGTGGCTTGCCAAAACCGCGCCCAAACGGTGCGCCTCACGGACGGCACCGACCCCGTGTTTGGCGCCAAACCGCTTCTGTAGATCCAGGAGGTTTTCGATATGTGCGGCGAACTCCGCCTCGTTCATCCCGCGCTTTTTCGTGACGTAGGTCTTCAAAGCCGTCAAATCGCGGAACTGGCGTTGGCCAGGCGTGTGATCCATCAAACTCACGATGCCAACGCGATCCTCCGGACCAAAGGTGGCGAGTTCATCAAGCAGCGTCTCGGAACAGGTTTCGGCGCGCAGATGCAAAAAATGGCTGATCTTGAAGACGCCCTCGGCGCGGGCGGCCAAGAGCTCATCGGCGAGGCTGCGGGCGTATTCGACATACCGCCCCTTCCCGCTGTGGATTGAGCCCACGCGCATGGCGTCGAAGACGGTTGTGATCCCGGTTGACGCCAGTTCAGCGTCATGGGCGATCAGGGCCGGCAAATGGGGCCAGTCGACCTCGGGACGCGGTTCGATGTGGCGTTCGACGTTGTCCGTGTGCAGCTCGACGAGGCCCGGCAGAACGAAATCACCGCCGCAGTCTTCGGCCCCAATCGGCACCTGGTCGCCCTCGGCAATCTCGGTGATGACGCCCTGTTCCATTGTCACAGACCCCTTTGCGACGCGATCGGGCAGCACGATCTGGGCGTTGGCGAGGCAGACGTCGCGCGATATCGCGCTGTCATTGGACGTCGCAACGGAGGATGCGGAGAACGGGGAATTCATTAGTTTCTCTTACTGTATTTTAGCCCAACCTTGGGCACGAAGTGATGGACGCAGAGGCCCCGAAAGGACCTTGCGCATGTGTCGGGTCGGCTTTGCGATATGCGCCTGGCCATCGTCACACGCGCGCCGGTTGAAGCAGCGCGACGGCGCGGGACACGGTTTGTGTTAGCGGACCATCGTTTGACAGGTGGATCACATCAAGGCCATCGGGCAAGGGTTTTTCGGCTTGCGCAAGGCGCCGCGCAATCTCTTCCTCGGTCTCCCGCGCGCGTTGGGCGAGCCGTTTTGCCAGGGTCTCTGGCTGGGCGGTGATGTTCAAAACGAGAAAGTTGGGAAAGACCGTTGAGGCTTCCACGAGCGCTTTGCGCGAGAAATTCGCAAGGCAGTCCGTGCCATTGCGCAGGCGGGTCATCACATCGGCGGGTATCCCGTAGTGCAGATCATGTGCGCCCCAATGCACCGCAAAAGCGCCGTTCTTTGCCATAGTCCTAAACTCAGGGACAGACACAGCCTCGTAGTCTTCCCCTCCTAGATCGGGGCCGCGGGTGATCACCCGTCTTACAAGATGAAAGTGCGGCAGGACCTCGTGAATGCCTTGCATCACGCTGTCCTTGCCGACGCCCGATGGCCCAACAACCGCGATCAAACGCCCAGCTGTCACGCCGCCATCCCCGGGGCAAACCGGCTGACGTCAATCTCGCGATCACAAACACGATCCCGCGCCGCACCGTCGTGAAAGATGCCAATGATCGCGGCGCCGCGCGCCTTGGCTTTTTCGATAAGCGTCAGCACGACCTCACGGTTCGCCACATCGAGGCTCGCGGTGGGTTCGTCCAGAAGCATCGCCGGGTATTCGTGGACGAAACCGCGGGCGATGTTGACGCGTTGCTGCTCACCGCCCGAAAAGGTGGTTGGCGAGAGTGACCAAAGCCGCTGGGGGATATTGAGCTGGTCCAGCAGGGCCCTCGCGCGGGCCTGCGCATCCTCGGCCGATACGCCGACGGCGCGGAGCGGCTCCGCAACCACATCCAAAGTTGGCACCCGCGGCACGACACGCAGAAACTGGCTGACATAGCCCAAAACCTCGCGGCGCAGGGCGATCACCTCGCGCGGTTCAGCCTGCACCAGATCGAGGTCGCCGATGCGGATTTCACCGGACTGTGCCAAGTAATTCCCGTAGATCATCCGCATCAGTGTTGACTTGCCGGCACCTGACGCCCCGGTCAGCGCCACACATTCGCCCGGCGCCACCGAGAAGGATACGTCGCTGATGACGTCGATGACCGTCCCGCTCTGATTATGCAGGGTGAAGGTTTTGGAAACATCCCGAAGCTCAATCATTTCTCACACCTGTAAAACGGAACTGACAAGAAGCTGGCTGTAGGCGTGCTGGGGATCGTCCAGCACTTGGTCTGTCAGCCCGGTCTCGACCACGCGGCCCGATTTCATCACCATTAGCCGGTCGGCCAACAGGCGCACCACGGCCAGGTCATGGGTGACGATGATCGCTGACAGCCCCATGTCACGGACCAATCCGCGCAACAGATCCAGGAGCCGTGCCTGGACCGAGACATCAAGACCGCCGGTCGGCTCATCCATGAAGACGAGCCTTGGCCCCGTCACAAGGTTGCGTGCGATCTGTAGCCGTTGCTGCATCCCGCCCGAAAAGGTTGTGGGACGGTCGTCGATGCGGGCGGTATCAATCTCGACACGGTCGAGCCAATCCACCGCGCGGCCGCGGATGTCGCCATAGTGGCGTTGGCCAACGGCCATCAACCTTTCGCCCACATTGCCGCCTGCAGAGACACCCATGCGCAGACCGTCGCGGGCGTGCTGATGGACAAAGGCCCAGTCGGTGCGGCCCAGCATCCGGCGTTCCGGCTCTGACATCGTGATCGTGTCGCGCGGGCCGTCCGCGCGGGTGTCGAACACCACTTTGCCCGTGTCCGGCGCAATGTGTCCGGCAAGGCAATTGAGAAGGGTCGACTTGCCCGATCCGCTTTCGCCCACGATCCCCATGACTTCGCCGGGATAGAGGTCAAACGAGACATCAACACAGCCGATATGTGGCCCGTAGGATTTGCTGATCTGATGAACGGAGAGCAGTGGTGTCATAACGCGTTCCATTCCGTGGGGGCCGCGTCCATGCGGCGCGGGAAGGCGAACCAACATCCCCCTTTTGGGTGAGGCTGGCCTTCGTCTTGGGTGATCTCTTTGCCCAGCAGAGCGCAGCGCAGGAGCGTCGCGACACCGCCATGGGCGACGATCAGGATATCGCCGTCTGCGGCCTCAGCGATCACGTCGGCGACGGCAGATCGGATGCGGGATTGGGCGTCCCGCGCGGTTTCCCAGCCGCGGGTTGAGACATCGGGGTGTTTGAAGAAGTCCTCAACCACTGGCCAGAACTCCGCTTCGGGTAGATAACCCGTGGCACTCCGGTCGTTTTCGCCTAGGGCTGCACGGGTCTGGACAGGAAGCCCCAGATGAGCTGCCGTGATCGCGGCGCCGTCTTGGGCTTTTTGCTCATCGCTCGCGTAGATGCTTCGGACGTTTTGCAAAACATCCGCGCTGGCAAATGCCTGATGCCGCGCCTGCCCCGTGGGGTTCAAGCCCCAATCGGGCACCGGCGTGTCCGGGGCCACCGCGACATCGGCATGGGTCAGAAAGATCACCCTATCGCTCATACAGAGACCTGCGTGCCCGGAAAGGCCGGGCCCTGGTGGCCGGAGGCGCGGCGGGACTGGCAGTAGTCCGTGTCGGAGCAGCAGAAGAGACGGCCGCCGGTGTCGTCGACGATGACCTCGTCAAGGTAACTGTCGGACGCGCCGCAAAGCCCGCAGATCTGATCCGCCTTTGAGGCCTCAAACGGGTGGTCGTCGAAATCGAGGCTGACCACCTGCGTATAGGGCGGCAGCGCATAGATCCGTTGTTCACGGCCCGCGCCAAAAAGCTGGATCGCCGGCATATCGCCAAGTTTCGGGTTGTCGAACTTTGGGATGGGAGACGGGTCCATCACGTAACGCCCTTCCACCTTGACCGGATACGCGTAGGACGTTGCGATATGCCCGTGGCGGCTGATGTCTTCGTAAAGCTTCACGTGCATCAGCCCGTATTCTTCAAGGCTGTGCATTTTGCGGGTCTCGCTTTCGCGCGGCTCCAAAAAACGTAAGGGTTCCGGGATCGGCACCTGGTAGACAAGGATCTGATCTTCGGTCAACGCCTCTTCGGGGATACGGTGGCGCGTCTGGATTACGGTCGCCTCTGCGGTTGCCGTTGTCGTGGCGACGCCTGCCGTTCGTTCGAAGAAACTCCGGATAGAAACCGCGTTTGTCGTGTCATCGGCGCCTTGGTCGATCACTTTGAGCGTGTCTTCTGGCGTGAGTATGGCCGCCGAGACCTGCACCCCGCCGGTGCCCCAGCCATAAGGCATCGGCATCTCGCGGCTGGCGAAGGGCACCTGATAGCCCGGGATTGCGAGCCCTTTCAAAATGGCGCGACGGATCATCCGCTTGGTCTGTTCGTCGAGATAGGCAAAGTTGTACGCGCTCATTCCGCGGCCTCCTGCACCCGGTCCGCACCCGCCTCTCTCCGCAGTTTGCGCACGAGTTCCAGCTCGGACTGGAAGTCGACGTAGTGGGGCAGTTTGATGTGTTCGAGAAAGCCCGTCGCCTGAATGTTGTCGGCGTGATAGAGGACAAATTCGGTGTCTTGGGCCGGCGCACCGACGTTGTCTTCGCCCAACTCCTCCCACCGCATCGCGCGGTCGACAAGGGCCATTGAGATCGCTTTGCGCTCGGTCCGCCCGAAGACCAACCCGTAACCGCGCGTAAATTGCGGCGGTTCGGTCTTGGATCCCTTGAACTGGTTGACGGTCTCGCATTCGGTCAGCGTGACCTCACCGATCTCAACAGCAAAGCCTAATTCCGGGATGTCCATCTCGACCGGGACCGCGCCTGTCCGCAACTCGCCCACAAAGGCGTGGTTACGCGCATAGCCGCGTTGGGTGGAATAGGCGAGGCCAAGCGTAAACCCTTCATCCGCGCGGGTCAGCGCCTGCAGCCGCAGGGCCCGGCTTGCCGGCATTTCAAGCGGTTCGCGCGTCAGGTCGGGCGGCGGCGTATCGTCATGGGGGGCCTCTTCGATCAGACCCTCGCGGTTCAGAAACTCCGTCACATGCGGCACGTCGCCGGATGCAACCTCACGTGTCGGGGCTTCGGGCGCCTCGCCATCCGCGGCCAGTTTGAAGTCAAGGAGGCGATGCGTGTAGTCGAACGTGGGGCCCAGAACCTGGCCACCGGGAAGATCCTTGAATGTGGCTGAGATGCGCCGGTCACAGGCCATGGCACCCGTATCAACCGGCTCGGACGCGCCAAAACGCGGCAAGGTGGTCCGGTAGGCCCGGATTAGGAAGATCGCCTCGATCAGATCACCGCGCGCCTGTTTGATGGCAAGGGCCGCAAGGTCGGGATCGTAGAGTGAGCCTTCGGACATGACCCGGTCCACTGCCAGCTTGAGCTGTTCGCGGATCTGGGCGAGACCCAGTTCAGCAATATTCGTGTCACCACGGCGTTCCTCGGCAAGCCACGCATGGGCGTTTTCAATGGCGCGTTCACCGCCTTTGACCGCGACATACATTACGCCACCTCTGTCGATCTGGGCAGGGCAGCGAGTTGGCTGCCGCAGGTGAAGATGAAGTCCAAGCCTAGGGGAAACAGCGCTCGGTTCTGTTGGAACGCGTCGATGTCTGGCAGGGATAGCGTGACGCTTGTTTTGATGCCTGGCCCTGTAAGGGTGGCGCCGTCTGGCGCAAGCTCGGCACCGTCGACGATCAGAGTGGCCGACCGATCTGGGTATTCCGAGGTTCCAATGGAATAGGAAGAGAGCGGCAACATTGCATCCCACGTGCCGAGGGCAAACATGCAGTGGCCGGGTCCTGCAAGCGGCGCGCCGGTGTGGAATGCGATCCATGCGCGCACGGCGTCAGTGTCAGCATCGCCGGCCAAGTAAACCGGCGTGTCGGTATCGCAGAGTGTCAGCAAAACCGCGCCTGCGGCGTTGGACAGTGGCGCTGGCGGCTCGGCCCCGCTGATGGCGTGTATTGTGCCGGGGCGGGCCACCGCTTCCATCACGCTGCGGAAGGCGCTCGCCGATTGCGTGGCTGGTTCGGTAAATCCGCCGGACAGGGCTTGGGCCTGCATCAATCCTCTCCCCTGACCATGGTGAAAAAGTCCACTTTGGTTGCCGCGGCCTTGGCCGCCCGCGCCGCCTTGGCCGCCGCATGCTCAGCTTCCAGCGGATCGAGGACGGCGGCACGCACGTGGTCGGCGGCCTGCCCCTGCATCAGCGCGTCGACAAGCGCCGCGGCCTCGGCATCGGCCTTCCGCCGCCCCTGGATATAGGCATGACCTACTTCGCCACTTTGCAGGCTCAGCGCGCAGCGGGTGACCGTCATCTCGCCCAGGTTAAACGGCGCACCGGTGCCGCCTGCGCGCGCGCGGAGCATCGTGCTGCCAATCTCTGGCGCCCGGAGCCACGTGAACTCGGGCCGGGGCATGGCCGCGTCGAGAAGCTCACCCACCCGGCCTTCCGGGGCCTTGGCCAGCAGGCCCATCCAAGCCTTGCGTGGCGTGTTCTGGTCAATCGTGTCTTTCATCTCGACAACTGCACCAATATCTATACAACTATACTTATCTTATCAGATGCGGCCTGCGAAGACAGCGGAGATTTGTGAAACTTGCGTGACAGGCGACCCAAGACGCCGATCTGGATGGCGATCGCAGATGCGCTGCGCCATGACCTGACAGAAGGGCGATACGCACCGGGCGACAAGCTTCCGACGGAGGCGGCGTTGGCCGAACGCTTTGGCGTTAACAGACATACGGTGCGGCACGGTCTGTCCGCCTTGGTGGATGAGGGGTTGATCCGCACAAGGCGCGGAGCGGGTGCGTTCGTTGCGGCCACTCCGACAGATTACCCCATCGGTAAGCGGGTGCGGTTCCACGAAAACCTGATCGCGGCGGGGCGCAGGCCAGAGAAGCGGATTTTGAGTGTGGAGGAACGCGCTGCAACGGATGGTGAGGCCAAAGCGCTGCGGATTGACGGTGGCGCCCCGCTTTGTGCGTATCACGGCCTGTCCCTGGCCGATGGTCAGCCGATCGCGATCTTTGAAAGCATGTTTCCCCTCTCACGCCTCCCAGGCATTGGTGAGGCGCTGGCCGAGACAAGCGGCGTGACAGAAGCGCTGAAACGCGTGGGCGTTGCCGATTACACGCGCCTGTCGACGCGCCTTGCTGCGGTGCGTGCCTCAGCCACGCAAGCGTTGCATCTGCAGTTGGGCGAAGGCGATCCGTTGCTCAGATCGTCCAGCGTGAATGTTGATGAGGCCGGCAACCCGATTGAATATGGGCGGACATGGTTTGCAGGCGACCGGGTGATCCTGACACTTGAGGGCTAACCCAACTCAATTGTCAGAACGCCCGTTCTTCGCCCCTTCGCGGTGGACTACCGATAGTCAGGATACGTGACGTCAATCCTTGCGCCCGATCAGCTTGCCCCGCAGCCAGCCCGAGAACCAGTCCATGAACATCACCATGACAACGATCAGGACGATGTAATACGCGACCTCTTCCCAGTCCTTTTGCGTCTGGATTGCCTGGGTCAGCATAAGACCGATCCCACCGCCGGTGATGGCCCCGATGATGGTGGCAGAGCGCGTGTTGGATTCGAGGAAATAGAGGATCTGGGCCAGGAGAACCGGAACGACCTGGGGGATCACGCCAAAGCGATAGCGCTGAAGCGGTTTGGCGCCCGTGGACGCAACCCCTTCGATCTGCTTGTTATCGACGTTTTCAAGCGCCTCGGAGAATATCTTGCCAAACGTGCCGGTGTCGGTGATCAGAATCGCGAGCGCCCCGGTCAAGGGCCCTGGTCCAAAGGCACGGGCAAGCACCACCGTCCAGATCAGCGCATCGACACCGCGCACAAAATCGAACAGTCGGCGGGTGCCGGCACGCAGCAGCATGAAGGGCGAGAACCGCTTGGCGGCGACAAACCCGAGGGGCAGCGCGATGATGGCGGCGCCCATGGTGCCGAGGAAGGCCATCAGAAGCGTCTCGCCAATTGCCCACACCACGTCGGCGTGCCGCCACATATCGTTGTTCCACCAATCGTACACCGCCCCCTCGATATTGCCGCGCGCGGGGTCCAGCTGCGGCCCGAACAGGATCGTGAACAGTGACTGATTGTGATATGGGCTGTCGAGCGTGAACCAGAACAGCTCCCACCCTGGGAAATAGTTGAACACTTCAGTCCGTGCGCCAGTCAGCGTGATGCGGCCCTCTGGCGTCTCAATCGCCACCCGGCGGGAGGAGGCGTTGATCCACTCGGGCAGTTCCTCGGGCAGGTTCGTGTTTATCGCACGCCCCTCTGCCTGTGCCTCGATCAGCGGAAAGCCCGGTATCTCCACCTCGGTCCGCGCCTCGGGCAGATAGCGCACGAACACGCCACCCCCCAGATCGACGGTCACGATGTCATCTCCACTCACCCAATCCGGGCGCTCGCCTTCGGGGTATCGGCCCTTGCGCTCGCCCTCAACGGCATACTCTATCTCACCATTGCGGTTGTCGCGCGTCACGTGGATCTTGTGGGACCAGCTGTCCGAGGCCAGCGTCACTGCATTGTCCAGGTTCGCCCGCTGCGCCAGGCCCGGAATGTCGAAAGCAAAGAAAATATAGGTGAGATAGACCACCAGGATCGCGGGCACCGAAAAGGCAACCAGGCGCTTCTTGCGAAACAGGCGGTCCGCGGCCTCTTTGGAGCTCGGCAGATTTGTATCAACAGTCGTCATTGGGCCTGACCTTCAGTGAGGCGATTGCGATACCGGCTGGACACTTGATCGAAGAACACGATGGTCACAAACAGCAGGATGAAAATCGCCGCGGCCTGGTCAAACCGCCCAGGCCCCCATGCCATCGCGTTGCGCAGTTCGTACCCCAGGCCACCGGCGCCCACGAACCCTAGGATCGCAGAGGCGCGAATGTTGATCTCAAACCGCAACAGCGTGTAGCTCACATAGTTTGGCGCCACCTGCGGGATGACCCCCAGCAGCATCCGTTGCAGCCAAGACGCGCCCGTAGACGCCAGCCCCTCCACGGGCTTGAGGTCTGCATTCTCTGCCACTTCGGAAAACAGCTTGCCCAGCGCGCCCGCCGTGTGGATGGCAATGGCGATCATCGCAGGCACGGGACCACCGCCCAAAACAAATATTAGCATCAGCGCAATGACGATTTCCGGCACTGCGCGCATGATGTCAGAGATACGGCGAAACACCGGGATCAGCGCAGGCCGCTTGGCCAGGCCCCGCGTGCTTGCCAGCGACAGCGCCAGCCCGAAAAACGCACCGATCAGCGTGGACACGGCGGCAATGTTGATTGTCTCGATCAGCGCGGGGAAAAAGCGCACGATCAGTGCCGGCAGCTCTGCCCGTTTGTCCCAGGCCTCTGACAGGACGCTGCCGGGATAGTCGCCGATCTGACCCAGCCCCTCCCAGAACCCGCCGGCGTTTCGGGCGTCCACAATGTTGAAGCCCGATACCATCAGGATCACAAAGATCAGCAGCGTCAAGCCGCTATAAAGCCTGCGTCGCTGAACCTGCGCCATATATTCGGATTGGATCGAGGCCACACCCTGCGGTGCTGTACCGGCGGTTGCATCCGTCATGCTTTATATCCTGAAAAAGGCCGGCAGCCCCGCGGATGGGGCTGCCGGCTGTGTCGTGTGACGAACCCGGCTTAGTTGCCGATCACGGCCTGACGGGCGGCCACGATGGATTCATACATCTCGTGGGTCACGGGAACGAAGCCCAGCGTCTCACCCGCGGCCACGCCATAGGCGCATTCCTGGTCGTTTGCATGCAGGTCGTTCACCAGCTGGGTCATGGTCGCTTTCACGTCTTCGGGCAGGGCCTGACGCAGAACAATGGGGCCTTCGGGGATGACATTGGATTTCCAGATTTGGACCAGATCGTTCATGTCCACGAGGCCCGCGTCGACCGCACGGCGCAGGGCGCCGGAGTTGTAGCCGTCTTCCCAGTTGCCCTGGCCGTCGGCCCAGGTCACGCCGGCGTCGATGTCGCCGTTGTTGACGGCGACGATGGTCTGCTCGTGACCGCCGGTGAAGCGGACGTCACCGAAGTAGTCGCCGGGCTCCATGGTGATCTCTTCGCCCGCCTGCGGGATTTCGATCGACGGGATCAGGTAGCCAGAGGTGGAGTTGGGGTCACCAAAGCCGAAGACCTTGCCCTCCATGTCTTCGAGCGAGGTGATGCCGCTGTCCACGCGGGCAAAGCCGATGGAGTGGTAGCCGACCGAGCCATCCATGTTTTGCTTGATGAGGACCGGCTCAACCGCGTCCGGGTCTTCCAGGTAGATCGCGGCATAGGAGGACGCCCCCAGCCACGCCATGTCCAGCGTGCCGCCCAGCAGGCCCTGGATCACACCGGCATAGTCCGCAGGCGCGAACAGGCGGGTCTCAACACCCAGCGCTTCTTCGGTGTAGGCGCGCAAGCACTCGTTGTTGTTCAGACGGTCCTGGGCGTTTTCGCCGCCCAGAAGGCCAATGCGAAACTCGGTGATCTCTTCGGCGAAGGCGCCCGTGCTGAGAGCGGTTGTAGCGGCGAGCGCCAGTGCGAGGGTCTTTTTCATCGTCTTCTCCGTTGGGTTGATGAAGGTGGCCCGCGATCGACGCGGGTGGCAGCTGGGTCAGGCGTAGGCGTCTTGGGCTTCCGACCTGTCCAGTGTTTCGATTTCGGTCGAGGTGGCGGCTTCGGAAAAGTCCGCGCCGGCGCCGTAGATGTCGCGCGCCACGCCGGTTGTCAGTTGGGCCGGCGTTCCATCGAACACGATCCGCCCGTCGCGCATCCCGATAACGCGGTCACAGTACCGCCGTGCGGTATCCAGTGTGTGGAGGTTGGCGATCACCATACGCCCGTCTTCTTCGTGGATGTCGCGCAGCGATTGCATCACCACCTGCGCATTCATCGGATCGAGCGAGGCAATCGGCTCATCCGCGAGGATGATGTTGGGGTCTTGCATCAGCGCACGGGCAATAGCGACACGCTGCTGCTGGCCGCCCGACAACGCTTCGGCACGTTTGGGTGCTTGTTCGGCAATCCCGAGGCGGTCGAGTATTTCTATCGCTTTGTGGATGTCCGCCTGTGGATACAGATTGAACATCGTGGCGAAGGTCGAGCGCTTGTTCAGCGTGCCGTGCAGCACGTTCGACACCACATCGAGACGCGGGACGAGATTGAATTGCTGAAAGATCATTGCACAGCGCGATTGCCAGTTTCGCTTGGCTGCGCCGCGCAGGGCGGTGACTTCCTCGCCCTGAAAGACCACCGTACCACTCGTCGCATCGCTCAGCCGATTGATCATCCGCAAAAGCGTGGATTTTCCCGCACCGGATCGTCCGATGATCCCAATCATCGTCGGCTCGGCCACAGAAATATTCGCCGCATCCACGGCTGTGTTTTCCCCGAACCGCTTGGTTAGCGCGCTGATTTCTAGCATTTTGCCCCCGTGTCGAAGGGGCAATTAGAACCTCAAGACAACACTTACATGACGCTTTCGATTCAGTTTTTCTGCGTTTTTACGACGAGTTTGTGACAGCCAGGGACTGCTGCGCGCCCGTTTCGACCTTTTCAGCACACAGGTCCTTTGAAATTTTATCCACAGACCGTCATTAAACTGTTACATTCGCAGCCTGCCAAGTCTAACGTTGGGATATGTTGAGAACGCTCACCCTTGTTTTGTCTATCGGCCTCATCACACCGTCTTTTGCGCAGGCCAAGATGGACGATGTCAGCTGCGACGACAGTGCCCGCATGACCGCGCTGCTAAAAGATGTGCTTGGGGCGGAGCGCCACGGTATGGGGCTGCGCGACCCTGACACGACTTTGGAAGTCTGGGTCACGCGCAGCAACCGCGAGTGGATGATTGTGCAGAACTATGCCAACGGCACATCTTGCATCGTGGCGATTGGCGAGCATTGGGAAGACGCCTATTCAGGGCCTGCTTGACGTTTTGCGCGTGATGCGGGCCAAGCTAAACGACTTCTAGTCAAACACCGCAATGCCAGTCCACGTCTGGTGAATGATTTACGGACAGCCCACTTATCAGACTTGCCGGCCACTCCAGCAAAATGGTCTGCCCTCAATTGAGTGTTGTAAGGTAGTCGATCAGTGCCGCCCGGTCGCGCCCGGAACCGAGCCCGTCGAAACCCATCGTCGTTCCCGGCACAAGCGATCGCGGCGATTGCAGAAATGTGTCCAGAAGGTCGACTGTCCAGGTTCCCTCAGACTGGGCAAGGCGTTGAAGGGCGGGCGAGTAGTGATCGTAACTGGCATCCGCCGCAATCTTGCGCCCAATGATACCGTTCAGGCTTGGCGCCACCGCGTTATCGCGGGATGGCGCATGGCATAGAACGCACTGGGCGAAGAGCTGGCGCCCAAAGTCAACGGCATCGCGCGCTGTGCCGTCTTGTTCTGTCACCATATACTTTGCGCGCATGTCCAACAGCGCGTCCAGCTGATCGGAAGACATCGCATCGCGCACGTTCAGCATCGCCTCTGCTTGCGCCCAAGTCATCGATGCTTCGATCTCGCCCACTTTGGAACCCAGCCGCTCTGTCGCGGCGCGATCAATCGCTTCGCCTTGCAACGCGACCTCCAACGCGCGCATCAGGTTGGCGCGCACGGTCAGGAAATCAGGAAACGCCTTGGTATTGTGGCGAACCGCGACATCGAGCATGCCCTGTTGGTCCTGGGTTAGCAGGTCAAGAACCTCACGCGCCACGGCACCGCGCCGAACAGCGTGGCCAGAGTCGAGCCGCAGGCTCACAAATCCGAAGTGCTGACTTGGCTTGCCCACGACCTCAAAGTCATTGAGTTCGGGCGACCCCGTTGTCCAGCTCAGGAAACGCGCGGCCAGATTGACGAGTTCCTGACGATCGACATCAGGCAGCTGAGCACGACCACGCGTACTGGGCACGAGATCGGGCTGACCGGTGGCATGGGCGGCGCGGATCGTTGCCAACCGCTCTGTCTGTTCCGGGGTGAGGGTCGCCGCTAGATCCCCAAAGTGTTGCGCAATCACGCGCCCAAGTTCCGCTTCTGCGGCGCCGTAGGTGCGCCCGAGGGCCAGGAACTCGGCCTGCGCGATATCCTCGCCCACAAGGAGCCGCTCCAATGCGCGGTTCATCTCAATGCGTGCCGCTTGAGTGGCGGCATGCGGTGCCGTTTGGGCGTCGAGCAGGGTGACCAGTATGTCGATCTGGTTCGGTTCGAGAACGGCCAACGTATCTCGCGCGACATGGGCGCGTGTGAGGCTTTGCCCGCTGGACACGCGAAGGGCGACGAAGCCGAAGAAATTGGCCATGCGCCCGACCGACATGTAATCGTTGTTTGCCGATGTCCCGGTCAGCCACGTCAGAGTTCTTGAGGCCACCGCGCTTCTCAGTTGCGCCTCGTTCACGTGATGGCCGGAGAGATCGCGCAGCGCCGTTGCATTGCTTTGAGCGCTTGTTGGCTGGGCCAGGGACAGAGCGACCACGGACGCCAAGACTGTAGCGGGTATGTGTCGTCTTTGTTTCATGCTGAGTCCTGGGTCTTTGTTGCCCTCCTTAAACGGCCCTCGCAGGGGTTTCCGTCGTGCGAGCCTGGCAAATTCCAAGGAATGATCTGGCTTGCTCGTTATTCCTGGGTTCAATTTTGCCGACCGTCACCTGACGTCGAATGGACGGTGACGCTGGAGGGCTAGGCCTCATACTTTTCAAGAAACTCTTCAGCAGTGAGCTCTCTGAAGTCACTCAACGCTGCGCGCAACGCCGCGTGGGACCAATCCCACCACGCGAGCGCAATCAGTCGTTCGGCAATGTCAGGCGGCTGCCGCGGGCGGATGGGCTTTGCCGGAGTGCCCGCCACGATGGTGTAGGGTTCGACATCTTTGGTCACGACGGCCCCGGCAGCAACCACCGCCCCATGTCCCAGTGTCACCTCGGGCTTGATCATGGCGCTTGCGCCGATCCATGTGTCGTGCCCGATCTTTGCGATCCGGGATTTCCGATGGGCAAAGAAGGCGGCGTCGGTCTCAGCATCGTCCCAGTAATCGTCTGAGCGATAAAGGAAATGGTGGCACGAGGCAGTGTGCAAAGGATGATCCGTTGCGCCAATGCGGGCGAAGGAGGCGATATTGCAGAACTTGCCGATCTGCGCGTTCGCAATGTCGGCGTAGCGGTCGCAATAGCTATAGTCGCCGAAGTACGCGTTTGCGATCCGGCTGCCGCGTCCGATCTCGACGAAGGCGCCAAAGGTGCTGTCGGTGATCTGGCAATCGGGGTGAACGAAAGGGGTTTCCGCGGAGAGGCGGGCCATGACTGTTTTATCCTTTGCATGCGACGAGGTAGAGCTTGGTTGTGTCAGCCTTCACCGTGCGGACTGCAAGCCCCGGTATCGGTGACACGAGTCCGCAGCGCGTTCGGTTGCGCGCGCACTAGTGTATTCCGACCGACACGCCGTATGCGCAGCACTCCAGCCAAATGCCTAGGAACACTGCACTGATGCCGGCCGTAGGACCCGGTTTTCCTTGCCTATCCCTGTGCATCCCCTGTTTTCTGGACAAATCGGCCTAGTTTCACGGGGAAATCGGGAACTTATCATGATCAGACCCAGCCTTGCCGTTCTCATCACAGCGCTTTTCAGCGTCGTTGCCAGCCCGGTTGTCGCGCAGGGCAGGCCCGCCAGCGTCACGACTGACCTGGTGACGACCCGAGACGTTGCAGAGACTGTCTCTGTCTTTGGCCAGGTGGTTGCTGGGCGGCAAAGCGATGTCGCGGTGCGCATCATGGGTGTGGCAGAGGCCGCCCCGCTCCGCGCAGGCGACGTTGTCCAACAAGGCGATGTCCTGTTCGAGCTTGACACCGAACGCTTGGAGATTGACCTGCAGCAGGCCGAAGCGGAACTGATCATTGCCGAAGCCGGTGTCGCCGCAGCGCAAGCCCGCGCGGACCGGTTGCAACGGGTTCTGGAACGCACGCGGTCGCTGGTTTCAAATGCGACGGTATCGCAATCACAGTTGGACGATCGCGCCGGCGAATATGCGGAAGCCCTGGGGAATTTGCAGCAGGCGCAGGCGCGTATCACGGCGGCCCGCGCCGGGTTGCGCGCCGCCCAATATGACCTGGACAATGCGGTCGTCAGGGCGCCGTTCGATGGGACGATCCTGGAGGTTACGGCGGAGGTTGGTGAGTTTGTGGCCGCTGGTGCGCCGATTGCCCGGATCCTCGACAACGGCGCACTTGAGGTGGAGGCCAACGTGCCGTCGCGGTTTGTGGATGCGTTGCAGTCCGGCCAGACGGTTGCGGGACGCACCGATACCGGCGGCGCTATGAGCCTGGAATTGCGGGCGATCCTGCCCACAGAGTTCTCGTCGACCCGCACCCGTCCAGTGCGGTTCACACTGGCGGAGGGTGCGCCGCAGGTGGCTGTTGGGCAATCGGTGGCCCTGGATGTGCCGGTGAGCGCGGCGCAAGAGGTCGTCGTGGTCTCAAAAGACGCGGTGGTTCAAAGTGCGCAAGGGTGGCAGGTCTTTGTGCATGAAGACGGGAAGGCCGCGCCCCGTATCATCGAAATCGACAGGGCAATCGGCGATGCGTTTGAGGTTGTCAGTGGGCTGGTGCCCGGCGACGAAGTGGTGGTGCGCGGCAATGAACGGCTGCGCCCTGGGCAGGACATTGCGCCAATGCCGCTGAGCAGCAGTGCATCCTCTGACAGCGCGAGTGAGGGCTAGGCCATGGATCCGATCCGCTTTTCGATTGATCGCCCGATCGCCGTCATTGCCCTTGTGGTGATGGCTGTGCTCTTTGGGATCCTGGCGCTGACGCGGATCCCGATCCAGTTGGCACCGGATGTGCGAAAGCCGATTGTCGTGGTGGAAACGGCGTGGCCTGGTGCCGCCCCGGCGGAGGTCGAGCGCGAGATCATCAACCCGCAGGAAGAGGCGTTTCGTGGCCTGGAAGGCCTGCAAATCATGACGAGCCGCGCGCGCACGGGCGAGGCAGAGGTCACGCTTGAGTTCGCCATCGGCTCGGACATGGGCGACATCCTTTTGCTGGTCTCAAACCGCCTGGATCGCGTCGGCGGCTACCCGGCCGAAGCGGGGGAGCCGCGTCTGAACACCTCGGGCTCAGACGACAGCCCCATCGCTTGGGTCATTGCCCGGGCAGCAGACGGCAATACACGGGCCCTGCCCGAGTACGGCGACTTCATGGAAGATATCGTCAAGGAACGGCTTGAACGGATCGACGGGGTGTCGACGGTCAACGTATTTGGCGGTGTGTCGCGCGAGTTGCAGATTGTAATCCAGCCAGAAGAGCTGGCCCGTTTCGGACTGACCATTCCCCAAGTCGTGTCGCGCCTGCGATCCGAGAATGTCAGCGTGTCGGCGGGTGACGTGGATGAAGGCAAGCGGCGCTACGTCGTGCGTGCTGACGGGAATCTGAACACGATCCAGACCATTGAAAGCGTTGTGCTGCGCAGCGAGGCGTTGGGGCAGTCCGGCCCGCTGGGCCGTGTGCGCGTGGCCGATGTGGCCGAGGTGGCCTTTGCCTACAAAGAACCAACCGCCCGCCTGCGGTTCCGGGGCGAACCGGCGCTGGCCTTTAACATCGTGCGTGAGCAGGGCGCCAATGTGATCGCCACGATGGAAGAGGTGAAGGTCACCCTGCAAGAGCTGTCCGATGGCCCTGTCGCCGATCAGGGTTTGCTTTTGGAACAGGTCTATGACGAAACGGTCTATATTGAAGGGGCCATCGATCTGGTGACGCAGAACATCTGGATCGGGGGCCTGTTGGCAGCGACGATCCTTTTGCTGTTCCTGCGCAGCCCGCGCGCCACCCTCGTCATCTCCATGGCGATCCCCGTCTCCATCGTGGCCACCTTTGTGGCGATGGCCGCAACCGGGCGCACGCTGAATGTCATATCGCTGGCCGGGATTGCCTTTGCCATCGGCATGATCGTCGATGCCGCAATCGTCGTCCTAGAAAACATCTACCGCTTGCGTGAACAAGGCATGTCCCGGCGTGAGGCCGCGTATGCGGGGGCGAAGCAGGTCTGGGGCGCCATTCTGGTGTCGGCCCTGACGACCGTCATGGTGTTCATCCCGATCCTGGTGATGGAGCTTGAGGCGGGCCAGCTGTTCCGCGATATCGCCGTTGCAATCTCGGTCTCGGTCCTGCTGTCGCTCGTGGTGGCGGTTACCGTGATCCCTGCCCTGTCGAGCCGGCTGTTGTCGCGCGATACAAGTGGTTCCCTGCCCCTTCCGGGGATCGATCATCTTGCGCGGGGCTTCAAGGCGTTGGTCATGGCTTACGTCCGGCTGACGGTACGGTTCCGGGCCGCGGGGCTGTTGATGGTGGCCGGGATCGGGTTTGGGGCTGCTGTCGCGGCGTGGACCTTCCTGCCCAAGCTGGAATACCTGCCCGAGGGTAACAGAAACCTCGTCTTTGGCCTGTTGATCCCACCGCCGGGCTATAACCTGGAAACGACCGAGACGATTGCACAGCGGATCGAAGCGGTTGCACAGCCCATGTGGGAAGCGCGGCCTAACACCGAAACCGAAGACGGGCAGCCCGCGTTGGAGAGTTTCTTTTTCGTCGCCACCCCGGGCAACAGCTTCGTCGGCGCGGCCGCCGTGGACGGATCCCGCGTCGGCGAAGTCATTCCGATCCTTTCCCGCCCGATCTTTGCCGAACCCGGCACGTTCGGCTTTATGACACAACCCTCGCTCTTTGGCCGTGGCGTGGGCGGTGGGCGCACGATTGAGCTGAATGTCTCGGGCGAAGAGTTGGAGGAAATTCTGGGTGTGGCCGGTCAGGCCGCGGGGATTGTGAGCCAACTTCTGCCCCGCTCCGAAGGACATCAGTTCAGACCGATCCCGGGGCTTGAGCTTGGCGCACCAGAGGTGCGGCTTATCCCCGACCGCGTGCGTCTGGCCGATGCCGGCCTGACGACCGAGGCGCTGGCGACCACCGTTGATGCCTACAATGACGGCGTGCGCGTGGCCGAGATCAATGTGGGGAACCGGCGGATTGACCTGACGCTTAAAGGCGGTAACGGGGCACTCACCGGATTGCGGACGCAGGATGTGGGGGCCTTCCCCGTGCTGACCCCGTCGGGTCAGATCATTCCAGCTTCAGAGTTGGCTGAGATCCGCGTAACGGCTGGCCCCACGGAGATCCGGCACCTAGAGCGGCTTCGCACAGTGACGCTTGAGGTCAGACCGTCCGACGCCCTCCCGCTCGAAGCCGCGGTTGAGTTGATCGAGACCGAGGTGATTGCCGCCCTGGAAGAGCGCGGTCTGCCGCCCGGCGTCCGTTTGTCGGTCTCTGGCACCGCCGACCAGCTTTCGCAAACCTGGACGGCGATCCAGATCAATTTGGCCGTCGCGCTGATCATCGTGTTTCTCGTGATGGCGATCCTGTTTGAGAGCTTCATTCTGCCGCTTGTGGTGATGATCTCGGTCCCCATCGCAGCCGCAGGGGGTGTTGGCGGGCTGGCCTTGTTGAACATGTTTCAGACGCAACCGCTGGATATGCTGACGTTATTGGGGTTCGTCATCCTTGTGGGCATTGTGGTGAACAACGCCATCCTGATCGTGCATCAGTCGCTCTATCTCTTGCGCGAAGACGGTCTGAGCCCAGTTGAGGCGATTGAAGAGGCGACGCGCAACCGTATCCGCCCGATCTTCATGTCGACGCTGACGTCGGTGTTCGGGATGCTGCCGCTTGTACTCTTCCCCGGCGCGGGGTCGGAGTTGTATCGCGGGCTTGGCGCGGTTGTCGTGGGCGGGCTGGCGATGTCGGCGTTTCTGACACTGTTGACGGTGCCCCCTCTTCTGCGACTGGTTCTGCGCGCAGCGCCGGAGCCGCGCGATCTGCCGCAGGGTGTGGCGGCGGAGTAGGACGCAGGCGGACGCCCGAAACCTACGGGTGACCAATAGCGCGCATTGATGGGGTGACAGGTCAGCGTATGTCTCGTGCTGGACTTGTCGTTAACGTGGGTGCGGACGGTTCCGTTGGCTGTACTCTTTCAGGATGCGCGGAGTGCATCCCGCGATGAAGCGCCGCCCTGCTAAAAGGGAAGCCCGACATAGTTCTCAGCAAAGTCACGTCGCGCGGTCTCTGACTTTGCCAGATGGTCCAGCGATGCTTTCCGCATTTGTGCGGCAAACGTGTCTTCCCCCGCGAACTGATGCAGCATGGTTGTCATCTGCCAGCTAAAGCGCATCGCTTTCCAGATCCGGGCGAGGGCGCGATCCGAATAGCGATCAATCCCCGTTTCGTCGTTGTTACGCAACGCGTCGATCAACGCCTGATGCAGGTAGAAGACATCGGACACCGCGAGGTTGAGGCCCTTGGCACCGGTTGGCGGAACGATATGCGCGGCATCGCCCACCAGGAAGAGACGGCCCCAGCGCAAAGGTTCGCTCACAAAGGATCGCAAGGGGGCAATTGATTTCTCGATAGACGGACCGGTTTCCAGCGAGGCCGCAACGGTTGCGGGCAGGGAGGCGTGAAGCCGATCCCAAAAGCGGTCATCGCTCCATTCATCCACTTTGTCCGTCAAAGGAACCTGCACGTAGTAGCGGCTCAGCTGGTCGCTGCGCATCGATGCAAGGGCAAAGCCACTGGCCGAGTTTGCATAGATCAACTCTTCATGCGCCGGTTTCGTCTTGGATAAAACCCCAAGCCAGCCAAATGGATAGACGCGTTCGAATGTGCGCCGTTTGTGTTCCGGTATCGTTTTGCGGCTGACCCCGTGGAACCCGTCGCAGCCCGCAACAAAGGCACATGCCACCTGTTTGCGTTCGCCTGCATGCGTGAACTCCACAGTAGGTTTGAGCGAGTCAGCGCCCTGGACGACCATATCCTCCACCTCGTGAAGAATGGTCGTGCCCATATTGTCTTGGGCCGCATAGAGATCGGCTGTGACTTCGGTTTGGCCGTACACCATAACCGACTTGCCTGTCAGGTCTTGGAAATCGACCCGAAGCATCAGGTCGTCGTCGGTCAGATGGCAGCCGGCATGGGCCTGGCCGTCTCGCGCCACACGATCCGCCACACCAGCCTTTTGCAGCATGGCGACAGTTCCGGCCTCCAAAACGCCAGCGCGTATCCTGGACAAGACATGGACGCGGCTGGCACGTTCGAGAACGACCGTCGCGATGCCCGCCTTGTTGAGAAGTTGCGAGAGCAGGAGCCCGGACGGGCCGCCCCCGATAATTGCGACTTCGGTCTTCATTCCCCCTCCCGACTGCCAGCCGACCTTAAGCACACATCGCCCGCTTAGAAATGGCACCGTGCCGCCAACGCCGGCAATAATCAAACAAGGGCAAGGGGTCGGATACCCGGCGCATTGCATCTAGAGGCCGCACACACCCATACTCATGTAGCAACCGGCTGCAGTGCCCTGCCCCGGGCGTCCAGATAACGGGTGGTTTATGGCCTTTGATTTTATCCTGATGCTGACGTCCAACGACCGGACAATTCCGGATGCGCGCGACCGGCTGGAACAGGCGTTGGAGGGCGGTGTCCGGCATATTGGATTTAAGGACGTGGGCCTTCCGCTGACGGACCTAAAGGCGATCGGCGACCGTATCCGAGCGTCTGGTGGACGGTCGTATCTTGAGGTTGTCAGCCTCGATGAAGACAGCGAACTGGCATCGGCGCGCGCGGCCATTGAGTTGGACGTGGATTGTCTGCTTGGCGGCACCCGGGCGGCGGCGGTGACCCAGATCACGCGGGATCACCCTGTTCGGTACTATCCGTTTCCCGGGCGGATCACTGGGCATCCCAGCGTGTTGGAAGGCTCTGCCGCGGACATTGTGACGTCGGCCAAACGGTTGGCGGACCTCGAACATGTTCACGGGCTGGACTTGCTGGCGTACCGGTATGCGGGCGATGTGCCGGACCTGATGCGCCAGGTCTGCGAGGCTGTGCCGAAACCCGTGATCATGGCGGGAAGCATTGACCGTGCGGAACGGATCATGGCGGCGGCCGAGGCCGGGGCCACCGGGTTCACCGTTGGAACAGCCGCGCTGGACGGCGTGTTCGACCCTGACGACGCTGGATTTGCCGCTCAGGTGCGGGCGATCTTGCGCCATGCTTCTGCCGCCACGCTGCGGTCAAGCGCCCCACGCCGCATTGCCCTTGTCGCCCATGACACGCGTAAGTCGCATCTGGTTGCGTGGCTCCAACGGCACCGCGCTGCGCTGGCGGGCCATTCTGTCATCTGTACGGGTGGCACCGGAAAGTCGCTGGCTGCGGTGGCGCCGGAGTTGCGCATCCGCCGTCTTGAGCGCGGTACGCGTGGCGGGGATCAGCAACTCGGGGCACTGGTCGCAACCGGGGATCTGGATGCGGTGGTGTTTTTTGCGGACCCGACCATTCCCCACGGCGGTGACGTGGATCTGCAAGCGCTGACCCGTTTGGCGATTCTGCACGATGTGCCCCTCGCGTTAAGCGCGTCTGCCGCGGATCTGCTTGTGGCCAGCTTGCCGGCGGGCCTTCACGCAGGTCGCGGCACCGCGTGATCCGATACGCTGGGCTTCCCGCTCTCTGTGTTGAATGTATGAAAAATCATCCATCGTCGGATGAAAGATAATGCCATCACGTGAAAGACTTAACTAATTGTTGAGAATCGTAAACAGCGTCACAACAGGCCCATCGAGCATGTGTGTTTGATGTTCGATGGAGTAACGAGTTCGCCGCGTTTCGGCAGTGTGTTGTAAGTGTTGTGTGTGTGCGAGTGCTTCGGAAGGTGGTTGTCCTATGCGGCTGTGTGTGAGCCGTTCGACGCGTAACGAGTGAGTGTGTACCACCAGACCCGAAATGGATTGTCGCAAGGTTGCGACGGTTTTCAAAGACTTGGCTTTGGGCATGGCGGCTGCGGCCGCCTGCCCTGGCCAAAGACAGGAAGTGACCGGGCGATGCCGACGGGTGCGAATATGTTGGTGATTGGCGGGATCTTCACGATCGCCTTCTGTATCCTGCAGGCGGAAGCCTCAATGAACTATATCCTGTTCTCGATTGGCCGGTTTTAGGGTCGCCATTCCCAGAGACGTTTGATGTGCGGGCTGCAGTACATGCGCTGTCCGACAGCGTTGCAGCACCCTAGCGCACCCTGGATTTTTGGCCGGGTCGCTGTCGTGTCTTTCTAGATCTATGCGGAATGGTGCTGCTGGGGAGGATTGAACTCCCGACCTCACCCTTACCAAGGGTGCGCTCTACCACTGAGCTACAGCAGCACGATGGCGCGGGAGATACGGTCAAAACCCCTGTCGCGCAAGCCCATTCTGGACCGTTTGCCATTGGTGGGATAAAGACGTCCCATGAACAAAACCACCGGCAAATCTGGTGCGCCGAAAGGGCAAAATGGTCGGGAAGACCGGCTTAAGGCTGCGTTGAAAGCGAATCTTCAACGCCGCAAAGCCCAAGCGCGCGCCAGAAAAGACACCGGAAAGAACTGAGGCAGGCAGATGGACTCCATTGTGGTGACAGGCGGAGCAGAGCTTCGCGGCGATATTCCTATTGCGGGGGCGAAGAATGCGTGTCTGACGCTGATGCCCGCGACGTTGCTGACAGATGATCCACTGACGCTGACCAATGCCCCGCGCCTGTCAGACATCCAGACGATGACGACCCTGTTGCAGTCCCTAGGCGCAGAGGTTTCGGCCCTACAGGACGGGCGCGTGATCGCCTTGTCGTCCCATGATCTGACAAGCCAGAAGGCTGAATACGACATCGTGCGCAAGATGCGCGCGTCGATCCTGGTTCTGGGGCCGCTGTTGGCACGGTATGGCCAGGCCATCGTGTCGCTGCCGGGGGGATGCGCGATTGGTGCGCGCCCGGTGGACCTGCACCTGCAGGGGCTTGAGGCGCTGGGGGCGGAGCTTGATTTGCGCGATGGGTATGTTCATGCCTCGGCACCAAACGGACTGACGGGGGGCACCGTCACATTTCCGTTCGTCTCTGTCGGCGCGACCGAGAATGTCCTGATGGCGGCAACACTTGCGAAGGGCACAAGTGTGCTCAAAAACGCTGCGCGCGAACCCGAAATCGTGGATCTTGCGGCGTGCCTAACGGCCATGGGCGCGCAGATCGACGGGGCCGGCACGGATACGATAACGGTGCAGGGTGTTGACCAGCTGCACGGTGCCACGCATCGGGTTGTCACAGACCGGATCGAACTGGGCACCTATATGCTCGCGCCGGCTATTTGCGGTGGCGAGGTTGTGTGCCTTGGCGGCACGCTGGCGCTGGTGGAGGCTTTTGCGGAACGACTGGATGCGGCCGGTATCTCGGTCGAGGAGACGCCGCGCGGTTTGAAGGTCGCGCAAAAGAACGGGCGGATCCGGGCGGTTGATGTCGCGACGGCCCCGTTTCCCGGTTTTCCGACCGATTTGCAGGCCCAGATGATGGCGCTGCTCTGTACGGCCGACGGGGTCAGCAAACTGGAAGAGACCATTTTTGAGAACCGGTTCATGCATGCCCCCGAACTGATGCGGATGGGCGCACAGATCGACGTTCAGGGCGGCACAGCGACGGTTACAGGGGTTGAGCGGTTGAAGGGGGCGCCTGTCATGGCGACGGACCTGCGGGCGAGTGTGTCGCTAATCCTTGCCGGGCTGGCTGCAGAAGGGGACACGCGCGTGAACCGTGTCTACCACCTCGACCGCGGCTATGAGCGGGTGGAAGAAAAGCTGTCGGCCTGCGGCGCAACGATTGAAAGGGTGCCGGGCTCATGACCGACGATGCCCGCTTTGAAGATGGTGCCGAAAGGCCGCTTCGGCTGCGTGCGTTTGATGTGGAAGACCTGCAAGTTGTGTCATCCGTGACGCAAGACAGCATCTTTCCGATCTCTGAGATGACGTGGCGACGTCGCGAACGGCGCTTTGCGATCTTGCTCAACCGTTTTCGATGGGAGGATGCGGCGGTGGCAGAACAGCGGCGCACACCTTATGAGCGCGTTCAGTCCGTGCTGACCATCGAAGATGTCTTGCACGTTGCAACCCAAGGCATCGACCGATCAGAGAGTGAGACCGTTCTGTCGCTACTTTCAATCGCGTTCACCCCCGGCGATGATGGCACCGGTCGTTTGACGCTGACGCTGGCAGGCGATGGGGCCATCGGCATTGATGTCGAGGCGTTGGAGGTGACGCTTGCCGATGTCACGCGGCCGTATCTGGCTCGGTCCGACAAAGCCCCTACGCATCCCGACTGACCCGTCCGATCTGATAGGTTGAGGCCGCGGGATGTCATGGGTATGTGGGGCGTCAGGAGCATATGATGCCACAGTTTCTCGATAGCCAAGACAGTGATTTCCAGGCGCGATTCAATGCGCTGCTGACGATGAAGCGTGAGGATTCGCCGGATGTCGATGCGGTTGTGGCCGACATCATCGCAGACGTGCGCACCCGGGGTGACGCGGCGGTGATCGAGCTGACGGAGCGATTTGACCGCACCACGCTGACGCCTGAAACGCTGGCCTTTAGTGCCGACGAAATTGAGGAGCATTGCGCCCGTGTCCCCGCGGATGAGCGCGCAGCCCTGGAATTGGCGGCTAAACGCATCCGCAGCTATCACGCACGACAGATGCCCGAAGACGCGTCTTGGACGGATGACACCGGTGCGACGCTAGGCTGGCGCTGGGGCCCGGTGGGCGCGGCGGGGCTGTACGTGCCCGGTGGCCTCGCCTCTTACCCTTCGTCTGTCTTGATGAATGCCATCCCTGCGCAAGTGGCTGGCGTTCCGAGACTCGCGATCTGCGCACCGACGCCTGAAGGCCAAGCCAATCCCCTTGTCCTGCTGGCCGCAAAGCTGTCGGGCGTGTCCGAGATCTACCGCATCGGTGGCGCGCAGGCGATTGCGGCTTTGGCCTACGGGACGGAAACCATTGCGCCGGTGGACAAGATCACGGGGCCGGGCAACGCCTTCGTTGCTGCCGCCAAACGCCGGGTGTTCGGGCAGGTCGGCATCGACATGATCGCTGGTCCGTCCGAGATCCTGGTTATCGCGGACGAAGACAATGATCCGGACTGGATTGCCATCGATTTGCTGAGCCAGGCCGAGCACGATGAGAGCGCACAATCCATCCTGATCACCGACAGCCCCGACCTCGCAAGAAAGGTCGCGGCGGCTGTGGACAAGCGACTTGAGGTCCTTGAGCGCCGCAAGATTGCCGGCGCGAGTTGGCGGGACTTTGGAGCGATTGTTACTGTTAGGGATCTGGATGAGGCGGCAGCGCTGAGCAACCGCATTGCGCCTGAGCATTTGGAGCTTTGTGTGGCCGATCCCCAAGCATTGTCCGCGAAGATCGAACATGCAGGCGCGATTTTCCTGGGCCAGTGGACGCCCGAGGCCATTGGCGACTATATCGGCGGCCCGAACCACGTGTTGCCCACGGCGCGGTCGGCCAGGTTTTCCAGCGGGTTGTCTGTGATGGACTTTGTCAAACGCACGACGCTGGCGCAGATGACGCCCGCCGCGTTGAAGGCAATCGGTCCTGCGGCCGAGACGCTTGCGCAATCGGAAAGCCTTGAGGCGCATGGGCTGAGCGTGCGTGCCCGGTTGGACAAGTTGAACGAGGCCCCAAAGTGACCGCCCGCATATGCCATATCGCGATTGACGACAGCGCCCTGCCCCCGCCCACGCCCGAGATCGAGCAAGAGCGGAAAGTGGCGATCTTTGACTTGCTGGAAGACAATAGCTTTGTCCTACCGGCACGCGACGAGCGCGATGTGCCTGCGGGGCCATATCGCCTGATGCTTGCCATCCGTGAGAAGCGTTTGGTGTTTGACGTACAGACCGAGGACGAAAATCCCGCGGCGGAATTTCATCTGTCACTTGGGCCGTTCCGACAGGTGGTGAAAGACTACTTCCAGATCTGCGAAAGCTACTTTGACGCCGTGAAGAAGCTGCCGCCCAGTCAGATCGAGGCCATCGATATGGCCCGTCGCGGGATCCACAATGAAGGTGCGCGGGTTCTTCAGGAACGGCTGGAGGGCAAAGCGGACGTGGATATCGACACAGCGCGGCGCCTGTTCACCTTGATCTGCGTGTTGCACTTCGGGGGTTGAGGTGACCGGGCCCTTTCCCCAGTCAATCCTGTTTTGCTGTGACCACAATGCCGTGCGCTCGCCCATGGCCGAAGGGCTTATGAAAAAGCTCTATGGCCAGCGCGCCTATGTTCAATCCGCGGGCGTGAAAAGCGATCTTGAGATCGATGGCTTCTCAATCGCTGTCTGCGACGAAATCGGCGTGGAACTGCACCGTCATCGCTCGCGGTCGTTTGATGAGATGGAGCAATGGGGCGATGATCTTTCCGGGTTCGACCTGGTGGTCGCCCTCTCACCGGCATCGCAGCGCAAGGCGCTGGAGCTGACGCGGTTTTTTCATCTCGATGTGGAGTACTGGCCGATACTCGACCCGACTGGGCTGGGCGAGACGCGTGAAGAAAAGCTGACTAGCTTTCGCGAAGCCCGCGACCAGATAAAACGACGTCTGCTTGATCGCTTTGGGCCGGCCACAGCCGAAGCTTAGGCATCGCTCAACCCTTGCCCGCTACCGCGAGAGCCCAGCACCCGGGCCGGTGTATGGAAGGCTAAAGACACCGCTACGCTAAAAGAAAAGCGCCCGCCAAACTGCACAGGCGATCTGGCTCTTTGCAGCGCGCAGTTTCTGGTCCTGCACGCACCAGATCGCATATTCCGCTTGAAAAACACGGCCTATGCCCTCATTTAAGCAGCGCCCGGAGTGAGCCGGGTGATTGCAATGGAGACAACATGGCCAAGGAAGAACTGCTCGAATTCCCCGGTGTCGTGAAGGAACTCCTGCCGAATGCGACATTCAGGGTCGAGCTGGAAAACGGCCATGAAATCATTGCACATACGGCAGGAAAGATGCGCAAGAACCGCATCCGCGTTCTGGCTGGCGACAAGGTTCAGGTGGAGATGACGCCCTACGACCTGACAAAAGGGCGTATCAATTACCGCTTCAAATAAGTGAAGCTTATCCTCGGATCGGCGAGCCCGCGACGGCAGGAACTGCTGGCGCAATTGGGCATTGCTCCGGATGCCATCCGCCCCGCCGATATCGATGAAACCCCGGCAGCAGGAGAGCTGCCGCGCCCCTATTGCGCCCGTATGGCGCGCGAAAAGTCTGAGGCGCTGCCCATAGGCGACGACGAGATTCTGCTTACCTCGGACACCACCGTTGCCGTAGGCCGCCGCGTTCTAGGAAAACCTGAGGGACGCGCAGAGGCGGCAGCCTTTCTCCGGCTTCTATCCGGTCGACGGCACCGCGTGATCACCGCCGTTGCCGTAAAAACCCGCAGTCACGCCTGGCTGCGCGACGTTATAACGACAGTGAAAATCAAGCCGCTGTCGGAGGACGAGATAGAGACCTACCTCGACACCGGTGACTGGGACGGCAAGGCGGGCGCTTACGCGATCCAGGGTCCGGCGGCAGCATTCATCCCTTGGATCCAAGGGTCCTACAGTGCGGTGATGGGCTTGCCACTGTTTGAGACAGCGACGCTCCTCCGCGCGGCTGGATATACGGTCCGGCCCGCGTGAAAGGGCGCGTGATCGCCTATGGTCCGTTGCAAGACGGCCTGAGAGCCAGTGCTCTTATATGTGATGGGCGGGTAGAAGATCTGAGGATCGAAGCCCCTGACCGCTACAGAACGCATCCAGAAGTTGGGATGGTGTCGTTTGGAACGATTGCCCGGGTTTTGCCGAATGGAAAGGGCGCATTCTGTGATCTGCCACACGGTCTGCAAGGGTTTTTGCGCGTCGCTAAGGGCTTGAGACAGGGGGATCGCTTGCCCGTGCAGGTGGCCGGTCACGCAGAGCCCGGCAAAGCCCTGCCTGTGCGCAGTAACATCCTGATCAAGGGCCCCCGCGTGATCCTGACCCCAGGCGCACCGGGGATCAACGCGTCCCGAAAGCTGACCGAAGCGTCCGAGCGCGAGCGGTTGATTGCGATCGTGACCGACACTCTCGCCGCGCAGGCTCATAGCAACGCAGCGGTCACGGATCTGGGCGCCATCATCCGAACCTCTGCCGAGGGCGCACCGACGGATGGCATCGTTACTGAGGTCACCGAACTCTACACCACATGGTGCGCAATTGAGACGGCCGCAAATAATCTCGAATCTGGATGGCTCGCAAAGGCGGGTATTCTGACCTCCGACATCGAGGTGGAGTGGCTTGGACAGGCGCCGGATGCGCTGATCATTGATCCTCGCGTCACCACATCACCGCCAGCTGAGGCGGTGCGCGGTGGAACCACGCACCTTTGGGGCGACAGGGCGATGACCAACCACATCGAGCGCACAGAGGACCCGTTGGAAAGCCTCGGCGTGTGCACCTGCCTCAACGGTTTGGCGTCACCCGGCATCGAATTCTCCAACGGCTCGATGACCATTGAGCCCACCCGGGCCTTGATCGCGATCGATGTGAACACAGGGGCTGATTTCTCGCCCGCCGCCGGGCTGAAAGCCAACCTCAGCGCCGCCCGCGAGTTGCCGCGCCAATTGCGCCTGCGCGGCTTGGGCGGCCAGATCGTTATCGACTTCGCACCCATGCCAAAGAAGGACCGCCGGACCTTGGAAGAGGCCCTGCGCAAATCGTTTCGCGCCGACCCGGTTGAGACCAGTCTTGTGGGATGGACAACGCTTGGTCACTATGAGTTGCAACGCAAACGCGAACGCCGCCCGCTTCACGAGGTGCTGTGATGCCCTGCCCCATTTGCGATGCACCCACGTCTGAGACGTTCCGCCCGTTCTGCTCAAACCGGTGCGCCGAGATCGACCTTGGCCGGTGGATGCTGGGCCACTACAAAATCCCGACGCCGTTGACCGGTGAGGAGGACGATGCCGTTGCGCAAAAGGACGCGTCGGACACTTGATTTTTGAGGCTTTGCCACTGGACAGCCCCCTGGCCCCCGTCTAGAACGACGCGACCCGCGGGAGCCATCGCCCCCGCCCAGTGCCCGGGTAGCTCAGGGGTAGAGCAGTGGATTGAAAATCCTCGTGTCGGTGGTTCGATTCCGCCCCCGGGCACCACAACATCCTAAAATCGCCATATTTTCCAGTATTTTGTGCTTGTGTGTGGCTGTCACGCAGCCAGAACTGTACATAGAACTGTCCATAGGGTCTGGCGCATGAGCAAGGTTATCCATCGGCTCAAAGACAGCGAGTTAAGAGCGGCGCTTGGAAAAGATAGAGTGCTCCACGACGGTGGTGGTCTCTACTTTCAGTCTACCGCAAGCGGGGCAGCGTCGTTCCATTATCGCTACCAATTGAACAAGCGAACAAAGAAGATGGGTTTGGGCCCCTACCCGGAGATGCCGCTCAAGGACGCGAGGGAAGCCCATAAGTATTGGCAACGGACTAAGGCTAAAGGGCTTGACCCGAGAACCGTGCGGGATGCTGAGCGTGCGGGGCAGGCAAAATCACTTCGAACAGTGCGAACAATCATTCAGGAGTTCTTCGAAGGCCACAAACGCACTCTGAAAGGAGAGGGTGAGGCAGGGCGCTGGTGGTCACCGATAAATCATCATGTGCTGCCAGTGTTAGGTGACGAAACCGTCGAGACCCTTACCGTCAACAAGATTGTCGAGAACTTTGCACCCATCTGGACGGTGAAAAAAGACACCGCACGAAAAGCATTCAACCGCTTTCGCAAGGCTATGGAATTCGCACGAGTTGACGAGCCATTTGATCTGCAAGTGATTGAGGATGCCCGCGCCAAGCTGGGACCACAAGGTAAACTCAAGCGCGTGCCAGTTCGGGCTCTGCACTGGAAAGATTGGCCGCCGGTCTACGCAGGGCTGTCCAACTCGCTGACCCATACCGCGCTGAAGATGCTGGTCCTAACAGTCGCACGAACATCAAACATAAGATTCATGCGTTGGGACCAATTGGACTTGAGAGATGGAATATGGACCCTCTCCGAGGATGACACTAAAACCGCTCAGCCCTTTAGGATACCATTGCAGAGTCAAGCACTGATCTTGTTGGGCCATGCAAAGAACTGGAAAGATGACTCTGGTTTCGTTTTCCCGCTGCCTAAGAACAGAAGGGGCGTTCTTTCTGAGAACGCTTTCTTGCAATATTTCGCCAAACATCAGATTGAAACGACAGGTCACGGCATCCGCTCGACTGTGACAGATTTTCTGCACGAAAATGAACTGGCAGATCACAAGCTGGCTGAGATGGCGCTGGCGCACCAAACCAAGAAGGAAGTGACTGCCGCATACTTTCGCTCAGACATGCTCGAGAAACGGCGCAAGATAATGCAAGAGTGGGCAGATTTTGTAACTGCAAAGGCCGAAAAGATGGCAGAAGCAGACCAAGCCCGCAAAGCCGCTCTGAAGGCCTTGGATTTGCCCGCCGAGGCGCCCGGTGTTGATGGGGGGATGCGAACCAAGCTTGAGATTGAAGAATGGCTCCGGCCTGATGGCATTGAAGCCGAAGAGGCCCAGTACCCCCCCAAAATAGACCAATCCTGATCAACGGGCTGTCTATTGGTAGCGGCCTTCGGGGCCTTCCAAAGCTCAGTTAACTGCGCGGCGAAAATCAACGCCAACCTGACCCTTTTTGGCCTCGCTGAGTGACATTTTGAGCCGGTTGGTGTATGGTGCCAGTGTCTGCAACGGGGTTGCGGACGCCGCGCCGGGGGCGCGTTTCACATCATCACAACTAAGGACGGCACGATGGACCATACCATCAGTGCGCGGGACATTCGCAAGATTTGCGGGCTTGGTGACTACGCATCACGACCAATTCTCAGCGACCCGGCGCTAAAACCAATCAAACGCAGCGGCCCTAAGGGTGGAAACGGACTCCGGTTCTACCGGCTTGCAGACCTGCTCCGCATTCTTCGCCGCTGCGATTTTTTCACTCAAGCGATGCAAGACGCGCTCTGCGCCTTGGACATTCAACGACGGAACGGAACCCATGCCTAGCAACTTCACAGACGGTCGGGTGACCATCGACAATTTCACCTCGACGGAGCGGTCACGCTTCGATGCGATCAAGAATGCTTTTCTTGTCCAGCAAGCCGCGCTCTATGGCGACCGTGTTGCCGAAATCATGACGCAGCCGCTCTTGGAGGATCTCGCGCGTGACGCGCGCGTGTTCCATCACCTTGTGACGGGGGACTGCACAGAGGTCGATCCGGAGGACCGCGAGACCATGCAACGCATCACCAAAGAGGTCGTCGAAGCCAACAAGTTTGCCGTTCGATCCATTGAGTTCAGCGATGAGGCCCGTCGCCGTCAGCTTGCAGACGAATACTTAAATTCTCTCAAGCCGACGCAGCGCATCGCGTTCGAACGCGACGGAACACTTGAAGACAAGACGGCTTCCTACGTCGCGGAGCGGTTGGATGCCCGATTTGTTTGATCCGAACGAAGTGCTGAGCATAGGCGCGTCAGCGCCCATGGCAGGTTCTGAACCTCTGTCGAATGTGCGTTGGGAGACTTTCTGTCAGGCCTTGAGCCGTGCAGCCCCACCGTCACTGGTAGATGCGTACTTTGAAGCGACTGCGGCGGCAGGACAGCGGCGACCACGACCGAGCACGGCACGTGTCGCGGCATCCAATCTCTCTCGCAAACAGATCATAGATGAGCGCATCGCGTATTTGCGACAGGAGCGTCTCAAAGGGTCCTATGAGGCACCAGAGGTTATCAATGAGCGCCGCATTCAGGAACTGCTTCGCACCTGTTCAGAGACGCTTGTAAATGCAGCCAAGGCGGGTGACGCCGCTGGGCTGGGGGCATCGCAAGTTTCAGCGATCCGCAAATCGATCATCGTTCATGAAGGGCGGCGAACACGAAGCGAGAGACATGTCGCCAATGTGCCACCACCAGTTCCAGAAATCACTCTCAATGTCCCGGACTGGTGCACCTGCGCCGTCGGAAAGAAATGACACCGACCGCTTCATTGGTGTTTGTCGTCACGTCGTCCAAGCAAAGTTTGGACCGTCTCGTTGCCGAGCTTGAGCATGTTCCGTCCGGACACAAGTCCGTCGCAGCGTTGCTTGCAGCAATTACCCGAGAGGCATCAACACTGAGTTCTGGGTTGGCCAAACTCGCCGCGATGCACGCCGGTCAAGTGCCAGAACCAGAAGCTTCTACTGCGCAGAAGAACTATGCCGCGACCCTCGACGAGGCCCGGCGCTTCTTAGCCATCGTGCATGGGCGTGAATGCTTTCGTTGCGGCGGAGCTTTGAGAGATGCAAGCGACGTTTGAATTGGCGGTGTGCGTAGTCTTCGGGCGCAACCGCCAAGCGCCGGGAAGCGATCCGAGCCCGCTTCCCGGTGCGCTAACTTCCGCACTCAAACGCTGCGCTGAGCGCGAAAAGGAACAAACGCCCTTCGGTACAGCTAAAAAATCGAAGAATTTCCCTCGAAATGTATTTCGAGTGGAATATTTTCCTAAATTTCCTGCAACCTAACATTTGTAGTTGATTTTTCTGCGAGATCACGGGTCGAAATTGACCCGTAGTGATTCGACGCAAGCTTCAAAATCGAGTATGAAGCTAAAAAAGTGGCTCACAGCTCCCGCGCCAACGGGTGTTCCCGAGAAAGATAGGAACAGGGTGAGCCGATATTTTTCACAACGTGAACGTACACGAACTGGGCCAAAAACTCAATGGTGTGCGGTCGGCAATCAGAGAAAGACACAATGGAAAACACCGCTTCCTCCGAACCTTGCGCCAATGACTACTACGTCACTCTTGACGAAGCATCCGTCTGCCATTGGCGCGGTGAAAATGAACACCTTTTCAATCCTCCGGAGACTGACGAGCCAGAGCCGCCGCAACCAATCCGAGTTTACGACGACGTCCCTCCCGAAATGCTTGGCTACGCCAAAGAAGAGACGGAGGACGCGATGTCTCTTTTGGATAACCCCGGCGGCGACCCCCGTTCGACATGGAAGGTAATCTCGGACCATCTTGCTAAGGCAGAGTTGATGTCGACCGGAGCTTTGCGTGTGGATGATAGCGGGTACAGTTGGGAGCCGACGCCAGAGCATCGAGAATTTCTCGAAGCGTTCGTTGCGGCACATTCAAACAATTGGCCTGATTACCCGGGAAACCTAGCCCGCATTCTGCTCAATGCGCGCTGCATTTTGTTTCAGAGCAAGCATCACCTTCTGCTGTCGGCGCAGTTGGCGACTGCAAAACGAATGAAACGCGAGGCCGACGCTCACGCGACCAAGAAGAAGGATAAGCTTCCAGAGGTCTTTCGGCTCATTGACCGCAAAATCGCGAGTGTCACCAAGAGCACCGATCAACTGACGCTCGACGCTCACGTTCGGGACCTCTGTAAAATCGGGCTCGCTGACGATGTTCCGGCTCAGGCGTACCTTGCAGAGAAGATCAAGGATGCGACGTGCCTAAACTTGACCCAAGCTCGGCGTCTAATCGAGCGCATCGTCGCCGAGAAGAAGCAAGCAGACCGGCCAAAACAAAAAAGCGGTGGCAACGTGGTCGGGGAAGATGATCACAAAGACCTCGTGACTTACGCACGGGGCAAATTGGAGGAGGAGCACAAAACCGAGCCTAGCCTCTTTCGCTACGGTACAGCCATCGGACGTGTTCAACATGTCCCAGAAGAGGGGACAACGTCGGTTTGCATCCTGAACAAGGATGGGCTCCGGGCTGCTGTAAACGAGTGTGCATCCTTTGTTCGAAAGAAGGATAAGCAGTTCCGAGGGGTTTCAGCACCGGTCGATGTAATCAACGACCTGTATCACGAACATTTGCCGCTCCCGTACCTCAAGCAAGTGACCAACTACCCACAATTCGATGCCGACGTGCGGTTGCTGGCGACAAACCAGTACCATGAGACTGCGTACCTGTTCATGCGTCTGCCCGACGATCTTGAACTCCCGCCAGTCAGTGGCAATCCCACAGTAGACGAAGTGAATGGAGCGATCCGGCTATTGGTCGCTGAATGGCTGGCTGACTTTCCGTTCGATGGTTACACCCGCCGTGAAATCTTGATTGCATGCGGTATCGAAGAACCGTTGGCCCCAGAGTTGATCAGACCGGTGCCTCCGTCTTTGCTTTCCTTTTTGGCGTTCGTCTTGCAACCGCTGATCCGTCCGGTGATCGGAAAATCCCCAACGCCAGCACTGCTGATCTCAAAACCTGAGGCCGGAACGGGAGCGACGCTGTTGGTTAACACGGCGCAAATGGTTGTCCATGGAACAACCTCAACCCGGACGATTCCGAAGGACGAAGATGAGCGGCGCAAGGAAGTGTTCACCGCACTTCGTGGTGGCGATCCATTCCTCTTCCTCGACAATGTGACAGGCAGCGTTGACAGCCCGGTGCTGGCGGCGTTGCTGACCTCTGTGACGTTCACAGGCCGCATTCTGGGCAAGAGCGAAGAGGCGAGCATTCCAAACAATGCCTCAGTTGTCATCACTGGCAACAACCCTCGCTTCACGCGGGAACTCCAACGCCGTCTAAGCCTTTGCCGCCTTGATGCAGGGACGGACAAACCGGAACTGCGGGAGCCAGAGGATGGATGGCACCATCCAGACATCGAAGATTGGGTCGCGCAAAATCGCGGCCAGCTTCTTTGGGCGCTTTGCACGATGGTCAATCATTGGAAGTCGGAGGGCTGCCCAAAACCGAAGGGTAAGCCCGTGGGCTCTTACCGACCTTGGTTTGAAGTCTGTGGAGGCATTCTCGAAGCGTGTGGCCTCGAAGGGTTCCAATCCAACCGCGACCAGATCGAAAAGGTTGCAGGTTCTGATGATGATGACCCCATGCGTGAATTGGTGACGCAATGGTACGAGGAGGCGCTGAAACCTAACGGCTGCCTCGACATGAGTGGTCAGCTTGTCAAAGGCGACACAGGACTTGCGGCCTTTTGCGATGATCGCGGAATTGAACTTCCGGTTCCGAGACACGTTGTCGACGGCGCTCGCGTCTACAAGCCTTCTGCGCTGGGTCAATACCTCAGTTCACAGGCCGAACGTGTCTTCAACGTTGATGATGGCGTGAACGTGCGCATTGAGTCCGGAAAGAAGGGCAAGCATGGCAAGCCGTGGGATTTGGTTCGGCTTTAACTCGTCGATGCGCACTGCGACCGCGCGTCAGCGCGGAATCTTCCGGGCGTGATGCCAATCTGTGTTGGTCCCTGTCCTGTTGACGGTGGTGACGGCGTGCAGCCTGTCGTCACCTCGTCGTCACTACAATTTTCCGGCTTGATTTCAGATGTTTCCAAAATCTAGGTGACGAGTGACGATCATTCCCATCAAGAACAATCTGCAAAAGGACGGTTCGTCTGTCTCAACGCTACTGCTGAGTTATGTCTGTTGGAGCTTCAAGGCATTGGTCCAACGCACCCATGGGAGCGGAGGACAAACGCGGCGCGTCCTTCGAAGACTGGCCGTCACCGTTATAAGTTTCAGGATAAGGCATTGAGATAAAATAACAATACAGGGTGACTGGGTGTCGCTCTGTCGTCAACCAGTTGTCACCGATCACATGGCTTGGAGCCGTTTCGCATCCATGATACCGATGAACCTTGCTGACGCGGCACCCACGCGCGTCCGTTCGAACAAAACGAACTTGTTATAATGCAGGGTATAGCGCCGAAACGGATGCCGGTTCACCTCCTCCATATTCAGCCTTTCAAGGCTATGCTTGATTTCAAGTCAGCTTCCAAACCCGACGCCAATCGCTTGTGTTCATGATTTGTCCCGTCCGGTTGCGGGTGGCAATGGGCACCGTTTTACGAACGTTGTAGTCTGCAAAACCACCCTGCATCTCTACAAAAAAGGCTGACGAAGCACTATATGTAGACTCATGCATGGCCTTAGCGCGCATCACGAGCTTGAAACCGTGGGAGACAAAATTTTGAAGCCAAGGGTACTGATCATTGGAGACAGCTTTGTCGAGGGCGTCGGCGCAACCGGAAAGCAAGGGTGGGCGCAATTGCTCCGAGACGCTCGAGACGACGATGCGGAGTTTACACTGTCCGGTATCGGTGGAGATACGATCGCCAAGATTCTAAATCGCCAGTCGGAATTTTTCGGCAATTCCTATTCGAAGGTCGTTCTTGAGGTTGGATTGAACGATAGTAGGTATCGCCCTTCGAGGGAAGAAAACGAGATTCCCATAAGCAATTTTGGCGCTGGAGTTGGTCGATTTATCGAGCTTTGGAGGTCTAACGGCTCAAATGTTCTTCTGATCGGACTCACAAGAGTAGATGAGACAAAAACTGTACCCTACAAACAAGATAAGGTGTACAGAAATGCTCTCATTGACATCTACGACAAGTGCTTGGCTGAAGTTGCGATTTCTCACGGCGCTCGTTATCTACCCGTTCCCAAGCTCAATGATACCGCGGAGGCATTGGATGATGGGCTTCACCCATCTGACATTGGACACAAAAGAATACGTTCGGCTGTCGAAGGAGCGATCCTAGGCTAAACGCGTATTTATAAAATGAGGTAAGTAGTAGTGAGCGAAGAACCGACTTCCAAAGAGGCTCTTGAGAAAGAAACCAAGGATCAAGTAGGTCTACCGATTCACCACCACAAGATCCATTCTATTCCCGATGAGTATAAGATCGCGATCGATCGCCAAGAAAAAGAGTCAGATCGCTTTTGGGCTAGGAGCAACATCATGCTTCTTGTTCAAGGCGCGCTTATCTCATTTTATATTGGACTGCAGGGAAAAGACTCCTTGTTTGGCATCATCACCGTATTGGAAGGAATTTTGCTCGCCGTAATTTGGCTTGGTGTACTTGCAAAGGGCAAATCTTACGTATCACGTTGGGATGCTGTGATTAGAAGTATCGAAGATTCGTCGATCAAGACCGGTGATCTTCAGTACCCTTTGGCCGACCTGTACCGCGAGGCTAAAGTCGATGAGACCTCATCTTTGGTTCCACTTTCTCGGAAGAGCACCACGAAATTGATGCAGTATGCGGTCTTGTCTATCTTGGTGTTTTGGATTGCCGCGCTTACTCTGACACTTACGGTTGGAATTGATGAAAGCCCGATTTCATCGGCCTCCGGGATTGAGGTGGGCGCAGCCGACGATCAAATTCCGACAGCCGAAGAATTGACGCAATCGGACACGCAAGTCGCTGCTCAGCCGGAAGAAGCTGTAGAAGAAGATGTTGAAGCAGAAGCACCATCCGAAATCGAGTGAAGAGGTCGAGCGAGTCTCCGACGCTGAAGCTCTAAGTCTCATTCGGGAGGTACTCGATCGGCTACCTTCCGCAGAGCTGAGCGCTCTGACACCAGAGCTTATTCAATCAAGTCACGAAGCAATAGACGAACTCGGTGAGGTGCTTGGCCGCATACTCAAAGGAGCCTCTGTCGCAGCTTCGTCAGCTACTTGGGTCGGCCAAAGTTGGATCGGACCCAACTGCCTCATCGGACCGCAATGCATTGTAGGTCCAAACGCTTTTCTTACTCAATCTGTGCTGCTCACCTTCGGAGTCAGAGTCGGGTTCTGCGTGGAAATCGATACTTCGGTGCTTTTCGACCAAGCCAAAGTCTCACATACTGCATTCGTGGGTTCTTCGAACTTCGGGAGGGCCGTCAACGCCGGTTTCGGGTTTGTGGCAACAACCGGACGTCTGAATGGAGAGCAAGTGAGAGTTCGAATCGACAGCGCTCCACCTGCACACATAGTTTCACGGGCGAGCCATCATGGTGTGGTGGTAGGCAACAATACGAGACTTGGGGCTTCCGTCTTGACGATGCCGGGTTCAACGATTGCGCCAAATTTGCTGATTGAGCCAATGAAGAGAATAAGTGGCATATTCAGTGGAGCGGATTAAGACTGCCGAACAACGCAGGAAGATCATTTTTTGGGTGGAGGACATGCCACCGTCCCAAGGAGGTATCCAGAAGCGCATTCTCGATTTTGTGTCCGGAACGAAAGAGAAATTCGATGTGGTGGTGGTTCAAAGAAGCGGATACAGTCAACACTTTTCAGGTGTTAAAACGGTGACATTTGGGAATCCCGAAAACTACCTACGAGACTCCTACACTTTTATTGTCAACATGATTTCTGAGTCGTCAATTGAACCCTTGATATACGTTAGCAAGGTGTTCTGCTTTCACGACGACACTCATTTATCTCTATTGGAAGATCTATCAAATTTATCCTGCAAGGTAGTGCTCCGTTTAGCCTCCACCCGTAGTGCTAACTTTGTGACCAACAATCGAGACGATGTTGATCTTGGTAACCTACGATTTCACTGCCTTAACGATAGTGATTTCCGATGCATTCAAGAGTGGCATAGCGATGTTAAGCGCTTCAACAATTCATCGGTAGCTCCTCTCGAGCCCACGGAATTCTCAAACAAGCCAACGTATGCATTCTGCGGTAGAATTGTAGAGTCAAAGAATCTTGCATCGTTTCTAACTGCATGGAGTGAGTTCCAGCAGCCGGGAAAATCACTAAAGGTATGGGGCGACGCGTCGTCGCCATACTTTTCGAACGAGATTGCGCCATTGATTGAAGAGATCGACGACGTTGAGTATCTTGGTGTTTATGAGCGTGAAGACGCCTCTGTTTTCAATGATTTTAGCGTTCTGGTCGCTCCATCAGTGCGAGAAGGATCTTCCAATGTAGTGGTCGAGGCAATATCGCACGGTCGGATCGTAGTGGGTTCCGATATTCCCGGAATTCGTGAGCTTCTGCCCAGAGAGTACCCGTTTCTGATCAAGTCGCCCTTTGGGACCAAGGAAGTCTTAGATGCCTTGAATCTTGTGCGCGAATCCGCTGAGAATGAGCAGGATTTGACGTTGCTATCGGCAGAACTTAGGAACTTCTTTCTTCAAAATTTCTCGTCTGATCTGGAACTGGATGAAATACTAAGTCTGGCACGTGCAGATAGGCATTAGACAAGGGGCTGCCTAAGAGCTGAGTGCCCGAAGCAGCATTATTGTTGATTGCGATGTTAGAGCCGACCTGTCGTGAGATACTAAGAATGAGGCTGCGCGGATCGGTGTTTCGTTGTATTCGATCTGACAATCAATTGTTTCCGTACAAGTTATTGAATCGAATTGATAAAAGTTCAACTCGTCTATACAAACCTGCCTAACGGACGTTGCGCAAGTTTGTAAAGGTGAGCCTAGATGTGAAGATTGTGTCCTACATACGAGTTTCCACAGAGAAACAAGGACGAAGCGGACTGGGCTTGGAGGCGCAGCAAGCAGCAATCGATGCATACGTCTCATCGTATGGTGCAATCATTTTAGGTGCCTATGTAGAAGTGGAATCGGGTCGAAGAGACAACAGACCTCAGCTTCAAGCCGCACTCAAACAAGCCAAGTTGACAGGTAGCCGCCTCTTGATCGCTAAACTCGATAGGTTGAGCCGAAACGCCGCTTTCCTGATGAACCTACAAGAGGCGAAAGTAGACTTTGTCGCATGTGACAACCCAAATGCAACGCCCTTGACTCTGGGTGTGCTGGCCTTGGTCGCATCTGAGGAAGCCTTAGCTGCGAGTTCTCGAACAAAAGCCGCCCTTGCCGCTGCTAAGGCTCGCGGCGTGAAGCTTGGCAATCCAAATGGCGCCGCCGCACTCAGGCGCGCAGGCAAAGGGAACCAATCCGCGTGTGACGCCCAGCGCGCACTCGCCAATGCTAGGGCGGCCGACCTCAGAGAAATAGTGGAAGACTTTGAGGTTAATGGCATCCTAACGCTCTCGGCTCAAGCAAAAGAGCTGAACCGCCGGGGAATTAGGACGGCTCGAGGCGGTAAGTGGCACGCTTCGACCGTGTCTAATCTAAGACAGCGTATCCGTGCCCAGCTTTTTACAAATTCTAACAGCTAGGATCACCTTTCTTCTTAGTGCACGCGATCAATCTCTTCATGGTTTCACTTGCCACAATAGACGTGGGGAAAGACTCGCACCGCGCGTCTGAGCTTTTTGCCTAGCCGAATTTCTCGAGAGGGACCCAATCGGGGTACTCCCCTCCGACGGCCAATCGCCCTCAGTTGCCGCTCAGAACTAGATCCACTGGTGAGACGGGGGTTAGCTCTGTAGCGTCAATGAAGCCACCATGTCGCGCGCTTTCTGAAATCCAAGAATCAAATATGCTCATGTTTCCTCCGCGCATCCGTTCAGAGGCCCCTAAGTGGCAAAAAGGTTGTCCGCAAACCTCTCAACATATCTCTTCAAAACCTGAGCGCTGGCAAATGCAGCGAACCGTTGAGCGCCATCATGTTTGTCTGGGTCAGCGAAGTCGCATACACCTTTCATAGCTAGGAACCTCGGCTGTGGCGAAGATGCTTGCTGTGCCGCCGCGTAAACCCCGTAAACCTCCATCTCAAGACCAATTAGATCGCGGTTCTGGAATTGCCGAATTTCTTCAATAACATGCCCATCAGCAAGCACGGCGGCTCCCGAAGCCACCGGACCAATTCTCAACTTGAAGCCGCTGGGCGCCTCTGAACCAAACTCTTCTACAATCTCGGCTACCATCTTGGTATCGCTGGTCATTTGCTCCAGTCTACCACGCAAGAATGGCAGAATTGAAATTTGGTGGGGACTAAACTCCATCACAGGCTTATTGTTTTCGATCTTCAGTTTCCCGCTTTGGAAGTCCCAAGCCGGATCAGCAATAACAACGTCTCCCAGTTGTGCCTTCTTCTTGTGGGCAGCGCATATACCGGTCATTGCTAAGACGCGGGGCCTGAGTCTTTCTATTACTTTGCCGGTCAATACTGCTGACGAAACCATCCCCATTCGTGAAGCATGAACCGCTGCTACTCGGTATTGTTTTTCACCTACTTCAATTGTTCCCTCACGAAAGAACGTAACCTCGTCAAGGGGTTCGGAAGCCTTCCAACTCCAAGGAAGCCTCAAGATATGTTCAAGTTCTGGTTCCTTGAGCGCACAAACAATCGCAAGATCGTAGTCATAGTTCAGTTCGTTGCCGCCGACCGCCTTCGTCTGTAGATATTTGACACAGTTTACTATTTTCCCAACCCACGCATCATCGGTTGGGGAATATTGAATTACGGTCCATGTATTTCTTTCGAACTCTTGAAGTGATTCATCAGCAGCGTTCAGGTCCGCCGTGATTCCGACTATGTAGTCAGGCTTTTGAATTCCGTTTTGGCTTTGAATGGCAAAGAGGAGATCGGCTGAGTTGACCTGATCTGCCTCTTGATCTGGCCAAGCTGGAATAAGTATATCCAAGATGAGAAGATCGAACCTGTTCGCCGCAAGCTCCTCCAACGCTTCATTTGATGAGGAGACAAATCTAATGTCGCTGCGGACTACCCCAATGGTCGCGAGTTCATCTGTTACCGGTTTATATCTTGTGGGGTGGTCGTCAACGATCAGAACCTTAATCATTTGTTTGCCTCCTGAGAATTGACGAGATCTCATCTCTGAGAGAAACCTTCCATTCTTCAAGTGAAGAACTGAAGTGAACAACCTCTCGAACAGTAGTGGGGAACTCATCCAGCATTCTGTTACGCAGGGTATCCAAGCTGATGAGCTCGCCAGTTTCGTCGGGGAACGCCTCGTAACCTGTCAAGACGATAGTCTGAAGGCTCGAACCAGACATCTCTATGTGCCGCAGAATTTCAATCCCACCGAATCCCTGTGGCCGTCCGCCGTGTTCGCCTTGCCCAACGTCGAATGTCGGCAATGACATGTCCAGCAGCATCAAGTCGAAGTCATGCTCTTCAATGGCTTCTAATGCTGATGAGACAGAGCGGGCGTCGAAGACGCTGACATGTGGAAAGCTCTGCCTGACAAATCTCCGAATGTGGGCCAGCTTTGGGCTCTCATCTTCTACAAGCAATGCGAGGAAGTCGGCCATTATGCGGCCTCCACAATCAATGAATACTGCACCTCAAGGAAGAAGCTGCCATCTGATGTTACCCCAAAGTCGATCTTTCCCTTGCTTGTTTGTGACGCAACCGCGGCGAGCTTGAAGAAGCCCGACCCACCTTCTCTGCGCGTCTGAAGTGAGGCTTTGCCTTCGGCGATCATACTCCTTCGTTCCTCAGCCCCTTGGCGAGCCCTTTCCAGCACGCTGGGCTTCACTTCGCTCTCTACTCTAATCGACAGGACACCATTGCTGGCATCGGCGTTTGCAATGGTCGTAATTTTAGGTGTCCTGAGGCCAGAATGATCCTTCGCGTTTTGGAGGGCTATAAGAATTTGATCATGAAGGTGAACAAGTGAGTGTGCACGAATCTGGGTATCCGAGACAATGCTCGGGCTCTCTATTTTCGGCTCAAATCCGGGCAAACAAGAAAGCGCGAAGCTTTGCGCCATCCCAACGGCTTCATCCAAGCCGAAAGCTTTCTCCGTGAAATCAAGATTCGTTCGAGCGAACCAGCTCGCGCATTCATCAAGACGAACTTGGACTTCACTTGAACGCCGCCCAATGTGAGCGTCAAAATCGAGGAACTCGGTGGTGTTTCCGATGACGTCCCTAACATCTCTTCTGAGATCATCAATGAGACCGATCAGTTTCTCTTTGAGCTGCTCCTTGATGAAGGCTCGTATGAGGGACAAAGCGGGTTCAAGCCCGATCCAAATCAGAGCGATAGCCGTATCAAGAAATTCCTCAAAGGTACTATCGCTGGGGGCCAATGCCTTGGTCAGCGCGATGATATTGGAAGTGAGCGGTAAGAATACGAGACCATCTGGGTTATCCTTACCTTGGATCTGGAAGAATTTGTCCTTTGCTGCAACGAGTTCCCTGTCAAAGGCCTCCGAGAAATCATCAAATGCCTTCAAAAGATGCCGCCTGTCGTCACTATTCGCTACGGCAAGACGGTTGACCCATGTGTAGTTTGGCTTGTAGGCGCTTTCTTCGTTGGATCGGTTCGTGATCAACTCCTCTAGCTCCAAAGGTGCTCGGATTGATCCAATGAACGATTGATGCCGGATGCGTTTGCTTAGGAAAAAATCCAATCCGAAAGAAGAGTTTGTCAGGAACTCATCGCGCAATCGGGCAAGGATGGCATACAAAAGAACATCTGCTTCGCTCTCGGCAGTAAAGGCAGCGCTGCTGTCTCTCTTACCCGTTCGAATTTCGGCCAATAGCTCGTCGAATGGCTGCTTGTCCTCAATGTCCAATTTGGCTAGGTCACGGTATCTCGAATAGTCTTCAGAAAGATTGGTCTTAGCCCATTGGCGAAGCTGCGGGGTTTCAACATAAATTCTGCTGCTATCGACAATGAGTTGCCCGTCCGAGAATGCTATGTCCTCTTTTAATGCAGAGTATTCATCGGCATAGAAGTGACGGTTCTTAGGGTCGATTTCCTGTAGAACTAAGCAGATGTTAGCACGCTCCGATAACACCTGCCGGGTGCCTCTAAGGACAGTTAGAATATCAAGGACGTCGAGTGTGCAAACAAAATCTAAGAAGTAGATCAAGGTACTTTCAGGAACATTCAGACCTTTCCATTCAAGCTGAGAGGGTAATTCCTCAGCTCTTTGTCTGAAGAGGTCCTTTACTGAAAACCTGAGAACGGATCGCATCCGAGAGTCTTGAGTTTCTTCCCACACCATGTGAATTGCAACTGAACGGATGATCGGGTCGGGACACCGTTGAAAGTCCTCCCAACTATAACCTCTGGTTGCATTTCCAATCTTGTATCGGAGCGGGGAATGAGGAGCGGACGAACAGGAGGTAGCAAGAATCTCGAGGACCGATTTCTTGTCAAAGATCTCGATTGCATCCAGCAGTCTGATGACATCTCCAAAGAAATTACGTGCTCCGAGTGTATTTCTGTGTACATCGATCGGACTTGGCGCCGGTGTCGCACTCTCACCACGCAACGCGCGTCCAAGGGAGCTCGCAAGCTCCATAACGCCGAGGGATTCGAGTGCTCGAAATCCATGACCGGCGAAGGCCTGCCAAAATTCGGCCGATGTCGAGTCAGGCGAACTGGAGCTGGTGGCCAAGACTTGAAGCTGGGTTCGGGTTAGATCCTCGAAACCAATATAAGCGGAGTTAAGGCCGACCTTCCGGTGATCGGTGTCATTTGGAAACTCGGCTCCGTTGACGATCTTGGAGTAACTCCACAAGGATCTGAAAAATGGGAGTTGCCCAAAGTTCCGAGACAACTTGATGACAGCATCATGCGGGTCAAAAAGATCCGTGTCTGTGAACGTAGCGGCAATGAAGCGAACGCACCTCCGGCGAATTCGTGTCTCCTTTGGCTCTTTGAGAACGCCTTCAGATGTCACCCAACCGGCATAGATGAAGTCCCAAGGATTTGGTTCAGTGTCCACCTTTGCAGCGTCAGAGAATGCTCTGAGTGCTCTACTCGGCTCTCCAGCGACAATAAACTGGAGAACTGCATTTCCCATTACTTTCAAACCTTGCGGTGCGTCATTGCTACGAATTGCCAGATGAATCTTCTCCAGACGGAAGTCATCCAAGTCGACAAAGGCGTCCAAGAAACCGATCGCTGCGATCTCTAGTTCCTGAGACATGGGTGCAAGGCAAAGGGCTTGAAGCGTCGCCACCATGTCCTCATACAAATCGATGAAGTGGTGGCTTTGGGAGACTCTTAGAAGATCGGCAATGCCAGAGTGTGAGGTTGGAAATTCGCCAATGAGGACGTGGCGGAGGTACGTTTTTACCTCCCTTGAGAAGTTGCTATGCCTTGCTATGCGAGCTTCTGTGGTGACTGAGAACCTCTCTGCAGTGGTACGCGACTCGTTTCGTACGCCACAATGGTAGGCGATGTAGCCAAGTAGTCCGCGGTCGAATGCTGCGCGCGCTTCAGCGACTACATTCTTTTGTGCCTCGAGTCCAAACGCCTCGTTTGTCAGCGCAATTCTAAGTTGCAAGCTCCAGAGGCTAACCCCGCAATTCGTGTCAATATCATTCAATAAACCAATTGCGTCAGTTATCTCGTCCCGCAATACGTGACGGCATATTTTGTCGGCGGCACTCCGGAATGTCTTCAAGGTATCGATGTGGCGACGCAAAACTGCTGTTGCCCAGAGAATTTCTGTTTGCAGGTCTGCTGGTTTTGAATCCGACAATCCAGAGAGTTGCTCGTATCCTTTCTTTAGGCTCCTTATGTCGTTCAAAACGGTGGATTCTTGAGCGTCCACCCATGATATGAAATCTTGGTACTGGTCTGGCTGCAATTTCAGGCGCGCACCGAGCAAGAGACTCTGCAGAGAGCTCCAATACTGACGTGCAATTTCGTCCGCGCTTTTGACCTCTCGGAAGCCTGAGCTTCTCACAGAGGCAACAATTCCACGAAACTGGTTCTGCAGAGAGTTGATGTCGGAGTTCTTTGTCATTGCCAAACTCGGGGAACACTCAGATCAAGAACTGCCCATGTTGAAGTTGATGATTTACATATTTGGCTTTGATGGTTATCCGCTTCAACCTCAGAAGCGCCAGCGTATCAAAAAGCTCGACCAGAGATAGTCCGCGGCTCTCCGCCGTGAGCCAGATTGGGACGAAGCATCTCGCGGGTGAAGTTTCTAGTACCGGTTCGCTGTACAACCCGGGAACTGTCCATAAAACCGTCCATCGAAACTGTCCAAACTTGAGTTAAGTAATTGAAAAAAATAGTAAAAAGGCAGTGATATGGTGTCGCCCCCGGGCACCAACAAAATCAAGAAGTTATAAGTTTGATGGTTGACCAGATTTGGTCGTTGTCTCACTTTTGTCTCGGAATTCTTTTAGGATTTTTGAGGCTTCGCCATGAAGTACGTCTCGCCATCAATATCGGAAACTGCATTCAACTGCCCGCATTGCGGAGCCTTAGCCCGGCAGTTCTGGTACTCGGCACACGCTGAACCGATGAAAAAAGACAGTTTGCCGCTGATTATCGACGAAGCCAAACTTTCGGAGATGAACCTTGATCACATCTCTGATGGTGAAGAACGTGAAAGGCTAGGCCGCTGGGCGAAAAAATGGCTTCTGGTAGGCCGTTTTTTGAGGGCAACCAAAAGTACCGAGACATTGACGTAAACAATGTGTGGCTAAGTAGATGCTACAACTGCGACGAGGTTGCGGTGTGGATATTGCGCCAGATGGTTTTCCCACAAAAGGGAGAGGCTCCACCAGCTAACCAAGACCTCCCTCCCGAGATCGCACGCGACTACGACGAAGCTAGCTCGATCTTGGACCTTTCGCCTAGAGGATCGGCGGCACTGATCCGGCTTGCCATCCAGAAGCTTTGCAAGTTTCTGGGTCAACCAGGCGACAACATTAACGCCGACATCAAAGCGCTTGTTGCTGATGGACTTGATCCTCGAGTGCAGAAGGCTTTGGACGCGGTGCGGGTTGTCGGCAACAATGCGGTTCATCCGGGTCAAATGGATATTCAGGACGATCGTGCTTCAGCGGAGAGTCTTTTTAGGCTTCTCAACCTTATACTTGAAAAGATGATATCAGAGCCAAAACATGTAGATGAGGTTTATAACGCTCTACCTGAAGCGGCCCGCAAGGCTATTGAGAAAAGGGACGGGAAGACTAGCCCGTGATTTCAGATGATACTGGCTCGCAATCCCGAAGGCCGTATCCGTCTAACGCCATGTCGCGCGCTTCTCTTTCAGCATCCTCTCGGGTAGCTGCCTCAATCACAAAGTCGCCTTGATAAGTAATCTCTTAGTTGATTTTGTATTCTTGCATATTGCTTCAAAGTACCATTTTGGCTCGCTTTTGTCTCTTCTCGGTATGGATAACCGCTTGGAATCCTAAGCAGTTGAAATTGGGGGTACTTTTGGGGGTAGACCTGAGAAACTTTTATCCTCGTTACTCCCGGCCTAAGATATTTTATTCAGTGAAAACAATACTATCGGTATGAGTTGAAAATCCTCGTGTCGGTGGTTCGATTCCGCCCACTCCGCACCAACAGAAGCTCCATTTGGCTTGTTTTTTGACCGCGTTGAGGCGTTCGGGAGCTCACTTTAAGCTATACAAAATTGGACGCGTCGGAATCACCCAGTTTAGCCAATCTGACCTACTCCAATGAACACACTGGTATTTCGAGTATGCATGTTCTCAAAGCGCGGAGACGGACGATGACAAGAACCTGAACAGCCAAGACCAGTTCATTGCCCTTCCGAAGGAGCATCAACCAAGACTTGGCGCTAGGCAGATGTGCCGCAAGCATAGAACCAGCGATACCACTTTCTACACATAGCGATCTACGGATGGCGACGTCGAAGTGTCCAGCGCACGACGTTTGGAGGCCCTGGTGTCTGAGAACGCTGAGCTAAAGAAGATGCTGGCCGGGAAAAAATGGAAGTGGTCAAGCTGAAAGAGATGCAAAAAAGACGTCTCAGCAGTGGCTATATCGCGCGATTGGTCCGAGTGTCAGAGACGAGTGTTCGCGGAAACGTGCGGTGAACGGGGCCATGAAGTCTAGAGGCTACGAACAACACCGAGCCTGTGCGTGGGGCGGACTTGATCTGCGGGTGGATCGGCGCACGTCGAAGCGCCCTGCAGTCATGGAACTGCGGGCGATGATGAAAGAACTCGCGTCCAAGCGGAGGCAGTTGGGTTCTTGTCGGTTGCACGTGCTGCTGAAGCGCAAAGGCTGGGCAGTGAATTGGAAGAAGCTGCACCGGCTTTACCACAAAGAAGGCTTACCCGTTTGTAAAAGAACGGGATGCAAGCGCGCAGTGGGCACAAAGACACCAATGACCATCCCGCAAGCCCCGAACCAGAAAGGGTCGCGCGACTTTAAATTCGACGCCCAAGGGGATGGACCGAGGCTCTAGTTGCTGGACGTAACTGATGACTTCAGCAGTGAATTCTGGCCGTAGTGTTCGATACTCCCATCCGCGGCGCAGGTTTAGCACGCGAGTTGCACCGGATCGCCGAGCTGCGCAGGGAGCCCTGCCGTGTGGCCAGCGGCGTCAGAACCGAACTGACGTCGGGTGCTATGTTGAGATGGTAGAAAAATCGCAAAGTCGACTGGCACTAGATTGTTTCCGGAGAGGCTATGCAAAACGGTCTGGTGGAGAGCTTCAACGCGTGTATGTGCTAGGAGTGTTTAAACGAATACCGTTTTCCGTCCCTTCGTCTATTAGGCTCGAACCGATGGCACGATCAATAAACTACCGTGCCTGCCTCGTGGCGCACCAACGACAATCGCGAGCGCCCCAGTCAAGCCTCGAAAGCCTTACCTTTGAAGTACCACTTAGCGTCAAAAGAGGAACAGAACATTCAAGAGCGCAGACCAGCAAATGGGGACACTCAGGGGAGCGGTCACTGTCAACAAAGACGCGGCTCGCCACTCTGCCAGATCAAAGCAGGCAACAGCCAGCGCTCAACGAAACGCCGACGAGATGGCTTACTAAGCCAAGCACTACTCGGCACGTTTTGCCTGTCCAAAGCTACTTTGACAAAATTGTTCCGATCGCGACACCGAGCAAAGCTGCACCGATGTTGTTGTTGGTGACGACGTTCTTCTTGGTTGTCTTCTGGCCAGAACTCCGTCGGACCTGCGGCTGGTAGGGGGCATAGCGACCTTCGGTTTGTGCGACCAGCAACTCATACTGGGCCATATTAAGGTAACCAGAGGGCATCAGTCCATTCATGGATTGCCAACTGGCGATGCCCGAACGCGTCTTGGGGCCCCATTGCCCATCAACGACACCAACATTGTTGCCGGTCGCGTTCAAACGCGACTGAATGTTGCCACGCAAGGTCCGGTCGAGTTGAAGGTCACGCTCCGTTATTTCTGTCGCCGGAAGAGACTGAAGCGCTGGCGTTACCCTCAAGACCAGAGGACCAAATTCATCTATCGCATCGGCGCGGCTCACGGCGCCAGAGTGTGCCGGCGACGAATTGCGAGACGTTGACAGCGATGCCGTCTGCGTGCTCTCGCCTTCCAATTTACGGATCATCCGCCGCGCATTGTTGGCGTAAAGACCGTTTGGAAAGCTATCAAGGTACGCTTTGTAATCCTCGACATCACCGGTTTCACGTGCAAGCGAGAAAAGCAGCTTTTGCTCTTCCAGCATGGCACCGTTCGTGGGTGATGAGCCATTTTCCGTGGAAGCGCCCAAACTAGCCACGTTATCAACTGCGGTGGTAGCACGCTCGACCGGGTTCAGCGCAACGGGACCCGTCAACGAAACATTGATCCAAGGCCGCTGTGCCTGGTTCGTGCTCTCATAGACATCGCCAGTCACGCGGGTAAATACTTCCGCGATATCGGTATTCTCGGCATCGAGATGCCGGAGGAGGGCTGTCGTGAACGGAGAATTATTGCCTTCTCCGTCGAGTGCCACGTCGCCTGGGCTGGTAGCGAACGCGATTGCCATTCCTTTTCCAGGGTTCGCAATCTTCATTTCAGCAAGTCCGTTTCCGATCGCCGCAGATCGAGTTGTTCCCATGGAACGCGCCAGCGAACGGGACAGGGGATTATCGCGACACGCATCTAGGAAGACGAGGTTCACCGCATCGGAGAGGGTCATCTGGCGGGTCACAAAATCTACCGCGATCGCCTCGAAATCGACCGCAGTCTCATCCTCGAAAGCGGCGTCAATTGGCACGAGGTAGTTTGTGCCCCCCACGGCCATCCCGTGGCCAGCATAGAAGAAAACATTTAGGTCGCTGTCTTTCGACGCACGTGTGAAGTCGCGCAAAAGACGCTCCATCCCGAAGCGATCGAGATCGAAGCCAGCGTATGTCTCAAACCCAAGGCTTTCGAGCTTATCGGCCATCGCGCGCGCATCGTTAACAGGATTCGCGAGCGGTTGTGCGAATTGATAATCGCCATTGCCGACCACAAGCGCCAAACGTCGCTCGGCCAGAACAGGCGCGGAAAGCAGGCTGAGGAACACTGCAGCCGCCAGAAATACGATGACAACCTTTGCTTTCATATTCATTTCTCCGCCTACGATAATGGTTCAAGGTTAATGATTTCGACCCGACGATTCAGCGGGTTTAAGAGGTCTCCTGGGTCCATGGGCCTGGAAAACCCATGGCCGACAGGGATCATCTGCGTGCGCGGGACCTCATAGTGCGTGACCAAATGGTTCACGACCCTCATGGCCCGACGCTCGGACAAACCCTGGTTGTATGCGGCATCACCACGCCCGTCCGTGTGACCCGCGACCTGGAACACCATACCTTTCAGGCGCGTGTCCAACAGGGCTTTGGCCAAAGATCGCAATGCGATCATGCCATCCGTCGTCAGTTTGTCAGACCCAAGTTCGAAATTCACCGTCAGCGATATCGACGGTAGATCAATCATCGGCGGCAATGGACCGCTTACATCAATGCCCCGCTTGGCAATGCTATTCATGGAGCGGACGGTTGGGCCCGCCTTTTCAACCATAAGCGCGTCTATGATTGCGGCGCTCGACTGTTGCTGTGCCAAAGCTGGACTGCCCAAAGCAAACCCGACGGCAAGCAAAAAGACTTTCGTAAATGACATAATTCCACCACCCAGCGAGAATCAATCAGCCCAAATACTATAACACGTAGTAAATCATGGAATTACATTCAGATGAAGAACCCCTGCCGAGACTTCCCGCCGCCCACCGCCTTGGCTTGCCATCTCTTGCAGACTTGCCTCTAGCAGACTTAAGAACTCAACTTGGTCAATTCTGGCACCACGGCCGCGATCTGACTTGAGTTGTCCGTCAGCTTCATCTTCCAAAACATCTAGCGCATCGATTGGACTTCGCGCAGCGATCGCAATGATCGCCTCAGTGCCTGAAGGGGGTTGAGCTGTGTAAGTCTGTCGTCCATCGCGGCCATCGCCGAAGTAGAGTGTCGTGTTTGGGTCCTGCTGCGCGCGCATAAGGCGTCGTCTGGGCATCAAGTTTACGACTGCCCCATCAGCTTGGAGATAGACGACATACAGAAAGGAAAAGAAATCTGGGGTAGTGACCCGAAACGCGAGACTATCGCCAAACGAGATATTTTCTAAATCAGATAAAAGGCTGACTGTCGGGCGACGTTCGGAGCTGAGCGGAAGTTCAAGCACATCAAGGGCTTCGCAGGCCGGAAATGGCAGAACATCTACGTTCCGTGTTGCCATCGTTCCGAATTGCGCCTGCAAGTCGGCGAGATCCTGTTCCGCTTTAACATAGCCTGAAAGCCCGATTTCTCCGTTGGCTAGCGCTTCCAGATGAACGCTCGAGCAATCGAAAGTGACATTGTACCTGGCCCGTAGCGTCAGTGTGTCAGCGCAGTCGATGAGTGCATTTTCCGAGACCGACAGGCTCGGGTTACCCGCCGCCAGGAATTCATCCCGGCATATTCTGTCGGCGCTTTCGATCATATCGTGCTCTGCGATTTCGATCCCCAGACCCACAGCGAAGCTGCTCTGTTCGATGGCCTCCTGATCGCGGGATCTGCGGTTTGCGGCGTTTTGGAGGCGTGCCACTTCCTGTTCAGCAAGTGCCACCTGTTCCTCTAAGACACCCAGTTTTACGTTGGCGCTTCGGATGAGGGCATAAATCTCTGCAAGTTCCTTAGGGATGTCTTGCGCCTGAGCGGGCCAAGCCAGCATCGCAAGCAGCGATATCAACAATCTTTGCCTCAGCATCTCAACCACATGCTTCCGTGGCTTGGGACAGCTGCAGCTGTGCCCGACCAAGGAGCTGGAGGATCTGACGCGCGCGGGTGTACCTGCTGTCCACGTCAAGATCACTACCGTCGACTTCGTTTAAGACATCGTCGGGCCAACAGGTCTCAAGGTGAAACGTTAGATCGGATAGTTCTGGGCGCGAGATCGCCGCAATACTCGTCGATGATACCTGGAGCAGGCCCTGCATCGGTTCGGTGCAGCTTGAGTTTTGAAGGCCGGTCTGAAGTTGCACTACGGAACCGAGATAAACCATCGCTTCGTTCAGCTGGTCTTCCATCCTATCAAAGTATTGGTCCATCTGCACTGGCGTCGTGAGGTTCTGGAAGTTGTCTGCAAAGCAGCGGGGGCTCGTACGAGATCTATCAACAAGCAACGCGCTAGCATTATTGGTTGTATTGTCATCCGTAGGTTCCTCTACGATTGGCGTTGCCGGGGCAACGCCAATCGAAGCCAAGGCAAGGCGTCGCTCAATTTCCTCTAAGGTCTTGTCTATCTCTTGAAGCGAGAGCCGTTCGATATCGAAGCTGACCTCTTGAGCAGAAGATACAGAAACACATGCCAACAGGCAAAACGCCCAAACGGCTGTCGGTATGACCTTCGCCAGCATTACCGCGTAACCCTCACCTGAAATACAAACTAAAGAATCATTTGAATTAAGCCCATTACGCAAGGATAGTAGTGGTGTCGGGTTGCCGCAATGAGTTGTTGAGCCTTTTGTTTGTGGAGCGATTTTAAGACTATGGAGTTCCGGGGACACAGAAATCTGATTGCACTGTGCGTTGCGATCGCATTTCCCGCTCCGAGCATTCATGCCCAATCTGCGTTCACAGTTCTTGACGGCTTCGTCGACGATCTTGCGACATTGCAGATAACCGACTGCGACATGGTCCCAGTAGTCGAATGGCTTCGCTACGACGCTTGCGAGGTACGATATATCACTGAGTTGCCAGGCTACCTGGAAGAGATTATTGATCAGAAGCTGCAAAGGATTGAGGCGGAACGTGCACGCCCTTGGAGTTGGCTTACGGCCGCGCTGAACCCCGACTGCCAGGCGATCCCCAACGCTGAGAGACAAAAGTATGCGGTTTGGTGCGACTTGTCCCTTGCGGACACGGACCCCCTCGAACAATTTCGTGGTCAACTCAACGACTTACTTGTCCGTCGCGAGTTATTGGCCGCGCAGCTTCAGCAACTCCGAGAGAATTACGCTGCGTTGGGTGAAGTAGCGGCGTTTGCCCCTGCGGCCCCTAATCCAGAGCTTCCAGAGATCGAAGTCTTGCAGGAAGTGCTTGCGAAACTTGACCGCCAGCGTCAGCGAGCCTCGACATTAGAGCGCGCTGCTGAGATCTTGCAGGCTGGCACAGGGCCAAGTCCGATATCTTCGCTTCGATTTGCCCGCCTCCCGCGAGGTGTTGAGCTTTTGGACGGGCCATCCGAGCAGTCGATTGGCTTTGCAACCAACCGGTCGGAAGATGACGAGATAATTGTTCTCAATGAAAATGATCCGAACACAGCAATGATCGCCATCGTCCATCCCATCCATGGCCTCGCCTATGTTCGGCGCGCCGAAATATCGCTCCAATAGAAGGTCGTCACTCGATGAAATTTCGCTTCCTTATGGACTATGCCCAACGATTCAAAGCGTGTTCTCTGGCAAGTACCGTGGCTTTGTTCTGCATCGGGTCAACAGCTGCTTGGGCACAATCAGACATTCCGCCACTGACGATCACCACGGGTGGCCCTAACGGAACTTACTACGCTTTTGCGGAAGACATAAAACAGATGCTTCCACGAAACACTCCTTTCGAGATCGTGGAGAGCGATGGATCAATCGAAAATCTACGGCGGCTTCTCGGATACGACATCCAAAACCAAAACCGGCACTTCCAGTTGGCTTTGGTTCAAGCGGATGTACTTGAACAATTGCGCGAGAGATCTCGAAGCAATCAAATTCTGAGCGATATCGTGGACCGCATCAAAGTCGTTCTTCCGCTATACAATGAGGAGGTCCACGTCTTTACGCTTACCGATAACGCCGCGACAAGCCTCGCAGACATCAAAGAGCGCGGGCTAACCGTTGCGGCGGGTGACGAGCGGAGCGGGCATAATATGACGGCGCGATGGCTTTTTGATCTTCAAGCCAACGTCGAAAGCCCCCTCGATTGGTCGAACGGCGATTACGATGATGGGCTCCCCGGTTTGGGCGAGGACTATGACGTGGCGTTCTACGTCGCAGGCGCGCCAAGTGAGTTTGCGCAGAAAATCCCCACCGACAAAGGCGTGACGTTAATGCCGCTCGATCTGCCAAATGTTCCTGGTGGTCGCGATTCACCATACTCTTCCGCCGTTATCGAGCGCGGAACATATCCATGGCTGAAGGAAGATGTTCGCACAATAAGCGTACGCGCGCTGTTGGTCGCGTTCGATTACGACGAGGCGAACCCATATTGCCAGCAGATCGCCGACATGACCCGTCGGATCGTTGAAACATATCCGAGCATGGTGCAGGCGGGCGTTGGGCATGAGAAATGGGCCGATGTTGATCTCACAACAGCGGCGAGCCGCGGTGATCTATATCGCTGCTCGGAACCCGTTTTAAACGGCCGATAGGATTAGAGCGATGCTTGCGCGCTTGACCTTTGTCTCAATTCTTATGCTGGCTTGGGCCGGGGGTTATGCGCACGGTGCGCCACCGGATAGGTTCGCAATTATTATAGGGAACAACGAGTACGAGCGCTTACCCAATGGTGACCCGCGCCCCAGTTCAAATTTCAATCTTCTGACGACCCAAAATGATGCCATCGCATATGCGGATACGCTTGCTGAGCTAGGCTGGACGGTCATCAATGAAAGTCTCGACAACCTCACAAAAGGCGGAATGGAACGAATGATCTTTTCCGCCGCCAGGCAGATCGGTGCCGGGTCTGAAGTTTTGTTCGTGTTCAATGGCCACGGATTTTCAGACCAGGGGCAAAACTATTTGGTTGGGGTGGCCGAAGACGGTGAGCAGTTTCAAACGCATGATGACATGATCGCTGGCTCTATGCCGCTGATGTCTGTCATTGAAAGGCTTGCGATCAATGAACCCGCACGCATCATCGCGGTTATCAACGCGTGTTCGGATGAAACCCTTGTTCAAGGCGTCTCACAGGAACCGGTGCGGCAGTCCTTCGATGGGTCGGGCGTTGACGAGGTGCTGGTTTTGTTCAGTTCCTCACCGCGCGGCATCGCCTATGACGTTCTCGACAACTTTGAGAGAGAAGACCCCAACAGCCTTTCCGTGTTTTCACGCGCTTTTCTGCCGGCCATTCGGGATGACCGCCCCCTTCTTAGCGTTTTTGCAGATGTCCGGATCGAAGTTGAACGCATGAGCCGGCGTGCGGCAGATGCCGCCGGCGCCACGGGGCAACGCCAGCTTCAGATCCCCCACGTTCTGTTCGATACAATCAATGGTCGGTTTAGCGTGGCGAACGTGGCAAACACCTCGCTCAATGTTGCGCCGGGCGCAGACTGGCGCATCGACCCCCGCGCCTGTGTCCTGAACGAGGATTACCTCGCCGAGGCGCTGGCCGCCCGCGATACTGCGCCGGTTCGCTCGATCGGAACAACCAACACGGATTCGGTGAACGCCTGCATCGCTGCCGCTGCGCTATCAGACCTCGGGATAGAGGGATTGAACTATGCACCGGAACACAACGGAGTGCGTGTTCTGCAGTCAAGCCCGGGAAAGCGCGTGGAGAATGACGATATTATTTCTCGTCTCACATTCGTGGAGGCGGATGGGCCGCAGCGGTACCGAAACTTCGGGAGCATCGAGGAGTTTCGCGAGGTTCTAGCGCGGCACTATTTTCGCGAAGAAACCAAATTGAATCTGTACATTGGGAAGCAAGAGAATGGCGGACGCGACTGGGATTTCAACTGGGATCGTGAATAGACTGGTAAATGGGGTGTTGCGCGGATTGCTCATTGGCGCCGCGTGTTTTGCTGTGCCGGTCTCTGCACAAGACGTAGACCCGGAGCCATCGGGGTTCTTGCAGTATCTCGGCTCCGCGTCGGCAGAGGACTTTCAGGAAGCCAATATTGCGATGTCCGGTGGGTTGATCAAACCGCTGGATACCGGGCGGCTTTTTGCAGGATTGCAACTGATTGGAGAAGACCCTGCGAAAGCGCCTTTTTTCACTCCTACAGACCTTGGTGTTGTACCGATTTGGTTGCCAGGCAATGTCAGTCAAAACGCAAACATAACGCTTTGCTCGATGATCCGTTCTTACAACAACGTCTATGCAGCGGACTTGGTTCACAACATAGATCCAATCGCTGAAACGAACGGAGATGTCGGTGCGCAAGAAACAAAGGCGAAAGTCCTAGAGGTTGTTACATTTTCTTACGAGACGAAGTTTGCAGAAAAGATCGAAAAGAAGAAGTTTCGGCGTTCGGACATGCTGGTCAACATGATCGTGGACGAAGCCTGCCCGGGGCGCCGTTCGAACATCTACGTTCCGTTTCAACAGGTCGAAAAGCCGAGCCACCTACAGGCAGTGTTTGAGATTGGTTCGGCAACGGTGTCCGCCAAGGTCGGAAATTGGGAGGACGGGCAAGCTAAATTGGTGAACATTAAAGAGATGGATTGCGTTCCAACGACAAAAGTCCGGGCTGGTTATGAATGTGTGATCGCTCTGGGGGACTCTGGTCTTGCCGCCGGCACGTACATGTTAACAGCAACTATCAAAAGGCCCGGCTTAGCTGACGCGGAAAGATCGATCGTTTTCGCCCTGCCGGAACTGGCACCTGAGGAATGATAAATGAAAGGTACGCTAACCTAATTGGGGCGCTGATACACTTCCTTGCCTTGCTTGCACTTATCGTATTCCTTCTACTGTTCTTGGCGGTAATCTTCGTTTTGCCGCCTTCCACAGCGTTGTTTCTCATCGACGCCAAGACAAGCCGCGTCGAATATATGGTCGACAGCCCCACAGCAAGTGACAACGGTAGCATAGCTGTCAGGGGCATGACTGTGCGTGTGGGGAAGGACTTCTTGATTGAGCCAGACATCAAAAAGGGCAACGGGAACGAGCAAGCCAGCGAAGAGGACACCGAGACCCAGCAAGACAGCCAAGATGACGGTGAGAAATGGAAAGTCGCCTGCGTGACCGGGCGCATACGTCCGCATGTGGGAACCATTGTGATCATGGATATATACAATGGCCGACAGCGTCTCTCACTCCGGCGAGATTTGGTTCGTACATACTCTCCGGAGCCTGGAACAACCGATGGCAACGTTGGTCTAGACGCCGGTCTCGGTACGCTTTCAGGATATGACGGCAAACCGCAACTCCCCGGAACGCCAGAAACCCCTAATCCCTTCTTTGTCGGACAGGCACCGGAGCAAGGCGATCCGATTTTGCTGAGCGACACCACTGTTCTTACTGCAGACCCGGAGTGCGCCGGGGACGACGGGACTGTCGCAAACCGCCCGGGGTTCGGAACGGACGGTGATGCATTTTTTATTAATGGCCCCGGCCAACTTGGGCGTGAAAGTAGCGTCGAGCGTCCGCGTGAAAAAAGCGTCGAGCTTCCGCGTGAAAGTAGCTTCGAGCGTCCGCGTGAACGGGAAAGCTCAGACGGACGATCCCGGATCAACGTAACGCGATTTCCTGAAGTATTCGAAGGCGAGGTTGAGATCTTAACGAGGTCAGCAATCTGCCGTTTTCTGGCTTCGGCCTGCACAACTTTGTTGCGCGTTTCCAGCGAACCAATGACGCTCCGACCAGGGGCAGCGGTCACACCGGGATTGGCCGAACCTTCGGCCCTTATCGATCGAAGCGGTTCCAACTCTGAAGACACGGCTGCGACAAACAATTCCCGGGACGCAGGCGATGAGATTCGAACCAGATCACCCTATGGGTCATTTCAAGGGTATGTGACTTTTGATCAAAGAACCCTTCTGTACCATTTCAAAGCGTCAGTGGAAGCTGTTGCGCTTTTCACTATCGTACCCGACGCAAAAACCGACACGTCCCCAGATGATCGGTTCCAAGTCAACGCGCTTGAAAGGATGGCTACTGAACCCCTCATACTTTGGTTGTTTTCAGCCCTTCTGGGACTTGTAGGCATCATAATCGGGCTTGCTCAGATTGAGACGCGACGTGATACCGACGACTAAATTGGAGGCAATGGATAGGCCCGAGGACTTGACGTTCTTGTTATCTCACAGACGCCGACATTTGCAAATTTCGGGCTTTTAGGAGCGCTTCGGCTAACGCGCACGCGCGCCTCTGTGAGTGTCACCCTCTGTAATCCCCCGTCGCCCAATTATCCCTAAAGCCCGGTCCATCGCACAAAACAGCGACGGACCGGAATAGTCACTACTTGGACAACACCTAGCTGATCCAGCGACCTGCGCTTGGCGCAAAGGAAAAGCGCATCAACGCCCGCGTCAGGCAGCAAACCCGAGCTTTGACACATGAATCTCGAACGTCGGATGCATCTCGGCGCCCACAACATTTTCCTTGTGGTGGCGATAGATCGACCGCCAATAGGGTTGGATCACCACACCTTCGTCGCGCATGATTTGCTGAAGTTTGGCCATAACCGTGCGTCGTTTATCCGCATCGGCAATCGCAAGTGCTTCTTCGAGCAGGGCATCGAACTCTGCATTGTTGAAGGCACTTTCATTCCAAGGCTCGCCTGACCGGTAGGCCAGCGCCAGGACCTGAACGCCCAGGGGCCGCTGGGCCCAATCAGTTGTCGAAAGCGGATACTTGGCCCAATCATTCCAAAACGTTGAACCGGGCAGCACGGTGCGCTTCACGCCGATCCCGGCGTCGCGCAACATTGCGGCCGCGGCATCGGTCGTGTTCTTGCGCCAGGTGTCGTCGATTGAGATCAGGTCATGCTCAAAATCGCCCATGCCCGCTTCGTCCATCAGTGCTTTCGCGCCTTCGGGGTCAAAGACCACGGGCGGCAGCTCTGCATATTCGGGATGGATCGGCGAGACGTGGTGGTTTTCAGCCACCAGCCCGTTATCGGAAAAGCCAAGCTCAAGCAGGACCTTGTTGTCCACCGCCATGGCGAGCGCGCGCCGCACGCGGGCGTCAGCATAGGGTTTCAGCCCGTCAACTTCGGCTTCCTGATTGGCGCGGATGACCACCGTGTTGGCGGTGAGCGCTTCTGATTTTGACCAACCGATACTGTCCATCAACAGGATGAACTCGCCGATGGATTCATACACCATGTCCACTTCGTCGGCGTCTACAGCCGCGACGATGCCGGCTTGGTCCGTCCCGAAATCCAGGTACTCGATCCGGTCCAGATATGCCCCCTCGCCCCACCAGGTGTGGTTCTCATTGCGCACAAGAACGGCCCGAACACCGACTTCGAATGCTTCGGGCAGATAGGGGCCGGTGCCGATCGCATTATCAAGCGGGTCGCCGGTGAAACTTTGATGGACGATTGCCGCGGGATAATCGGAAAAGCCAGCAATGAGCGTGATGTCAGGCTGAACAAGCGAAAGACGGACAGTCGCGGCATCCACGACAGTGATTGCGCCCTCGCGCGCCTGTCCGGTATCACCGTCGACGAGTGACCCCATGCGCGAGGCCATGGAATTGCCTTCAACACTGGTGTCGCACCAGCGGGCGATATTGAACGCCACATCTTCGGCCGTGAACGGATCACCGTTGTTCCAGGTGACCCCGGGCCGCACCTTGAGCACGTAGTCCGTCGCGTCTTCATTCACCTCCCAAGCTTCGAGCAACATGGGCTCAAAGCTGCCGTCGATCTGATACTCGACCAGGTATTCAAGGTACCCCCGGGTGAAGTTGGACATTTGCGGCCAATCATAGGTGCGCGGGTCTTTGAGAGCCTTCACTGTGGATTCCACGCGCAGGGTTCCCCCGGTTTGCGCATGCGCGGCCGCCTTTGCCGGCCGGTCCAGACCGATGAGTGCGTAGGCGGCTGTTGCGGTGACGCCGAGCGACGTTGCTCGGGTCAGGAACTCACGGCGTGAGAGCGTGCCCGCCCCCACTTCGTCGGCATACGCACGGGCTGCGGGATGTACGGATTGGATATCGGTCATGGGTCTCTCATCTTTTGGGAAGGAAGATTGGGAGCGACCGGGATAAATCCAAAGGTGGGTCACTCAGAGTACGACCATCGCACTCATTGGCCGCTGGGGAGCGACACCACCGATGAAATACGACATCGGTAGGGTGTGCAAGCGTGGCCAGAGTCGCATGGGGTACGCTTGGGTGGGGTGCGTGCTCAAGCTGTGTAAGACCCTTGAGTGATAGGGCAAGTGCGTCACATCCGTGCGACCACAGCGTCTATGCCGCGTACACGGCGCGGTTTGGGTTTCCAGAGATTTCGTGGAGCGTTATCGACTCGTCGCGACTTAAAGCACCTTTGCGAGCAACAATGCTCTCAAACTCAAAAGTTAACCAGAATCGGAAGGAAGATGGTCTGCCCGGCCAACCCGTCGCGGAGCGCACTTAGGTCTCTTTCCTAGTGAATTTTCTGGTCCATCACATGCGAAGGGCATCCCTCGGCCACACTATCTCTGACGCGAATGAAACATTCGCTGCACCCGGAACATCTTCCCCCCAAGCGCTCAAACCTGGAATATTAATATAATTTTCAGATGTTTATACAGAACTCGCCGTGCGCACGGCCCGCCCCAACTGACTGCTCAATATGATGTATGATTTATCACCCAACGCGGGGTGAAATATAATACCATTCGGTCAAATATTTATCGAATTGTTTCGATCATCCACATGCACCAGATTGCAGCCATCGAACGAACGGTGTGTGTGTTCGACAGGTAACGAGTAACAGTAACGAGTTCGCCAGCGTTTGGCGGTGTGTTGTACGAGTGACATGAGTGTGTGCCGGAGGGCGGTAAGGGTGATTTGATGAGGCTCACGATTTTTGTGTGCACGTGAGTTTCATCAAATCCACGGTAGAGAGTTGGGCATGGTAAAGCCCACTTGGCGCATTCGATCCCCGATCGCCAAGTCGTAGAACCTAAAGAGCGGTGTCGGAGGGCGGCACTGCTTTTTTTTGCCGAGACGGCTTAAGCTGCAGCCGAACTTGCGAGCGCGATGGCTTTTGAGAGCGCTTCATCGGCGCATGTCATCGGAGCATTCGCCGCGCAAACCTGCCGGCGTCCGGGGCCAACTTCAAAGACGCTTGAACAGTAGACGCCACCCGCAACTTGCGTTGCACAGGGCACCCACTTACCGCCGGGGCCTTCAACCGTTTTCCCGATACGCACGTTGATCGACCCCGGTGGCGGGCTCGAAACGGCTTGGGTGAGACTCAAAAGGTCTGCGGCGGTCATCACGGCTCCTCTCGCCGTATGATCTCCCAGACGAAGATGTTCAAAAAATGACCGGGGTTTGGTTTTTGCCCTGCCAAAGTCGCAATTCTGCGGGAAGACATGACCGCCTCAGCTGAGAAAGGAGATAGTTGACCCAAACGTCAAAGGGGCTTCCGTAGACGTCTGTTGCCCGGGACACCCACATGAGCACGTCCATGGAATCGATCTAATCGCGCCTTCTTTTGTGCGCCTTGGTTTGTGATTTTCCCCGTGCACACTTTTACGAAATCCATTTATCTCCGCCCTCACAAACGTTCGGTGCCTTAGTGTATCAATCAAAGAATAACAGCGGCGTCACAGTTGCCATGTTGCGGGCCTTTGTTTGCATGAGCCGCAACCTCAACCTGTCGAAGACCTGCGATGAGCTTGGCGCCACGCGGCAGACCGTGCGCCGTCACATCACCGATCTGGAACGCATCAAAGGCGAACAATTGTTCAAGGTTGAGGAGCGGCAGTATCACCTGACAGCCGCGGGGCAGGCGTGTCTGGATGGTGCAAAGTCGATTCTGCTTCAGCTGGATACCTGGGCGGGGCAGTCATCGCTCAGCAAGAATGTATCCGGCGGCCTTGAATCCAGCCGATATGTCGACGCCGATGGTCGCGCATTTCTGTCGCAACAGCACCCGGTCTCCCAAATCGCGACAAACGGCCTTCCCTTGATGAAACGGGCCTTGGTGTCATGGGGCAATGCGGAAACACAGATCGAACACGAAGCGATGCAGGCCATTCGGCCCTACACCGTGATCTACAGGAAAGGGCCCGCGGGCTGGGTGTTTGTCGATATCGGGACGGAATCCGCCTATGCGAAGTGGTTCGGCTGGGCGTGGTCAAAGAGCGCGATTGGCAAACTGATGAACGAAGACAATGTCGGGGACGAGTTCAACGAGTTCATTTCCGGCGCGTACTCCCGGATTTATGAAGAAGGTGGTGTTCGGATCGACCACGTTTATGCCTACCTGCCCAAAGACGGGGGCGATCCTCTTCCGGTCACCTTCCAGCGCTTGCTGCTTGGATGTGTCTTTCCAGATGGAACCCCCGGTCTCAGCGTTCTGGCGGCGATTACGCAGCAAGTCGAAATCGACGCGCTTGAGCAAGGCGATCGACCGAACATGCCGGCAGACTTGATTATGGACTCTTTGCCCGGTCTGACCGATTAGGTTGCGTCTTGGCCACACCGTTGGTGTGTGGGACATATCGTTTCCGTAAATTGTGTCAAAAACCTGCACATTTGTGGCGATCGAGTGTTACAGTCATCGTCGCGCTGGGGATCAAGGAACGGGGCTCGGGATGTCACCACTACGTGTATTTGGGATGGCCATGAACATCTCGGGCATCGTACGCGAGCTTGAAAGCACTGGCATGCGCGTGGAAATCGGTGGCGACTTCTCGCGTTACCGCGCCCTGCGGCTCGCACAGGCCGATCGACCGCCAATGTACCCGATGTTTGATACGGCAAGTTCCTACGTCGATGAGTCCAACGGTTTTTGGGTCTGTGGCTTTAACCAGGACGGGGACTTGGTCCACACGCAGGCGGCACGGCTTCTTGATCTGGGCGATGTGTCGCTGGCGCGTCATATGAACGTTCATCGCCATAAGTACATCACGCCCGGCACCACCCCAGATCCTGATCAAACCTACTACTCGGGGCCCGATGCTCTGACCCGGATCACGGGGCGCGTATGCTATCATGGTGACTTTTGGTTGCCATCGAGTGGCCTTGGCGGACCGCGGAGCCAAGGGGCGACAGCCCTTCTGTCGCGGATCCTGTTTGAAGTGATCCACCATAGCTGGCACCCCGATTTCGTCTTTGCGTTGGTGCCTAAGCAGTTGGCCGCCAAGGGCGCGCATTTGCGCTATGGCTACAGCCATTGTGAACCCGGTCAATGGCTGGGCCCGGACCAACAGGTAACCGAAGAAGACTTCCTGGTTTGGATGAGTGCCCGAGACATGGCCAACTCTCTATCGCGCAGTGTTCGCGCGAACCTCAGCAAAACGCCGGTGTCAACAATCCGTTCAAATCTGACCTCAATTGAATCAAGAGGTTGACGTAACTGCCCTTTTGTTTCGGTGATTGACGGCATCGGTCATAGTCGTCACACATGCTTGAACGTGACTTGTTCGGCGCAATTTATTTGTCATCCAGAAATACGATAATCGGCTCGATCGCAGTCAGCATCGCATTTGTAATGGAGCTGACCCTCGTTCCGTTACTCTTGCCGGTCATCCAGCAAGAGTTCGCCCTGTCGATTGCTGAGCTTGCTTGGGTCTTCAACTCATACGGTTTCGCTGTCGCACTTGGTGTGTTGTTGGGCGGCTGGATGGGCGATGTCTTTGACACCAAAAAAGTGTTTGCGGCCGGTGTTCTGTTCTTCGCCGCGGGATCGGCCTTGGTTGCCTATGCTGAATCTTACGACGTGATGATTGCAGGCCGCGTCGTTCAAGGCTTTGGTGGCGGGGTCTTTTCGCCTCTGGTGCCTGTTTTGCTCACCCGCGCATCGCCTGAGCGACCGGGTCGGGTCTTGATTATATGGGGCAGTGTCGCTGGCTATGTCGCCGCCTTTGCCCCCCTTTTCTACAGCAGTTTCCTTGTGGATTTTGGATGGAAGCTCGCCTTCTTGATCTTGGCGATCCTGTCGCTGGGGGCGTTGGTCGTGATCCGCCGTTCAAGTGTCGGTAATGAACGGATCTCCTTCACCGAGTCTGGCGCGAGCTATTCCAAGCTTTTCCGCTCACGCGGGATGATCTTGATGTTTGCCTTTGTGTTTTGCACCTACGGCTCAATTACGTACTACTTGTTCAAGTTACCGATTTGGTTGGCAGAAAACGACTTTGATGTCATCAACATCGGCTTTACCCTTTCGGTCATGTGGCTGAGCTTCTCGGTGGTGAGCACGCTTCTGCGCAACCGTGTCGATGAGATCTTTATTCGACGGATCTTGCTGGTTGCGCCGGTCCTTATCGGAGCCGGATTTCCCTTGGCCTACTTCTGCGGCGAAATAGTGTGTGTCTTGCTGGCATCGTTCCTCGTCGGCTCGGGCCTCGCGTGCAGCAACGCGCCGTCCACGCAGGTGATCCTGAAGTTTGCGCCACGGGGCACCAGCGCCGTTTCGGCCAGCCTCGATATAACTTTTGCGCGCCTTGGGGGCGTGGCGAGCGTCGCATTTCTTGCCCAAGTCTCATTCGGACAAGCGGTCATCGCGATTATCGCGCTCTCTGCTGTTGCGTTCTTCTGTGCCATGGCGATCGCAAGCCGGCTTGCTGAGCATTATCTTCCGCAAAGCAACTAGCTTGGCTGCCCTAGCGCCGGTGTCGGAAGTGTTCCCTGACACAGCCGCCTGTGACCGCACGTTGTTTCCGAACTCTCAACAATTTTTGGCCAAGTTTCCGGCATATGCCGGACCATATGAGAGCGCCTTTTGCAGTCCTGATCTTTGGTGCAATCGTCGGCAACACCGCGGCGCTGGCTGCCCCTTCTATGCCCTTGGCCAAGGAGTTTGCGGTCTGTACGGGGCGCTTGTCTGCAGAGCTTGAACATGCGTGGCTCATGCAAGACGACCAGGCAGACCTGATCGAGGCACAACGCGCAGCGATGACCGATCTGCTAGATGCAGTGACTGACACCGAAAGCCAAAACCGTGCCTTGGCATGGCGGATTGATGCGAAGGCAGCGCACAAGGCTTTGTTGCGGCAAGCAACCTTTGATCTGCATACCGAACGATCAAGCGCTGCACGCCGACTGTCGCGTGCGCATATCCGTGTTTGCACCGCGTTCTTGCTCGCGTGACGCGGAACTGAGCGAGTCGAAGCGGGCGTGAAAGCGCTTTTCGCCGCTCGGGCGCACTCTGCCCAATTTCACCCCACACGCGCGATAAGCGCCCAAAATTTGGACAACGCTAAAATTTTGGCGGGCCGGTCCAATGGGTAGGGTTCACATCCCCCGCGGTCCCGCAGCAGCCTTCGCGCGCCGGGGGGTTGTTGCCACGCGGCGTAAGCGTGCGGTGGCACCGGGCTGACATCCAGAAACCACCGCACTCCGCAACAGTATTGCGTGGATTGCATTTGGGTGCCTGGGGATGACTTCGCAAGACCCGCCACGCGTTTCCAAGAAGGGACATCGCGATGTCTAAATCACTCCTATCGTCAGTCGCTGCCGTGACGCTGCTTGCCAGCGCTGTGCCTGCGCTGGCTCAAGATTGTCCGATCAAAGTCGGCGTTCTGCACTCGCTGTCGGGCACGATGGCGATTTCGGAAACCACGCTGAAAGACACCATGGAAATGCTGATCGACCAGCAGAACGAAGCCGGTGGGCTTCTGGGCTGTGAGATCGAAGCGGTGGTTGTCGACCCCGCGTCCGACTGGCCGCTCTTTGCCGAGAAGGCGCGTGAGCTGCTGACCGTGCAGGAAGTCGACGTGATCTTTGGCTCGTGGACAAGCGTGAGCCGGAAATCTGCTCTGCCCGTGCTGGAAGAGCTGAACGGCCTGATGTTCTACCCCGTCCAGTACGAGGGCGAGGAAAGCTCGAAGAACGTTTTCTACACCGGTGCTGCGCCCAACCAACAGGCGATCCCGGCGACGGATTACTTCCTTGATGAGCTTGGCGTTGAAAAATTCGCGCTGCTCGGCACCGACTATGTCTATCCGCGGACAACGAACAACATTCTTGAAAGCTACCTCCAGGACAAAGGCATTCCCGCCGAGGACATCTTCGTCAACTACACGCCGTTCGGCCATTCCGACTGGTCGTCGATCGTGGCCGATGTCGTGGCGCTGGGCGCGGACGGCAAGAAAGTGGGCGTGATCTCCACCATCAACGGCGACGCCAACGTGGGCTTCTACAAGGAACTTGCCGCCGCCGGTATCTCGGCCGATGACATCCCGGTCGTCGCCTTCTCGGTCGGGGAAGAGGAACTGTCGGGCCTCGACACCTCCGACCTCGTGGGGCACCTCGCCGCTTGGAACTATTTCCAGTCCGCCGACACCGAGGCAAATGAGGCCTGGGTCGCCGCGTGGAAAGAGCGTATGGGCGAAGACCGCGTGACCAATGACCCGATGGAAGCCCACTATATCGGCTTCAACATGTGGGTGAATGCGGTGACGGAAGCGGGCACCACCGATGTCGATGCGGTGCGTGACGCGATGTACGGGCAGGAGTTCCCGAACCTGACCGGTGGAACGGCGGTCATGCTGCCGAACCACCACCTGACCAAGCCGGTTCTGATCGGCGAGATCCAGGCAGATGGTCAGTTCGACATCATCAGCCAGACTGATCCGGTGCCGGGCGATGCGTGGACCGACTTCCTGCCGGAATCGGCGGTGCTCGTCTCGAACTGGCCCGAGCTTGGTTGCGGGATGTACAACACCCAGACCGAGACCTGCGTGCAGATCGAGTCGAACTACTAATCTGGGATAATGCGATGTCGGCGGGCCTGTTGCGGGCCCGCCGGTGACCTTTGGCGAAACGGTTTGCCACAAGGAAGGGGCGGGGATGATCCTTCGAGCGGTATTGGCCATCGCGATGCTGGTCGCGGCCACAGGGCTGAAGGCACAGACGGCGGATGCGCCGATCCAGCAATTGCTGCAGGAACATGGTGAGATCATCGCGAAGAGCTCTCGCCGGACGATTGGCCCGGCGGTGGATGCGCTGGCGGCCAGCGGTTTGCCAGAGGCGCAGGTGGTGCTGGAGCGCTGGCAGGCCAAGGAGATGTGGCTGAACGAAGAGACAGGGCTGTTTGTCTTCGCCGAAGAGGTGGACCGCGACACGATCCGGATTTTCGATGTGGCCGACGGGGCCGAGATCGGCGAAGTGGCCGATGACGATTTCAAACAGCTCAAACCGAACTCTGGCATTCGTGGGATGATCGGCGCGGCGTTGGTGCAGTTTCAGCTGAGCGATCCCAACCCGCGCAACCGCGCGCGGGCGCTTCGGTCGATCGAGCGGGATGCGGAGGAAAGCCACCTCTTTGCCCTGCGGGCGTCTATCGAAGGGGAAGAGGATCCCACGTTGCTGGCCCGGAAGGCGCGGTTGGAGCGGCTGTTGACGATCCAGTTCGGCGAGACCGACGAGGAACGCATTGCGGCCATCGAAGGGTTCGAGGGCGATCTGGGTGTCGATTTGCGGGCGGTCTTGAACCGGATGGTGGCAACCCGTGTGGAGGTCGCCGAAGAGGCGCCAGAAGGCGAAGACATCGCGCGGGTGTTGCGCGTGGGGTCCGAGGCGCTGAGCGAAGACGATGCCTATGCGCTCCTCGTGCGCGCCGAATTGGCCGAACCGCGGATCACGCGCGAAGAGAAGCGGAATGCGTTGGTGGCCAATATCGAGGATGGCGCGGTTGCGGGCATTCAGGTGGCCACGCTGGATAGCGAAGCCGCGCGCGATCTGGCCTATGCTGCGCTTGCGGAGACCGGGGCGGTGGAACCGGTGGCGACCGAGGCGGAGGTGGTGGAGGCCTTGGCAGCGTTCACCTTTTTTGAGCGGTACTCAGCGGCCCCTCCTGGTGTCGCACAGGCGGCCCAAGTGGCGCTTGATGCCATCGAGACCCGCCTTGCTCTGAACCAGGCGGCGGATCTGTTCCTCGACGGGCTGTCGCTTGCTTCGATCTATTTCCTGGCGGCCATCGGCCTTGCCATCACCTTTGGTGTTATGGGCGTGATCAACATGGCCCATGGCGAGTTCATCATGATGGGGGCCTATACTGGCTATGTCGTGCAGCTTTTCGTCCCTGACTACACGCTGTCGATCCTGATTGCCTTGCCGCTGGCCTTCGCCGTCACCTTCGGTGCGGGCGTGGCGATGGAGCGGCTGGTGATCCGGTGGCTATACCACAGGCCGCTCGAGACGCTGCTTGCGACCTTCGGGATCTCTATTGCGCTGCAGCAACTGGCCAAGAACATCTTCGGCACCCAGGCGCGTCCGCTGACGGCACCGGATTGGCTGAGCGGGTCGCTCGTGTTCAACGATGTGGTTTCGATCAGCTATATCCGCATCGCGATTTTCGTCATGGCACTCGTTTTCCTTGCACTGTTCCTGTTCGTGATGAACCGCACGCGGCTGGGGCTTGAGGTGCGCGCCGTGACCCAGAACCCCCGCATGGCCGCATCGATGGGCATCAACCCCGACAAGATCAACATGCTGACCTTCGGTTTTGGGTCGGGCATCGCAGGCATCGCGGGCGTGGCCATCGGGCTTTATGCCAAGGTCACCTCTGAAATGGGTCAGGACTATATCGTCCAATCCTTCATGACTGTTGTGGTTGGCGGCGTTGGCAACATCTGGGGCACCCTCCTGGGGGCGTCGGTCGTTGGGTTCCTGCAGAAAGGCATCGAGTGGATGAACCCGTCCAACACGCTTGCCGCGCAGACCTATATGATCTTGTTCATCATCCTGTTCATCCAGTTCCGGCCGCGCGGGATCATCGCGCATAAAGGCCGGGCAGCGGAGGCGTGACGATGGGTACCGTCAGAGGGGGCGCTGCCCCCAGCCCTGCGGGCTTCCCCCGGCGTATTTTCGACAAGAAGAAGGGTGCCGGCGCATGAGCGATATCGCAATCGGCACCGTGCGCCGGCGTCCCTTCGTGGCCCGGCACCCATCCGTTCTGATTTTCCTTGGCTGTCTCGCCATCTTTACCCTGGGCGTCACGATCCTGGCCGAGGGCTTTGGGATCGGCGTCTTGTCGACCAGTTTCGTCAAGACACTGGGCAAGACACTGTGCCTTTGTCTGGTTGCCTTGGCGATGGATCTTGTCTGGGGCTACACCGGGATCCTGTCTCTGGGACACATGGCGTTCTTCGGGCTGGGCGGCTACGCGATCGGGATGTGGCTGATGTATGCTAGGACCGAGCTGATCGTCATCGAAAGCTTGGCGGCGGCCCCCCTGCCCCCAACGCCTCAAGAAATCAGCGACGGGATCGCCAACCAGATCTTTGGCGTTGTGGGCTCATCCGAGCTTCCGGCGATATGGGCGTTTGCACATTCCCTGCCCTTGCAACTTGCGGCCGTCGTGCTGGTGCCCGGGCTTCTCGCACTGGTCTTTGGCTGGCTGGCGTTCCGCAGCCGGGTGACCGGCGTTTACCTGTCGATCCTGACACAGGCGATGACCCTGGCGCTTGCACTGTGGCTCTTCCAAAACGACAGCGGGCTTCGCGGGAACAACGGATTGTCTGGATTGCAGAACCTGCCGGGGCTGGGACATGTGCCGCAGTCCATTATCTCAATGTGGTTCTTCTGGGCGTCGGCCTTGGCCCTTGCGGCAGGGTACGTCCTATGCGCCTGGGTCGTGTCGGGCAAGTTCGGGTCAGTGATCCGGGCGATCCGCGATGATGAAGCCCGCGTGCGGTTTCTGGGCTACCCGGTCGAGATCTTCAAACTTTTCATCTTTACGCTGACGGCGGTGATCGCCGCCATTGCCGGGGCGCTTTACTACCCGCAAGCCGGGATCATCAATCCTGCCGAAGTTGCCCCCATCGCCTCGATCTATCTGGCCGTGTGGGTCGCGATTGGCGGACGGGGGCGCCTTTACGGGGCCGTCATTGGCGCAGCTTTCGTGTCGCTCTTGTCGACATGGTTCACCGGCGGCCAGGCCCCCGATCTGAACCTGGGCTTCTACACCGTTCAATGGGTCGACTGGTGGACGGTTCTCTTGGGGCTGTCCTTTGTCGCTGTCACCCTATTTGCGCCCAAGGGCATCGGCGGCCTCTTCGACCTTATCAGCGAACGCCGTTCGCCTGACCGCCACGGCGCCGACCTTGGCCCCGACGAAGGCGCCCTGCGCGAGCAAGAGGCCGAGAGATGAGCGCGCTTCTTGAGGTGTCTGGCGTGTCTGTCACGTTTGATGGCTTCAAGGCCATCAACAACCTGTCCTTTCAAATCGGTGACGCGGAATTGCGGGCGGTCATCGGGCCCAACGGGGCGGGGAAATCCACCTTCATGGACATCATCACCGGCAAGACCCGGCCCGATGAAGGCCGTGTTCTGTGGGGGGACAAGGGTGTGTCGCTCTTGTCGATGTCGGAAAGCGCGATTGCGCGGGCCGGGATCGGCCGCAAGTTTCAGCGTCCGACGGTGTTTGAAGATCAGACGGTCGCCGACAACCTGATGATGGCGCTGAAGAAAGACCGCGGTCCATTTGCCGTGCTGCGGTTCCGCCCAAGCCAGGATGACCATGACCGGGTGGCGGAGTTGGCCCAGGAAATCGGACTTGGGGCCGCGCTGGCACGGAAGGCAGGCGTGCTGAGCCATGGCCAGAAGCAGTGGCTGGAAATTGGGATGCTTCTTGCGCAGGATCCACAGCTGTTGCTTGTGGATGAACCCGCCGCGGGCATGACCCCGTCGGAGCGGGAGCATACCACCGACCTTTTGAAAGACGCCGCCAAGACGCGGGCGGTGGTTGTGGTTGAGCATGACATGGAATTTGTGCGTCGTCTTGGCTGCAAGGTCACCGTTCTGCACGAGGGGTCGGTTCTGGCCGAAGGCTCGATTGACCATGTGACCCGCGATGATCGGGTGATCGAGGTGTATCTTGGACGATGACTATCTGACGATCGAGGGCCTGACCCTTCACTATGGTGGCAGCCGGATCCTCAATGGGGTGGATCTGACCGCGCGCATCGGGGAAGTCACGTGCGTGATGGGTACCAATGGCGTGGGAAAGACCAGCCTTCTCAAGGCGATTTCGGGCACGCATCCGTTTTCTGGCGGCAGTTACATATTGGACGGCGCACCGGTGAAACGGGCCACAGCCCACGCCCTGGCGCAACGCGGCGTTGGGTATGTGCCGCAGGGTCGTGACATCTTTCCGTTGCTGACGGTGAAGGAGAACCTTGAGACAGGCTTTGCCTGCCTGCCCCGCAGCGAGCACCGAATTCCCGACGAAATCTTCGACCTGTTCCCGATCCTGAAAGACTTCCTTGGCCGCCGCGGGGGGGACCTGTCCGGTGGCCAGCAGCAGCAATTGGCCATCGCCCGCGCCCTGATCGCCAAACCCAAGCTGCTGTTGCTCGATGAACCGACCGAGGGGATCCAACCCAACATCATCCAGCAAATCGGGCGCGTGATCGATCACCTGCGCCAACAGGCGCAAATGTCGATCATCCTCGTCGAGCAGTATTTTAGCTTTGCCTACGACCTGGGCGACCGGTTTTGCGTGCTTCACCACGGCAAAAGCGCGCTTCAGGGCCGCAAGGGCGAGGTGGACCGGGATGTCTTGCTAGACGCTGTTTCAGTCTAGGGGCCACCATCATTCTGCCGCTAGCCGAGGTGTTGCACGATCGTTTGCGGGCGCAACCGGTGTCTGGTTATCAACGTCACTTTCTGCCTTGGCCTTCGCCCGGTAGGTCAGCGCAAACATCGCTGGTGTGAAATAGAACGACACCACGGCCGACAACAAAACACCGCCCGCAATTGCGACGGCAAACGGTGGCCAGAAACCACCGCCTGCAAGGATCAGCGGTAGAAAGCCCCCGAATGTGGTGATCGTTGTCGAGACGATATGACGGCTGGAGCCCATGACGACATCCGCCATCGCGCGCGTGTCGCCCGATGCGGCGGCGGCGTTGCCCTTAAGCCCAGTGAGGATGATGATCGCGGCGTTGATCGACACACCGATGGAACCGATCACCCCAATGATCGCATTGATCCCGAAGGGATATTGCATCACCGCAAGCGACAACATCGACAGACCCGCCGACAGGACACAGACGACCAACGCCACAGCGGTCAGGCGGAACGAGTTGAACGTCAGCGCGATGGCAGCAATCGTCAGTGTCACGATCAACCCGACCGACGCCATTAGGTTGCCAACCGTGTTCGAGCGGGCGTCGGAATCGCCGCCCAACTCCATCCGGTAGCCAACGGGCAGCGTGAACTCAGCCGCTTCAAGCGCACTCAGAACAGATTGCAGGGCTTCCTCCGGCAAGATGTCGGGCAGGATAAAGGCCTGTACCGTATTCGTCCGCTCCGCGTTCCGGCGTGTCACGACACTTTCGGCAGGCTCAAGCACGGGTTGGGCCAGTTGGGACAGTGGCACCGCTGGATAGGCGCCAGTGGACGCAATCGCTGCCGCGCCAGGCAACAGGATGGGCAGGTCAGAGATCGCGGCCAGATCGGCGCGCACACCGTCACCCGCGCGCACCCGAACCGGCAACTGCTCGGTCCCTTCAACCAGGCTGCCCCCGGTCTGTCCCACCAGCGCGTGTTCGAGTTGCAGCGCAATGTCGGTGATGTTCAGGCCCAGTAGCCGCGCAGCCGTCTCATCAATCTCATACTTCAGCTGTGGCGCGCCGCCCGTCACACCGGCTCTGACCTGGGTCACATAAGGTAACCCCGCCATGATCGCGCGTGCGTCCTCGCCCAGTTCCCGAAGGGTCTCCATCTCCGGCCCCACGAAACGCAGCTCAACCGGGGCTTCCACGGGCGGACCTTGGACGAGGCCGCGCACGATGATGCGCGCCTGTGGATAAGCGCCGTCCAAGGCGGCCTGCAGTTCTGGAACAAGACGCGCCGCTTCATCCGGCGTGGTGGTTTTGACCATCGCCTGGGCATAACCAGGTTCGCGCGACCGGCCGCTGGTGATGTTGTAGTAGAAGGCCGGGCCCGACTGACCGATGGACCAATAGACGCGATCGACCCCCGCGTCATCGCGCAGCAGATCGTCAATGCTGCGCGCGACCTGGGCCGTGTCTCCAATGGCCGTGCCGGGTGGCATATCGACTTCGAGGTAGAACTGGTCGCGATCGACACCTGGGAAGAACTGCGCGGTCAGGGTGGGAAACGCGGCAAAACCGGTCACTGGCAGGATAAGCGCCAAGGCGATCGACTTGACCGGGTTGCCAACAGACCAGCGAATGCTTGCCGCAAATAGGTTCGACACGGCGGGGATGCGTAACCCACCTGGCTTTTCAGCGCGCAAGAAGAAGCCAGCCAAGGCGGGCGTCACTGTCACCGCCACAAAGAAGGACCACAGTAGCATCAGGACCACGGCGATTGCGATGGCCCCCACGAAATCGCCCGCCGGACCGGGCAACAGGATCATCGGCGTGAAGCTAAGCGCGGTCGTCGCCGTTGAGGCGAAAAGCGGCGCGGCCAGGCGACGTGTCGCGTCCCCCACCGCCTCAAGGCGCGAAAGCCCGCGTTCAAGGCGCTGCCGCACTTCGTCCGTCATCACGATTGCAGCATCGACAAGGAGGCCCAGCGCAACGATCAGCCCCGTGACCGACATCTGATGGATGGGGAGACCAATGAAGTTCATCGTGGCCAGCGTCGCCAGCGATACAACCGGTAGCACGAGGGCCACGATCGCCGCCGCACGCACGCCCAACGTAATGAAGAGGACGGCGACCACCAAGGCCACGCCGATGGCCATATTCGTCGCCACTTCCGCCAGGCGGTCTGCGGTGTAGAGGCTTTGATCGAACATCAGACGTTCAGACAGGCCGACCGGAATGGCATCTGCACCGGCGGCCAGTTCGTCATGCACGAAACCCATCCAACGGTCGATCTGCACGCCATCGCGCGCCAGAACGCCAACCAGGACCGCAGGCCTACCATCGGCAATGGCAAGCTCTGTCGCTGGATCGCGCGCACCCCGGGTTATTGTCGCAAGATCAGACAGCTCTACCGTCGTGCCATCCGCATTTTCCCGCACGACAACGCGGCCCAGCCGCGCAAGCGCCTCGATCTCGCCCGAGACATTGATCGCCAGATCCGTTGACGTGGCCTGCAGTCGTCCTGCCTGAACCTTTCCATCCGCCGCCGCAATCCGGGCCGAGATCTCGGCCACCGACAGACCCAGGGCAGCGGCGGCTTCCGGGTCGACTGTGACGAGCACTTCGTTCTCAGGCTCTCCGAAAAGATCGACGGCGCGTGTATCAGGGATCGCACGAAGACGATCGGCCAAGGCCTCGGCATGCGCGTGGGCCAGCGTCATGGGCACCGCGTCATGATCCGCCGTCACCGCGATGACAGTGGAATAGGCGCTGATCCCTTCTGCGTTAAACTCGGGCGCGGCGACACCTGCCGGGAAGTTGCGGCGGGCGTCTTCCACCGCGTCACGCGCCTCGGCCCACACCTGTTCAATTGTCGCCTCGTCGAGCGTTTCCAGCAACTCGATCGATACAACCGACACGCCAGACCGCGACACGGAATTGATTGTGTCGACCTCGGATATCTCAAGAAGCTGTTCTTCGATCTCGGCCGTTACCAGCGCTTCAACACGGGCCGGATCGGCGCCGGGGAAATTAGTGGTGACGGTGGCAAAGAGGTTAGTGATTGTCGGATCTTCCTGGCGGCCCAGCGACAGGAAGGATGACAAACCCGCTGAAATCAGGACCAGAAGGATCAGGGCAACAAGACGGGGCTGACGAAACGTGAGCGTTTCCATGACCTTAACCTTCACCCGTCAGGACTTGGACAGATTGACCGGGCACCACGCGATGTGCCCCGCGATCAATCAACTGGGCCCCCGCCTCAAACGTGCCCCGCACGAACGCACGCGTTTCCTCGGCATGCAAAAGCTCAACCGAGGCATTCCGCACGACACCATCATCGACCACAAGGATGGTCCAGAAACCCCGCGCCCCTTCTTGCAGCGCATCTATGGGGATCCATGCACCTGCCTCCTGCACCGGTGCCTCGACCACTAGCGCGGCGGTGGCCCCAAAGGCTGGCACGGCATCATCGCCAATCTCGAACACAGCCGTTCTCGTGCGCGTCACCGGATCGATATCCGGGCGCAGTTGGATAAGTGTTGCGGGCATCAGGTCGCCCTCAATTTCGATCTGCGTGTTTGCGAGTTGGTTGGTATCGATGCTCAGCGGAAGGCCCACCCTTAGGCGCGGCGCGCTTGTTTCAATAACGGTCAACACCGGCTGCCCGGCTGCGAGCGTGGTGCCTGCATCCACCAGACGATTGCCGATCTGACCCGCGAACGGCGCACGAATGACCGACTTATTGATGTTGATCGCAACCGAGGCTGCTGCAGCCTCAATCTCGGCCATGGCATTGGTCAGCTCATCATAAGTCGCCTGCGCCTGATCCAGGGCCGCCGCACTGACGTGGCCTTGGTCTCGCAAGCGCTGCGTCCGCTCAAGCTGCGATGTGGCAAACGTCAGGCGCGCCTCTGTCGCTGCGCGGGAAGACTGCAATCGCGCAGCTTCCGCTTGCAGGATGGCGGTGTCGAGGCGCGCAATGACCTGGCCCTCCGACACAAGATCGCCTTCATCGGCCGCGATGTCGATCAACCGTCCGCCAAGTTCGAAGGATAGGTCCACATTGGCGCCTGCTTCGATCTGGCCCACGAAACGACGCGGCACGGTATAGCCCTGTTCCAGCGTCAATGGTGTAACCGCGACTTTGGTTATGTCGGCCACACCCGTGGGCTGGCTGGCCGCAGCGCGTTCGGCCAGCGTGTTGGAGCCCAAGAACACCGCGACCCCGGCGCCGGCAATCACGAGAAGGGTCATCCCGGCACTCGCAATCCGGAGGGCAAGGCGACGGGCGCGGCTTGGTGTCTTGGCGTCGGACATGGACCTGATCCTTTAAATGCGACTCATAGCCATTATGTTAGGGCTTCTTACTTTATATGTGAGACACTCTAACTTTGACAAGTACTACGATGTCTGAGACAAACCGGATCATGGAAAAGACCAAAAAAGCGCGCACAGGCAATGCGAGCGGCACGGCAAGATCGACCTATCACCACGGGGATCTGAGGGCCCAGCTGATCGAGGCAACGCGGGAACTGGTCGAAGAGAAAGGGCCGGACCATTTCTCGGTGTCTGAGGCGTGCCGGCGCGCCGGGGTATCGACGGCGGCACCCTATAAGCACTTCAAAGACAAGACAGAAATGCTGCGCGAGGTCGCCTTGGGCGGGATGCAACGCCAATATCAGCAGATGATAGAAGAGCTTGCGCCCCATCCCCCGGGCGCGCTGGAACGGATCGTGGCTTTGGGCCGTGTCTACGTGCGGTTCGCCGTCACGGAACCCGGTGTGTTCCGCCTGATGTTTGGGCTGTCAAAGGATCACGAGGGGGATGAAGCTCTCGTTCAGCTCGGCAACGGCACGTTTGGAATCGTAAAACAAGAAGTCGCCTTGTGCCGCGGCAGCGACTCTATTGAGCCGGAGGATGAAGGGCGGGCATTTCTTTTGTGGAGCTTCGTCCACGGCCTGTCGTTCCTTCAGATCGACGGGAAGCTGACCAAGATGGAATTGCCGCTGGACCTCGATGCCGTGTTGCACGACGTGGCTCTGCGCGTGATGCGCGACGCGCAAGCCTAAGTGACGATGACCTGGGCCCCAGGGGTGACGCGTTCATAAAGCTCCAAAACATCTGCATTCGACATTCGGAAGCAGCCCGAGGTCTCGAACCCGCCGATGGTGGCGGCATTGTTGGTCCCGTGGATGCGATAAAGCGTATCTCGACCGCCCGAGTAGAGGTAAATCGCGCGGGCGCCGAGGGGGTTGTATGGCCCGGGCGGCACATGGGCAGGCAAATCGGGCTGCCTTTTGCGCATCTCGGCCGGAGGGCGCCAGTCTGGCCATTTGGCCTTGCGTCCGACAATGGTTGTTCCAGTCCATAGGAACCCATCGCGGCCCACGCTGATGTCGTACTCGGCCGCAGCACCCTGCCCCAGGACGAAGTGAAGAAGACGCTGAGCGTTTGAGATCTCTATCGTCCCGGGCGCACTATTGCCCCGATAGGCAACAACGCGGCGCGTCACTTGGCCAAGCGAACGCGGCACCGACTTGATCTGCGCGGGCGCAGGTGTTCCCGGCAGGCAAAGCGCGAGCGACCCGACGGCCGCAAGGCTGAGAAAGCGTCTTCGGTGGAGCGGGCTTTGGCGGGTGTCGCGCATCATACGAACTCACAACGTCCTATGAAAAAGTAAGCACGCCTTCGGTTACCCAGAAATCTTGGCAATTTGGTGTCGGCTGGCTTGCACGGTGGCAAACAAAACAGCCCCGCTTCGCCGTCACGAAGCGGGGCTGCTTTTCTAGCGCCTTGGCCTAGCTGCCGCTTCGGACGTTCGTATTCTGAACGTTCGGTGGCCAGGGCGAAACGGTGTGGATCGCGGTATTGGCCGCAGGCGCATTGCCCGCCCGGTTCGATACCGTGTCCCAGTTGTTGGTATAGTCCGCGCAGGCACCCAGCAAGGTGGCCAACGCCACAGCTGCCACGATCTTACTTGTCGACGAGAAGGCCATCTTCAAACTCCAGTTCAATGAGGTGGCCGTAGGGGCCGACAATGCCTTCGCCATCGCGGAAGGCGCGGATCATGTCGCGATCCACTTCCAGCATGCCCAGAAGGAACAGCTCAACATCGTTGGACGACCGGGTGCTATCCAGGGGCGTTGCTAGCGGTTCGTCAGGTGACGCCGGGCGGACGAGGCGCGGAGTGACCAGAATCACCAGATCCGATTCCCGCTTCTGGAACTCGGTCGACCGGAACAGGGCACCCAGGATCGGCACTTGGCCCAGCCATGGCACCTGATCGACGCTGCGCGAGTTGTTGGCTTGCAAAAGCCCAGCAATCGCAAAGCTCTGCCCATCTCGCAGTGATACGGTCGTATCCGCTTTCCGTGAGATGAAGGCCGGCTGGCCGTTCACCGACAGACCCGGATCAATGTCGCTAACCTCGGGCTGAACGCGCAAGCTGATGAGCCCTTCGTCCAGAACGACCGGGCGGAAGTTCAGCCGTACACCATATTCACGGTATCCTGTCGCCGTCGACACATTGCCGTTTTCGCCGGTTGTCGAGACCTCGATCGGGATTTCGCCGCCGACGACAAAGTTGGCTTCGACACCGCTTGTTGTGATCAGTGTGGGGTTTGCCAAGCGGCGCGCGAGGCCTTTGGTCTCAAGCGCGTTGATCACAACGTCCACATCACCGCCAGCAAACTGCAAAAGGTTGCCGACAAAGTTGCCGAATGTTCCCTGGCCGGTTGCAGCGCCCGTGTTGAATGTATTCGACCCGCCGCTGTTTGACAGTCCGACACCCAGTTCACGCGCCGAGTTGCGTTCAACTTCGATGATCCGAACCTCAAGTTGCACCTGCTGCGCATCGCGCACGCGGATTGCATTGATGACCGGTTCTTCGGTGTATTGCTGCGCCAGCTGAAGGACGCGCTGAAGGTCCACGCTGTCTTTGACCTCACCCGTAAGGCGGATCCGATCGTTCACGTTGATGACCGATATGCTCGCGCTTGGTACCGCACGGTCAATCGCATCCTGAAGCTCACCGAAGTTTTGGCGAACGCGGATGTCGATCACGCCCAAAAGAGTGCTTGTCTCATCGTAAAGGGCGACGTTCGTGAAGCCCGACGCGCGACCCTGGATGTAGAGCGACGACTCGGTCAGTGGGAACACGTCGGCAACGTTCGAGTTACCCACGACGATGTCAGCGAAGGGGATATCCGTCTCCACTGTCACGGTGAAACCGGGGGCAATGATGAATTCATCCACATCGCCATCCCCGATCGAAATGCTTCTTGTCTGTGCCTGCCCGGCCACCGCAAAAAAACCTGCGGTCAGGGCAACTACAGCAAAAGCAAAAAGGTGAAGCGCAAGACCGCCAATGGACGGACGCACCCCGACTGCTTCTGATTTAATCATCGCTGTCGCCTCAATTTTGTTGGGCTTAACGCTTAACCGCCAGTGCCCATTGCTCGCTTTTTTCACGTGCCGGTCGTTAGGATCGCCGACATCACTCAACACGTCACTTGATAGGTCACACCACGGATGCCCGCAGCCTGACGCGCTATCGTTGTGGTACAGTGTTTGTCCGGGACACGGTAATTTTAAGTTTACATCACACCGGAACCCTGCCGAAACGTTGCGAAAATCCCTCAGTGAGGGAACAAAATACAGGTGTGCGGCCGCGTGTGAGGACAGAAGCCCGACCAATGCCAGTCGCATTGGCCGGGCCTCCAAAACATGTAACCAGTCCGATATTCCGATCTACGGATCTACGGCGTTACTCGGACCCCGTCCAAGTGACACCACTGCGCACGTCGCTGATCCATTGCCCCCACAAGGTCAGCGCGGAGTAGTTGCCACCGCCAAACAGAACCGAAGCCAACAGCAAGCCCGCGATAAACAGGCCCAGCAAGACCACGTACTCTGTCAGAGCAACACCATCCGTCTCACGGCGGAGCGCTTCCGCCGTGCTGTGGGCCGTCCCCAGCATCAAACTTCCCCTACATGTTCAACCAGAGCGTGTCCCCAGCGGCAAGTGCGCCACCCGCATCCGGTGATTTGACGAGACAGAAACAATCGCCCCATCACATGTGGATTGTGCAGGCGGAAATCCGCCGATGTCAAATTCTTTCGGAGAATTTGATCGAAATTCCAGCGGCGTGTCAGGCCCGCAAACAACATGTTGGGGGCCGCAGGCTGGGGATAACTTTATCGCGTAGTGAGGGTTCGCTCTATCGTTCGCCAGTGTTTACCTTGGTTCCCGACAAGCAGAGGACGATTCGCGGCTTAAGTGGCGATCAACCGCTCACCGATCATGACGCCAACGGCGGACAGGCCCATCGGCACGCCATAGGGCACTTTGCCGAGGCCGCGAAGCTCTTGCAGACGTTTGCCGAAATAGGTGGTGCCCTTTGCAAACCGACCGCCTACCTTGATGACCAGCAGGACCAAAATCGACGTGGCGGCCAGGAAAACCGCGTAGGGCAGAAGACCGTTCAATCCGATAAACAGCCCGACCGGCAAATAGAGCTTCACATCGCCCGCGCCGATTTTCCCGAGAAGCCAAAAGATGAATGTGAGGCCGAAGAGCAGCCCGCCGGCGAGAAGATCATCGACGATCCCGTCAAAGCCACGCGTCGCCGTAAAGCCGAGATAGAGGACCAAGAGCACGATCACGATCTGGTTCGAGATCTTCAAGGTCACGAAGTCGCGCCAGCCGATGAAAAGCAAACATGCGATGGACGCGATCAGGAAGATGTCGCTCAAGACCATCGCATGCTGTCCTTTGGGTCGCCCCCGTCATGGGGCAATCCGTTATTCCTAGATACCGCGCAGGTCGCCAGACGCGCGCCGCTGGAAGCTTGCCGAGTTCCGCAGCAGTTCGAGGTTGTTCGCCGTCGTTTCGTTCGAGGGATCAATCTCATATGCGCGCAGGAAGTAGCTGCGCGCGCTTTGCAGATTGCCGCGCAACAGCTGCGAGTAGCCGAAGTTGTTCAGGAACTCGATGCGGTTGCCGACCACCGGCTGGATCTTGCGATATGCAAAATCGGCCTTGTCAAAGCGCCGCGTCATGTCGGCGGCAGCGGCATAGCCGAGCCAGGCCTGCGGGTCTTCGGGCGCCACATCGATGGCTTTCTTGAACGACCGATAGGCCAACCCGTAATTGCCTTCGGCAAAATGCGACTTGCCGGAGACGATCAATTGATCATTTGGGTAGTAGTCGCGATTGGACGTGTCCGACACGCTGTCCGAGCTGTCGCTAAAGGCTGAGAATTCGCCGATACCGATATCGGAGCAGGACGCCATGGCCAGCAGCGCCACAGCAGCAATTACTTTCCGCATGGGTTCACCATTTTTTATCTGCTCTCCGCGCGCAAAGGCACGGCCTCAGCGCGGTTATAGCTGAACAAGAATCGTTTCACCTAGACGGTTTAGATCGCGGTTCTTAACGTGCGGCGAATTGGTAACAGTGCCCTGCTATTCGTCCGAGCTTCGGGCATAGACATCTTCGTAGCGGATGATGTCGTCTTCGCCAAAGTAGCTGCCCGTCTGCACCTCAATCAGGGTCATCGGCACTTTGCCCGGGTTCTCCATCCGGTGAACGGCCCCCAGCGGGATGAACACGGACTCGTTCTCGGCGACCAGCTTGACTGTGTCGTCGATTGTTACCTTCGCTGTGCCTTCGACAACAATCCAGTGCTCGGCACGATGCACGTGGCTTTGCAGGCTCAGCGCCGCACCGGGATTCACCACAATCCGTTTGACCTGGAAACGACTCCCGATGGCAAGGCTTTCGAACCAGCCCCAGGGGCGGTGGTCGCGCTGCGATTGCACTGCCTGGCTGGCGCCCTTGGTTTCGAGCGCGGCAACCGCGTCCTTCACGCGGTGGCCGTGGGACTTGCGCGCGACAAGAACGGCATCGGGCATCGCCACGGCGACGATATCGTCCAATCCGATGCCGACAAGCTCAAGGCCGTCGGCCTCTGACCGAAGCAAAGTGTCTTGGCAATCAATTGCGGTTGCTTCGCCCGTACACACCGTTCCAGTGTGGTCAGGCCCTGCCGCCTGCCAGACCGCATCCCAGGCACCAAGGTCGGACCAACCATCGGAATAGGGCATCGCCAACAGGCCCGGTGCCTTTTCCATAATCGCATAGTCGATGGAGATGCCTTCGATACTATTCCAAGGTGCACTTGCCAGGCGCGTGAACCCCAGATCAGAGGTCGCGCCATCGACCGAAGCACGAACCAGTCCGGCCAGATCGGGTGCATACAGATCGAACGCATTGATGATGGCTTGGGCGCTGAACAAGAAGAGACCGGCATTCCATAGGCAATTGCCGGCCGCAATCATCGCCTCGGCACTGGGCTTGTCCGGTTTTTCCACAAAACGCGCGAGGGGCTGGGGCCCATCGGCTGTTTTGCCGTGCTCGACCTCCAAGTAGCCATATCCTGTCTCGGGCCGGGTTGGGGTAATTCCGAACAGCACGATATCGCCGGCTGTGGCGCGAGGAACCGCAGTCTGGACGGCAGCGCGGAAGGCCGCATCGTCGGCAATCGCGTGATCGGACGGTGCCACCAGCATCAAGGCATCCGGGTCTTGCTTGGCCAGCCACAACGCCGCGGCCAGAACTGCAGGCGCCGTATTCCGCGGCTCCGGTTCGATGAGTATTCCGGCGGGGGCCATCTCCGCGGCTGCAATCTGTTCCGTCACGATAAAGCGGAACGGATCACCGGTGACAATCAGCGGTGCCGCAAAGCCGGGCCCAGAAAGACGCGTTACGGTATCCTGAAACAGGCTTGTCTCACCTGTCAGGCGGGCGAACTGTTTGGGGTAGCTCTTGCGTGACAAAGGCCAAAGCCGCGTCCCCGAACCGCCGCACAGGATAACCGGATGAATCGTTGCCGAGGGTGTCATACTTCCGACTGTCCTTTCACAAACGCCAAATGGCCGTCACGCCTCTCGAATAGCGTCAACGTGATCCAAAAACCAACGATAGGTCCGTTCTATCCCGTCGCGAAGACCGATCGATGCACGCCAGCCCATTGCCTCCAAACGGGAAACATTCATCAGCTTTCGCGGCGTGCCGTCAGGTTTTGACGTGTCAAACGCAATCTCGCCTGTGAACCCGGTGACCTCAGCCACTAATGCCGCAAGGTCCGCGATCGAGGTATCGGACCCTGTGCCCACGTTGATATGGCTCAGCATGGGCTTTGTGTTGGCCTCATATCTCGCGCGGTCCAAATCCATAACGAACAAAGACGCGTCTGCCATGTCGTCGACATGCAGGAACTCACGCTTCGGCGTACCCGTCCCCCAGATTGTAACTGTATCGGTTCCGTCCCGCTGTGCCTCGTGAAAGCGGCGGATCAGGGCAGGAAGGACATGGCTGTTCTCGGGGTGAAAGTTATCGCCGGGACCGTACAGATTGGTGGGCATGACACTGCGATAGTCATGACCATATTGCCGGTTGTAGCTTTCGCACAGCTTGATCCCGGCAATCTTGGCGATTGCGTAGGGCTCGTTCGTTGGCTCAAGCGTGCCCGTGAGCAGGGCGTCTTCCGCCATCGGCTGTGGCGCGTTGCGGGGATAGATGCAGGAGGATCCCAAGAAAAGCAGGCGCTGCACACCGGCGGCATGGGCTTGGTGGATGACGTTCGCCTGGATCATCAGGTTTTCATAGAGGAACTGCGCAGGATAGGTGTTGTTGGCTTGAATCCCACCCACCTTCGCCGCCGCCAGGATCACCGCATCAGGACGTTCGTAGCGCATGAAGTCGGCGACGGCCACCTGATCGCCCAGGTCGAGTTCTGACCGCATGCGGATGATCACATCTGTGCCCCGCGCCTCGAGCTTGCGCAAAATCGCGCTACCCACCATGCCGCGATGACCGGCCACGAATACGCGCATGGTCAGCCCTGATCCTCGACCGATACGGGCACGTCATAGCCATGGTCTTTGAGGATTGCGTGCCGCCTCGCAGCTTCCAGATCCGCCGCGACCATCTCGGCGCACATCTCCTGCGCTGTAATCTCTGGCGACCAACCCAGCTTTTCATGCGCCTTCGTGGCATCGCCCAGCAGCGTTTCGACCTCGGCAGGGCGGAAATAGCGCGGGTCGATGCGTAAGATCACGTCACCGGCCTTCACGCGCGGGGCCGCGTCCGATGTGACGCGTACAACAGTGCCCGTCTCGTTCACGCCGTCACCGGAAAACTCCAGCTCGATGCCAAGTTCCGCCGCAGCCCAACGGATGAACTCGCGAACCGAATACTGCTGCCCGGTCGCAATCACAAAATCCTCGGCCGTCTCCTGTTGCAGCATCAGCCATTGCATCTTCACATAGTCCTTGGCGTGCCCCCAATCGCGCAGGGCATCGATGTTGCCCATATAAAGGCAATCCTCCAGCCCCATGGCGATATTGGCCAGACCGCGTGTGATTTTGCGGGTCACGAAGGTTTCGCCACGCCGCGGGCTCTCGTGATTGAAGAGAATGCCGTTGCAGGCATACATCCCATAGGCCTCGCGGTAGTTCACCGTGATCCAGTAGGAATAGAGTTTGGCTACCGCATAGGGGGATCGCGGGTGAAACGGTGTGGTTTCGCGCTGGGGGGTTTCCTGGACCAAACCATAGAGTTCCGAGGTGGAGGCCTGATAGAACCGCGTGGTGTTCTGCAGCCCCAGGAAGCGGATGGCCTCCAGCAAGCGCAGGGTCCCAATGCCATCCACATCTGCCGTGTATTCCGGTGCCTCAAAGCTTACCGCCACATGGCTTTGCGCCCCAAGGTTGTAGACTTCGTCCGGTCGCACCTCCGCCATGATGCGCGTGAGATTTGAGGTATCGGTCAGATCACCATAGTGCAGCGTCAGCCGCGGATCTGGCGTATGCGGATCCTGGTAGATGTGGTCGATCCTCTGGGTGTTAAAGGCAGAGGCACGGCGTTTGATGCCGTGGACATCATAGCTCTGGGCCAACAAATGCTCAGCAAGGTAGGAGCCATCCTGCCCCGTGATGCCTGTGATCAATGCCGTTTTCATGCAACGCTCGATTGATGTTTTTGTTGGGCGTTTGCTGCCATCTTTGGCGGTCTCACGCAATTGCCGCAGGATATCACGCGATCTGCTGCGATAATTTCGGCGCAGTGCCGCTAGGCACCGTAGTGATCGCGGTACCAATCCACGAACCGTTGTACGCCGTCCTCGATGGACGTGCGTGGCAAAGGTCCGATCAGGCGCTCTGCAAGTGACGTATCCGCCCATGTCGCCGGAACATCGCCCGGTTGCATCGGCAACATCCGCTTCTCGATCGGGCGCCCAAGTGCCGTTTCGATGGCCTCAATGAATTGCATCAGACCAACGGGTTCCGAATTGCCGAGGTTGATGATCCGGAAGGGCGCAACCTCTGACAGGCTGTCCCCTTGCTCGACCGCGCCCGCTGGACGCGCCGGCGGGATGTCGGCGAGCTTGGTCAATCCGTGCACCAAATCATCCACATAGGTGAAGTCGCGCTGCATCTTGCCTTCGTTGTAGACATCTATCGGTTCACCGGCGAGAGCGGCCTTTGTGAACTTGAACAAGGCCATATCGGGCCGGCCCCAGGGTCCGTAAACCGTAAAGAAGCGAAACATCGTGATCGGCACGTCGTAGAGATGCGCATAGGAATGCGCCATCGCCTCATTCGCCTTCTTGGTTGCCGCGTAGAACGACATCTGGCTGTCCGCCTTGTGCGTCTCGGCATAAGGCATGTTGGTATTGGCCCCGTAGACCGATGACGTGGATGCCATCATCATATGAGCCGGTGGGTTCGCCCGCGCCGCCTCTAACAGACGGAATGTGCCGACCAAGTTGGCCTCGACATAACTCTCTGGCGAGTCGATGGAATAACGAACCCCAGCTTGCGCAGCGAGATGGACGACGAGGTTTGGCGATCGCTCCTCAAACACACTTGTAAGGGCACCCGGCGTCTCAAGCTTTTCCTCGACCAGCGAAAACTCGGGCCGGTTGTGCAGCCGCGCAAGACGCGCGCGTTTTAGGGCGGGATCGTAGTAATCGGTGACCGCGTCGAAGCCGACCACCGTCCATCCTTCTTCTATGAGCCGATGCGTTAGTGCGTGCCCGACAAAACCCGCAGCGCCGGTGACGAGTGCTGTCTTGTCCGATGCGGTCATGCGCCCCAGCCTTTTGGCAGGGGCGCATCCAGCGTGAAACTTGGTGCCAAAACCATGCCCGACACAGACCCGAAGCCGCGCCCGGGTGCAACGGATTTCCTTGCCCGGGCGCGAATTTACAGGTTAGGCCGCGTCTTCGATGGGATCTTCGTCCTCGGGCAATAGCGCGGCGTCGGTGACAGTGCCCTGCCCCTCAGTCAGCGCGGCCCACAACGCATTTGCATCGTTTCCGCTCAGATCGGTGTTGGCCTCGTCACCGACTGTCGTGATGGTGGTCTTGCCGTTGCCGGATGCGAGCTTCAGCGACACCTCGTCGGTGTCGTAGTTCACCTCGACCGTGGCGTTGCGGTTGCCAAGGCCAAAGATCTCAACCGACCCGAACTCGCCAATCAGCTCATCCACGTCGATCAGGGTGCTCGTCCCCGTCCCCGACAGGCCATTGACGTTGAGCGCCAATGTCCCCGAGCCCAGGTTCGCACCCGACAAGACATCGGGGTTGTCGCCATAGTACCCGCTGCTGAACTCCTCGATCGTGCCCAGGGCACCGCCCTTGGCCGAGAACTCCAGCGTGCCGTTGTCATCGAGGCGCAGAACAGCGGTGTCGCCGTCGTCGTCGTCAAAGCCGACCTCGGCGTCGTCACCGATGACCTTGAAGATGTTGCCATCGTCAATCTCAAAGGCGCTGTTGTCTGTGGCGAGGATTGCCTGGCCACCGCGCACGTCGACATTTGCGTTGCCGTCAAACTCACCGGTGTTGACGAAGCGGCCACCGTTCACGTCGATCTCAAGAAGATCGCTGTCCGAGTATCCGTTCGTCCAGAACTGACCAGAACCGTCGACCAAAAGGTTACCGCCCCAGGCACCCGACGTGATATCGCCAGCCACATCGAGCTTGCCGTGCCCAACGCTCAGCGCGCCGCCTGACCCAAAGCCCAGGTTGTTGATCTCGGTCGTACCACCGTAGTTCACCCAGTTCCCGGCCAGATCGACGCTGTCACCGCGCACGGACCCGGGCAGGTCTTCGGTATCCCAGTTCAGGCGGTTGTCCCAACGCACACCATCACCGACCTCATCTGGCACAAAGCGCAGGGTTGTCGGCTCCAGCCGCACATTCGGGGCAATCCCGAACGCTTCCTGGAAGTACGCAATAATCAGGTCGGCATCGACGACATCATCCAGTTTGCCATTGGCCTGATCCCGCAGATAGTCTGCCAGATCACTGATCGACGCGTTCTTCTTGCCGGTGAGTTCTGCCGTGAACCGTTGGATCGTGGTTTCGTCCAGTGTGTTCTTGTTCAGATCGCCGGTGTTCTGCCCGTTGATCGCCCCTTGGTTGTTGGCATCGCGCGCACCAACCCAGTTGTAGACGATCGTGTCATCGTAGTAGGCCTTATTGATGTTCTGCAGCGCGGACTGCGTGCGGAACTTGTCTTCCAGCTCCGACGGGTCGTCGGGGTTTGCGAGGTGGGTGACGATGTTGTCCACGAGCGAGGACATCTGCCCCTCGTTCCCGATCCCCCAGGCAAGGGCGCCCTGCGACTGCGACACGGTTTTGAAGCCGGCCGATGTCACCACGTTATCCGTGGCGAGGGAGTAGTTGCCGATCGGCCCTGCCCCTTTGTAGTCGCCGCCGAGGAAGCTGAACGCTGCGTTGTTATCAATGAAGACATTGTCTTCGATGAACCCACCGCCGCGCACCTGCATCCCGTAGGATGCCGCCTGCATCGAGATCGTGTCGCGCACCGTCACATCCGTGGTGTTGTTCTGGATGTAGAGGTTGTGGCTGAACATGCTGGGCGGCTGACCACCCTTGCCCGACAGATCAAACCGATAGTCGTCCTCCCACCCGTTGTGATCAAACAGCATGCCTTCGATCAGCAAACCATCGGTCTCGCGGACAAAGATGCCCTGCGCCCGGTCGGCATGCTGGGTCCAGTCATTGCCGCGGCTGGGGTTGTCGCGGGCCACATCGACAACCGACGAGTTACGGATCGTGATATTGTCAGGCCCCTGAACCGAGAACGGCTCATCCGAGAACATCAAATCGTCGAAGATCATGTTCTGACCTTCCAGAACCATCCCACCATTGGTGAAGTGCAGGCCCTGGATCACGATGTTCTCGCTGGGCGATTTCGTGATGTTGAGGTCCGAGTCGATGATCGGGCGATCACCAGTGCCGTAGGCCCCGATATAGAGCGGGTGCAGGGTGGATTCGCCATCGGCGCCTTCGGGAACCACACGGCCGAAGTTGTTGTAGGTATAGCCCTTCTCGAACAGGAGCCAGTTCGACGACCCTTCGCCATCCTTGGCGTCGCCCGCGATCTGGTTCCATAACAGCTTGCCTGCGTCTTCGGCCAAGGCCTTCGACGGGTCCGAGCCCCATTCGGGGTTTTGCTCCAACCATTTGCCGTTGATCTTGCCGGCCGAGATACCTTCGGCCTGCGCGATCTCTTTGATCGTGTAGGCATCCTTTGACTTGGAGACGTAGACCTTCCGGTGCTCTTCCCCATGCTCGACCACGACATCGTCGTTTTCGTCCGTCTCGAGCATGTAGAAGTCACCAGCCCCCCATCCGGACTCCTGGACACTCTTTGTGACCTTGAGTTTGGAGGTAATGGTCTGTGTGCTGCCGTCGTCGTACTTCACCTCGTACTTGAACGAGGTGTTCCCGGTCAGCTTGGGATCGGCCAGAACGAGGGCAAGCGAATTGTCTGGATTGACCGTGACATTCCCGTAGTCCGGGCGTTCAAGGATGCGCACGCTGTCGACCTTGTCCTCATTGGGCAGGTTCAGCTTGGTTGTGCGGCCCGCCATGACGCTAACGCTCGAGCCATTGGCCGGCAGATCGACGGATTTGTTAATCCAGTCGTTCATCCCGTCCTTGGGATTGTTGTCGTGTGACCCAGCAGGCGTCGCTTGCTGGAACTCCTGCTCACGGACTTCAGGCTCAGGCTCAGGCTGCTCAGCCACCTCAGGTTCGTCAACGGGGTCGTCGGCAGGTGGTGCCGGTTCCTCGACGGGCTCGGGATCTGCCGGGGGCGTCGGAGCAGGGGCTTCTGCCACAGGCTCTTCCTCTGCGGGCGCTTCTTCTACGGGTTCTTCCGCCACAGGCTCTTCCTCGGCGGGCTCTTCCGCTACCGGCTCTTCGACCATGGGGTCTTCTGCTACCGGTGTTTCGGCAACCGGTTCCTCGACCACGGGCGTCTCCACCACCGGCGGCTCGACCACCGGTTCTTCTTCATCCTCATCGGACAAAACCGGCGCGGCGGGCGCCGCCGGGGCGGGCGTTTCGACAACCGGTTCTTCGGCGGGCGCCTCGGGCGCGGCCGATACAGGCGGTGTCACGAGGTCTTCGACTTCAGGGTCTTCTTCGTCTGGGTCGTCTGCTACGACGTCAGCCACAGGTGCGGGATCTGCCGCAGGTGTGCGGGATGCCGGTGTGGCCGAGCCTTCGTTCTCATCTTCGTCGTCGAGCCCGAGCAGTGCCGCAAAGAACTTTCGGAAGATTTCGAGAATGTCCATTCGATAGGTTTCCTGTCTGGCCGATTAATCGGCGCGGTTTTTTTCGATGACAGGGATGGTCCGGTCTTTGCCCGCAGACAGCGCGCGCGGCAGGCCCGGGACAGTCGTCCAGAGCCCACCGACACGCAGTGCTGCGAGGGAGAGTGACTGCACACGCTTTGCGCTTGCAGGAAGAGACATTGAACCGTTCCACCCCAAAAGGTTTCGAGATGTGAAACAATTCAGTGGATTTTCGTGGCGAATTTCCGGTGGGTGCGTGACCGGAATCGGTTATGAATCAGGCGGAAATGCGGCAAACCCCCTGTTTCGTGCAGAAATACGCGCGCACAGGAAAAGAATGGGCAATCTATTGCCTATTTAATTTGGCTTTGTGTCGAATTGAAACGCCCTGAAAAAATCAGAGTCGTTTCTGTCATTCACCGGCAATAGCCGCCAAATGAGCGCCGTAATCATTCTTTCCGAATTTTTTTGCAGTGGCGGAAAGTCGATCCGTATCGATCCAACCCATGTTGAACGCAATCTCGTCCGGGCTGCCGATTTGCAGGCCCTGCCGTTCTTCCAGCGTGCGGACAAAGTTGCCTGCATCCAAAAGGGATCCGTGCGTGCCGGTATCGAGCCAGGCATAGCCCCGGCCCATGGTTTCCACCGTCAAAAGGCCATCGGCGAGGTACATCTCAAGAAGGGACGTGATTTCCAACTCGCCCCGATCTGACGGTTTGACCTCTGCCGCGCGTTTGGGCGCATCTCCATCAAGGAAGTAGAGCCCGGTCACAGCGTAGTTTGACGGTGGAACCGCAGGCTTTTCGATGATGGCACTGACACGTTCGCCGTCGAACGCGACCACGCCATAGCGTTCTGGGTCAGCCACGCGGTACCCGAAGACAGAGCCCCCGGTGGGCCGGGCATCCGCCCGCGCCATGATCTCAGGAAGGCCGTGGCCAAAGAAGATGTTGTCGCCCAGCACCATGGCCGACGGCGCACCATCCAGAAACTCTTCCGCCAGAAGATAGGCCTGCGCCAGCCCATCGGGCGACGGCTGTTCGATAAAAGTGAAAGAGACACCCCACTGGCTGCCATCGCCCAAAAGGCGTCTGAACTGCTCTTGATCGTGGGGCAGCGTGATCACGGCGATCTCACGGATACCCGCCAGCATCAGCGCGCTGAGCGGATAGTAAATCATCGGCTTGTTGTAGACCGGCAAGAGCTGTTTTGAGACGCCGAGTGTGATCGGATAAAGCCGGGTGCCAGACCCACCTGCGAGGATGATCCCTTTGCGCTTCATGTCACTCTCCAATTTCTCAATTCGCGTCCAACGCCGACAGCACATCTGCCAATCCTGCACGCCAATCGGGCCGGGCTAAGGCAAAAGCCTGTTCAGTCTTTGAACAATCCAGTCGTGAATTCAGGGGCCGCGTGGCCTTTGTGGGGTAGTTGGCTGTCTCAATCTCGGTCACGGTCACGTCGCGCTGCGCCTGCCGCATGATCTCTCGCGCGAACGCCGCCCACGAGACATCCGGCGCACCCGAGTAGTGATATATACCGGACAGGTCCGGGTTTTCGCGCAACGACCGTGCCACCCGAATGCACAACGCGGCCATGTCTGCCGCGGGCGTGGGGCCGCCGATCTGATCGCTAACCACTGTCAGTTCGCCACGCGCTTCCGAAAGCCGCAGCATCGTCTTTACGAAATTCTTGCCAAATTCGGAGAAGATCCACGAGCCGCGGATGACGGCATAGGGTCCACCGGCCGCTGCAACCGCCCTTTCACCGGCAAGTTTTGATGCGCCGTACGCACTCTGCGGGTTCGTGGGATCATCCGGTCGCCAGGGCTGCGCCCCACTGCCGTCGAAGACATAGTCGGTCGAGATGTGAACGAACGGAATTCCGCGCGCAGCGGCGGCCTGTGCCATGGCACCCGGCGCCTCGGCATTCACAAGATAGGCGTCTTCCTGGTGATCTTCGGCACCGTCCACATCCGTCCAGGCCGCAGCATTTATCACGGCGACCGCATCCGTGGCCGCGATATGGGCCGCGCAGGCGGCCGGATCGCCCAGATCCGCCTGGCTTTGGTCAAGATAGGTCGCGTCGGGGGCGATCCGCGCAAGACAGCGCGCAACCTGCCCCGACCGGCCGAAGACCAGAAATGTCATCCCGTGCCCAACCTTTTGCCAACACCCTGACGGTCTTGCAGCGGGCGCCACCACGACTCGTTCGCCAGATACCAGTCCACGGTGCGCTCCAGCCCTTCGTCCAGTGTAACAGACGGGCGCCAGCCCAGCTCTGCGCGGATCCGGGCCGGGTCAATCGCATAGCGCAGGTCATGCCCGGGCCGGTCGGTCACATAGGTGATCAGATCGGCATGGGGGGCGGCATCAGGGCGGCGCGCGTCCAGAAGCCGACAGATCGTGCGAACGATATCGATGTTCTGCGCTTCGTTCTCACCCCCGATGTTGTACGATCGGCCCAGCGCGCCCTTTTCCAGAACGCACAAAAGTGCGTCAGCGTGATCTTCGACAAACAACCAGTCGCGCACGTTTTCACCCTTGCCGTAGACCGGGATTGGTTTCCCGGCCAGCGCGTTCAGGATGACCACGGGGATCAACTTTTCGGGGAAGTGATAGGGGCCGTAATTGTTTGAACAGTTCGATAGGACCACTGGCAGGCCATAGGTCTCTCCCCAAGCACGCACCAGGTGATCGGACGCCGCCTTTGACGCCGAGTACGGGCTGCGGGGATCATATGGGGTCTCTTCGGTAAACATCCCCTCGGGCCCGAGCGACCCAAAGACTTCGTCCGTGGAGACGTGGTGGAACCGGAAGCTGTCTGGTTTGCCCGCAGTGGTCCAATAGGCGCGGGCAGCCTCTAACAGCGTGAATGTCCCCGTTACGTTGGTCTCGATGAATGTTCCGGGGCCATCAATCGACCGGTCCACGTGGCTTTCAGCGGCCAGATGCATCACGGCGTGAGGCTGATGGGCTGCAAATACCCGGTCAAGCGCTTCGCGATCGCAGATATCGGCCTGTTCGAACGCATAGTTTGGGCTGTCTGCAACGCTGGCCACATTGTCGAGGCAGGCGGCATAAGTGAGGGCATCGAGGTTCACCACGCTGTGCCCACGCGAAATTGCCAGGCGCACGACGGCCGAACCGATGAACCCGGCCCCGCCGGTGACGAGTATCTTCATGATCCGCTCCATTCAAACGGGCTGTCCCACTCGGCAAAGTTTGGGGCGCCTGCGTCCTTTTCCGAAAGCTGCGGCGTACCATCGACGCGCCAGTCGATGCCCAGATCCGCGCTGTTCCAATGCACCGCCCCATCCGCGGCAGGGGCATAATAGTCGGTGCATTTGTAAAGAAGCTGTGCGTTCTCGGTCAGTGTCGAAAACCCGTGCAAGCACCCCTCAGGCACGTAGAATTGCCGCCCGTTCTCAAACGACAGCTCCACCCCAACCCATTTGCCATAGGCCGGGCTGCCTTTTCGCACGTCCACGGCAACATCCCAGACAGACCCGCCGCCGCAACGCACCAGCTTTCCCTGGCCATGGGGCGGCGCCTGATAGTGCAGACCGCGGATGATCCCTTTGGCCTGGCTCAGCGAATGATTGTCTTGGACGAATTCAACATCGATCCCGTGTTCGGCCAGAAGCTTGCGATTCCACACTTCCGAGAAAAAGCCGCGGTTATCACCAATGCGCTTGGGCGTCAGGATCACGGCACCCGGGATCTCTGTTTCTTCAATCTGCACGGATGCCTATCCTCGTTACTGCTTTTACCGCAGGGTCTGCCCCATTTGCGCGCATTTTGACGCCCGATCCCGGTCGGGCAACCCTTTCTTCGCCAATGCAGCATTCGACCAATCAACGTGGCCCGATTGCGAGGATAATCCCGTCAAATCCGGGTCTTTGCCCTCAAATCAGCGCTGATAGCCGGGGCTGTTGTGCCAGGCCCAGGCATCGGAAATCATCTGATCCATGGTCGAGCGTTTGGGCTCCCACCCCAGAACATCCGAGGCGCGTTTGCTGCCTGACACAAGGCTCACGGCGTCGCCCGGGCGGCGCGGGCCTTCGATCACAGGGACGGGGCGGTTTGTGACGCGGCGGGCGTTGTCGACAACTTCACGCACAGAAAAGCCATGGCCCGTCCCAAGATTATAGAGTTGCGAGCCGTGCCCCTGCAAAAGCCGATCCAGCCCCGCAACATGCGCATCGACCAAATCCGAGACATGCACATAGTCCCGCACACAGGTGCCATCGCGGGTGTCGTAGTCTGTACCATTGATCGTTAACGCGTCGCGCTTGCCCATTACCGCGTCCAGCATCAAGGGCACCAGATGCGTCTCGGGGCGGTGGAATTCGCCAACTTCGCAATCGGGATCGGCCCCTGCCACGTTGAAATAGCGAAACATCACTGACTCAAGGCCGTGGCTGATGCTGAAATCGCGGATCATCTGCTCGATCGCACCTTTGGTCGCGCCATAGGCATTCACCGGTCGGATCGGGCTGTCTTCGTCCAAAAGAACGCCATCAGATTCACCATAAACCGCGCAAGTAGATGAAAAAACGAGTTTTTTGAGCCCTGCCGCAAGCATGGCCTCAATCAGATTAAGCGAACCGGTAACATTATTGCGCCAGTATTTTCCAGGATCCCGCGCGCTTTCCCCTACGTCCGAGGCCGCTGCGAAATGCATCACCGCCACCGGTGCGTGATTTGCGAACACCGCATCAAGGCGCGCACGGTCCAGAAGGTCGCCCTGCTCTAGCGGGCCGAACTTCACGGCCTCGGCCCAGCCCGTCGCAAGGTTGTCGAAAGTGACTGGCGTATAACCCGCCCGCTTCAGCGCCTTGCATGCATGGCTGCCGATGTAACCGGCGCCGCCGGTGACAAGAACTGTATCAGTCATGGGAGCGTGCTCCGGTTTTTCTTGCCCCAAGGTCTACTTATATTCGATCACTTGGGAAGGACGATGGAAAAGGCGTCGGATATGATAATCCAATACGCCAAGTGCCTCGGGCACCTTACCGATGGTGAGAAAAGAGGCGGATTCGAGCGTTTCGCCGCGTAGGGTCAGACGCAGGATCTGCGCTGGCAATGCCAACAAGAGCAGCAATGCCCACGGGCTGATCAGCACACCCAAAACAGCCAACGCCGGAATGGCCAGCCCCCAGATAACGGAACGGCGCGTCTGCGCCACGTTGTGACGCTCGGGGGGCGCGCCATGAAGCGCCGCCCCTTCCGCGTAGGCATGGCCTGCGCGGCGTGCCCGCGTCCACCATTGACCGATGCGGGTGATGGCGGCGTCGTGCAGGGTCATCTCGGCATCTAGGCGCCAGATCTTCCACCCAGCCGCCCGCAACCGCACACACAGCTCGGGCTCTTCCCCGGCAATGAAGTCTGGATTGAACCCCCCGACCTCGTCAAAGGCGCGGGTCCGCATCACCGCGTCGCCCCCGCAGGCCCGCGCTTCACCAACCGGCGTGTCCCATTCTTCGTCGATCAACCGGTTGTACCGGCTGGCATCCGGATAGCGTTCGCGCCTGCGCCCGCAAACGACCGCAACGTCGGGCGACGATTTGAGGAAGTCGAGCGCGGTGGAAAGCCATCCGGGCTGCACTTCGCAGTCACCGTCAATAAATTTGACGAATTCTGGAAGGCCCTCAGCCCGAAGGGCGTCAAATCCGGCGTTGCGGGCGCGGGCTGCCGTAAATCGCGTCGTGGTATCGAGGGGGACGACCACAGCCCCTGCCGCTTCCGCCGCAGCAACCGAGCCGTCGGTCGAGCCGCTGTCGACATAGACGATCCGATCGACCTGCCCCTGAAGCGAGGCAAGGCATCGCACCAACCGCTCGCCCTCATTCCGGCCGATTGCAACGGCTGCGATGCTGCCTGGCCCAGTCATGCGGGGGCGAACGGATAGGCGTCAGTGAGGGCGGGATGGTCCGGGAAGAGGCCGGCCAAGGTTTGGCGATCTTCCAAAAAGACCTGTTCCATATGATGGCGCTGATGCTCGGGAAGTTCTGGGTGGCCCTCGATCCCGCGTGAGGTGCGCACCCACTCTCGAACCGACTTTGGGATCAGTCCGCGGCGCAAGGCGCGCAGGATCGGATTCTCAACCAGAAAATGCTCAAACGGAAGCCTGCGCCAGCGGGCGCTGCTGGTGTTCTGGGCGGACATATCGGTTTTCCAGACAAGCGGCGCAGGCGCGCCGATATGCGCGCCGATGCGCGAAAACTCACCCTGTGGGTCGGATTTCAGACGCTCAAGGCTGGTCAATAGAATGCTGTCCTTGCCAAAACGCTCGATAAACGGGGCGACCTGCATTCCGTAACGACCGTATTCAATCAGTTCGGGGTGATCACGCAGTGCCGTCGGCAGATCGCAGTGGATCTCACGCTGGCTGAACCCGTGGACATAGTGCGACAAGGCCCGCGTGACCGGATCGCGGATCACGTAGATCAGGCGCGGGTTTTCCAGCGCGTTGGCCATGCGGTCGATCGTTTCGGGATAGGTCGGCAACTTGGCGTAGTGCGTGCTGGCTTCCCCTTTGAGATCGCCTGGGGCTGCATCCTTGAAGAGATCGCCGTACCACGCTGCCCCGCGCGCGAAGATTTCATCGTCGGAGAAGTAGTTGGGTTCCTTCAGCGGGCTCATAAAGATGCCGTCTTGCTGGGCAAGTTGCGCATAAAGCGTCGTGGTGCCACTTTTCATGGCCCCGATGATCACGAAATCAGGTGTCATCATCGCGATTCCGCAGGGCTTCCGCTTTCGGCGAGGGGGGACGACGCGCCGATCCAGATATCGCTGGCTTCGCGTTCGCACATCGGGTGCACGATCTGGCCCGCCAGCCGACGGAACTGCGCAAGCGCGCGTCCGACATACCAGGCCGTGTTCGCCGCCAGGAGGCCGGCACGCCCATAGGCCTGATAGAAAAAGCGTGTACGTGAGAGATAGTAATATCGTGGCATCCGCTTTTTCGCGGCAGCCAGTGTCTTGACCGGGCCGCTGCCACCGCGGAAATGAATTGTGGTGGCTTGCGGCGCATAGCCGAACCTCCAACCGGCGCGGCGTGCGCGCAGGCAATACTCGGCATCCTCGAAGTAGAGGAAATAGCCTTCATCCATCAGCCCAATGTCCTCGACCATTGTGCCGCGCAGAAGGATGGACGCAAAACTGGCCCATTCAATCTGTTCGGGTCGGGGATTGGGGCCGATGGCCACCTCGTAATTTTTGAGGATGCGCGACACAAAGCCTGTCCGGATCGCGCGGCTGAACTCGCTGATCGGGGTGGGGAAGCGGAAACAGTTGATTTGGGTTTCATCATCAGGCCCGGCCAGGCGTGGGGCAATGAGGCCCACCTCCGGCGCAGCGCTGCGGGCCGCCGACATGAGCGCGGCAAGGAAGCCCTTGCTGACAACAGAGTCGGAATTGAGCACGAGATAGAAGTCTGCCTTGGCAAAGGTAAGGCCTTGGTTATGGCCACCAGAGAACCCGGTGTTTTCTGCAGATCGCACCAGATCAACCGGGATAGGCGTGTCGGCGGTGTCAATCCAGTCTTGGATCAAGTCCGCGGACCCATCACCAGAGGCATTGTCGACCACAACAACGCGGGCATTGATGTCGCCGATATCCGTCATCACGGACTCGACGCACTGGATCGTCATCGGGCCCGTACGATAATTAATGATCGAGATCAGCAGTTCAGTGGTATCGGTCATATCTTCTGTCGCACATGCTTGGTCGCGAAACGAGAGTGGCGGTTGCGGGGCTGTGCTGACGGCATTGCCACGACCACATCCCCATCCCCAGCGATCACGGGCGGACTGCCTGCCGGTACAGGCGCTGGGGCGGCTGTGCCCTTCTGGCGCCGTCGCCTGAGTGTCGTGTCGTCAAGGTCGGGCACTGCAGTGGCCGGGCTGGTTTCTTCGTACTTCCAGGCCTCAATCCGCCCCAAGAGCGCCCCCGCGAGAAGCCAGGTCACCGGTGAGATCGACGCGTTGGGCAAGAGATCGACCAGGTTGGCTGACAGGGCCAGCGCAACGCCTGTGGTCGCAATCGTTGTCCGGTGGCGGCTTGGGCGCAGCGCCAGCACGAAGATCGCCATGGTCAGCAAGCCAAACTCGCCCACATAGCGCATAATCCCGCCCTGGCCGAAGGTGATGATCCAGTAGCCGTCGGTGACGCTGATATCGTTGCCGTCATCATCCACAACACGCCCACGTCCCCAGCCACCCCAGCCTGCCAGCATGCGTTCGCGTGCCTTGGCCAGCAGGATATCTTCGTTGTCGAGGCGGAACTGGAAAGACTGGGCGCGGTCGGCGTCGATGCGTTCGGCAAGCTCGACCACCTGGTCCACGGGCGCGATGTCGATGCTGCGCATATACGGGTAGCCTATCGCGAGCACGGCAATCCCGGCTGCGGTGAGCAATTGCACGCGTTTGGGGCTCAGCAACACCACCGGGATCAGGACCATTGCGATCAAAAGGGCGCCCAGGGACTTTGCCAGAACCAGCGTTGCAAGGATGTAGACGCCGATCGGAAGCATCAGGTACCGCCAACTGCTGGTCATCGAGCGGACGCAGGTGAAGGCCGCCAAAAGCGCCATGCACAGGAAGATGCCCAGCCAGATACCGTGCTGCAAGAAGACCAGCGGACGGAAGCCTTCACCACGGATGTGCTGGATCCAGGAATGCTGGAAGAACCCGTAGACGATGCGGTTGAGCTGCGGCGACATCCGCACCTCGTAAAGCGCGGGGATTGCGTAGATCGCGCCTGCGACCGCGAGGACGATCAGCAAAAGCCTGTGATGTTCGGCGGAATACAGGAACCGTCGCGCCAGGAAGAACGGAATGAGCGCAACCAGCACCTCAAGCCCCATGGACCCGGCATCATAGAGACGCAAACCCGGCAGCGTTGCAGCACCGACGCGAATGGTATCGCCGTTTGTCAGAACCGTGATGATGGGGGCAATGGCAAGCATTGCCAGCAAGAAAAACGCCATCGGGTGGCGCGGCACCCAATTGGGCAGCATGTCTTCGGTGGCACGCGGACCGCCTGCCCCGTCGCTTGGCGCCGTCGCCGACATGCGTCGCACGAGCACGAAATAAAGCCCAAGGATCGCCCCGGTAATCGCTGAGACCGAGTTTTTGTCGAGTTCTGGGATCAGCGGAAAGTCGATGACCACCCGCGGTGGCAGGAACAGGTAGCCTGCGATGATCGCCGCTGGCAGGGCAATGGCAGGTCGCACGCGGAAAAACACCACAAAGGCGACAAAAGGCCAGCAGTAGAGGACGAGCTCAGGAGGCAGCATGAGTCACGCCCCCCCTGATTGGCCGCGCTGGCGCATTGCTGAGACCGTCAACGAGGGCAAAATCGCCAGGCAGCCCATATAGCGGCGTGCCAGACGACGCGGGTTGCTCAGCATCCGCCAGATCCATTCAGCCGCGACAGCGCGCACCAAAGCCGGCGCGCGTTGTTGATTGCCAGAAATGAAGTCGAGCCCCGCGCCAATGGACAAAAACCCCGCGTCCTGCAAACGCTGCGCCGCGCGGGCGGCGAAGATTTCCTGCTTTGGGGCACCCAGCGCCAAGAAAACAAGGCGCGCGCCGCTGGCCGACAAGTCTTCGATCATCTCGTCTGCCGCCACGCTGGTGGGGTCAAAGCCCATCGGTGGGGCGATCTGAGCCACAATGCGTAGGCCCGGAAACCGCGCACACATGGCGTCTGCAGCCGCGTTGAGCGAGGCGGTTGTCGATCCAAAGAGTGCAACAGGGACGTCGTTGCGCGCTGCGATTTCCGCCACCGGCGCAACGAGGTCCGAGCCCGGCGCGAGTTCGACTTTCTGGCCTGAGAGCCGTGACAACCACACGATTGGGTTGCCATCCGCTGTGACGTGGCTGTGACGCGCATAGGCCGAGCGAAACTGTTCATCGGTGCGCAGTTTGACCACATGGTCGAGGTTTAGCGTCGCAACGGTAAAGCCTTCGCGGGCTTTGAACCGGCGTTCAATATCGGCAACCAGGGCTGCGGCCGAGGGCGTGTTCACCACGACGGGTGTGGTGGCATTCACGTGCGCGATACCATCGATTTGGGACCAGTTCATCATCTTACCCTACTCACCCCGCGCGCTAGCACACGCGCCCGCCACGTGGCAATTTCGTGCCGCCCTTAGATAGCACAAATCCCCGAGAGGAACGGGTTGAGCAACGGTTTTAGAGATTTCGCGAACAAACCGTTGAAAACCTGTGCCCTGTTTCCTTTTGACGCCCGGAAAGCGCACGCACCCCGCATCCTGCGGCGCAGAGACTGGGCTCCTAAACCATCCGCCTTGATTCTCTGCCGCTCGGCCCGCCGGGGGGCAACGTACGGTCAGGAAGGTAATCCTTAGCAAAACTCAAAAATGCTGCGCGCCGATCCGATTTTTCAATGCCGCGTATCCAGCAATGAGGTTTGCCATGGCCCTAATCGAAGATGCCCAGACGACGTGGTCGTCGCCCGTGACCCTGACCAGCGACGAGGTGTGGCAGGCCCGGTTTGGCAGCGTTTTTGTGACAACGAGCGCCGCACCGGCTGCACTGGACGGAATTGCCTTGATCGAGGGGCGCGGGTTGCACCTGCGGGCCGGGCTACAGGTTCGGTACCGCAAGGAGGGACCAGGCGCCGCGCTTTTGGTGCGGGAGGCGGTCTGATGCCGCGATGCTGGGTCATTGGCGAGGGGGCCGTTGGCGCGTGGCCGGCAGCTTGGGACACGCAAGCGGCGGGGCCGTCGCTCACACTGACACCGCTGGCAGACGGGACGATCGAGATCGATACCGATGCCGACGCGATCACGGTCACTGTCACAGGGCCCGAACTCTACCGCGGGTCTTGGACGGTTCAGACCGCTGACCTGGACGCCGGTCCGGTCGCCCTTCTTTCCCCGCGGATTTCGGGCAGCGTCACGGCGGGCGCGACCGTCTCAGTCATCCCGGGGCTGTGGATCTACGATGGCTCTTTCGCAGCGCCGACACATGCCTACCAGTGGTTCATCGACGGCACCTTGCAGGTGGGCGAAACCGGATCTGATCTGGTCGTCCCAGCCGGTGCCGAGGGCGCCTTAGTCGCGCTGACGGACACCGCGACCGATGCCAATGGCAGCACGGCGTCTGAGGCCAGACTTGGCGGGACAGCGACACTTACGGGCATCACCGGCGGTTTTCGCGTCGATGCGGCACCGTTCCTTGAATGGTCCACGCTTCACGGCGCGGATGCAGAAATCGTATTGGAGGCGATCTGATGGCGCGCAGCATCTTTTACCGGGAGAAATCCCCCCAGGGACCGTGGCAGCGGGCGAGTGGGACCCTGCCGCTGACGGTCACCGGATTGACCAACGACATCGTCTATGAAGTGGACACCGGCGACGGGACGCTTACTGAGATAACCCCGTCGAGCGCATTTGCAGAAACGCCCGTCACCGCTGACGGATCGGCCTATCTGCAATCGGCGATCACCATCCCCGATACCGACGCGTTTCTTTGGTTCGGGTCTTATATCCCGGGCGTCAACGGGCGCTTGGCCCTTCTCAGCACGGCCGGGGTCACCGGGTCCATGCATTCGTGGGACGATGCCGCAGGGCCACGGTTCCGTAGCTATGTGCGTAGTGATGGTGCCGCGCTCATTCATACCTCACCCTCCGTTCCCGTGGGCACACGCATCCACGCGCTGGTCCGGGGTTACGGGAGTGGTGGCGATATGATCGTGGATGTCGCGCTTTGGGACAGCGTATCGGGGGCATGGTCGTTGCTTGGCCCAGAAGCCCGCAACGGATCAGTTTTTGAGTTTTCGACGGGGATGAGCGGGCCCTATCGCCTGTTTGAGCGCAGCGATAGCGGCGGGCAGGGGTTTAACGGCACCGTGTTCCGCACCGCGATGTGGACGGGTGTCAGCCCGGATATCACGCAAAGCGCGGTGCGCGACGTCTTTACCAATGGCGGCATAGCGATCGATCCCGCGCTTGCCGTTGCCGCCTATGGGACCCCGATCTTTGATCTCTATGGCCCGGCGGCGCGCTTCAACACCCCGACCCATGGCGGCAGCGACAGCAGCCTGACAACACAGGGAAGCTTCAGCGATGGCTAAACTACGCTTTGATGGGTTCCCGACGGGATCGGACGTGGCGTTCACCGTATCGGCGGGGACGTCCAGTGCATCGGCAGATGTCGAGGATTGGGCGGGAGCAGTCATAGATCCGCCGCCCCCACCTCCGACCGGCGACAGCGACATCGCCATGACGCTCTCGGCGACGCGGTTGTCGGGGACGGCCCCTGCGGGGATCCTGTTCGAGGCGACGGCCACATCGCCAGCGCCTGGAGTTGATATCCCGTATCACGACATCCACTACACTTGGGAGTTCGGCGACACTGGCGACTTCGCCCGTATCAGCAGCGACATGCCGTGGGGCACGGGCCGCAACGTCGCCTATGGGCCCGTGGTGACACATACCTTCCAGGCCGGAACATACACCGTCACCTGCACCGCCCGCGACGGCACGAGTGCGCCGCGTGTGGTGACCCTGCAAGTGACGATCGCGGAGGCTGATACGGTCTTTGCCGGTGCGGACACGGCGGTGATCTCCGGATCGGGTGTTTTTTCGGGCAAGCCGTCCGGCGCGGGGGAGTACACCTCGTTTACTGCCGCCAAAGCGGCCCTGTCGGGGCGTGCGCGGCAAAGGTATCTGTTCCGACGCGGTGAGACCTACACCGATCCCGATATCCGCCTGACAGAAAACGCTGACAAAATCGCATTCGGCGCTTTCGGTAGTGGCGCGGACCCTGTGATCGCTGTGACCAACTTCTCCGACAGCGGGATCATCGTGAACAACAGTGTGGCCCCGGACGAGGTGATGATTGAGGGGCTCGATATTCAGCTGCCTTATGACGCGAAGTCACCCGGAACGACCAAGCCAAACGGCGAAGGGATCATGCTGGGTGGTGCTGCGCTGAACCTGTCCGGGGTCAAGACCGTCCATGATTGCAAAATCGAGGGCGCCGCCAAGGCGATCTGGATCGGCGGCACGGATACGTCGCCCCACACTCATGTCTACATCTCGGACACGTGGTTTTCGAACTGGCATGACTACGGGATCTTTTCGGGCACAGGCGGCTATATCGGGCTGTCGGGCGTCACGGGCATGCAACCGACGGGCACGATCAATGGCCAGGGCAAGCTTGTCTCGCCCTACTATGCTGATCACGGGCCTTTCCGGATCGGCAATCAGGACGGGCCGGTTGCCCTACGCCTGATCGACATGGTCAGCCTGTGCAGTTGGGCCGCTGATTCAAACAATCGGAGTTTCCAGCAGTGTTTGCGGATCAATTCGGGCCAGGTCGATGAGAAGATCAACGTCGACCGTATTCGCACCGAAGGCGGGATGATCGCCACGTCCACCAACACATCCAATGATGATGAGATGGCGCCGATCTGGTGTCTGGCGGACAAGTGGCACCACATCCACAGCGATCATCAGAGCAGCGTTGTCGTGGTCGACCGCGGGGGGCAGACCTTCCGCAATCTGGTGGCCGTGGTCCCCAACAGCATGCCGGGGTCGTCCACAGGCACGCGGCGGTTCGTGTTTGATGACACGGGCGAGAGTATCTTGGGCAATGCGGATCGGCGGGTGGAGGTCTATAGCTACACCTTCGTTGATCTGCGCAGTGATGCATTGGCACGCAACAGGACGGGTACAGCGACCAATCGCGACTATGATGCTGGTGCGCTGGATTCCTACACAAACACCTATATGGGCAACGGGATCGATCACGCGCCCAACATGTCATCAGGTGGAACCGTCGCGGATGCGCCCCTGGACAGCGCAGGGAACTGGAGTCCGCGCTATGATGGCGAGCGGTGGGAGACCGAGCCGCTCGATACTTCGCGCGCCTATGGGCTTGAGGTGACGGCGGACTTCGCGCCGTTGCCTGGGTCTGACGCGATCGGGGATGCCAGTGGCAAGGTGGCCATCGACGACTTCTATGGTGTCTTGCGTGGCACAAGCCCCAGTCGTGGTGCGATCGAGCCCAGCTAGGGCGCTTTACTCAGCCGCTCTTCGGGGGGTATGCCGTTGCCGTTGGCGCCTTGGCGCTTGTGTGAAAGGCAACCGTCATGCCCCCTACCCCTGCAGCGCCGCGCATCGCCTATCTGACGGGCGAATTTCCCGCGGTTTCGCATACCTTCATCCTGCGCGAGATCGAGGCCCTGCGAGAGCTTGGGCTGGAGGTTGAGACCTGTTCAATCCGCGAAACCGATCCGCAGCATCACCGCGGCCCGTCTGAGAAACATGCTGCTGCCACGACGTTCTACGTCATCCGCGCGGCAAAGAACCCGCTCACCACCCTTCGGGCCAAGCTGACCCTTCTAACCGATCCCGGCCGGTTTTTTCGCACATTCTTGTTGGCGCTGCGTACCGGTTCGCCTGGGATCAAGGCGCGGCTGTATCAGATGTTTTACTTCACCGAGGCGATGGTGCTGGCCCACCACCTGAAATCACGCAACGTCACCCATCTGCACAACCATTTCGCGGATTCCAGCGCGTCAGTCGCGATGTTGGCGGCGGAACTGGCCGATATCGGTTTCAGCTTCACCCTGCACGGGCCCGGCGATCTGTTCGAGGCGCAGAAATGGCGGCTGGATGAAAAGACGCGGCGGGCAAAATTTGTGGCCTGCATCAGCCACTTTGCCCGCAGTCAGCTGATGTATTTTTCAGACCCCGCCGATTGGGACAAGCTGAAAATCATCCATTGCGGGGTCACGCCCGAGATGTACGAGGCCGGGGACCGGGACAGTGACGGCTGCCATCTGGTGTTCGTGGGCCGGGTGACGGCTGTGAAGGGGCTGCGTGTTCTGCTTGAGGCGTTTGGGCATGTGGCAGGCGACCACTCCGGTCTGCGCCTCACAATCGTGGGTGACGGGGATGATCGGGAGGTGCTGGAAGACATGGCCCGCCCCCTGGGCGATGCCGTGTACTTCACCGGCTATCTGTCCCAGGCCGAGGTGGCCGAGACACTGGCGACGGCAGATGCGCTGGTCTTGCCGAGCTTTGCCGAGGGCGTACCCGTCGTGTTGATGGAGGCAATGGCCAGCGGACGGCCCGTGATTGCGACGCGCGTGGCTGGGGTGTCGGAACTGGTGGAAGACGGGGTCAGCGGGTTTCTCGCGCCGCCGGGCGACGCGACAGGCTTTGCCGACCGGATCGTCCAACTGGCCAGCAATCCGGACCTGCGCAAGCGGATGGGCCAAGCGGGCCGGGAGAAAGTGCTGGCCGAGTTCGACATTCGCAAGGAAGCTGCCCGGATCGCCAAGCTGTTTCGCGGTGATCTGGGCGACGGCCCGCGCCCGAAGATCGACGGCTGAGATGGGGCCTTAAGCCGGGGCGGAGCCTGCAAACATGCTGGCGCGATCCGCCTCGATCTCGGTCACGGCTTGCGCCTTGCCAACACGCAGTGCCCGACGCTGATACGCCCGCACAAACGCGCGCAGCTCGGCGTCGCCATGCTGTTCTTCGCCGCGGATCCAGGCCCCCAGGAACCCCTGCATCATCGCCAACCCGCCCAGTACATAGGGCGGATGCGCCATACGAAAGACGGCGGTGGCCATGAAATACAGCGGGTCCGAACCCATGTAGTACTGGCCGAACCCATGCCGACGGCGACCTGTGAAAACGCTTTGCTGGCTGGAGCCCATGGGGCGCAAATGCTCAAACCGGATGTCGGGATCATCCCAGGACACCGCGATCCAGCCCAGTTGCCGCGCCTTGTGGCAATCGATGGCGTCCCACATGACCTCGCGCACAAAGCCGCCGATTTGCTGGAAGCACTCGGTCCGATAGAACTTGGTCATCCCGACCGACATCTCGTCCCCGCACTTTTCCGAGATCATGCGACCGCTGCCGCTGCGGAAATAGGGCTTGCCTGAGCAGGTGCCGATCCGGGGATTGGCCTCCATGCGCTGGACCAGCGTCTCGAAATAGCCAAACGGCAAATCCAGATCGAGGTCGAGCTTGCACAGATAGTCAAACGCGCCCAGATCCACCCCATCGAGACCGTAGTAGAACGCTTCGATGACGCCGGGCCCAACGGCCCTGTGGCCGCGATCGGGCTTGGACACGATGCGGATCCAGTCGTGCTGGGCCGCGTAATTCGCCAGGATTTGGGGGGTCTCATCCGTGGATCCATCATCGACGATGATCCACAGGGCAGGTCGCAGGGTTTGCGCCACAACGCTGTCGAGCGTGCGGCGCATGTAATCCGATTCATTCCGGCACGGCGAAACAAGAAGGTATTTGCGGGTTTGGGCCACGGCACATTCCACTGGATCGACGGGCGACACGAGTGTTGTCGCCCGGTTACTGGATACGGTCGTGGTCTTGATTGCCGATCAGCGGCTTTCCTGCAAGCGTGGAGGGCGCACCGGGGCTAGATGAGGCCGCGAATTCCGGTCGCTGTGGTCCCGGTGGCCCAGATCCGTGTGACCCGCAAAGGGAAAGCATACCCCGGCGCAACTGACACGTCTGTGACAGAGCCATCGAGCGTCGTCACCCGAACCGTCCCCGGCGTCGCCACGTTCAGCGCCGATGTCACGTCGGACAAATCCGTTGTATCACTTGGGGTTACGTCGATAATCGTGCTGGCTGGATCGGCAGGGGTTTGGGCAAGTCCGGCATATCGGTTGTTGGGCATCTGACACCTCCTGATGCGTTTTTGGCGCGGAGTTGCTAGCAGGGATGGTGTTACGGCGGGCTGAAGGCAGCGCCCGCTGGTGCGGTGTTTTGGGCAACGCGCGGGCCTTACCCCCTGTCTCTGCCCCCCCGACAATGCCCGCCATTGGGGCTGATCGTTGCAGGCGCCGCAGGGGGCTGTCCGGGCATCATGCTTAATGCCGCGTTAAACCTTTTGCCGTCTTAACAGGGCATGAACTTCGCTCGTCGGCTCCTTTCATGCGCGCTCTGACCAGTCTTTCCGTGCCTCAGATGTCCGGTGCCGCCGCTTGTGCGCTCGCGATGCTAGCCCTGTCGACGTTGGCGGCGGCGCTCTACTTCGCCGACGGTCTACGCGCGCTTGTCACCGCATGGCAGGTGCCGGAATACAGCCACGGGCCGCTGATCCCTGTCCTTTCAGGCCTCCTGTTTCTGCGCCACCTGCGCCGCGTACCCGCTGGCCGCTCCGATCTGCGGGATCGATGGGTCGGGGTGCTGGTGATCTGCGCGGCTCTCGCGCTGGGTGGCCTCGGCCGCCTGTCGCGGATCGAAGACTTGGTCGCCTACGCGATCATACTATGGATCGCTGGCGTCATCCTGATCGGGTTCGGCTGGCGCAGGGGGCGGCAGTTTTGGCCCGCGGTGCTGCATCTGGTCTACATGCTCCCGTTACCGGGTGTTGTGTACTTCAAGCTCACCACCGGCCTCCAGCTTGTCTCGTCCGAGATCGGCACGCTCATCCTGCGCGGGTTTGGCATCCCCGTGTTTCTCGACGGCAACATCATCGACCTGGGCGTCATGCGCCTGCATGTGGCCGAGGCCTGTTCGGGCCTGCGCTATTTGTTCCCGATCCTCAGCTTTTCCTACATCTTTGCAGCCCTTTATCGCGGTCCGGTCTGGCACAAGGCGCTGCTTTTGGTGTCCGCCGCGCCCATTGCCGTGATGATGAATGCCCTGCGCATCGCCTTGGCAGGGATCCTGGTGCAGGCCTACGGGCCGGATTGGGTAACGGGGTTCACGCATTTCTTCGAAGGATGGGTGGTTTTTCTGGCCTGCGTCGCGGTTTTGTTCTGTCTGGCCTGGGGGCTGGTGCGCCTGCATCCGGGCCGCACGACCCTCGCGGACGCGCTGGATCTTGAGACGTCCGGGTGCATCGCGCAGGTAGCACGCCTGCGCAACTTGCGGACCAATGGGGCCTGGGTGCTCAGCACGCTCGCTGTCCTAGCCAGTCTGGGCCTGGCCGCCAGCGTCCCGCCGCGCGATACCCTCACCATCGGACGTGACCCCTTTGGGCTCTTTCCGCAAACGCTTGGTGCGTGGCAGCAAACTGGCGCACGCCGCGTCTTGCCCCCCGCGATCGCAACAACTCTTGGAGCCGACGACTATCACCTCGCCACCTACGACAGTGAAGAAGGCTGGGGGCAGGTCGATCTGTTTCTGGCGTGGTACGCCGATCAGGGCCAGGGCGGCGTCCATTCGCCCGAGATTTGCCTGCCCGGTGCGGGATGGGAGATTGCGTGGCTTGAACGCACGGACATCGCAGGCCATGTGGGTGACAGCGATCCATTCCGCATCAATCGCGCAGTGATCCAACGCGGGGAACAGCGGATGATGGTCTACTACTGGTTCGAACAGAAAGGCCGTCGGATCGCTTGGGATTTTGCTGCCAAGGCGCAGCTTGTGGTCGACGGTGTGCGCACGGGCCGGACCGATGGCGCGCTGGTGCGCCTGACGACCGCGATTGCAACGGGTGAAGCGCCGGCGGCGGCGGAGGCCCGCCTGCGCGACTTCGTTGCGGATCTGATGGGGCCACTGCTGAGATTCATTCCCGGCACCGGCCCTTAGCGGCCAACTGATACGTAGTCGCTGAACCCTGCAGCTTTGACATCCGCCTCGGAATAGACGTTGCGCAGGTCGGCCATTTTCGGCGCAGCCATCGCACCGGCCATCCGGCCCAGATCCAGGGCGCGGAACTCGTTCCATTCCGTCAGGATCACCACCGCATCTGCGTCCTTCGCAGCCTCATAGGCATCCTCGTGCCACGTCACTCCCGGCAACAGCTTTTCGCCCTCATGCCGGCCCTCGGGATCGACCACGCGCACAGACGCCCCATTGCCGACCAGCGACGGAACAATCGTCAGGCTGGGGGCGTCGCGCATATCATCCGTGTTGGGTTTGAACGTGACGCCCAGCACCAGGATCGTCTTGCCGTTCACCGAACCACCGCACAGATCGGTGATCTTGTCGGTCATCCGGCGTTTGACCTCATCATTGACGGTCATCACCGTCTCGGTGATCCGCATTGGCACAGCGTTGTCCTGCCCGATCCGCGCCAAGGCGCTGGTATCCTTGGGAAAACACGATCCGCCATAGCCGGGGCCTGCGTGCAGGAACTTCGATCCGATCCGGCCGTCCAGACCAATCGCCTTGGCGATTTCCTTGATGTCGGCGCCGACGCGTTCGCTCAGCATGGCGATCTCGTTGATGAAGGTGATCTTCGTCGCCAGAAACGCGTTGGCTGCGTATTTCGTCAACTCAGCCGAGGCGATATCGGTCGTGATGATCGGCGCATCGCGCAGGTAAAGCGGGCGATAGATCTCGGCCATCACCTCGCCTGCGCGTTCGTTACGCACACCCACCACCACGCGGTCGGGCCGCATGAAATCGTCAATCGCGGCACCTTCGCGCAAAAACTCCGGGTTCGAGGCCACATCGAAATCGGCATCGGGGTTTGTCTCGGCGATGATTTCGGCCACCTTGTCGTTGGTGCCCACCGGCACCGTCGATTTGGTGACGACGACGGTATAGCCCTTGATCGCCATCGCGATTTGTTTCGCCGCCTCAAAGACATAGGTCAGATCGGCATGGCCATCGCCGCGCCGCGTCGGCGTGCCAACTGCGATGAACACCGCGTCCGCCTCGCCCACCGCCTTGGCCAGATCGCCTGTAAAGGTCAGCCGTCCGGCTTCCACGTTGCGCGCCATCAGCGCTTCTAGCCCCGGCTCAAAGATCGGAACCTTGCCCGCGTTCAGCATATCGACCTTGGCAGGGTCCACATCAACGCAAACAACCTCATGCCCGAAATCGGAAAAACAAACTCCGGATACCAGCCCAACATAGCCGGCGCCGATCATCGCAATTTTCATTGGCGCAATCTCTCGTTACTGACGCACGCGTTGCTGTCGGATTGGCCGCGCCATGTCAACGCAGCACATCCGGCAAAAGCGGGCCAGCGGGTTTCATTTGCTAGCACTGCCCCACCTTTAGCCAACCGATCATGGCATTCCCGAGGCAAGAACCCGGCCTCTCTGCGCCGCAGAAACCTTAGGGAAACGCTGTGTTCCGGCGCTAACCCAGGACCGAGAAACTGCTTTCGGTGTTGATCGGACGCTTGCGCGAATAAAAGCCCACGTCGATATCCCGATCGATATACGGCAGATTGAACGATAGCGGTCGGGCATCGTGATCGTTGCCGTTTTCGCAATATTCTATCAATGATGCCATCATCTTACCGGCAATCGGCGCGTTCTTGTACTGGTTCCCGCTGGTGCCGCAGGCCATGTAGAAACCGGGCAGTTGCGACTTGTCGTAGATCGGGATCCAGTCGGTGGAGGCATCATAGAGGTCCACCACCCCCCGTGTCGCACTCGGGATCCCTAGAGACGGCACCCTTTGGCCGTAACGCATGGCCTGGGTCGTCCACTGGTCTGTGAATTCGCGATTATAGTCTGTGTCGTCATCCACCCATTGATGTGGATCGCATTCCGGGTCTTCGCTGCCGATCAGGATGTGGTTGCCGTGTTCGGGGCGGCAGTAGCACGAGATATCGCTGTCTGACACGATGGTGCCGTTCGCCTCGAAATCAAAGCCTTCGGGCGACGGCACATGCACCACCTCTTGCCGCAGCGCGCGGGTCTCGATTGTCATATCCTCGAGCACATCCGCCATCGCGTTGATCTTTGACGAGGCGGGCCCCGCCACGTTGATCACCACCGGTGCGTGGATTTCTGACCCATCGGTCAGCCGCACCCCCGTCACCCGGCTACCGTCCTGCAACACATCTGCCACCGTCGCGTTCATCTGAAACGCAGCACCTTTGCGCATCGCCGCTTCGCCCAGGTTCTGCGATGACAGCGCGGGGTCGGTGACATAGCCCGCCTTGGGCCAGAACACGCCGCCGTTCAGCCGCGCGCCATTGGGCTTGCCAAAGGCCGGATCATCCATACGCTTGGCGGGCGCGAAACTGTCCATCGAGTAGATCGGCAGCTTTGCGGTGATCTGATCCGGCGTCCATTCCTCAAACGGGCAGTCCAGCATCCCACTGTAATGCATATGCTTTTCAAGCAGGCCGTTCATCTCGGTCTTGGCCACCAGACACCCGCACTCAACAAACTTGGCCAATGTCTCCGAAGATGGCGCCTCCAGATAGTCCGCCCAGTCCCGCCAATAGTGATAGCCCTCCCAGGCAAAGGCCGTCCCGTCGAAGGTCGAATAGTGCATCCGGATAATCGCGCAGGACCCGGCTGTTGAGCCATGTCCGATCTGCGCATTGCGGTCTAGGCTGAGGGTCTTCCAGCCCTTCTTGGCCAACTCATAGGCCACCGCGGTGCCGATCACGCCGGTCCCGATGATGATGGCGTCTGCTGTCTGGGTCATGGCGTCTCTCCTGTGTCTGATGTGCGGGCATGGGCGATAAAGGCGTCAAGTTCGTCAGAGGTGGCTGGCACACCGGTGAACCCGGCAACATAGCCCCCGACCCGGCCCAAACGCTCGTCCAATGGTTCGTTCAGTTCCATCGCGTAATAGCCGATCTGCATGTAGTAAAGAATGCGCGCACGCGTATCGGCCTCTACCGCGGCAAAGCCATGGCGGGCATAAATCTGCGCAATCGCAGCCAATCTAGCCGCGTCTGCTTCGTCCACCACCCGGCGCACATCGACCGACCGCCGCGCCCATTCGCGGATAGCAAAGTCGAGCCGGTGATCGAAGGCATCGACACCAACAAAGCAGCGAAAGAGGTTCAGCACAGCTTCGGCAATAGTCGCCGAAGGCATCGCGCAATGGTGCTGGATCACGCCAGTATTCGAGCGGTTCCAGACATCCAAAAGATCGTCGAGCAGGTGCTGACGATCCTCGAAATACCAATAAAAACTGGAGCGGGAGACCCCAAGCCGTTCACTCAACGTCAGGATCTTTACCTGCTCCACACCGGCATCGACCAACACCGCCATCGCCGCCGCCAGCCAGTCATCGCGGGTGACCTTCACATTCCCCGCCGGTTTAAGGGCCGCGGTCTCCATCAGCTTACCGGCGCCGCGCCGCCCGCGGCGGTGCGTTTGGCGATGAAGTCGCGCAGCCCCGCCACCCGATCCCCGTCCATCTTCGGCGGCGTGAAGTCCGCCAGAATCCCCTGCCAGATCGCCGTGGCCCGTGTCGTGGCGTCCTGCGCCCCGTTCTCTGTCCAGGTGCCGAAGTTCGACCAATCGGCCACCAGCGGCTCATAAAAGGCCGACTGATAGCGCTCCATCGTGTGGCTCGCGCCAAAGAAATGCCCGCCCGGCTGCACCTCGGCCAGCGCCTCGAACCCAATGGCATCGGCATCGGCGGGCGTCTCAGCACACAGCTCGGCAAAGGTCTGGAGCATCTCGATATCGGTGATGAACTTCTCATACCCCACTGTCAGCCCGCCTTCGAGCCACCCCGCGCCATGCAGCATCACGGTGGAGCCCGCCAGGATCGCGCTCCAGGCACTCATCTGCGTCTCATGCGCGGCCTGTGCATCGCCCAGGTTCGCCGCACATCCCGCCGCACAGCGCCACGGCAAGCCCAAAAGCCTTGCCAGTTGCCCAGCGCCCAGGTTGGCCTTCACCTGCTCCGGTGTCCCAAAGGCAGGTGCGCCCGACTTCATATCGACGTTGGAGGCAAAGGCCCCATAGCACACTGGCGCCCCAGGGTTGGTGAGTTGCGTCAGCGTGATCGCCGCCAACGCCTCGGCATGGCTCAGCGTCAAGGCGCCTGCCACCGTCGCCGGTGCCATCGCCCCCATCAGGCAGAACGGCGTGACAATCGCCATCTGTCCAGCGCGCGCAAAGTCGATCAGGCCCTGCGCCATGGGGATGTCGATCTGGCGGGGCGAGTTCGTGTTGATGATTGTGTAGCAATGGGGCGCGGCGGCGAATTCCGCATCGCTCACCCCCCTGAAATCACGGATCATTTCGAAACAGTCCTGCACCTGCGGTGTGCCACGCGAAAAGACGAATGGAAACTTGTCCGACAGGGTCAGCATCGCCTCGGTCATCGCATAGTGGCGCAGGTGCATCGGGATATCCTGCGGCTCCACCAGCGGAGGCAGCATGTGCAAGACGTCGAAATGCTGGGTCAGCTTCAGAAGGTCGCGAAAATCCTCATCCGTGCCCGGCCGCCGCCCCTTGTTCCGATCCGTGGCATGTGGCGCGCCGGCCCCCGGTTGGATCGCCAAACGCCCAAGTTCCAGTGTCAGATCCCGATCCCGCGCCCCGGCACGCAGCGTGAAGCGGCGCGGGGCTTTGGCCAGTGCCGCCTCCACCATCTCGCGCCCGATGAAGACCATCTCTTCGGTGCCTTCGCGGGCACCGCATGACGCAAAGATCGCCCGCGCCTCGGGCAGCAAGACCTTGACCCCAAGCTCCTCCAACACCCGCAGCGCCGTCTTATGCATCGCCACGACCTGATCCTCGCTGAAGACCGGCACCGGCGGGAACGGGTTACGCAAGGTCCGATAGTCCACCACCCGCTGCCCCCCACCCGCATCCGGGCGCGAGCCCTTGCGGCGGCCGCGGCGCACGGGGGCGGCCTGATCGCTCATCCCCGCATTACCTGCCCGGCGGGATCATAGGGCGAGGGCGCGATCACCTTGGCCTCCCGCTCGACACCGACGACATGCACGGCCAGATCCGTCCCGACCTCCGCCTGCTCCTGGTTGACCAGCGCCATGGCCAGCGAGCGATCCACGGTGTGCCCGTACCCGCCCGAGGTGATGAAGCCCACCAAATCGCCGTTCGACCACACCGGCTCATACCCGCTCGCATCCGCCCCGTTGGCCGCGACGTCCAATGTCACAAGCTTCTGCGCTGGCCCATTCCCGTCACGCTCATTCAGCGCCGCCTGACGCCCCACAAACTCGCCCTTGTCCCAGGCAATCCAGCGGTCCATGCCGGTCATCCCCGGCGTGCGATCCTGCGTGAACTCTGCCGACCAGATGCCATAGGATTTCTCGATCCGCAGCGACAACAGCGCGTTGAACCCGAACTCCTTGATCCCATGCGCCGCGCCCGCCTCCAACAACAAGCGCCTGAGCGCGATATGTTCGGTCGCGCGGCAATGGATCTCATATCCATGCTCACCCGTCACCGACAGCCGCCCGACCTTGCACCGCAACAGCCCCAGATCGAAAGTCCCGCACCCCATGAACGGCAGGTCCAGATCGGGCTGGACCGCCTGCATGATCGACTTCGCCTGTGGCCCCGCGACAGAGAAGCCGCACACATCGTCCGAGATGTCCCGGATCACCATCTGCGGCCCTTCATGGTCATGGAACCAGCGCTTGTGCCACTGCCGCAGGTAATAGGATCCCATGATCCACCACGTCCCGTCGCCCCAGTTGAAGAGCGTCAGATCCCCCTTCAGCTTGCCCTCGGGCGACAGCATCACGGCAAGGCGCGCGCGCCCCGGCTTTGGCAGCTTAGTCGCGAAGATCCGGTCAAGCCACGCCTCGGCCCCCGGCCCATACACCTCGAACCGCGAGAAGCCGGTGATATCAAGCAGACCCGCCGCCTCGCGCACGGCCTTGCACTCCGCCTCCACGAACGGTGTCGCGTCCGACCGGTTCAGCGATGGGGTTTCCACAAAGTCTTTCGGCGCAAAATAAAGTGGCGTCTCCAACCCCCAGGAACAGCCCCACCGGCACCCCGCCTCTGTCATCGCGTCATGCGCGGGCGCCATGTTCAGCGGCCGCCCCGCAGGTAACTGCTCATTGGGATAGGTCATCACAAAGCGGCGGGAATAGAACTGCCCCGTCGTCTGCTTGATGTATTCCTTGTTGGAATGCTGCGGGCCGTAGCGCGCGATATCCATCGGCCATGCATCGGCTTCGGTATCGCCGTGGATCATCCATTCGGCCAGCGTCTTGCCAACGCCGCCCCCTTGCAGGAAGCCCGCCATCACGCCGCAGGCCAGCCAGTAATTCGGTACGCTTTCCACCGGCCCCACCAGCGGGTTGCCATCGGGAGAGAACGTAAATGCCCCATTCACCCAGTTCCGAATGCCCACATCGTTCAGGCAGGGATACCGCTCAAATGCCAGCGTCAGCTCAGTCTCGATCCGGTCGGTGTCTTCCTGGAGGAGTTCAATCCCATAGTTCCACGGCGCACCGTCCATCATCCAGTGCTGGTGATCGATCTCATAGATCCCGACCAGGATCCCCTTCTGATCCTGCCGCATATAGGTGAACCCTTCGAGGTCCACGGTCATCGGCACCTCGAAATCAAGCGCCTCCACCTCGGGAATGCTGTCCGTCAGGAAGTAGTGGTGCGACAAGGGCGAGACCGGCAGGTCCAGCCCCACCATCCGCCCGCATTGCTTCGCCCAAAGCCCGCCGGCATTCACCACATGCTCGGCCGTGATCGTGCCCTTCTCGGTCACGACCTCCCAGGCCTCGCCTTTCCAATGCAGCTCCAGCACGCGGTTATGCTCAATTACCTCGGCGCCGCGTTGCTTGGCCGCGCGCGCATAGGCGTGCACGGTCCCGGTGGTATCCACATACCCTTCCCGATCTGCCCAAAGACCGCCAATCACCCCGGTCGTATCCATAATCGGGCAGGCTTTCTTGATCTCCTCTGGGGTCATCAGGTGGCAGTCATCAATCCCGATCGACTGGAAAATCCGATACGCCGATTGCAGCCACTCCCACCGCGCAGGCGCCGATGCAATTGTCACGCCCCCGGTCATGTGCAACCCGATATCCTGCCCGCTCTCCTTCTCGACCTCCGCCAGCAGGTCGATTGTATAGGCCTGCAACGCCGCCATGTTCGGATCGGCATTGAGCGCATGAATGCCCCCCGCCGCGTGCCACGACGACCCGGCGGTCAGCACGTTGCGTTCGATGATCGCTACATCAGTCCATCCGAATTTCGCCAGATGATACAGAACCGAGGCGCCCGTCACGCCGCCCCCGATCACAACGACCCGGTAGTGTGATTTCATGATCGCCTCCCTGACGATGGCAAATGGACGCCCGCGCGCCTCTGGACAGTTATGTCCATTACTCCGCGGCCAAGCGCCCCTTTCTTCGTCAAACGCGACCGGGTAGCGTCGCAAACAGGCAGTGAGGGGCAGAGATGCAGGCAGAGATTGAGGGTGTGATCGCGCCGGGCGCGGAACTGAAGCAGGTGGAGACCGGCTTCACCTTCACCGAAGGCCCGATCTGGCACCCGACGGAGCAGTGGCTCGTCTTCTCCGACATCGCCGAAAGCATCCAGTACCGCTGGAGCGAGGCGGGCGGCCTGTCGGTCTTCCGTCGCCCTTCCAACCAAGCCAATGGCAATTGCTTCGACCGCGAAGGCCGGATCATCACCTGCGAACACGCCTCAGCGCATCTGGTGATCCACGACAATGGCGGCAAGCGCGTGCGGTTGCTGGCATCACACTACGAGGGCGACGAGCTCAACAGCCCCAACGATGTCATCTGCGACAGCCAAGGCCGGATCTGGTTCACTGACCCATCCTTTGGCCGCACCCGCGAAGACCTGGGGCTCATCCGCGACCAAGAGCTGCCGTTCCAAGGCGTCTTCCGCCTCGACCCCGACGGTACGCTGGCGCTGGTCGCGGAGGACTTCAAACAACCCAACGGCCTCTGCCTGTCGAACGATGAACGGCGGCTCTTTGTGAACGACAGCTGGGGCCCGACGATCCGGGTGTTCGACGTTGGCGCGGACGGGGCTTTGTCAGGCGGCGAAGTCTGGGCGACCGTGACGGGTGAGGGGGAAGGCGTGCCCGACGGGATGAAGACCGACCTGGCGGGCCGGATCTTCTGCAACGGGCCAGGGGGCGTGCATGTGTTCGCCCCCGATGCCACGCATCTCGCCGTCATCGCGACGCCAGAGAAATCAACGAATTTCTGCTTCGGCGGGCCGGACGGACGCACGCTGTTCATCACGGCCTGTACGTCGGTGTACGCGATTGAGACGCTGACAGCGGCAAAGGCGATGATACCCGCCTAGCCGCGACTTAAACTGCTAGGCTGCCTAGGCCGACTTCAGGTAGCCGCCATTATAGGCATCGCTCTTCCGGCGCACCTGTGCGTGCTCCACCACCCGATCGACGGCAATCCCACGGAAGTCCTCGATGGATGAATGACCGCGGCGCTCCAGGTAATCCCCAAGATCGTCCTTCAGCTCCTGGATCAGCTTCACGCCCACGCCACCGCTGCCCTTCTCTTCCATCGCCGCCGTGCAGACCTGCAAATTGCCCGCTCCATGCGCGATGAAATTAAAGGCCTCGCGGAACCCCCGAATACCGCCAATGCCCGAGATCGACTTGTCCGGAAACGCCTTGGCGATATCCGACACCCGCTGCAGCGCCTGGTGCAAGATCGCCAAGCCCCCCAGCCCGCCTGATGTCACCAGCCCATCCACCTCAACCTCGAATTTCAGCGTCTCGGGATCCATCAACGGCAGCGACGGGAAGGTGTTGCACAGCGAAATCGACGACGCCCCCGCCGCATAGGCCGCCGCCGCCCCTTCGACGAGCGATGAGCTCGCCGGTGTCAGCTTCACCCAGATCGGAACATCCACCGCCCCGGTCACAGCGTTCAGGATCGAGCGGATCAGCTCTTCATCATTGGCGATATTTGCGCCCATATCCTTCCGGTCCATATGCGGGCAGGACATGTTCAACTCGATCGCATCACAGCCCACATTCACAACCGCCCGGGCTAGCTTGCGCCAGTTCTCCATTTCTTCTTCATTGCCCGCACCCGCCATAATCGAAGCAATCACCATGCGGTCGGGATAGGTGGTCTTGATTTCCTCAAGATCAGGCAGCCAGAGGTCCAGCGGCTGGTCCGAGATCAGCTCCCAATTCCACGACGAATGGGAAACGGTATCAGGCCGTTTGATGCGCGAGACATAGGGCTTGGTCTCGCTCGTCCGTTGATAGATTGTCTTCGGCCCCGCCACGTTTTCCACATGGTGCAGGCCGATGGTCTTGGTGACCACGCCGCCCCAGCCCGCCTCAAACGCGCGCAGGATCTTGCGTTTGCTCTCCGTCGGCGGCGCAGAGGCCAACACAAAAGGATTCACAAACTTCAAGCCCGTAAAATACGTCGTGAGATCTGCTGACATGGGACACTCCTATGTTTTCAGCCTCGAGCAGGGGATTTTTTTACCAAAAAGTCAATAATGGTCCGTGTTGGGCAAGCTGAAGGGCGCAAAATCGCATCAGACACCTCGCTGTTTGCTTGAATTGTGATCATTCGGGGGGACTTGGTCTTTTGCTGTCGCGTGAACGGGTGCCCGTCTTTTGTCGCAGCGTCTGTACTGGTTTGTCGGCTGAGACAGTGGCAAGGGATGCAGGTCTTGGCGCTGGGGCAGCGCGCTTAATCACCGATGTTGCATCGCTCACGCTTGATTGCTGAGGTGAGGTCCCAAAGACACCTCAAACACCTCAGTACGACTTCCACCGCTTTCCATCCGGGCTTCGGATTGCCGAAATCCGGATTTAACAAGGACGCGTTGCGACGCCAGGTTTTCCGGAGCAACTGTTGCAATTGCGCGGGTCAGGCGATGGGCGGACCGCGCCCATTTTATCAAGCCGTGCACAAACTCCGTTGCGAAGCCACGACCCCAGACTTCCCGGAAAAATGCGTACTTCACCTCGGCATCGATTTGCCCGTTTGGATGGACAAGGCCGCCAAAACCAACTGTCTTCCCACTGCGAGCGTCTTCCACCGCGAACATGCCATAGGCGCGTTTTTGGTAGTTGGAGAACGTCACATCCATCCAACGCGCGGCCTCAGACGGCGAAAGGGCTTCTCCGTCGTCGATCCATCGGACAACTCTGTCTATGCTGTAGAGCGCTAATAGGTCGGGTTTATCGGCCGATTGCCATCTGCGCACAGATAGCCGGGTCGTGCGAAACACGGCGCTATCCTGTGAAGGCACACCAGAATGATGAACGTTCGCGCACATAAGGCCCGTATACCGCGACGATGCCGGGATAGAAACAAGGCCTTCACCGGGTATCGCAAAACGTCGGCGTCGTCCGTTTAGCTTTCGCAAAAAAGGGGCCGCCGAAGCGACCCCTTTCTCATCTCTCACGCCGGGCTGGCTTACATCATGCCGCCCATGCCGCCCATGTCGGGCATGCCGCCACCGGCGGGCGCGCCTTCCTTGGCGGGCTTGTCGGCGACCATGGCTTCCGTCGTGATCAACAGACCGGCAACCGAAGCGGCGTCTTCCAGCGCAGTGCGCACGACCTTTGCGGGGTCGATCACGCCAAACTTGAAGAGATCACCGTACTCTTCGGTCTGGGCGTTGAAGCCAAACGACGAGTCGCCCGATTCGCGGATCTTGCCGGCAACGACGGAACCGTCGACGCCTGCGTTCTCTGCGATCTGGCGCAGCGGGGCTTCCAGCGCGCGGCGGACGATGGCGATGCCTGCGTCCTGGTCGCTGTTCTCGCCGGTCACACCGTCCAGAGCTTTCGCGCCCTGCACCAATGCGACGCCGCCGCCGACAACGATGCCTTCCTGCACGGCCGCACGGGTCGCGTTCAGGGCGTCATCGACGCGGTCCTTGCGCTCTTTCACTTCTACTTCGGTCATGCCGCCCACGCGGATGACGGCAACGCCGCCTGCGAGCTTTGCCACGCGTTCCTGAAGCTTCTCGCGGTCGTAGTCCGACGAGGTTTCTTCGATCTGGCCACGGATCTGGGCCACGCGGGCTTCGATCTCGGCCTTCTCGCCGGCACCATCGACGATCGTGGTCTCGTCCTTGGTGATCGACACGCGCTTGGCGGACCCCAGCATGTCCATCGTGACCGACTCAAGCTTCATGCCCAGATCTTCCGAGATCACCTGACCACCGGTCAGGATCGCGATGTCCTGGAGCATGGCCTTACGGCGATCACCAAAGCCCGGCGCCTTGACGGCAGCGATCTTCAGACCACCGCGCAGCTTGTTGACGACGAGCGTGGCCAAAGCCTCGCCTTCCACGTCTTCTGCGATGATGAGAAGCGGCTTTTGCGATTGGATGACCGACTCAAGCAGCGGGACCATCGGCTGCAGCGACGAGAGCTTCTTCTCGTGCAGCAGGATGACGGCGTCTTCCAGCTCGGTCGTCATCTTGTCGGGGTTGGTGACGAAGTAGGGCGACAGGTAACCGCGGTCGAACTGCATGCCTTCGACGACTTCGGTTTCGGTGTCGAGACCCTTGTTTTCTTCGACGGTGATCACGCCGTCATTGCCGACCTTCTGCATCGCGTCTGCGATCTGGCGGCCGATTTCAGCTTCGCCATTGGCCGAGATGGTGCCGACCTGGGCAACTTCGTCGCTGTCCTTGACTTCGCGCGACGCGGCTTTGATCGTCTCGATCACTTTGGCGGTGGCCAGGTCGATCCCGCGCTTGAGGTCCATCGGGTTCATGCCGGCGGCAACCGACTTCATGCCTTCGCGCACGATGGCCTGGGCCAGAACCGTGGCGGTGGTGGTGCCGTCGCCGGCCTCATCCGCGGTGCGGCTGGCGACTTCTTTCACCATCTGCGCACCCATGTTCTCGAACTTGTCCTCAAGCTCGACTTCTTTGGCGACCGTCACACCGTCTTTGGTGATGCGGGGTGCGCCAAAGGATTTCTCGATCACAACGTTACGGCCTTTGGGGCCCAGCGTGACCTTCACCGCGTCAGCAAGGATGTTCACACCCTTGAGCATGCGGTTGCGGGCGTCGGTGTCGAATTTGACGTCCTTAGCAGCCATGTTCGCTACTCCTGTTTGAATTCAGATAATTTGGGGTCCGGAAAGACGATCAGGCGATGACGCCCAGGATGTCACTTTCCTTCATGATCAACAGTTCTTCGCCTTCCAGCGTGATCTCGGTGCCCGACCACTTGCCGAACAGGATCTTGTCGCCTTCCTTGACGTCCATCGAGATCCGATCGCCGTCATCGTCCTTAGCGCCTGCGCCCACGGCGACAACTTCGCCTTCAGCGGGCTTTTCTTTGGCGCTGTCAGGGATGATCAGGCCGCCAGAGGTTTTTTCGTCGCTCTCAACGCGGCGAACAAGCACACGGTCATGAAGCGGGGTGAATGCCATTTTGAACGCTCCTTGGTTCAAGTTACTCCCTGTTAGCACTCACTGTATCCGAGTGCTAACGGCGCGGAGATAGGAAAGCTCCGCCAGCGTGTCAACATCCTTCTACCCAGAAATTTTGCGCGGGCGGGCGCTGGCGTGCCGATGCCCGCGCCTGATCACCCGGGTGTCACAAAACCGGGGCGAAACTGTTCTTCCCATGTCACAATTGCAGGACAGCGTCGCCGAGTTGTTTCAACATTGGAGCCCGACCATGAAATCGACCGCCCCCCTCCTTCTGACGACCGTGATCTGTGCAGCCACTGCCGTTAAGGGCGAAACCCAATTTCCCGCAGAACTGGCAGGTCACGCGATCCTGACCGCCGAAACCCTGATCCCGGCCCCTGCGGATGCGCCCGCCGCCCTCCAGGTGTCTGGCAAGTACACCTCTATCCCGCGCCTGACCGATGCGCCCACCGATGGCTCTGCGCTACCGTTCAACGGCCAGCCGGTCCAGGGCTTCTCCGGCATCCGCCAGATCGAGCCGGGCCGCTACTATGTGCTTACCGACAATGGCTTCGGCTCTATGGCGAACTCGCCTGACGCCATGCTCTTCTTCCATATCATCGCGCCCGATTTCGACACCGGCGAGGTTGTCATAGAACGCACCACCTTCTTCAGCGATCCCAACATGGTGATCCCCTTCCCGATCCAGATGGAGGCAAGCGAAACCCGCTATCTCACCGGGGCAGATTTCGATGTCGAAGGGTTTCAGGTGATCGACGGCAAGATCTATGTGGGCGACGAGTTTGGCCCCTATATCTTTATGGCCGACGCCGAAACGGGTGTGGTCGAGGCGTTTCACGAGACCTTCCTCGGCGACACCAAGATCATGTCACCCGATCACTATTCGATCCGCGCTGGCAACCCCGACAGCCCCGGAACCGACGCTAACCTCAAACGATCACGCGGATACGAAGGTTTCGCCGCCTCGCCCGATGGCACCATGCTCTACCCGCTTCTCGAAGGCCCTATCTGGGATGCCGAGGCGGGCGACTATGAACGCGTGGATGGCAACGAAGCCGTGCGCCTTCTGGAATGGGAAGTTGCCTCTCAGTCCTGGACGGGGCGCACGATGCTCTACCGGCTGGAACAGGACGGAAATGCCATTGGCGACTTCAACATGATCGACGACACCCGCGGGCTGGTCCTCGAACGCGATTGGGGCCAGGGCGATCCGGCGCTCGCGTGCCAGGGCGGCGCGACCGAAAACTGCTTTGAAAACCCCGCCCAGTTCAAGCGGGTCTATATGATCGACATGGCCGGCGTCGCAGACGGAGACCCGGTACAGAAGGTCGCGTACATCGACCTGATGAATATCCGCGATCCCGATGGGCTGGCCCGCGTCGATACGGGTGAGGCCGACACCTTCACCTTTCCCTTTGTCACCATCGAAAACGTCGACCGCGTGGATGGCGAGCATATCATCGTCGGCAACGACAACAACTTCCCGTTCTCGAAAGGACGCGATCTTGTGGATGTCGACGATAACGAGCTGATCCTGCTCAGCGTCGGCAATTTCCTGAACGCGGCGGCCAACTAGGCCCAGCAAAGGGACCCCACCCCGTGTCCCGGCACGGGGTGGGGTCCACGTTACCGCCCGCCGGTCCGACCGGGGAACAGTTTCGGCTTGCCGCCACGCTGCTGCGGCCCTTGATGCGGACCTTTACCAAACGCATTCACACGCGGGCCTTTGCCCTTGCGTGCGGCCTTCGCGGCCAGGATTTCGGACAAGGCTCCGCCCTGCCCCTTGGCGGGGGGTGTTGTGGGTTTCTTCGGCATGTGATGCCTCTTTGGGTATGGGTCGGTGGGCCCCACGCACACGCGCAAGGCGGCTGTCATCCCGTCACCGGGTCAGCGAAACTTGTCCATTGTCAGGGCATCCTTGTGAGGAAGGGGACATTGCGCCGGTCGGGGCGCATCTGGTGGCGCGGTTTAGGCGATCTTTTCCACTGTCAGGGCACTCCTCTTGGATGCGCGATCAATACCCCGATCTGGCAACCATTGTCAAAATCCACGCCGCGTCCAAGCGCCACCGGGCCCAGGGGGTGACAGCGTTGGGGGCCACACCTATAACGCGCGCGACTATCAAACCATCCGGACATCCTTCCCATGACAACTCTCGTCTTCGGCCACAAATCCCCCGACACCGATTCCACCGGCAGCCCGATCATCTGGGCTTGGTACCTGTCCGAGATAAAGGGGACTCCAGCCGAGCCGCGCCTTCTAGGGGAGCCCAATACCGAGGCCGCCTTCGTGCTGGACCGCTGGAAGCTCGACAAGCCGCAGATCATCGACGCGGTCGCCGCCGACACCCCCGTGGTGATCGTGGACACCAACAACCCCGCCGAATTGCCCGACGCGATCAATGACGCAGATATCCAGGGCATTATCGACCACCACAAGCTGGTCGGCGGGTTGGAGACCAAGGGCCCCATCGACATCCGTATCGAACCCCTGGCCTGCACCGCCACCATCATGTGGAAGATGATCGGCAAGAACATGGCGCAGGCCCCCAAAGCCATCAAAGGCGCCATGCTGTCCTGCATCCTGTCGGACACGCTCGAATTCCGCTCCCCCACTACGACGCAGGAAGACAAGGCCATCGCCCACGCGCTGGCCGAAGAACTGGGCGTCTCGATCCCCGACTACGCCGCCGAGCTTTTTGCCGCCAAATCCGACGTCTCCGCCTTCTCCGAGGCCGAGCTTCTGCGCATGGACAGCAAGGAATACGAAGTGGGCGGCAAGCAATTCCGCGTCTCGGTTCTGGAAACGACCTCGCCCGGGACGGTACTTGATCGCAAGGAAGCCCTGATGGCTGCCATGGGTCCCGTGGCCGAGGAAGACGGGGCCGATCAGGTCCTTCTCTTTGTGGTCGACATCCTGAACGAAGAAGCGACGCTTTTGGTGCCGAACGATCTGGTGAAAACCGTTGCAGAGAAAAGCTTCGATGCCACCGTTACCGGGGACACTGTCGTTCTGCCCGGGATCGTCAGCCGCAAAAAGCAGATCATCCCGAACCTAAAGGTCTAGGGTTCAAACTGGGAACACCTCAATCCACTCGCTCTGGATTGGTCGGAACCCAGCGAAGTGATGAAAGTGTCGGGCGACAACACCCATGTGCCCGGCACCAAAAATCACCGCAACACGCCGACCGGGGCCGTTGGCAGGACCGATTGCAGCCTCGATCACGTCACAAAGTCGGCGATCGCGCGCGTTGTGAACGGCTTTGAGGATTGCGGCCGTCTCGGGGTTCCAGGACAGAATGGATTGTCGGTCTGGCAAACTGTCAGTCGAAGCGAAACCCGCCAGCGTCGCACGCGTTGCGGTGAACCGGCGCCACAGTCCGAAGATTGGTGCGCCGACCTCCAAGGCCGCTCGATACGTCAAAGGTGCCTGTCGCCACAAAGCATCAAACTCAGAACCGTCCAAGTCGCCGCTTCGGACCTCGCAAGCTTCACCGGTAGCATCAAAAGGCGGTTGTAAGATCAGACCAAGTCGTTCAACGCCTATCCATCGGTAGCTCCGAACAATCCGCCTTACCACCGGCGAGCGGACGCCTTCGGTTATGACAACATTTGCCTCACGGGCCTCACTGAAAACGCGGTTGTAGAACTCCGGTGTGCCCACGTGGATCATGGGAAAGAGGGTGATCTCAGACGGATGATCGGGACTGCGCAGCGTATGCCGCGCAGATCGCAGGCCGACGATGGAGGACTCGATCAGTTGCATAGGACAACCGTTTTGCCTTCGCCCCCTAACTCGGTCATATGCTGTGGAAAAGGTATCACCAGGGCCCCACCATGACCAAAATCGTTCAGTCCCTATCGGAAGTCTCGTCCGACTACGACGCCGTCTTTTGCGATCTCTGGGGCTGCCTACATGACGGTCTCCGCCCCTTCCCCGCCGCCGTCGCGGCCCTGCAGGCGTTCAAGGCGCAGGGCGGCACGGTCGTCCTGCTCACGAACTCCCCCCGCCCCCGCGTGGAGGTGGAGAAACAACTCGACGGGATGGGTGTGCCCCGCGATTGCTGGGACACCATCGCGAGCTCCGGCGACAGCGCACGCCTTGCGATGTTCGAAGGCGTTGTCGGCCACCGAATCTACTTCATCGGACAGGACCATGACCTGCCGTTTTTCGAGCCGATCCACCTGATCGAGAACTGCCCCACCATCGAACGCGTCCCCCTGGCCGAGGCCCAGGGCATCGTCTGCACCGGCCCGCGCGATCCCATGGCCGATCCGGACGTGAACCGCCCCGATTTCCTCTATGCCAAGCAAAAGGGCCTGAAACTGCTCTGCGCCAACCCCGATATCGTGGTCGATCGGGGCGAGAGGCGCGAATGGTGCGCGGGCGCCCTGGCACGGCTCTACACCGAAATGGGCGGCGAAAGCCTCTACTTCGGCAAACCCCATCCCCCGGTCTACGATCTGGCCCGGCGCCGACTTGCCGAACTGGGCCCCGCGATCCCCGACACCCGAATCCTCGCCATCGGCGACGGCATTGCCACCGACATTCAGGGGGCAATGGGCGAAGATATCGACTCATTGTTCGTGACAGGGGGACTGGCCGCGGCTGAGACCAAAACGTCGCAAGACCCGGATCCGGATGCGCTAAGCGCCTTTATCCAAAAGGAAAAAACAACGCCCGCCTTCGCAATAGGACAGCTTCGCTGACCCTGATTTCGCTTGCTTTTCTGCGCTCGCAAAGCAATTAAGTTACAAATTCTGGACAATACGTGCCCGAATATTGCGAAGCGGAGAAAGAGATGCTCGACAACATGCCCCGCGGCACCATCGTCATCGAAGAGCTTGAGGTCGGCATGACCCGCGAGTTGTCGAAGGAAGTCACCGACCGGGATATCGAACTGTTCGCCGAGGTCTCGACCGACCGGAACCCCGTCCATCTCGACGATGCCTATGCCCAAGACACGATCTTTCAGGGCCGCATCGCCCACGGCATGCTGACTGCGGGCCTGATTTCGGCGGTGATCGGCGAACAGCTGCCCGGTCACGGCACGGTCTATCTTGGCCAGTCGCTCAAATTCATGGCCCCCGTGCGCCCCGGCGATATCGTCCGCGCCGTGGTGACCGTCGCCGATATCGACCACACCAAACGCCGGGTTCAGCTGGCCACGCACTGCGAGGTTGACGGCACCGTGGTGCTAAAGGGCGAGGCCACAGTGCTTGCCCCCTCAGGCAAGTTCGACTGACGCTTGCACCGCCCCCGCGACGGCGCTATCCGGGCGCCCATGCGGATCATTCGCGACTATCAATTCGTCGAAGACACCGACCGTGGCTCCGCCGCCGCCATCGGGAATTTCGACGGCGTGCATCTGGGCCACCAGGCCGTGATCTCGCTGACCGGGAAAATGGCGCGTGACATAGGCTGCCCCGCCGGCGTTCTGACGTTTGAGCCGCACCCCCGCGAATACTTCGCGCCCGACGCCCCGCCCTTCCGCCTGATGAATGCCGAGGCCAAGGCCAACCGGCTCGCCAAACTCGGCGTCGCCCGACTCTACGAGATCAGCTTTAACGAGGCGCTGTCTTCGCTCAGCGCCAAGGACTTTACCAGACGGGTCATCGTGGACGGGCTTGGCCTGAAGCACGTCGTGATCGGGGCCGATTTCTGCTTTGGCAAAGGCCGCACCGGCACGGCCAACGATCTCAAGACCTTCGGCCAATCCATGGGCTTCGGCGTGACCATCGCCCCCTTGCTCGCCACCGGCGGGGTCGAGGTTTCGTCCACCCGCATCCGACAAGCCCTGGCCGACGGCCAGCCCGAAGACGCCGCCCGCATGCTGGGCCACCTCCACCGGATCGAGGGTGAGGTCATCCGCGGCCACCAACGCGGGCGCGAGTTGGGCTATCCCACCGCCAACATGTCCATCGCCGGACTGCACCCGCCGAAGTTTGGCGTCTACGCCGTGCGGGTCGAGGTGCTGGATGGCCCCCACTCGGGCGAATATGACGGCGTGGCCTCGATGGGGGTGCGCCCGATGTTCGGGGAAAACCTGCCCAACCTCGAGACATTCCTGTTTGACTTCAAGGGCGATCTCTACGGCTCACATCTTTCGGTGGCACTGGTGAAGTACTTGCGACCCGAAGAAAAGTTCGACGGGTTGGATGCGCTGATTGCCCAGATGGACAAGGACAGTGCGGCCGCGCGGGCGGCACTGGCCGGTTAGCCAGGATGGCGGGACCGCTAGATCTCGTGAGCTTGCTCGACCTCCGCGACATGGCCGACTTTGTGAAGGCACCAGGCGGGTATATGGCACTGCGTCGAACCGATGTCGCGCCACTGGCCTACGAAGTTCGGGTGAACTCGCCGCCGAGTGCCGAAACCCTCAAAAAGATCATGATCTTTGCCAACGGTGCAAACCCCGATTTCGTGCGCACTCTTTACGAGAGTTGCAACGGAATGTGGGTGGGAGCGACCAAGTTTGCCGTCTACGGTGTGATTGGCTCCATCGACCGAGGCGATACCGAAGTCGCCATGAGTACACCCTGGGACATCAACGTCCCCAATATTTATGGGCGTCCCGAGTCCTGGCCGGACGACGCGCTGATCGTGGGTATCGGAACGGAATATCGATCAGATGGGCCATCAGCGAAGGTCCACCACTCAATTGAGGCGGGCTCACGCATCCGGGTCAGCCTCGACACGGACTACGACACCATCCTACGAAGCTACACGACGGTCCGCGATTGGATTACTGGCGAAGTCGCCCGTGCCTTAGCCGACCGCGACCGCTGGTAAACCGCCTCTTCCCCTTCCCCACCAAACCGCTACTCTCCGCCCGATGACAACTGACCCCATCCACCGCGACGGCCTGCGCGACCGCTATTGGGAACGTGTGCCGCTTAAGAACCTCACCCAGCGTGAGTGGGAGGCGCTGTGTGACGGCTGTGGCAAATGTTGTCTCAACAAGCTCGAAGACGCCGACACCGGCGAGGTGGAACTGACCCGTGTCGCTTGCCGCCTCCTCGATGACGAGACCTGCCGTTGCGGACAGTACGACATCCGCAAGACGCTGGTCCCCGAATGCGTCGTGCTGACCCCGCAGACCCTGCCCGATATCGCCTATTGGATGCCGCAAACCTGCGCCTATCGGCTGCTGCATGAGGGCAAACCGCTCTACGACTGGCACCCGCTCATCTCAGGCACGCCTGACAGTGTGCACGAGGCCGGCGTGTCGGTGCGCGGTTGGACAGTGCCCGAGTTCGAGGTGCCAGAGGAGGAGTGGGAAGACCACATCATCGAGGAACCCACGGGATGAACTTCGGATCCGACAATACGGGCCCCGTCCATCCGCGCGTGATGGAGGCACTGGCGCGCGCCAATGACGGCTACGCGCTCCCCTACGGCGACGATCCCCTGACGCTAGAAGCCGAGGCCCGGATCCGCGATGTGTTCGAGGCGCCAGAGGCGGCGGTATTCCTTGTGCCAACCGGGTCAGCTGCGAATTCGCTTGCGCTGGCCTGCCTCGTCCAGCCCTGGCAGAACATCTATTGCAGCGCCGTGGCCCATATCCACGCCGACGAATGCGGCGCGCCGGAGTTCTATACCGGTGGGGCCAAGCTGGTGCTTGTGCCAGAGACCCACGCAAAGATCACCCCCACCGCTCTTGAGGCCACGATCACCGAAGGGTTGGACCGTGGCCTTCACTACACCCAACCCGGCGCTGTGTCCCTCACCCAGGTGACAGAGCGCGGCACGGTCTACAGCCTTGCCGAATTGCGCACCCTGACCGATACGGCCCATGCCCACGGCCTGCCCGTTCACCTAGACGGGGCGCGCTTTGCAAACGCGATGATGGCGCTGGACTGCACGGCGGCGGAGATGACGTGGAAGGCCGGGATCGATGCCGTCAGCTTCGGGGGCACAAAGAACGGCCTGATGGGGGTCGAGGCCATCGTGGTGTTTGACCCCGCCCATGCCGAAAGTCTGATCTACCGCCGCAAACGCGCAGGGCATCTCTTCTCGAAACAACGCTACCTCGCCGCGCAGATGGTGGCCTATCTCGACGATGACCTGTGGCGCACCATGGCGGCTGCGGCCAATGCCATGATGGCGCGGCTCGCCGATGGCTTGCGCGCGCTGCCGGGCGCCGTGATCCATCATCCTGTCGACGCCAATATGATCTTCGTCTCTCTTCCCCGTGCGACCCACCGCAAAGCGTTGGCGGGCGGGGCGTCCTACTTCATGGCACCAGAGGATCTTAACGGCGGGGCGGAGGATGATCCGATCCCCACCCGCCTCATCTGCAACTGGGCCACGACCGACGCCGATGTGGACCACTTGCTGGCCCTCATGTCCGGCTGAGAAACCCGCGCAAAATCCCGGCCACCCGCTCAGGATGCGTGATCGGCACCATATGCCCGGCCCCTTCGATCACTGCTGTCTCCGCGCGCGGCAGTCGCTCTGCCAGTACCCGCTCAATCGCTGGGATCGATGGCGGAGAGAATGTGCCGCGGACGAGCAGCACGGGGATATCCACCGCCTCCAACCGCCCGGGCTCTAGCAGCCCGCCCAAGTCGGCGTTCAACGCGTGCCCAGCCCCCTCGATGAGCGGAATCCGGTCCACCATATACCTCTGCTGATCAGGCGGCAGTGTCTCCCACGGCAAGCCGCTGCCCCAGGCCTGGAAAAACCCGCGTGCCGCTGCTTCGAAATCGCCCCGGGCCAAAGCCTCGGCAAAGGGCGCATCCAGCCGGTCCTGCAGGGCCATCTCAGGAGCGCCTACGGCCCTCAAGGCTGCATAAAACGGCGGCTCGATCAGTGTCAGGCTGCGCACCTGCTGGGTTGCCTCTGCTGCAACGCGCAGACAGCACGTCCCACCGAACGAATGCCCGATAAGGTCCACCGGCCCCTCGGCCCCGGCCACAAAGTCGTGCAGGATCTCGACCATTGCCTCCTGGAACGGACGCCCACCCGGCCAATCCCCGCTGCGCCCGTGCCCGGGCTGATCAATAGCGGTTGTGCTCAGGACATCCGACAATGGCTCCAACAGCCCATGCAGCGCCCCGCCATGTGCCAACGAGCAATGCAGCGCGATTGCTGGGCGTGGCCCGTCACCAATCACCTGCCAATATGTCGGATAGCCCGCGCGCGCGGCCAGTGGCACTAGAGATCGCCGCCGAGATACGCATCCAGATCGTCGAGCCGGTCCTGCCCCCAGAACCGCTCATCCGTATCGGCCACTATGTAGAACGGCGCCCCGAACGCCCCGCGCGATACCGCTTCTTCCAGGTTGGCGGCGTATTCCTCAGCCCCGGCCAGCATGCCGCTATCGGCCAACGCCGCATCAAACCCCGCCTCGCTCAAGCACGTGCGGATCACGTCATCCTCCGCGATGTTCTTCTCATCGGCCCAGCAGCTGCGCCCGAAAGCATGCATCAGCTGGCCCAAATCGCCCCCGCCCGCCTTCTGCGCCGCGATCAGGGCATAGGCCGCTGGTGCGGGGTTCGTGGGCCAATGGGCCGGGGCGATGTTGAACGCCAGGCCGGTTTTCTTGGCCTGCCGCCGAAGCTCCTGCGCGCGGTATTCCTGCCTTGCGGGATGCCGCTCCTTCGGGGGCACGCCACCAGTGCGGGCAAACAACGCCATGATATCCAGCGGCTTGTAGCTGACCGTGGCCCCGTGTTTGGCCGCAATCGCCTCAAATCGGGTTCCAGCCAGGTAGGTAAAGGGCGAAATCGTTGCAAAGAAGTAGTCGATATGGGCCATTTGCCGCCCCTCCCCTGGAAGTAGAGTTTGCGCGACCCTAGACGCGTGCTAAGCGGTGTCAACGTCACGAATCCGTCATGTCAGACGCGCCAGAGGACATTCTGCCAGATGCCCCACCAGCCCGATCCCAAGCTTATCGCAGGCAATTCAAATCAAACACTTGCGAAATCGGTCGCGCGGCGGATGGCGATGCACCGGGGGGTCCGAACAGGGTTGGTCGAGGCGCGGGTCGAACGCTTCAACGATGCCGAGATCTTTGTCGAGGTGTTCGAGAATGTGCGCGGCGAGGACATGTTTATCATCCAGTCGACGTCGAACCCGGCCAATGACAACCTGATGGAACTTCTCATCATGACCGACGCCCTGCGCCGGTCATCGGCGGCCCGCATCACCGCCGTGATCCCTTATTTCGGCTATGCCCGCCAGGATCGACGCACCAAGGCGCGCACGCCGATCACCGCTAAGATGGTGGCCAACATGATGGTCAGCGCAGGCATTGAGCGGGTGCTGACGATGGATCTGCACGCCGCCCAGATCCAGGGCTTCTTCGATATCCCCGTGGACAACCTCTATGCCTCACCGGTCTTCGCCCTCGACATCCAGCACCAATTCAAGAACCCCAAGAAGGTGACCGTGGTGTCGCCCGACGTGGGCGGCGTGGCCCGTGCCCGCGAACTGGCCCAGCGGATCGGCTGTGCGCTGGCCATCGTGGACAAGCGGCGGGAAAAGCCCGGGGAAGTGGCCGAGATGACCGTGATCGGGGATGTGAAAGGGCAGACCTGCATCATTGTCGATGACATCTGCGACACCGCCGGTACGCTCTGCAAAGCTGCCGATGTGCTGATCGAGAACGGCGCGAAAGAGGTGCACTCCTACATCACCCACGGCGTGCTGTCAGGCCCGGCGGTGGAAAGGATCACCAACTCCGCAATGAAAAGCCTTGTGATCACCGACTCGATTGAACCGACCGATGCCGTCAAGCAGGCCTCCAACATCCGGATCGTGCCCACCGCGCCGATGTTTGCCCAAGCCATCTTGAACATCTGGAACGGCACCAGCGTGTCGTCCCTGTTCGATCCCGCGACGCTGGAGCCGATTTACGAAGGCATGTATATGAACGCCTGAGGCTTGGAACTCTGGAACAAAAAAAGCGCGCCAAGCACGGCGCGCTTTTTTCACGTCTTGTCTGTCGCTTAAGCGGCGCGAACCCCGATCGCCGCACCCACGGCTTCCAGGTCCGACACCAGCTTCGCCGCCGCGTCCACCGCGTCGGGCGCTGCGCGTTCCTGCGCGGCCTTCGCCTCAGACACCAGTGCACCCAGATAGTCCGCCGTCACCTCGTCCTTCGGCACCGCAGCTTCCGCCAGAACGGTCGTCCCCTCGGCGCTGATCTCGGCAAAGCCACCGGTGACCATGAACTCCTGCTCACCGCCGGATGTCTCAGCGACCAGCAGCCCGGGCCGCAGCGTCGTGATCGTCGGCGCATGATCGGCCATGACCGTCATGTCACCCTCGGACCCCGGAATGCGCACCGCGGTGGCCTCAAGCGAGGCCAGCCGCCGCTCGGGCGAGACCAGATCGAATTGCATCGTATCGGCCATGGACCCCCCTTTAAGCGGCTTCCGCCGCCATGCGTTCGGCCTTGGCGATCACTTCGTCGATGCCACCCACCATGTAGAAGGCACCTTCGGGCAGGTGGTCGTACTCACCGGCGACCACGGCCTTGAACGAAGCAATCGTATCTTCCAGCGGCACCTGCACCCCGTCAGAACCGGTGAACACCTTGGCCACATCGAAGGGCTGCGACAGGAAGCGCTGGATCTTCCGAGCGCGCGCCACGGTGAGCTTGTCCTCTTCCGACAGTTCGTCCATTCCGAGAATGGCGATGATGTCCTGAAGTGACTTGTAGCGCTGAAGGATTCCCTGCACGTCGCGGGCGACCTCATAATGCTCCTGACCGACGATCAGCGGGTCCATCAGCCGCGAGGTGGAGTCGAGCGGGTCAACAGCGGGGTAGATGCCCAGTTCTGAGATCGCACGGTTGAGAACGGTCGTCGCATCGAGGTGCGCAAAGGTCGTGGCCGGTGCGGGGTCGGTCAGGTCGTCGGCCGGGACGTAGACTGCCTGGATCGATGTGATCGACCCGTTCTTGGTCGAGGTGATCCGCTCCTGCATCGCGCCCATGTCGGTGGCAAGTGTCGGCTGATACCCCACGGCAGAGGGGATCCGGCCCAAAAGGGCGGACATTTCCGAGCCGGCCTGCGTGAAGCGGAAGATGTTGTCGACAAAGAACAAGACGTCCGTCCCGGTCGCATCGCGGAACTGTTCGGCCAGTGTGAGACCGGTCAAAGCGATCCGCGCCCGAGCCCCCGGCGGCTCGTTCATCTGACCAAAGCAGAGCGCGATCTTCGAGTCCGGCAGGTTTTCCGGCGTCAGAACGCCCGACTCGATCATTTCGTGGTAAAGGTCATTGCCTTCGCGCGTCCGCTCGCCCACGCCGGCAAACACGGACAAGCCCGAGTGCACCTTGGCGATGTTGTTGATCAGCTCTTGGATCAGAACCGTCTTGCCAACGCCGGCCCCCCCGAAAAGGCCAATCTTCCCGCCCTTGGAGTAGGGCGCGAGCAAATCGATCACCTTGATGCCGGTGACGAGGATCTCCGCCTCGGTCGATTGATCCGCAAAGTCGGGTGCGGGCGCATGGATCGGGCGGAACTCATCGGCCTCAACGGGGCCTTTCTCGTCGATGGGATCACCGGTGACATTCAAAATACGCCCCAGCGTCGCCGTGCCCACCGGCACCGCGATCGGTCCATCGGTATCGGTCACTTCCTGGCCACGTACCAGACCCTCGGTCGCATCCATCGCGATCGTCCGCACAGTGTTTTCACCCAGGTGCTGGGCCACTTCCAACACCAGACGCTTGCCGTTGTTGTCAGTTTCCAGGGCGTTCAGAATTTCGGGCAGGTGGTCGTCGAACTGAACGTCGACAACGGCGCCGATGACCTGGGTCACTTTGCCTTTTGCGTTTGCCATTGCGGTCTCCGGTTTCTTTTTTTGGCCAATCAGGCCGCTGGATTAGGGTTCTCGACCAGGTCGAGACGGGTTTCTATTCGGGCGAGCCGGTCGTCAAAGCGGTCCATCCGGCCGTTGATTTGGCCGAGTTGAACCTGTTGCTGACCAATTGTCTGTTCGACGCTCGACATACGTGTCTTCAAGTCGCGAATATCCCCTTCAATCCGATCCAATTGCGACTGAATGCGCTTGAGCAACTCAAACGTCATCACCGCCAGATCAGAGGGTTGTTCCGCCATCTACAGCGCCTCCGCGCCCGAGATAATCTCGATAAGCTCGTTCGTGATCACGGCCTGGCGCGAGCGGTTGTACTGGATCGTCAGCCGGTCGATCATCTCGCCTGCGTTGCGCGTCGCGTTGTCCATGGCGCTCATCCGGGCGCCCTGCTCCGAGGCAGCGTTCTCCAGCAAAGCAGCGAAGACCTGCGTCGCGACCCCCCGCGGCAACAGATCGGCCAGGATACCCTCTTCGCTGGGCTCGTAGTCGTAAAGCGTGCCTTCAGCGCCGTCTTCCGGCGCCTCGAACTCTGCCGGGATCACCTGCTGCGCGGTTGGGATCTGACTGATTACCGATTCAAAGCGGTTGTAGAAGATCGTGGCGACATCGAACTCGCCCTCATCGAACCGATCGAGTAGGTCCTTCGCGATGTCGGCGGCGTTGCTGTAGCCGATCTTCTTGACTTCCGACAGATCGACGTGATGCACGAAGTAATCGCTCAGATCCCGCTTCAGCTGTTCCCGGCCCTTCTTGCCAACCGTGATGATCTTCAACGTCTTGCCCTGGGCCAACAGCTCTTCCGCCCGCGCCCGTGCCAGACGCGCGATGGACGAATTGAAGGCACCGCACAATCCACGTTCCGCGGTCATCACGACCAGCAGATGCACCTTGTCGTCACCGGTCCCCGCCAGCAGACGGGGCGCGCTTTCGCTGTCACCGACCGAGGCAGCGAGTTGCCCCATCACGGCATTGAACCGCTCGGTATAAGGGCGCGATTGTTCGGCCGCATCCTGTGCCCGCCGCAATTTCGCGGCAGCCACCATCTGCATGGCCTTGGTGATCTTTCGCGTGGACTTGACGCTTTCGATCCGGTTTTTCAGGTCCTTGAGGCTTGGCATACCAGGTGTCCCTCAGCCCCTATCAGGAAAAACCAGCGGCGAATTCGTCGAGCGCGGCCTTGATCTTGTCCGCCAGGTCGTCTTTCACCTTGCGGTCATTGTTGGTGATATCGTCCAGCAAGTCCTGGTGACGGCTCCGCAGGTGGCTCAAGAGCGAGGCCTCATACCGGCCCACATCTCCCACATCGACGTTGTCGAGATAACCGTTCGTGCCTGCAAAGATCACACAAACAATCTCCGCATTGGTCAGCGGCGAATACTGCGGCTGCTTCATCAACTCGGTCAGACGCGCGCCACGCGCCAGAAGCTGCTGGGTCGAAGCATCAAGGTCGGACCCGAACTGCGCAAAGGCCGCCATCTCGCGATACTGGGCCAGCGACAGCTTCACCGGACCGGCCACCGAAGACATCGCCTTCGTCTGCGCCGACGATCCCACTCGGCTCACCGACAGACCGGTGTTCACCGCAGGCCGAATGCCCTGATAGAACAGCTCGGTCTCCAGGAAGATCTGACCATCGGTGATCGAAATCACGTTGGTTGGAATAAACGCCGACACATCGCCGCCCTGCGTTTCAATGATCGGCAGCGCCGTCAACGAGCCCGCACCATTATCCTCGTTCAGCTTGGCCGAACGCTCCAACAGACGCGAGTGCAGGTAGAAAACGTCACCGGGATAGGCTTCACGCCCCGGCGGACGACGGAGAAGCAGCGACATCTGGCGATAGGCCACGGCCTGCTTCGACAGGTCATCATAGATGATCAGTGCGTGCTTGCCGTTGTCACGGAAGTATTCGGCCATCGCGGTCGCTGCGTAAGGCGCCAGGAACTGCATCGGCGCCGGTTCCGACGCGGTCGCGGCAACCACGACCGAGTATTCGATCGCGCCCGACTCTTCGAGCTTCTTCACCAGCTGCGCGACGGTGGAGCGTTTCTGGCCCACGGCAACATAGATGCAATAGAGCTTCTTGCTCTCATCATCGCCCGCCGCATCGTTATACGACTTCTGGTTCAGGATCGTGTCCAAAGCCACAGCGGTCTTACCGGTCTGACGGTCGCCAATGATCAGTTCCCGCTGCCCCCGGCCAATCGGGATCATTGCGTCCACCGATTTCAGGCCCGTTGCCATCGGCTCATGCACCGACTTGCGCGGGATGATCCCAGGCGCCTTCACATCGGCCACGCGGCGTTCGCCCGCATTGATCGGGCCTTTGCCGTCCACCGGGTTGCCCAGACCATCAACAACGCGGCCGAGCAGAGCCTCACCCGCGGGCACGTCCACGATGGAATTCGTGCGCTTGACGGTGTCGCCTTCTTTAATATCCCGGTCGGTGCCGAAGATCACAACGCCCACATTGTCGGATTCCAGGTTCAGGGCCATCCCCTGAATGCCGCCAGGAAATTCAACCATCTCACCGGCCTGCACGTTATCGAGCCCGTAAACACGTGCGATCCCATCGCCCACTGACAGAACGCGGCCAACTTCGGCGACCTCGGCCTCCTGGCCAAAGTTCTTGATCTGCTCCTTCAGGATCGCAGAAATTTCGGCTGCCTGGATTCCCATTATCCGACCTCTTTCATGGTGTTCTGGAGTGCGGCAAGCTTGGACCGGATCGAGGTATCGATCATCCGAGAGCCGACTTTTACGACAAGACCGCCGATGAGGCTTTCATCGACGGCCATATTGATCTTCACATCTTTGCCCACGCGCGCTTTCAGCGTCTCGGCCAGCTTGGCCTGTTGCGCATCGCTCAGGGGCACGGCGGCGACCACTTCGGCAGTCACCTCGCCCTTGTGATCGGCGATCAGGCGGCTGAGTTCTGACAACAGTTGCGGCAGAACAAACAGGCGGCGCTTGGAGGCCATCAGGGCCAGCGTGTTGGCGACAACGCCGCTCAGCCCCATCTTTGCAGCGATTGCGGCGATTGCGCTGGATTGGTCTTCGCGGCTGTAGACGGGCGAGTTGATAAGCGCGCGGAAATCATCGCTGCTATCAATGGCCGCGCTCAACGCGTCGATATCGCTTTCCAGTGCGGGAAGGGCCTTGTCTTCTTGGGCCAGTTCAAAAATGGCAGTCGCATATCGCCCGGCGATGCCTGTCGAGATCGAAGCTGGTTCGGACACGTCCACCCTTTCGATGTCTTCTTCCCGACAAGCACTTGTCCTTGCGGACATACACAGGGCGGGACATGTTGCGACCCGCCAGACCGGCGGGCCGTGAAATCAGCGTGGATTTAACAGACACGTTAGCACCCCGCAACCGCCTTACCCGCCGAGAGGCCATTGGGAAAATCATTCTGAATCAGATGATTAAAGAATGTGCTGCCCAAAGTGCATCATCATGGCGCATGTGATCGGTCAAATTCCAATAAATCTTCGATTCCCTATGCATCACACCGGTTTAGGCGCCGGTTGCGTGATCCCGTCCAGAACCCGCAACGGCTTGCGCACAGCTTCGGGCAAACCGCGCCGTGGTGGCGCGGGGACCTGCTTCACCACCTCGATCATCAAAACCCCGCCCGCGATGCTGTTCGACACCTTACGCCCGACCTTTTCCCACATCGCGCCGGTTTTCATCCAGAACGGCTTGGTCGACGGGGGCTGAAACAACGCCGCCATATGCCGCTGCGGGTCAAAATCATGGCTTTTCAGCTGATTTTCGAGCTGAACCAGCGAATACGGGCGCCCGAACCCAAAGGGCGTTTCATCGCGCCGGGCCCAAAGCCCCCCGCGGTTCGGCACGATAAACAGCGCCCGCCCCTGCGGTGCCAGCACGCGGTAGCATTCTTCTAGCAGAGCAAACGGATCCTCGCTGGTCTCAAGCCCGTGCATCAGAACCAACCGATCCGCACTCCCGCTTTCGACGGGCCACAGCATCTCATGACACAGGACCGATAGGTTGGGGGCCCCCGCAGGCCAAGGCATCACCCCCTGTTGCCCCGGCATCAGCGCGATGACCCGCTCTGCCTCGCCCAGAAACGGGCGCAACAGGGGGATCGCGAATCCAAAGCCCATCACCGTCATCCCGTGCACATCGTGCCAGCATCCGCGCACCTGTTCGCGAATGGCACGCTGCGCTGCGCGGCCCAGACCGGTTCGGTAATAGAAGTTTCTCAGGTCGAGCACATCGAGGTGCATTGCAGACAGCCCAGTGTTCGGCGAGAGTTACCGCACCTTACCTCAGCCCCGGGGAAAATCCATGCCTCTTGAGATCGTCACCATACCGTGCCGCACTGATAACTATGCATTTCTGTTGCACGATCCACAGGCGGGCCAAACCGCGCTGATAGATGCGCCAGCGGCGGGCCCAATCGCATCCCAATTGGGCGATCGCGGTTGGGGGCTCGACGAGATCTGGATTACCCATCACCACAGCGACCATATCGACGGGGTCGACACCCTGAGGCAGCTTTTCGGCAGCACCGTCTTGGGGGCCGCAGCGGACGCGCACCGCCTGCCCGCCCTCGATGTCGCGCTGTCTGATGGCGACACCCACACCTTCGCGGGTCACGACGTGCAGGTGATGGACGTCTCTGGGCACACCGTCGGTCACATCGCGTTCTACGTCCCCGATGCCGCTGCGGCGTTCACGGCCGACAGCCTTATGGCCTGCGGCTGCGGCCGGGTGTTCGAAGGCACGTTTGACCAGATGTGGGCCTCGCTCGAAAAACTCGCCGCGCTGCCGCCCGAGACCAAAATCTGTTCGGGCCACGAATACACCGCTGCCAACGCGAGATTCGCAGCCACCATTGAACCTGACAATCCAGACCTTATGTCTCGCATCCGCTCGATTGCGGCGGCGCGCGAGGCCGGCGTCGCAACCGTTCCGTCAACTCTATCCCTGGAACTCGCGACGAACCCCTTCCTTCGGGCACGGTTGCCCCACGTCAAAGCCGCCATAGGTATGGGTAATACTACCGATGCCGAGGCGTTTGGGGAAATCAGGCGGCGCAAAGACGCGTTCTGAACACGCTAAATTTTGCGCCAAATCTATGAGACTTTTCCGTCACGGCACAGATTGTGATGGGAATTGCGCAAAAAACTCTTGAAGCTTCGGAAAGATCACCGAACTTTAATGACAAGAGGCCACGGTCAGGCGGGCTCTGGGACCCTCCCGACCCAAGTAGAGGAGCACACCACGTGCCTTCATTTTCAAATACGCTTGAGCAAGCCATCCACGCTGCCTTGGCACTTGCCAATGCGCGGCGCCACGAACTGGCAACCCTTGAACATCTGCTGCTGGCGCTGATCGACGAACCGGACGCGGCCAAGGTAATGCAGGCCTGTTCGGTGGATCTGGAAACGCTCAAGAAAACCTTGCTGGAGTTTATCGAAGACGATCTGTCAACATTGGTAACGGATGTCGAAGGATCTGAAGCGGTGCCCACCGCGGCGTTCCAGCGCGTGATCCAACGCGCGGCGATCCACGTGCAGTCGTCGGGGCGCACCGAAGTCACCGGGGCCAACGTGCTGGTCGCGATCTTCGCCGAGCGCGAGTCGAACGCGGCCTACTTCCTGCAGGAACAGGAAATGACACGGTATGATGCGGTGAACTTCATCGCCCATGGCGTGGCCAAAAACCCAAGCTTCGGCGAGGCGCGGCCGGTGCAGGGGGCATCGGACTTTGAAGAAGAAGCGCAAAGCCAGCCGGAAGAAGAGGGCAAGGAAAGCGCGCTAGCGAAGTACTGCGTCGACCTGAACGCCAAGGCGCGTAAAGGCGATGTCGATCCCCTGATCGGGCGCGAGCATGAGGTTGAGCGCTGTGTCCAGGTCCTCTGCCGCCGTCGCAAGAACAACCCGCTTCTGGTGGGGGACCCCGGCGTGGGCAAAACCGCCATCGCCGAGGGCCTCGCCCGCAAGATCGTGGGTGACGAGGTGCCTGAGGTTCTGTCAGGCGCCACGATATATTCGCTCGACATGGGCGCACTGCTTGCCGGCACACGCTATCGCGGGGATTTCGAAGAGCGTCTGAAAGCCGTCGTGTCCGAGTTGGAAGAACATCCCGACGCCGTGCTGTTCATCGACGAGATCCACACCGTGATCGGTGCAGGCGCCACCTCGGGCGGGGCCATGGATGCCTCAAACCTGCTCAAGCCCGCGCTTCAGGGCGGCAAGCTGCGCTGCATGGGCTCCACGACGTATAAGGAGTTCCGCCAGCACTTCGAAAAAGACCGCGCGCTCAGCCGCCGGTTCCAGAAGATCGACGTGAGCGAACCGACGGTGGAAGACAGCGTGAAGATCCTCAAGGGCCTCAAGCCCTATTTCGAGACGCACCACGACATCAAATACACCTCCGACGCGATCAAAACCGCGGTGGAGCTATCGGCACGCTACATCAACGACCGCAAACTGCCCGACAAGGCCATCGACGTGATTGATGAGGCGGGTGCCGCGCAGCACCTGGTGGCCGAATCCAAGCGCCGCAAAACCATCGGCGCGAAAGAGATCGAGGCCGTTGTTGCCAAGATCGCGCGGATCCCGCCCAAGAACGTCTCTAAGGACGACGCCGAGGTGCTGAAGGATCTCGAGGCCACACTGAAGCGTGTCGTCTTCGGCCAGGACAACGCCATCGAAGCACTGTCATCGGCGATCAAACTAGCCCGTGCGGGTCTGCGTGAGCCTGAAAAGCCCATTGGCAACTACCTCTTCGCTGGTCCCACCGGTGTGGGTAAAACCGAAGTGGCCAAGCAGCTGTCCGATACTTTGGGCGTCGAGCTTCTGCGCTTCGACATGTCGGAATACATGGAGAAACACGCCGTCAGCCGCCTGATCGGCGCGCCTCCGGGCTATGTGGGCTTTGACCAGGGCGGTCTGCTGACCGACGGTGTCGATCAGCACCCGCATTGTGTGCTCCTGCTCGATGAGATCGAGAAGGCGCACCCAGATGTCTACAACATCCTGTTGCAGGTGATGGACCACGGGAAACTCACCGACCACAACGGTCGCCAAGTGGATTTCCGCAACGTGATCCTGATCATGACCTCGAACGCAGGTGCCGCAGAACAGGCAAAAGAGGCCATCGGCTTTGGCCGTGATCGTCGCGAGGGTGAAGACACCGCCGCGATCGAACGGACCTTCACGCCGGAATTCCGCAATCGTCTGGACGCAGTGATCAGCTTTGCGCCCTTGGGCAAAGACACCATCCTGGCCGTAGTGGAGAAGTTTGTGCTCCAGTTGGAAGCCCAACTGATGGATCGCAACGTGACCATCGAACTGACCAAACCTGCCGCTGAATGGCTGGGCGAAAAGGGCTATGATGACAAGATGGGCGCACGCCCCCTTGGCCGCGTGATCCAGGAGCACATCAAGAAGCCGCTGGCCGAGGAACTGCTCTTTGGCAAGCTCGCCAAGGGCGGTGTGGTCAAGGTCGGCGTCAAGAACGGCGAGATCGACTTGCGGATCGAGCCGCCAGAGGCGCGCCGGTTGTCGTCGAAGAAGCCACCGCTTTTGACGGCGGATTAAGAACAGAAAACCCCCGCCACTGGCGGGGGTTATTCATTGGGGCCCTGCCCCAAACCCCGGGATATTTCTGGACCAAAGAGTTTTACCGCTCGGTCAGCTTCAACTCAATCCGCCGGTTCTCGGCCCGCGCCTGGGGCGTATCGGCAGGGTTCACCGGGCGGTATTCGCCAAACCCCGCCGCAAGCAGGCGGTTCGGCGGAAAGCCCAGCTGATCCGTCATGTACCGCACCACCGACAGCGCGCGGGCTTGGCTCAACTCCCAGTTATCGGCAAACTCCGCCCCCGGCTGCAGCGGGATGTTGTCGGTGTGCCCATCCACCCGCAGGATCCAGTCGAGCCCGTCTGGGATTTCATCGGCAACGCTCAGTAGGATCTGGGACACGCTCGTGATCTGATCCCGCCCCGCAGGGGCCAGGTCAGCTGACGCGCTTTCAAACAGCACTTCGGAGGAAAACAGGAACCGGTCGCCCACGATCTCGATCCCGCCCACATCCCCCAGAACCGCGCGCAATTCGCCAAAGAACTCGGACCGATACTGCTCCAGGTTTTCTGCCTCCGCCGCCAGACGCTCTGCCTCTTCGGCCAGACGGATCCGTTCGGCCTCTTCCAGTTCCGCCCGCCGCCGCTGTTCCGCCGCGGCGCGGGCCAGCGCGGTGTTCAGCTGCGATCCCAGGGCCTCAAGCTGCACCTGAGCCTCAGCGTCCCGCGTGTTGCCTTCGTCAATCACGGCCTGCAACGAGGCAAGCTGGGTCCGCAACTCTGCGATCTGTTGGTTCAGCAGGACGATCCGCCGCTGTCCCTCCGCAGATTTTGCTTCTTCCGCGGCCAGTGCTTCATTTGCGACCGCCAACAAGGCCGCCTGCTCTTCCGCCGCGGTCAGCTCGCGCTCAGCCAACCCGGCGGCCTGTTCCTCTGCGGCCCGCGCCGCGGCCAGAAGCGTCAGCGTTTCTTCCGCGCGCTGCCGTTCTTCCTCCAACGCCAAGGTCATTGCCGTCAGTTCCGCATCCGCATTGGCCAACCGCTCCCGCAGAGCCTCTGCCGCAGCTGCGTCCACCAATCGCGCGGCCTCCGTCTCGGACAACGCAAGTTCCGTCGCCTCGGCCTCAGCCTGCAACTCGGCGGCGAGGGCCTCCAGCGCCTCGCGCCGTGCCGCGGCCAACCGGGCCTCTTCAGCCTGTACGTCAATCTCATCGCGGGCCTGCGCCAGCGCCAGTTGCAGCGCCTCCTGTTCGCTGATCAGCTGCGCCTGCGCGTCTTCTAACTCGGCCACCGTAGCCTGCGCCGCATCCCGTTCGCTCAGCGCCGTTTCGCGCTGTGCCAACAGCATCGCCACCTGCGCCTCGAACGAGGTGATCTGCGCCGCGCTTTCGGCCAGTTGTGCTTCCTGGCTTTCGATCTGGTTCGTTAGCGTCGCGATCAACGTCGCCTGCGTTTCCGCCTGATCCCGCGCGGTGGCCAGGTTTGCGCTCAATTCGGCGGTCTCATCTTCCAGATTGGCGACCCGCTGCTGTTCCAGCCCCAAAGCGCGCGCGAGTGATGTGACCTCACCCGCCAGCTCATCCAGCTCACTTTCCTGCCCCGTGATCGTTTCCTGCAGCGTGAACTGCAGGATCATGAAGATCGTGAGCACAAACATCAGGACGAGCAGAAGCGCCGTCATCGCATCGACAAAGCCGGGCCAGATCGAGCCCGACATGCGTTGCACCGATCTGCGAGTGAGCGCCATTATTGCCGCCCGCGGCCCAGCGCCTCGACCGCCCGTGTCAGTTGATTGATCTCGCTGCGCAGGTCGCCCAGCATCTCTTGCCGGCCTGCGGTCAGTTCCTCGAGGATCCGCAACAGCTGCACATCCATCGACCGCAGGCGCATCCGCGCCTCCGTATCGGGTTCGGCGGTGGAGGTGACACCCGTCCCCTGCCCCGCGCCCGCTTCCAGAAGCTGGATCATCCGCTCCTGCCCCGCCGCGATGCGGGCCAGCGCCTTGTCCTGCCCGCCTTCACCCCCGCGGGTCAGCGTCTCGACCGAGGCCACAAGCGCCCCGATGCGTTCGTCGATCGCATGACGGCTGGCATCAGAGCTCTCATAAAGCGCTTTGAGCCCTTCCATCTGTTGTGCCATCTGGCCCATCGCGGCGGTCGCCATACCCGCATCGCCAGCAAACTCGCCGTCACTTTCGCCCGCCGCAAAGCCCACGCGCGTGATGGTCGACAGCCAGTCCTCCAACTCACGGTAGAACCGGTTCTGGCCGTGGCTGGCAAAGAGCTCCAGCAGACCGACAACCAGCGACCCCGCCAGCCCCAGAAGGGAGGATGCAAAGGCCACGCCCATCCCGCCCAGCTGCGCCTCAAGGCCCGTCATCAGGCGGGAAAACACCTCGACCCCGCCTTCATCGTCTGACGGCGCGAGGCTTCGGATCGTGTCGACCACCGCAGGAACCGTGGTGGCCAATCCGTAAAATGTGCCCAGAAGGCCCAGAAAAATCAGTAGGTTCACGATGTAGCGCGTGATATCGCGCGCCTCGTCGATCCGGGTGGCCACGGAGTCGAGGATCGACCGCGCCGAGGTGGAGCCGATCTGCATCCGGGCACCCCGGCTGCGCAACAGCGCCGCCAGTGAGGCCAGCAATCGCGGCGCGCGGGTGAACTGATGCCCTGGTCGCTCCGCCGCAAAGCCCTCGATCCAGATCACCGAACTGATCAGCTGGAACACCTGCCAGAAACAGGCAAAGACCCCGATGACAAAGACAAAGCCGATGAAGCCGTTGAGGTATGGGTTGGCCAGAAACACCGGTGCGACGCGGGGGTAGGCCACATATGCCCCCGCCCCCACGAGAATCAGCACAAGAACCATCAGAACGATCTGACGGATCGGTTGGGCAAATTGCGGCTCGGCCTCGCGGTCCAGTCGGTCCCGTCGGTTCATTACGGGGAAGTCCTGACGCTTGTTTTTGTTGGACTTACGATAGGGGGTGCAGGCCGCGCTGCCAACACGGAAATCAAATCAGTCCTTTGCCGTGATTGCGCGCACACGCCGCGACAGCCAACTGAGTTCCTCATCCGCGATCCCAAGCGCGTCGAGATGGGCGGCGGTGTTATAGAGATACTCGGTATTGGGCCCCCGCCCACCTACGGCGTGGGCGATGATCCCGGCCTGGGTCTCGAGGTCCAGCCCACCGCAATACTGGACGTGATCGGTATCGACGACATACGTCACCGCAGGCACCTTGCGCCCGTCTTCCAGCCGAACCTCCACCTCGGCTTCCAGATACGCGGACGAGATCAGCTCGCGTTCCCGCAGATACGCCATGGTCTGCGCCTCGGCCCCCGGCGTTACCCGCAGGGCCAGCCCCTCGCACGCCGCGCCCGGATGGGGGTCGAGTGCAAGCACCAACCCCGGATCTTCGACGGTTCCGCGATGGTGGATCGAACGCATGCAGAAGCTGCGCGCATAGTCCCGCAGTCGGGCGATGCGGCGTTCGTCAAAGGGAAAGCCCGGGTCCCACATCAGCGATCCATAGCCGAAGATCCACAAAGGCGTATCTGGCATGCTCTGGTCCTTGGTTGCGCGCGTCTGTAAACATCACCGCGGCGAGATGGAAAAGGGGCGCCATGCGAAAACTCGTGGGTATCGTGGTTTTGCTGGGCATTGCTTTGTCCGGTGCTTGGCTGGGCTGGGCCTATGTGCTGGAACGCGGGTTCGCGACCTGGCTAGAGGCGCGCCGCGCCGAAGGTTGGGTGGCCGAGGCCACGCGCATCGACACGACAGGCTATCCCACGCGGTTTGAGACGGTGGCCACAAATCTCGACCTGGCCGACCCTGCCACCGGGCTGGCCTGGCGCCTGCCCCAGATCGCGTTCCAGGCAGTGGCCCATGATCCCACCGATATCGAGGTGGTGGTGCCACCCGCCTTCACCGTCGCCTCACCGGATCAGCGTATCTCGGTCCGCTCGGCCACGATCCGCGCCTCGACCGCCGTCGACCCGGGGCCATCGCTGCGCCTGCGCCGGGCCGATATCACGCTTGCCGGGATCGACCTGCGCTCAACCGCCGGGTGGGACGCAGCCCTGACCGATGGGCTTTTGCGCACCGAACGCATCGCCGATGACGAAACACGGCAGCGGATCAACTTCTCGGCCACCGATGTGCGCCCCGCTCAACCGATCCGTGCGCGGCTGGACCCCGCGGGGATCCTGCCCGAGACCATCGCCGAGGTGCTGGTGTCGGCGGATGTGGGCTTTGATCGCCCCTGGGATCGCCGCGCCGTGGAAGACCGCCGCCCGCAAATCCGCGATATCGACCTGTCGCGGGTCCGGGCGATCTGGGGCGATGCGGAACTTGAGGCGACCGGTCAGTTGACCGTGGATGACAGCGGCGTCCCCACCGGCGAGATTACCGTCCGCGCCACAAATTGGCGCGAGATCTTCGCGGTGATTCAGAACGCGGGACTGGTCCCCGAAACACTCGCCCCCGCGCTTGAAGGCGCGCTGGAGTTTCTGGCTGGCATGTCCGGCAATCCCAACACCATCGACGCCCCGCTTCGGCTAGGCAACGGCCTGGTCAGCTTTGGCCCGATCCCAATGGGCCCCGCACCCAACCTAAAAATCCGCTAGCGACAGTATGGCCCACCGCGATGCCGGGCCACGTCGAAATGGAAATGGTTCTGGTGAAAGCGGTCCGACTCCGGCCCCAACACGGTGCCGAACGGGCCGCACGCCGCCTGATGCATCCGTCGGAGCGCCCGCCTGTCCCGCCGCGTACCGTTCCACCCCTCACTCACAGTAATCCGTGTGCCATCGGCCAGCGTCACGCCCGAGATATCAATGGCGTTCCCCTTGGCATGCTCGCTGATCCGTGCGCCGGGGCGGCTGTTGCGCGTGCGGCAGGCGTAATGCGCCGCAACCTCGTACCGCGCGATCCCGCCGCCGCGATTGCCGACGGCGCTTTGGGCGCCTTGCACCGTCCAGCGATCAAGGGCCTGCGCCGTCTCGCATGTCATCAAAGCGGGTTGGCTCAGCGTGATCCCCCGCACCTGCGTGACCTGCACCGGGTCATCGATCCCGCAAGCGGGGTTTGCGCTGGTGACGTCGGGCACCCGTTCACCCACCAGCCCTGGCACACCGCACAAGCCCCCGCGATCATCGCCATCGCCGCGCCCGCAGCCCGACAACACCACCAACGCCAATGCGCCAGCGATGGCGACAGACCGCATCATCGCTTGCCCACCCGGCCAAAGTCGGGCGCATCGGTATCCTGCCCCGCTTCGACAATCCCCCGCCGGATCGCGCGGGTTCGGGTGAAATAGTCGTGCAGGTGATCCCCGTCGCCCTGCCGGATCGCCCGTTGCAGGGCAAAGAGCTCTTCTGTGAACCGGCCCAGGATTTCCAGCGTTGCGTCCTTATTGGTCAGAAACACGTCGCGCCACATTATCGGATCACTCGCCGCGATGCGGGTGAAATCGCGAAAGCCTGCCGCGGAGTACTTGATCACCTCCTGATCCGTCACCCGCCGCAGATCATCGGCCACACCGACCATGGTATAGGCGATCAGATGCGGGGCATGGCTGGTCACGGCCAGGACCAAGTCGTGCCGGTCCACGTCCATCACATCAACAAAAGAACCCATCCCTTCCCAAAGGCGCCTCAGCCGATCAACGGCATCTGGGTCCTCACCCTTTGACGGCAGGATGAGGAACCACTTGCCGTCAAAAAGCTCCGCAAAGCCCGACCGCGGGCCGGAATGCTCGGTCCCGGCCAGGGGGTGGCCCGGGATAAAATGCACGCCTTCGGGGATGTGCGGCCCCACCGCTTCGATCACCGCGCGCTTGACCGACCCGACGTCCGTGACGGTGGCGCCGGGGGCCAGATGCGGCGCGATCTCTTGGGCGACGCGGCCCATCACGCCGATGGGCGTGGCCAGCACCACCAGATCGGCCCCCGCCACAGCCTCGGCCGCCGTCGCAACGACGCGGTCGCACAAGCCGATTTCTTTGGCGATGCCGCGCGTCTCGGCCGATCGCGCCGTGCCCACGATCTCACCGGCCAGCCCATCGCGCCGCATCGCATGCGCCATGGACGAGGCGATGAGCCCCAGGCCGATCAAGGCCACGCGGTTGTAGATCACGCTCATGCCGCCGCCTCGCGCCAATTCGTCAGGGTCGAGATCACGCGACCCGTCTGATCGGCATCCCCCACTGTGATCCGCAGACCCTCGGGAAAGCCATAGCCCTTGACCTGCCGCACCAGAATACCGTCGGCCACCAGCGCGGCATGGGCCGCGTCGGCCTCGGCCTCATCCGCGAAGCGGGCCAGCACAAAATTCGTCTGGCTCGCGTCGCAGGCGATGCCTAGCTGCCCCAATGCCCCGATCAAGCGCGCCCGCTGTTCGGCGTTCAACGTGGTGCAGCGCGCCACCCAATCACGATCTTGGACGGCAGCGATGGCCGCATTGATCTGGACAGTCGACAGGTTGAAGGGCTGGCGGATCCGCGTCATCACCTCAATCAGCCGGCGCGGGCCGTACCCCCAGCCGATCCGCAAACCGCCCAGCCCGTAGATCTTGGAAAAGGTCCGCGTCATCAGGACGTTGGGCCGGTCGGCGGCCAGTGCCACGCCGCCATCATAGCCATCGGTATATTCCGTATAGGCCCCGTCCAGCACAATCAGCACGCCTTCGGGAACGTTGGCCACCAATCGCTCCACCTCGCCCGGCGGCAGCATCGTTCCCGTGGGATTGCCCGGGTTCGTCACCAGCATGACCCGCGTCCTGTCGGTGATCGCGGCCAACAGCGCATCCACATCCACGACCCGCTCACGCTCGGCCACGGTGACGGCGGTGGCCCCGGCCATGTTGATCAACACGGGATAGAGCGAAAACCCGTGTTCGGTGTGAATGATCTCATCCCCCGGACCGGCGAAGGCCTGCGTGGCAAACTGCAACACCTCGTCCGAGCCGACGCCGCAGATGATCCGATCGGGATCCAGCCCGTGCACCTGCCCAATGGCCGCGCGCAGGTCCGCATGATCGGTGGAGGGGTAGAGATGCGTTGCCTTTGCCGCCGCCACAATCGCGTCCTGCGCTGAGGCCGGTGGACCCAGCGGGTTTTCGTTCGAACTGAGCTTCAGCACCTCCGTCCGCCCGGCAATCTGGCTTGCCCCGCCATGATAGAGCGCGATCTCCATGATCCCGGGCTGCGGTGTGATCTGGTTGGTCATGTCCTGCCTCATCGTCTCGGGCGGTTTTATCGGTGCGTGTCGCCTGAGGCCAGTGCCAGGAAGACGCGCATGAAAAAGGCCGCTTCGGTGTTCCCGGAGCGGCCCCTTGGTCGTCGATGTCGCGAAGGTTAGTTCTGCGCGTAGTATTCGATGACGAGGTTCGGCTCCATCATCACCGGATACGGCACATCGCCCAAGGCGGGTGTCCGGGTGAAGGTGGCGGTCATCTTGGAATGGTCGGCCTCGATATAATCGGGCACGTCACGTTCGGGCAGTTGCACGGCTTCGAGCACGACGGCCAGCTGCTTGGAGCGGTCGCGCACCTCAATCACATCACTCTCTTTGACACGGTAGCTGGGGATGTTCACCTTCTTGCCGTTCACCTTGACATGGCCGTGGTTCACGAACTGGCGCGCGGCGAACATGGTGGCCACGAACTTCGCGCGATAGACCACGGCGTCGAGCCGGCGTTCCAGAAGGCCGATGAGGTTCTCACCGGTATCGCCCTTCACCCGCTCAGCCTCGGCGAAGATGCGGCGGAACTGCTTCTCAGTGAGGTCACCGTAATAGCCCTTGAGCTTTTGCTTGGCGCGGAGCTGGGTGCCGAAGTCCGACATCTTGCCCTTGCGGCGCTGGCCGTGCTGGCCAGGGCCGTATTCGCGGCGGTTCACGGGGGATTTCGGGCGGCCCCAGATGTTTTCGCCCATCCGGCGGTCCAGTTTGTACTTGGCAGACGTGCGTTTGGTCACGGCTGATCTCCTTCTTGGTTGCCACGCTGTGCGGCTATGAAGGGCGTTGTCCTCTCTCGGCTGAGCGACAGGCATCCCCTTGCGGGGGCCACCAACACCAATGAAGCGGCGCTTATACCGGGGGATTTGAGGGAGTCAACGGGGGCTGTCTGCCCCCACCGCCCGTTGCCGGGCGGCCCCCCGAGGATATTTGAAAAGCGAAGAAGGCTCGGGCCTGCTTCTTCGCTTTTGTCAGTATCCCGGGGGGCCGCCCGTCAGGGTGGCGGGGCAGAGCCCCAGGGATCACATCACAATACGCGCTTCGTGGGTGAGGATCGCCGCCTCTGATTTGCTCAGCTCACGCCGCGCGGTGGCCCCATAGCATTGCGGATCCGCCTCGATGCCCGGGATGATCTCGGCCAGGCGGCTGCGCTGATCATTTGCCACAGTCGCCAGATCAGTGCTGGCGGGGTGGAAGCTTTCGGTCTCGACACCGTTGGCCCAGACCACATGGTGGCGCGGCAAAAGCAGGTGGATGTATGTGACTTCGCGCAGGCCGTGGTCGCGGATCACGCTGCGGTCGTTCACCAGATCTTCCGCCGCGACCAGCACCTCATCGGTGTTGAACAGGGCCTGTGCGACCGGACCGGCGACGAGCACTCGGTGGCGCGGCGACACGATCAGATCACCGCGGGGATCATCGTTGCCCAGTGCGCCGGAGCGAATGCGGATCGGGCGCAGCTCTGGCATCGCGTGAAGCCGCGCGCCCGTCATCCGGCGGTGACCGATCCAGGCGATGTCTTGTGCGCCGCCATCCTTGGTGTCGATGGCATCGCCCTCGGCCAGGTCTTCGACCAGCCGGTCGCCCTGGGGCGTGCGCAGCACGGTGCCCGCTGCAAAGCAGATAACGCCAGTTGGCCCATCGCTGATGCGATTGAGATGGGGGTGCCCCTCAACGCCTTCGGCGATCCAAAGCTCGGTATCGGCGGGCGGCGGTGTTCCCACGAACATCAAAAGCGGCCGCGCAGCCTCGGGCACCTCGACCAGGGTGACGGTGTAGGATGTGCGCCCATCGGTGACCACGAAGCTTTTGCCGAATGCGCTTTCGTTGAACCCCGTCCCGGCCTGCGGGCGCATGGGGGGCAGGCTTGCGCCCAGCATCCGCCGTGCGGCGCGCGCTGCACGCTGGCGCATCTCGGCCGCGCCCAGTGCGCCGCCCAGCGTGATCACGTCGTCTGGCCCATCGATGCGTACCGCCCGACCGCTCCACCGCCAGGACGCACCGACCTCCAACGCCGAGGCTGGCGCCCCGCGCAACCCGTCCAATTCCGTCTGAGACCATGAGATGACAAACGTGCCCGTCTTGCCCGCCACCATTGCCTGTCTGCCTGTTTCTTGTTGTTGCTAAGGTTCTTAGCACCACCGTTGGTATGTGGGAATCCCTGAAGTAGGATTTTTTCGGGTGGGTTTAGGACGATGGGTCCGTGGCACGGATGGGAGGTGGAGCGGGTGATCGGCAGCAGTTCTGCGAACGAGCTTGGGGAGGCAAGCTAGCGAAGGCCGAGCCTTAACTTAATGGCTGGCCTTTAGTTGGCGATTGCAGACCCAACCGTAGCCATTAAAAGCTCGCACCCTAAGGGGTTTGACTGAAGGGTGTGATGCTCGGCCAAGTGTTCGAAGGCTCCCTTAACGTCGGCAAACGCGCGTTGTCGTGAGAAAAAGAACACATCTTCTGAGGCAGCTTTCGCCTGAAACACGAAATCGCAGGTGACGTATCGAGATCGTGATACAAACCGCCGTTTTTCGACGCCATAGCCCCCTCCAAAGTCACCGAATGTCCCGCCAATCCTGAGCACTAGCGATACTGTATCTATTCTCGGAAATCTGGCTTTGAACCGGAGTTGATTCAGCTTTGCCCGCGCTGACAGCCATCCGTCCAAATAAGGGGTGTTATGAGCCCCACGTCTAGAACAGTCCTGCAAAGAGATGCTTATGAGTGTCCCCTCAAAGGCTTCAGAGCCGCTCATTCAACGCGGTTTAGGCTTGTGTAGCAGGTTGTGCGTGATGCCTTCCATTGAGGTCATTAAATCCCTTAACTGAATGTTTTTATAGCTCAGCTTCGTCCGACGCCCGCGACGAACACGTGCCCACTCATCCCTACCCACACTTCGAATACCCGCAACTGCCGCAGGTCATGCAGCCTTCGCTCATGCGCATCTCAAACGCGCCGCAGGCCGGGCAGGCCGCACCCCGTGCGCCGTCGAAATTGACGACCTCGGCTTGCGGGTCGGATTTCAACCCCATCCCCTCGCCCCCGATAAAGCCGATCGCAATCAGGTGACGTTCGATCACTCCGCCAATGGCCGCGAGGATTGAGGGGACGTATTTGCCTTCCATCCACGCGCCGCCGCGGGGGTCGAACACCGCCTTCAACTCTTCCACCACAAACGACACATCCCCGCCCCGCCGGAACACCGCCGAGATCATCCGGGTCAGCGCCACCGTCCAGGCGAAATGCTCCATGTTCTTGGAGTTGATGAAGACCTCAAAAGGCCGCCGATGCCCCGCCACCACCAAATCGTTGATGGTGATGTAGATCGCGTGATTACTGTCAGGCCATTTAAGCTTGTAGGTCGCCCCCTCCAGCGATTGCGGGCGGTCGAGCGGCTCGGCGATGTAGACGACATCGCCATGGGGCGTCGCGGGTTCGGTCGCGCTGTGTGTCACGACCTCGGGCACCGGGGCCAGATCCGGGCCATCGCCTTCGCCGAACAAGAGCCAGCGCGAGGTGACGCCCAGCGCCTCTGCCACGGCGCGGGCATCGCGGTTGGTCGGTTTCTTGCCGTCATCCCAGGAGGCGATGCGATCAGGCTCTACGCCCGCACGCTCCGCCAGGGTAGGGATGTCGTCGATGCCCACGAGCGCGGCTGCCGCCTCGATCCGGCCGGCGATGGTGTTGGGCCGCGGCGCGGGTTCGGGCGCTTTCTCCTCCGCCGCGACGCTCAGCACGCTGCCCGTCACCGCATTGGGGCGATAGGTGGTGCAGCCTTTGCACCCGGTATCCCACGCCTCCATGTAGACATCCTTGAAGGCGTCGAAGCTGATATCCTCGGGGCAATTGATCGTCTTCGAGATCGAGCTGTCGACCCATTTCTGCGCCGCCGCCTGCATGCGCACGTGCTCCATCGGGCTCAGCGTCTGGGCGTTGACGAAATAGTCGGGCAGGTCGGCATCGCCATGGAGTTCCCGCCACTTGGCGACGGCGTAATCCACCACCTCTTCTTCGGTGCGCGAGCCATCCTTTTGCAGGACCTTGCGGGTATACGCATAGGCAAAGACCGGCTCGATCCCCGAGGACACGTTGCCCGCATAGAGGCTGATCGTCCCAGTGGGCGCAATCGAGGTGAGGAGCGCGTTGCGGATCCCATGGTCGCGAATAGCCTCCCGCACATCGTCGTCCATATGTTGCAGGGCACCGGAGGCGAGGAACTTCTCCGCATCGAACAGCGGAAACGCCCCCTTCTCTTTCGCCAACTCCACACTCGCCAGATAGACCGCCCGCGCGATCTGGTGCAGCCAGCGCTCGGTTTGCTCTGCGGCCTCTTCCGAGCCGTAGCGCAGGCCGACCATCAAGAGCGCATCGGCCAGACCCGTCACGCCCAGCCCGATCCGCCGCTTGTTCGCGGCCTCCTCAGCCTGCTCTGGCAACGGAAAGCGCGAGGCATCCACCACGTTGTCCATCATCCGCACCGCCGTCGCGACCAGATCATCCAGCGCGTCTTCATCGAGCGCCGCGCCATCGGAGAACGGTTCCGCCACCAGCCGCGCCAGGTTCACCGATCCAAGCAGACAGGCGCCATAGGGCGGCAAAGGCTGCTCGCCACAGGGGTTCGTCGCCGCAATCGTCTCGCAATAGGCGAGGTTGTTCATCGCGTTGATCCGGTCGATGAAGATCACCCCCGGCTCGGCATAATCATAGGTCGCCCGCATGATCCGGTTCCACAGATCGCGCGCCTCGACCGTGCGGTACACCTTGCCCTCGAAGACCAGATCCCAGGGGCCACCCGCCTTCACCGCCTCCATGAACGCATCCGTCACCAGCACGCTGACGTTGAAATTCCTGAGCCGCGCGGCATCCGCCTTGGCCGAGATGAAATCCTCGATATCGGGGTGGTCGCAACGCAGCGTCGCCATCATCGCGCCCCGGCGGCTGCCCGCGCTCATGATCGTGCGGCACATCGCGTCCCACACATCCATGAAGCTGAGCGGTCCGCTGGCATCCGCCGCCACGCCCTTAACATCCGCGCCCTTGGGCCGGATGGTCGAGAAATCATACCCGATCCCGCCGCCCTGCTGCATCGTCAGCGCAGCCTCTTTCAGCATGTCGAAGATGCCCGCCATGCTGTCGGGGATCGTGCCCATGACGAAACAGTTGAACAATGTCACCGACCGTGCCGTACCCGCACCCGCCGTGATCCGGCCTGCGGGCAGATAGCGGAAATCCTCCAGCGCGGCATAGAACCGGTCTTCCCACTCAGCCGGTTTTTTTTCCACCTCTGCCAGTGCACGGGCAATGCGCCGCCACGTATCCTCGACCGTATGATCCAACGGCGTGCCGTCCGCCTCTTTAAGGCGGTATTTCATATCCCAGATTTGCTCGGCGATGGGGGCGGCGAAGCGGGTCATCAGGCACGTCCTTCGGGTTTGGCGCAGAGCGCCAAGTTAAGCGCGCGCTACGAACCGGTCAACGCCATTCCCCGAGTTATCCACAACCTGTGGCCTTGAAGCCGCCGCCATCGACAATATCCTGTAGCGGAGCCAAGGGGTGAGTCGTGACCGAAAGCATCAATCTGATAAAACTCTGCGTCGGCGCCGAAAAGGTCGAGGACCTGATCACCTGGCAAAAGAACCCGCGCGCCAAGGGCCCCGACGGCTTGCCAAGGCACGTCACCCGTATGTGGCCCAAGAAATCCGACGCACTTTTGAACGGCGGCTCGATCTACTGGGTCTTCAAGGGCGTCGTCCTGGCCCGCCAGCACATCCTGCGCCTCGACGAGGTGATGGGCCCCGATGGCATCACCCGCTGCGGCATCGTGCTGAACCCCGAGGTTCACCGGACCGAGGCCATGCCCAAGCGCCCCTTCCAGGGCTGGCGCTACCTGTCTGTCGCCGACGCGCCCCGCGACCTGCCTGAAGGCCGCGCCCTGGACGACAGCGTACCACCGAAACTCCTCGCGGCTCTCGCAGAAATCGGCGTCCGCTAACCCCTCTTTGGTCCAAAGATATCCCGGGGGAGGCCCACAGGGCCGGGGGCAGAGCCCCCTCACGCGGGCAATGCCCTTCCCGCCGTCGGAAAACTAGTTTAACACTAAACCACTTTTTCCGAGACAAAGGTCCGACCCGTGACAGATGCCCGTTCCGAAGCCCTGCGCCAGGCTGCGCTGGACTATCATTCACGCCCCAAGCCCGGCAAATTGGAAATCCAGGCGACCAAGCCGCTGGCCAACGGGCGCGACCTGGCCCGCGCCTACAGCCCCGGGGTGGCCGAAGCGTCAAAGGAAATCCACGCCGATCCCGCATCGGCCAGCCTCTACACCACACGCGGCAACCTTGTGGCGGTCGTTACCAATGGCAGCGCGGTTCTGGGCCTCGGCAATATTGGTGCGCTCGCGTCCAAACCAGTGATGGAGGGCAAGGCCGTCCTCTTCAAGAAATTCGCAAATATCGACTGCTTCGACATTGAACTGAACGAGTCCGATCCAGAGAAGCTCGCCGATATCATCTGCGCGATGGAACCTACTTTTGGTGCCATCAACCTCGAAGACATCAAGGCGCCAGATTGCTTCATCGTCGAGGAACGCTGTCGCGCCAAGATGAACATCCCCGTCTTCCACGACGACCAGCATGGCACAGCGATCGTGGTCTGTGCGGCGGCAACGAACGCGCTGCGGGTGGCGCGGAAAGAGTTTAAGGATATCAAGATAGTTTCCACCGGCGGCGGGGCGGCCGGGATCGCTTGTCTCAACATGCTTCTGAAGCTCGGCGTCCGGCGCGAAAACGTTTATCTCTGCGACCTCGCGGGTCTCGTCCACGAAGGCCGCAGCGAAGAGATGACGCCGCAAAAGGCCGAATATGCGCAACCCGGCGGCCCCCGCAGCCTCGATGACGTCATCGACGGGGCCGACCTGTTCCTTGGCCTCTCCGGCCCCGGCGTGCTGAAACCGCAGATGGTCGAGAAAATGGCCGAGCGCCCCATCGTCTTCGCGCTCGCCAACCCCACGCCCGAGATCATGCCCGACGAGGTGCGCAAGGTCGCGCCTGAGGCGATCATCGCAACGGGCCGCTCGGATTTTCCCAATCAGGTCAATAACGTCCTGTGCTTCCCCTTCATCTTCCGCGGCGCGCTGGATGTCGGCGCGACCGAGATCAACGACGCCATGGAACTGGCCTGCATCGACGGGATCGCTGCCCTTGCCCGCGCCACCACCAGTGCCGAGGCCGCGGCAGCCTATTCAGGCGAGCAGATGACCTTCGGCCCCGACTATCTGATTCCGAAACCCTTTGATCCCCGTCTGATGGGCGTCGTCGCCAGTGCCGTGGCCGAGGCTGCAATGGACACCGGCGTGGCCACCCGCCCGATCGAAGACATCGCCGCCTACAAACAGTCTCTCGACGGCTCGGTCTTCCGGTCTGCGCTGATCATGCGCCCGGTGTTTGAGGCCGCGGCCACCGCCTCCCGCCGCATCGTCTTTGCCGAAGGCGAGGATGACCGCGTGCTGCGCGCCGCCAATGCGATGATCGAGGAAACCACCGACAAGCCGATCCTGATCGGGCGGCCCGAAGTCATCGAGTCGCGGGCCGAACGCCTAGGCCTGCCGATCCGGCCGGGCCGCGATTTCGATCTGGTGAACCCTGAGAACGACCCGCGCTACCGCGACTACTGGACGGCCTATGCCGAAACCATGGCAAGGCGCGGCGTCACGCCCGATCTGGCCAAGGCGATCATGCGCACAAACACCACGGCCATCGGCGCGATCATGGTCCAGCGGCGCGAGGCAGATAGCCTGATCTGCGGCACGTTTGGTCAGTACCTGTGGCACCTGAACTATGTCACGCAGGTGCTGCAGACCGGTACGCTTAAGCCGGTGGGGGCGTTGTCGTTGATGATCATGCCCGACGGGCCGTTGTTCATCGCCGACACGCAGGTCCATTCCGAACCAACCCCCGAACAGATCGCCGACACCGTCTGCGCCGCCGCGCGCCATGTGCGCCGCTTTGGCCTCGCACCCAAGATCGCGCTCTGTTCGCATTCGCAATTCGGCAATCTCGACTGTGAAACGGGCCGGCGTATGCGGGCCGCAGGGGCGCTGCTCGACGCCAAGCGCCGGGACTTTGAGTATGAGGGGGAAATGCACGCCGACACCGCGCTGGATGAGGCCCTGCGCGAGCGTATCTTTCCCGGATCGCGGCTGACGGGCGCGGCCAACGTCCTGATCTTTGCCAATTCCGACGCGGCGTCGGGGGTGCGCAATATCCTCAAGATGAAGGCCGGCGGGCTGGAGGTGGGGCCAATCCTGATGGGTATGGGCAACCGCGCGCATATCGTGACGCCTTCGATCACCGCGCGGGGGCTTTTGAACATGTCGGCCCTCGCCGGAACGCCGGTGGCGCATTACGGCTAGGTCCACTTGTAATCGGGGGCGCACACCATAGGTGCTGGGCGGACCACGGGCGGCGACCCACGCCGCCAGCAACACAAGGAGCACCGCAATGCCGCTTATGACGTCTCCCATCGACGGCTCCCCCATGCGCGAGGTTGAGCGTTATGGGGTGAAGATGGATATCTGCACCACCTCAGGCGGGATCTGGCTGGATCGCGGCGAGCTTGAAAAGATCATCATGGCCATTCGCGAAGAGGCCCTGGTCGATGGCGGTGTCTCGGCCGAAGACGCCTATGGGGACGTGCACTATCACGAAGATCCCCAGCGCCTGCAGCAAGGCCGGCCACGGCGCCGCAAGCGCGAAAGCATGTTCGACAGCATCCTCGATATCTTCGACTGAGGACGGTCGCGCGCACCTGCGTTTCCCGCAAGCGGCCCTGTCCGCTTGCGCAAACAGTGACCCCATACCACAGCCCGGGCATCTTGCACCCGGCCTCCTGTGTCCCGTAACACCAAACACGGGACGAGGAGGAGAGACGCCATGGGCTACAACGCGGTCTACGAGGCCTGGAAAGCCGACCCCGAAGGGTTTTGGATGCAGGCAGCCGATGACATCGACTGGACCACCCCGCCCACAAAAGCGCTCTTCGATGACAACGCGCCGCTATATGAGTGGTTCGTGGACGGCCAGACCAACACCTGCTGGAACGCGGTCGACCGGCATGTGGAGGCGGGACATGGCGATCGCGCGGCCATCATCTATGACAGCCCGGTCACCCAGACCAAGCACACCATCAGCTACCGTGACCTTCAGACCCGTGTGGCCTCGCTCGCCGGGGCGTTGCGGGCCAAGGGGATCGAGAAAGGCGACCGCGTCATCATCTACATGCCCATGGTGCCCGAAGCGCTCGAGGCGATGCTGGCCTGTGCGCGGCTTGGGGCCATCCATTCGGTTGTGTTCGGCGGGTTTGCCGCGAACGAGCTTGCCGTCCGGATCGACGATGCGCAGCCCAAGGCCATCATCGCCGCCTCCTGCGGGATCGAACCGGGGCGCGTCGTCCACTACAAACCGCTTCTTGATGGCGCGATCGAGCAGGCCGCGCACAGCCCTGAGTTCTGCGTGATTTTCCAGCGCGAACAAGAGGTTGCCTATCTTGAAGAGGGCCGGGATGTTGATTGGCATGCGTTCCAGTACGGGGTTGAGCCGGCCGACTGTGTGCCGGTCGCGGGGAACCACCCGGCCTATATCTTGTACACCTCGGGGACGACCGGCCAGCCCAAAGGCGTGGTGCGCCCCACCGGCGGACATCTGGTGGCGCTGAACTGGACGATGAAGAACATCTACGACGTCCAGCCAGGCGATGTGTACTGGGCGGCCTCGGACGTGGGCTGGGTCGTTGGGCACAGCTACATCTGTTACGCGCCACTGATCTATGGCTGCACCACCGTGGTGTTTGAGGGCAAGCCGGTGGGCACGCCGGACGCGGGCACATTCTGGCGGATGATCGAGGAACACCAGATCAAGGTCCTGTTCACCGCCCCCACTGCGTTCCGTGCGATCAAGCGCGAAGACCCCAAGGGCGAGCTTGTCGGCAAGTACGACCTGTCGTCCCTGCAATCGCTGTTTCTTGCGGGCGAACGCGCCGATCCGGATACGATCGAATGGGCGCAAAAGCTGCTCAAGGTGCCGGTGATCGACCACTGGTGGCAGACCGAGACGGGCTATGCCATCGCCGCCAACCCGCTGGGGATCGAGGCGCTGCCGGTCAAGATCGGCTCGCCCTCGGTCGCGATGCCGGGATGGGACGTGCAGATCCTCGATGAAGCCGGGCACCCGGTGGGGGCGGGTACGCTGGGGGCCATCGCCGTCAAACTGCCCCTCCCGCCAGGAACACTGCCCACCCTTTGGAACGCGGAGGCGCGGTTTCGCAAAAGCTACCTCGACCACTTCCCCGGCTATTATGAGACGGGGGATGCGGGCTATATCGATGAAGACGGCTACCTCTACATCATGGCGCGCACCGATGACGTCATCAATGTCGCGGGCCACCGCCTGTCGACCGGCGCGATGGAGGAAGTTCTGGCCGCGCACCCCGATGTCGCCGAATGCGCCGTGATCGGCGTGGCAGATACGCTGAAGGGCCAGCTTCCTTTGGGGTTTTTGTGCATGAATGCGGGCGCCGACCGTGATCCGGGCGACGTTGTGGGCGAGGTCGTGAAATCCGTGCGCGATCAGATCGGCCCCGTGGCGGCCTTCAAGCTGGCCGTGGTGGTGGACCGCTTGCCCAAGACGCGATCAGGAAAAATCCTGCGGGCCACCATGGCCAAGATCGCCGATGGCGAAGACTACAAGATGCCCGCCACCATTGATGATCCGGCGATCCTCGATGAAATCCGCGAAGCACTGCAATCGCTGGGCTACGCGCAACCCTGACAGCGCATCGTTTCCCTGCCGATGCCGCCACCGGTTTCCGGCAAAGGACTGCCCAATGCCCTTGCCGGTGGCTTGTTGCCGAGTTTCACGCTTGACAGTGGCCCTTGGCGGCCTGCGGTGCTATGGCAAAGGCACTCAAGCAGTAAGAGGCGAGCAATGAAAACCACAACTTTTGCAGGCGCCATCCTTATGGCCCTTAGCCTGCCCGCATTTGCCGGTGACACGCCGGTTGCGGGTGTCGATGTCGAGTTTGATCTCGACGCCATCAAGAACTCCGAAGCCGCGGCCTTCTGGTCGAACCTGGATGAAGACCTGGAACAGGCGATCATCGTCCGCGTGGGCGACCGTCTGTCGGACCGCGGGTCGAAGATCCGGATCGATATCGACGAGTTTTCGATGTCGAATGCGTTCCAGTCCGCGATGGGCGCAGACTCGGTCCTGACCGGTGACATCAATGTCCGTAACGACGGCGACAAAACCAAAAACAGCTTCTACGACCTGACCATCACGCTAGATGAAGCGGGCGCGGTCGTGGAAGGCGAAAACGGCGTAGAGGTTTTGACCGTCTCGACCGACGAGGCCTACAGCGCCCTGATCGACGCTTTCGCATCGGGCGTGGTCTCGCGGCTTCGCTGATCGGATAAACCCGGCATCGCGCCCTACAACAAGGGGCGCGATGTCAGACGAACTGTTCCCGCGTCAGCCGCTCTTCCAGACCATGGCCCGGATCGAACAGGATCCTGTGCGCCACGCTCGGCTCACTGCGGACCTCAACCGCCACCACATCGCGCACAGCACGGCTGTCGGCCTCGGCCATCATGGGGCGTTTGTCCGGCTCCAGCACATCGAACCGCACCTGTGCTGAGGTCGGCAGCAGGGCCCCGCGCCAGCGCCGCGGCCGAAACGCAGCCATCGCGGTCAGCGCCAGAACCTCGGACCCAATCGGCAAAATCGGCCCATGCGCAGAGTAATTATAGGCCGTCGACCCCGCTGGCGTGGACACCAGCGCCCCATCGCACACCAGTTCGTCCATCCGTACCTTGCCATCGATACTGATCTGCAACTTCGCCGCCTGCGGCCCTTGCCGTAAGAGCGACACTTCGTTGATTGCGAGGGCTTGCTGTTCGGTCCCGTCTGCGCATTCGGCCCGCATCGCAAGCGGGTTAATGACCTCTTCTTCCGAGGCTTGCAGGCGTTGGCGCAGCCCCCCCTCGGCGAACTCGTTCATCAAAAAACCGATGGTCCCGCAATTCATCCCATAGACAGGCGCATCCAGATCCATCGTTCCGTGCAGCGTCTGTAGCATGAACCCGTCACCTCCCAGCGCCACGATCACATCCGCATCGACCAGCGCCACATCGCCGTATTCCGCCACCAGCGCCGCCCGCGCATTCTGCGCGATATCGGTGCTGTTTGCCTGAAACGCGATCTTGTCCACTTGCCGCATGTGCCGCACCGTTCCTTGTCGTCGATAAGACATCGCGCGCGCGGAACGGAAACACAAGCGCGCCCTTTGCCGCCGGAAACCACGCCTCTGTCGCATTCCCCACTTTTTCACCCGGGGCTTTGGCGCTAAACACACCGCCAACCACCGGCCCACAAGGAGACCGACATGAACGCCCCACACCGCGATAACGGCTTTTTCACCGAACGCCTCGCCTCGCGCGATCCTGAGCTTTTCGGCGCCGTCGAAAAAGAGCTTGGCCGCCAGCAGAACGAGATTGAGCTGATTGCCAGCGAAAACATCGTCTCTGCCGCGGTGATGGAAGCGCAAGGCTCGGTCATGACCAACAAATACGCCGAAGGCTACCCGGGCCGGCGCTACTACGGCGGCTGCCAGTACGTCGATATCGCCGAAACCCTGGCGATCGAACGGGCCTGCAAACTGTTCGGATGCGGTTTTGCCAACGTCCAGCCCAACTCGGGCAGCCAGGCCAACCAAGGCGTCTTCACAGCCCTTCTGCAGCCCGGCGACACCATCCTGGGGATGAGCCTCGATGCCGGCGGCCACCTCACTCACGGTGCCAAGCCGAACCAATCGGGCAAGTGGTTCAACGCGGTTCAATACGGCGTCCGCGAGGACACGCTCGACGTCGATTATGACCAGGTTTCAGCGCTCGCCAAAGAACACCAGCCCAAGATGATCATCGCAGGTGGTTCCGCCATCCCCCGTGTGATCGATTTTGCCCGGCTGCGCGAGATTGCCGATAGCGTGGGCGCGTGGCTGTTGGCCGATATTGCGCATTACGCCGGGCTGATCGCCGCTGGCGAATACCCCTCACCCTTCCCGCATGTCCATGTCGCCACCACGACCACGCACAAGACCCTGCGTGGCCCCCGCGGCGGTATGATCCTGACCAATGACGAAGCGTTGGCGAAGAAGTTCAACTCGGCCATCTTCCCCGGCATTCAGGGCGGGCCCTTGATGCACGTGATCGCGGCCAAGGCCGTGGCCTTTGGCGAAGCCCTGCGGCCCGAGTTCAAGACCTACCAGAAACAGGTGATCGCCAACGCACAGGCGCTGGCCGACCAGTTGATGAAAGGCGGGCTTGATATCGTCACCGGCGGCACCGACAGCCATCTGATGCTTGTCGACCTGCGGCCCAAGGGCGTGAAAGGCAACGCAACGGAACGGGCTTTGGGCCGGGCGCATATCACCTGCAACAAAAACGGCATCCCGTTTGACACCGAAAAGCCCATGATCACCTCGGGCATCCGCCTGGGCAGCCCGGCTGCCACCACCCGCGGGTTTGGTGAGACGGAATTCCGCCAGGTGGGTGATTGGATCGTGCGCGTGGTCGACGGGCTTGCGGCCCATGGCGAAGACGGCAACGCCGACGTGGAAGCCGCCATCAAGACCGAGGTCATCGCCCTCTGCCAGGCCTTCCCGATCTATCCGGGCCACTGAGACCGGGCGAGCATGCGCCTGGCCGAAACGCGGTATAGTGAGGGGGCGGGCACGCCCCTTGTGATCGCGCACGGGCTGTTCGGCTCAGCTCGCAACTGGGGCGCCATTGCCAAGCGGTTGTCCGACACCCGCCCCGTGATCTCCGTCGATATGCGCAACCATGGCGACAGCCCCCGCGCCGACACCCAAAGCTATGCCGATATGGCCGGGGACCTGGCCGATACGATCACTGGCCCGGTTGATCTTTTGGGCCATTCCATGGGCGGGAAGGCTGCCATGGTCTTGGCGCTGACCCGGCCCGAGGCGCTGCGCAAGCTGATCATCGCCGATATCGCCCCGGTCGCCTACACCCATACGCAGGCGCATCTGATCGACGCCATGCGCGGGATAGACCTCAGCAGCGTCGCGACCCGCGGCGATGCCGATCGCCAGCTTCAGGCGCAGGTGCCCGAAGCCGGGGTGCGGGCCTTCCTGCTGCAATCGCTTGAGGTCAAGGATCGCCGCTGGAAGCTGAACCTGGACGCACTCGATCAGGCGATGGAGCAGATCATCGGATTTCCCGATGTCAGCGGATCGTTCGACGGCCCGACCCTGTTTCTGACCGGCGCAGACAGCGACTATGTCGACCGCGCCCACCGCGACCGCATCCGCAGCCTCTTTCCCAACGCCCGTTTCGCCAGCCTGCCCGGCGCGGGCCACTGGCTCCACGCCGACAAACCACGCGAATTCGAAGCCGCCGTGCGCGTCTTCCTTGACGCCTGAGCCCCGCTTCTTCGCTTGGTAAATATCCTCGGGGGGACCCGGCGCGGCCCCCGCGCCGGTTGGGGGGCAGACAGCCCCCCTTGCTACAGGTAGTCTAGCAACAACAGCCCACAACAAAGGCACCACCTGCGATGTCCTGGTCCATTCACCACGTCAACCTCGAAGCCCGCGATGTCCGTCGCGCGGCTGATTTCTACACCACCATTCTCGGTATGGCCGAGGGGGACTGGCAGTTCCCCAAAAGCCGCGGCTATGTGCCAGGCGCGCCGGATCGCCTCGCTCTCTTCGGGGATGGCCGGCAAAGCCACACGGGCCTGCACCTGATCAAGGCCGATCCGGAGTTCGCCCAAAAGAATAACCTGGTCCACAACCCAAGCGTCGGCGGGCACGTCGCGATCGAAGTGGACGATCTCAAAGCCGTCCTTGCGCGCCTGGACGCCGCCGGAATCGCATATTCGGACGCCGGTGTCTTTGCGATCCCGGGTGTGTGGAACGTCTATGTCGAGGATCCTGAGGGCAACCTTCTTGAGATCAATCAACGGGTTGCGTGAGAAGCGATGAAAAAGACCGGTCTTCTGAACGCCGAACTAAGCGCAGCCTTGGCGCGCCAGGGGCATGGCGATCTGATCGTCATCGCGGATGCCGGCCTGCCGGTGCCGCCCGGTGTGCCCTGCATCGATCTGGCCGTGACGCTGGGTGTGCCGCGGTTCATCGACGTCCTCGACGTGGTGATGGAGGAGATGGTGGTCGAGCAGGCCTTTGCCGCCGAGGAGGCCACGGGCGACATGCGCGAGATCCTGGCCGCACACCACGTCACGCTGTGGCTGCCGCATGAGATTTTCAAGAAGCGGTCGGCCAGTGCGCGGTGCATCGTGCGCACCGGGGAAGCGACGCCCTATGCCAATATCGGATTGGTCAGCGGCGTGCCGTTCTGATCCGTCGCGCGCACAGATATGGGGCGGCCGATTAGATATAGCGGTTTTGTCTAAACTTATAGCGACATCTTGTTGATCTGGCGAGCGGCCCGGTGTAGGCGTATCCCCACAGGTGCATAGACGCGGTAATGCATTCGCTGACGGCGGGGCCCGGTTGCCACAGGTGACGGGGCCCCGTTTGCGTTTGAGCCGCGTGTAAGATGCTGTTTTGGAATAGGAAAAGGCGCCAGGTGCTCAGACGCGGTCTTCGCATGTACCCCGAAGGATACGCCCTGACGCCTTCCTGAACCATCCACCCCTTGCGGAGCTTCTGCTTCAGTTTGCTCCGATCCCGAAGAACCGTCGCTGCCACGCCCGCTCCGAAAAGCTGGTGTGACGCGCCTCACCCCTCTCAAAGATCGTGCAACCCGTGGGCATCCGAAAATCCCCCCGCGCTGCCCCGTCTTCATCGGACTGTCGCGTCTGCCCCGCACCTTGCGATCCGAAGCCTCCGCGCCTGCCCTTGGGCCGTTGCGCCCCACTGCGACCCTAGCGGCCCGCTGCGGTAATGAAACTGTCACAAATCCCAACAAATACCGCAACAAAATAGCACTGCAGCATGAAAATTAGATGGGGATAACCTGTTGGTATCATGTGGGAAATCCCTGTGGATAAAACAAATTTTGCAACGGTTCCAAATGACTGTCCAGAAAGTCTGACAGGTGCCCTCTTCTACCCTTAAAATCCGCCGTTTCTGCACCTGCGAGGGCCCGATCCCGCCCCTGCCCGCGCGAATCCACTGGTGTTACCGGCGACTCACCCCCGGTCGCTCTTGCGGGTGCGGAAGAAAGCTTGGCATAGTGCCCATCAAAAGGAGATCCCCCATGCGCACCCGTCCCATTCCCGCCCTGATCCTCGCCGCAAGCCTCTTGGCGCTCGCCGGCTGCGTCCCCCCGCCCCTCGTCGTCGGCGCGGGCGCCGTGGTGGGGGCTGATGCGATCATGGAGAGCGAAGAGGGCGGCGACGGGCTGTTTTAGGGGGGCAAACACCCACTCATAGCGCTTCTTCTAAGACACCGCTCATGCTGCAAAGACGGTCGTTTGCATTCTACGTGGGAGTCACTAGGCGCCCTTGAGCCTATCCGCCGCTCCCCCGTTGACCGAGTTAGTCGGTATGCTACGCTTTCGTCGCGCCAATGTTGGCGCGAAATTTAGAGAGGCACATTATGACGAAAGTGAAACTCGGCACGAAGGCTCCTGTATTTGTGAGCAAGGGCTGGACAAAAGGTAGTAAAGTAAAGCTCGGGACGAAGGCTCCGGTTTTTACGACCAAATAAGCAATCCATGATCCCGGCTTAAGGCTGCTACGCGTCTGCGTAGCGGCCCACTAGGTCTTCTGGGAATTCAGTGTGCGGCCAGACCTTAAGTTTTACCGGCTATTTGAAAGCGCCCGAAAGCCAATTCTGGCTGACACATCCGCACATGGCCTCCTTCCGACCCGCGCGTATAGATACTGCGAGGCGGCGCGCGTTGCGTCTTCGCTCGGGTGGTACGTCTTCCCTCCAGTTTCATTTTCAGTCCTCTACGACGGGGCCGCTGTATTCTGGAGACTGGACGGAGATGAATGGCATCGGCTTGAGGAAGCGACGCTATTGGAGGACGAAGAAGCGTTTGAGGCAAGCTGTCCAGAAAACCTCAAAGGGCACTGTCCGCCACTTGTTGGGGCCGCAGAAGGCGGCATGTTGCAAATCGTCACCGGGCTGGTTGTCACGACAGCACCAGATTGGGGAGTACTATTGCGTCGACCTCCAAACATCCCGCAGAAGAACCACCTTGAGTATTTTGAAGGTTTCGTTGAAACGGGATCCTGGTTTGGCCCGTTATTCATCAATGTTAAACCGGTAAAAACAGACGTCGAAGTTCGTTTCGATGCTGAATGGCCGCTTGGCTTTGTTCAACCAATTCCGACGGCGGCAACCAAGCCGGATGTTTTCAAAGATGCAAGTTTCGTCGAGGCGCTCCAAGACTTTACGCAATCCGAATGGGATGCTTTTGGCGACACTGTACTCAATAGACTTGGCACAGATCGCGAAGTTGCCAAATACGCCAAGTCTGTTCGGAAAACGCCGCATTGAACAACCGCCGCCTTATCGGCCCAGTCTTGGTTCACGGTGCGTATCTTATCGAGATTTCTGCTTTTGTCCTGATCCTCAACTTTTTGGACTTCGTGGACCACGAAAAGGAATGGCTGTTCGCCATTTATAGCGCTGCATTGTGTGTCGCGCTGCCGCTAGGTGGCCTTATCTCCGATTGGCGAGGCCCCAGATTTGCTTACCTCGTCGGCGGCACGATATTCATTGCCGCCTGCCTTTTGCTGGTAATAGCTGAGACGCTCTTTGCGCTCTTAGTGATAAGAGCAGCTCAAGGCTTCGGAGCTGGGATCTGCGCGCCTGTAGTCCCAATACTTTTGACACCTGATCGGAGTGAGGCCGGCAGATATCTTGCAAACTGGGGGTCGGTAAGTAGCGCACTCTCAGCCATTGCCCCAATTCTGATCGCTGGTTTGGGCCACTTCTATTCATGGCAAGTCGCTTGGTTATTTGTGCCCGCTATGGCGCTCATTGGACTGTGCCTAGGATCATCGCGCCCACCAAAACCTAAGCGTACAGCGAATACACTACGATGGGGGCAACAATTCTGGGCGGTGATTGTTGCGATAGCGTTCACTTTCGGCTGCAGCACTCTTGTAGTCTTTACCCTACCTTTTGCACTTACTAACGGTTTGGCATCGGGTGGCGCGCTCTGTTTGTTGTGGCTAACCGCGGCTGTCTTTAGTGCCGCTCTCTCCCGGCATCTGACTCAAGAAAACGCCTGGAGATTTATTCTGATTGGCGTAGCACTAAACCTTATCGCCCTTCTTTTTCTCACGCTTTCGATGCCTTACGTAAGTGCTGTTTTGTGCGGTATGGGAATTGGAATGACCAACGCCCCAACGACCTACCTTGTGCTCCACCACGCGCGCCCAGGCTTGAAAGGTTTGGGCTCGTCAATGGATATCGTGTCGGCGCGACTGGGCGGAGGACTTGCGGTTGTTCTGTTCGGGCATGCCTTCATGTAGCGACGCATTGAAACTGGCTTTGAAGCGTTAAACCGACAGCTGTAGCGAAATGCTGCCCAAGGTTTTGGAGGTGTGGCCGCGCAATTAACTGCGCTAACCGCTTTCGCCCACCCGCCTCAAAACGACTCCCCGGGGCTCCGCCCGTTCGCGCCTCAAAAGCTCTACTGGACCCTTTTACCGGGCCTACGGCCCGAACCGACGCTCACCCATCCATCTTTAAAGCGCTGATAAACGCCTCCTGCGGGATGTCCACCTTCCCGAACTGGCGCATCTTCTTCTTCCCGGCCTTCTGCTTGTCCAAGAGCTTCCGCTTCCGCGTCGCGTCGCCGCCGTAGCACTTGGCCGTGACGTCCTTGCGCAGCGCCGATAACGTCTCTCGCGCGATGACCTTGCCGCCGATGGCCGCCTGGATCGGGATCTTGAACATGTGGCGGGGGATCAGGTCCTTCAGCTTCTCGCACATCGCGCGCCCCCGCGCCTCGGCCCGGTCGCGGTGGACCATCATGGATAGCGCATCGACCGGTTCGTCGTTTACAAGGATCTGCATCTTCACCAGATTGTCCTGGCGATAGCCCGTCATCTGATAGTCGAAACTGGCATATCCCTTGGTCACCGATTTCAGCCGGTCATAGAAATCAAACACCACCTCGTTCAGGGGCAGGTCGTATACCACCATCGCGCGGCTGCCCGCATAGGTCAGATCCTCCTGGATGCCGCGGCGGTCCTGGCAGAGCTTTAGCACATCGCCCAGGTATTCGTCGGGCACCAGGATCGTCGCCTTGATCCGCGGCTCCTCGATATGATCGACCAGCGTGGGGTCGGGCATGTCGGCGGGGTTGTGGAGCGGGATCATGGTGCTGTCGCGCATGTAGACGTGGTAGATCACGCTGGGCGCGGTGGTGATCAGCTCGATGTTGTACTCACGCTCGATCCGGTCGCGGATAACCTCGAGGTGGAGAAGGCCGAGGAAGCCGCAGCGGAAGCCGAAGCCGAGGGCGGCGGAAGTCTCCATCTCCGACGAGAAGCTGGCGTCGTTCAGGGCGAGCTTTTCGATGGCGTCGCGCAGGTCTTCGAATTCGGCATTGTCGACGGGGAAGAGGCCGCAGAAGACCACCGGTTGTGAGGGTTTGAAGCCCGGCAGGGCGGCATCGGTGGGCTTTTTCTCATGGGTGATCGTGTCGCCGACGCGGGTGTCGCGCACCTGTTTGATACTGGCCGTCAGCACCCCGATTTCGCCGGGGCCGAGTTCGGGGATATCGCGCATCTTCGGCGTCAGCACGGCGAGTTTGTCGACGCCATACTTCGCACCCGTCTGCATCATCTTGATCTGGTCGCCCTTGCGGATCACCCCATCAATCACCCGGATCATGACGACGACGCCTAAATAGGGGTCGTACCAGCTGTCGACCAGCATCGCCTTCAGGGCCGCATCGCGATCCCCCTTGGGCGCGGGCAACCGCTGCACGATGGCCTCCAGCACATCGGGGATTCCGATCCCGGTCTTGGCGCTGATCTGCACGGCATCTGTTGCGTCGATGCCGATCACATCCTCGATCTGCTCGCTCACCCGGTCGATATCCGCGGCGGGCAGGTCGATCTTGTTCAGGACCGGCACGATTTCATGATCGGCCTCGATCGCTTGATAGACATTGGCCAGCGTCTGCGCCTCGACCCCCTGGCTGGCATCGACCACCAGAAGCGAGCCCTCGACCGCCTGCATCGAGCGGCTGACCTCATAGGCGAAATCCACGTGGCCCGGCGTGTCGATCAGGTTGAGGATATAGGTCTGGCCATCCTGCGCGGGGTATTCGATGCGCACGGTGTTGGCCTTGATGGTGATGCCGCGCTCGCGCTCGATATCCATGCTGTCGAGGATCTGCTCCTGCATATCCCGCGCGGCGACGGTGCCGGTGAGCTGGATCAGCCGGTCGGCAAGCGTCGATTTCCCATGGTCGATATGGGCGACGATGGAGAAATTGCGGATCTGGGCGAGAGTGGTCATGGTGGGGGATATGTAGGGGAATTGGCGGGTTGTCGAGGGGTCTCAGCCCCACTAGCAGTGGAGTTCAAGAGTGATACAGGCCGACCGGCAGAATATCGAAAGATGGTTGCAACGCGCTCGATACGAGCAGCGCATAGCAATGATCGGCAGAATTGCTTTGCGGCGGTTGCCGGAAATTGCCGACAATCAAAACCCTTTCGTCAAGGTCCAACTGTTGGGAGTTCTCCGAACTGCCTTGACTGCGGTGGTGGCTGCACGTTTCCAGTCTGCCAGCATAAAAGATGCTGCACGCAGGGCAGCGCATGCTTCCGACGATGCAGACGCAGAAGGATCAGACAGATCAAGAAACGCAGCATTAATTGTGAATTGGGCAGCATTGGCAGCCGTGGACGAAGAAGACCAACATCGTTATTCGATTAGGCCGATAAAGCTCCTGAACAATGCCGAAGAGAAGATAGCTGGCCAAGATATGAGCTTTCTCCGTACTGCGCGTCTTCCATACGAGGTCTTTTCCGAGCCGCTTTGGAACGGTGAAGACGCTCTCGATAAAACGATTTCAGCATACAAGGCGCTCAGTTTTCTTTGGGCGGGCAACTACTCAACATGGTCTTTTTGGTCTCGCTGGTATCACTACCTAAGAGTGGGCAAACCGTTGCCTTGGGACTTTCAACATGCGGTCGCACTGCTTCCAGATGAGGATTGGGACGGCGGACCTGATCGCGTTGCGGAGCGGATACGAGAAATTGAATTCGATTTCCGCACCCGGATCGACCGTCAGGTTGTTTACGACGAAGAAGCAAAGGTGCTCAGGCTCGAAACCGACCCGACGCCGCCTTCGGACAGTCTTTCTTTTGCCTGCAAACGCGTCACGCTTGCTCTGGACAACGCGCTCGCGAGCGGGCCAGCGAACGGGTTGAAGGAAGACTCGTATGAGACACTCACAATCAGAAGCGCAGTGATCCAGCACCCCGATGACGCCAGTGTCATCGCAGTTTCCTTCTACGATGCCTGTATGTCTTTCCAACGTAGGATTGGTGAGACGTATCCAGAAGACACATCACTCATCAATCTAAAGAACGCGCTTTGGACAACCGTCGAAGAAATTACCGAACTTGATGAAAGGGCCAAATCAAGGGTCCAGCAGTATGTGCAGCTTGGGATGTCACCGCCGCTTACACCAGATGAAAAAGACGTGCTCCCAAAGATGATTGAAGAGGTTAAGCCCTTTGTCGATGAAGAGCTTGATGCCCGGCTTCGGGAAACGGGCGAATTGCTCAGAACAGCGCCGGAGCCGCCACGGTCGGCACGCGCACGCTTCGCAAACTGGATGACCACGATTGTCACTTGGGTGGATCGGACTCGGAAAGGGGAGGGGCGCATGACTTGGCTCGTCAAACAAATCGAGCGCATGCGACAGTGGTTTCCAGGCGACAATGGCCCGCCAGAAGTTTAGCCCCGCACCGCCACAACCCGACACACCACCCCCGCATCCAGAAACGCCCGATCCACCTCCCGGTACGTCCACTCCCGCCGGGTATAGTACCAGCACCAGTCCGCCGCTTTCTGGATCGCGGCCTCGGCGTCCTCCATCCCGTAGGAAAACCCCCAGACGCCATAGGGGCTGACGGCAAAGGCTCCGGCGCCCTCGGTGCGCTTCCATGCCACGAAGCTCTCGTAGAGCGCGGGCGTGACGGCCAGGTGGCCCGGCGGCACGGGCGTGGCGGGCAGGCGTGTTTGGGTGACGACGCAGGGCCCCTCGCCCGGGCGGCGGGCGGCGTTGCATTTGGTGAGTGCGATGGCCTCCCCCGCCTCAGGCCAACCCGCCTGGCGAACCACGTCGAAGGCGGTGGCCCCGTTGGCGGCGCGTGCGCCGAAGAGGCGCGGCGGTTGGTATTTGCCGATCCGGCCCAAAGCCCCCTGCCGCGCGGCGCCGGGGGCGGAGGTGATCTGGGTGTCGGACACCGGGGTCAGGGGCATCAGATCGAGGGTGAAGGCCGCGGGATAGAGCACGGGCTTGGGGCGGGCGTCGATGATCTCGGTCAGGCGATGGACGGTGCAGGGGGGCGTCAGCGTGGGATCGGCCACGGCTTCCGCGGCGCGGCGGGCCTCGCATTGCTCTACCGCGCGGTGCATGGCGCGTTTGGTGCCGTGGCGGCCGGCCTCTTTCTGGTGGCCCCAGGCCCCGGCCCCGCCAACGGCGATGAAGTCATCGCGGAACGGCCCGCGGATGGCGAGGTTGCGGGCCATGGCCGTGGTGGCGACGGGTTCGCTACGCGCGGAGTCGCGGTGCAGGGGCAGGCGTTCGGCCACCACCCGGCAGCCATCGCCGCACAGGGCCAGCGCCTGTTTGCGGGCCTGGTCGCGCGTCCAGGCACCGGTAAAGACACCGGTGCGCCCGCGCGGGCCCGCGGCATAGGCGGCGAAGTAATCGGCCCGGGCTAGCGCGTCTTCGGCCGCGGCGCGATCGGCTGGAACGGCGCCGGGGATCGGCACCGTCTCTCCCTCTGGCCCGTAGTAGATATAGATGCTCTCGCCATCCGGCGTCTGGTCGGGCGCGGGATCGAAATGGCCCAGGAAGTAGAGGCCGATCAGACAGGCCGCGATGATGCCCAAGAGATAGGGCATCGGCAGGTCCTGGTTTTTCCGCGACATATCCATGGCGGCGTGCTAGCGCGCCAAGAGGGCAGAAATATGGACGCAGGCTTGGGGCGCTGCGCCGTCAGAGCAACAGCAGCACCAGCAGCATAATCGCCCCGATCCCGCCGCCGCCCATTCCCGCCGTCTCAGACACCGCTTCCGAGATCTCGGTATCGCTGTCGATCGGATCGGGCGCGGTGGCGGTGTCGTCGACCTGCGCGATCGGCAGCGGGTCGAGATCGACGGCTTTGGCGTCAGACCATTTGGCGATCTCGCGTTCGCCGCGTGCCGTTTTGGCAAAGGCCAGGCGAATGATGTCGTGGGGATCCTCCAGCGACAGAACGATGCCGTCGCCCGTCACCTGAGGCTTCAACGCCTCGCGCACGCCCAGGGCATAGGCCTCGGCCTCGGGCGTTTCGTTGACGTTTGGGTTGTCGGGGATGTCGAAGATCGCCATCCAATCGGCCGGGGTTTCGCTGGTCAAGCGTTCGGCGTGGACACTGCGCAACCCCGTGCCCAGCCCATCGACATCGACCACGATATCCCCCGGCGCACGGTCACCCGCGGCCAGAAACACAACCAGCTTGTCTTCGTTTTCAAAGCCGTAAAGCGTGACGGGGTCGTTAGGGTTATAGGGCCGCGCGCTTTCCAGGACATGGGTGTCCTCGACGCTTTCATAGAGCATCTGCAGCATTTCCGAGCCGACAAAGTGGTAATCCTTGCCATCTTCACGCCAGCTCAGCGCGCCGGGATGGGGGCTCTCAACCCCGTAGACGGCGCCTGCATCCATGCCCGCCTCGGCATAGCTCGCATAGCTTTCCAGGATATAGGCCGCGTGTTCCTGGCCGTAGGCGGCGGTGGCAAGCTTGTTTTGCCAGAACCGCTCAAACCCGGTGTGGGTGCGCCCGTCGAGATCGATGGCGCTTTTGTCGATGCCATTGCCTTGGGAGGCGATGTAGTCGTTCAGCACGCCATTGCGGGTCAGCGTGACGGTGTTCCAGGCGGAGACAAAGAGGTCGGGCGCGTCGCCGCCAGCCTCGGTGACGTCCTTTTCCCAGGCGTCGACCGCTGCCTCTAGCTGGGGGATCTTGGGGTCGATCCCCTGGGGTTGGAAGGCGAAGCGGTGGTGGACGATCATGTCGACATTCGACAGCGCAAAGTCCGACATCTCGCCCCGGATCTGCGCGTCTTCGGCGGCGGTCTTGCCGGTCTGAACGGAAATCGTGATGTCAGCGCCGGTGGTGTTGACCCCGCGGTCGGCGAGGGCCAGGGCGATCTCGGTCACCATTTCATCGGCGATGGCCCCATAGGCCGCGGCCTTGTTTGTGCCGGTGAAGTTGGCGAAATACTCATTGCCGATCTCCAACACCATCGGCTGGGGAAGCTTGCCGAAGGCGCCGCCCAAAAGATCGTCGAGGAACCCGTCTAGATCCTCCCGCATGGCGGGCAGATCCCCCAGGTAGCGCTGCGTCGGCAGGACGATGGACAGACCGGCCCCTTGCTTGACCGCCGTCGCCATCATGTCGGACAGACCTGGCCGGTTCTGGGCCGGGGTGTAGAGATCGTCGAAATTGAGGCCGTAGAGATCGTCACGCTGTTCGGCGAGTGTTCCCCCTGGCCAAACAATCATTCCGACATCGAGGTCATCGATCTGACTTAGGAAACGACTGTCTCCCGTATAGCTGATATAGCGGGCGCCAAATGTCAGATTCGAGAGCGATTCTGAGGGGTTGGCAAATGCGGACGGGCCCGATTTGAGCTGTAAATTCAATGGCATAATAATTGCCTACTGGTTACATGAATAAAACTTGGTTAATTTTACGCGGTTTTGTCCTTTTTCAGCCGAGAAACCGCCACAATTTCGCCTCATTCTGTCTCGGGCAGCCGGCCTATTTCATCCCAGAGGGGACATTTATTCTCCGCATTTGCGGCCTAGGTTTCTGACCGATGAGTAGACTGAGACGAGCCCTATACGCCGCCATCTGGGCAGTGAGCCTCGCCCCACTGACCGCGCACGCCGTGTCGATCCAGCAGGCCTGCCTTATCGCCGGGCGCACAACCGACCCCAAGGTCTGCGCCTGTATCCAGGCGGCCGCCAACCGCACGCTTAGCACGCGGGATCAACGCCTCGCGGTCACGTTCTTTTCCGATCCAGACCGCGCGCAGGAGGTGCGGCGCTCGGATCGGCGGCGGGATGAGCGGTTTTGGGAACGCTACCGGTCTTTTGGCGAAACAGCCGAGACGTTTTGCCGAAGCTGAGCGATCAGGCCATCGGTCGCGGCCTCGATCAGATCAAGCGCCTCTTCGAAATCACGGGTGTAATAGGGATCGGGCACATCGGTCAGCCCCACGCCATCAGCATGTGACAGACACAGCGTGACGGGCGTTTCCGATCCGGTGGGTCGAAGGGCCTCGATGTCAGCCCGGTTCTGCGTGTCCATCGCGATGATGTGGTCGAACCGGTCGAAATCCGCGCTGGTGACCTGGCGCGCGCGCAGGGGGCGCAGGTCATATCCCCGCGCCGCACCCGCCGCGATCGCTGGGCCGTAGGGCGGGTTGCCGATGTGCCAGTCGCTGGTCCCGGCGCTGTCGGCGACGACATCCAGCCCGGCTGCGGCTGCGCGGGCGCGAAACACAGCCTCGGCTGTGGGGGAACGGCAGATATTGCCAAGGCAGACAAACAGAACAGAGGTGGTCATGGCGGGCCCTTTCCGGCAAGGGTAATAGCCGAAAGGGGGCCAGATGGAAAAGATCGTCATCCTGACCGGGGCCGGTATTTCGGCGGAAAGCGGGCTGGGCACGTTCCGCGATGTGGGCGGGATCTGGGATCAATACGATCTGGAAGAGGTCGCCACCCCCGAAGGCTATGCCCGCAACCCCGCCTTGGTGCATGAGTTCTACAACGCGCGTCGGGCCAACTGTCTGGAGGCGGCACCCAACGCGGCCCACCATGCGCTGGCGCGGCTAGAGGCGGCGCGCCCGGGTGCGGTGACGATTATCACGCAAAACATCGATGATCTGCACGAACGCGCGGGCAGTCGCGCCGTGATCCATATGCATGGCGAACTATTGCGGGCGCTGTGTGGCGCATGCGGGCACCGCTGGGATGCGCCGCGCCAAATGGGGGCCCAGAACCCCTGCCCCGCGTGCAATGCCTTGGCCGCCCGGCCCGATGTCGTCTGGTTCGGCGAGATGCCCTATCACATGGAGCGGATCGAGCAGTTGCTGACCGAGGCGGATCTGTTCGTGGCCATCGGCACATCGGGGACGGTCTATCCCGCCGCAGGCTTTGTGGGCGAAGCGTGGCGCGCAGGCGCGCGGACGCTGGAGATGTCGCTTGAGCCGTCAGAGGTGTCCACGCTGTTTGAAGAGGTCGTATCCGGCCCCGCGACCGAGGTTGTTGTGGCGTGGGTCGACGGCCTTCTGGGCTGATCACCAAGTTCTGATCGCGAAGTGATTGGTCGGTGGGCTGGTTTGGCATGACACTTGCGCCTGTCGACCGCCAGCCAATCGAAAGGTATCCGAATGCTTACTGCTTTCCGCGCCGCTGGGCGCGTGGCCTGCACCGCGTCTTTGGCCATCGCACTGCTTGTTCTCCCGTTGGAAAGCCCGGCGCAGGCGCAGACCGCCCTGCCAGATTACGTGACCCAACAATTCGGTACCCCGCCCGCGATCCCGGACGGCCCTCTGTCCGAAAGCCTGAAAATCGCCATCGACATGGCCTTTGTCGACAGTGCAACACAAGGCCAGTGGGGGCGCGATCAGTCGACGGCCTTGGATGAGATCGTGCAGTCAGGCGATCCGCGCATCGCGTGGATCATCGCCGATCTGATGCGCTTTACGTCGGGGCCGCAGCTCAACTCCGTCCTCGCAGCCGCGGCGGCGGTGTTGTTGGAGATTGAGCCACCGCGCCAGAACCAGTGGGGGGTGATCACCGATCACCTGATCGCCTGGGACATCCCCGCGCCGCCCGACTACCTGCCCGCCAAGCGCGCGATCTTCACCAATCTCGTGCCCGGCTGGGACAAGATCTTCGTCGAAGGCGATATCGACTGGCGGCATGTGTCCTGGGGCGGGGTTCTGATCGATGACCGCGCCTACGACACCACCGATGAGCGGTGCAATTGCATCCCGGCGGCGGACAATCCGCCCGTGTCCACCGCGACCGAGGCGACCTGGCTTGAGGATGACGACATCGTCTTTGGGATCGAGATCAACGGCGAGGCGCGCGCCTATCCCCGGCAGATCATGGAAGTGCGCGAGATGGTGAACGATACGCTGGGCGGGCGCGATTTGGGCATTCCCTATTGCACGCTTTGCGGGGCGGCGCAGGCCTATTTCACGGACCGGACGCCCGAGGGGGTGGAACGCCCGATCCTGCGCACCTCGGGCCTGCTGATCCGGTCAAACAAGGTGATGTACGACATCCAGACGCATTCGGTGTTTGACACCTTCCTGGGAACGGCGGTGACGGGGCCGTTGCATGAGAAAGGCATCGCGCTTGAGCAGGCGACAGTGGTGACAACCGATTGGGCGTCTTGGAAGGCCGCGCATCCCGACACCACCGTTCTGGTCGAAGAGCTGGCATTGGGTCGTGACTTCGACTTCCGCAACGGGCGCGATGCCGAAGGCCCGATCTTTCCCGTGGGCGACGTCGATCCGCGCCTACCGGTGCATGAGGACGTGATTGGGGTGGTCACCGCGTCAGGCACACCGGTGGCGTTCCAGCGCAGCACGGCGTTGGTCGCACTCAGCCGGGGCGAGGAGATCGCGTTTGAAAATGTGCGGCTTGAGATGGATGGCGGCGGGATCCGCGCGGTGGGGGCCGATGGATCGGATCTGGGCAGCCACCAGGCGTTCTGGTTTGCGTGGTCGCAATTCTATCCCGGCACAGCGTTGTGGAACGGCTAAGGGGCTGGCGCACGCGCCCCGGTATCGTGGGGCGCGTGCGGCGTGGGCTTAGTTCGTCTGGTGTGACGAATGATCGTGGCCCGCGTGGCCGCCATGGCCCATGGGCTTGCGGTTCAGGTCGACGGGGATCTCGACCGTCATATCACCGGCTTGTTCGAACGTCAGCGTAACCTCGACGACATCACCGTCATTCAGCGACTGCGTCAGGCCCATGAACATCACATGATCGCCGCCGCGCATGAGCATGGCCTTGCCGCCTGCGGGCACGGCAATACCGTCCTTCACCTCAACCATCCGCATCACGCCGTTGGCGTCTTCGAGATGGGTGTGCAGTTCGACCCGTTCCGACACGGGTGACGAGGCCGCGATGAGACGATCATCGGCGTCGGTGTGGTTGACGATTGTCATGAACGCCGCGCCCGATTTTGCCGAGGGCGTCGAGGCGCGGGCATAGGGGTCGTCGATCATGATGCCACCGGCTAGGGCTGGGGCGGCGGTCAGGGCCGCGATGGCGGCGGCGCTCAGAAGGGTTTTGAGAGACATGGATGGTCCTCTTTCGTTGCAACGTATGCTTTGTGGGATTGATATAGGGCGTCAGACGCTCAAAGCTGGCGGTGCGCGGGCACCGGGGCGATATAGCGCGGTCTGAAGGGCTTTTGCCAGGACCAGATCGCTAAGCTCTGCGGGGCGAACCTGCCACGGGGTTTGCACGGCAGACCCGGCACTTACCACGGCGGACAAGGCGGTCATCACGCAATCGGGACAGAAATGCGGTGGCGCGGTCTGATTGCCCTGGGCATCGAGATAGACGACCACCACACCGTGGGCCGAACAAATGACCATCCTGCCGGTGGCGTCGGTCTGACCACGGGCCGCGCCGAAGGCCACACTGGTCAAAGCGATCAGTGCAACCAGCGCGAGGCAGAAAGGGGTGCGGCCACGGCGCATCATGGGCGTGAGCTAGCCACAGGCACAGATTCGAAACCAGTAAACAGTTTGTTTCAGTTTCATGTTTGCAGACATGCAAAAGCCCGCCGGATGGGGCGGGCCTTGCCGAAAATCGCCCGGGCTTAAGCGGCGGCTTGCGCCTTGGCGATGTCTTTCTTGATCTTCAGCGCTGTGGGCGACAGATCGGCGTCTTTCGCCTTGGCGAGGAACGCATCGAGGCCACCGCGATGATCCACGGTCCGCAGTGCAGCGGCCGAGACCTTGAGCTTGAACGTACGGCCCAGTGTCTCCGACATCAGGCTGACATCGTTGAGGTTCGGCAGGAACCGGCGCTTGGTCTTGTTGTTGGCGTGGCTGACATTGTTGCCAACCATCGGGCCTTTTCCGGTCAGTTCGCAGCGGCGCGACATGGGTCATTCCTCGTCTGGCGGTTTCGGTCGAAGGCCCGCCCGGTGGCGCGGCCCCAATACAAAGGGGCACGGGGGGTCCCGCGCCCTGAATTCGTGGGCGGGGTTTACGGGGATGGCCGCGACCCGTCAAGCGGGGAATCGCGGCTGATCTGGCCTGAGGGGCTGACCGCAGAGGCCGTTAGTCGAGGGCTTGCGCCCGCGGTGTCCGATCAAGCCCCAGCACCGCCAGCGTCATCAGTGCCAGCGCCCCCGATATCATGGCAAGAACCGCCCAGCCGAGGCTTGAGATCACAAACCCCGCAGCAAAGGCGCAGATTGTGGAGACAAGCGCGATCAGCGTGTCGTTCACCCCCTGCACCGTGGCTTTTTCAGCCTCGGACACCGCCGCATCAAGCATCGTGGTGGCCCCGATAAAGCCAAAGTTCCAGCCCACGCCGAGGACGATCAGCGCACCATAGAAATGAAGCGCCGTGATCCCGGTGGCAGCACCCGCGGCGGCGGCAAGGACGATGACAAGACCGGTGATCGCGATGGTCTGCGCGCCGAAGCGTTTGATCAGAAAGCCGGTGAAAAAGCTGGGCGCGAACATCGCCACGATGTGCCAGCGGATGGCATCGCTCGCGGTCGCCTCACTAAACCCGCAGCCCACCATGGCAATCGGTGTCGGGATCATGAGGAACACCATGACGCCTTGCGCGACCGCCGCGATACCCACCGCCCGCCGGATCGGGCGGCGGCGCAGCGCGGCCAGGGCGGCAAAGCGGCTTGTGCCGTCAGTCGGTGGGGCGCGGTCGGGCACGGGCAGCCGCACGCCCAGAAGCGGGATCAGACCCAGAAGCGCGATCACCCCCGTAGCCGCGTAGGCGCCCGCGAAGGGAATGGGTGCAAGCGCATCTTTGGCCGCGATGAAGACCTGCGGCCCCACGATGGCGGCCACCAAAAGCGCACTCAGCATCAGTGAGATCGCCACCGGTCGCCACCGCGCGTCCACCGCCTCGCTCGCGGCAAATCGGAAGTATTGGAAGGCCGCCCACCCCGCGCCCATCAGGAAATGCGCCACACAGAGCAGGACGAAGTTCTGCAAGAACAGGGATTGGGTCGAGACTACAGCGCCGGCGAGCGTCAGCGCACCGCCAAGCGCAAACCCCGCGCGCCGTCCCCAGCGGCCCATGAACAGCGATATCGGCGCGGCGGCGACAAGCGCGGCCAGGGTCTGGAACGAAGAGGGCAGTGTCGCAAGACCCGGGGACGGGGCCAGCATCAACCCGGTCAGCCCGCCCAGGATCAACTGAATCGGGAAGGCCATGCCAAAGATCGTGCTTGCGGCCAGCAAGCCCGCGAAATTGCGGTTGGTGAGGATCTTTGTCACGGACGTCACGGTGGGGGCTCTCGGGATTGAAGTTGCCGTTGATAAGCTAGGACGATCAGCGCAGGCTTCAGCGATATACCCGAAAAAAGCCGTGCCTTGGCGGGGTTTGCGGGTTTGTCGATACACTGGTTTCCAACGCCGCCGCAAACACGCTAACTTCGCGCAAAACCAAGGCGCGAGCAGTCATGCGCGAAACAGAACTCTATGCACCGGTCCGCGATTACCTAGCCGGGCAGGGCTATGACGTGAAGGCAGAGGTCGGCGCGGCCGACGTCGTAGCTTGTCGCGGGGATGAGCCGCCGGTGATCGTTGAGCTGAAGACCGGGTTTTCGCTGTCGCTGTTCCACCAGGCCGTGGCGCGGCAGGCCGTGACCGATGCGGTCTATATCGCCGTGCCGCGCAGGACATCCCGCGCCTTTCAACGCAGCCTGAAGGATAACGTAGCTCTAGCCCGCAGGCTGGGGCTGGGCGTGATCCTGGTGCGGCTGCGCGATGGGCATGTCGAGGTGTTGTGCGACCCCGGCCCCTACCGGCCCCGTCAGTCAGCCCAGCGCAAAGGGCGCCTTCTGCGTGAGTTTGCCCGCCGGGTCGGCGACCCGAACACAGGCGGGGCGACGCGGGTCGGGCTGGTCACCGCCTATCGGCAGGACGCGCTGCGCTGTGCGGCGCATCTGGCGCAAGGGGCGGCGCGGGGCGCGGATGTGAAGGCCGCGCATGGCATCGAGAACGCCACGCGGATCATGGCAGACGACCACTATGGCTGGTTCGAGCGGGTAGACCGCGGGGTCTACGCCCTGACGCCCAAGGGGCGGGATGCCCTGAAGACCTATGCGGATGCTTTGGAGGCACTGGCTTAGCCCAGCGACTTCGGATGGCGCATTTTTTGATGAACGCCTAGCGGCCCAGATCCGCCAACGCCAATGTAACGGCCCGCCCGGGGCTCATCTCCCCCTGTTCCACGGCTTTGGCATAGGCCGCCATGCGTTGGGCGGTGTCCGGGTCTTCGCTCAGCCGGGCAAGCAGCCCCTGTTCGACGCCGTGATGATACCAATGCAGCGCCTGGGCCGTGCGCCGCGCCGCCCAGTGGCCCTGGGCCCGACGCCAGTCGGACAGGGCCGTCATCTCATCCCAAGCGGCGCTCAGACCGTCACCTGTCATCGCACTGACCGTGATCGCCTTGGGGAACCCCTCGGGATCATAGTCGCGGCGGCGCATCAGGCGCAGAGCACCGGCATAGTCGGCGCAGGTGCGGGTGGCGGTCGCCTTCAGATCACCGTCGGCCTTGTTGACGAGGATCAGGTCGGCAATTTCCATGATGCCGCGTTTAACGCCCTGCAACTCATCCCCGCCCGCGGGCGCCATCAACAGGACGAAAAGGTCCGACATCTCGGCCACCATCGTCTCTGACTGACCGACGCCGACGGTTTCGATCAACACCACGTCGAAGCCCGCCGCCTCGCACACCGCCACCGCCTCCCGCGTGCGGCGGGCGACGCCGCCCAGCGCGGTCTGGCTGGGGGAGGGGCGGATGAAGGCGAGCGGGTCGCGGCTGAGTTCCTCCATCCGGGTCTTGTCGCCGAGGATTGAGCCGCCGGAGCGGGTGGAGGACGGATCGACGGCGAGGACGGCGACACGGCTGCCCTGCCCTGTCAGCATCTTGCCGAAGGCCTCGATGAAGGTGGATTTGCCGACGCCGGGGGTGCCGGAGAGGCCGATGCGAAGGGCCTCGCGTTTGGTTTGCGCAAGCGTTTCGAGGAGGTCGGTGGCCTGCGAGCGGTGATCGGCGCGGCCGCTTTCGATGAGCGTGATCGCACGGGCCAGCGCGCGGCGGTCGCCGGCGATTACTTGCTCTGCGAGGGTGTCGTTCGTCATCTGCGCCGTCCCGGTGTCGCGCGTTACTTGCCCGCTTCCCCGGGGGCTGTCCAGTGGCGGCGGCTTGGGCGATAAGGCGGCATGCGTGCGCCCTTGCCCATAGATGATGCCCTGCCGGAGCTTCTGGACGCGCTGCGCCGCGCGGGTCACGCGGTGCTGGAGGCGCCGCCGGGGGCGGGGAAGACCACGCGGGTGCCCTTGGCGGTGCTGGAGGCAGGCTTGGGCGGGGGCCGGATCGTGATGCTGGAGCCTCGGCGGATCGCGGCGCGGGCGGCGGCGGAGCGGATGGCGGAGACGCTGGGCGAGCCTGTGGGTGAGACTGTGGGCTACCGCATTCGGGGGGAGGCGAAGGTCTCACAGGCGACCCGGATCGAGGTGGTGACCGAGGGGATCCTGACGCGGATGCTGCAAAGCGATCCATCGCTCGACGGCGTGGGGACGGTGATTTTCGATGAGTTTCATGAGCGGTCACTGAATGCCGATCTGGGGCTGGCGCTGTGTCTGGAGGTGCGGGAGGCGCTGCGCGAGGATCTGCGGCTGATCGTGATGTCGGCGACGCTGGATGGGGCGGCGGTGGCGGAGTTGATGGGGGACGCGCCGGTGGTGCGCTCGCCGGGACGGGCGTTCGACGTAGAGGTGCGGTGGCTGGAGCGGCCGGTGCCCAAGGGGCAGCGGTTCGAGGCGGCGGTGGCGGATCTGGTGGGCCGTGCGGTGGCCGAGAGCGATGGCGGCGTTCTGGTATTCTTGCCGGGCGAGGGCGAGATCCGGCGCGTGGCCGGGATGCTGGACGTGCCGGGCGATGTGGCGGTGCGGCCGCTTTATGGCGCGATGCCGTTTGCGGAGCAGCGGGCGGCAATTGCGCCCGTTGCTTCGGGGCGAAAGGTGGTGCTGGCCACCGCGATCGCGGAGACTTCGCTGACGATCGAAGACGTGCGGGTGGTGGTCGATGGCGGGCGGGCGCGGCGGGCGCGGTTCGATCCGGGCTCGGGCATGGCGCGGCTGGTGACAGAACCGGTGAGCCGGGCGGAGGCGACGCAGCGGACAGGGCGCGCGGGACGTGTGGCCGAGGGGGTGTGTTACCGGCTGTGGACGAAGGGGGCGGAGGGAGCGTTGCCCGCCTATGCGCCGCCGGAGATTGCCGTGGCCGATCTGGCCGGGCTGGCGCTGGACCTCGCCGCCTGGGGCGCGCGGGAGCCCGGCGAAATGCGGTTTCTGACGCCGCCTGCGGAGGGGCCGTTCGAGGCGGCGCGGGAAGTGCTGCGCTCGCTGGCGGCTTTGGATACCAGTGGGGGGATCACCGAGCATGGGCGGGCGGTGGCGGCCCTGCCGTTGCATCCGAGGTTGGCGCATATGCTGATCCGGGCGGGGCGTCAGGGGGCGGGGTTGGCTGCGCTTCTGGGCGACCGCGATCCATTGCGGGACGGGTCGGTCGATCTGGCGCGGCGGCTGGCGATGGTGCGGGGCGGAAGCGTACCCGGGCCTGCGCGAGGTGCCGTGGCGCGGATCCGGGAGGAGGCGAAGCGGCTGGGGCGGATGGTGTCTGACGCGGCAAAGCTTTCGGACGCGCAGATGGTGGCTCTGGCCTATCCCGACCGCATTGGGCTGCGGCGGGCGGGGGATGAGCCGCGCTGGGTTCTGTCGGGCGGCAAGGGCGCGCGGATGGCGGCGGAGGATGTGTTGGCAGGGCAACGGCTTTTGGTTGTGACCGATACTGACGGGCACCCGCGCGAGGCGCGGGTCCGGCAGGCGATTGCGATTGGCGAGGGGGAGTTGCGCGAGGTTCTGGGCGACCGGATCGGCTGGGTTGATCTGTGCGAATGGTCCCGGCGCGAGGGGCTTGTGGTGGCCCGGCGGCAGGAGCGGTTGGGCGCGGTGGTGCTGGACGACCGCGTTTGGCGGGAGGTTCCGGAAGAGGCGGTGGCGCGGTCGATGCTCGACGGCGTGCGGCAGTTGGGGCTGGCACTATCCCCGGCGGCAGAGCGGTTTCGAGCGCGGGTTATGCTGGCGCGGGGCGCGGTGGACGTGCCGGATATGAGCGATGCGGCGTTGATGGAGACGTTGGAGGACTGGCTTTTGCCGCATCTGAGCGCTGTGAAGACGGCGGAGGCGTGGAAGAGCTTCGATCTGTTGCCCGCGTTGCGGGGGATGCTCGATTGGGATCAGGCGCAGGCCGTCGATCGGATCGCGCCACCGCATTTCGTGACACCGCTGGGGCGAAAGGTGCCGGTGGATTATGGCGGCGAGGTGCCGGGGATCGAGGTGCGGTTGCAGGAGATGTTCGGGGTCACGCGACATCCGGTGGTGGGGGGTGGGCCTCTCAGGATCAGTCTTTTGTCCCCCGCGGGTCGACCGGTACAGGTGACGACCGATCTGCCGGGGTTCTGGGCGTCGAGCTATACGGATGTGCGCAAGGATATGCGGGGGCGGTATCCCAAGCATCCCTGGCCGGAGGACCCGACCGTGGCGGAGCCGACGGTGCGGGCGAAGCGGCGGAGCTGAGAAGTGACCAGCGTATGGTGCGACCGCAACTCCGCCGTCAAAGGGCAGCCCGCGACCGCGGGTGGGGGTAAAGCCCCCGCCCGGGGGGGCGGTCGGGGGCTGCCCGACCTATCGGTCGGGCGGAAACACTTCAGCTGGCTTCGGTATCACCAAGGCCCGTGGTGCCCACCGCCGTCCATATCCCGCCGCTCAAACCCGTGCGCCCCGAAGAAATCCCGCTGCGCCTGGATCAGGTCGGTTGTGCCGCGCGCGGTGCGCAGCGTGTCGAACTGCGCCAAGGCTGCCGCCATGGCGGGCATCGGCAGGCCTGCCGCGATCCCTGCCGTCACCACGCGGCGTAGCGCCGGGATGTACTGGTCGAGCTTGGGGGCGAAACGATCCGAAAAGATCAGTTGGCCATGCGGCAGACCGGCCCGGATCGCAGCGGCGATGTCATCGAGCAGGGCCGAGCGGATGATGCAGCCCGCCCGCCAGATCTCGGCCGTTTGCGCCAGATCGAGCGACCAGTCGTATTCGTCGGAAGCGGCCTGCAATAGCGCCATCCCCTGGCCATAGGCGATGATGCGGGCGGCAAGCAGCGCCTCTTCCAGATCGCTGTCGAGCACCGGGCGGCACTTGTTCTCGGGTGCCGCGAGAAGGCCTGCGCCAGCGGCCCGCGCCTCGATGTCCGCGGACCAGGATCGCGCCGCGACCGCTGCTTCGATCGTGGTAGCGGACTGGCCCATGGTCAGCGCCTCGATCAGGGTCCAGCGTCCCGTGCCCTTTTGCCCGGCCCGGTCGAGGATCAGGTCGACCATGGGGGCCTTGGACTCTGGGTCCGTGGCCGCCAGAATTTCGGCGGTGATCTCAATGAGATAGGAATGCAGCGGCCCGCCGTTCCACTCTGCGAACAGCGCGGCGGCCGACGCCGGGCTGCGGCCCTGCCCATCGCGCAGCATGCCCCAGACCTCGGCAATCAGCTGCATATCGGCGTATTCGATGCCGTTATGCACGGTTTTGACGAAATGCCCCGCCCCGTCCGGCCCCAGATGCGCGGCGCAGGGCTGGTCCTGATAGCGGGCGGCGATGGCCTCGATAATGTCCTGCACGGGCGGATAGCTCTCTGCCGGGCCTCCCACCATGATCGAGGGGCCGTGGCGTGCGCCGTCTTCGCCGCCGGACACGCCCATGCCGACGAAGTTGAACCCTTTTTCTCGCAGTTCGGCCTCACGCCGACGGGTATCGTGGAAATTCGCGTTACCGCCGTCGATGATCAGATCGCCTGGGTCGAGATGCGGCAGAAGCCCGTCAATCACCCTATCCACTGGATCGCCTGCGGGCACCATCAGGATGATCGCGCGCGGGCGGTCGATGGCGGCGACTAGAGCCGACAGATTCTCCGCCGCCGTGATGTTACCCGCCAACTCCCCTGCATTCGCGACAAATTCGGTGGTCCGCTCAGGGCTTCGGTTGTGCACGGCAATCTCGAACCCTTTTTCGGCGATGTTGAGCGTTAGCGCCGCCCCCATCGTGCCCAGCCCCGTCAACCCGATCCGTGCCATCCGCGCGCCCTCCCGCCAATTCAGCCTCTCGGCCTAACCTATGGGGCAGACCGCCCGGCACAAGGGCAGGTGTTCGTCCGCGAACCCCCCGATTTCCACCCAAAGATTGCCGCATTTCGCGCATAGACCGTTCGCAACGGCCTGGGTGCCGACACGAAAGGATGGGTGCCATGGGTGTTTTGGAAGATGTCTCCGACCGTCTTGCGCAGGAAGCGTTGGACCTGGAAGAGCGTCTGGACGATGAAAAAATCGTGCCCAAAATCGCCGATGCGCTGGGGAAATCCTCGCCCACGATGGAAGAACACTTCCTGACGGCGGTGCGGATCCGCCGGGCCGAACGGCGCGCGCAAAAGGTGCTTGACGAGTTCAACGCGACCTATGAGGCGAAGATGCCGCGGCAGTTGCCTGCCAGCTAGAGGCTTGGGCGGCGCGACCCAGCCCTTTTTTTCACGCGAAAACCCCGCTACGCCCGGTAATCACTGGAAACCGGTGGAGGGGCCGTTGTGCGATGATCTCTTACGTCACCGTCGGTGTGAACGATATCGCCCGGGCTGAACGGTTTTATTCCGCGTTCCTGTTTGACCTTGGCTTTGGATTTGAGCGCTATCACGGCGATCTGAGCTACACGCCCCCAGAAACACCGGGCCAGCGGGGCGTTGCACCGGACTTCTACGTCAAATCACCCTTCAACGGCGCACCCGCAACGGCAGGCAATGGCACAATGGTAGCCTTTGAGGCGCGCGATCAGGCCCAGGTGCGGGCCTTGCACGCCGCTGCACTCGCCGCAGGTGGGTCTGACGAAGGGCAGCCGGGGTTTCGCGAGAGTTATGGGCCAAACTTCTATGTGGGCTACCTGCGCGATCCCGATGGCAACAAGATCGCGCTGTTCTCAAGCAACCCCGATGACCCAGGCCGGGACGGATAAAGGCCGCCCCGCGCGCCCCGCGCCGCTCACACCCCCAGGCACCAGCGCATGATGGCCTTTTGCGCATGCAGGCGGTTTTCAGCCTCGTCAAAGATCACCGACTGGGGCCCGTCCATCACCGAATTGGTCACTTCCTCTTCGCGGTGTGCGGGCAGACAATGCATGAACAGCGCATCGGGTTTGGCGAGCGACATCAGGTGATCGTTCACCTGATAGGGGCGCAGCAAGTTATGACGACGCTCGCGCGTGGATTGCGCATCGTGCATCGAGACCCAGGTGTCGGCGACCACCAGATCCGCGCCTTGCACCGCCACTTCGGGGTCGCGCTCGAGCGTGATGGTGGCGCCGGACTTGCGGGCGAGATCGACAAACTCAGCCTCGGGGTCCAAGGGCTCAGGCCCGGTGACGGTAACGTCGAACCCGAACTGACCGGCAGCGTGCAGGAAGGATGCGCAGACGTTGTTGCCGTCGCCCGTCCAGACGACCTTCTTGCCCGCGATGGGGCCGCGGTGTTCCTCAAACGTCAGGATATCGGCCATGATCTGGCAGGGATGCGTGCGGTCGGTCAGGCCGTTGATCACCGGCACCGTGGCGTGGTTGGCAAGCTCAAGAAGGGTTTCCTCCTCGAACGTGCGGATCATGATCAGATCGACATAGCGCGACAGAACGCGGGCGGTGTCGGCGATGGTTTCGCCATGGCCCAGCTGCATCTCGCTGCCTGACAGGACGAGCGTCTGACCGCCCATCTGGCGCACTCCGACGTCGAAGGACACCCGCGTTCGCGTCGACGGCTTTTCAAAGATCAGCGCGACGAGGTGGCCCGCAAGCGGCTGTTCATCGTCGGGCGTGCCCTTGGGGCGGCCTGCGCGCGCCTCTTTCATGGTGCGCGCATGGTCGATCATGTGCCTCAGATCGGCGGGATCGGTTTTGTGGATATCGAGGAAGTCAGTCATCTCAAGCCTTTCGCGCCGTTCTAGCGCTGAAATTCCATGACGCGGGCCTGTTCGCCATCGCCGGCATCCTTGATGCCGCGATCGACAAACCCCGCCTTGCGATAGGCCGCAGCCGCGCGGGCATTGTTCGGGTCGGGGTCAATCACAATCGCCGCAGCGCCCGCATCGAGCAGTTCGATCGCACGCTGGCGGATATAGCCCGAGGCATGCCCTTTCCCCAAAAACGCAGGATCGCCCAGAAACGTATCAATCGCCCGCGTCCCCTCTGGGTAACCCGCATAATGCGGCGCGGGCCAGTGGTGGGCGGGATAGTCGTGGATATAGGCAAAGGGCTGATCATCCAGCCAGACAATCCGCATGTCGGTGGGGCCTTTGTCGATATCTTCCTCGATCAGCGCGATCTCGGTATCGGGATCGCCCCACCACCCGCCGATATGCGGGTTGCGCAGCCACTCGCGGATCATCGGGTAATCCGTGCGCGCCACTTTGACAAAGCGGTATTCAGGCGGCATGCGTCCGGGCCTTAGCGGCCACGCGGTCCAGCCGGTCGACCGCCTGCGCCAGTTCATCATCGCTTATGGTCAGGGCGGGCAAGAGGCGGATAACGTTATCTGCCGCGGGCACCGTCAGGACGTGATCGTCGTAGGCGGCGGTGACGATATCGGTGTTGGGCACCCGGCATTTGAGGCCCAGCATCAGCCCCGCCCCGCGCACCTCTTCAAAGATGTCGGGGTGGCTCGCAACCAGCCCTTCCAGCTTTTGCCGGAAGAGGCCCGCCTTGCGATTGACGGCATCGAGGAAAGCGTCGTCGGCGATCACGTCCATCACTGCGTTGCCCACCGCGCAGGCCAACGGGTTGCCGCCATAGGTCGACCCGTGGGTGCCTGCGGTCATGGCCGACGCGGCGTCTTCGGTGGCCAGCACCGCGCCCAGCGGGAAGCCCCCGCCAATGCCCTTGGCGACCATCATGATGTCGGGGGTCACGCCCGCCCATTCATGGGCAAACAGGCGCCCGGTCCGGCCCATGCCGCACTGTACCTCGTCAAAAATCAGCAGGATGCCGTGGCTGTCGCAGAGATCGCGCAAGCCCTTTAGGCATTGATCAGGAACGGGGCGGATGCCGCCCTCGCCCTGGATCGGTTCGATCAGGATCGCCGCAGTGGTGTCGGTGATCGCGGCGTTCAACGCGTCGTGGTCTCCAAAGGGCAGATGGGTGAAACCGGGCAAAAGGGGACCAAAGCCCTTGGTCATCTTCTCTGACCCCGCCGCAGCGATGCCAGCAGCCGAGCGGCCATGGAACGACCCCTCGAACGCGACGATATCGGTGCGCGCGGGCTGGCCTTTGTCGTGCCAGTACTTGCGCGCCATTTTCACGGCCAACTCGCACGCCTCGGTCCCCGAATTGGTGAAAAACACCGTATCAGCAAAGGTCTGGGCCACCAGTTTGTCGGCCAGCGCTGTTTGCTGGGGGATCTGATAGAGGTTCGACAGGTGCCACAGCTTGCCCGCCTGGTCGGTCAGCGCGGCCACCAGCGCGGGATGCGCATGGCCCAGCGCGTTGACGGCGATGCCAGCCCCCAGATCCAGGTATCGCGTGCCATCCTCGGCCACCAGCCAGGACCCTTCGCCATGGCTAAAGCTGAGGGGGGCGCGATTGTATGTGGGCAGGACGGACGGGATCATAACCGTATCTCTCACGAATGAAGCCCGATTGGTGCCAGCGGCACTAGGGCAAGTCAATGTTTTGAAGGGCGAATGCGCGCAAGGCACGCAGGATCGGACGCAGGTGTCAGCGTCGGCGTCGGCGGAGATGCGTCGCAGTGATCATGGGTGGCTGATAGACCATACAATCCCCCTTTGTCCATCCCGATTGGCATCTGGACGGAAACCGGGGGGCATCGTGGCTTCATTACTGCGGATGCTGTGTGCTACTGGCGTTCCCGAACCCCTAACCGTTTGGACACCGGCACAGCATGGCGCAACACGCCGACATCCTGGACAAGGTCTTTCACTGGCCCCCCGTCGACACCCACTACGTCGCCGGGCGCTGGCATCGCGACCGCTACACCGCAGAAGGCTTCTGGGTCGAGGCCAAGGTCCATGCCCGCAACCTCGTCTCGGGCCGCAACCAAAAGATCACCAAGTTTCTCGTGATCGCCCGCGCCCGGTCGGGGACCACGCTTCTCAAAGAGCTGTTGAACAGCAACCCCGCCGTGCAATGCGATGGCGAGGTTCTCCATCGCGGCAAGCTTGCGCCGCTGGCGTTTCTGAACGCGATGGCCGGGAAATCGACTGCCCAGGCCTATGGCGCCAAGTTCCTCAGCTATCAGATGGTGCAGGTCCAGCGCCTGCGCGACCCGGTGGATTTCCTGCGCCGCGCGGATGCCGATGGCTTTAAGCTGATCCATTTGGTGCGTGATACGTTCTGGCAATCGATGTCGCTCAGCCGGTCGCACATGAAGCAGCAATACCATTCCAGCGGCGGCGCCAAGCATAGCGAGGCGGTGTATTTGCCGCCCGACTGGTTTGTGGAACGGATGGAATGGCACGACATGCTACTGAGCTATGAAAACGCCTGCCTCGAAAGCCTGCCCCACCTACGGTTGACCTATGAGGACGATCTGCAGGACAGCGACAAACAGCAAGCGACCGCCAGCCGGGTGTTTGACTATATCGGTGTGCCCGATGCGCCGGTCTCGACCCGGTTGAACAAGATCCTGCCATCCGATCCGCGTGCGGTCCTCGCCAATTACGATGAGTTGGCCGAAGCGGTCCGGGCCGCTGGCATGGGGCATCTACTGCCCCAGCTGTAGGTCGCAGGAATTGCGTACCATCGTATTCAACGATATAATCAGACTAGGCGAACAGAAAAACGAGATCCCATGGCCCTCGCGCCGTCATCACTTGCAGATAAGTCCCTGGGCCTGTGCCGTCTTGCGGCATCGGCCGTGATCGCTGGCGTTGCGCGGCACCTGACGGTGAAAGACGTCAATGACCGGATCGCCGGAAAACCCCTGCGTGATCAGGTGATTGTGCTGGGCGGGGTGATGCTCGCGCTGTTTCTGGCGGCGGTGTTTGCTGCGCAGTTCGGCATCATCGGCATGCTGGTCTATTTCCTGTCGCTCATCATCCTAGTGAACTAGGTCACACCGCATACAACCGTATGCAATTCAATTTAAACGACTTTTTGTGATCCGACCTGTTCTGCGCGGCGTAACCCGCTTATCCGCGAACAGAAAGGACTGACCATGGAAAACGTTGTAGGTGTTTTGATGTTCAGCACGTTCGGCTTTGTGCTGGGTTTTGCATATTTGAGCATTCGGGGTCTGCAGAAGCTGAAAGACTCTGACGCCCCCAAATCATCGCTGTCGCGCGACGGCATCGAAGAACGGATGGCCACGGGCCCACAGGCGTCCAACGTCTAAGCCAGCCCCTGCCACCACCCTTGTATCCTGCGCGGTGGTGGCTAGAATGTCGGACTGAGGGAATTTTCCAAGCGGCTCCGCCACAGGGGCCGCTTTTCAAATAGGAAACCATCATGTCCTGGACAGATGAGCGCGTCGAGCAACTGAAGAAAATGTGGGGCGAAGGCCAGTCGGCCAGCCAGATTGCCAAGGAATTGGGCGGCGTTACCCGCAACGCGGTGATTGGCAAGGTGCATCGGTTGGGGCTGTCGAACCGGTCTGGCGCGGCACCCGCAAAGCCCGCCAAGGAAAAGCCCGCGCCAAAGGTCGAAGCTGAGGCCGCGCCGAAACCGGCCGTGGCTGAGGCCAGCGTGCCCGCACGGCCCGCGACGCCTGCGCGCAAGCAGATCATTCCGGCGGGCCAGCCCCTGCCCCCGCAACCATCGGCCAATGAGATCAGCCCCGAGGCGCTGGCCAGCGTGCGCGAGGTTGAGAAGAAGTCGAAGAAAATCAGCCTGATGGAGCTGACGGAGCGGACGTGTAAGTGGCCCGTGGGCGATCCTGCGACGGACGACTTCTGGTTCTGCGGGCTGCCCGTGCAGCCTGGAAAGCCCTATTGCGAGGCGCATGTGGGCGTGGCGTTCCAGCCGATGTCGAGCCGCCGGGACCGGCGGCGGTAGCTCTCGGCAATCACGGTCTGGGCGTTGACCCTTTTTGGGACGATGCCCGGCCCTTGAGCAGCTACGCCACGAAGTCACGCATCCGGGCCAACGGGTCGACGCCGAGTTGGTGGTAGATGTCCAGCAGATCGACCAGCACCCAGTTTTCGCGAATCTGACCGTTTTCGCACCGCCAGAAGTCCAGGCTGCGGCGGGTGAACGTCTTGCACGTAGGGGCAAGGCCGAGGAAACCCTCGCCAGAATGGGTCGCCTGGCCGGACGGCCAGCCGGTGAAGGCCACAAGGCTCCCCTCACCGAAGAAAACGCCGTCTTCGAGAAAGCGGATGTTGTTGGACAGCCCGGTGCGGAACCCTTTCAAAACCACGTCCTGAAAGCCAGCCGGCCGCCGGCCCGTGCCAAGCCCAGTGGGCCCGTACCACAGGCATTTCGGGTGCCAATACCCCTCTGCTGCGCGCAACGGTGCGTCTGCATCGCCGCGCTGGAGATCGTGAAGCATGTCCCAAACCAGCTGGACAGAGGCATCTCCGGTTGTTGCGTCGTGGGGACCGAGCTTAATTCCCTGCCCGTCGGCAGGACCGGGACACATCCATTCAACGCCAGTTTGCGGGGCAAAGGGCCAGGCGCCGGCCTGGACCATGAGTTGCGGGATGTCCCAGAGGGCTGTCATTTCCACAATCTGGCGCGCCTCCACCCGGTAGTATTCGTGGTAGCGCAGGAAAACCGGGCGCCCGGTCGGCGGTATCCCAAGCCAGGGCGCATCAAACCGCCCAACGATATTCCCGCCTAGGCCGATCCAATTGCCAGAATTGCCCTGCCCCCAACGGGCACCTGCCATGAAGATGAAGTCGCGCCGCTCAATATCAGGCATCGCTGCGATCAGCGGGGCGTAGACCTGATCGAACAGCGCCTCTGGTCCCGCTAACCGGCCAAAGGGATAGCAGAACGCGATCTCTGCATCTGGCGCATAGAACTGGGTCAACCTGCGCCGCAGATGTGCTGGGTCGATATCGTAGAGCGCGGCCCGAAGCTCGCTGAACCAGGCCTTGTTGTCGTCGTGAATACTCATCCAGATCGGTCGCGCCTTGTGATGGTGGGCTTACGCGATCCTCCCATCCTGCGCTGGCATCGGCAAGCGATGGGCGCGCACCGATTGTTGGTGCGACGCCCACCGTTCACAGATCCTCGCGCCCGCAACGGCGTTAACGGGCGCGAGGGTTGCCGGGACACAACTGCCCCACCCTAGAGAAAGGGCGGAGGCTTGAAATGCTCGGGATACGGGCGCTTGCGCGTTGTGCGGGGCGGCAACCCCACATCCCGCCGCAGCCGGTCGTCCAGATGGTCCACATCGCCGAAGTCGCGCTTGGCAGTGAGCTTTGCAGTCATCGCGCCGAACAGCGGGCCAAAGTCCCGCAACAGGTGCAAGACCGGCCCAAGGCTTGCTTTCAGGGTTGTGCGTTTCTTGCGTTCAATCATTTCGAGTAACAACCGGGCCGCAGAGCGGGACCGGTCTCCTGATCTGAGGGTTGGGTGATGCAAAACGGATGGGGCCTGGTCGGAACGCAAAAGATTGCGTGCCGGATTACAGGGCCCTACTCAGTCTCGCGGTTTGGAGAAAAGCCGTCCGGGGACGGCGGGGCACCCTAATTAGGCTCGGCGTACGCCGGCGCCAGGAAGGCCCATCGAAACAAACGCCCAAGGCATAACAGGACGCGATGCTAGCAGATGCATAACCATGTGCGCCCTCCCTCGTTTGGCGTTTCGGTTCGTGGGGGGCTTCTACACCAGTCCGGCTAAAAACCAAGAAAAAGTTGCATGACGTCACGAGATCGGCGTGAAATGGCCCCGCCTGCGCGACCGCCTGTCAGCCCGATCTAGTCGAACAGGCTGCGCAGGCCGCGCTTCAACTCGTCCTCGACCTTGTCCTTGATCGCCTCTTCGGCGGAGGGCTGATCTTCGGTCAGGCCCAGTTCCTGCGACACGCGATCCCGGATCTGGTCGTCAACCTCGTCCTTCAGGGCCTCGACCTCCTCATCGATGCGGCCCTGCACGATGCTCTCAAGATCAAGCCGGAACTTCGGCGCCGACCAGGTGCCCGTGATCAGAAGCGGCACGGAAATGGCATCCTGGCCGTCGCCCAGAAGCTTGGGCACGAGGCGGTAGTTCAGCGTCTGCCCGCCCAGCCCGATATTACCCTCGCCCGTCGCCGTCAGAAGCGGGGCCAGCAGCGTCAGGTTGTCATTGATGACCACGCCATCGACGATGCGGAACGTGGCAGTAATGCTGTCGAAGATCGTGCGCGAGGCCTCGCCCACGAAATCGCTGTCGAAGTTGCGGAGCATCCCCACCAGATCGAGGCCCAGAAGCTCACCCGCGCCAAAGCTGAAAGAGCCCTGCCCGTTAAGCGAGTTCATCAGTGCGTCCATCGAATTGCCCGACCCCAGCACCTCGATCTCCATATCGCCAAGCGCAACGAGGCGGTCATAGTCCAGGAGTTCCGAGAACAGCCGCGAGATGGCGATGGCCGACCCGTTCAGGTCGGCGCTGGCCGACAAGCCGCTGCGCCCGTTGACCACGATCTGCCCATCGACGGCGCCGTCGTAGGCGACGAGTTCGCGGATGCCGATGACCATGCGCGCGTTGTCGATGTCGATATCCAGCGACGTGCGCCCGATCTGGGATTGCGCTGTGCGGATGCTGGTGGCGTTGACGGTGAGGTCGGCATCGACGGTGCCAAGGGCGCTGACGTCGATGGGTTCGGTGGACCAGCCTTCGGGGCCGGTGTCCTCGGCCTGGGCGACGTCGTCTTCGGAGGTCTCTTCATCGCCAGCGATCACAAAATCGCCCGCGTTCAGCGTGCCGGTGATGCGCGGACGGGGCCCGTCGAGCGCCACGGCGATATCGCCTGTGACGGTGTTGTCGTCGAGGGTGGCGGTGGTTCCGCCCAGAGTAAGTGTGGTGCCGTCGAAGCCAAGGGCCGTCGTGACGGTCAGGGTATTCTGGCCCAGGCCTTCGGGCAGTTCCGGCGCGGGCATCGCAAGTGCAGCAAAGACGCCCGCCATGTCGCTGAGATCGGCGGTGAGGGACCCGTCGACGCCGAGAGGGGCCAGCGCTGCCGTGCCATCGAACCCTACGGTGCTGTCCCCTGCCCCGGCGGACAGGGTCACGGCACCGCCGCTGTCGAGGAAGCTCGCAAAGGCAGGAACGCTGGCATCGACGGACACGGGTGCCCCATTGGCACTGGCCGTCAGGGCAAGCGTTGCGGGGCCCGCAAAGTCTGGCAGGGTGAAGGTGGCGTCGATACCCGACAGCGCGATCTGCGTGCCCGCAGCATCCTGGAAGGTGACCTGACCGTCAGCAATCACCGCCTCGTCGAGGGTGAAGGCGGGAATGCCACCGGCGGGCTCGGCGCTCGTCTCAGTGGTGCCGCCTGTGTCGGTGGCGGCGGGCGGCGTCATCTCCCAATTCCCGCGCCCGTCGGCATCGGTGGCCAGCGCGATGCGCGGGGCCTCCAGCGTCACCCCGTTGATCCGAACCTCACCCCCGATCAGCGCGCCGATGTCGACCGAGACCGACAGGTTGTCGGCGGCGACCATAGGGGTGTCCCCCGCCCAATCGGCATTGGCGATGGAGACAGCGCCTGTATTCACGCCCAGCGCGGGCCAGAGGCTGGGGCGCACGTCGCCATCTATCGTCAGCGCGCGTCCCGTGGCGGCTTCGAACCTTTCTTCCACGACACCCGCGATCCGATCTGAGGGGAGCAGGAAGATGGCCGCGATGGCGGCGATGATGATCAGAACGACCAGCCCGAGAAGGCGGAAAACCCAGCGCATATGTGCCTCAAACGTGACGGATTGAACCCCGTGTCTTGGGCGACAGGATAGGCGGGGCGGCAGGTACGCTCAACCGTGAACCGCTGCCACGGGGATCACATTGCACGGTTTCCCCCCAATGCGCTTGGCTCTATAGCGGAGCCATGACCCAGAACCCGCCTGACCTGCGCCCCGATCTGGCCCGCGCCACTGTCCCGGATGCCGCCCGCCCCGGCCAGCCGACCATCGGCATGGTGTCCTTGGGCTGCCCCAAGGCGCTGGTCGACAGCGAGCGGATCCTCACGCGGCTTCGGGCGGAGGGCTATGCGATCTCGCCCGACTATGCGGGCGCCGAGGCGGTGATCGTGAACACCTGCGGGTTCCTCGACAGCGCGAAAGCCGAGAGCCTGGAGGCGATTGGCGAGGCGCTGGATGAAAACGGCAAGGTGATTGTGACGGGGTGTCTGGGGGCGGAGCCGGAGTACATCACCGGCGCGCATCCAAAGGTGCTGGCCGTCACTGGGCCTCAGCAATATGAGGCAGTGCTGGATGCGGTGCATCGCGCGGTGCCGCCCGCGCCCGATCCGTTCATCGACCTGCTGCCCGCGTCGAGCGTGACGCTGACGCCCAGGCACTACAGCTATCTGAAGATCTCGGAAGGCTGTAACCACAAATGCAAGTTCTGCATCATCCCCGACATGCGCGGCCGCCTGGCCTCACGCCCCGCCCACGCCGTGATGCGGGAGGCGGAGCGGTTGGTCGAGGCCGGCGTGAAGGAGCTTCTCGTCATCAGCCAGGACACCTCGGCCTATGGCGTGGACATCCGGCATGCGGAGGCGAACGGGCACCGCGCGCATATCACCGATCTGGCCCGCGATCTGGGGGGCCTCGGGGCCTGGGTGCGGCTGCACTACGTCTACCCCTACCCCCATGTCCGCGATCTGGTGCCCTTGATGGCCGAGGGGCTGGTTCTGCCCTATCTCGACATCCCGTTTCAGCATGCGCATCCCGACACGCTGCGCCGCATGGCTCGGCCTGCGGCGGCGGAGAAAACGCTGGACCGGATTGCGGAGTGGCGGGGGATTTGCCCCGACATCACGCTGCGGTCCACGTTTATCGTGGGCTATCCCGGCGAGACGGAGGCGGAGTTTCAGACGCTGCTCGATTGGATGGATGAGGCCCAACTCGATCGCGTGGGGTGTTTTCGGTACGAGAACGTCGATGGCGCGCGGTCGAATGCGTTGCCCGATCATGTGGCGGCAGAGGTTAAGCAGGAGCGGTGGGAGCGCTTCATGGAAAAGGCGCAGGCGATTTCCGAGGCGAAGCTGGCGGCGAAGGTGGGCACGCGGGTTGAGGTCATCGTGGATGAGGTGGACTGCGAGGCCGCGACCTGTCGGACCAAGGCGGATGCGCCGGAGATTGATGGGAATTTGTTTGTGGATGAGGGGTTTGAAGGGTTGAAGCCCGGGGATTTGGTGACGGTCGAGGTGGAGGAAGCGGGGGAATATGATCTGTGGGGGCGGGTTGTTTGATGAGCAGTTCTCACGCTCTGGACTCCTGATCAGAAGGCCAAACCATAGCAACAATTAATCCGGGGATGGTGGGCCGAAGATGTACTCGTTTTTGCTACGATCTGGTTTTTCAGTCGCTAGTCCACGCGCTTCAAGCGCCTGTCTTGCTTGCGTTCGCAGGTACTGCCAATCCGCATGGCCTGCCAGCGCATCTTGTTTCCAGAATTGAGGATTACCTATCCTTGCTCGGACGAAGGCATCGATTTCCTCGATGTCGGATCCGATCAGCAGCTGTTGGTGCTCTGCGATGTCATAGGCGTCCAACCAGTCATCGCCTAGCTCTACCGCCGCATTCACCGTGTCAGGGTAGAGTTCAATTAGAACATCCGGTCTTTGCGCCATCGCTTGGAGAACCCAGACGATTTGGCCAGTCAGAAACGAGACTGGCATGGTTAACCCTGCATTCCGGAATTTGCGTGCATGGGACCCCGCCTACCACGAGTTCACTGTTCCTGCATTAGTGCGAGTGGCCATTCAAACTAGATACCGCCTGGAACAAGCCGAAGGCGCCGGGCGAGGGCCTGCCCGTCCCGGCGGGCTGGCGCTGTGGCTCTCGGCATGCGCAGGCTTAAGCGAAGACGTACCTTGCTGCCATAAAGCGCCTCAGCGACCGGTCGATGCGCCACCCCACGGGCAGGCCCTCGCCCGGCTTGCGTTGCACCTGACCCTCACACCAACCGTTCCAAACGCCCCTTCCGTTTCACCACATTCTTGTAGTCCCACTGGATCGCACGGCCCTTCTCCAGCCACCGCGCCAGATCACCCAGATCGACCTCACGCACATCCGTGTACCGCACCGACGCATCACGGAACTTCCCCGTTCCCGGTGTCAGGCCCGATTCCTCGAAATCCGCCCCGCTCCAGAACATGCACCGGATGCAGCCCTTGAGTTTGCTGTAGCCGACAATCGGGTTGCCAGCGAGAAACCACACCGGGTGGGCGTGCCAGATCTTCGCCTCGGCCTCGGGCAAGCCAGCGTCGATGGCGGTCCGCAGCGTATCGCAGATCGCCCGATCCGCAGGGGTCTGGGCCGCGTGAAACGCGGTGATGGTCGTGGGTGTCATGGGCGCAGCATAGCACATCCCATCCGGGTCTGCGCCCACTGAGATTTCCGGTGCCTCTCGGCCCCCATTTGGCGTAGCCTCGCGCGAAACAACCCACGCCCCGCCCCCATGCTCCACCGCACCGCCCGCCTCTTCGCCTTCCTCACCAATGCCCTTCTCGCCGCGCTCGTGGTGGGGGCCGCGCTTCCCGGCCCGCACAGGATCCTCGCCCCCACCGCCTTCGGCCTGACCGAGATCGCGCCGCAGATCTGGACGGATGCGCCGGCGCAGGCCTCCGATCTCCTCCCCCTGACCGACCGCGCCCGCGCCCGCGTTAGCGCCTTTTTCGGCGACACTCCCCCCCGTGCAACACTGGTCCTATGCGCCACCCGCGCCTGCGCCGTCACGTTCGGGATTGGTGGCAATGGCCTCTCCATCGCCGACAACCTGATCCTGGTCAGCCCCGGGGGCCTGACACTGGGCACCGTGACCCATGAGATGACGCATTCGCGCCTGCACCGGTCCATGGGCCCGCGCAACCTGATCCGCCAGCCCTATCCCACCTGGTTCGATGAAGGGCTGGCCACCCATGTGGCCGATCACCCCAAGTGGAACGGCGAGGTCACCGCCGCCCATCGCGCGCGGGTACGCGAAGTGCGGCGGTTCTGGCAGCTCAGGCGGGCGTTCAACACGCTGGGCGTCGGGCGCACCTATCGCGCCGCCGCCGCCGAGGTTGCGGCGATCGAGGCGCGGGCCGGGCGGGACGGTCTATTGGAACTCATCGACAGGGCCGAGGCCGGGGAGCGGTTTGACCGCGTCTTGGCCGAGGTGTTGGACCGCTAAGCCCCGTCCGCGCTTAAGTCGTCGCCACCACCGGCTCAGACACCAGGCGGATCGGTGTATCGGGGTCGAGAATATCCACCACCAGATCCGCCAGCCGTTCCTTCACCGCAGGCAAGCTCGCCAAGGCCCGCTCCAGCACGCCATCGGGGGCCAATAGGTGATCGGTGGGTGTGACGCGGGTAAAATGCGTCACCCGCCCCGCCTCGGTCTGGGCGCTAAAGAGGATCGTGCCGTGGGCGGCGGGCACCGCCGATGACCCTGCGTTGTGACTGACCACGAGGGGCAGCCGGTCCGTCAGACAGGCCGCTACGTCATAAAGCCGGCCTGCCACGCGCCACAACGGGCCACGGCCGCGCGTCTCGGCCAGATGGCGCATCACCGGGTGCAGGCTGTGACGACCGGCGACAGAGTTCTCAACCGCGGCCACGCGCATGCCATTGCTGCGGCGCAGCTCCGGCAGGTGGCCCGATACCGCTTCGCCGGGATCAAAGCACTGATCGATCTTGTGCAAGACCTGACCCACCAGGTGATCGCTTTGCATGAACGCATCCAGGTCGTCGGGGGTCTTCGGCGGCGCACCTGCGGGTCCAAAGACCGCGGTTGCAACCACGTTTGCATCGGTGGCCCAACCGGTGGGTGGCGCTTGCGGCGTCAGCCCGAATTGCCCCGCAAACGCCATGCGCAGCTTCACCAAATGGTCGTGCAGAACCTCGCGGCGCAGCTCGTCCTTCAAAGCCGCAGCAATGGGCAGGCCAAGGGCCTTGCGGGCCCCCAGCGTCTGCGCGGTTTGACACTTGGCAAACATGCGCGGGATGAGATCCGACACTTCCAGCACCGTCTTGCCCAGCGCCATATCCTCAAACGGCATCGCTGGCCTGCGTTGTGGGCGCAGTTGCATGGCTGTCTTGTTGCGTGTTTGTCCGTCCAGCATTCAGACCTCTCCCACTCTCGATCCTGTGGTGCCGTTCGCGCGCGCTTCGTTCACTGCCGTGTCCGTCGCAAGGGTGGCGTCGCCTTTTCCTGCCTCGTGATCCGCAGCGTCTGCTGCAAAGAGCGCATCCAATGCCACTTCAGCGACCTTGCGGGCCTGATCCTGTGAGGAAAACTCGTGCATCGGTGAGAACAGGCAGCAGGCTTTGTAGCCGCCGACACCCGGGCGCACATTGTGCAGAAATTCATAGTTGCCCGAAGGGAAGGGCAGGTATTCCTTGGTCCCCGGCTCAAGAGCCGTCCAGGTGTCATTCTGTGATGGCAAAACGACGAGACTCATAAACCACGGCGTGATCAATGCGCCCACGGGCCGGCCGTCATGGATGCGAAAGCCTGTGGCCTCAACCCGCAGCACTATGTTGACGAGGGGCACATTGCGCATCTTTGTGCGCAACACCGCATCGAAATCCGCCACGAGGACTGCGGCCGCACGCTCTGCATCCGCAGGCAAGGCCGGTGCCGGGGCAACAAACGCCTCTTTCGATGCGTTGCAGGTCGGGCAGGTCCAATCGGGTGGCAAGTCATCCAGCGACGCACCAGGCACCCTGACCGCTAGCCCATCGGCTGCGACGGGATCGAGGGGCGTCCAACAGATCTGACACACCCCCTCGGCCTGATCGCGCGATCCATCGTCAGATCCGCCAAAAGCCTCCTCAAAACCGCTCATTGCGGCATCTCCAGTTCCCACAAAAGGTGTTGGGCGTTGGCCATCAGCGTGTCGCGGGCAACCTCTGGCTGACCGATGGACGGAAACCGGGTGACCTCAAAGGCGTCGAAGACCACCGCACTGTGCTGGTCCAGCACCTGGACACGCCAGACATGGTCGATCGCGGTGGATTTCACCATGCAGGTCCCGTGGCCCCGGCTCAGGAGCGTGACAGAGCCCGCGCCCAAACCCGCTTCCAGCAGGCTGACATCTGCCGTCGACAGGCCCAGTTGGGCAAGGTCGGCGACATAGGCACCGCCGGCCGGGGTGTAGTTCTCACTACGGCGCAGCAGATCGGCCACCACCGCACGCGCCTCGGCATCGCCAGCCTGCCGGGGCACCGCCATGCCCAGCGCTGCGTATGTGGGTGTGAACGCGTGCTCAAAAACCGCCGTGGGCAGCGGGGCAATTTCCAGGCGGTCCACCCCGGCCCCTTCCAGAAACCACAGGCCCGGCAGGCGCGTAGACAGGGCCGATATCACAGGATGGCCTTTGATCCGAAACGATGTGGCCCCCAGACCGAGCGTCTGCGTGACGTGCACACGGTCGGCATCGTCAAGCCAGGACAATTCAAACATCTCAGGCCTGCCGCGTGCCGCCGACCGCTGGCAAGCCACGGCGATCTCTGCGATGACGGCGCGGGCCACGCTCCCAAGCGAGGCCGGTTTTTGCTGAGAGGGACGCTGGCGGCGACGGATACCTGAAAAGGTATCGCGGTCGTCGTCGGTTGACGGGTCGGCCTCTTCTTGACGAAGGTTTGCGTCAAGACCAGACCCCTGATGGCGAAAGCTGCTATCCATGTGCCGCCCTTAGCCGCTTAATTTGGTCCGAGACGGACGTGTCAGAGAACGCCAATGGCCAGCGACGGCGGCGCGCAAAACACCTCGAACCACATTCATCTTTGGCCTCCCGGCTCCCATCGCCGTTTCTGTTGGCATCACCCATCCGGCGCTTGTTTTTGCATCGCGGTTGCCCGCCTAGCCGCACACGCCATGCGGGTGGTTGCCGCCAAGAAAGCTTATTTCGCTTCCGGCGTTTTGATTTTTTAGGTGACGGCCCTGTGCCAGGACTTGATCTAGATCAAAGTTTCCAACGCAATGAGCATTGCGCGATTCGTGGATCGGGCCCTTTTTCCAGGCGAGTTTCCCGATCCTCAAACGAAGCAGCCTGACATCACCCCTTGCACGTTCCGATTGCATCGGTGTCGGCCACGTCTCAACACCGTGTGATGCCAAAACGCTCGCAAACCGTCAGCGCTGCTGCTGCACCACCAGCGCCACCGTACATCGACGCGCTTTCCCGACACATATAGATCGCCCCAACCCAAGGAAACAGGACATGTGGCCGCTGTGTCGCCGTGCCCTTCGAAGGGGGTGTGCAACTCTCAGGCAATGGGTCTAGAGTGCCTGCCGGGACGGAAACGGGGAAATATATGCTGCGAAAACTCGGCTCTCTCGCTGTACTCTGCGCCGCGCTGGCACCGGTGGCCGCATCTGCGGACTGTGCCCCGGTCAGTTTCGACGGCGTCGCCCCCGCCTTTTCCGGCACTACCCCGGTGCCGCCGTCCCCCGACCTACGCCCGGTGACACCCGAGTGCCTGCGCGGCCTGTCCAGCCCATCACAAGAGAACTGTTCGGACGCCGAGGTGGCCGCCTATTCCGCCGCTGTCGCGGACTATGTCGCGGCGCTCAACGCCTATGTCACCAGCGCCGACACCTATGCCCGCGCGGCGGCCGAGCATGCCAACGCCTCGGTCGCCCATGCCGAACGCGCGCAGGCCCACGCGGATGCAGTATTCGACTTTGTGACATGCGAGGCTGAGGCCGTACGGAGGCAGGAGGAGTAGGCGCAGCGTCAGGCGAACGCCTAAACTATGGGCGCTTTTTCGCAAGTGCAGCATGACTTGCCGCAGTGCAGCATTTTTCTTTTGCTCTACGCCCGGACCCAAGGCATCCTAACCCTATCAGCTGGGAGGACACTGTAACCTTGAAAGGGTCTGTCTCCCATGTGCCTTACAACCGAAGCCTTCGCTGTTTTCCTCACCATCCTCGGCGCCAACCTAGCCACGCCCGACGGGCACCGTGTCACCGTGCATGCGACCGAAGGGGATGTCGTCTGGCATGCGGTCGTGGATGAGTGGTGTACCTCGGCCCCCTACCCCGACGGCTATCTGCCGTTTCTGGTGACAACCGAAGACACGCCCCTGCCCCGGCGCTAGCGGGGGGCACGGCTACTTCAGCCGCGGGTTCAACGCGTCGCGCAGCCAATCGCCAAGCAGGTTCACCGATAGCGCCAAGGCCAGCAGCGTCACCGCCGGGAAAAACAAGATCCACCACTCGCCCGAGAACAGGAACCCCTGGCCGATCCGGATCAGGGTGCCCAGCGACGGTTGCGTGGGCGGGGCTCCGACGCCCAGGAACGACAGCGTCGCCTCTGCGATGATCGCCAGCGCCAGCGATATCGTTGCGATCACCAGCACCGGCGACAGCACATTGGGCAGGATGTGACGCACCATGATCGCGGGCCCCGACCGGCCGATCAGACGCGCGGCCTGCACGTATTCCTTGCTCTTCTCGACCAGGGTCGCCCCGCGCACCACGCGGGCGAACTGCACCCAGTCACTCAGCCCGATGGCGATGATCAGGACCCAGATCGCCATCTGATCGCGATACTCAACAGGCGTGAACCCCTTGGCGATGCCGAAGATCAGCATGGCAACCAGGATCGCAGGAAAAGTCAGCTGGACATCGGCCACGCGCATGATGATCGTCTCGGCCCAGCCGCCCACATAGCCCGCAATCAGGCCCAGCGTGACCCCAAGCACCATGGCGAACAGGACGGCGGCAAAACCCACGAACAGCGATATCCGCATCCCGTAGAGGATGGTCGAGAAGACATCCCGCCCTTGATCATCGGTGCCCAGCCAGAATGTGTCGCCCGTAAACGCATTGGGCTGCATCGGGGCCGAAAAGCCGTTCATCAGGTTGAGCGATGCGGGATCAAACGGGTTATGCGGCGCGATCAGCGGCGCAAAGACCGCCGACAGCACGAGCAGCATGACCACACCAAAGGACACCAGCGCGACGGGCGACCGCTTGAACTTGTAGAAGAAGTCCGAGTCCGCGAACCGGGCCCAAGCGGATGTCTTGCGCGGCTTGTCGGTGGTGGTGTCGATCCCAACTTCGGCCATCACTGCGCCTCCACCCCATCGGCGCGCAGACGCGGATCGATGGCAAAGTACAACAGATCGACGATCAGATTGATCGCAACGAACATCACCGAGATCAGCATGAGGTACGCCGCCATCACCGGGATATCGACAAACTGGATCGCATTGATGAAGAGAAGGCCAACACCGGGCCACTGAAACACCGTCTCGGTGATGATCGCAAAGGCGATGATGCTGCCCAGTTGCAGGCCCGTCACCGTGATCACCGGCACCAGCGTGTTCTTCAGCGCATGGCGGAAATTCACCGTCCGCTCGCGTAAGCCCCGCGCGCGGGCAAAGCGGATATAGTCTTGGCGCAAAACCTCCAGCATCTCGGCCCGCACCAGGCGCATGATCAATGTCATCTGATAGAGCCCCAGCGTGATCGCGGGCAGGATCAAGGCGCGCAGGCCGCTCTCTGTCAGGAACCCAGTGGACCAGTTGCCCACCATCACAGTCTCACCGCGCCCGAAACTGGGCAACAGATCAAGCTCCACCGAGAACACGTAGATCAATAAGATCCCTATCAGAAACGTCGGCAGACTGACCCCGATGAGCGACACGGTCATGATGATGTTCGACATCACGCCTTCGCGCCTTATCGCTGTGAACACCCCCAGCGCGATGCCGCCTAAGATCGCAAACAGGCCCGACACGGCGGCCAGTTCCAGCGTGGCCGGCGCGCGTTCGGCAATGATCGTGGCCACCGGTCGGCCCTGGCGATAGCTGACGCCAAAGTTGCCTTGCACCGCACCTTCGAGAAAGCGGTAGTACTGCACCACAAACGGCTGATCGAGGCCCAGATCGCTGCGCAACCGGTCGATATCGGCCTGGGTGCGTTCCTGGCCGAGCATGTTGTCGATGGGATCGCCCACAAAGCGGAACATCGAAAACGCCACAAGGCCCACGACCAAAAGCACCAGGATCGACTGCAGAACGCGGCGGATGATGTAGGCAAGCATCTGAAATTAGTGCGGTGTCACGGGGCGTCGGTCAAGCGGCATCGCGGTTGTGGGGTGCGTGCCAGTCATTCCTGGGCCCTACCGCCACAATCCCGCCGGGGTTCCGGTTGGGGTTGGGCGAATAGTAGCCCTGGCGGTAGATGTCGAATGTCACCGTCTCAGCCACGTTGGGCATGGCATAGATCGCACGGGCATAGGCCCAGAGGTTTGGATAGTCGATGATCCTGCGGCGGTTGCATTTGAAGGCGGTGTGATAGCCCACGTCGAAACGCACAAGCGTGGGAAACAGGCGCAGGTCAGCCTCAGTAAACTGATCCCCGCAGAGCCAGCGGTGCGTTGCCAGATGTGCCTCGATCGCATCCAGCGTCTCAAACACCTCACCCACTGCGGTGTCATAGGCGCTTTGCGTGCGCGCAAAGCCTGCGCGGTAGACCCCGTTATTGACCGTCGCATAGACCCGCGCGTTCCAGCGATCGATCTCACCTTCCAGCGCGGGCGGGCACAGGTCAGGCCCGCCGGGAAATGCGCGGGCCAGCATCCGCACCAGATCGGCGCTTTCATTCGACACCGCGCTGTCGGTCTCGCGGTCCCACAACAGGGGCACGGTGATCCGGCCTGTATAATGCGGGGTCGCTTGGGCATAGACCTCGTGCAGGGCAGATACGCCTTTCAACGGGTCGGCGTGGGGACCCTCGGCATCAAAGACCCAGCCTTGGGGTGTGCGCCGGGGCCGGGCGTAGGAGATCGAGATATCTAAGGACTTCAGAGCAATGGCCAATAGCACTCGATGCGCCCAGGGGCAGTTCCACGCGGCATAGAGGTGATAGCGCCCCGGGTCCGGCCTGAACGGCCCGTCCGGTGTGATCCAGTTGCGGATGGTTGACTTCTGACGCTGAAATTCACCGCCGGCTTGGGTGTCTGGGCCGGGGTCATCGGTGTGGTAGGTTCCGGCGATCATCAGGCCCATAAGCAGTCTCCCAATACGAACGCGCCAGGAAATTCCCGGGCGCGTTCAACATTTCTCTAGCGATCAGTTCACCGTCACCCAGCGCAGGATGAAGAAGTTATCGGGGCGTTGCGTCAGCGCGATGTTGTCGCGCGTGCCCCAGACGAGCGGTTGTACGTACATCGGCACATAGGCGTATTCATCCTGATAGATTGACGTGATCTCGTCGATCATGGCCTGACGTTTGGTATCGTCGATCTCGGACTGGACCATGGGCAGAAGCTCATCGATCCGCGCGTTCGAGTAGGCACCGAAGTTCCATGAGCCCAGACGCTTTTCCTCGTTCGGGGTCGAGGCGAGGAAGCGGACGGGGTGTTCGTGGTCGAAGGTGCCGGGCGACCAACCCAGCAGGTACATGTCGAAATTGTCGGCGCGGAGTTCGGGCCAGTAGTTCTGGACCGGCATCGCATCAAGCTCCGCCGTCAGGCCTACCTGCGCCAGCATGCCGACGACGGCCTGACACACAGCTTCGTCATTCAGATACCGGTTGTTGGGGCATTTGAAGTCAAAGCTCGCCCCGGCGACACCCGCTTCTTCCAACAGCGCACGGGCCGCGTCTGGATCGTAGGCGTAAGGTGCAGCGGCAGCATCTGAAAACCCGCGCATCGCGGGGCTGACAAGCTGGCTTGCCGGTTCGGCGTTGCCGCGCATGATCGTTTGCAGGATCGCGGGGACGTTGATGGCCTTGGCCACAGCCTCGCGCACACGCGGATCAAGGAAGATGTCGGATGTGCCGCCACCCGTTTCACCTGCACCCTCTTGCTGGTCAAAGCCCAACATGATGACACGCGCCTCGATCCCCTGGATCACGTCCACACCGTCGGACTCCATCAGGCGGGCGGCATCCTGGATCGGGACCGGGTTGATCATGTCGACGTCGCCAGAGAGCAGGGCCGCGACCGCGGTGGCCGGGTTCTGAATCGGGGTGAAGGTGGCTTCCGTGATGTTGTGCTCAACCTCGCCCCACCAGCCGTCGAACGGGACGAGCGTGGTGGTCAGGCCCGGCTGACGGTCGGACACCATGAAGGCACCGGTGCCATTGGCGTTCAGCGTAGCATAGTTCCCGGCTTCCTTATCAGGCAGCGCGGCGTCATTTGCCTCGGCCCAGCCGGAGTCCATGATCATCCAGTTCGCAATCGAATCCGGAAAGATCGGGTTTGGCGCGGATGTCATGATGTCGACGGTGAAGTCATCGACCTTGATCACCTCGCTCACCGGAGCGAACCAGCTCCGCACGTCGGCCACTTCGTTGGAGGCGCGTTCATAGCTGAAGATCACGTCATCGGCGTTGAACTCCGCACCGTCATGGAAGGTCACACCCTGGCGCAGGGTAAAGCGCCAGCCTTCGCCTTCGCCGATCGGTTCCCATGCGGTGGCCAATGCGGGCTCAACGCTCATGTCCTTGCCGCGGCGGACGAGGCCTTCGTAGACGTTGTTAAGGAACCCCAGCACGGGGGCAGAGTTCACCGCGTGCGGGTCCATGGTTTGCGGATCGGTGGTGCCGGCCCAGCGGAAGGTTTCAGCGTTCGCGGCAGAGGCAACGACGGTTGCCGCCACGAGGGCCGTTGTGAATTTGAGCATAAGTCTTCTCCCCGTTGGCGCGGGTGCGCGCGGTCCGGGTGTGTCAGCCTGCCGCAGCCAAGGCAAGGGGGCGCGCGGTTTTGTGATCTGCTTTAGGGTCAGGACCCTAGAACCGTTCCCGCCGTCGGATATCGCGCAGCGTCAGGAACTCGGGGATCTCCCCATCGGCGCCGGGCACAAATTCGGGATCGGAGTAGACGCAGCCCAGCCCGCAGACCAGTTCGGCCGAGGCGTCAGGCCCATCGACCCGCCAGACGCGGCCACCGGGTGTGCTGACATAGCCAATGATGCCCTCGGCGCGATCGGTCAGGACATCATCTGATGACGGGGTTTCGTTGAAATACCTGGGATCAAACGATCCGTGCGTGTGGTAGGAGGCAAAGACGTCGACATCCGCTTCCGGCCAGCGCGGCCAGCATGCCGCCGCCCGCCCCCGGCGCGCCGGGGTCGCGACAATGCGCCCTTCGGTGTTGTAGCCGAAATACCCACAATACTCGCGCCCGGTTTTCAGCGTGCGTTCCTGCAGGATATCCAGAAACGCCCGGGCATAGGCATCCTCGCGCGCCTGATCTGCAAGGGCAGGCCCAGGCGCGAGGAGTGCCAGAAAAAGGGCGGCGCGAAGCAAGGCTCCGCGCCACTTTGGACTTTGCATCTTACGACCGGGTCATCGTGAAGTACTTGAACTTTGCTGTGTCATCGGGCGCAACGATCGTCCCGATATCCGAGCGCATGCCCCAGTTCAGCACCTGGTGGTGGATCGGGATATAGAGCTGCTCTTCCTGCACCAACCGCCAGATCTCATTGATCATGGCGTTGCGTGCGTCCAGATCGGTTTCCGAGGCCAGCGCCTGGATCTTCATATCCAGATCGGGGTTCGAATAGCGTGTGCCGTTCCACGATCCGTACTTCTCGCCCTTGGTGTGGGTCAGGAAGTTGAAGACATATTCCGAATCGTAGGTCGGCACGCCCCAGCCCAGCATGTAGAAGTCGGTTTCCAAGTTGTTGATGAGCGGGAAGTGTTGCGCCTTGGGTTTGGCGTCAAGGTTCACCGTCACGCCGATCTGCGCGAGCATCCCCACAGCCGCCTGACAGATCGCTTCATCGTTGATGTAGCGGTCGTTCGGGCAGTCGAGCTGGATCGAGAAACCATCGCCGTAGCCCGCTTCCATCATCAGCGCCTTGGCGCCTTCGATATCGGTCACGGATGAGCTGTCCATTTCCTCATTCCAGCCGTTGACGAAGGGCGGTGCGATCATGCCCGCCGGAGCGGACTGGCCGCGCATCACCACCTGCTGGATCGCATCGCGGTTGATCGCCATCGACATCGCGCGGCGCACGCGCACATCGGCCAGCGGGTTTGCGCCCTCGACATTGTCATTGGCCAGATCTTCGTCACCCATGTTCATGCCAAAGAAGATCACGCGGTTTTGCGGCGCGGTGCGCACGTCGAGGCCATCGGTGCTGGCCACCCGCTCAAGGTCTTGCACGGGGACGTCCTGGATGAAGTCGACCTCACCCGAGAGGAGTGCGGCCACGCGCGTCGCGGCATTCTGGATGGGCGTGTATTCGATCCGGGTGATTTCCATTGGAAATTCGCCCATGCCCCAGTAATCGTTGTTGATTTCCAGCACGGTGCGCACATCGGGTTCGCGGCTGATCAGCCGGTATGGCCCGGTGCCGTTGGCGTTCTTGGCGGCAAAGGTATCCTCGCCCCCTTCATAGTCCTGCACCTTCACTGCGTTGTTCGCCTCGGCCCAATCCTTGTCCATGATGAACAGGTTGGTGAGGTTGTTGGGCATGATCGGGTTCGGGCCATTGGTCACGATCTCGACCGTCATCGGATCGGGCGCGCGCACCTCGGCCACCGAGGCCAGAAGTTCCTTGTAGTCGCTGTCGGGCGTCATCGCACGGTCGAGGCTGAACTTTACGTCTTCGCTGTCAAACGTCGCGCCGTCGTGAAAGGTCACGCCTTCGCGCAGTTTGAACACCCAGACATTGGGATCATCGGCCGACGGGGCCCATTCCGTGGCAAGTGCCGGAACGATGGCCCCGGTCATGTCGCGCATCACCAGCGGCTCCATGATCTGGTGGGCAAGGGCGGAGGTCGGCCCTTCGTTCTGGGCATGTGGATCAAGCGTGAGCGAATCCCCCGCGCGGGCCCATCGCAAGGTTTCGGCAGAGGCAGCACCGGCTGTCAACGCAGCCGCAGACGCCGCCAGCAGAAGGTGGCGAAGTTTCATGGGTCGTCTCCCTGTGTTTTTGGTCTTGGTGGCCCGATTATGCGGGCGTGGCGACCATACGCAAGGGAACGGTGGTCACATCTGCCCGGCCCGCGTCATTTGCCGCTTTTTCCGGCAAATGGCGTCATGTTGTGGCGGCGGACCGGATCGCGCGGATGTTGTCACCGTAGACCCCGGGGGTGTCGACCGAGCCCCCACGGAAGACCGCGGACCCCGCGACCAGAACGTTCGCCCCGGCCTCGGCCACAAGCGGGGCGGTGGTGGGATCGATGCCGCCATCGACCTCGATATGGATCGGGCGGTCGCCAACCATGGCGCGGGCGTCGCGGACCTTGTCGACCATCGAGGGCGTGAACTTCTGCCCGCCGAAACCGGGATTGATCGTCATCACCAGGATCAGGTCGATCGCATCGAGGATGTGTTCGATGTGGCTGAGCGGGGTGGTCATGTTGAGCGCAACGCCCGCCTTTTTGCCGTTGTCGCGGATCGACTGGAGCGTGCGGTGCAGGTGGGGTCCGGCCTCGGCATGGACGGTGATCATGTCGCTGCCTGCCTTGGCAAAGGCCTCGATGTAAGGGTCTGCGGGGGCGATCATCAGGTGGACGTCCATGAAGGTCGTCACATGGGGCCGGATCGCGGCGACGACGTTGGGGCCGATGGTGAGGTTCGGGACGAAGTGGCCGTCCATCGGATCAACGTGGATCCAGTCGGCGCCCTCGGCCTCCACCGCGCGGATCTCGGCGCCGAGATTGGCGAAGTCGGCGCTGAGGATCGAGGGGGCGATTTTTATGGAACGGTCGAAGGGCATGGGGCGGCGTCTCCTTTGCGCCGCCATTAGCGTGGAATGCGGGGGGAAGGAAGGGCGCGCTGTGCAATTGATGCCACGCCCGGCGGGCACCGCCGGGCAGCCCCCGACCGCCCCCATGGGCGGGGGCTACGCCCCCACCCGCGGTCGGGGCCTGCCCTTTGTTCTCTGCATATACATAGCAGCAAGCAACCTGAACTCAGCGCGGCAACACCCGCAACGTAACAATCTCATAGGGCGCCACATCCAACCTGACAGTGTTGGCCTGCACCTCTACCGCCTCCCCATCCTCCTCCAGGATATTGCACCGGCAAACCTCGGCCACCTCCAACCCAAAGCGCACCTGCACCTGCCCCCGGTTCCGCTCATTCTCATAGAGCCGCACGATCAGCCCGCGACCGTCTTCGGCGGCCTTCACCGTTTCCACGATCACGTTAAACGCGGAGATCGCCACAAGCTGACGCATCGCAGCTTCGCCCGACGCATCCGTCACCGGGCGCGAAACCACCGGATTGTTCAGATCGTACCCGTTCTCGGCCACATCAGTGCGCCAATCACCCTCATGCGGCAGCAGCGCATAGGTGAACCGATGCTCCCCCTGATCCTGCACCGGGTCGGGCATTGTGGCGGATTTCAGCAAGCTCAGCCGGATCACATCGTGGTGGATGTCATAGCCGTATTTGCAATCGTTCAGGAGCGCGACGCCATAGTTCCCTTCACTCAGGTCTGCCCATTTGTGCCCGACGCTTTCGAAACGCGCCCAGTCCCAGGAGGTGTTGCGGTGGGTGGAGCGTTCGGTGTTCCCAAACTGGATGTCATAGGTGGCCGACGGCGAGCGGATCTCCACCGGGAAGGCGCATTTCAACAGGATATGGCTGGCGTGCCAATCGACCTCGGTCTCGAAGTCGATGCGTTTGGAGTTGTGGCGGAGCGTGATACGCTGGGTAATCCGGCTGCCGCGCCAGTCGTGTTCGACAAGGACACCGGCCCGGATCGGCCCGCGTTCGAGGATCTCGAACCGGACGGGGTTCGAGATGACCTCGCTCCGGTCCTCGTAGAAGATGTCGATATCCCAGGCGTCCCAAACCATAGGACGGTCCTCGAAGGCTTGGAGTTGGTTGCCCTTGTGGCCGGGCTTCAACACCTCGCGCACAGCGGTTTTGTCGAAGATCGAGGTGATCTGACCGTCGCGGGCAACCTCGACCCGGATCAGATCGTTCTCCAGGATCGCGCCGTCGGCGTATTCGGTGACGCGCAGGGCAGTGGAGACGCCGAGTTCTTCGCCTTTGCCGAGCGCCAGCAGCGCATAGCTCGGGAAGGCGGGGATATCCACAAGGGTGCCGGTGTCGGTGGCCTGCGTCATCACGGGGCGGTTGGAGCGGAGGTCGACCAGGCCGTGGTCCAGCGTGACGGGCAGTTCGGCGATGCGGTCCATCGAGAAGCTTGTGGTGTTGATTGCAACGAAGGCGGTCTCCGGCACGAGAGTTTGGGCCAGCGCACCGATGGCGTCGGCCTCGGTCTTCTCGCACAGGCCGCCGACAGTGGCGTAATCGCGTTCGGCATCCTCGAACACCTCGGTGATCGAGGTGCCTGGTAGGATGTCGTGAAACTGGTTGAGGCAGACGAGTTTCCAGGCCTGCTCGAACGCGTCTTTGGGGTAGCTGTGCTGCGTCTCGATCTGCGCGAAGGCGGCGAGGAACTCGGCGTCGTGGAGCCAGCGTTCACTCAGGCGGTTGAGGCGCTTGGTCTCCGCCTGGCTGGTGAGGGTGCCGCGGTGAAGCTCCAGGTAGAACTCGCCCGACCAGGTGGGCAGGTCGTGGGCCACCTCCTTTTCGATCCGCTCAAAGAACTCGCGCACGGTACCCATGCGCAGGCGGGGGGTGCCGGGCAGGTGTTCGTAGTTCTCCGCCGCTGCGATCAGCTCGCGCGTGGGGCCTCCGCCGCCGTCGCCATAGCCGAAGCAGGTGATCAGCTCGTTATGGGCATGTTTTTGCAGGAAATTGTCCCAGGTGCCGAAGACTTCTTTGGCGGTGAGTTCCGCCTTATAGGTCGTCGGATGCGGCAGGTACTGGACGGTGGAGGGCGTGGTCAGCAAGTGGCTCAGCACCCGGCTCCCGTCGATGCCCTCCCACCAGAACAGCTGATTGGGCATCTGGTTGTACTGGTTCCAGTTGAGCTTGTTGGCGACGAACCATTTCAGGCCTGACTGTACCATGAGTTGCGGCAGCGAAGCGGTGAACCCGAAGGTGTCGGGGAGCCAGAGAACGGGCGTTTCGCGGTCACCGAACTTGTCGCGGAAATACCCACGGCCCAGCATGATCTGGCGCACCAGCGCCTCACCGCCTGCCAGGTTGCAATCGGGTTCGACCCACATGCCGCCCATGGCTTCCCAATGGCCATCCTCGACGCGGGCCTGGATGCCCTCGAAGACCTCTGGGTAATCCTCTTCGGCCATTTCGTAGAGGACGGGTTGGGATTGGCTGAAATGATAGTCGGGGTGCTCGTCCATCAGCCGCAGCACGTTGGAAAACGTCCGCCCCGTCTTCCGCCGGGTCTGCGCCACCTGCCAAAGGTATGCCACGTCGATATGGGCGTGGCCCACGGCGATCATGTCAACTTCCATGCGGCCCGCGTAGTCCCGCATCTCGGCGTGGAGGGTCTCCAAGGCCGCCGGCACGCTGTCGTAGAATGCGTCTGACCGCATCGGGTCGCGCGTGTCGAGCGTGTTGAACGCCCGGTCGAGCGCTTTGAGGATCTTGTTGCGCGCCGTGTTGCCCTCATCCATGTGGCGGGCCACGTCGAGGGCGAGGCGCGTGAGGTTGTAGAAATCCCGCGTGGGCACGTCGATCTCGGCGACGGCGCATTCCTTCATGTGCAGCTTGAGCTTTGATGTGCGGTCCGGGGGCCAGCCGGAGAGGCCGGTCCAGCCGTGAAGCGCGAGGCTGTGGGATTTGCCGTCGCACCATTTGGGATCGAGGTAGATCTCATGGTGCTGGCGATCGGCGGAGGCGAAGCTTTCGCCGTCGATATAGGCCAGCCCCTCGGGGTGGCAGAAGATGTCGCCGGCAACACCCAAAGGCAAGTGCAAGGCGATGGGGCCGGTGAAATCGGCGGGCACGGTGAAGTCGGTGCGCATCACGAAATCGGTGGACCAGTTGCCCCAGTAGCTGTCGAAGGGGATTTCCTGCCAATTGGACGTGTCCACATCGGGGCCGATGGGGGCAGGCGCGAGGGGGCCGTCAAGCACTGCGTAGCGAAACGGCGTGATCGGCGCGCGGCGGCGGTGGACTAGCGGCGCGATCAGCGGCAGGCGCGAGGCGATTTTCTGATCGGTCCAGAAGATGCGGTGTTTCATTGTCCTGCCTTACTCGTAGCGAAGCCCCGGGCTTGACCCGGGGCCTCCATCGATGAGGTCCCGGGTCAGGCCCGGGACTGCGTTGTTCTCACTCTGCCGCCATCCGCATCTCGCCGCCAGTGGTCAGCTCAAACCCCGGCACCTCGCCGCGGAAGACGCTTTCGTGGTGGGTCTTGATCTCTTCCATCTGCTTGAGCGCTTCTTCGGCACTCTCGGTCGTGCCCCAGGACCGGTCGAGATCGGGCCACGGGATCGAGTCGATCAGCATCTTGGTGTACGGGTGCTGCGGGTCGCCGATCACTTGTTTCGGCGGCCCGGCCTCGGCCACGCGCCCGTGGAACAGGACGATCACATAGTCCGACACGTGGTAGGCTGTCGCCAGATCGTGGGTGATGTAGAGGATCGAGATGCCGTAGCGGTCTTTCAGGTCGTAGATGTTTTTCAGGATCGAGGCACGGAGTGAGGCGTCCACCATCGACACCGGCTCATCCGCGATAAGCAGTTTCGGTGACAGCATCAACGCGCGCGCCACGATCAGGCGTTGCCGCTGACCGCCCGACAGCTCATGCGGGAAACGGTGGAGGACGATGGTGGGGTCGAGACCCACGGCCTCGCAGGCCTCGTGCATCTTCTCTTCCACATGGGCGTCGTTTTTCGCGAAGCCGAAGCGCTTGAAGGGGAACTTCAGCGCGTGGTTTACGCGATAAAACGGGTTGAAGCAGGCGTAGGGATCCTGGAACACCGCCTGCACGTTCTTGCGGAAGTCGAGCGTGGCGGCGGCACCCATCTTGTAGACGTCCTGGCCTTCGAACAGGACCTTGCCCTGGCTGGGTGGCGTGAAGCCCAGCATGATGCCGCCCATGGTCGACTTGCCACTGCCCGACTGGCCCACGATCGAGATGATCTTGGGCTTTTCGCCGTCGAGCTTGAAGGACATCGGATGGACGGCGGTGACGTTGCCGTAGTCTTTGCGGACCCCCTGGAACTCCATCAGCGGATGCTCGGACTCCGAGCGTTTGATGGGTGGGGCGCCGACCTCGTCGTCTAGGAAGCTGTCGCCGCCCACGAGCGGGACCGAGGAAATCAGCTGCTGCGTATAGGGGTGGTTCGGGTTTTCGATGATCTGGCGGACGGTGCCGTGTTCCACCAGTTCGCCGTTTTTCAGCACCGCCAGCTCATCCACCGACTGCGCCATCAGACCCATGTCGTGGCCGATGAGGATCAGTGCCGAGCCAATGCGCGACTGCACATCCCGCAGGGTCTGCATCACGTGGCGCTGGGTCACCACGTCGAGGGCCGAGGTCGGTTCGTCCGCGATGATCAGTTCGGGGCGCAAGACCACCCCCATCGCGATACAGACCCGCTGCTTCATCCCGCCTGACAACTCGTGCGGATAAAGCTGGCCCGTGTGAAGCGGCAGACCCACGCTTTCCAGCGCCTCGTCCGACCGCTTCTGCAGCTCGGACTTCGCCACCTGCCCCTCATGGGCGATGATCGCATCCCAGATCTGGTTTTCGATCCGCATGATTGGGTTGAGCGAGTTCATTGCACCCTGGGGAATGTAGCTCACCCGCTTGAGCCGCGTTTTGCGCATCTCTTCATCCGACAGCGCCAGCACATCGGTCTCATCCGCGCCCAGGCGGATCGTCCCGCTTGCCACGTGGCCCGAGCCCGCGAGCATGCGCATGACGCTAAGCGCGGTGGTGGTTTTCCCCGATCCGGATTCGCCGATGAACCCCACGCGGCGGCCCGGTTCGATGGTGAGGTTCAGCTTGGTCACCGCATGGACGACACCCTTGGAGGTGGGGAAGTCGATGGAGATGTCTGTGAGTTGTAGAACAGCCATAGCGACCTCCCCCTATATCTTCCGCAGGCGCGGGTTGGAGATTTCATCGAGCCCGAGGTTGATGAGCAACAACGCGATGAACATCAGCGCGAGCAATGCTGTGGGCAGGCCCCACCACCACCAGAGATTCTGGATCAACGCACCGGAGTTGATGGCGTCATAGATCACACGGCCAAGTGTCGGGATCCGTTGCGGGCCGAGGCCGAGGACTTCAAGGCCCACCGCCGTCACAATGGCCGTGGTCACGTTGGCGATGAAGGACCCGAACAGATACGGGATCAGGTTCGGCATCATCTCGCGGAACATGATGTGGCTGGTGGAGGCGCCCGAAAGCTGGGCCATCTTCACGTAGCCCGACTCGCGCATCGACAGGACTTGCGCCCGGATCAGGCGGGTGGGCGATTGCCACATGAAGCCAGCGATCAGGAAGGCCATCAGGAGGAGCGACACGTCGCCATAGACCGACTGGAACACCACGAGGATCAGAAGCGGCGGGATGGTGATCATCACGTCCGACAGGATGCGGATCACGTCATCGGTGCGCCCGCCGATGAACCCGGCGGAGAAGCCGAGGATGATGCCCGTGGTCATCCCGATCAGCGACGCGACCGCCCCGATCATCAGCGTGTTGGGCGCACCGATTATGAGCAGGGCGAGCAGGTCGCGCCCGGCCCCGTCGGTGCCTAGCGGATAGGCACTCTCCCCCGCTTGACCTCGCAGGTTCTCGAACCCGAGAGGTGGCAGACGCAGCGGCGTGGAGCCGGTGAACACCAACTCCGTATTCCAGATCAGCCGACCGATCACACCCAGAAGGATGATCCCCAGCAGGATGCCGAGGCCCCAAAGGAGTTTCGGGTTCAGCCACGGATTGTCGAAGCGGTTGAAGCGGCCCTTGGCTTCGCCTTCGGGCGCTTGGGTCTGTGCGGATACTTCGGTCATCACGCGGCCTCCTGGCTATGGCGGATGCGTGGGTCGATCAGGGGATAGAGCAGATCGACGATAAACACGCTGAGCGCGGTCATCAGGATGATGATGAAACTGACCCCCTGGATCACCGCGAAATCCTGATCAAGGATCGCGTCGTAGAGGAGCTTGCCCATCCCGTTGTAGGAGAAGATGCGTTCAACGAGGATCTGGCCTGAGACCAGCAGACCCACCTTCAACGCAAACGCCGTGATCTGCGGCAGGATCGCGTTCCGGACCATGTACTTGTAAAGGATATATCGCGGCTTCAGCCCCTTGGCCTTGGCGAGGTTCACGTAATCCTCCCCCTGAACCGAGATCATCAGCCCCCGCATCCCCAGCGTCCAGAACCCGAAGGTCACCACGATGATCGACAGCGCGGGCAGGAAGCCGTGGGTGATGACCGAGGCGATGAAATCCCAGTTCCAGCCCGGTGTGACCGTCAGCCCGTAAGACCCCGTCAGCGGGAACCATCGGAGCTTCACGCTGAAGATATACATGAGCAGCAGCCCCGACAGGATTGGCGGGATCGAGGTAAAGATCATCATCGAGGGGATGACGACTTTCCACGGTTTCGGCGTGCGCTCCCACACCATGAAGGCGCCCAGCGCATTGCCGATGATGAAGGTCAGGATCAGCGACAGGATCATCAGGCCCAGCGTCCAGGGCAGGGCTTGGGCCATCAGGGTCCAGACGGGGGTCGGGAAGCTCGCAACCGACACGCCGAAATCGAAGGTGATGATCGACCACATGTACTTGCCGTATTGCACGTACCAGGCATCGTTCAGGCCAAAGCGTTCTTGCAGTTGCGCGAGGATCTCTTCGGACCCTTCGACGAACGCGCCCCCGGCGGCCATCCGGCCCAGCATCACTTCGGCGGGGTCCACGGGGCTCAGCCGTGGGATAATCCAGATCAGCGTCGCGGCGATCCAGACCGTCAAAAGCAATGTTACCAAACGGTTAATGAGATACGAACTTGGGATCCCGAACATAACGGACACCCTCCCCTGTCGTTTGCGGTCTAACCGGGGCGTCTTGTTGAAATGTGGCCCCTTGGTGTGACCGGGGCGGCCCTTCGCCCCGGTCGATCTTATCCTAGCACATCAGTCGGCGGTTATTCCGCTTTTTCCAGGTTGTGGATGATCTGATGCGCGCTGCCCCACCAAAACGCGGGGTGGTTGTAGTTGTTCTCGGCCGTCGGCCAGCCTTCCCAATAGGTCGTGTTCATCGGGATCAGCTTAGCGGCCTGTACCAGCGGCACGAAGGGCTTTTCGGCATCGAGATGCTGATAGGCGTCGACAACCATATCGGTGATCGCGGGATCACCCACGGCCATCGTGCCCATCTGGTTCACGACATCCGAATAGGCCGCCGCTGCCTCGCTGTTCCAGCGCGAGGTGTTGTTGAACCCGGGCGAGCGTTCGCCCACCGGCACCACGCTGTCGACGGTGTAGCGGCCCATCGAGGCCCAAGGCTCGTTCACCGATCCACAGGACAGCCACGAGTAGGTCATCTCGTAGTTCCCGAGCGGCAGAACCTCACCCCAGAAGACCGAGTTCTCGACCGGGATCGAGCGTGCACGGATACCGGCGCGGTTCAATTGTTCCACCACAACGTCGATCGTGCGGGTGTATTCCGCGCTGGCCGAGTTGACGTGGATGTTGGCCTCAAGCTCGACCCCATCTTTCTCAAAGATGCCGTCGCCGTTCTTGGCCCAGCCTTCGGCTTCGATCATCGCGGTGGCCGCCTCGACATCGCCCGCGGGCGAGATGCCGTAACCCGCCGCCTCGATGGCCGAGATGAAGGGCTCCATCCCGCCGTACTGCACGAACATCGAGCGCGAGGCCGAGGTCGTGCCCTCGTAGGCCACATTCACGATCTGGTTGCGGTCGATCAGCGTGCTGATCGCCTTGCGCATATTGGCGTTGTCCCACGGCGCGGTGGTCGTGTTGAACTCCATCTGACGCGAGCACGGATCGGGCCAGGCATAGGGCAGATCGGCTTCCCAGGCGATGATCTCGGGGTTCTGGAAGCGCATCGCCTCGAACGTGCCGAGGCTCACCGAATGCGCGATGTCCATCTGGTTTGAGGCCATGAGCTGCGCCCGGTTTTCCTCACCGCCCGACTCCAGGAAGATCACCCGCTGGGGTTCCGGCAGATCCATGAAGCCAGACTTGGCACCCCACCAATCATCGTTACGGTCCCAGATCGCGCGGTTCGTCGCGATCGAGTTCAGCGTGTAGGGTCCGGTGCCGATGGGCGGGTTGAACGCGAAGGTCGCGGGCGTCTGCCCGGCCCAGACGTGTTCGGGCATGACGATGAACGAGCTGAAGATCTTGTTCGAGAACACGTCCAGCACGAAGCGCGGGTTGGGTGAGTTCAGCGTCAGCTTGACCTCGAGATCGCCCATCTTTTCCACACTGGCGACCTGTGCGCGGATCTGCGCAGCCTCACGTTCGGTCAGGTCTTCGTTGTCGAGGACCATCTGGATCGTGAACACCACGTCATCGGCGTTGAACGCCTCACCGTCCGACCATTCCACGCCCTCGCGCAGGGTGATCGTCCATTCGGTCTTGTCGTCGGACGAGGTGAATCCTGTGGCGAGCCACGGATCGATCTCCCCCGTCTCGTAGTTCAGGATGAACAGCGGCTCCCACATCACCTGATGCGCGCCATGCTGACGCTTCACGCCGGGGGTGAACCAGTTGAAGTTTCCGGGGTCGCGGATCGTGCGGTCGATGTCAAAGATCACGGTGTCTTCGCGCGCGATGTCCTGCGCCCAGGCCGTGCCCGAGGCGGCGGCCAGCGCAAGCACCGAGGCGAGCCCCAATCCTTTTGCAAGTTTGATCATGTCTTCCTCCCAATTGTGCGGCCGGTTCTGATCGGCCCTTTCATGAAGACAGGGTCACGTTACCGAAGGTAATCCATGACGAGAACCCTTGTCTTTTCAGTTAGTTTCTCTAGCGACACCTCTGCATGGGGTCCGAACGCGAAATCGACCTGTTCGTCTTTGAAGTGGCTCAGAAACGCGTCGATCCACATCGTGTTGCGGGGGCGGTAGGTGAGCGTGCGGAAATGCATGGGAATAACCAGTTTGGGCCGCGTCCGGTGGATCATTTCCATCAGGTCGGGCAGTTCGATGGTCAGATATCCGCCCGCCAGCGCAAACAGCACATCGACACCTTCATAGAACGCGATCTGGTCGTCGGTCAGGGGGTTTCCGACGTCTCCCATATGGGCGATCTGCATCCCGTCCATCTCGAACCGGTACATGCCGTTTTGGCCGGGCACTTCGTGTTCGGGGTGATGATCCCACTCCGCCGCCTCGATGGCGGTGATCGCACGGCCAGCGTGGGTGGCCGTGCCGCCCGATTGCGCCACGCTCAGCGCATTGCAGACCTCCGGCGCGCCGGGGATCAGGTCGGCCCGGCAATGGGCACTGTCATCGTCGGATGAAATAATGACGAGATCGGCGGTTTCCGTGATCGGCGCATATCCCACGCCCTCGGGCGTATAGGGATCGGTGATCACGCTGAAACCGGTGCTATCGGTCAGCTTGAACGCCGCATGGCCAAACCACGTGATCTTCATCTTCCTCCCCTGCCCGGCGTTTTCCGGGCCGCACGGCGCTTCATGGCCGTTTTGCATACCTATGCATTTTTGACGTTTTACCCAGCCTCGCCTCCGAAATCAACGAAAATGAACGGGGCGGTCGTAAGATCGCCCCGCCCCCCCGCAGATCAGTTGCCACCCAGATTGCGCGGATTGTTCTCCGCACTCACGTCATCGCCCAAGGGCCGCGCGTGGTGGCGCCAATAGCCACCCGGGTCGGTCCCCCGGCAGATGATCGCCTCGATCCCCTGTGCCCAGACTTCATCCGTCATGCGCACCTCGGGCGGGCAATAGCGGATGGTCAGGCCACAACGCCGCCGGTCGCTCGTATTCGGGGCCGAGCCATGGGCCAGCATGTCGGCGTGCAGCGACATCTGCCCCGCGTTAAGGCTATTGGTCACCGGGGCCCCCATTTCTTCCCAACCGACAATCTCGCGGTCGAGGACGTTTTCCGCCCCCGCAGGCTTGCGCCATTCCAGCGCGCCTTTGTCATGGGTCCGCGGGATGAACTGCATCGCGGCGTTGCCTGCATCGGTATCATCAATGGCCAGCCACACCGTCACCGTGCGCGCGGGCGACAGGTTCCAATAAGCCGCATCCTGATGCCACGGCACGGCCTTGGGATCGCCCGGCATCTTGCAAAAGAAGTGCGAGGCCCAGCAGATCACGTTCGGGCCCAGGATATCCTCGACATGATCCAGAATGCGGGGATGGGTACACAGATCCCAGATCCCCGCCGCGCGCGCCTGATAGCAGTTAAGCGCATAGCCATCCCCCTCCCGCGCGGCGAGAAGCCGGTCGAAATAGGCGCGCGCATCTCGGGTTTCTTGGTCCGTGAACACATCAAGCGCGGTGACGTAGCCTTCGGTATTGTAGTGGTCGATCTGCGCGGGTGTCAGCGTCTGCGGCGCGGCATTCCGCACGGGAACAAATCCAAGATCGGTTTGCGTATCAAGCATCACAGGTCTCCTTTGTCCTGACGATGCGGCATCTCATTTGCGATTTCCTGTCGCATAATGCGTTTTTTATATGCTATTTTGATATTATGCCGATCGTGCAGTTTCGATACACGGATTATCTCGCATCAGGCGAATGGTTTCACTTCGCCCGCACAACCCTACCATTGCCGCGCCCGCGCGCGCAGCACGGCCAGGACTATCATGAGGTATTCTGGATCCAGCATGGCCAGGCGCGGCACCTGATCAACGACGCCACTATCACTCTCGACGAAGGCGATCTGGTCTTTGTTCGGCCCAGTGACAGGCACGCCTTGCAAGGGATCGGGCCTGAGACATGGCTCGTGAACATCCTGTTTCACCCGCAAATCATTGAAAGCTTCACAGACCGCCACCCCGACATCGCCGCACGGTATCTCACCCACGACGCGCCCCTGCCCACGCAAGCCCGCCGCGATATGCGGCAGTTGGCGGAACTGTCGCGCAACGCCTTGCGCCTTGAGACCGGCCCGCGCAGCGCGCTGCGGATCGAGGCGTTTCTCCTGGGGCTCATGGCCGATCTCGACGAGGCGAAGATCGACCTGCCGCCCAGCGCGCCCGATTGGCTCGCCCGCGCCTGCGCCGCTGCGGAAAACCCCGACGTCTTTGTTCACGGCGCCGCCGGCCTTGTCCGGGCCGCAGGGCGTCAGCATGCCCATGTCGCACGGGTCTGTCGCGAACACCTGGGCCAAACCCCAACGGACTATGTCAACGCCATCCGCATGGATTACGCCGCGCGGCAGCTGTCAGGCTCCAGCGACAGCCTGACGGACATCGCGCTCGATTGCGGGATCGAGAACCTCAGCCACTTCCATCGGCTGTTCAAGGCGCGCCACGGCATGACACCAAAGGCCTGGCGGCGGCGGTATCAGCGCAGCGTGATCCAGCCGATTTGACCAAATGGTCAAACTTGCCTAAAGCGCCGACCCATGCCACGCTTCCGCAAAACCCAAGGCTGCCCGACATGACCGTATCGCCCGATGCCCAGACCACGGCGGCCCAGGCCGAACATCCGGCCCAGCTGCCGCAAGTAACCGAACCCCGGAACGCGGGCATCCCGCTCGATCTCGACTGGGTGCGGCGGTGCCAGGCCAATACCTCCGCCATCGAACGCCGCGCGGCGACCATCGGCACGCGCCGCTCGGTAAAGAAGGATTATCAGGCCGCCTGGCTCTGCCGAGCGATCACGATGATCGACCTCACCACGCTCTCGGGCGACGACACCGAAGGCCGGGTGCGGCGACTCTGCGCCAAGGCGGCGAACCCGGTGCGCGCCGACATCCTGTCCGCCCTGGGCATGGAGGGCCTGACCACCGGCGCGGTCTGCGTCTATCACGACATGGTGGAAACCGCGGTCGCAGCCTTGCACGGCACCGGCATCCCCGTCGCCGCCGTCTCCACCGGTTTTCCCGCGGGCCTGTCGCCCTTCGACCTCCGCGTGGCCGAGATCGGGCGCAGCGTGGCCGCAGGTGCCGAAGAGATCGACATCGTGATCTCGCGCCGTCACGTCCTGACCGGGAACTGGCAAGCGCTCTACGATGAGATGCGCGAATTCCGCGCGGCCTGCGGCGAGGCGCATGTAAAGGCGATCCTGGCCACGGGCGAGCTTGGCACCCTGCGCAACGTCGCCCGCGCCAGCGTGGTCTGCATGATGGCAGGCGCAGATTTCATCAAGACATCCACCGGCAAAGAACCCGTCAACGCCACGCTGCCCGTGACCCTCGTCATGCTACGCGCGATCCGGGAGTATTACGAGGCCACAGGCCACCGCGTGGGCTACAAACCCGCAGGCGGGATCTCCAAAGCCAAGGACGCGCTTGTGTACCTATCGCTCTTGAAAGACGAACTGGGCGACCGCTGGCTCAGACCCGATCTCTTTCGCTTTGGCGCCTCATCGCTTCTGGGCGATATCGAACGGCAGTTGGAACATCACGTGACCGGGCATTACTCGGCGGGCTACCGCCACGCGATGGGGTGAGCATCGATGCTGAGCTTCCTTCCCATGCTGTGCCTTTTGGCCGTGACCGGCGTGTGCTTGTGGGCCCTCGATCGCGCCAAGAAACGCCTCGACGAAAAACGTGGCCTGTTGAGCGATGAAGACTACCACACGTTCACTGATCGCTACGCCAAGCAAACCCAACGCGATGGCATGCCAGAGCGGTTCCGCCCGTATGCCGAAGAACATGACCGCTTTCGCGACACGTTTTTCACATGGGGGTCGATCCTGCTTGTCGCGACCATAATCTGGCTTCTTGTGGAGCGCTTTACATGAATATTCCGCAGCTTTTCGAAGACATGGACTATGGCCCCGCGCCCGAAAGTGCCGCTGAGGCGATGGCCTGGCTCGATGGGCATGGCCGCAAGTTCGGGCAGTTCATCGGGGGCCTGTGGACGAAGCCCGCAAGGATGTTCGAAAGCCGGAACCCGGCCACGGGGGAGGTGCTCGCGAAGGTCAGTCAGGCGTCCGCGAAGGATGTCGATGCCGCCGTGGCCGCCGCCCGCAAGGCGCAAAAGGGCTGGGCCGCGCGGTCGGGGCATGACCGGGCGCGGGTGCTCTATGCCCTCGCACGCCTCGTGCAGAAGCAGTCGCGTTTGTTTGCGGTGCTAGAAAGCCTCGACAACGGCAAACCCATTCGCGAAGCGCGTGACATCGACATCCCGTTGGTAGCGCGGCACTTCTACTATCACGCCGGCATGGCGCAGTTGCAGGAGGCCGAGCTGGGCGACCGCGAGGCCCTCGGCGTCTGCGGCCAGATCATCCCCTGGAACTTCCCGCTGTTGATGCTGGCGTGGAAGATTGCGCCGGCGATTGCCATGGGCAACACGGTGGTGCTGAAGCCCGCCGAGTACACCTCGCTCACCGCCCTCCTCTTTGCCGATCTCTGCCGCGAGGCGGGCGTGCCGAAGGGTGTTATCAACATCGTGACGGGCGATGGCCGTGTGGGCGAAACCATCGTGACCCATGACGGCATCGACAAGATCGCCTTCACCGGGTCCACGGGCGTCGGTCGACATATCCGCCGCGCCACCGCGGGCACGGGCAAGGCGCTGACGTTGGAGCTGGGCGGCAAGTCACCTTACATCGTCTTCGACGACGCCGATCTCGACAGCGCGGTCGAGGGGCTGGTAGACGCGATCTGGTTCAATCAGGGGCAGGTCTGCTGCGCGGGGTCGCGGCTGCTCGTTCAGGAAGGCATTGCCGAAACCTTTTACGCCAAGCTGCGCGCCCGGATGAACAAGCTGCGTCTTGGCGATCCTCTGGACAAGTCCATCGACGTGGGCGCGGTGGTGGATCCGGTGCAGCTCAAGACCATCACTGATCTGGTGAGCGGATCCGCAGGCGAGGTGTATCAGGCGCAGGTGCCGCTGCCGGAACAGGGCTGCTACTACCCGCCAACGCTGATCACCGGGCTCAGCCCCTCCGACCGTCTGATGCAAGAAGAAATCTTCGGCCCCGTCCTCGTCGGCACCACCTTCCGCACGCCGGACGAGGCGGTGCAGCTTTCCAACAACACCCGCTATGGGCTGGCCGCAACGGTGTGGAGCGAGAACGTGAACCTCGCGCTCGACATCGCGCCGAAGCTGGCGGCGGGGGTTGTGTGGGTCAATGCCACGAACCTCTTTGATGCGGCCGCAGGCTTCGGCGGCGTACGTGAAAGCGGCTTTGGGCGCGAAGGCGGTTGGGAAGGGTTGATGCCCTACACCAAGCCGCGCGGCAAAGCCCGGCCCCTCGCGCCGGTGACGGCCTACCCAGCGCCGAAAGACGCCGAAACCCACCTCCTCGACCGCACCGCCAAGCTCTATATCGGCGGCAAGCAGGCGCGGCCCGATGGCGGCTATTCCCGCGCGGTTTGGGGGCCCAAGGGCGCGCTCGTGGGCCATGCCTCCCTCGCCAATCGCAAGGACCTGCGCAATGCGGTCGAGGCCGCCCATGCCGCCAAGGGTTGGAGCAAGACCACCGGGCATTTGCGCGCCCAGATCCTCTACTACATCGCTGAAAATCTGTCGGCCCGGCACACCGAATTCGCCGACCGCCTGCGCGCGATGACCGGCGCCACCAAGGCCAAGTCTGAGGCAGAAGTCACCGCATCAGTCGACCGTCTCTTCACCTATGCCGCCTGGGCCGACAAATACGACGGCGCGGCCAAGGGCGTGCCCCTGCGCGGCATCGCGCTCGCCATGCACGAGCCCGTCGGCACCATCGGCATCCTCTGCCCGGATGAGGCCCCGCTCCTCGGCTTCATCTCCACCGTTGCCCCCGCCATCGCCATGGGCAACCGGGTGGTGGCCGTCGCGTCCGAAGCCTTCCCGCTGGCCGCAACTGATGTCACCCAAGTGCTGGAAACCTCAGACCTGCCCGGTGGCGTCGTCAACATCCTGACCGGATCCCATGCCGAGCTTGCGCCCCACATGGCCGGCCACCTCGATCTCGACGCAGTGTGGAGCTTCTCGTCGACCGACCTCTCAGGCGTCATCCAGGCGGAAGCCGCAGGCAATCTCAAACGCACCTGGGTCAACCACGGCAAGGCCCGCGACTGGGCGCATGCGGATGCCCGCGCCTTCTTGGCGCAGTCGACCGAAATCAAAACGACCTGGGTCCCCTACGGCGAGTGAGCCGCTGCGGCCCGCGTCACGATGGTCTCACAGACCTTCATGGACACCGCCATATCCTGCACGCTAATCCATTCGAGCGGCCCATGCAGCTCCTGCTGCCCGGTGAAGATGTTGGGGCACGGCACCCCCATCTCAGTAAACCGCGACCCGTCGGTGCCGCCGCGAATGGGCTCCATCACCGGCGTGATCCCGAGGCTCTCATAGGCCGCCACGGCCAGATCCATCGCGCGGGGATCATCCTCCAGCCAGTACCGCATGTTGCGGTATTGCGGCCGCGTCTCCACCGTGATCTTCGCCCGCGGCTCGGTCGCCTGCACCGTGGCACAGACCTGCTTCAACAGATCCGCCTTCGCCGCCAGCCCATCAAGCTCATAGTCCCGCAAGATAAACTTGATTTCCGCCTCCGCCGCCGTCCCGGTCAGGCCATAGACGTGGATGAACCCCTCCCGCCCGTCCGTCGTCTCGGGCGTCAGCGTCACCTGCGGCAGCGTGTCGATGATCTTTGCGGCCAAATGCAGCGCATTGACCAGCATATCCTTCGCGGTGCCGGTATGGGTCGACACACCCGCCACGCTTACCGTCGCCGCATCTGCCGAAAACGTCTCGACATTCAGCGCGCCCTGCCGCCCGCCATCGAGCGTGTACCCGAAGTCCACCCCCCAATCGGCGGGCAGGCGTTCATGCACCCCGCGCCCGATCTCCTCGTCCGGGGTGAAGGCGATGCGGATCTTGCCATGGGGAATGTCAGGATTCGCGATCAGATGCCGCGCCATCGTCATGATGATCGCCACGCCCGATTTGTCATCGGCGCCAAGCAGAGTCGTCCCACTCGCCGTGATGATATCATCCCCCGCCTTTTCACCCAGATAGGGCGCAATCTCGGGCGACAGTTTCAGATCGGGCGCATCGGCAAAGGCGATCTCGCCGCCATTGTACCCGCGATGCACCACCGGCTTCACCCCTTCGGCGTGGAAGGCCGGCGCTGTATCCACATGGGCACAAAACCCGATCACCGGCACATCGCCCGCGACCGTCGCAGGCACCGTGGCCAGCACCGCGCCATAGTCAGTCAACTGCACATCCGCCGCGCCAATTCCCTTCAACTCCTCCACCAGCAGGTTCAGCATATCGAACTGCACCTTCGTCGAGGGCGTCGAGGCCGAGGTCTCATCGCTTTGCGAATCGATGGCCGCATACCGCACCAGCCGCTCTTCCAGTTCCGCGTCAAACTCGGTGCGCATGGGCCACCTTCTTCTTGTTTAAAATACGCAAGGTCCCGCCCTATCGCCCGGTGATCCGCCGCCAAAGCCCCCGCGCCCGGCCCCGCACCTCGTCCGAGGCCTCGTCGATATCCTCCAGCACCGGATCGATCCGCCGCTCGCGGAACCGCACCCACAGCCGCCAGAGACCAAACAGCACAATCGCCAGCACGATGAAGAACACGATGTTGAACCACGGGATCAGCGTCACATCTGGCCCCTCGACGGCGCGCAAGGCCACCGCGTTGGGAAAGATCGACAACAGTTCGCTGCGCCAACCATAATGCGTGATGGCATACCACTCTGGCGCCGCGCGGGTTGAGACTGCATCCGCCGCTTCGGTTTGCAGGTTCGCGGTGTCGAACTTGAAATAGGGCGGCCAGCCAAAACCGGTGTCTTCATTGCGGTAAACGATAGGATTGCCATTCGCCCCCACTGCCTGAATGAACAGCACATCGCGGTTGGGCGCCGTCGCGCTACCCGAACTTGGCCCCGACCAGAAGATCGCGTTCCACCCGAAATCCTGCCGTTCCTCGTAGGTATTCACGACCCGCACGATGTCGCGCTGGGGCAGCGTGTAGTGGAAGAAGGCGACGATGATCAGGAAGATCAGCGTGAAAAACGTCCATTTGACGTAGCGCATCGGGCTCTCCGGGGTGGCTTTGGCCTAACATAGGCCGCACAGGTCCCGCTCACAATCCGGGCCGCGCGGTTATTCCTCGCGCGCGGCCATGGCCTGGCCCCGCCGCGCCTCGATCCCCCGGCCGAGGCTGAGACCCGTCAAGAGCAGGATCGGCCCCCACACAATCGCCCCGCGCAACCCCAGCCCGAAGAAGTACCAAATCACTGCACCAGCGCCTAAGGCCTCGGGCGCAAGCCCCTGCCGGACATAAAGCCAAGCAAAGAGCCCCCCGCCGATGACCGACAACACGCCAGCCGACGCGACCAGCGACAGGGCCAACGCGCTCTGCCGGTCGGGCATCCCCCGCTGTATCCCCCACGGCACCAGCCAGCCCAGCGCGGCCAGGCAGAGGATCTGTAGGGCGGTCTCAATCCCAAAGCTCATGGCCCCAACATGGGGCGCACACGCGCCTGCGCAAAGCCCCTCTTCCCGCATGTGCAAAATCGTGAAACAAACCAACGCCATGAGACTTGCCGACAAAACCGCCATCGTCACCGGCGCCGCCTCGGGCTTTGGCGCAGGCATCGCCCGCCGTTTCGCCGCCGAGGGCGCGCTGGTCGTCGTCGCCGACATCAACGCCGACGCCGCCCATGCCGTCGCGGAAGAGATCGGCGGCGTGGCGCATTCCGTCGATGTCGCCGCAAACGACAGCGTCGCCGCGCTGGCCGCAACGGCGCTCGACCGGCTGGGCCGGGTCGACATCCTCGTGAACAACGCCGGGGTCACGCATCTGCCCGCCCCTATGGAAGAGGTCACCGAAGACGATTTCGACCGAGTTCTCAGCGTCAACGCCAAGTCCGTCTACCTCACTGCCCGTCACCTGATCCCCGCGATGAAGGCCGCGGGTAAGGGCGCGATCCTGAATGTGGCCTCCACCGCAGGCGTGTCGCCGCGCCCGAACCTCAACTGGTACAATGCGTCGAAGGGATGGATGATCACCGCGACCAAGGCGATGGCGGTGGAACTGGCCCCCCATGGTATCCGCGTGAACGCGATCAACCCGGTGGCCGGGGAAACGCCGCTTCTGAAATCCTTCATGGGCGAGGATACGCCCGAGGTGCGGGCCAAGTTCCTCTCGACCATCCCCATCGGGCGCTTCTCCACCCCCGAAGACATGGCCAACGCCGCCTTATACCTATGCTCGGATGAGGCCAGCATGGTCACCGGTGTCGCGATGGAAGTCGACGGCGGGCGCTGCATCTGATGCATCCCGGGCCCAGGAACCTGATCACCGATGTGGAGGGGATCGTGGTGGGCAATGCCCATGATCCCGCGCTGCGCACCGGCAGTACGGTCCTGACCTCCGACGCGCCCTTCACCGCGTCGGTCCACGTGATGGGTGGGGCACCGGGCACGCGGGAGACCGATTTGCTCAGCCCCGAGGCCTCGGTCGAAGAGGTAGACGCCCTGGTCCTGTCGGGCGGTTCCGCTTTCGGGCTCGATGCCGCTGCAGGGGTTGCCGAGGCACTGCAGGCCGACGGGCGCGGCTTCGATGTGGGCGTCCGCATCCCCATCGTGCCCGCCGCCATCGTGCTCGACCTCGGGCGGGGTGCGGCGGCACAGTGGGACACCCCGCCCTGGCGTGATCTCGGTCGGGCGGCCTATGCGGCGCGCGGGGAGACCTTCGACATCGGCACCGCAGGCGCAGGCACCGGGGCCACCACCGCCAACCTCAAGGGCGGTCTCGGTTCGGCCTCGCTCACACTCGACAGCGGCGCAACCGTCGGCGCACTCGTCGTGGCCAACCCCATCGGTCAGGTGATCGTCGGCGACGGCCCCACATTCTGCGCTGCGCCCTTTGAATTCGGCGATGAGTTTGGCGGGTGCGGCATGGCCCCACAGCCAGCGAAACGGCCCATGACCAAGGTCGAGCGCACCGGCGCCACCGTCATAGCCATCGTCGCAACCGACCTGACGCTGACCAAACCCCAGGCCAAACGCATGGCCGTCATGGCCCATGACGGCATCGCCCGCGCCGTGGTGCCCTCGCACACGCCGTGGGATGGCGATCTGGTCTTTGCCGCCGCCACCGGCCGACGCGACCCCGCGAATATCGGCATCGACCTCATCGACATCGGACACGCCGCCGCCACTTGCCTCGCCCGCGCGATCGCCCGTGCCGTTTATGCGGCCACACCTGACCCACACGATCCCTTCCCCACTTGGCAGGAACGCTTCGGTGGGTGACCAATTGCACTTGAAGACGCCTTTGGCATAGGCTCGCTGCATTAACCCGTAAGGAGTAGGTCCATGAAATTCGCCCTTCCCGCTATCGCCGCCTTGATGCTCACGACCGTGCCTGCGCTGGCCGATGACGTCACCGAAGCCATCAACAACGCGCTTGAGGCCTATAACGAGGGCGACGTGCAATTCGCCACCGAAGAGCTGAACTTTGCCCTACAGCTTCTCAATGAGATGAAGGCCGGGGCGCTGGAAGGCTTCCTGCCCGAACCGCTCGATGGCTGGACGCGCGAGATTGACGATAGCATGGCCGCCGGGCTGGGCATGATGGGCGGCGGGATCGGCGCCGGGGCTGAGTACGACAATGGAAGCGACCGGTTTTCCCTGACGATCATGGCCGACAATCCGATGGTCGCAGCACTTGGCGGGATGCTGGGCAACACGGCGATGATCACCGCCTCGGGCGGAAAGATGGTGCGCGTGGGGCGTGAGAAATTCATGTCGCAGGACGAGGAACTGACCGGGCTGATCGGAAACCGAGTGCTAATCCAGGCCACGGGCGAAAACACCGATGCGATGATCGAACACTTAGAGACGATGGATTTCCGGGCGCTCGCAGGCTTCGGGTCCTAAGTAACGGAACGCAGCCCCGGATTTAATCCGGGGCCTCGCGTCTTAAGCGTCCGTCCGCCCAACCCCGACAATCGCCCCCACCAAATCGCTCTCCGCATCCTCCAACGCATCGATCACATCGAAATGATGCCGCCCCGGCACCACGGTCAGATCATCCCCCCACGCCTCGGCCAGCCACCGCGCCTGGTCGACGAAGACGGGCCGCTCGTCCGCCCCCACCCACACCGACACCGGCACGTCCAGCGCCTTGGCCTGCAACGCCGGACTCTCCGCCACCGCCATTACCTCTGTCAGCCGGAAGTCTTCGTTCATCGTCGTCTCGATCAGAGGCCGCAGGTCGCTCACTGGTGAGATCGGCACGATGGACCGGATGCGCGCGGCCACCTCCCCCGGCAGGCCCACATCGCCACAGGCCATCCGCGCCACCAGATGCCCGCCCGCCGAATGCCCCGCCAGTGCCATAGGCCCCGCCACCATCGCCGCCGCCTTCACCACCGCCGCGCGCACCGACCGGGTGATCGCATCAATCCCCACCTCGGGGCACAGGGGATAGCTTGGCATCGCCACGGCCCAGCCCCGCGCGGTACACCCCCGCGCGAAATGCGACCAGTAGGGTCGGTCGAACAGCCGCCAGTAGCCGCCATGGACGAACACCACCAGCCCCGCGGCCTGCCCCGCCGGATGGAACAGATCGAACTTCTCGCGCGCGTGGTCGCCATAGGCCGTATTCAGCCGCGCCCGGCCCACCGCCGCCTCGATCTCGCGAAACTGCCGCGCTTCCTCAGCCCAGCGATCGGGATAATCCTCGCCCCCCGGAATGTACCCGCGGTTGTTATAGGCATCGTCATTGGGCTTCATCGCATCCTCTCCGCTGGACAATTCGGCATCCCCCATGCATCACCGCAGATGACCGATCATCCTTGGGAGGACAAGCCATGCTCGACGCCACGACCGATCTGACCAGCCTTCTCAAAGACCCCGCCCTGTTCAAGACGGACGCCTATGTCGCAGGCCGCTGGGTGCCCTCTCCCAAGACCTTCGAGGTGACTAACCCCGCCCGTGGCGACGTGATCGCACAGGTGGCCGATGTGGACCGCGCTGTTGCCGCCGAGGCGATTGCCGCCGCCGAGACCGCGCAAAAGGCCTGGGCCGCCCGCACCGCCAAGGACCGCGCCAACACCTTGCGCGCGTGGTACACCCTGATGGTGGACCATGCCGACGATCTGGCCACGATCCTGACCGCCGAACAGGGCAAACCGGTGGCCGAGGCCAAGGGCGAGGTGATGTATGGCGCGTCCTTTGTGGAATGGTTCGCCGAAGAGGCCAAACGCGTCTACGGCGAAATCGTCCCCGGCCACATGCCCGACAAACGCATCCATGTCCTACGCCAGCCCGTGGGTGTGGCCGCTGCAATCACGCCCTGGAACTTCCCCAACGCGATGATCACCCGTAAGGTGGCCCCGGCGCTCGCCGCAGGCTGCGCGATGATCGTGAAGCCTTCCGAACTCACCCCGCTGTCAGCCCTCGCCCTGGGCGAACTGGCGACGCGTGCGGGCATCCCCGACGGCATCCTGTCGATCCTGCCCACGATGGACGCCCCCGCCATGGGGGCCGAGTTCTGCGACAACCCCACTGTGCGCAAGATCACCTTCACCGGCTCCACCGAAGTGGGGCGGATCCTGCTGCGCCAGGGGGCAGAGCAGGTGAAGAAAGCTTCGATGGAGCTGGGCGGCAACGCGCCCTTCATCGTGTTCGACGACGCCAATCTTAACGACGCGGTCGAAGGGGCCATCGCCTGCAAGTTCCGCAACAACGGCCAGACCTGCGTCTGCGCCAACCGGATCTACGTGCAGGACGGGATCTATGACGCCTTTGCCAAACGCCTGACCGAACGCATGGCCCAGATGAAAGTGGGCGACGGGTTTGACGGCGCCGACCTTGGCCCCCTGATCGAACCCGCCGCGGTCGACAAGGTGGAAAGCCATCTCGAAGACGCCAAGGCCAAGGGCGGCACTGTGGTGTTGGGCGGCAACCGCCACGCGTTGGGCGGCCTGTTCTATGAGCCGACCATCGTCACCGGTGTCACCAGCAACATGAAGGTCGCGACCGAAGAAACCTTCGGCCCTCTCGCCCCCCTCTTCCGGTTCGACACAGAGGAAGAGGTGATCGGCATGGCCAACGACACCATCTTTGGCCTCGCCTCCTATTTCTATTCCAACGATCTATCCCGCGTCACCCGCGTGTCCGAGGCACTGGAATACGGGATCGTTGCGGTGAACACCGGTATCTTCTCAAACGAGGTCGCGCCCTTTGGCGGGGTCAAGCAGTCGGGGCTGGGGCGCGAAGGATCTAAGCACGGCATCGAGGAATACCTTGAGATGAAGTATGTGTGTCTGAGCGTGTGAGGCGTTATCCCCGCCCCTCTCGCCCAAACACCCGCATCGCAATCGGCGCACCCAGGATAACCACAAAGATCCGCAGCACATGGTGCGCCACCACAAAGGCCACGTCCGCGCCCACGATCAGCGCGAGCACCGTCAGCTCCGCCTGCCCGCCCGGGGCAAAGGCCAGCAAAGCCTCCATCCCCGGTGCGAGGTCGGTCAGCACCACGAACTCCACCACCACGATCGTCAGCACGATCAGGATCAGACAGAACCCGACGCCGGCCACCAGATCACGTCGCACCTCGCCCATGGTGATCCCGGAATACTTGGCCCCAATCGTCATCCCGATGAAAAACTGCGCGGCCCAGATCGCCTCGGCCGGGGGGCGGAAGTGCAACAGGCCGGTCAGCGTCACCGCCGCGGTCAGGATCAACGGCCCCAGGATCGACGCGCCAAACAGCCCGATCCGCCACGCCCCCCACCAGCCCAGAAGGGCGCAGGCCGCCATCAGCGCAAGCTCATGCAGTGGCACCGTCCCGATGGGCACGCCGGGGGGATTGGTCAGGTCCACCTCCCATATCCCTTTCAAGAGAAACGGCAGGGCCACCACGATCACCAACACCCGTGTGGCGTGGATCAGCGACAGCGTGCGCACATTGGCCCCCGCTTCTTCCCCGAAGGCCAGCATGTCCTGCAACCCGCCCGGCATCGTCGCGTAATAGGCCGTTTGGAAATCATAGCCCCACAGCCGATGGAAATACGGGATCCCGGCCACGCCGATCACAACGACCGTGACAGGGATCAGCAACAGCGTGGGCCACATCGCCGGAAAGCTCGCCAGCACTGCGGGTGTCAGCGTGGCCCCCACCGCCACCCCTAGAACCGTGCGCATCCCCTGGTTCAGCGCTTTGATCCCCTGCAGCCGCACCCCGGCCATCGCCGCCACCAGACAGGCGCCGATGGGCCCCAGGAGCCAGGGCAACGGGATGTGGGCCAGGTGAAACACCAGCACGCCCACCGCAGCGATCACAAACGTCAGCGCAATCGAGATCATGCGGCCAGCGCCTTCAACCGGTGCCTCAACGACGTTTGCAGATGCGCCTCCGCCGCCGCACCCGCCGCCTCGATATCGCCCGACCGCAGCGCGTCGATGATCATCTGATGCTGCCGCGTCACCGTGTCGATCCGCGCCTCATCGGTGAAAGTCGTGGGCCCCAGCAGCAGAAGCGAGTTGTTCAGGGCCCGCGCGGCCTCCAACAGGAACCGGTTGCGCGCGGCCAAGTAGAGCCCCCGATGAAACTCCTGATTGATGGCGGCGGCGCGGGCGGGATTGTCGCGCTCGGCCACGATCTCGGCATTCAGATCATCCAGCGTATCGAACTCCGCGGCCCCGCCATGCTGCGCAGCCAGTTCCGCCGCGGTGCGTTCCAGCACCATCCGCATTTCATAAAGCTCAACCAGTTCGCCATGGCTCAACTGCCGCACCACCGCGCCGATCCGCGCGCGGTGTTCGACGATCCCCTCCGCCTCCAGCCGCCGTAGCGCCTCGCGCACAGGGGTACGCGACAGGCCCAGATGCTCGCCCACATCCTCTTCCCGCAACCGATGACCGGGCGGGTACACTCCGTTGCGGATCGACTGGATCAGGGCATCGTAGGCCGCTTCGCCGCTGGATTTCTGCATCTTGCTTAGCACTTGGTGTTGCGTCTCAAATTATTGTATCCAATCGGATACAAAATGACCAGACGCCTGCTTCCAAGGCCCACGTCAGCTTTCACAAAACCGCAACACAGCCGTTACGCCGCCGTCACAGACCCGCGCCACTTCCCTCCCACACACACATTTGGGGAGCGATCATGACCATCCGAACACTCTGCCTCACCTCCGCGCTCGCGCTGACCGCAGGCTCTGCGGCGGCCGACATGAACTTCAACCGCATCGCGAGCTTTGCCACGCCGCTCAACATGGCAGAGGGCGAAGACACCGCGCGCGAGACATCGCCCGAAATCATCGCGGCGACGCCGGATGGCATGACGCTGGTCTACACCGACAGCCCGCTGGAAGTTGTCGGGTTGATCGACATCACCGACCCCCGCAACCCCGCGCCTCTGGGGAACATCGCGCTGGACGGCGAACCGACATCGGTCGCCGTGGTGGGCCGCCGCGCCTATGTCGGCGTGAATACATCGGCCAGCTACACCGAACCGTCGGGCTACCTCGCGGTGTTCGACATCGACACGAAGGAAGAAGTCGCCCGCTGCGATATCGGCGGCCAGCCCGACAGCGTGGGCGTCGATGACGCGGGCAGCTTCATCGCCATCGCCATTGAGAACGAGCGCGACGAGGATCTGGGCGATGGCCGCACCGGCCAGATGCCCGCCGGTGATCTGGTGATGATCGACCTCGCCGATGATACCGCCGCTTGCGACACGCTGCGCCGCGCCGATCTCACGGGTCTGACTGAGGTTTCTCCGGAAGACCCCGAGCCCGAGTTCGTGGACATCAACGGGTTGGGTGAGGTCGTCGTCTCGCTGCAGGAAAACAACCACATGGTGGTCGTGGCCCGCGACGGGTCTATCGTCAGCCACTTCTCGGCAGGCGCCGTCGACTTGGCCAATGTCGATACAGGCGAAGAGGGCGCACTGACATTTGACGACACGCTCACCGCCGTGGTCCGCGAACCCGATGCAGTGAAGTGGCTGGATGACGACCACTTCGTGACCGCCAACGAGGGCGACATGGACGGTGGCTCGCGCGGGTTCACCATCTTCAACAAGGATGGAACCGTCGTCTTTGAAAGCGGCCTCTCGTTCGAATATGCCGTGGCCGAGATCGGCCATTACCCCGAAAACCGCTCGGGCAACAAAGGCGTGGAGCCCGAATCCATCGAGATCGCCACCTTCGGCGAGACACCGATGATCTTTGTGGGCTCCGAACGCGGATCGGTCGTCGGTGTGTACGACGCCACCGATCCCGCTGCCCCAGTGCTCACACAACTCCTCCCCTCAGGGATCGGGCCGGAAGGCTACGTGACCATCCCCGAACGCAACCTGCTGATCTCGGCCAATGAGGTCGACCTGATCGAAGACGGCGGCATCCGCGCCCACGTCATGATCTTCGAGTATCAGGACGCCCCGGCCAGCTACCCCCACCTCACCTCCGCCGGCATCACCCAGGATAACGGCACGCCCGTCGGCTGGGGCGCGATCTCAGGCATGGTGGCGGATGCCGACGGTATGATCCACGCGGTCAATGACAGCTTTTACGGCATGCAGCCCACCATCTTCAAAATTGACCCCAGCCAGACCCCGGCCCGCATTGTCGACTACACCCGTGTGACGCGCGCAGGCTTCCCGGCGCAGAAGCTCGACCTGGAAGGGATCGCGCTCGATGGCGAAGGCGGCTATTGGGTTGCGTCCGAGGGGCGGACCGATCGGGTCATTCCGCACGCAATCTATCATGTCAGCGCAGAGGGCGAGATCGAGGCCGAGATCGGCCTGCCACCCCAACTGATGGCCGTCGAACGCCGCTTTGGCTTTGAAGGGATCACGCTGGTCGGCGACACCCTGTGGATGGCGGTCCAGCGCGAATGGGCGGACGATCCCGAAAACCACGTCAAGCTCGTAGCCTATAACCTCGAGACCGAGGAATGGGGCGCGGTCCACTATCCCAAGGCGCAGCCCGAGACGGGTTGGGTGGGCCTGAGCGAGATCGTGGCCCATGGCGACTTCGTCTATGTCATCGAGCGTGACAACCAGATCGGCGCGAATGCGGTAACGAAAAAGATCTACCGCATCCCGTTGGCCGAGATGGTGCCTGCGCCTTTGGGTGGCGACCTGCCGGTCGTCTCCAAGGAAGAGGTGCGCGACCTGATCCCGGATCTCACCTCCACCGGCGGCTATGTGCTCGACAAGGTCGAAGGGCTGGCGATCACCTCGGACGGCACCGCCTATGTGTCGACGGATAATGACGGTGTGGACGACCATTCGGGCGAGACGATGTTCTTCTCGATCGGCACGGTGGCGTCGCCATCGTAGGCATTTGCCCAAAATGAGAGGGCAGTCCACGACCGCGGGTGGGGGCATAGCCCCCGCCCATGGGGGCGGTCGGGGGCTGCCCGGCCTATCGTCCGGGCGGTAACGCGTGGCTTTGGGTCCGAACTGTAAACAATCGAATTGGCAGAATTGGATTGTTTTCTCCGGTGCTCTGGACGCTCCCATTCTCTTTGGTGCATACTTCCCAGTCCTCTAAACTCCCACCTATGACCAGTAAGCTGCTCCTGGACGATATCCTCCACCTCGCCTCCGAACGGCGGAACCCCCGCACGCGGGATATCGACCAATTGCCCGTCGCTGACATCCTCGCCCGGATCAATGCCGAGGATGCGGGCGTCGCACAGACCGTGGAACGCGAACTGCCGCAGATCGCCCACGCGGTGGAGGCCACCGTCACCGCCTTCCGGCAAAGCGGCCGCCTGATCTACATCGGCGCGGGCACGAGTGGGCGGCTGGGCGTGCTCGACGCCTCGGAATGCCCGCCCACCTTCTCCGTCCCGCCGGGCATGGTGGTGGGGATCATCGCGGGCGGCGACACCGCACTCCGAACAGCCGTTGAGGGGGCCGAGGACGAGGCGAACCAAGGTGCCGCAGACTTGCGCGCCATCGACCTGACCCCAAATGACGTGGTGGTCGGCATCGCCGCCAGCGGACGCACGCCCTACGTGCTGGGCGCGGTGGACTATGCGCGGTCCATAGGCGCGACCACCGTGGGCCTCGCCTGCGTTCCGGGCTCAGACCTCGCCCGCCGCACCGACATCGCCATCGCGCCTGTGGTCGGGCCAGAGGTCCTCACCGGCTCCACCCGCATGAAATCCGGCACCGCGCAAAAGCTGGTGCTGAACATGATCAGCACCGCGGCCATGATCCGGATCGGCAAGACCTATCAGAACCTGATGGTCGACGTCTCCGTCTCCAACCAAAAGCTTGAGGCCCGCGCCATCGGCATCCTATGCGAACTCACCGCGCTCACCCGTGACGAGGCGGCACGCGTCCTTGAAACCAGCGGCGGCGATCTGAAAACCGCGATCCTGATGCAGCTGACGGGGCTAGATCGCGCGGCCGCGTCAGCCTGTCTGACCGAGGCTGGCGGTGTCCTCCGCGACGCCATCGCCCGGGCGCAAATCCCGCGAAGCGCAGCCACAGCGCCCGCCTCACAGCCAGCGCAACCAGGCCCCCGTCCCTCCTGAAAAAAGTTGCAACTTTTTTCCAAGGATTGACCCCGCGCCCGCGTCCTACCCACTGTGATGCGCATGACAAGCTCGGATGAAGACTTGGCCCTTGCGGCCGCCGGTGGGGACCGCGCGGCCTTCGCGGCCCTGCTCGACCGGCATTATGACCGGCTCTTCGGGCTGTGCTTCCGCCTCCTGGGCACGCGCGACCAGGCCGAGGATCTGACACAAGACATCTGCGCCGCCCTGCCCGCCAAGCTGCGCGGTTTCCGGGGCGACGCGCGCTTCACCACCTGGCTTTATCGCGTCGCCGTGAACGCCGCCCATGACTGGCGGCGGCGGGCGGGCACCCGGGCGAAGGCAGCGGAGGGTTGGGGCGATTGGGAAATCGCGCGGCAGGCCGAGGCAGAGGATGCCCGCGCGGCGCAAGACTGGCTGACCCTTGCGATGACCGCACTGCCGGTTGATCTGCGCGAAACGCTTGCCCTGATACTCGACGATGAGATGACCCAGGCCCAGGCCGCCGCTGTTCTGGATATTTCCGAAGGCACCGTGGCCTGGCGCATGTCCGAGGTCCGCAAACGGTTGAAAGCGATGCACGCAGAAGAGGCCCGCCCATGAGTGACGAGATCGAGCGCCTGCGCGCCGAGATGGCGCGCGCTACCCCCGCCCCGGACCCCGCGCGGCGGGCGGAAAATCTGCGCGTGGCACAGGAAAACTTCGACGCGCTCCAAGGAACGCGCCGTGAGGCACGTCCCACTGAACGCCGCCCCCTGATGGCGCGGCTTTTGGATGGAGTGACGACAATGATTGACCGAATTTCCCCGCGCGGCGCAATGGCCGCCACAACGGCGATGGTGGCCGTGGGTGCGCTGGTGGTGTTGCCAACAGACCTTCTTTTGCCCGAGGAAGAGGTGATCTTGTTCGAACCCGAACCGATCGTGCAAGAACCGGCGATAGCCCCTCGCCCAGCCGAGCTTCAGACGCTGGCCGAGACGGACAGTGCGACCGCCGTACGCCCAAGCATCACTGCAACCCCGCAATCCCTCTCACGCACCCAAAGCGCGCTCAGCGACGCCGCCACCGAAGGCTTCGCCGCCGGTGCCCCTCTGGCCCAGCGCCGCACAGTGCCCGTCCCCGATGACCAGGTCATCCAGATTGTTCCGGACACCGAGGCCTTCGCCAATGCCGAGACAAACCCGCTGAAGTCGGTGATCGAAGAGCCTGTCTCGACCTTCTCCATCGACGTCGATACCGCGTCCTACAGTGTCGTGCGCTCGTCGCTCACCCGTGGCCAGATGCCCCCGGCGGAGGCCGTGCGGATCGAGGAGATGGTGAACTACTTCCCCTACGCCTATCCCGCGCCCGAGGGCGACGCGCCGTTCCAACCCACGGTCACGGTCCTGCCCACCCCGTGGAACGCCGACACCAACCTGGTGCATATCGGAATCCAAGGCGCGCTGCCCGCGACGGACGAACGCCCGCCCCTGAACCTCGTCTTCCTGATTGACACGTCCGGCTCAATGCAGGACGCCACCAAGCTGCCGCTTCTCAAGCAAAGCTTCCGCATGATGCTGGGCGAGCTTCGCCCGGAAGATCAAGTCGCCATCGTCACCTATGCGGGCAGTGCAGGCCGCGTGCTCGACCCCACCCCAGCGTCCGACCGCGCGACCATCGAGGCCGCGCTGGGTCGACTGGAGGCAGGCGGATCGACTGCGGGCCAAGCCGGGCTGCAACAGGCCTATGCGACGGCGGATGAGATGGCTGAGGAGGGTGAGGTGACCCGCGTGATCCTGGCCACCGATGGCGATTTCAACGTAGGCCTGTCGGACCCTGAAGCTCTCAAAGACTTCATCGCCAACCAGCGCGACAGCGGCACGTATCTGTCCGTGCTGGGCTTTGGCCGCGGCAACCTCGATGACGCCACGATGCAGGCGCTCGCGCAGAACGGCAACGGGCAAGCGGCCTATATCGACACGCTGAGTGAGGCGCGCAAGGTGTTGGTCGACCAGCTCACCGGCGCGCTTTTCCCGATTGCCAATGACGTGAAGATTCAGATCGAGTTCAACCCCGCCACCATCGCCGAATACCGCCTGATCGGGTACGAGACCCGCGCGCTGCGGCGGGAGGATTTCAATAACGACGCGGTGGATGCGGGCGAGATTGGGGCGGGCCATCAGGTGACGGCGATCTATGAGGTGACGCCAGTGGGATCGCCCGCCGTGCGGATCGACGACTTGCGCTATGGCACGTCCGAGGTGACGGCGACCTCAGATGAGATCGGGTTCCTGCGGATGCGCTACAAGACGCCCGGTGCAGCAGAAAGCCAGCTGATCGAGACCCCGGTGATGCCGGGACAGGGGACAGTGAGCGACGATATCCGTTTCTCCGCCGCCATCGCCGGGTTCGGGCAGCTTCTGCGCGATGGGACCTATCTTGGGGACTGGGGGTACGCAGACGCGATTGCACTGGCCAATGGTGCACGGGGCGAGGATCCGTTTGGCTATCGGACCGAGGCGGTGACGTTGATGCGGTTGGCGGAGAGCCTGGATCGGAATTAAAGCTCTAAGACAATCCAGTACCGCCCGGCCGCAAGGCCGGGCAGCCCCCGACCGCCCCCCCGGGCGGGGGCTTTACCCCCACCCACGGTCGCGGGCTGCCCTCTGTACAACGTCGAAGCGCCTAAGCTCACCCATGACACAAAACAAAAAAGGGCGCGCCCTCTCCCGGCGCGCCCAGCTCATCGCAAGCCGAAGACAGCGATTTCGCATTTCCGGTTCGAAGGCCTCCCCTTTCGCTGCCTCTCGCCTGCGGCTCGAACGCAAAAGGGGGCAAGACCATAAATGACCCGGAAACGCTTTAGTTAACCGCCTTGGCCTCCACTGCTTTCCCCTCGACCGTATCCCCATTGGTGATCTCGATCCGGCGCGGCTTTAGCGCCTCGGGCACTTCGCGCTGCAAATCGATGTGCAGCATCCCGTTCACGGTGCTCGCTCCGGTCACCCGCACATGGTCGGCCAGATGGAACCGACGCTCAAACGCGCGGTTGGCGATGCCACGGTGCAGATACGTCCGCGCCTCGTCTTCCTTGGCCTTCCTGGCCGAAACGATCAGCGCCTGTTCGCGCACCTCAACCGACAGCTCATCTTCGGCAAAGCCGGCCACGGCGATCGAGATGCGGTAGGCATCATCAGCGGTCTTTTCGATGTTATAGGGCGGATAGGACGCGGTGGTGCCGGTATCGGTCAGCACACGGTCCATCAGGTCGGCGATTTGGTCGAAACCAACAGTGGCCCGATAAAGCGGGGCCAGATCAAACGTTCGCATGGGTCATCCTCCATTGAGCGACAACTATGTATGCGCCTTCCACCATGGACAGGCGCGGAATGGGTGCCAAAGCCGGGTTCGGCCTTTGACGTGAATTAGGTAGGAACGGGCAAAACGGGGTTCAAGACCCTAGGGATGATCCGCCCGAAGGATCTCATCCGCCACGTCATCCTGCAAAAAGCCTATATCAACGACGCCGGGAAACGACGCACCAGCGAGCTTGGCAGATGCACGGAACGTCGAATGTGCGAATGTCGTGCGCGAATAGAACGTCGCATCGGTAAAATCCGGCGTCCGCTCAAAGACAGCGCCTTCGAAATACGTGGAGTCGTGGAAACCTGCCCCTCGAAAGTCCGCAGGCCCATAAAAGCGCGCCGTGAAACTGGCCGGCCCGTCAAAGGACGCATTCTTAAAAGACGTCGCACCGTGAAACGTCGACAATGAAACGCTGATCTTTTCGAAGCGGCAGTCCGCAAAATCAACATCCGCGAAGTGCATACATTCGAAGAAGGAGAAACGCCCGAATGTGGCATTCCGCGCATTGAACGGTGCCGTCAACTTCGCGGATAGGCCGTCAAAACCAAACGGGAATTCCAACCCCGCGATACTCACCGGCACGTCCAACACCTGTGACCGAACGCTGAGTTGGCCCAGCAGCAGGACATCCGCCAAAAACTGCCCGGCAGAATACCCCTCAACCGTCGCGTCACAGTTTACGCTGCTCGCATCCGATGTGACGCGGGTCGAAGGGGAGCCGGGGCTGGCAGCAACGATCTGCGGATCCGATAGCACCTTGGCCGCAGTGTTTGCCATTGCCGCTGTCCAGTCCCGAAGGCTTCGGGGGTGCCCGAACAGCAACTCTAACGACGCCTCCGCCCGCGCCGCCAGAAACCGCTTTATCCAGTCTTGCGTCTCGGGATTGCCCGCTTGGTTGACAGCATTCACGTTCCAAACCTGGGCCGCAGTGAGGGCTGAGCGTTCGGACCAAAACGGTTCAGCCCATGGGCAAAGTGATACCAGCTCTGAGAACGTGTCTGAGGTCGCGCTCAAATCCACGGCGCGACCTCAAGGCCGCAGAAACTTCGCACCCGACCCCGCGCCATCCACCGTCAGCCGCCGGATCCGCGGTTTGCCGTCCGCAGGCCCGGCCTCGCCCGCTTCGAGCGCGGTGCGCAACTGCAAAAGGCTCCCGCTATCCAGGCCCGTGCCCACGGCCACAGGCCGCCCGCGCACCTCGCCTTTGGCGGAAATGACCGAGACGATCTGTGGCTCACCCTCTTCCGACATCACGAACACAGGCGCACCCGACGACCCGAAATCAATGTCACAGGACAACACGAGCGTCCCCGCAGGCCGCCCCATCACATGGCACACCTCTTGCAGCGATGGCCGGCTCGCGCGGTTCAGCGCATAGGACACCACGCCCACCTCGTCACCCTTGCGCGGGCGCTTGGCCGTGGTGAACGGCGTGACCGAGTTGTTTCGGATAGGCGCGTTCAGCGCCAGAAGCGCCACATCCTCAGCGGCGTAATCCATCCCCTCGGGGCCTTCGTAGATATAGCCGGGATGCACCTCTGACTTCCGCACGCTGCGGTCGGCAATTGCGCGGCCATTGCGCCAACCCGCGAGGAACCGCACTTCGTCATCGGGGATACGCTCACCGGTGTCGGGGTCAAACAGGCAATGCGCGGCGGTCAGGACGATATCGGGCTCGATCAGCGCACCAGTGCAGAACGCCCGGGTACCGAAATCGATCCGGCCGACCCCTTCCCAGCCCTTGCTGTCGCCTGCCGTGACAAGCGATTTCAGTGCTGTCGCTTCCCCCGCCAAGGCGGTGGATGACACGGTAACCCCCAGAAAAAACGCAACAAACCAGGCGCGCATCAAGCCGTCCCTCTGCCCTTCGCCTGTCTGTGCTAGCACCGGCGTCAGGCAGGATTAAGGCCCTATCGCAGCATTGGCACGGCTTTCTCGGAACCGTTGCGGATCAGCGCCGGCGGCATCGGCCCGCCCGTGACCCAGTCAAGCAGTTCCACGGTATGCACGATCGGCACCTCCGTCCCCGACCCGATCTGCATCATGCAGCCAATATTGCCGGCGGCGATGATATCGGGGTTCCGCTCCTCCAGCGTCGTCACCTTGCGCTCTTTCAACTGCTTGGAGATCTCGGGCTGCATCAGGTTATAGGTCCCCGCCGATCCACAGCACAGATGGCTGTCCCGCGGCTCCACCACTTCGAACCCCACGCGTTTCAATAGGTCTTTGGGATAGGTCTTGATCTGCTGGCCGTGCTGCAACGAACAGGCCGCGTGATAGGCCACCCGCACCCCCTGATCGGCCCCTTCCGGCACGTCGAGCTTCATCAGAACCTCTGACACATCCATCGCAAGGTCCGACACCCGCGCGGCATCCTCGGCCAGGGGATCATTGCGGAACATATGCCCGTAATCCTTCACGGTGGTCCCGCAGCCCGAAGTGTTGATGACAATGGCATCCAGGCCCTTGCCCCGATCCTCAGCCATCCAGGCATGGATGTTCTTCGCCGCCGTCGCGTGGCTCTCCTTCTCCTTGCCCATGTGATGGACAAGCGCGCCACAGCACCCCATCCCCTCGGCAATCACCACCTCACAGCCCAACCGCGTCAGCAACCGGATCGTGGCATCATTGATATCGGTGTTCAGCGCCTTTTGCGCGCAACCCGTCATCAGCGCGATGCGCATCTTCGTCTCGCCCACTGCAGGGAAGGTCTGCGGATCGTCGTTGCGGCTGACCGGTGGGATCTTCTTCGGCGCCATCTCCAGCATCGCGGTCAGCCGGGGATCGGGCATGAACCGTGCAAAGGGCCGCCCGATCTTGGCACCCAAGAGCGCCACCCGGAACCGCATCGGATAGGGCAGGATCTGTGCCAGCGTCCAGCGCAGCACGCGTTCAAACCACGGCCGCTTATACGTCTGTTCGATATAGGCCCGCGCGTGGTCCACCAGATGCATGTAATGCACCCCCGACGGGCAGGTCGTCATGCACGCCAGGCACGACAGGCAGCGGTCGATATGCTTGACCGTCTTCTCGTCCGCTGGCCGGTTGTTCTCCAGCATGTCCTTGATGAGGTAAATCCGCCCCCGCGGGCTATCGAGCTCATCGCCCAGCACCTGATAGGTGGGACAGGTCGCGGTGCAGAACCCGCAATGCACACAGGTCCGTAGCACCTCGTTCGAGCGCGCGATTGCGGGGTCTTTCAACTGTTCAGGCGTAAAGGTCGTTTGCATCCGCTCACACAAGTCCAGGGTTAGAGGTCAAAAGCCACAGCCCGCCCGCCACCGCCGCAGCCAGCGCGGTGGTCATCCGGGTCCAGACGGTCATATCGGGCCGCCACAACAGCAGCGGCAGCAGCACCAGCCCGCCCACCGCCACACCGGCGATCACCGGCAGGGCAAAGATCAGCAAAGACAGGCCCAGCGCCGGGACCAGGAACAACAGCCCCATGGCCCCTGCCGCCGCAGCACCCGCCAGCCGCCAGTCCGCAATCGCCCAGGCGGTGGCCACGGCACCCGCACCGGGCAGGATCACGTAGGGAAGGGCCAGGGGTCCCACCAGCTTCAGCCCATCAACCCGGGGTTCAGGATTCCGCGCGGGTCGAACTTCTCGCGAATGCCCCGCGTAATCGCGGCCAGCGGCGCGGGTTCGGGATGGAAGGTGCCCAGCCGAGCATGCGTATCGGCATCGGCGCGGATCAGGGTCGCATGGCCGGAAATCCCCTCCAGCTTCGCGCGCACATCGCTGCCCGGTGCGGCACCGGCCCAGACAAGCCCCCCGCCCCAGTCAAACAGCATCCGCGCATCGCCCAGCGCCTCGGCCACCCGCACCCCGTCCGAGGGTTTCACCGATATCCGCCACAGATCCTCGTCGGTGCCTGCAAACATCGTCGCATCCCGCACTGCGGCCCAGGTCGCATCCGTCCCGCTACCCGCCGCCGTGCTCTGTTCAACCTTGGCCTCGCCAAACCGCGCGAGCAGACCCACCAGCTTCTCCGCACGGTAGCCGACCGAGGCTTCAAACCCCTCGATCCGCAGCATCGTCACAGCCGTCTCATCACCGCCCACCGGCCCATGCGCCGCCCCGGTCACCTCAAAGGGTGAGGACAGCCCCGCCGACATCGCTGCAATCGCCTGACCCACATCGAGACCCGCGACCGATATCGTTGCCGTCGCCGCATTGCCCGGCAACACCTTGAAACTCACCTCGCTCAGCACGCCAAGTGTCCCGTAAGACCCTGCCATCAGCTTCACCAGGTCATAGCCAGTGACATTCTTCATCACCCGCCCGCCGTTCTTGACCACGGTCCCCGACCCATCGACAAACCGCACCCCAATCAAACTGTCGCGACAGGCGCCCGCCTGGATCCGACGCGGCCCCGAGACGTTCCCGGCCACCACACCGCCAATCGTCGGCTCCCCGTCCGTGCCCAAAACCGCCCGATGATCCATCGGCTCAAAGGGCAGACACTGGTTCTCCGCGGCCAACGCCGCCTCAATCTCGGACAGGGGCGTCCCGGCCTTCGCAACAATCGTCAACGCGCCGGGCTCATATAGCTCGATCCCCGTCATCCCCGCGGTCGACAGCACTTCACCCGCGCCGGTGCCCACCGTCCGCGTGCCCCCGCCCACCACGCGCAACGGCCCTTGGGCCTCCGTTATGGCTTCGGCAAGGTCACTCTCATTCGCGGGTGTCAGCATCGCGCCCCGGTCCTTCTTCGCTTGTCAAATATCCTCGGGGGTGAATGCGTCCCGGCATGGGGCGCAGAGGGGGCCCGAGGCCCCCTTCGTCAGGCCGCCTCAGCCGGCGCACGCCGCCGCGCCTCAGTGACGGCCAGCGGGAACACCTTCGCCGGGTTCAACAGCCACGCCGGATCCATCACATCCTTCAGCCGCATCTGCGCTTCCATATCGTCGGCCGTGAACTGCTCGCCCATCAGATCGCGCTTCTCGATGCCCACACCATGCTCGCCGGTCAGGCACCCGCCCACCTCGACGCACAGCTTCAGGATATCCGCGCCCATCGCCTCGCACAGTTCCAGGTCCCCGGGCTTGTTGGCATCAAACAGGATCAGCGGGTGCATGTTGCCATCGCCCGCGTGGAACACATTGCCCACCTGCAACCCGTATTCCTCGCTCAACTCCCCGATCCGGCGCAGCACATATGGCAGAGACGACACCGGGATCGTGCCATCCAGGCACATGTAATCGTTGATCTGCCCAATCGCGCCAAAGGCCGACTTCCGGCCCAGCCAGATCTTGGCGCTCTCCTCCGCGCTCTTGCTTTCGCGCAGCTCCACCGGATCATGCTTGCGCGCGATTTGCAGGATCACGCCCAGCTGTTCGTCGATCTCGGCCTCCGATCCCTCGACCTCGACGATCAGCAACGCCTCGCAATCGGGATACCCCGCGCCCGCGAACTTGTCCGTCGTCTCGATGCACAGGCGATCCATATACTCAATGGCCACCGGCAACACGCCAGCCTTGATGATATCGGCCACGCAGGCGCCGGCCACCTCGGCGTCATTGAAACCCATCAGCACGGGCCGCGCGCCTTCAGGCTTGCGCAGGATCCGCAGCGTTGCTTCCGTCACCACGCCCAACTGCCCTTCCGATCCACAGATCACGCCCAGCAGGTCCAGCCCGCCCGAATCCAGATGCGCGCCGCCGATCTCCACCACGGTGCCGTCCATCATCACCATGGTCACGCCAAGCAGGTTATTCGTCGTCACCCCGTATTTCAGGCAATGCGCCCCGCCCGAATTCATCGCGATATTGCCCGCGATCGCGCAGGCCAGTTGCGATGACGGGTCGGGCGCATAGAAGAAGTCTTCATGCTCCACCGCGCCTGTCACGCTCAGGTTCGTGCGGCCCGTCTGCACCCGGATGAACCGGTTGTCATAATCGGTCTCAAGCACGTCGTTCAGCCGCGCCACGCCCAGGATCACGCTGTCCGCCGTCGGCAAGGCCCCCCCGGCCAGCGACGTGCCCGATCCGCGTGGCACAACCGGCACGCCTTCCTCATGGCACACCTTCAGCGCGGCGGCGACCTCCTCGGTCGAGGCGGGCAGGATCGCGCAAAGGGGCGGGCACTTGTATGCCGTCAGCGCATCGCATTCATAGGCACGGGTCTCCGTCTCCTCGTGGATCACCGCGTCATGGGGCAACACCGCCTGAAGGCGCATAATAAGGCGCGCCTTCTTGGCAAGAATTTCGGGATTTGGAGCGGGCATTTCCATCTGCGTCCTCCCAGAGCATGTGGCGGTACCGGATCAATTGGTAAAGAAATATAACCAATTTCCGAAAAAGGCAAGGATGGAATGCGCTCTCCTCGCCCAAGCGTGACTGTACCGGCGCGCAAACCGGCGTATGATCTCGGTATTTAGCACCAAAAAGGCACCGCCATGCGCGCTATTGTGACACTCCTCATCGCCATCGCCGCTGCACCGGTCGCGCAGGCCGACCCCGCCACCATCGACGCCGTCGAGGCGCGCCAGGACGGGGGCACCTGGCGATTCTCCGTCACGCTCTCCCATGGCGATACCGGTTGGGACGATTACGCCGATGGCTGGCGGATCGAGGCACCGGACGGCACCATCCTCGGTACGCGCGAATTGCTGCATCCCCATGTCACCGAACAGCCCTTTACCCGGTCGCTGGGTGGCGTGGCGATCCCCGAGGGGATGACATCGGTCAACGTCCGGGCCAGCACCAACACCGATGGCTGGGCCGATGACACGGTGTCTTTCGATCTGGGCGGTAGCTAGATCGTTTTCGCAAGACACACCGTAAACGGTACCATCGGTGGCGGGTTTTCGGTTTCCGGGTACGGATCGATATAGCGAAACCCCAGCCGTTCATACATCCGGCGCGCCGGGCCAAAGGCGGCCAGCGTATCGAGATAGATCTCCCGCGCGCCCATCCCGCGCGCATCCATCATGGCCTGCTCTGTCAGCCGCGTCCCAAGCCCGCTCTGCCGTAGCGCGGGCCGCACATAGAGGCGCTTCATCTCGGCAACATCGGGCCGGATCATCCGCACAAAGACCGAGGCTTGCAGAACGCCATCGGCGCCGCGGACCAGCGTGGTGCGCCCCCGGGGCGGCACATAGTCATCGAGGTGATCCATCGTGGCCGACAGCAAAACCGATGCATCCAAGGGGGGCGCACCATCGGAATGGGCCGTCTCGACCACGATGTCGAGATATTCCGACAGAAGTGCCCGCAGATCAGCAATGTCGCTCAGCGTGTCGGGGCGTTCAAAGGCCAGCGTCATCCCGCCGGACGGCCGCGCCGCCCTTCCCAGAGCCACGCGCTCACCGCCAGCGCCGCCGCCACCATCAGCCACAGCCACGCCGGCAGAAACGGACGCACCGTGATATCCGCCGTCAGATAGGCCTCGCGCGGGGTGATCCCGATCCAGCCGCGCCCTGCCGCAGGCCGCCCCTCGCGCACGCGGCGCAGGTCAGGCACCCCGTCTTCCAGCGCCAGAATGCCGCCGCGGGTCGCATCCACCACAGGCTCCACCACGTCGCCGCTGGCAATGGTCTGCACGAACTCCCGCGGCGCCGCAGGGCCCAGCGCGATCACAGCCTCTTCTTCGCCATTGACCAGCCGATAAAGCCCGATCTCCGGCGCCTCCCAAGTGGTCGTGAACAACCCCGGCTGGGTTTCTTCCAGCGGCACCACGCTCACCGTCCCGTCGGGCGCCGTGATCTCAACCTCGGGCACCGTCTCGTCCAGCGTCCGTCGCGCAATCGACATCGTCTGCCCCTCAGCAAAGACCCGCAGCGCTTCTTCTTCCAGCTCGGGCTCTTTCATCATCCAATGCGCCAGCCGCCGCAACAGCTCAAGCTGCGGCCCGCCACCCTCATAGCCCCGCGACCAGAGCCACGCGTGGTCCGAGGCCATCAGCGCCACGCGCCCCTCGCCCACACGATCGAGCAGCAGAAGCGGTCGATCATCTGGCCCGTGCATCACCACCTGCCCCCGTTCCGCCGTCACATCCACCAGCCGCATCCAGCGGCCCCAGGGCGGCTCATCCTCACCCACCAACCCGGCCAGCGGCGAAAACGCGGCCAGACCTTCGGTCACCGGATGCCGTTCGCCCAGCTCGGTGATCCCCGGCGTAAACCCATCTTCGATCACCCGACTTGTCGGTGCCCCCGGAAGGATGTCGGCCAAGGGCGACCGGAACAGCGAACTCGCTGTCGCATAATCCGGCCCAGCCGCGATCAATACCGCCCCGCCGCGTTCGACATAATCGCGCACGTTGTCCAGATAGACCGAGGGCAGGATCCCCCGCCGCTTGTACCGGTCAAAGATGATCAGATCGAATTCATCGACCTTCTCCAGAAACAACTCGCGCGTCGGGAAGGCAATCAGCGACAACTCGTTCACCGGCACGCCGTCCTGTTTCTCGGGCGGGCGCAGGATCGTGAAATGCACCAAATCCACCGAACTGTCGGACTTCAGCAGATTCCGCCACGTCCGCTCACCGGGATGCGGTGCGCCGGAGACCAGCAGCACGCGCAACCGGTCGCGTACGCCGTTGATCTGGATGACGGCGGCATTGTTCCGGTCGGTCAGCTCCGTCTCTTCAGCAGGCACCGTGAATTGCAATACGTTCATACCGCCATGGGGCAGCGTCACCGGCAATTCGAGTTCGCGCCCCACGGGCACTTCGAACACCTCAGGCTCGCCCCCATCAATCGCGATCTCCAGCGTGGCTTGATCACCCAGGCCGTCGGGCACCGCCCCCTGATCCTCGATCTCCAGCGTCAGCGTCAACGGCTCGCCCAGAATCGCAAAGGCCGGCGCATTGCGCACGATCAGCCGCCGGTCCCAATCGCCCTCTCGGCCCGTGAGCAGGGCGTGCAGCGGCGCGGGCAGATCCGGCGTCCGCTCCACATCATGCACCTGCCCGTCCGTCAACAAGATCGCCCCCGCCAGCCGCGCGCGCGGTTCCTCAGCCAGCGCATCGGCCAGCGCGGTCATCACCAGGCTGCCCTCGTCGCCCTCGGCATCGGTGACGCGCGCCACCCGCATCTCGGTATTGCCGAGTGACGCGACCTCGGCCTCGATGGCTGCAAGCGCGGCCTCCGTCTGCTCCACCCGGTCGGAAATCCCCTGGCTTGCGGTTTCATCCACGATCACGACGACAATATCGCTCAACGGTTCCCGCTCTTCCGTCTGCAGCGAGGGGTTCGCAATCGCCATCAACAACGCCGCCAGAGCCAGCGCGCGCAAAGGCGCGCCCGACAGCCGCCGGAACAAAGCGAGCGCCACGAACAGGACCGACAGCGCCACAAGGCCCCAGATCAGCACCATCGGCACCAGCGGATCAAAGATCACCGATCCGGTCATCACTGGCCCAACCGATCGAGAAGCGCGGGCACATGCACCTGGTCGCTCTTATAATTCCCGGTCAGCACATGCATGATCAGGTTAACGCCAAACCGATACGCAATCTCACGCTGCCGCTCACCGGTGAAGCCGCGCCCCACCGGGAACATCTGCCGCCCGTTGGCATCCGTCGCCCAGGCCGCGGCCCAGTCATTGCCGCCGATCACCACCGGGGTCACGTTGTCGTTGAGGTTGCGGAAGGGCATCCCCTCCGCCCGCTCGGCATCCGCCGGCGCGGCCTCGACCCAGACATCCCGGCTGATGTGGCGGCCGGGGAAGTCCTGCAGCAGGTAGAAGGTACGCGTCAGCACATGATCATCGGGGATCGGCTCCAGGGGCGGGATGTCCAAGGGCCGCGCCAGTTCCTGCAGCTTCCGCCCTGCCGGGCTGCCACCCCCGAACCGCGAGATATCGGCGTCGCGGGTGTCGAAAACGATCATGCCGCCGGTGCGCAAATAGGTGTTCAGCCGGGCATAAGCCTCCGACGACGGTGTGGGTTGCGAGGGCGTCACTGGCCAGTAAAGGATCGGGAAGAAGGATAGCTCGTCCATCTCGAGATCCACTGCAATCGGGTCCGCCGGCTCAATCGACGTCCGCGCATAAAGCACATCCGACAACCCGCGAAGGCCCGCCGCCGCCATCTCATCTACTGTCCGGTCGCCAGTAACGACATGGGCCAGAACCACTTCGGTTGTGGCCATCAGAGCGAACTCATCCAATTCCGGCGTCTGCGCCTCCGCCCCCTGCGGAGCGAGTAACAGCGCGGCCACCAGTGCCGCCGCAACGCCCGGACGTGGGCCGGTCAGGCGGCCCGACAGCCACAGCGCGGCGAGTATGTCGATCATCAACAGGAACAAGGCACCGGTCAGAAACGCGCCCTTCAGCACCGTCTCCCTTTGCACCGCCAGCCCCTCAATCGGCACCCGCGCCGGCCAGACCGCAGGCGCAATCTCCGTCGCCTCCGTCACCGCGTTTAGTGCCAGCCGCTGATCTTCCCCGGTATATAGGCCCGGCCGCAGATCCGGCCCCGTCACCGGCTCGGCCAGAAGCTCCCCCGGAATTCCCGGCAAAACGCCCGCATCGATCACCTCGCCAAACCCGGTCAGCACCTGATCCGGCGTCCAGGTCGTGCCCGCCAGATCTTCGGCACTGGGGCTTGCGGGGCGCGTGGACACGGCCAACCGCTCCAGCATCTGCACGAACAGGCCCGACAGCGGCAGCGACGACCATTCCGCATTCGCGGTCACATGGAACAGCACGATCTGCCCCTGCTCCACCCGCTTGCGCGTGACCAAGGGCGTGCCATCGGCCAGCGATGCAATCGTGCGATCCGCCAGCGTCGGGTCGGGCTGGGCCATCACCTGGGCGGTCACGTTGATCTCATCTGAAACCGCCAACCCGAAGAACGGCGAGTCCGGCGTGAACTCCCGCAGGGTCTTGGGTTCCCCCCAACTCATCGCGCCGCCCACCGTGCGGCCCCCGGCGCGCAGGCGTACGGGCATCAGGGGGTCTTCCTCGCCCCGGCTCACATCACTGGCCGCGAGCCTCGGCCCCGCGAAGCGCACCAAGAGGCCACCCTCTTCGACCCATTCCAGCAGCGGCTCCGCCTCACCAGCCGAAATCGTCGCCACATCCGCCAGAATGATCGCATCGGGGTTCGCCAGCAGAATATCCCCCATCGGCCCTTCGATCAGCTCCGCGGTGGGTTCCAAGGCCTGTTCGAGGTAGTGGGTGGGCGACAACAGCTCCAACCCTTCCCGATCATCCCGCCCCGCGATCAGCGCCACTTCGCGACGGCGCAGCGCATCGTCGGTCAGCGTCACCGCCCCCGCCGACCGCGTTCCTTCAATCTCGAACCGGCTGATCCGGTTGCGCAGCTCCGGTGGCAAGGACAGCTCTGTCTCGCTCTCAATTTCCGACGGCGCAAAGGTCATCTCCACCCGCGCCAGCACTCGCTGCGTGCCATTCGGATCCACCCCCTGCGCGGCAACACCGACCGTCAGCGGATCCCCCGGCATCGCCCGGCTGGCGTTCAACAGGATACGCCCATCTTCAAACTGCACCGGGCGCAGCACCACCAGAGGCCGCGCGCTTTGGAACACCGTCACCGCGCCTTGCGCCTCGGCCCGTTCCAACAAGTCTTCGCGCCAGGGATAGTCCAGCCCGTCCGACATCCAGAACGTGTCAAAGGCCCCTCCAACCGCGTCGTCCCACCAGGCCAGCACCTCTTCCGCACGTGGCGTCCAGGCCTGCGGCTCGAAACTCGGCAACCGTGCCCGCCAAGCCTCTGCCGGTTGGAACGGCAATTCCCCGGCGGGCAGATCATTCAGCGACACCACCGCCGCTGGCCGCCCCTGCCGCGAGGCTTCGGCCAACAGCGCATCCACCCGGTCCATCCGCCGCTGCCAGTCGCGCGCATCGGCCCAGGTGCCATCGACCAGCACCAGAAACGGCCCGTCGCCCTGGCGCTCGGCCTGGGGGTTCAGAACGGGGCCCGCGAAGGCGATGGTGACGGCGGCAATTGCGAGGGTGCGCAGCAGAAGCAGCCACCAGGGCGTCTTGTTGGTCTCGTTCTCGTCATCCTCCAGCCCCAGAAGCAGCGTCACCGCCGGGAACAGCCGCCGGATCGGCGCGGGCGGGACCGCGCGCAACAGAAACCACAGAATCGGCAGGGCAATCAGGCCCAGAAGGAGCCACGGCGCCGTGAAGCCAAGGGATCCGATGGTGAACATCAGTGCACCCGCTCCAACGCCTGATACATCCAAAGAAGCGCGGCACTCGCCGACTGATCGGTGTGATGCGTGGTGAACTGCCAGCCCGTCAGCCGCGCCAGGTTCGACAGGGCGTCCTTCCGCTCCGCCAACCGCTCCAGATACCGGTCGCGCAGATCACGGGCGCGCTTTGTCTCATGCGTGACGGTGCCTGCGACGGAATCAAAGATCGTGCGCCCATCGAACGGAAACGCCTCTTCCTGCGGGTCGAGCACTTGCAACAGCACCCCCTCCACGCCGCGATCGGCGGCCTTCGTCATCGCGCGTTCCACCGGGGTCAGATCGCCGAGGAAATCCGAGACGAACACCGCCTGCGCCTGGGCGGGCAGACCCCGCACCACCGGTTCGGCATAATCAGCCTCGTCGCTATCATCCCCCAGCGCGCCGGCCAGCCGCATCAACTGCAGATCGCCCGAACGCGGCGGCAAGGACAGATCGGCCAGCCCCACCCGTTCACCGCCGCGAATGAGCAGCACCGCAATCGCCAGCGCCAGCACCCGTGAGGCCATGAATTTCGTCGGCAGCTTCGGCGAGGACGAAAACCGCATCGACTGGCCGGGATCGGCCCAGATCACGATGCTTTGCGCCGCCTGCCATTCCTTCTCCCGCACGAAATGCGTGTCTGACCGGGCCGAACGCCGCCAGTCGACCATCCGCGCCTCATCACCGGGCTGTGCCGGGCGATACTGCCAGAACTCATCACCCATCCCCGCACGCCGCCGCCCGTGTGCGCCCAGTTGCACCGAAGATGCCAGATGATCCGCCGCCGCCAGCAAGGGCGGCAGGGGACCGGCAAGGTCTTCGGCCTTGGAACGAAGGTCGGCGGCCTGAATCACGCGGCAGCCTCGATCCGGGTGACCCGGTCGGTGACTTCGGAGATGACACTTGACAGATCAGCCCCCCGCGCCCGCGCCGCAAAAGTCAGCGCCATGCGGTGGCTCAACACCGGCGCGGCCATGGAGGCCACATCTTCCGCCGAGGGCGCCAGACGGCCATCAAGCAGTGCCCGCGCCCGCACCGTCAGCATCAGCGATTGAGCCGCGCGCGGCCCCGGACCCCAGCCCACATTCTGTTTCACCGCATCAGGTGCCGCCGCGTCATCGGGCCGGCACGCGCGCACGAGATCGAGGATCAGTTCCATCACCGCCTCGCCCACGGGCATCCGGCGCACCAGCGCCTGCGCAGCGATCAGGTCGGCGGGTTCAAACACCCGCGTCGCCTCGTCCTCGCTCACCCCGGTGGTCGCAATCAGGATATCGCGTTCGGTATCGCGATCAGGGTAGGGCACATCGATTTGCACCAGGAATCGGTCGAGCTGCGCCTCAGGCAGGGGATAGGTCCCTTCCTGCTCAATCGGATTCTGCGTCGCCAGCACATGGAACGGCGCGGGCAGCGCGTGCGGCTGCCCCGCAATCGTCACCGATTTCTCCTGCATCGCCTGCAGCAGCGCCGATTGCGTCCGCGGACTGGCGCGGTTGATCTCGTCGGCCATGAGAAGCTGGCAGAAGATCGGCCCTTCGATGAATTTGAACGCCCGGCTGCCATCCGCGCCGGTTTCCAGCACTTCTGACCCCAGAATATCCGCCGGCATCAGGTCCGGCGTGAACTGCACCCGCGCGCCATCGAGGCCCAGCACGGTTGACAGCGTATCCACCAGCCGAGTCTTGCCGAGGCCCGGCAGGCCGATCAACAACCCGTGACCCCCGCAGAGAATCGACGACAACACGAGGTCCACCACCCGCTCCTGCCCGATAAACCGCCGCGTAATGCTCGATTTCGCCTCAGCCAGCTTGGCCCCCAGCGCTTCGATCTCGGCCACAAGGTCTTGGTCGTCGCTCATGCGGGCTCTCCTCGGTTGATTATTGGCGCTATTAAACGGAAGTATCCCGACAGTGACAAATGGCAAAAATGTTAACAGCACATTCATGACAAAACCCTCCGCCGAAAGCCTCGCAAACAGCGCCCGTGCCGCATCCAAGGGCGGTTTGCCGCCGGTCCACCTGTGGAACCCCCCGTTTTGCGGCGATCTTGACATGCGGATCGCGCGAGATGGGACGTGGTTCTACCAGGGCACGCCGATTGGACGACCGGGATTGGTGAAGCTGTTTTCCTCGATCCTGCGGAAGGATGGCGACGATTACTTCCTTGTGACCCCGGTCGAGAAGGTGGGGATCATCGTTGAGGATGCGCCGTTTGTGGCGATCGATTTTGAGGTGGCCGGCGAAGGCTCGGCGCAGGCGCTGACGTTTGAGACGCATGTGGGGGATAGCGTGACCGCCGGCCCCGACGCCCCGATCCGCGTGGTGCGGGATGATCAGACGGGGGAGCCGTCACCCTATGTGCTGGTGCGCGCGAACCTGGAGGCGCTGATTGACCGGAAGAGCTTTTACCGGCTGGTGGAGATCGGGGCGCATCATGAGGTCGATGGCGAGCGGTGGTTTGGCCTGTGGTCGGGAGGCGCGTTCTTCCCGGTGATCCCGTCGGCGGAGTTGGAGGGCGCGTAAGCCCCAACCCGCCCGGAACCAAGCCGAAGGCGCCGGGCGAGCGGTTGTCCATTGTTGCGCCATTGGTCCGAGCGACAATGGACGACGCCGTCCCGACGGGCTGGCGCTATTGAAGCGGAGCGCACCGTCAACATGGAAGATGGACTTTGCTGCCATAAAGCGCGCCCGCGACCTGTTGCTGCGCCACCCCACGGGCAGGCGCTCGCCCGGCTCATTTCAACACCCTTCCGTCAAACCAACCGCTGGAACCCCGCACCCCCCACCCCTATAACCAACCCCGACAACCTCGGGGGATGCGCGCATGAGTTTCGGCAAAGGCCACCACCTGCACCTGGTCGATGGCTCGGCCTTCATCTTCCGCGCCTACCACGCGCTACCGCCGCTCACCCGCAAATCCGACGGCCTGCCCGTGGGCGCGGTGTCGGGTTTCGTCAACATGCTGTGGAAGATGGTCGAGGATAACAAAGGCCCCGATGCCCCCACCCACGCCGCCGTCGTCTTCGACAAGGGCAGCCACACGTTCCGCAACGACCTCTACGACCTCTACAAGGCCAACCGGGACGAGATGCCCGAGGACCTGCGCCCCCAGATCCCGCTCACCCGCGAGGCCACGCGCGCCTTCAACCTCGCCTGTCTGGAGCAGGAAGGGTTCGAAGCCGATGACATCATCGCCACGCTCGCCTGCCAGGCCCGGGATGCCGGGGGCCGGGTGACAATCATCTCGTCGGACAAGGATCTGATGCAGCTCGTGGGCGACGGGGTCGAGATGTATGACGCCATGAAGAACAAGCGCATCGGTATCGAAGGCGTGGAAGAGAAGTTCGGCGTCGGCCCCGACCGCGTGGTGGATGTCCAGGCGCTGGCAGGCGATAGTGTCGACAACGTGCCGGGCGCGCCGGGGATCGGGGTGAAAACCGCCGCGCTGCTCATCAACGAATTCGGCGATCTGGAAACGCTTCTGGACCGCGCCGAAGAGATCAAACAGCCCAAGCGCCGCCAGACTCTCATCGACCATGCCGACCAGATCCGGCTGTCGAAAAAGCTCGTGCAGCTCGATTGCGATATGGAACTCGAATATGCGCTCGACACGCTTGAGGTGAAGGACCCCGAGCCCAGCGCCCTTCTCGACTTCCTCACCGCGATGGAGTTCCGAACGATCACCAAGCGTGTGGCCGACACGCTGGGCGTCGAGGCCCCGGTCATCGCCGACGCCCCCGCCCCCGAGATCGAGACGCCCGAGGCCGAAGCCGTGCCCTTCGATGCCGACGCCTATGAAAAGGTGACGACCGAGACCGCGCTGCAAAGCTGGATCGACAAGGCCCACGCCCGCGGCTGGGTCGCCGTCGATACTGAGACGACTGCGCTCAATGAGATGACCGCCGAACTCGTCGGCATCTCGCTCGCCATCGAGCCGGGACAGGCCTGCTACATCCCGCTCGCCCACAAGGCTGCCTCCACCGACGATCTCTTCGGCTCGGACGCTCTGGCCGAGGGGCAGATGTCGATGGACAAAGCCCTCGCCATGCTCAAGCCACTGCTCGAGGACGCCTCCGTCCTCAAAATCGGGCAAAACATGAAATACGACGCCAAGATCTTCGCCCGCTACGGCGTCAACGTCGCCCCCATCGACGACACCATGCTCATGAGCTATGCGATGAACGCGGGCATCCATAATCACGGGATGGACCAGCTCTCCGAACGCTACCTCAGCCACAACCCCATCGAAATCAAATCGCTCCTCGGCACCGGTAAATCCGCGATCACCTTCGACAAGGTGCCGGTGGACGACGCGGTGAAATACGCCGCCGAAGACGCCGACATCACCCTGCGCCTCTGGCAATCCTTCAAGCCGCAACTCCACGTCAAACGCGTCACCACCGTTTACGAGACCCTCGAACGCCCGATGGTGCCCGTGCTGGCCGAAATGGAGATGTCAGGCATCAAGGTCGACCGCGATACGCTCAGCCGCATGTCCAACGCCTTCGCCCAGAAAATGGCGCAGCTTGAGGATGAGATCCAGGAGCTTGCAGGCGAGAAGTTCAACGTCGGTTCCCCCGCGCAGGTGGGCGAGATCCTGTTCGAGCGCATGGGCCTGCCAGGCGGGAAAAAGGGGAAGACCGGCAAGTATTCGACCCCTGCCGATGTGCTGGAAGACCTCGCCACCGAACACGAACTCCCCGCCCGCGTCATTGACTGGCGGCAGCTGTCCAAGCTCAAATCCACCTACACCGACGCCCTGCAGGAGCATATCAACACCGACACAGGCCGGGTCCACACCTCTTATTCAATCGCAGGCGCCAACACCGGCCGCCTCGCCTCCACTGACCCCAACCTGCAAAACATCCCCGTCCGCACCGAGGAAGGCCGCCGCATCCGCGAGGCGTTTGTGGCCGAGCCGGGCCGCACCCTCGTCAGCCTCGACTATTCCCAGATCGAACTCAGGATCCTCGCCCACATCGCCGACATCGAGGCGCTCAAACAGGCCTTCCGCGACGGGCAGGACATCCACGCCGCCACCGCATCCGAGATGTTCAATGTGCCACTCGATGAGATGACGCCCGAGGTCCGCCGCCAGGCCAAGGCGATCAATTTCGGCGTGATCTACGGGATCTCGGGCTTCGGCCTCGCCCGCAACCTGCGCATCCCGCGGGACGAGGCGCAGGGCTTTATCGACCGCTACTTCGAACGCTTCCCCGGCATCCGGCAGTACATGGACGACACGGTGGCCTTCGCCAAGGAACACGGGCGGGTCGAGACGCTGTTTGGCCGCAAGATCAACACGCCCGAGATCAACGCCAAGGGCCCGCACGCCGGCTTCGCCCGCCGCGCCGCGATCAACGCGCCTATCCAGGGCACGGCGGCGGACGTGATAAGGCGCGCGATGGTGCGGATGCCTGCTGCGATCGAGGGGCTGCCCGCGAAGATGCTCCTGCAGGTCCATGACGAGCTTCTCTTCGAAGTCGAGGACGCGGCGGTCGACGATCTGATCGGCACCGCGCGCGAGGTGATGGAAAACGCCGCCGACCCGGCGGTCAAGTTTTCCGTCCCGCTAGTGGTGGATGCAGGCCAAGGGGCGAACTGGGCCGAGGCGCATTGAGCAAAAACGCCCCCCGCATCGAATTCCCCACCCGCGCCGCCTTGCGCGACTGGCTGGCCCAGAACCACGCCACCTCCAGCTCGGTCTGGGCCGTTACCTACAAGAAGCACCACGCCGACTACCTGCCCTTCGGTGAGGTGGTCGAAGAACTCATCTGCTGGGGCTGGATCGACAGTTCGGTGCGCGGTGTGGATGACGACCGCATGATGCACCTGATCTCACCCCGCAAGGACGGCTCGGCCTGGTCGGCGGTGAACAAGGAGATCGTGGCCCGGATGCGCGCAAGCGGTCAGATGACGCCCGCGGGCGAGGCCAAGATCGCCGTAGCCGCGGCCAACGGCATGTGGGAATTTCTCGACGACGTGGAGCGTCTGGAACGGCCCGAGGATCTCGACGCGGCCCTGGGTGATCTCACGCTCGGGTGGGAGGCCTGGCCGCGATCGGTCAAGCGCGGGACGCTGGAGTGGATCAAGCAGGCCAAGACGGCGCCCACGCGCGCCAAACGGATCGCGGATGTGGTGGAGAGCTTGCGGAGCGGTCTCAGGCCCTCGCCATTTCGGCGGTAGAAGGAACGCAGCCCCGGACTTTATCCGGGGCCTCAGCGCAGACGGTAAAGACAGGTACGACGGGTGCCCTCTCCTGAGAGGAGAGGGCGAGGCGAGACGGGCGGAAGCCACCCTCCCCCTCGTTCCCCCTCCCGCCGGGAGGGGGAGGCGACCAGAAGCGAAGGAAGCACCTTTAGCACTGACGCCCCGGCCCTGAGCCGGGGCCTCCCCGTGACGACGAGGTCCCGGGTCAAGCCCGAGACGGCGCAACGAGGCGCACCAGATCCCCTCTCCCACAGGGAGAGGGTTAGGGAGAGGGGGCAAAGCGAGCCTCCCCCTCATTCCCCCTCCCGCTGGGAGGGGGAGGCAGTTTAGCGGACATGTCATCACCTACGCAGCCCCCGACGTGATCCGGGGCCTCGGTGCCTTCATTTGGTGTAGGTCCCGGATCAAGTCCGGGACAGCGGTAAACAGCAACGCCGCTTATACCCTACGACACCTTCCGCACCGCCTCATCACCCCGCACCTCGGTGCGTTCTTCCACCAGTTCGGGCAGATCAAAGCTCAGAAGCTTGCCCAGCGACCGGGGCGCGGTCTGTTCCAGCGATTGCCGGCGCCGTTCGCGCTTGGCGGGTGAGTTGCGCCAGCCCAGCATTGGCAGGCCCAGGGATGACGAGCGCTCCGCCTCCGCGGCGGCCTCTTCAGCGGCTTTGCGTTCGGCCTCGGCGGCGGCTTCTGCAGCCAAACGCTCGGCCTCAGCCGCGGCTTCTGCGGCTGCTTGCTCCGCCGCCTGCCGTTCCAACTCAAGCGATTCCTGGTTGAACTCATCAACCCAGGCCGGGCGCTTGGGCTTTCTCAGCGGTGGTGCCTTCCGCGTCTTGGGCTTCACCGGTTGGGACATGGACTGGCGCACTTCCTCGTTCGTCTCGGCCACGAGCCGCGACAGCGAGCGCTGCAATTCCGGTGTGAACGATGCCGCCTCATGCATCTCGCGCGCCTCATCCACCGGCGCTTCATCGACCATGACCGTTTTGACAGGCGCACCGGCATCCGAGGCCCGGGTGATCAGTGCGCGCCATTCAGCCGCTGACTGCAACCGGTCGGCGGAGTGGATTTGCATCGCCTTGTCGATGGCTTCCAGGAACTCGGGCGGATAGCCCGGCACGCGGCCTGCCAGCGGCACGCACGGATCGGGCTTGCGGCCTGCGATTTCCATCATGCGGGCCTGGCTGTCGGGCGGGATGTCCCCGCTCAACAGGTGATAGAAGGTGGCGCCCAGCGCATAAAGATCGCTGCTGGGCGTCTGCTCGCTGCCTGCGGCGTAAAACTCGTGTGGGGAATAGCCGTCCTTCACCACCAGAAGCGACGACACCGCCCGGGTCCGACGGCTGGCATCGCCACGGGCGGCGCCAAAGTCGATCAGCACCGGTGTGCCCGTGGGCTCCATGATGATGTTGTCGGGCGAAATATCGCGGTGGAGCAGGTCCAGCTCATGCACCTTCTCGACCGCATCTAGAAGCTGCAGCAGGATCTTGCGCACCATGTTGGGCGACGACCGCAGCCGCTTGTTATTGAGCAGGCTGAAAAGCTCGCACCCATCGATCAGGTCAAGCGCCATATAGGCGGTCTGGTTTTCCTCGAACGCGCGATGCACACCCACGATGTTGGGATGGCGCAATTTGGCCAGGCTGCGCGCCTCGCGCACAAACATTTCCACGGTTGACCGGAACGGTTCGGCATAAGCCTCCGAACGCGGTACTACTTTTCCATTTTCACGGACGCAGAAATCTTCAGGAAAGCACTCTTTAATAACAATCGTCCGTCCAAGCACGTTGTCTTCTGCCCGGTAGGTCTTCCCAAACCCTCCGGCGCCGAGATGCCCCGTGATGGTGAATTGACCATCAAGAAGCGTGGCGCCAATCGGCAGCGCCTCACCGGCCAGGCAGTCCGTGCGTGTCGAATCCATGTCAAGCATAGGGTCGATCCGTCGCCTGTTGTGCCCCGCACCGGATCACACTTACGCTCGAATATGGTCGAAATGGGATGCGATTGTGGCAAAGATGCGGCGGCGGGGGTCTGGTTGTTAACAATTTTGTGCCCCGAACGGGCCGATCAAGGCGGCGTGGTGCGGGATTTGTCCTGAAATGCGGCGGGGTTGGCGGGATGGTGGGGGCCAGGGGGCCCGTTAACCCTGCATGAAAAAACCATGGTTGGGCCGGGCCCTAGCCCGCGCGCACCAGCCCCATCACCAGTTTCGTCACCAGCGGCCGGAACAGCGCCAGCGTCGGGAACGCCACCGCCCAAGCCAGCGACCAGGCCCCCATCCACGCAGCCCCAAACCCCTCGATCAGGCCCAGCGCGCGCCATGTGGCAATGCCCGAGACGATGAACGACATGATCCCCGAGAGAATGAGCGCGATGGCATAGGGGGCCAGCCGCGCCGGGATCATGCGACTTTGTCCGCGAAACTCTCGTGAATATACTTCTTGTCGCAATAGGGGCAGACGACCCAGCCGATGTCCTGCGGGATCTGCAACCACACCCGCGGATGCCCCAGCGCCCCTTCACCACCGTCACAGGAGACGCGCCAGGTGCTGACAATCTCGATCTCGGGGTCGTCCATGGGCATCAGGGCGTTCCTTTTCGCAAGCGCGCGCAGAATAGCGATGCGGGGTGGGCGCACAAGGGTTTCGGTTTGGATGAATAGGAGAAAGTAGTTGCCCAAATCTCGTTGGGTCGAGGCAGGCCCTAACGATCAATTTTTTGGTTTTAACGCCTCATTCAGAGAACCCGCCCAACAGGAACTGTTGGGCCGCGCCGGTCCGCCCCCACGGGGCGGCGCGATTGCGCCTCCCCTCGGACCGGCGCGTGAACTGGCGTCGTGCAGTGTGATAATTTTTGTCTCGGTTCACCAAAACAGCCCCCGCCGCACCAGATTAAGCCCCGCCACCACCAAAACCACCAGCGTGGCCCGGCGGAACGCCTCCTGATCCATGCGGTCCTGCACTTGAAACCCCAGCCACAGTCCCGCCAGCGCCGGGATCAAAAGAAGCGCCGACATCTGCGCCGTGCCCGCCGTGACAACACCCGATTTCAGATGCGCCAGCGCCAGCACCACCGCCCCGCTGCCATAGACGACGCCCTGCACCCGCACGCTTTGGAATTTGGGCGTCTCGAGCGCGGTCAGATAGGCCACCGTCGGCGGCCCCCAGACGCCGCTGAGCCCGCCCACAAAGCCCGCAAATGACGCCACCATGATCTCGACCCGCCGCCGCGCATGCGCCGCAAACCGCAACCGCCAGCCCACCAGCTGCGCCAGCGAGAAAAACGTGACCGGCAGGCCCAGGATCAGGAACATCACCGCCTCGGGCAGCACATAGATCAGTTGCGCACTGGCCGCGATAAAGCCCCAGACCACCAACAGATACCGCCAATGGTCCCGCATCGCCTCCACCGCATCCGCCCATCCGGTGCGCAGCGCCTGCCACGTATTGGTCGCCAGTGTCGGCAGAATCAGCGCGGCGAGCGCCAGATCGGGGGGCAGCACCACCGCGAGGCTGGAAATCATCACCATCGGCATGGCAAAACCCACCACGCCCTTGATCAGCCCCGCAATCGCGGCGGCAACCACGGCATAGGCCCAGATTTCGGGGGCAAGCTCAGGCATATAGGGCTCTTACACGCACCGGGCCCCTCTACCCCACGTCGCCCAAAAGCACACGATCTAATCGTTTGGGTCATTATTGTTCAATCTGACGCGGGTTTTGGAAATCTTGTTGCTCACCCGCTGCGAATGCACTACGTCACTTTGCAGTCGCAGAAAAAGGAATGCTTGCCATGGCCCATGACGGACAGGATATCTCGCAGATGACCAATGTCATCCTGCCCGAATTGACCCAACTGACCGCCGAAGCCGTGCCTGCCGTCGAGGCGCTGTACGACCGGGCCAAGGCCGTGGTCGGTGCCATGCTGACCGAAGATGGCAAGGTTTCGCCCGCGCTGCTCGAGGCGAACCAGACCGCCGCCCACGGCCTGGCGTGGCTCGCCACATACGTCGAGTCACTGCGGCAGATGCAGGGCTGGGCCGAGCGGTTGCAGGCCGATGGCAAGTTTGGCGAGGTGGAACAGCTGATCCACCAGATCGCGTTCGGCGAATACCTTTGGCAGATCTACGGCGGCATCCCGATGAGCCAGGGCGAAATCCTGCGCCCGCAGGACATGGGCCTCAGCCAGGAAGACCAGCGCGCGATGATGGCGCCCGCCGTGATGACCCTGACCCAACAGGGCAACACCCAGGCCGCCCGCACGCGCCTTGTCGAGCTGATGCAGGAACGCGCGGCCGAGATCACCGTGGGCGCCACCGGCCTCGACGAAGAGCTTGAGATGATCCGCGAACAGTTCCGCCGCTATAGCGTAGACCGCGTGATCCCGGACGCACACGAGTGGCACCTGAAGGATGAGCTGATCCCGATGGAGATCATCGAGGAACTGGCCGAAATGGGCGTCTTCGGGCTCACCATCCCCGAGGAATTCGGGGGCTTGGGCCTGTCGAAGGCGTCGATGTGCGTCGTCTCCGAAGAACTCTCGCGCGGCTATATAGGCGTCGGCTCGCTGGGCACGCGCTCGGAAATCGCGGCGGAACTCATCATCGCCGGCGGCACCGATGCGCAGAAAGAAAAATGGCTGCCTGGCCTCGCCAGCGGGGAAATCCTGCCCACCGCTGTGTTCACCGAACCCAACACCGGATCGGATCTCGGCAGCTTGCGCACCCGCGCGGTCAAGGGCGAGGATGGCGACTGGACGATCAACGGCAACAAGACCTGGATCACCCACGCCGCCCGCACGCACGTCATGACCGTGCTTGCCCGCACAATTCCCGACACGTCCGACTATCGCGGTCTGTCGATGTTTCTGGCCGAGAAGACCCCCGGCACCGATGAGGAACCGTGGCAGGACCCCGGAATCTCCGGCGGTGAGATCGAGGTCTTGGGCTACCGCGGCATGAAGGAATACACCGTCAATTTCGACGACTTCAAAGTGAAGGGCGAAAACCTGCTGGGCGAGACCGAGGGTCAGGGCTTCAAGCAACTGATGCAAACCTTCGAGAGCGCCCGCATCCAGACCGCCGCCCGCGCGATCGGCGTGGCGCAATCGGCGCTCGATATCTCGATGCAATATGCGCAAGACCGCAAGCAGTTCGGCAAATCGCTGATCGACTTCCCGCGCGTCTCCGGCAAGCTCGCCATGATGGCGGTGGAGATCATGGTGGCCCGCCAGCTCACCTATTTCTCCGCCCGCGAGAAGGATGAAGATCGCCGCTGTGACCTTGAGGCCGGGATGGCCAAACTGCTCGGTGCCCGCGTGGCTTGGGCGGCGGCGGATAACGGGCTGCAGATCCACGGCGGCAACGGCTTCGCGCTGGAATACGGGATCAGCCGGGTTCTGTGTGACGCGCGGATCCTGAACATCTTTGAGGGTGCCGCGGAAATCCAGGCACAGGTTATTGCCCGCAGATTGCTCGGTTAGAAACTATCAGACGATGTCCAGTGGACATCGTCTCTCGCGGCTCGCCGGACTTCGGTCATAGGTGATTGCGCAGCGCGTCGGTGACTAGGAGCTTGCAGGCAGTGCCCGCTGGACACCGTCCCGGGCGGCGCGGGGAAATTCAGGCACGGGTCATCGCCCGCGGATTGCTAGGATAGCAACCATCAGACCCTGTCCAGTGGACATCGTCTTCCGCTGCAAACAGGGACTGAGGCGCAGGTGATCGCGCGCTGTAGCCTTCCCAAAACCCTCTTGCCATCCCAAACCAAGCTCCTAAGTTAGAACTACTAACTTAGGAGCCACCCCATGCCCCAAACCGTCCTCCTAACCGGTGTCACCGGTTTCATCGCAAAACGCATCGCGCTCGACCTCTTGAAGGCCGGCCATACCGTCCGCGGCTCCCTCCGTTCGGCCAAACGCGCCGATGAGGTGCGCGACGCCCTCCGCCCCCATCTGACCGACGCCACCGCCCTCGACCGGCTCAGCTTTGTCGAACTGGATCTCACCTCCGACACCGGCTGGGACGCCGCGCTGGAAGGCACCGATGCGCTCATGCACACCGCCTCGCCCTTCCCCCTGACCCAACCCAAAAACGAAGACGAGATCATCCGCCCCGCCGTCGATGGCACGCTTCGCGCCATGCGCGCCGCGCAAAAGGCCGGCGTCACCCGCGTGATCCTCACCTCCTCGGTCGTCGCCATCGAAGCCGTCGATGTGGGCAACCGCCCCTATACGCCCGCGGACTGGAGCGACCCGGCCCACCCCAAATCCAACGCCTATTACAAATCGAAAACGCTCGCCGAACGTGCCGCGTGGGATTTCGTGGCCGACCACCCCGAGATGCGGCTGACCACCGTCAACCCCGCCCTCGTCCTCGGCACCCCGATGGACGCCAACTATGGCACCTCGCTTGAGGTGGTGGAGCGCATCCTGAAAGGCACCGACCCGATGCTGCCCGATATCGGCTTTGGCATGGTCGATGTGGCCGATGTCTCGGCCATGCACATCGCCGCCCTCGACAGGCCGGACACCGCGGGCAAGCGCTACATCGCGTCCGACGCCTCGGCCACCATGCCGGAAATGGCCCGCCATTTGAAAGCGGCCTATCCCGATCGGAAGATCGCCACCAAGGTCGCGCCCAAGATCCTGCTCCGCATCCTGTCGCTGTTCGACGCCTCGCTCAAAACCGTCCTGCCCGGCGTGGGCCACACCCCGCAATTCGACGCGAGCACCACCACAAGCGATCTGGGCGTCAGCTTCACGCCCTGGCAAACCGCGCTCGATCGGTCTGCCGCGGCGGTGGTGGCGAAGACAGGCTGACCGACCGCGCGCATGGTTTCCGCGCCGTTAACGCCGGCACCCTAAAACCCCCTCCCGAAGCTTCCCTGTGCCCCAAAAGGGCACCTGAGACATATGGCCAGCCCCAGAAGATCGGGGCCTAGGGACCAAAACCGGAAGGCGGGCAAACCCCGCCAACCCGCAGGTCAGCCGTCCGTGGCGGCGCCGCCATACCATCTTAGCGCTACAAGGGCCGATCACACCGCCCGACGCACCAGATCAACAAACCGCGCACGCGCCTCGGGCAGTGGGCGGTCGCCCAGGCTATGGGCCAGCTGCGTTTGCAGAAAATGCCCCGTGGTACGCAAGCCCTCGGCAATCTCACTCAGATCGCCCCGCCCCGCGCCCATGAGCGCAGGCGGCAAGGGCAACAGCTTCTCCGCCCACTCTCCGGCCCCTTCGGCACTGACCGCGCGCCCTGTGCGCGGGGAGACATAGGCCAGATCATCCACCGCGCCTGTCACCGCACAGACCGACAGATCAAGCCCGAACCCCATCTCGTCGAGAAGCGCCAGTTCCCACCGCAGGTACGCCAGCGGCCAGGCCTCATTCACGCCGATCATGTCCAAAAGAGTGATCGTGCGCCGATACAGCACCGGATGCCCCTCCCGCTCCGGCAGCGCGAACACCAAGAGCGCCGTCACCGCATTCAGCCCCGACAGCGTCAGCCGATCCGCCATCACCTCCGCCGCGCGGCTCTTGAGCGGCTCGACGGAGTACGTCCCGATATGTTCATCCAGCCGCGCGCGCCAGGTCACCTCCAGCTGCGCGCCAGGCTGCAGGATCGGTGCGATCTTCCGGCTGGTTCCACCCCGCACGACACCGGCATGCCGCCCGTGCTCGGCCGTAAACACCTCGATAATCGCCGCCGTCTCACCATGCCGCCGCACGGCCAACAGCGCGCCTTGATCCCGCCACTCCATCGCGTGTCTCTTTGGTCCAGAAATATCCCCGCCGGAGGCATAAAGTCTTTCAGGCGAGCCCGTCCTCGTCCAGCAAATGCCGCCCCTCACGGCTCTCCACCTCGATCACCCAGAGATCCCGGTCAAAGCCCCGCTGCGTCTCAATGGACGCATCCACATCCGCCTCCACCCCTTCGCTCAACACGATCCAGGCCCTCTCCCCCGACATCAGATCGAAACTCCGCTGATAACACCGCGCCTGCCCATCGAGCGTATTGAGCTTCACCAGCACCGTCCCCGCCGTCAGATCGCCCTTGGCCGTTACGAAAGCCGGGATATCGGCCAAAGCCAGCCGCCGCAGATAGGCCGCCACCCAAATCTCGGTCGCAAGCCGCGTCATGCCTCGCCGTCGCGGAAATCGAGGCCCATCTCCGAATACCGCGCGGCTTCTTCCAGCCAGCCGGGCCGCACCTTCACCTGCAAAAACAAATGCACCTTGCGCCCCAGAAATTCCTCGATCTCCGCCCGTGCCGCCTGACTCACGGCCTTCACCGTCTCGCCCTTCTTGCCCAGCACGATCCCCTTATGCCCGTCGCGCGCGACATAGATGATCTGATCAATCCGAGCCGAGCCATCCTTGCGCTCTTCCCATTGCTCGGTCTCGACGGTCAGCTGATAGGGCAGTTCCTGATGCAGGCGCAGCGTCAGCTTCTCCCGCGTCATCTCGGCGGCGATCATCCGCATCGGCAGATCGGCGATCTGATCTTCGGGGTAGAGCCACGGCCCCTCGGGCATCTGCGCGGCGAGCCACTGGCGCAGATCATCCACGCCATGGCCCTTCTCAGCAGAGATCAGATAGGTCTCCTCGAACGGATAGCGCTCGTTCATGTCCTTGGTGAGCACCAGCAGCACCGGCGCCTCCACCCGGTCGATCTTGTTGACGGCCAGCGCCACACGCCGCCCTTCGGTCCGCTCGCCCAAGGCCTCAAGGATCGCCTCCACCCCGGGCGTCACGCCCCGATGCGCCTCGATGAGCAGCACCACCACATCCGCATCCGCCGCCCCGCCCCAGGCCGCGGCCACCATCGCCCGGTCGAGCCTGCGGCGCGGGCGGAAAAGGCCGGGGGTGTCGACAAAGACGATCTGGCTGTCCCCCTCGATCGCCACGCCCCGGATCCGCGCCCGCGTCGTCTGCACCTTGTGGGTGACGATCGAGACCTTTGCCCCCACCATCCGATTGAGCAGCGTCGATTTCCCCGCATTGGGCTCGCCGATCAGGGCAACAAATCCGGCGCGTGTGGTCATGGTGGTCTCGCAGGCTGTGAAGCGCTGCAGATAGCCGAGATTGCGGGCCGTGGCCAGCGGCGACACCGATTGCACAGACACCGCCCTTTCCAATAGAATCTCCCCAACGAGACCAACAAACGACCGATCATGCCCACCCACGGCACCTTCCTCTGGTGCGATCTTTCCGCGCTAAACCTCGACCAGGCCAGCCGCTTCTACGGCGATCTCCTCGGGTGGCAGGTCGCCAATGGCGACTACTTGATCGCCAGCAGCGAGGCAGGCCCCGTGGCCGGGCTCTTTTCCATGCCCGAGATGTTTCGAAAGATCGGCATGCCGAGCTTCTGGATGTCCTACATGGCCGTCCGCGATATCGAGGCTGCTGTGGCCACCGCCCGCGAGCACGGCGGCAAGGTCGAGATCGGGCCCGAGCCGTTTCCCGGCGGCGGAAAATTCGCCCTAATCCGCGATCCGCTGGGGGCGGGGTTCACGGTCTTTGAGGGCGGCAGTCCCGCGGGCGCAACCGATGGCGCCGGGGGCCGGCTGGGCCACGGGCTTTTCGTGTCGGACGCGAGCGCCGTGATCCCGTTCTACGAGGCGCTCTTTGGCTGGGTGTTTGGTCCCGCCAACGCCGGGGTGCGGACAATTTCCGCTGATGGTGAAATAGTCGCCCACCTGCACGAGATCCCTGACCCCGCCCTGCGCGGGAAAGAGGAATACTGGGCCGTGATCTTCCAGGCTGCGGCGGGCACGGCGAAGAGGCTCACGTCCTTGGGCGGCACCGCGCTTGCCCAAACCCGCCTTCCCGAAGGCGCGGCCACAATGGCACGCGACCCCGACGGGGCGATGTTCTTCTTTGTAGAAGATGGGCCCGCGCCCGCCCGAACAGGCCCGCCCATGCTCTGGGCCTGGGTCGGGCTTGGGCTGATCGCCATCGCAATCGCAACCGGCTGGGGCTGGATCGGTGCGCTTTTCTTTGCTGTCTGGGTCGTGCAGGGCCTGCGCAGCGGGATGACCTACCTCTTCCAGCCGATCGAGCGCACCACCGCCCCGCTGGCCTATTGGCTCACCTTGGGAAGCTTTGGCTTGCTGGGGGTGTTCAGTGTGCTGGGGTATGGCTAGCGCAGGGGGCGTTTTCAGAAGATCACCTAGGCTAGCCCCCGCGACCTAGGCCACGACTGGAGGGTACAGCCCTACCCCACAACCCGCCCCAACAACGCCCGAGCGGCATCCTTCTCCGCCTGCCGCTTGGCCTTGCCCGTCGCCCGCTCTGCGCGCCCGTCCGCCAGCCGCGCCTCGACCGTGAACACAGGCGCATGGGGCGGGCCCTCGCGCGCAACCTCGCTATAGGTCGGCGCCTGCTGGCCGTGGGATTGCGCCCATTCCTGCAGGCTCGACTTGGGGTCTTTTTCGTCCTCCTCCAGTGCGGCGATCCGGCCCTCCCACAAGCGCAGCACCACGCCCCGCGCCGCCTCCAGCCCGCCATCGCGATAGACCGCGGCGATCACCGCCTCCATTGCGTCGCCCAGCGCCGCATCCAGCCGCCGCCCGCCCGACACCATCTCGGATTTGCCCAGTCGCAGAACGCTACCCAGATCGATCGAGCGGGCGACATCGGCGCAGGTCTCCTTCCGCACCAGCCGGTTGTAACGGGGGGCCAGCGTGCCTTCGGGGCTGTGCGGATCGGCGGCCAGCACCGCTTCGGCCAGAACAAGGTTCAAGACCCGGTCGCCCAAAAACTCCATCCGCTGGTTATTGGCGCGCGTGGGCGAGGTGAGCGAGGGATGCGTCAGCGCCTCGACCAGAAGCGCGGGATCGGCGAAGTCATGGCCAAGGCGCGCGCAGAACGCCTGAAGCTCGGCCCCGAGCTTCATTACTGGATCGCCTTGAAGAACCGATCCCCCCGCCAGGTCCACACGAAAAACAGCGACCGGCCGCCGGAGGAGAACATGATCCGATCCGCCCGTCCGATTAGGTTCTCGAACGGCACGAACCCCACGCCATTGGGCGGCATCACCCGGCTGTCGGTGGAGTTGTCGCGGTTGTCGCCCATGAAGAAGAAGTGCCCCTCAGGCACGGTATAGACGGGCGTGTCGTCGAGCCGGCTGTCGCGCACGTTCAGGATCGAATGCGTGGTGCCTTCGGGCAGCGTCTCGACGAACTTGTCCTTCACACAGGTCGCACCCAGCCCTATCCCGGCATTCTTGCACAGGGGCAGATTGCCCACCGGGCCTTGCCGTTCGAAAGTCTCTTCAAACGTGCCATCGGGCGTCTGGGGCGCGGGCGTGCCGTTGATCGTCAAAACACCGCCCACCACCTGGATCGTGTCGCCAGGCAGGCCCACCACACGCTTGATGAAATCGCTGCCATTCACCGGGTGGCGGAAGACGGCGACATCGCCGCGTTCGGGCTCAGACCCCAGGATGCGGCCGTCGATCGGGCACAGCGAGAAGGGACAGGAATACTGGGAATAGCCATAGGCCATCTTGTTGACGAACAGGAAATCGCCGATGAGCAGCGTGTCTTTCATCGAGCCCGACGGGATCCAGAACGGCTGGAAGAACAGCGTGCGAAAGACCCCGGCGATCAGAAGCGCATAGACGATGGTTTTGATCGTCTCGACGATCCCGTTTTTCGCGTCTTCTGCCGTTGCCATGCGCCTGCCCTGCTTGCCCGCCAATGGGCCGCTACATGAGTGTGTGGGGGTCGGGTGTCAAGCGCGCCCCCTCTTCGGGCAGGGCCTCGATCACGACGAAGGCCTGGGCCCAGGGGTGGTCGTCGGTCAGCGTGACATGGATCACCGCCTCATGTCCCTCGGGCGTCATCTCGCGCAGGCGTTCGGCGGCCCATCCGGTGACGTGCATGACGGGTTGCCCGGTCTCCAGGTTGGTGACCGACATGTCCTTCCACGCGATGCCCATGCGCAGGCCGGTGCCCAGCGCCTTGGAACACGCCTCTTTTGCGGCCCAGCGCTTGGCATAGGTGCCGGGCGTGTCTGCGCGGCGTTCGGCCTTGGCCTGTTCGATCTGGGTGAAAACCCGGTTGCGGAAGCGGTCACCGAACCGGTCGAGCGTGCGCTCGATCCGTTCGATGTTGCAGAGGTCGGTGCCGATGCCGAGGATCATGGGGCGCACCATGGGCGGGTGTGGGGTGGAGGGCAAGGGGGGCGTGAGGGACATGCAAAGCACAACTGCCTTCCAACCGCGACAAAAGGAAATGAGGGCAGTCCCCGACCGCGGGTGGGGGCGTAGCCCCCGCCCTGGGGGGCGGTCGGGGGCTGCCCGGCGGTGCCCGCCGGGCGGGTCATAGCGACAACGCGATCCTCTGTTTGCCATTATGTCATTCACCCCATCTTCACCCCTCCCCCACTATGCACAGCCCCATGCGCCCCCACCTCCTCGCCCTCGCCCTTCTCCCCGGTTGCGCCGCCGTTGCCTGGGACACGACCGTGGCTACCACCCCCGCCACCCGCGCCGCGATGGTGCAATCGGTGCGCATCGGCGAGACGACCGAGGGCGCGATGGCCGCGCGGTGGGGCAATCCGTTTCAGAAAATCCACGAAGGGGCGCAGACCGAATATGTCTATCGCCGGCTCAATGGCGAGGATACGGCCTATGTGATCGTCACGTTCCGCCACGGCCTCGCCACCGCCGTCCGCACCTCAGATGACGAAGGATGCCGCGGCACCTTTGCCCCGCGCGTGCCGGGCTATGGGTTTGACACGGCCGAGGTCGTCTGGCCCGTGGGCGCCTGCGGACCGGGCGCAGAACTTGCACGGACGGGCGGCATCCGGGTGCGCGATGAGAACGGGATCTTCGGGACGGGCCTCTTCCCCCGCCCCGAGGCAGAGGGTGCAGTAGGCGCGGGCGGGCCAGGAGGGACCGGATCAGGCGGGGGCGGAGAAACCGGCAGGCCCGGTGTCACGCCCGACGTCTACACCGGCGACGGCAGCACCAAGTAATCCTCAGGCCCGCGCCGCGTCCATGATCCGGCGCATCTCGGCGATCGCCGGACCCAGCCCGCGAAAGATCGACTCGCCCACCAGAAAATGCCCGATGTTCAGCTCGCGCACCTCGGGCAGCGCGGCGACCGGGCCCACGCAATCATAGGTCAGCCCGTGGCCCGCATGCACCTCAAGCCCCAGCTCATGTCCAAAGGTCGCCATGGCGCGCAGACGCTCTAACTCGGCGTCGCGTTCTTCGAATTTGCCCTCGGCATGGAAATCGCAATAGGCCCCGGTGTGCAGTTCGATCACCTCGGCCCCGATCCGGTTCGCGGCCTCGATCTGGCGGGGATCGGCCGCGATAAAGATGGATACGCGACAGCCTGCGTCCCGCAAGGGCGCGATGAAATGGGCCAGCCGGTTTTCCTCCCGCGCCACTTCTAGCCCGCCTTCGGTCGTCCGCTCCTCGCGCTTTTCGGGCACGATGCAGACGGCGTGGGGTTTGTGGCGCAGCGCGATGGCCTGCATCTCCTCCGTCGCGGCCATCTCAAAGTTCAGGGGCACCTCCTCCAGCACCTCCATCAACCCTTCGATATCGGCGTCCGAGATGTGGCGGCGGTCTTCGCGCAGGTGTGCGGTGATGCCATCGGCCCCGGCCTCGGCCGCGATCCGGGCGGCGCGCAGGGGATCGGGATAGGCCCCGCCGCGGGCATTCCTGACGGTGGCCACGTGGTCGATGTTCACGCCCAGGCGCAGGTGGCTGTCGGTCGCGGTCATTGCGGTTCCTGCCCTTTCGTCCGGTCCATCGCCTTGGCCGCAACCTCGGCCTCGGCGGCGCGGGCGGCCTTGGCATCCTCGGCGGCGCGGCGCTTGGCCTCGAACCGTTCCTTCATCTTCTTGATCCGGCCCCTCTGATAGGACGCGATGATCGGGTTGGCTAGGAAATAGGCCGCAATCCCGGCAAGCATACCCGGTGCGATGCCCCCCACGAGATAGGGCAGGAAGATGCGATCAAAGAACCGGGCAAGGTTGCCCCATTGCGCCGTCTCGGCGGTGAAGATCGCGGCGAAGTTTTCCCACAGCTCGATCGTGGCCAGCGAAAAGCCCACAAAGACCGAGGCAGGCGCGACAGGGGGCCGGCCCAGGATCCAGGTGCCCAGCTCGACCGAGATCGCAGCAATGAACGGAAAGGTGATCGGGTTGCCAAAGAACGTGGCCAGAAGCGAGGCCAAGATATTGCCCCGCACGAGCCAGGCAACAAAGGCCGCGGTAAAGAAGTGGAAGCCGTAGAACGGGGTGAAGCTCGCGAACACCCCCGCCGCGATGCCGCGGCTGATCTTGTGGGCCGGGTCGGGCAGACGCCGCAGCCGGTGCGCGATGTAGCGGCCCGCGCGCGACCAGCCGCCGCGCGGATAGAAGAAGCGGCCGAAAGCCTCCAAATACCCCCTGGGCTTGCGTCGCTTGAAAACCATGCCCCGTTACCTTGACCGCCTCGTCACAGTTTACGCTTGGGATCGCGGTGACGATCAATGGACGCAACGTCGCTATCTGCCTCAAGCGCCAACATCACCGCGTGCATGTGTTCGATATCCCGCAGTTCGACGTCGACAATAAGGCGAAAGAAGTCCGGTTTTCGGTCAAGGAAGGTGAGGTTTGAGATATTGGCCCGCTGTTCGCCGATCTGCGTACAGAGCCGCCCCAGAACGCCCGCGTCGTTCGAGATCGTCAGGTCCAGGCTGATGTCGTATTGCGCAGGATGCGTCCCCGTCTGCCAGCGCAGGTCGATCCAGCGTTCGGTCTGATCCTCGAACTCTTCCAATGCGGGGCAGTCGATGGTGTGGATCACCACGCCCTTGCCGCGATAGGCGATGCCCACGATCCGTTCGCCCGGCACCGGCTGGCAACACGGGGCGCGGGTAAAGCTTTGCGTTTTGTCGAGACCCACCACCGCGCGGGCGGCGTCGATCTCATCGCCCTTTTTCGCGACAAGATCGGGGTAGAGGGTTTCGATCACATCACGGGCGCCGATCTCGGCCGCGCCGACGCTGGTTAGAAGATCGCTCGCACTGCCCAGCCCCATGCGCTTGGCCGCCGTGCGCAGGGCCTTGTCGGTGGCGCGTTTGCCCACATGTTCGAACGCCACGCGTGCGAGTTCCCGACCCAGCTTTTCAAACCGTTCGCGATCCTCGTCCCGCAAACTGCGGCGGATCGCGGCCTTGGCCCGGCCGGTGGCGACGATGTCGATCCAGGTGGCCTGGGGGCGCTGGCCTTCAGCGGTGATGATCTCAACCGACTGGCCGTTCTTCAACCGCGTCCACAGGGGCACACGGATACCGTCAACCTTGGCGCCCACGCACCCGTCCCCGATCCGGGTGTGGATGGCATAGGCGAAATCCAGAGGCGTTGCCCCGCGCGGCAATTTCACCACCTCGCCCTTTGGTGTGAAGCAAAAGACCTGGTCGGAATACATCTCCATCTTCACGTGTTCGAGGAACTCGTCATGATCCTCGGCGCTGTCGATGCGTTCGGTCAGGCCCGCGATCCATTCGGCCGGATCGACGGCAAAGGGGTTCTCGGCCCGTTGCCCGTCGCGGTAGGCCCAGTGCGCGGCCACTCCCGCCTCGGCCACTTCGTGCATCTCGCGGGTGCGGATCTGGATCTCCACCCGTTTGCCATCGCGCCCCGACACCGTCGTGTGGATCGAGCGATAGCCGTTCGATTTGGGCTGGCTGATGTAGTCCTTGAACCGGCCCGGCACCGCCGTCCAGCGCTGGTGAATCGCACCCAGCACGCCATAGCAATCGGGCTGCGTTTCGGTGATCACGCGGAAGCCATAGATGTCGGACAGGCGGGAAAAGCCCAGTTCCTTGGCCTCCATCTTGCGCCAGATCGAATAGGGCTTTTTCGCGCGGCCATAGACATCGGCCTCGATCCCGGCCTTTTTCAGTTCCTTCTGGATGTCCTTGGTGATCTTCTGGATCACATCGCCGGCTTCGCGTTGCAGGTTGATGAACCGCCGCATAATCGAATGGCGGCCATCGGGGTTCAGCACGCTGAAGGCCAGATCCTCCAACTCATCCCGCATCCATTGCATGCCCATGCGGCCGGCAAGGGGCGCATAGATATCCATCGTCTCGCGCGCCTTTTGCACCTGTTTCTCGGGGCGCATGGATTTGATCGTGCGCATGTTGTGCAAACGGTCCGAAAGCTTGACCAGGATCACCCGCAAGTCTTTCGACATCGCGATGAACAGTTTGCGGAAGTTTTCGGCCTGCTTGGTCTCAGACGACGACAGCTGCAGGTTGGTCAGCTTGGTGACGCCATCCACGAGTTCGGCGATTTCCTTGCCGAACCGGTTCGCGATCTCGCCATAGGTCGACCTTGTGTCTTCGATGGTGTCGTGGAGAAGCGCTGTGATGATCGTGGCATCGTCCAGCTTCATCTCGGTCAGGATGGCGGCGACGGCGACGGGGTGGGTGAAATAGGGCTCGCCCGAATGGCGCAGCTGGCCATCGTGCATCTCATCGCCATAGGCAAAAGCCTCGCGAATGAGATCGGCGTTTGTTTTGGGGTTATAGTTGCGGACCAGCGCGATCAGGTCGTCTGCGTCGATCATCCGGTCCGCCCTAGGGGGCGCGTGGCCCCTACTGACGCTCCTGCGCTTCCATCAGCGCGCGAAGCAGTTTCTCTTCCGACAGGTCGTCTTCGGCGGGCTTGTCAGCCTCGGCCCCCATAAGAAGGGCCATGGTGTCTTCTTCCGGCTCATCAACCTCGATCTGGGTCTGGTGGCTTTCGATCATGCGCTCGCGCAGATCATCGGCCTGCTGTGTTTCCTCGGCAATCTCGCGCAGGCTCACGACCGGGTTCTTGTCCTTGTCGCGATCGATGGTCAGCGGCGCACCACTGGAAATCTCGCGCGCGCGGTGGGCGGCGAGCATCACCAGCTCGAACCGGTTGGGAACCTTATCGACGCAATCTTCGACCGTCACGCGGGCCATGGGCTTCTCCAGCTTAGCTTCGGGAAATCCGAAACACGGTATTTAGGGGCTGATCCCCATAAACACAAGGCAAAAGCGTGTCTCCATCAAAGCCGGGCAATCGCCGCAAGATCGGCGTCTGGCAGGGCATCGCGCATCTGAGACACAGTGCGGCCCAACACAGGATGCCGCCAATCCGGGGCAATCTCGGCTAGGGGCACCAGGACAAAGGCACGGTCCTGCATACGGGGATGGGGCAGGATTAACTGGTCTGGCGCATCGGTTCTCTGTCGATCCGGCGGCAGGGCCTGCCACTTCGCGAAGATATCTGAGTCCGGCAGAACCGTGTCGCCTGCCGCAAGCAAATCGAGGTCCAACACCCTGTTACCCCAACGCTGAACACGGGCGCGGCCATAGTCCCGTTCGATCCCGTGCAGCACGTCCAGAACGCCCGCAGGCGCAAGGTCCGCGCGCACCCGGGCGGCGGCGTTGATATAGTCGGGTCCAGCGCCCGGCGGATAGCACGGCGTGAGGTAAAGCGCGCTTTGGGCCGCAACAGTTAGCCCCGCCCCCGCCATCGCAGTAAACGCTTGGTCAACGATTTCGCGCGATGTCAGGCCTTCGGGCGGGACGTTCGACCCGACTGCGATCAAAAATTCCATTACGTCACTTTTGTGAAAGTCTTGTTGAACCCTGCGTCATTCTCTCTATTTTCCGCCAAGCTTTGCCGGCGCCCAGCACACACTCACGGAAACTGTCCGGCAAGCTAAAAATTGAAGGGACCATTTTATGTTCTATCGGGACGAACGGCTTGCGCTGTTCATCGACGGATCGAACCTCTATGCGGCTGCGAAGGCGCTGGGGTTTGACATCGACTACAAGCTGCTGCGACAGGAATTCATGCGTCGGGGCAAGCTGTTGCGGGCTTTTTACTATACCGCGCTTCTGGAAAACGATGAGTATTCGCCGATCCGGCCCCTGGTCGACTGGCTGCATTACAACGGCTTTTCGATGGTGACCAAACCGGCCAAGGAATTCACCGACAGCCAGGGACGGCGCAAGGTGAAGGGCAATATGGACATCGAACTGGCCGTCGACGCGATGGAGCTGGCACCCCATGTCGATCACATGGTGCTGTTTTCCGGAGACGGCGATTTCCGCCCGCTTCTGGAAAGCCTGCAGCGTCAGGGTGTGCGGGTGTCGGTCGTGTCGACGATCCGGTCGCAACCGCCGATGATCGCAGATGAGTTGCGCCGCCAGGCCGACAACTTCATCGAGCTCGATGAGTTGAAGGATGTGATCGGCAGGCCGCCGCGCGAACCGCGCGAAGATATGCGCGAGCGTGAGGCTGTCGAGGATTAGGGTCAGAACCCTAGAAGCGCGTTCTTTGGTCACGGATCGGTTGCGCCTGTGCGCTCGGTGACTATCCTTGTGCCATCTGATCCGAGCATGAGCGGACGTTGCCCGTGACCAAACCACCGCTGACCCTTTATCTCGCTGCGCCGCGCGGCTTTTGCGCAGGCGTGGACCGCGCGATCAAGATCGTCGAAATGGCGCTTCAGAAATGGGGTGCCCCGGTCTATGTGCGCCATGAGATCGTGCATAACCGTTATGTGGTCGACGGGCTGCGCGACAAGGGCGCGGTGTTTGTCGAGGAGTTGGATGACTGCCCCGACGACCGCCCGGTGATTTTTTCCGCCCATGGTGTGCCCAAGGCCGTGCCAGCCGAGGCCGCGCGGCGCGAGATGCTGTTTGTCGATGCGACCTGCCCGCTTGTGTCGAAGGTGCATATCGAGGCCGAGCGCCATCATGCCAACGGGTTGCAGATGGTGATGATCGGGCATGAGGGGCATCCCGAAACCGTGGGCACCATGGGCCAGTTGCCCGAGGGTGAGGTGATCCTGGTGGAAACCGTGGAGGACGTGGCCCACATCACCCCGCGCGATCCCGAGAAACTGGCGTTTATCACGCAGACCACGCTGTCGGTGGATGACACGGCGGATATCGTGACCGCTTTGCAGGCGCGGTTCCCGGCCATCGTTGGCCCGCATAAGGAAGATATCTGCTACGCCACCACCAACCGACAAGAGGCGGTGAAGGCAATGGCGCCCAAGGCCGATGCGATGCTGGTGATCGGGGCACCGAACTCGTCAAACTCCAAGCGGTTGGTGGAAGTGGGCCGGGCTGCGGGCTGCACCTATGCTCAGCTTGTCCAGCGCGCCGATGATATCGACTGGCGGGCGCTCGAAGGGATTTCCTCCATCGGGCTAACCGCCGGAGCCAGCGCACCCGAGGTTCTGGTGAACGAGGTGATCGACGCCTTCCGCGCGCGGTTTGACGTGACGGTGGAGCAGGTCGAGACCGCGGTTGAGAACGTGGAATTCAAGGTGCCGCGCGTCTTGCGCGAACCCGCGTAAGCCCTGGGATGACCGACTATCACGCCTTCGAAGGCCGGGTGGAACCTGTGGAATGGGGCACCTCGACCTATACGATCTTGCGCCTGCCAGCAGAAGTCGAACACGCGCTGGTGGCCGAAGGGGCCAAGCGGGTGGAGGGGGAGATCAACGACCATCCCGTAAACCTCGCGCTGACGCGCGCGCCGGTGGTGGACGGCGTGTTTCTCTGGGCGGGTAAGACGCTTCTGGATGCTGCCGGGATCGAACCGGGAGAGTGGATCGACGTGCGCCTGCGCAAGACCGACCCGGACGTGGTGGATGTGCCGGGGGACGTGACCGCCGCGCTGCATTCGGCGGGGGCGACAGCGGCCTTCGAGGCGCTGAGCGCGGGGAAAAAGCGCGGCGCACTGCACCAGATCGAGACGGCGAAACGGGCCGAGACGCGGGCCAAGCGCATTGCGGCTATGATCGCGGGGCTGGCCGATGCGTGACATCCCGATCTCTGCACTGGTGCTGGGCCTTGCCGGTCTGATCCCCTTTGTCTGGGGCGCACTGACCGTCCTCTCGCCCGCCCTGACCGAATTCGGGATGCAGAGCTTTGGCCCGCGTTTCGTGGGGCCTTTCGTGCAACTCAACTATGGCCAGATCATCCTGGCCTTCATGTCGGGCGTCCTGTGGGGCTTTGCCACCCGTGCCGAAGGGGGCGTGGCGGCGACAGGCTATGCCTTGTCTGTCCTGCCCGCGCTTTGGGCGTTCTTCTTTGTGGGCGGCGGGCCGACCTCGGCCGCGATCAACCTCGGCGCGGGGTTCATCGCGCTTTTGGGCCTTGATTACATGTTCTGGCGGCAGGGCCTCGCCCCCGCGTGGTGGATGCAGTTGCGGATCGGGCTGACGGCGGTGGTGGTGGCCTGTTTGGGGGTGACCGCATGGTAGGGGCCGATGCGAAGACTCGCGCGGTCTATGATGCGCGCGCGGCCGACTATGCCAAGCTGGGACGCGGCACCGGGGCGGAGCCGATCGAACTGGCCTTTCTTGCGCGCATCAAACGCGGCGGGCGGATCCTCGACTGGGGCTGTGGGCCGGGGCGCACGGCGGCGGCAATGCGGGATGCAGGCTATCTCGTCGATGCCACCGATGCCTCGCCCGAGATGGCCAGGATCGCCAAGGAGACGTTCGGGCTGGAGGTGACAGTCGCCACGTTCGATGCGCTGGAGGCCGAAGGGATCTATGACGGGATCTGGGCCAGTTTCAGCCTGCTCCATGCGCCCAAGGCCGAGATGCCGGGGCATCTGGCCCGGGCCCACCGGGCGCTGGCCCCGCGCGGGCAATTCCACGTCTCAGTGAAGATGGGCACGGGCGAGACGCGCGACAGCATTGGCCGGTTTTATGCCTATTACACCGATGCCGAGTTGACGGGGCTGTTGGAGGCGGCGGGGTTCACCGTGACCCTACGCGATTTCGGCGCGACCACGGGCCTTGATGGCAGCCAAGCCCCCTGGATCGCGATTGCTGCCCATGCCTGAGCTTTACGCCTATACCGATGGCGCCTGTTCGGGGAACCCCGGCCCCGGCGGCTGGGGCGCGCTAATGATCGCGCGGGACGGCGAGGCGGTGGTGCGCGAACGCGAGTTGAATGGCGGTGAGCCGGAGACGACGAATAACCGGATGGAACTCCTGGCCGCGATTTCAGCGCTGGAGGCGCTGTCGCGGCCCTCATCCATCACCATCGTGACTGACAGCGCCTATGTGAAGAACGGGGTCACGGGCTGGATTTTCGGCTGGAAGAAGAACGGTTGGAAGACCGCGGCCAAGAAACCGGTGAAGAACGAAGACCTGTGGCGCCGTCTGGATGCGGCGCAGGCGCGGCACGACGTGACCTGGGAATGGGTCAAGGGCCATGCGGGACATCCGGAGAATGAACGTGCCGATGCGTTGGCCCGCGCTGGCATGGCGCCCTACAAGCCCAAGAAAACCACCTCAGGCTGAGCCCACAAGCTGCGGCTTGTCGGCCAGGCCATCGCCCTTCCAGAACCCCATGGCCATCATCGGCGTCTCGGTCATGTCGATCTGGTGGATCTGGCAGGACGCAAGTTCGATCGTGTGGCCCGGGCGCAGGCGCACCGGCGGCAGGTCATCCCCGCGCAGCACCGCGCCACCTGCCAGCACCACATAGATGCCCTGCGGCTGATAGAGGTGTTCGGGGTAAATCAGCCCCTGCCCCCAGATGCCCACCGCAATCCGAAAACCCGGCGTGACGAAGGGCCCCAAGGGTGCTGCCAGATCGAACCAGCCATAATTCCGCAGGTAGTTTCCACCCACCTCACTGCGCAGGTAGGTTTGTTCCAGCCGCAAGACCGGCACCGCACCGGCGATGGCATGGGCCAAGGGTCCGGTCAGATGGGACGACTGTTCGGCGATGGCGGGGATCTGGTCGCCAATGGCCAGGGGGCGCGGTTCGGGCCGGACAAAGGGCAGATCATCCCAGTTCAGATCTGCAAAGGCGGCAAGGTGGGGAAGCTGACGCAGCAGACCACGCGTCTCAGACAGGATCTCGCGATAGGCGGTTTCTGTCTCCATTGCCCCCGTCCATGTGTCTGGTCCTAGCGGCGCCAGTGGGTGGGTATGATGATCAATGCGCCCACCGATGCGACGATGGCATTAATCCCCGGTCGCCCAAAGCTTATGCCAAACATCAGCGTAACGAAATAGAACACGAACGCACCGCCCACGCAGATGATAATGGATTGCAGGATGCCGTTATGGGTGAAACCTGTCTTTTCGGACAGGTAGCCCACGATACCCGCGATCACGACGGTGCCGATGAGGGTGGGAAACATGGACGCTATCCTTCCAATCTGGTGCCGGGGGCGATGGGCGTGCCGCGCAGGAATGCATCGGCCGGTTGCGCGCCGCGTCCGGCGATCTGGGCTTGCGTGACCGCGACGGCACCGGTGCCGCAGGCGATGGTGAGATCCTGCAAGACCGTGCCCGGGGGGCCTGAGCCATCGGTGAGGTGGGAGCGCAGCAGCTTCAGCCGTTTCTCCCCCAGCATCGTCCAGGCGCCTGGGAACGGGGAGAGGCCGCGGATCTGACGGTCGACCGCCTCGGCTGGCTGGGTCCAATCGATCCGGGCCTCGGCCTTGTCGATCTTTGCGGCGTAGGTCACGCCGTCGTCGGGCTGGGGCGCGGGTAGCAGCGTGTCGAAGCGGGCAAGGGCCTCGGTGATGAGGCGCGCACCCATGTCCGACAGCCGGTCATGCAGATCGCCGGTGGTGTCTGCCGCACCGATGGGGGTGCTGCCTGTCAGAAGAACGGGGCCGTTATCAAGGCCGGCCTCCATTTGCATGATGCACACCCCGGTCTCGGCATCGCCGGCCAGGATCGCACGGTGGATCGGCGCCGCCCCCCGCCAGCGCGGCAGAAGCGAGGCGTGGATGTTGAGGCAGCCGTGGGTGGGGGCCTCCAGGATCGGTTGCGGCAGGATCAGGCCGTAGGCCACGACCACCGCGATATCGGCCTGAAGTGCGGCGAAGGCGGCCTGGTCTTCCGGCGATTTGAGCGACTTGGGATGGCGGACGTCCAGCCCCAGTTCGGTGGCAGCGGTGTGGACGGCAGAGGGCCGTTCTTTCTGCCCCCGCCCCGCCGGACGCGGCGGTTGGGTATAGACCGCCGCAACCTCATGCCCCGCCTCCGCCAGCGCACGCAGCGGCGGGACCGAGAAGTCCGGCGTGCCCATGAAGACGAGCCTCATGTCGCGGCCTTCTTGTACTTGCGCAGCAGCATATCGCGCTTGGTGCGGCTGAGGTGGTCGAAATACATCTTGCCGTTCAGGTGATCGATCTGGTGCTGGACCGAGACGGCCCAGTTGCCCGTAAACTCCTGCCGCACGCGCAGGCCAGCGGCATCGGTGAACGCGACGGAGACCTTGGTGGGGCGGGTGACCTTGGCGCTGAGACCGGGCAGGCAGGGGCTGGCCTCCGTCAAGTCCGCCGTCTCCTTTGAGGCTTCCACCACCTCGGGGTTCGCGAGCCGGACCGCTTGTCCGCGTTCGTCGCTCACATCGACGACGGCCAAGCGCAGCCCTACCCCGATCTGCGGCGCGGCAAGGCCCCAGCCGGGCATCGCCTCCATCGTATCCACCATGTCGTCCCAGACCCTGCGCACCTCATCGGTGATCTCATCCACCGGTTCGGCAGGGGTGCGCAGGATCTTGTGGGGCCAGCGCAGAATGGGCCGAACGGTCACGCGCGGGCCCGCTCACGCTTTAGCTTGACCATCTTGCGGGTGATCATCTGCCGGCGGAGCGGTTTGAGGTAGTCGATGAACAGTTTGCCATCGAGGTGGTCGATCTCGTGCTGGACGCAGGTGGCCCAAAGGCCGTCGAAGCGTTCCGAATGCCGGTCGCCGTCAAGCCCGGTCCAGGTGACTTCAACCTCCGCCGGGCGTTCGACATCGCCGTATTGATCGGGGATCGAGAGGCAGCCCTCTTCGTAGACGTTGCAATCCTCGGACGACCACGTGACCTGCGGGTTGATCAGCACCATGGGCCGCGGGGCTGCGCCCTCTTCTTTGACGCAATCCATCACCAGAAGGCGCTTGCCCACCCCCACCTGCGGCGCGGCAAGGCCGATGCCCGGGGCGTGGTACATCGTCTCCAGCATATCATCGGCCAGGCGGCGCAGATCGTCGCCGATATCCGCGACGGGGTCGGCCACTTTTTTCAGCCGGGGATCGGGGTGGATCAGGATGTCTTTCAGCGCCATGGCCTTGATCTAAGCCGGGATGGGGGCCACCGCAAGCACGTGGGGTTGAACGTGGCAAACGGGCAGTTAGATACTCCCGCGAGTTCACCCAAGGAGACCGCTCGTGCCCTTTGATTTCGACACGCCCCTGTCGCTGCGCAACACGCATTGTTCGAAGTGGGACGCCATCGGGAACGTTTTCAAAGATCTGCCCGAACAGCCGCCCGTGGATGAGGTGATCCCGATGTGGGTGGCAGACATGGATTTCGCCGCCGCGCCCCCGATCCTCGCCGCCCTCCAGGCCGAGGTATCGCGGGGGTACATGGGGTATTTCACCAACGATCGCCCGATTGCAGAGCTGGTCAGCCAGTGGATGGAGACGCAGCATGGCTGGACGACCGACCCCGACTGGGTGCGGTTTACGCGCGGTGTGATCGAAGGGGTGGCCCTGGCGGTGGAGACGTTTAGCAACCGCGGGGATGAGGTGATCGTATTCTCGCCCGTCTACCATGCGTTCTACGGCAAGGTGCGGGCGCTGGGTAGGGTGATCAAGGAAAGCCCGCTGGTGCTGGAAGATGGGGCGTACCGGATGGATCTCGATGCGCTGGCGACTTCGCTCAGCGGTAAGGAGAAGATCGTGATCCTGTGTTCGCCGCACAATCCCGGCGGGCGGCTCTGGTCACAGGCGGAACTGGCGGCGGTGGCCGCGTTTTGCGAACGGCACGGGCTGATACTCGTGTCAGATGAGATCCACATGGATCTGACCTTTCCGGGCGAGACATACCTGCCCACCGGGCGGGCGGCGCCGGAGAGCTACCCGCATCTGATGATGCTGAGCGCGGCGTCGAAGGGCTTCAACATCGCTGGCGGGGAGACCGGGTTTGCGATCATCCCCGATCCGGCGCTGCGCGAGGCGGTGGATGCGGTGCGTCCTGCGGTCAGCGGGACGATGAACCGGTTTGGGATGGCGATGACCAAGGCGGCGTTTGCCGAAGGCGCAGAATGGAGCCTCGCGGCGCGGCACTACATCGCCGACAACTTTGCGATCTGGCGGGAACGGATCAGTGCGCTGCCCGGTATCCAGGTGATGGACATGCCGTCGACTTATCTCAGCTGGGTGGATTTCTCAGGAACGGGTATGCAGCCGTCGGAGGTGCGGTTGCGCCTGGGCCGCGATGCGCGGATCGCCACGAACCCGGGCGCGCAGTTCGGGACGGGTGGCGAGATGTTCAACCGCTTCAACATCGCGATGCCGCGCCCGCTTATGATGACGGCCATCGAGCGGATGGAAGCGGCGTTTGCGGATTTGCAGTAGCGCAGACAAGACCGCGCTTTAACCGCTGCGCTATATCTCTAGGGCAGCCCCCGACCGCGGGTGGGGGCATAGCCCCCGCCCATGGGGGCGGTCGGGGGCTGCCCGACCTAACGGCCGGGCTAGACGTCTCGTCTAAGTGGTCAGTCTTTCTCGATCAATGCGACCGGCGCCATTTCATCGCGGGAATAGTCCAGCGGCGCGTGGTCCAGCGCGGGCGTTGCGCGCTTGAATTCGAACACGCATTCGCCGGCCTCTTCCGACGACGCGACGATCAGGCATTGCGACATGTGCCGCGCGCCGTCGAACACGTCCACCAGACCGCGCAGGTTGGGCGCATCGTCGCTGTCGAGCGCGAAGCCATCATCCCAATAGCGCAGGATCGTAAATGTCTCATCCCCGGCTTTCACCTTGAGACGTGAGCGCTTGCGCGCGTTGTGCTTGCGGGCAAGCTCAAGGCCTGCGCGCACCTCTTTCGGCAGATATTCGGACATGTCACCCCCCAGCCCGTGTGCGACTGACAATGATCCTTTTTCCTGCGCGGTCAAGAAATTGCCGCAATGAAGCGCGGGATCTTTTGGAAATGCGCGTGGCAGAACGGCAGTTGTTTCCAGATGGGCAACAATGGTCCCATACTGTGCACTGGCGCGCGAGATATGCGCGGCGGTGGGCGTTTGCGCCGCGCGCGCCATCGGCTAGGCACGGGCCAACACCAGAGGAGATCGCCATGGGCCAGCTGTTGGACGGAAAATGGGTAGACAACGCCACCGCCGCGTTCGTGAAAACCGGGGGCGCGTTTGATCGCAAGCCATCGGTCTATCGTAACTGGATCACCGCCGATGGCAGCGCGGGCCCGTCGGGTGTGGGCGGGTTCAAGGCCGAGGCGGGGCGCTATCACCTCTATATCAGCCACGCCTGCCCCTGGGCCAACCGCACGCTGATCTTCCGGCATCTCAAGGGCCTGACCGATCTGATCGACGTGTCGGTCGTGCATCCCGATATGATGGGCGATGGTTGGACGTTTGATACCGATTTCGATGGGGCCACGGGCGATACGCTCTTTGGCTTGCCGTTCATGCGCGATGTCTATGTCAAGGACGACCCGCAGGTGACGACGCGGGTGACCGTGCCGGTTCTCTGGGACAAGTCGCAGGGCAAGATCGTATCGAACGAAAGCTCTGAGATCATCCGAATGTTCAACAGTGCGTTCGATCACCTGACCGGCAACACCGAAGACTATTGGCCAAAAGATATGCGGGACGCCATCGAAGAGGTGAACGACCGCATCTATCACACGCTGAACAATGGCGTGTATCGCTCAGGCTTTGCCGGCAGTCAGGAGGCGTATGACACCGCGGTGCATGAGCTCTTTGACACCATGGACTGGCTGGAAGAGCGGCTGAGTACGCGGCGCTATCTGATGGGGGATCGGCTGACCGAGGCGGATTGGCGGCTGTTCGTAACGCTGGTGCGGTTCGATCTGGTCTATCACCTGCACTTCAAGTGCAACCGCAACCGGGTGATCGATTTCCCCAACCTCTGGGCGTACACGCGCGAGCTGTATCAGATGCCGGGGATTGCGGGGTTGATCAACTTTGACCACATCGTGCGGCACTATCACTATAGCCACGAGACGATTAACCCCCTGCGCATCATCCCGACGAACCCGGTGATCGACTGGATGGAGCCCCATGGACGCGGGGCCATGCGGAGCGCAGCCTAGGCTGACATGCCGTGATGTTCGACAATGGCGGCAAGATCGGCGGGGGCCGTGTCTGCCGCGACAAAGGCCGCCGTGTTCGGGAACAATTTGAAGATCGACCCATCTGAGAAGAAGCATTCGTTGGTCACAAAGACCACGCGGGCATCGGGCCGGCGATAGCTTGCGTAATCGGCCACGGCCCCTGAACTGCCGCCGGGCAAGATCAGGTTCAGTATAATCACATGGATCGGACCAGACCGCAGGGCATGGATTGCGGCGTTTTCGGTTGGGGCAACAATCACCGTTGCGCCCAGTCGTTCCAAGTGACGGGACCAGACCGCACACAGGTCTGGATCGCCCTCAACGATCAGGACATTCATTTTTCCTCCATCGCGTGAGCACACCACGCGGTACCACCCGCGGGCGACAGTGTGAGCCAATTCCTAACGAAAGGTTAACGCGCGGGTAACCTTGGTTAGCAAGGCGTAAATCCGCCGATGCGGGCCATTGAATTGCCAAACCCGCGCGTTACGGTGCGCGCGCAACCACCGGAGTATTGACCCCATGCGTTCGAGCCTTGCCGCCCTTTTGATTGCCCTTGCCCCGATGACCGCGCAAGCCGCTGTCCCCTGTGGCGGCAGCTTCGACGAGTTCATCGGGCGGATGAAGGACGAGGCGGTGCGGCAGGGGCATGACCGGGGCGTGGTCGAACGCTTCTTTGCCAGCGCGCAGTTCGACCCCGCCGTGATCCGCGCGGACCGGCGGCAGGGGATCTTTCAACGCCCCTTCACCGATTTCGCGCGGCGTCTGATCAGCGAGGGGCGGCTGGTGAATGGCCGTCGCAATGGCGAACGCTGGGACGCGGTGTTCGACCGGATCGAGGCGAACTGGGGCGTGCCGCGCGAGGTGATCCTGGCGTTCTGGGCTTTCGAGACGGATTACGGCGCAGTGCAGGGCGATTTCAACACGGTGAACGCGCTGTTGACCCTGTCGCACGACTGTCGCCGCCCGGACCTGTTCCGGCCGCAGGTGTTTTCGGCCATCGAGCTGTTTGAGAATGGCGACATTGATCCGGCCACCACCACGGGTGCATGGGCGGGCGAGATCGGGATGGTGCAGATGCTGCCGGGCGACATCATCGAGAACGGCGTGGATGGGGATGGCGACGGGCATGTGTACCTGAAAACCTCCGCCCCCGATGCGCTGATGTCGGGGGGCAAGATGCTGTCGTCGCTCGGCTGGCGTCCCAATGAGCCGTGGTTGCAGGAGATCGTCTTGCCAGACCAGTTCGATTGGGCCGCCACGGGGATCGACAAGAAGCGCAGCGTGGCCGATTGGGCCGCGGTGGGCGTGCGGGCGCGCGAGGGCGCGTTGGGGCCTGCGAACTTGCCCGCCTCGATCGTGATCCCCGAGGGGCGGAACGGGCCGGCGTTTATCGCCTATCCGAATTTCGATGTGTATTTCGAATGGAACCAGAGTTTCACTTACGTGCTGACCGCGGCCTATTTCGCCACCCGGATCGCTGGCGCGCCGGTGTTTGATCCGCGCAACCCGAGCCCGGCCCTGACCCAGGATCAGATGAAGGAGCTGCAGCGCAAACTGGCGGCGCGGGGCCATGACGTGGGCGGGATCGACGGGATCCTGGGCGCGGGCACGCGGGGCGCGGTGCAGGCCGAACAGGCGCGGCTGGGGATGCCGGCGGATGCCTGGCCGACGGTGGATTTGCTCGGGGCGCTGTGAGAACGAGGTGGCCCTTTGCCCTTGCGGCGGCGCTGAGCCTTTGGGCTTTCGGGGCCGCTGCCCAGCCTGCCCCGCCTTGCGCACCGGGCGCGGTTTCACCGGCCTATGCCGCGGCGGACGCTCGGCCCAATGTCGGCGTCTGGCGTGATCTTACCCTGTCCTTTGGGGGCGCGTGTCCGGAGGTGCTGGACGGACCTGCGGACCTTGTGGTGGCCCTGTCGGGGCAGTTTTCCCATGGCGGCACGCGGCACGATCTGGCCGCCCGCGTGGGCCGCATCTCGGCGACTGAGGGCCTTTCCTATTGGTCTGTTACCAGCGGGGCCTGGCGGACGCTGATCTCGGAGGCCTCGGCGCTTTCGGCCCCCGATACCGGGGCGCGGCGCGGGGACTTTTCGGCGGCAGAGGTTCTGAGCGGCCGCCCGCTTTACCTGATGCAGCGCGATACGCGGTCGTCGGGGGTGAACCTCTATGCGCTGCAAGGGCGACCTCTGGACGGGGGTGGGTTCATGTTCTGGATCGTCAACCTGAGCGACATCCGGTTTCTGCTGGCACGACTGTTTGAGCCGGGCGGGCTGATCTCGGCCCATGTGTTCACGCCGCTGCGGGGGGATATCTGGGGATACTATAGCCTCACCGTCGCGAAGGATGGCATCACACGCGGGCGGGCTGCGTCCTTCGTCAACCGTGCTGCCGCGTTTGAACGGCATTTCACCGGGGAATCCCGCACGGGCGCGGCACCGCTCGCACCCTGAGGGGGCTCAGGCCGTCTGGCGCGGTGCGGCCCGCCGCCAGCGGATCACCGCCTCGGCCACCAACAGATACGGCACAAAGAACGCGAACACCTGGACGCGGTCGAAAAGACCGGTGAAGGCGTCGTTCGAGGCCGCGCGGTCGGTGAAGCTGTACCAGATCACGTAATGCATGCGGTAGATCCAGGACCCTACGGCGAGGATGATCAGGCGCGTGGCCCATTCGGCGTGGCGGCGCATGTCCTTGGCGATGGAGTGGTAGACAGTGTTCGCGGCAGCCAGGATGAGGAGCGCACCGTAGACGGCGAACCAGAGGCTCATCCACCAGCCGCCGACAGTGCCGCTGAGCGCGATGTAGAGAAGGCCCCCTGCCCCGGTGATCAGCGCAAGCGCGAAAAGGGTGTAGCCGGAGCGGCGATGGAGGTGCGGCCAGCGGCGGCGGAGGATGGGAAGGGCTTGCAGGGGTGCGCCGATGGTGAGGATCGCGCCGGCCACCATGTGGAGCGCGATGGCGAGGTTGGAGAGCGGCGTGCCGGCGGCGAAGACGCGGGAGATGGTGCCGGGGGTTTCGGCAGTGAGGCCGCTGAGGCCCAGCTGGGCGGAATGCACGACGAACCACCCGGTGTTGAGGGCCAGGATGACCAGGACGACAGTGGGCAGGGACAGGCGCATGGGCGGGAGGTAATCCGCCCGAGGCGTTGGGCCAGTGACCCTACTCCGCCACCCGGCCCCGCACTGGGAAGCGGGTGCCGTCGGCGATGATCAGGGTCAGGCGGTCACCCGCGAAGACGAAGGTGTCACAGCGCGCGGTGCCGTTGTCGAAGGCCACGCAGACGGTGCTGTCGTCGTTGAACGTATACTGCCCCGTCCAGGGCGGGTCATCGTCGGCATAGGTGTAGGCATAGCTGCCGTCGGTGCTGTAGCGGGATTTGGAGCCGTCGAAGAATTCCACCACCTGGCCGGTGAGCGTGTCGGTCAGTTCGGCAGCGTCCATCGTGCGGTCGCTATCGCGGAGGCCTTGGGCTGTAGCGGTGGTGGCGGTTAGGGCGAGGAATAGGGTGGTTCGGAAAATCATGCACCCACGCTAGCAGGTTTTGCAGGCCACGCCGGTCAGATCATCGTGATCGCCCCGTCAGGCCACCATCGCCTCGGCCTTTTGCAGGTCGACCGAGACAAGCTGGCTCACGCCCTGTTCGCCCATGGTCACGCCGAACAGCCGGTCCATCCGCGACATCGTCACCGCGTGGTGGGTGATGATGAGGAAGCGGGTGTCGGTGCGCCGCGTCATCTCGTCCAAGAGATCGCAGAAGCGGGTGACGTTGGCGTCATCCAGCGGCGCGTCGACCTCGTCCAGCACGCAGATCGGGGCGGGGTTGGCGAGGAAGACGGCGAAGATGAGGGCGAGGGCGGTCAGCGTCTGTTCGCCGCCTGACAGAAGCGAAAGGGTGGCGAGCTTCTTGCCCGGAGGCTGGCACATGATCTCAAGCCCCGCATCCAGCGGATCATCGCTTTCGACCATCACGAGCTTCGCCTCACCCCCGCCGAAAAGGTGGGTGAAGAGCATGGCGAAGTTGCTGTTCACCTGCTCGAAGGCGGTTAGCAGGCGTTCGCGCCCCTCGCGGTTGAGGCTGGCGATGCCCGACCGCAGCGCGCGGATCGCCTCCTCCAGATCGGTTTTCTCGGTCACCAGCGCGTCATGTTCGGTCTGCACCTCGCGCGCGTCTTCTTCGGCGCGCAGGTTCACCGCCCCCAGGGCATCACGCTGGCGTTTGTAGCGGTTGACGTCGGCTTCCACCTTGTTGGCGGCTGGCATCTGGGCGGGATCGGTGGCCAGTCGTTCGAGCAGGGCCTCGGGCGTGAGTTGCTGTTCTTCCTCGATGCGCTGGGTGGCGGCATGGGCGGCGGTGCGCGCGGCCTCGGCCCCGGCTTCGCAGCGGGCGCGGGCTTCGCGGGCCTCTGAGGCGGTGCGTTCCGCGCTGCGTTCGGCCTCCACCGCGTCGCGAAGGGCGGTCTCGGCCAGGGCCAGTGCGTCTGCGGCTTGCGCCCGTCGGGTCTCGGCGGCGGCGATTTCATCGGCGAGGCGGGTGTGGTCTTGAGCCAGTTCCGCGGGGCGGCCCTTGGCGGTGTCCAACTCGGCCTCATAGCCCGCCTTGCGTTCCTGCAACTCCGCGATGCGCGAGGATGCGGTTTCCAGCCGGGTGCGCCAGGTGTCGCTTTCCTTGGCGATCTCTTCCAGACGGCGGGCGCGAGCCTCGCCCTCGCGGCGCAACTCATCATGGGCGGAGCGGCGCGTCATCATGAGCATCCGCGCGGCTTCTACCGTGACACGCACCTCCTCGGCCTCGGCCCGGGCGGCGTCGAGATCGCCCAGTTCGGCGAGGGCCGCGTCGGCTTCCTTGAGGCGGGCGCGGGCGTCGAGAGCCATTTCCTCATGCCGGCTGGCGGCCATACGGAGGCTTTCGAGCTTGCCGGCGGCAATGTTGCGATCGGCCTCGGCGCGGGACAGGGCGCGGCTGGCCTCTGTCACCGCCTGGTCGGCGGCGCGGCGTTCTTCGCGGGCGGCGGCGTCGGCCTCGGTCGAGGTTTGCAGCTCGGACTTCAGGTGTTCGTGTGCACGTGCGGCGCCATCGGCACGGGCGCGGGCTTCGACGAGATCCTGCTTGAGTTCTTGCAGGCGGTTGAGTTGTTGTAGGCGCAGTGCGGCGGCGGAGGGGGCGTCTTCGGCCCCTGCCCGGAACCCGTCCCAGCGCCAGAGGTCGCCTTCGCGGCTGACGATGCGCTGGCCGGGTTTCAGCTCGGATTGCAGGCGCGGGCCATCGGCGCGGTCGACGAGGCCCACCTGTGTCAGGCGGCGGGCGAGGACGTTGGGGATCGAGACGTGATCGGCGAGCGGACGCACGCCTTCGGGCAGTCGTTGGGGGCTGTCATACGCGGGCAGCAGGGTCCAGCCGGTGGTGGCCTTGCCCTCCACGGCGGGGGCGCGGAGGTCGTCGGCGAGGGCTGCGCCGAGGGCCTTTTCATAGCCGGTTTTGACCTTGAGGAGGTCGAGGACTTGACCGCCTTCCGCCGTATCGCGTTCGACGAGGCGCGCGAGGGCCGCGACCTCGGCCTGCAGGGCGCTGACTTCGCCCTCGGCCTCGGACCGGCCAGCGCGGGCTTCAGCCTCGCGGGTCTGGGCGGCGGCGCGGGCTTCATCGGCGTCGACCAATGCGGCCTCGGCGGCGGTGGCGGCGGCGGTGGTCTCGGAGAGAAGGATTTCGGCGGCTTTGAGCGCGGCTCCCGCGGCGGCTTCGGCGGCTTGTGCTTCCTTCGCCGCCGTGGTGGCGCTGGTCGCCTCGCTTTCGCTGCGCTCCAGCGTGCGTTGGGCGTCGGCCTGCAGGCGTTGGGCCGACTGGTGGCGGGCGGCGAGGCGGGCCACGTCTTCGGTCAGCTGCGCATGGGCGTTTTCGCGGTCTTGCAAGACGCTGGCGGCATCGCGGGCCTCGGTTGCGGCCTCTTCCAGGCGATCGTCGTGACCCTCGGCCTCGGCGGTTAGCTCCGCCGCCTCCTCCTCCAACCGCGCGATGGTTTCGCCTGCGTCGTGGTTCAGCGCATCTTCGCGTTCCATATCGCGGGCGAGCGTCTCGATTCGCGATTGCAGGGTCTCGATGGCGGCCTCGGCCCGCGCCTCCTCATCGGCCAGCGTGTCACGCTGGACAGTGAGGCGTTGTAGGACAGCCGCCGCAATCGCCTCTTCCTCGCGCAAGGGGGGCAGTTTCTCTTCTTGCGCGGCACGCGTCGCCACGGCCGCGCGGGCCGCACGTTCCGCCTCCGACGCCGCCGTCACATGGTCGGTTAGCGCGGTCTCCGACGCCATCAGCGCATCGTTCGCCTCCCGCCAGCGGCGGTAGAGGAGCAGCCCCTCAGCATGGCGCAACGCCTCGCTCAACTCGCGATACCGCGCGGCCTGCTTGGCCTGACGCGCGAGTTGCGCGAGTTGCGCAGCCAGTTGTTCGATCACGTCATCGACGCGCGACAGGTTCGTCTCAGCCCCGCGCAGTTTCAACTCCGCCTCATGCCGCCGCTGGTAGAGGCCTGAGATCCCGGCGGCTTCCTCCAGGATGCGGCGGCGGGCCTTTGGGCGGGCGTTGATCAGTTCGCTGATCTGGCCCTGGCGCACCAGCGCGGGGGAATGCGCGCCGGTGGAGGCATCGGCGAACAGCATCTGGACGTCGCGCGCGCGCACATCCTTACTGTTGAGCTTGTAGGCGGAGCCTGCGTCGCGCGTGATGCGGCGGGCGATGTCGATCAGGTCGCTGTCGTTGAAGCCCTGGGGGGCCAGGCGTTCGGTGTTGTCGATGGCCACAGACACTTCGGCAAAGTTGCGCGCGGGGCGCGAGGCGGTGCCGGCGAAAATCACATCTTCCATGCCGTCGCCGCGCATGGCGGTGGGGCGGTTTTCGCCCATGACCCAGCGCAGCGCCTCAAGCAAGTTCGACTTGCCACAGCCATTGGGGCCGACGATGCCCGTCAGCCCGTCGGCGATCACCATTTCGGTGGGATCGACGAAGCTTTTGAATCCGTTGAGCCTGATCCGCGTGAACCGCACGATTCGCCTGTTTGTTGATTCTGCTCTGGCGGGCAGCATCGGGGCCGGGGTCCGGGGAGTCAACGCCCGGGCCCCGCATCTGCCGGTTGCGGCTGAGTTATCCACAAGATGTAGAGGCTTTCGGAGAAATCTTGCCGTGTTCGCGGGGTGTTTGAAAACCTCTTGATTCAAATTGACGCGATTTTGCACACTTCGCCCCAAGGGATCGTCGACGGGGGGCGCCGGTCGCTTTGGGGGCACATCGCAATCGGCCATGACTGGACGGATTCCGGGACCCCGCCAACGCGGAAAGCTGACCCGGAGAATGCCCGATGCTTGATATATCCACACTGGAAATTGCCGTTGAGACGCCAACGTCACATGACAGCCGCGCCCTGATCGCTGACAGTGATGCCGCCCTTGCCAAGCACTACTCGAAAGAGCAGTGCTTTTCTTTTTCCGTGGATGAGCTGACGGCGCCGAATGTCGAGTTTCTGGTCGCGCGGCAGTCGGGGCAGGCCGTGGGTTGTGTCGCGCTGGTCGATTGCATGACCTATGGCGAGGTCAAGCGGCTGTTTGTGCGCGATGCGGCGCGGGGGGCGGGGATTGGCATGTCTCTGATGGCCGCGGCTGAACAGGCGGCGCGCGATGTGGGCCTGCGGGTGATCCGGCTGGAGACGGGCGCGCGTCTGGCAGCGGCGGTGGCGATTTACAAGAGCCGCGGGTATCGGCAGATCCCGGCCTTTGGCGACTATCCGGCGGGATCGGCGAGCCAGTTTTTCGAACGGCTGCTTTGAGGGAACGTCGTCCCTTCCCTCTCGCTTTGGTCTAACTCTTTTGCCGTTGCACGGCGCACGGAGGGCAGCGCCCGACCGCCGGGTGGGCGAGAAGCGCCCGCCCGGGGGGGCGGTCGGGCGCTGCCCGGCCTTTCGGCCGGGCACAGGCACTAGATCATAGCCAGGTGCTAAAAGCGGTCCCAATTAAGGGCAATCAATCGAGGCGCGGATCAGCGCAGAATCCCCGGTCATCGACCGCGGGCGGACCCGGCATCCGGTGGTGGCCTCGATCGCCGTTATCGCTCCGGTGAACACGTCGCGCTGGCGGGGAAGCAGGGTGACACCGGTGCGATAGACCTCAACCTCCGACCCCCTGCGAAACACCGTGAAGGTCATCCCGTCCACCGTCATCTGTGATCGCTCGGCCCCGATGAACCGGGGCGAGGGGCTGGCGCAGGCGGTAAGCATCATGAGGAACAGGCCAAGGCGAAGCATTGCAGCAGCCTGGGTCAGGTTTGGTTAACAAGAGGTTTCGACAGGTTGTAGCGGCACAGGCCTTGGCTTTTGTGCCCTAGCGCTCTAGCTCGCCCGGGGGCGCAACCATCGAGGCGGAACAGATGCTTTTGGGAATTTCAGGGTCGCTGCGCGCGGCATCGGTGAACACGAAACTGGTGCGCGAGGCGGGCCGGATCTATGGCGGGGATTTTGAGTTGGGCGACCTGCGCCTACCGCTTTATGACGGCGATCTGGAAAGCGCGGAGGGCATCCCGGCCGAGGTGCAGCGGCTGGCCGATCAGATCGCGGCGGCTGAGGCGGTGGTGATCTCGACGCCGGAATACAATCAATCGCTGTCAGGTGTTTTGAAAAACGCGCTCGATTGGGTCAGCCGGGTGGAGGGCAAGCCGTGGCTGCATAAACCCGTGGCGATCCTGTCGGCGGCGGCAGGCCGGTCGGGCGGTGCGCGGGGCAGCTATGCGCTGCGCCTGGCCATGCTGACGTTCCGGCCGCGGATGGTGACGGGTCCGGATATCGCGGTGGCGGGGGCGGCGAAGGAATTTGACGAGGACGGGCGGTTGACGGGGGAGCTGTACCTCAAAAACCTCACCGAAGTGATGGACCAGCTGCGTGAAGAGGCGCGGCGGTAAAGCCATCCCGCCGACCGGGAAGGGCCTTGCGCACGGGCCCGCGCGCGGTAGCTTGACCGCGTGAGCACGACGCAGACCACCGCCCAGACGATCCAAGACCGCATCGATCCCGCGCGGGCGGCGGCGATGCATGCGGTGATGGCGCGGCCCGGTTTGCCACCGGGGCCGGGCACAGCCCTGCCCGCGTTCTGGCATCAGATCTATTTCTGGGATGTCGCGCCGCCGGGGGGGCTTGGGGCCGATGGGCATCCCGCGACCGGTGGGCTGATCCCCGATCTGGGCCTGCCCAAGCGGATGTGGGCGGGGGGGCGGCTGATGTTTCACGCGCCGTTTTTGTGTGCGGTGCAGGCCACGCGCACCTCTAGCTTGCGGGCGGTGACGCGGAAGACGGGGCGGACGGGGGAGTTGGCTTTCGTGACGGTGCGCCACGAGATCCGTCAGCGCGGCGGGCTGGTCCTGAGCGAGGATCAGGATCTGGTTTATCGCGCGGCGGATGCGGCGGCGGGGGATCCACCGGAGCCCCCCACGGGCGGGCGGCTGCGAGAGACGCGGCGGTTCGATGCCACGACGCTATTTCGCTATTCGGCGCTCACGATGAATGGGCACCGCATCCACTATGACGCGGATTACGCGCGGTCGGTCGAGGGGTATCCGGGGCTGGTGGTCCATGGGCCTTTGCTGGCGCAGTGCCTGTTGGTGTTGGCGGAGTTGGATCTGGGGGCTTTGAAGACCTTTAGCTTTCGAGCGACGGCGCCGGTTTTTTCCGGGCAGATGGTGCGGTTTTATTCGGATGGCGGGCGGTATTGGGTGATTGGGGGGGACGATCAGCTGTGTATGAGTGCGGAGGCGGGTTGATCGCGAATTGGTTAGGGCAGCCCTCGACCGCCGGGTGGGGGTAAAGCCCCCGCCCGGGGGGGCGGTCGGGGGCTGCCCGACCTGTCGGTCGGGCGGAACAGCACGCAAGCGTTGGGCTACATATTCCTCTCCACCCGAAACTCTGGCGGCACCTCATCCACCCCCTCCAGTACCAACCCCGCCATCACCCGCGCCACCTCTGGCGCCATCCCGAACCCGATCTTGAACCCCCCATTAGCGATGAAATGGCCCGCGCGGCCCGGCCAGGTCCCCAGCATCGGCGCACGCGACCGGGCGCGGGGGCGAACGCCTGCCCAGCTCGCGATGACCTCGGCCCCGTGCAGGATCGGCAGCGCGGAGATCGCCCGGTCGATCAAACCGTCGCATTGGGCATCGGTTGTGGTGGGATCGTCGAACTCCCTCTCAGACGTGGACCCGATGGCCACGGTGCCGTCGTCATGGGGCACGATATGGAGCGCGTCGGCGAAGATTTGAGGCGCGTCCGTTGGCGCTTGGTGGCGTAGAAGGACGGCCTGGCCTTTGACACCGGTGCCCACGGGCTTGCCGAACGCGTCGGACAAGTCGCGCAGGCCCTGCCAGCCGGTGGCCCAGACAACCGCGCCCTCATCAGGCCCCTCCCCCACGATCTCGCCCCTGCGTGCGCGGATGGTGGCGGCGAGGCTTTCACATGCGCGGCGGGGGTGGATGCGGGCGGTCAGCGTGTCGTGGATGAGGAGGCCGGTGGGGCTGGGCGGGGCCCATCCGGTGATCTCGTCCTCGGGCAGGACCTGCCAGGTCGCCGTGTCGCCCCAGAGATCGCGGGCCGTCCCCTCCCGTGTACGCGCCAGGGCAACCGCGGCCTCGTCGGCCAGGGGTTGCAGGCGGCCCGTGCGCCCATAGCCGGACCCCAGGCCCGACGTCTCATCCACCGCGCGCCAGAACGCCTCTGCCGTAACCAGACTTGCGAATTGAAACGCTTTCTTGTCGTTCCAGTTCTCGGGCACATGGGGGGCCAGCGCGCCGACGATGCCGCCCGAGGCCCCCGCCCCGGGGCCATGGGGGTCAATCACCCGTACCAGCGCGCCGCGCGCAAGGCAGGCCCATGCGATGGACAGGCCAAAAATCCCCGCCCCGCGGATGGTGACATCGACCGTTGCCAAGCGAACCTCCCTTCTGCACATTCGCGCGACTCGGGCGCAGCGTTTCAGGACCGGACCGTGACGGACCACACAGCAGATGTCGAATGGCGAGACGGCGTGCCGGTGTCCACGCGGTTCCAGGACCCGTACTACTCGCTGGATGACGGTGTGGCCGAGACGACCCATGTGTTCCTGCAGGGCAACGGCTTGCCGGGGCGGATCGGGCCGGGGTTTCACGTGGCCGAGCTGGGGTTTGGCACGGGGCTCAACCTCTTGGTGACACTGGCAGCGATGCGGGCAGTGGGGTCTTCGGGGCCTTTGCGGTACACGAGTTTTGAGGCCTATCCCCTGTCTTCAGATGAGATGGCGCAGGCGTTGGCAGCTTTTCCGAGCCTGGCGGAGGATGCGGCGTGGCTCGTGGCCGCTTGGGCGGAGGGGCCGGTTTTCACGCGCGATGATGTGGCGGTCGAGGTGATCCTGGGTGATGCGCGGGACACCCTGCCCGCGTGGGACGGGGTGGCGGATGCCTGGTATCTCGATGGCTTTGCGCCCGCGCGCAATCCCGGCCTCTGGTCGGCGGACCTGATGGCCGAGGTGGCGCGGCACACCGCGCCCGGCGGCACGGCGGCGACCTATTCGGCGGCGGGCGACGTTCGGCGGGGGCTGGAGGCGGCGGGGTTCACCGTGGAACGTGTGCCGGGGTTCGGGCGCAAGCGGCATATGACCGTGGCGCGTTTGGGATGAGCGAGACGAACACCCGCTTGGGCATCCTGTTGATGATCGGGGCGAGCCTTGTCTTTGCCATGCAAGACGGGATCTCGCGCCATCTGGCTAGCGAATACAATGTGCTGATGGTGGTGATGATCCGCTATTGGTTCTTTGCGGCCTTTGTGATGGCGGTTGCGGCGCGCAAGGCCGGCGGCGTTCGCGCGGCGGCGCGCACCTCGCAACCGGTGCTGCAGATCTTTCGCGGGCTTCTTCTGGCCTGTGAGATTTGTGTGATGGTCGGGGCGTTTGTCCTGTTGGGGCTGGTGGACAGTCTGGCGGTCTTTGCCTGTTATCCGTTGCTGGTGGCGGCGCTGTCGGGCGTGGTTCTGGGCGAACAGGTGGGCTGGCGGCGGTGGGTGGCGATCGGCATTGGATTTGTGGGCGTTCTGGTGATCCTGCAGCCCGGGGTCACTGTGTTTCAGCCGGCGGCCCTGGTGCCGCTCGCCTCGGCCACGATGTTTGCGCTTTACGGGTTGCTGACGCGCTATGCGGCGCGGCGGGACAGCACCGCGACCTCGTTTTTCTGGACGGGCACTGCGGGGGCTGTGGCGATGACGGCGGTGGGTGTCTGGTTTTGGGAGCCGATGACCGCGCCCGACTGGGGTTGGATGGCAACGCTGTGTGTGACCGGGGCATTGGGGCACTGGCTGCTCATTCGCTGCTATGAGGTGGCGGAGGCCAGTTCGGTGCAGCCTTTTGCCTATCTGCAGCTTGTGTTCGGTTCGGCCATCGGGGTGTCGGTGTTTGGCGAGGTGTTGGAGCTGAATGTCGCCGTGGGGGCCGGGATCGTGGTGGCGGCGGGACTGTTTACGCTGTGGCGGGAGAGGCAGGCGGCAAGTGCGCGCGGGTGATCCGCACCCCCTGCCCTAGCGCAGCGTCAGCTCATCGCTCAGCCGGATCTCTTCCACCTCACCGCTGATCCGCGCCCGGTAGACCGGCAGGCTTTCCATCACGCGCATCACGTAGTTGCGGGTCTCTCGGAACTGGATGTGTTCGATCCAATCGATCACGTCCACGTCCGGGTCCCGCGGATCGCCCTGTTCGCGCATCCAGCGTAAGGGGCGGCTCGGCCCCGCGTTGTAGGCGGCCGCAACGAGCATCATGTTGGGGCCGAACTGATCCACCAACTCCTCGATATAGGCGACACCGATCCGGGCGTTATAGACCGGGTCCTGTTGCAGTTTCTTGGAGGAAAACCGCACGTCGAGCCGTTCGGCCACCGCGCGGGCGGTGCGGGGCATGACCTGCATGAGCCCGATGGCCCCGGCCCCGCTGCGCACGGCAGGGTCAAACTCGCTTTCGCGGCGGGCGATGGCGAGGGCCATTTCTTCGGGCACGTTCAACTCTTCCAATCCGAAATCGACCAGCGGGAAATAGGCATGCGGCACGACCACGCCGGCGCGCGCGGCGCGTTTGGCGATCATCAGCGCGATATGGGCATCTTCGAGGGATAGCGCGTAGTCGGCCAGTTGCCCGAGTTCCGTGGGATCGAGGCTTTCGGCCAGATGGGTGAAGAAGCGTTCCGCCAAGCTGCGTTCCCCCGCCTTGTGCAGAAGCGTTGCGGCTTCCAGCACCGACGACCCGGCAAAAGATGCCTCGCGCCAGTCGGGATAATCCATCCGTCCGGTCAGAGCCGGGTCCATCGGCAGGCTGGCACGTTCGGCGGCGAGAAGGCCATAGAAGCTCGTTTGAAACTCCGCCCCGAAAGCATAGGCCATGGCGGCCGCTTCGGCATCGCCCAGCGCCTCATGCGCGCGGCCTTCCCAATAGCCCGCCCGGCCCAGACTGATCGGGCTGGAGACGGCAATGCGGAAGCGGCGGAAATGCTGTAACGCGCGCTCGGCATCGTCGAGATAGCGCAGTGCGAGATAGCCCGAGAGCCATTCAAGATCGGCGTAGTGAATGCCTTCGGTCAGACCGTGGGCCGAGGCCAGCGCATAGGCCGTTTCCCCATCCCCCTGCCGCATCGACCAGCGGGCGAGAACCCGGCGCCAGTTGGCCCAGCGTGCAGGCTGGCCAAGGGCGTTTTCGGTGCCGGAAAGGGTCAGCGCCAGTTCGATCGCGGGCGCATTGCGGCCCTTGCGCGCGCGCCATTGGAAACGTTCGAAGACGAGGCCGGGGTGGTCGCGCAGATCCTCGGGCACAGCAGCGATCAGGGCATCGACGCCATTTTTGTCCTCGCGCAGCGCAATGCGGGCGCGGGCCAGTTTCTGCCAGTCTTCGCTGACGCGGGGCAGCATGCGTTCTGCCGCCTTGGACCGGCCCGACCAGAGCAGGCGATCCATGCGGGCCTGGTGATGCGCGGCCACCAGATCGCCGTAGCGTTCCAGGATATAGCGTTCGTCGCCCGTCGACAGATCGTATTCCGTCCAGGCGGAGATGATCAGATCGCGGGCCAGGGCATCGCGGCCAAGCCCCTCGTTCGCGGCGGCATGGACGATCACGCCGGCCCCGGTCTGGGGCGGGTTGGCGGCGAAAAACTCCACCACGTCCCGGGCGCGGGCGCGGTAGGGTACGGTGCCTTCGCTGCGGCGCACGAGATAGGGCAGACCGGGCCAGTCGGGGCGGCGATCAAGGAAGGCGGTCAGATCGTCGAATCGGCCACGCCCGGCGCGCAGGCGGTGCCATTCCACGATGTCTTCGGCCACCGGGCCCGCATCTTCCGCGGCAGTGCGCGCCGCATCCCAGTCGCGCGCGCGCACGGCATCCATCGCCTCGCCCATCGCCTCAATCGCACGGTTGGATTGCGCCGTAACCGGGGCAACCGTGATCAGAGACAGAACGAGAACAGCAGCAAGAACGTGTACAAACCGGTCTGGAATCATACGTGTGACCCTAAGACCCCCTGGTAAAGGAACAACACACAAACTTGGCAATAGCAAGGCGGCCCTATAGGGTCCGTCGCGGTTTGACTCGGGGCATTTGCCTCAAAACACAAGGAAACGCGTCATGTTGAAAGGCTCAATGCCCGCCCTCGTCACGCCGTTCTCGGACGGTGAAGTGGACTTTGACGCGCTGAAAAAACTGATCGATTGGCAGATCGCCGAGGGCAGCCACGGGATCGTGCCGGTGGGGACGACGGGTGAAAGCCCCACGCTGAGCCATGCGGAGCATGAGGCGGTGGTGGAGTTTACCGTGAAAACCGTGGCGGGCCGCGTGCCGGTGGTTGCGGGTGCGGGGTCGAACAACACCGATGAGGGCATCCGCTTTATGCAGCACGCGGCGCGCGTGGGGGCGGATGCGGCCTTGGTGGTCACACCCTATTACAACAAGCCAACCCAGGCGGGCATGATCGCGCATTTCACCGCGCTGCACGATTGCTGTGATCTTCCGATCGTTATCTACAACATCCCCGGCCGTTCGGTCGTGGACATGAGCCCCGAGACGATGGGCGAGCTGGCCAAGCTGCCTCGGATCATCGGCGTGAAAGACGCGACCGGCGATATCGTGCGGGTGTCGCATCAGCGCGCGACCTGTGGGGCGGATTTCATTCAGCTGTCTGGCGAAGATGCCTCGGCCCTTGGATTCAATGCGCATGGGGGCGTGGGGTGCATCTCGGTCACGGCGAATGTGGCCCCGCGCCTGTGTGCCGAGTTTCAGGAGGCGACACTGGCAGGGGATTTCGCCAAGGCGCTGACCCTGCAGGATCGGCTGATGCCGTTGCACACCGCGATCTTTCTGGAACCGGGTCTGGCGGGTGCGAAATACGGGTTGTCGCGGCTCGGCCATTGCGCTGAGGACGTGCGGTTGCCGCTGGTGGGGCTCACGGATGGGACGAAGGCCGCGATTGATGCGGCGATGCGCCATGCGGGGCTTTTGAACTAAGGGCTGCGCCGCTGGACTTGGGCCAGCGGCGTCCTTAAGTGACCGCCATGGCCAAGCCGAAGGATAACCCCAACTACAAGGTCGTCGCCGAAAACCGGCGGGCACGGTTCGACTATGCGATTCAGAGCGATCTGGAGTGCGGGATCCAGTTGATGGGGTCTGAGGTAAAGTCTTTGCGCGAGGGGCAAGCCAATATTGCTGAAAGCTATGCCAGCGTGGATGAGGGCGAGCTGTGGCTGGTGAACAGCTATATCGCGCCCTATGAGCAGGCCAAGACCTGGGGGCATGAGGATCGGCGTAAACGTAAGCTTTTGGTCAGCCGCAAGGAATTGTCGGACCTCTGGAATGCGACGCAGCGCAAGGGGATGACATTGGTGCCGCTGGTTTTGTACTTCAACCATCGCGGCTTGGCGAAGCTGAAGATCGGGATCGCCAAGGGCAAGAAGGTCGCTGACAAGCGCGAAACCTCGGCCAAGCGGGATTGGAACCGTCAAAAGGCGCGGCTGATGAAGGAACACGGCTGATCCGTCGCCTTGCCAGCGCCGCGCGACAGGCGTAGCACCGAAGGACAACGAAAGACCGGTGCCCCTGATGTCCGACGATCCCAAAACCCTTGTCTCCACCGCCTGGCTGGCCGCGCATCTGAACGATCCCGATCTGCGGGTGCTGGACGGCAGCTATTACCTTGCCGATATGGCCCGGGATGCACAGGCGGAATACGAGGCCGCCCATATCCCCGGCGCACGGTTTTTCGATATCGACGAGATCAGCGATCACCGGTCGGAACTGCCCCATATGGTGCCACCGGTGGAAAAATTCATGAGCCGGATGCGCGCCATGGGCGTGGGTGATGGCCATCAGGTGGTGGTCTATGACGGCGCGGGGCTGTTTTCGGCTGCGCGGGTCTGGTGGCTCTTTCGGTTGATGGGCAAGACGGATGTGGCGGTGCTCGATGGCGGGTTCCCCAAGTGGCAGGCCGAGGGGCATCCGGTGGGTGACATGCCCCCCATCGTGCGCGACCGGCACATGACGGTGAGCCGGCAGAACCATCTGGTGCGGGATGTGACCCAAGTTGCGGCGGCCTCAAAACTGGGGGATCACGAGATCGTCGATGCCCGGTCGCCGTCGCGGTTTACCGGCGAAGAGAAAGAGCCTCGGGCCGGGCTGCGCTCGGGCCATATCCCCGGCTCGAAGAACGTGCATTACCGGACGCTTCTCAATGATGACGGCACGATGAAAGACGTGGACGATTTGCGCGCGGTGTTTGCGGCGGCGGAAGTGGATCTGTCGAAACCCATCATCACCACCTGCGGGTCCGGAGTGACGGCGGCGATCCTCTATCTCGCGTTGGAGCGGATGGGCGTTGATCGCCTGTCGCTTTACGATGGATCCTGGTCCGAATGGGGGCGGTTTGATGAGTTGAAGGTGGAAACGGGATGACAGTCCTGCCTGCGGGCACAGAGGTTTCCTATACCGTCACCTGGCTGGAGATGACCGAGCGGCCCAGCTACCCCTACCCACCCCTGCCCGCGACACATCCAGCCACGCTTCTGAAGGCCGAGGCGGCACCGCGGTGGTATTTCCTGTCGCTCTACGATGCGGTGGGCCGCGATTATGCGTGGGAAGATGCCCATGATCGCGACCCAGGCGAGTTGCAGGCCTGGCTTGATGATCCGGCGGTCGGTCTCTTCACGCTGATGGCCCATGGCTGGCCGCACGGGTTTTTCATGCTGGACGGCCGCACCAAGGGCGTGTGCGATCTGGCCTATTTCGGGCTGGTGCCCCAGGCGGTGGGCCAGGGATTGGGCGCCTTCCTCTTGCGCACCGCGATCCTGACGGCGTGGGATCGGGCTGGGGTGGGCCGTGTGACTGTAAACACCTGCACCCTTGACCATCCGCGCGCCTTGCAGACCTATCAAAGGCACGGATTCGTGCCGGTGCGCCGGCAGGACTTTACCCGAACGCTCAAGCGACCGCGTGATCTGACGCGGATCCCCGACTGAAAGGGCCGACCCATGCTTTCGAACCTCAAGACCCACCCCGCCGACAAGATCCTCGCGCTGATGGCCGCGTATCGGGAGGATCCGCGCGAGAACAAGGTGGATCTGGGGGTAGGTGTCTACAAGGATGCCGATGGCAAGACGCCGATCATGCGGGCAGTGAAGGCGGCCGAAAGGCAGCTGTGGGAGGCGGAGACCACGAAGTCCTATGTGGGGCTGATCGGTGACCCAGCCTATAACACCGCGATGCGCGAGTTGATCCTCGGCGGTGTGGTCGATGATGCGCGCCTCGCCTCGGCGGCGACGCCCGGGGGCACGGGTGCGGTGCGGCAGGCGCTGGAGCTGGTGAAGCTCGCCAACCCCGATGCAACGATCTGGGTGTCGGATCCGACCTGGCCCAACCACCTCACCATCATCCAGTATCTCGGCCTGCCGATGCAGACCTATCGCTATTTCGACAACACCACGCGCGCGGTGGATTTCGCGGGCATGATGCACGATTTGCGCCACGCGAAGGCGGGCGATGTGGTGCTGCTCCATGGCTGCTGCCACAACCCGACGGGTGCGAACCTGACGCTCGATGAATGGGGCGCTGTGGCGGATTTCATCGAGGCCTCGGGCGTCTTGCCGATGATCGACATCGCCTATCAGGGCTTTGGCGACGGGTTGGAGGAAGACGCGGCGGGCACGCGCCTGTTGGCCAAGCGCCTGCCGGAGATGCTGATCGCGGCGAGTTGTTCCAAGAACTTCGGGATCTATCGCGAACGCACGGGGATCCTGATGGGCCTGTCGGAAACGGCGGAGGTAGCGGGCGTGACCCAGAACAACCTCGCCTTCCTTAACCGCCAGAACTATTCTTTCCCGCCCGACCATGGCGCACGGCTGGTGACGATGATCCTGACCGATCCCGCGCTGCGCGCCGATTGGCAGGCAGAGCTGGAAGAGGTGCGGACAGGCATGCTGACGCTGCGGGAGACCCTGGCCGGTGAGCTGCGCCAGCGCACGAACTCGGACAAGTTCGACTTCCTGGCCGATCACCGGGGCATGTTCTCACGCCTGGGCGCGACGCCCGATCAGGTGACGGCGATGCGCGAGGATCACGGGATCTACATGGTTGGCGACTCGCGGCTGAACATCGCCGGGATCAATGCCCGAACCGTCCCGATCCTGGCCGAAGCCATCGTCGCGGCAGGCGTCTAACCCACCCAAAAGGGGCTCTGCCCCCGGCCCTTCGGGCCTCCCCCGGGATATTTCCCGACCAAAGACCTTTCTTTGGTCCTCAAATATCCCCTGAGCGGAGCGCATAAAAAAACCCGGGCGCGAGCGCCCGGGCCAGGTTTGAAGACTGACAGGAAGGGAGATCAGCCTTTCGAAAAGTCGGGATATGCTTCCATGCCCATTTCCGAGACATCGAGGCCGGCAAGCTCTTCCTCTTCGCCGACGCGGATCCCCATCACACCCTTCAGGATGATCCAGACGATTAGGCTGGCGACAAAGGTGAAGACACCATAGGCGACGATCCCTGTGAGCTGCGTCACGAGGCTTGCGTCGGAGTTGTAAAAGATCACCGCGATGGTGCCCCAGATGCCTGCGAAGAGGTGCACCGGGATGGCGCCGACAACGTCGTCGATCTTGAACTTGTCGAGCATCGGAACTGTGAAGACCACGATCACACCGCCAATCGCACCGATCCAGAGCGCACCGAAGAGCGACGGCGCCAGAGGTTCGGCAGTGATGGACACAAGGCCCGCCAGCGCGCCGTTCAGCACCATGGTCAGGTCCGGCTTTTTGTAGAGGACCTGTGTCAGGATCAGCGCGGTTACCGCACCGGCGGCCGCGGCCATGTTGGTGTTGGCAAAGATCCGGCTCACGTCAGAGACATCACCCACGGTGCCCATGGCCAGCTGCGAGCCGCCATTGAAGCCGAACCAACCGAGCCACAGGATGAACGTCCCGAGTGTGGCAAGGGCGAGGTTCGAGCCGGGCATCGGGTGAACCTGACCGTCTTTGTACTTGCCCAGACGCGGTCCGAGAATGATGGCACCGGCAAGGGCTGCCCAGCCACCGACGGAGTGAACGACCGTTGAACCAGCAAAATCAGAGAAGCCCATTTCAGACAGCCAGCCGCCGCCCCACTGCCACGAGCCCGAGATGGGGTACATGACACCGGTCAGAACCACGACGAAGATCAGGAACGGCCACAGTTTGATACGTTCGGCCAAGGCACCTGACACGATCGAAGCGGTGGCAGCAACGAACACCAGCTGGAAGAAGAAGTCCGAGCCGACCGAGGCGTAGTCAAGCGCCGCATCAGCCGCTGCGACACCCACGGGATCGAGCACGGTTGGGACGAAGAACGAGCCCACATAGCCGTTGAAATCGCCCGGATACATCAGGTTGAACCCGATCAGCCAGTACATGATGGCCGCGACCGAGTAGAGCGCGATGTTCTTGGTCATCTGCATGGTCACATTCTTGGAACGCACCAGGCCGCCTTCCAGCATGGCGAACCCACAAGCCATGAAGAACACAAGGAAACCCGCCATGCAGAACAGCAGGGTTGTCATGATGTAGGGGCCGATTTCGTCGAACCCGGGTGCCTCTTCCTGGGCGATGCCCAGGGTTGGCACGGCGGCAAGTACCGCTGTTGCAAGAAGTAGTCTTGAGAGTTTCATTTCAGAGAGTCCCCTTAACCCGTGTCGCCTAGAGCGCGTCTGCGTTGGTTTCGCCGGTGCGAACGCGCATGGCGCTTTCCACATCCAAGACAAAGATTTTGCCATCGCCGATCTTGTCGGTCTTGGCCGTGGTCGAAATCGTCTCGACGACCTGATCGGCCATGCTTTCGGCCACCACGATCTCGAGCTTTACTTTCGGCACAAAATTCACCGCATACTCGGCACCGCGATAGATTTCCGTGTGTCCCGATTGTGAGCCGAAGCCCTTGATCTCGGTCACCATCATGCCGCGCACCCCGATCGAGGTGAGCGCTTCGCGCACCTCTTCGAGCTTGAACGGCTTGATCGCTGCAATGATGAGTTTCACTTGCATCCCCTTCCGCAACGCGAGGACTGCCCCCGCAATTCCACGGGGGCAAAAAGGATCGGAAGGGCCCCGGAACTCAAGAACGCGTCAGAGGAATCGTGGCTGCATTCGCGGGCTTGTTGCACAATTTTTGCACAATTCGACATCAATGTTTAAAAACTAGGCAAAAGAAAAATCGCCGCAGGCTGTTTCGCGGGTGCCCAACCGCTTATGTGCAGGGTAATTTGACAAAAAACCGGGCAGGCAAACGCATACAGGGGTTCATGAGCGAAAACCGTGGGAAGCGGCCGCCGTTGGTGGCCGAGAAACGTTATAAAACACCGGCAAAACCCAAGGCGGCACCGAAAACACGCAAGCGTGCGACCAAGGCGAAACCGGCCGCGCGGCCGGCAAACCCGATTCTGCGCGTGATCCTGTGGCCGTTTCGGGTGGTGGCCCGTGTGGTGTGGTGGTTTGCGCTGCGCGGGGCGATTCTGGGGGCCGTCGCGCTGGCCGTTCTGGTGGCCTACTATGCAGTTGGCCTGCCGCCCGCCAATGCGCTTCTGGACGCGCGGGCGCGGGGGTCTGTGACGCTGCTTGACCGCGACAACCAAGTCTTCGCCTGGCGGGGCGAACAGTTCGGCGGGCAGATCACGGCGCAAACCGTATTGCCCGATCTGAAGAACGCGATCATCGCGACCGAGGATAAACGGTTCTATCGCCATTTCGGGATCAGCCCGCGTGGGATTGCCAGCGCGATCCGGATCAACCTGCGCGAAGGGCGCGGGCCTTTGTCGGGGCATGGTGGGTCGACGATCACGCAGCAGACGGCGAAGCTGTTGTGCCTGGGCAATCCCTACGATCCGGCGTCGGGCATGACCGAGGCCGAGTATGAGGCCGATTGCCGGCGCACCACGCTGGTGCGCAAGGCCAAGGAAGCGGTCTATGCCATGGCGCTGGAGGCGCGGTATACCAAGGATGAGATCCTGACGATCTACCTCAACCGCGCGTACCTGGGGGCCGGGTCGCGGGGGTTCGAGGCGGCGGCGCAGCGGTATTTCGGCAAGTCCGCGGCTGAGGTCAGCCCGGCGGAAGGGGCGATGCTGGCGGGGCTTTTGGTGGCGCCGTCACGCTTTGCGCCCACAGCGAACCTGGAGCGGGCGCAGAACCGGGCGAACCTGATCATCGGGTTGATGGAGACCCAAGGGTTCTTGAGTGCGTCGGCGGCGAGTGAGGCGCGATCGAACCCTGCGCGCCTGTCAGCGGCGGCAGAGCGGCGCGCGGGCGGGTATTTCGCGGATTGGGTGATGGATCAGGGGCCTGCCTATCTGACGCGGGACACGACCGAAGACGTGATCGTGCGCACGACCTTTGACCAGCGCATTCAGACCGCGGCGGAAGAGGCGCTGCGGTTCGTGTTCGAGACCAAGGTGCGACCGGGCAGCGAGGCGCAGGCCGCGATCGTGGTGATGAGCGCGGATGGCGCGGTGCGGGCCATGGTGGGCGGGCGCAAGTTCCAGGGCGTGGCAGGCCAATTCAACCGCGCGATCCAGGCGCAGCGGCAAACGGGGTCGGCGTTTAAGCCGTTTATCTATGCCGCAGCGCTCGATCTGGGGTACGGGCCCAATGACGTGGTGGTGGATGAACCGATCACGCTGGACGTGCCGGGTTCGGGGCCGTGGACACCGCGGAACTATACCAATGAGTTTTACGGGCCTGTGACGTTGACCGATGCGCTGAAGCATTCGTTGAACATCCCTGCCGTTCGGGTGTCCGAGGGGGTTGGGCGCGAAAACGTGCGGGCGGTGGCGGAAGGGTTTGGCATCCGGTCAGACCTGGCGGATGGGCCGGCGCTAGCGCTGGGGGTGTCGGAGTCCACGCTTCTGGAGATGACGGGGGCGTTTGCGGGCATTCTGAACGGTGGATCGTCGGTGACGCCCTACGGGCTGACCGAGTTGCGGATTAAGGGGGATGACGCGCCGCTCATTGGCCAGGAAGGCGGGATGGGCGAACGCGTGATCTCAGACGGGGCGGCGCGACAGCTGACCTATATGATGGCGCAGGTGGTGAACGGGGGCACGGGATCACGTGCGGCCCTGCCTGATCGGCCTGCGGCGGGAAAGACGGGCACGACCCAGGCAGCGCGGGATGCGTGGTTTCTGGGCTTCACGGCAGATTATGTGGCCGGTGTCTGGATGGGCTATGACGACAACACACCCTTGACCGGGGTCACCGGGGGCGGTCTGCCGTCGGAGATCTGGCGTGAGACGATGGTGCGGGTGCATGAAGGGCTGCCCACACGGGCGTTGCCGATGACGGTGCCGGAACAGCCCCGTGTGGTGGCGCAGGATCGGCGTCAGGACCAGCGGCAACGACAGGGTCCGTCGGCGACGGAGCAGTTGTTGATCGATGTGCTGGAGACGATTTTCGGGCGGAACTGATTTGCTCCGCCCGGGAAGGAAGTACTGTACGAACATTTCCGGCCTTTTAGGAATCGCCTTTCGCTGCCTCTCGCCTGCGGCTCGAACGCAAAAGACGATCCATGTTCAAAAGGATGCCGGAAACACGTTAGGCCGACGCCCGCAAGTCCGCGATCAGCGCGTCGAAATCGCCGCGCCGCGCGTCGAGCTTGGCGCCGATTTCCGCGCGTTCAGTGACCACAAGGCTGATGCCTTCGATCACGATGTCGTAGAATTTGGGCTGCCCGTTCACCTCACGCACGCGGAACAGCACCTCGAACGGGGCGGAGCCGCGCAGGTTGGCGGTGGTCTGCACCTCCACGCCGCGGCGGATCTCACGCGTGCCGCGCACGGTGATCTCGGCCCCCTGAAACTCGCGGAAGCGGCGGCCGTATTTGCGCGCCAGATAGATCTTGAGCGCTTCGGCGAACTGCCGGCGCTGCTGACCTGACATTTCACGCCAGGGACGACCCATGACGCCTTGGGCGCTGAAGGGCACGTCGCCGTAGCGTTCGAAGATCGCTTCGAAATCGCCGTAGAGCGCACGGCCTGTCTTGCCGGAATTGATCGACCGGCTGATGTCGTTGACCGCGGCGGTCACAAGCTGTTCGGCCTGCGCGGCTTGCGCCCGCACGGGGCCAGCAGCTAGCGCAACGGTGCCTGCGGCGGTTGCGATCATGAAGTCACGTCTGTTCATGGGATCACTCCTCATCAAACTCAGCAAATGGGTCGTCCATGGCGTCTGCAAAAGGGTCGTCGTCATCAAATTCGGCGAAGGGATCAAATTCTTCCTGCCCGTCGGCGCGGCCCAGCTCAAACCGGCGGTTCTGGATGTAGAGGATCCGCGCCGAGATATAGCTGTCTTCGCTTTCATAAAGCAGGCTGTCGATCGTATCGGCAAATTCGTAGCGGTCGCCGACCCTGTCCATGACGTTGGCGGTGGGGGGGATCCAGTCGTCGCTGGCATCGATCACACCGCTGATCGGGTTCGAGATGAAATCGACCACGGTGCCGACCGCATCGCGTTCGTTCGACGGGCCAAAGACCGGAAGTTCGATATAAGCGCCTTCCTGTGCGCCCCAGACATGGAGCGTTTCTCCAAAGCCCGTGCGGCGGGTTTCCAGGCCAAAGGACGTTGCGGGATCGAACAGACCGGCGAGGCCCAGGGTGGAGTTCACCATGAACCTCATGAAATTATGCCCGGCATCGCCGATGTTACCCTGCGCGATGTCGTTCACGATAAAGCGCGGGGTGTCGATGTTGTTGGCAAAGTTTGACACCCCACGGCGGACCGGCTGGGGCAGGACAACGCCATAGGCAGTGGATGTGGGCCGCACCAAGGCCCGGTCGAGCCCCTTGTTGAAACCATGGATCTTGCGATTGGTTTTCTCATAGGGATCAAACACTTCGACGGGTTGGTCAGGTGTTGTACAGGCCGCCAGCGCGCCCACGAGGACGACAAGAAGCACCTTGGTAAGTCGAGATATCATGTAGGGTCGCCGGATCATCGGTCTGATTTAATACTGCTCTGGCTACCACATAGCGATATGGACTGTAATTCCTAATGCTGACCATTGTGTGATCTTGTGATTGTGGCCTGCACGAAACATTGGCGATTTTGCGCGCATGGGCCGGATCGCGTGGTGTCCGCAGAAACCGCCTGTTTTACGGGGTTTTCTCCCCATCACGGTCCTTGTAGCGTCTCCGGGCGCGCAGAAAAAAGGGGCGGGGTTTTTGATGGGAATTGAGCAAAAGCTGGCAGAGATGGGGATCACATTGCCCGAGGCGACGGCCCCCCTGGCGAATTACGTCCCCTTCGTGCGCACCGGCAACCTGTTGCATGTCTCGGGCCAGGTCCCTGTGGGGCCGGATGGGTTCATTACCGGGAAACTGGGCCATGACATGGAGGCCGAGGCCGGGGCGGAAGCGGCCAAAGTCTGTGCGATCAGCCTGCTGACTCAGGTGAAAGCGGCGTGTGAGGGCGATATCGAACGTTTGGTGCGGGTGGTGAAGCTGGTGGGGTTCGTCAATTCGACGCTGGAGTTCACCGATCAGCCGAAGGTGATCAACGGGGCGTCGGATTTCATGGTGGCAGCGCTGGGGGAGCGGGGGAAACACGCAAGATCTGCGGTCAGCGCGGCCTCCCTTCCCTTTGGGGTGGCGGTTGAGGTCGAGGGGATATTCGAGATCTCATGATCCCGCCCCTGCCACCGGGCTTTCTGGACCGGCCTTTTGCGCATCGCGCGCTGCATGACGGCACCGGGGCCTGTCCCGAGAACTCTCTCCCCGCGATCCGGGCGGCCTGTGCGATAGGCTATGGGATCGAGGTGGACGTCCAGCTGTCATCGGATGGGCGGGCGATGGTGTTTCATGACCATGATCTTGAGCGGTTGACGGGCGGCGCCGGGCCGGTGCGGGCGCAGACGTCGGCGGCTTTGCAAGACGCGCGGCTGTTGGGCGGGACGGCGCAGGTGCCCACGCTGGCGGCGTGCCTCGATGAGATCGCGGGGCGGGTGCCACTGCTCATCGAGATCAAGGATCAGGATGGGGGTTTGGGGCCGGATATCGGTGCGCTGGAAGAGGCCGTGGCGCGGGATATCGCGTGGTATGACGGGCCGCTGGCGGTGATGTCGTTCAACCCCCACAGCACGGCGGCGATGCGCGATCTGGCACCGGATGTGTGCCGGGGGTTGACGACCTGCGATTTTGCGGAGGCGGAGTATGCTGGGTTGAGCGAGGCGCGGCGGGCCGCGTTGGCCGGGATCACGGACTTTAAGCGGGCGGGCGCAGCTTTCGTCAGCCACGATCGCAATGATCTGAGCAACCCGGCGGTGACGCGACTGAAGGCGGCAGGCGTGCCAATCCTATGCTGGACAGTCCGGTCCGCCGAACAGGAACACGATGCGCGCGAGGTCGCCGATCAGATCACGTTCGAAGGTTATGTCCCGGCTTGACGCCGCAGCCCCCGGGGCCAAGTAGAACGGCGTAACCACAGGCATCCCCATGAGTGAAACCCGGATCGAGATCGAGGCCATCGGCTCGCTGAACGACATCGACGCGGGCGATTGGGATGCCTGCGCGGCGCCCGAGGCCGCGGATGGCGGGCGGCCCAATGACCCGTTCACGACCTATCGGTTCCTCAAAGCGCTGGAAGACAGCCGGTCGGTGGGTACGGGCACTGGCTGGCAGCCGCGGCATCTCGTGGCCCGCGAAGAGGGTCACGTGATCGGGGTCGCGCCGCTTTACGCCAAGGGGCACAGCCAGGGCGAGTATATCTTCGACCACAACTGGGCCCATGCCTATGAGCGCGCGGGTGGGCGGTATTATCCCAAGCTGCAGATGGCGGTGCCGTTCACGCCCGCAACCGGGCGGCGGCTGCTGGTGCGGCCGGGGCACGGGGTGAAGGCGCAATCGGCGCTGGTTCAGGGCGCGGTGCATGTGGCGGCGGAAAACCGGCTGTCCTCGCTGCATATTACCTTTTGCACGGAAGATGAGGCGAAGGCGGGCGCGGCAATGGGACTGATGCACCGCACGTCGCAACAGTTTCACTGGGAGAACCGTGAGTATGCGGATTTCGATGCGTTCCTCGCCTCACTCTCCTCCCGCAAGCGCAAGAACATCCGCAAGGAACGGGCCACGGCGCAGGGCTTTGGCGGGGAGATCGTGCAGCTGACCGGCGATCAGATCGAGCCGCATCACTGGGATGAGTTTTGGGTGTTCTATCAAGACACCGGCGCGCGGAAGTGGGGGACGCCGTACCTGACGCGTGCGTTTTTCGACCGCGCGCAGGAGGTGTTGCGCGACGACATGCTGTTGGTGACGGCGATGCGGAACGGGCGGCCGATTGCCGGGGCGCTGAACTTCATCGGGCGCAATACGCTTTATGGCCGGTACTGGGGCGCGGTGGAGGATCATCCCTGCCTGCATTTCGAGGCGTGTTATTATCAGGCGATCGACTATGCCATCGCCCATGGGCTGGCGACGGTGGAGGCCGGGGCGCAAGGGGCACACAAGCTCGCACGCGGCTATCTGCCCGTGGCCACCCATTCGCTGCACTGGATCGCGGATGAAGGATTTGCCAGCGCCGTCGAACAATATCTTGAAGGCGAACGTCAGGCAGTGGATGAAGAGATCGAGGTTTTGACGAGCTACGGCCCCTTCAAGCGGGTCACATCGGAGGACGAATGGCAGAGAAACTGAGCCCCGAGGCGCACAAAGCAGCGCTCGACGAGATGACCAAGGCTGGCTGGGCGCATGATGCGGGCCGCGACGCGCTGACGAAAACGTTTCAGTTCGAGGACTTCGTCGAAGCCTTCGGCTGGATGAGCCAGATGGCGATCCGTGCCGAAAAGCTGAACCACCACCCCGAATGGTCGAATGTCTACCGCACGGTCGAGGTGTTGCTGACGACCCATGACGTGGATGGTCTGTCCGAGCTGGACCTGAAACTTGCCCGTGCGATGGACAAAGCGGCCGGATGATCGAAGACATTCTGAGCTATGAGATCGCCGGGGTAACCCTTGGCGAAATGCTGACGGTCGATTTTCTGGCGGTGATGCTGGGCAATGTGCTGGCCGCGATTGTCATCCTGTTTGCAGGGTTCGTGCTGGGCGGGTGGCTCAAGCGGCGGATCCGGGCGCTGGGCGCGGCGCATGAGCAGCTGGATGTCACGCTGTTCAACTTCCTGGGCAATATCGTGCGCTATGCGGTGCTGGTCTTTGCGGCGTTGTTCGTTTTGAACACGTTCGGGGTGCAGACCACGTCCTTTGTCGCGCTGATCGGTGCGGCGGGTCTGGCGATTGGCCTGGCCTTGCAGGGCACGCTATCAAATGTGGCCGCCGGTGTGATGATCGTGTTTTTCCGGCCCATCGGTGTGGGCGATTTCGTCGAAGTGGGCGGCAAGATGGGCACGGTGAAGGACATCACGCTGAATTTCGTGGAACTCGCGTCGATCGAGAACGTGCAGATCATCATCCCAAACAGTCAGGTCTGGGGGAATGTGATCACGAACTATTCGCAATACGACACGCGCCGGGCGGAATGGGTGTTTGGCGTGAGCTACGGCACCGATCTGGCCCGGGCGGAGGCGATCATTCGCGATACGATCATGTCCGACACACGGGCGCACCCGTTTCCGGCGCCGTTTGTGCAGGTCACCAACCTCGGTGCCTCATCGGTGGATTTCACCGTGCGCGTCTGGTGCGACAGCACGCATTTCTGGGATTTCAAGACGGATATGACCCGCGCGGTGAAGGAAGCGTTCGATGCGGGCGGGATCGAGATCCCCTTCCCCACCCGCACCATCGTGAATGTCGAGGCTTAGAGTGCGGCCAACACCGCCTCGCCGCCCGAGACGTCGCAGACACCGGGGTTTTCATCGTCATTGATGAGGGTGACAACCCCATCCTCGACCACCATCGCATAGCGCAGTGACCGGCCATGCAGGCCCACCGCGGGCGCATCCAAAACCCGGTCCATGCCCTTGGTGAACGTGCCGCTGGCATCGGCCAGGAAGGTGATGCCTGCCTTCGCCGCGCCGGTCGATGCGCCCCAGGCCTCCATCACAAACGGATCGTTGACGGAGACGCAAATCACCTCGTCCACGCCCTTGTCCTTGAGATCGTCTATGACGCGCATGAAGCTTGGGACGTGCGAGGTGGTGCAGGTGCCGGTGTAGGCCCCTGGCAGAGCGAAGATCACCACTTTGCGACCGGCCACATAATCCGGCATCGCGACGGTTTCCGGCCCGTCTGCGCCGATCCTCAGAAGCTCCGCCGCCGGGAGTTTGTCACCCACACCAATCGCCATATCCCATGTCCTTCATTGATTGTTATCCATTCGCCGCACGATATAGGGTAGCGCCGGACGGGCGGCCACTAGAGGGGGCGAAAAATGGCGGGCATCGTGGTGATCGGTGGCGGTCAGGCCGGGGCTTCGGCGGTGGCACGGCTGCGCAGCGGCGGCTATGACGGCGCGGTGACATTGATCGGGGAGGAACCCGATCCACCCTACCAGCGCCCGCCTTTGTCGAAGAAATACCTGATGGGCGAGATGGAGAAAGAACGCCTCTATCTGCGGCCTGCGGCGTATTATGCCGAGAACGACATCGCGCTAGTTACGGGGGCGGCGGTAACCGAGATCGACCGGGCGGGGGCCCGTGTGATCGCGGGTGGCCGGGCCTATGCATATGACAGCCTGATCCTGGCCACCGGATCGGTGCCGCGCCGTTTGCCCACGGCGATTGGCGGTGATCTGGCCGGTGTGCATGTGGTGCGAACGATTGAGGACATAGACACGATGGCCCCGGCGATGACCGACGGCGCGCGGGCCCTGATCGTGGGCGGCGGGTACATCGGGCTGGAGGCCGCAGCAGTGGCGGCGCAGCGCGGCGTGTCGGTGGTGCTGGTTGAGATGGCAGAGCGGATTTTGCAACGGGTGGCTGCGCCGGAAACGGCGGATTACTTTCGCGACCTGCACGGACGGCATGGCGTCGACCTGCGCGAAGGCGTTGGGTTGGCCCGATTGACCGAGGCGGATGGTCGGGTCGCGGGGGCGGAGCTTTCCGGCGGCAGTACGTTGGAGTGTGATCTGGTGATCGTCGGCGTGGGCATCGCGCCTGCGACTGATCTGGCCGAGGCGGCGGGGCTGACGATTGACAACGGGATCGCGGTGGATGCGATGGGCCGCACCTCCGATCCGGCGATCTGGGCGGCGGGCGACTGTGCGTCGTTCCCCTGGCGGGGCGATCGGATTCGGCTGGAGAGCGTGCAGAACGCCATCGACCAGGCCGAGGCGGTGGCGGACAACATTCTAGGCGCCGACACGCCCTACGATCCGCACCCGTGGTTCTGGTCGGATCAGTACGATGTGAAGCTGCAGATCGCGGGGCTGAATACCGGATATGACCGGATCGTGGTGCGCCCCGGCGACCGGGAGGGCAGCGTCAGCCATTGGTACTATGCCGGCGCGACCCTTCTGTCGGTCGATGCCATGAACGATCCGCGCGGCTATATGATCGGCAAACGCATGATCGAAAACGGATACTCCCCCGATGCGGCGGCGGTCGCGGACCCTGCGACCAATCTCAAGGCGCTCTTGACGCCATGAGGATCGTGGGCGGCGAGTGGCGCGGGCGGACGCTGGCCGCCGTCGCAGCGGGCGATCCGGGTGGGCATCTGCGGCCCACCACCGACCGAGTGCGGGAGAATATGTTCAACCTCCTGGCCCATGGCGCTGTCGCGCATCCCGTGAAGGGCGCGCGGGTGCTGGATCTCTTCGCCGGCACGGGCGCGCTGGGGCTTGAGGCGCTGTCGCGGGGGGCGGACCTCGCTTATCTGGTGGAAAACGGGCGTGCAGCGGATTTGATCACCCAAAATATCAAGCGCACGGGCGCGGGCGACCGGGTGCGTCTGTTGCGCCATGACGCGACGACGCTGGGCCGCTGGTCGCAAGCAAAGTTCGATCTGGTGTTTATGGATCCGCCCTATGGCAAGCAGTTGGGGCAAAAGGCGCTGGTCTCGGCAGAGACGGGCGGGTGGCTGGCACCGGATGTGCTGGTGGTGTGGGAAGAGAACACGGTGCAAAGCGCACCGGAGGGGTTTGTGGTGGTCGACAGCCGGCAATACGGCCAATCTGTGCTCACGTTTCTGCGCCATGGCTGACAGGGGCGTTTGGGTCGGCTAGGATCAGGCCATGTTTGCACAAACGCCTCTCACCGCGGAATGGGCCGAAGACGAGACGGCCCCCAAACGCCCGCCCCGAACAAGCTGGGCCCTGATGGGTGACATCCACGCCTATCGCGGTGGTGTGCCGGAAATCCTGATCGAATGGCGGCGCGCGCAGGGGGAGGAGCTGCCTCAGCCGCAGTTGCCGGAGTTGCGGGACTAGGCCACCAAACTGGCTTCTGCTTCGCTTTTTTGGAGCATCCTTTGGAACAACACTCACATTACAAGTGGTTGATCGACCAATTCGTTGAGTATGCTGGTATAAACGTTACGGCGGATCGAGTACGTTCTGATGAGCCCACTGAACCACAAGATGTGGCGCTTTTGAGTGAGCAGGACGTGGCGGCGCGTGCCTTGCTTGCGTCTATGGAACACGGAGACCGAGAAATCATCGCTCATTTGATCGAAGATGCGCGCATGGCGGCGATCCATGACCTTGCAAGTTTTCTGGATTGGGGCACGACCTCGGGAAAAATGACACTCTGCGTCGACGGCAAAGAGATCTCAGGCAGTCCTTATGCCTCTTTTCACTACGATTTTGTATGCCGTTATGAAGGCGACGAATGGCCGGACGTCGATTAAATTCGCTGTCGCGGCGCTTTATGTGAGGCTAAAGGATGGGGCCAAGTGCGTTTGCTGCGGTTAGCACCGCTTGCCAACCTACCCCCAAGTCGGGTGGAACTTGCCTGCTGGCGACAGGGTAAAGATCTCAACCCCATCCGCCGTCACACCAACCGAATGCTCAAACTGCGCCGACAGCGACTTGTCGCGGGTCACCGCGGTCCAGTCATCGGCCAGCACCTTGGTCTCAGGCCGGCCCAGGTTCACCATCGGCTCGATCGTGAAGAACATGCCTTCTTCCAGCACAGCCCCCGTGCCCGCACGGCCATAGTGCAGGACATTGGGGGGCGCGTGGAACACCCGGCCCAGGCCGTGGCCGCAGAAATCACGCACCACCGACATGCGGTTGGTCTCGACATAGGCTTGGATGGCCGCGCCGATATCGCCAAAGGTCTTGCCGGGCCGCACCGCCTCGATCCCCTTGAACAGCGCATCATGCGTGACCTGGATCAGGCGTTCGGCCTTGCGGCTGAGCTTGCCTGCGACATACATCCGGCTGGTATCACCATACCACCCATCGACGATCACGGTTACGTCGATGTTCAGGATATCGCCGTCTTTGAGGATCTTTTCGCCCGGAATGCCGTGGCAGACGACGTGGTTCACGCTGATGCAGCTGGCGTGCTGATAGCCCTTGTAGCCGATCGTGGCCGAGGTCGCGCCCGCCTCTTCCACCTTGCGGGTGATGATCCGGTCAAGCTCGCCCGTGGTCTGGCCGGGGAAGACGTGGGGGGCGACATCGTCCAGGATACGCGCAGCCAAGCCGCCGGCCTTGTGCATGCCGGCGAAGTCCAAAGGCTCGTAGATGCGTATGCCGTCTTTAGTCAGACGGCCGTGGGTCTTGTCGTCCAAACCGGGTCTCCGAATTCACCCTCACGCCCTAAATAGGGCAGGCGCGGGCATTGCGCCAGTACCTCAACCTTCCGTGATCTCCAAGGCGCGGTCCAGCCAGACGCCCTCAGGCGTGACCCGGGTGCCATAACAGAGCATTTCGACGCCTGCCGCGCGCGCAAGATCGAACGCCGCGCCATAGCCGGGGTCCAGATCGCGAGCCAGTGCGAAGGTGGCGCAGTCGGTGCGTTGCACGAGGTAGACCATGATGGCGCGGTGGCCCTGGGCGACCATGTCGGACAATTCGCGCAGGTGCCGCGCGCCGCGGGTGGTCACGCTGTCGGGAAACTCGGCCAGGCTGCCCTGGCGCAACAGATGGACGTTCTTCACCTCGACATAGGCGTCGGGCAGACCGGGCTCGGTCAGCAGGAAATCCACCCGGCTCTTTTCGCCATAGGCCACTTCGGGGCGCACGGTGGTGTAGGCGGCCAACTCAGTGATCTGCCGCGCCTCCAGTGCCTCCTTCACCACGCGGTTCGGCACGGCGGTGTCGATCCCCGACCAATGGCCATTGTCCAACTCCACCAGTCGCCAACCGTATTTCAGCTTCTTCTTGGGGTCGTCATTCGGCTCCAGCCACACCTTCAGGCCCGGGTCCTTCAGTCCCATCATGCTGCCGGGGTTGGGGCAATGGGCGCGCACGACCTCACCCGTCTCAAGCGTGACTTCGCTCAGAAACCGGTTCCAGCGGCGCACCAGCCGGCCGGGCACGAGGGGGGTTGGAAAGCGCATGGCCGACGACCTATACCGGCCCGACTGAGGCGGCAAGGAGGGCGGGTCATGTCCAATCCAACGGCGGCAATGCTGGTCATCGGGGATGAGATCCTGTCGGGCCGCACGCGCGATGCCAACATGCACCATCTGGCCGGTGCGCTGACCGACCACGGCATCGATTTGTGCGAGGTGCGGATCGTATCAGATGAGGCTGATGCGATCGTGGCCGCCACGCAGGCCCTCAGCGCGGCTTACGATCACCTCTTTACTTCGGGCGGGATCGGGCCGACCCATGATGATATCACCGCCGATTGCGTGGCCCGCGCGATGGGGGTGTCCATCGATGTGCGCGACGATGCGCGGGTGGCGTTGCAGGCGCATTACGACGCGCAGGGGATCGAGCTGAACGCCGCGCGTCTGCGGATGGCGCGGATCCCCGAAGGCGCTGCGCTGATCGACAATCCGGTCTCTGCCGCGCCCGGGTTCACGCTTGGCAATGTGCACGTGATGGCCGGCGTCCCGCAGGTGTTTCAGACGATGGTGGCGAGCCTCTTGCCCACGCTGACGGGCGGTGCGCCGCTGATCTCGGCAACGATCCGGATCAACCGGGGCGAAGGGGATATCGCGGGGCCCTTGGGCGCGCTGGCTGAGGCGCATCCCGACTTGTCGTTTGGATCCTATCCCTTTCTGCGCGACGGGGTTTACGGTGCCAACATCGTTGTGCGCGGCACCGATCAAGCAGCGGTCGACGGGGCATTGGCGGCGCTCGCCGCCCAGTTTCCCAGCGAGGAGGCATGAGCGCACCAGAGGCACGCGATCTCTACGCCGCAATCGAGGCGACCTGGCCCGCGGCGCATATCCAGCGGGTGGGGCCATGGGCCATCCGCGACGGACAAGGCGGCGGGAAGCGGGTGTCGGCAGCGTCTGCGGAGGTGGCTGTGACGCCGGACGATCTTGCCCAGGCCGAGGCGGCCATGGCCGCGCTGGGGCAAGGGCCGCTCTTCTGGATACGCGCGGGCGACGAGGCGCTGGACGCGATGCTGGCGGAGGCGGGCTATCGCGTCATTGATCCGGTCACGCTCTATTGCTGTGACATCGACACGCTGGCGGCAACCCCGCCACCGCCTGTGTCGACCTTCGTGATGCCCGAGCCCCTGGCGATCATGCGCGAGATCTGGGCCGAGGGTGGGATCGGGCCAGACAGGCTGGCCGTGATGGACCGGGCTGCAGATCCGAAAACGCTGATCTTCGGGCGCAGCCAGAACCGGCCTGCGGGTGCGGGATTTGTGGGCTTGCATGGTCGATGTGCCATGGTCCACGCGGTTGAGGTGCGCCCGGCGATGCGTCGACAGGGCACAGCGGGCAATATGATGCGCGCCGCCGGCGTTTGGGCCGCGCGTCAGGGGGCCACGCATCTCGCCCTTGCGGTGACCACGGCCAACACTGCGGCCAATGCGCTTTACCGCGCGCTTGGAATGCAGGTGGCCGGACGCTATCACTACCGCATCAAGACAGGCGACACGCCATGAGCACCGATGACACCCCGCCCACCGCGCTTGACCTGCCGATGGTCGATCCGCTGCCGGAAGAGACGGCGGCGTATTTTGATCTTTGCGCCGAAAAGCTGGGCCTGATCCCTAATGTGTTGCGGGCCTATGCCTTTGATATCGATAAACTAAACGCCTTCACCGCGCTCTATAACGATCTGATGCTGGCCCCCAGCGGCCTGACAAAGTTGGAGCGTGAGATGATCGCCGTCGTGGTCTCGTCCATCAACCGCTGCCATTACTGCCAGGTCGCCCATGGCGCCGCGGTGCGGGAATTGCCGGGCGATCCGGCCCTCGGAGAGGCACTGGTGATGAACTGGCGGGTGGCCCCGCTCGAGGCCCGGCAACGCGCGATGCTGATCTTTGTCGAAAAGGTCACCACCGACAGCACCCGCATAGAAGAGCCCGACCGGCAGGCCCTGCGGGACGCGGGCTTCAGCGACCGCGATATCTGGGACATCGCGTCAGTCGCGGGCTTCTTTGCCATGTCGAACCGCGTCGCCTCGGCCACCGGCATGGTGCCCAACCCCGACTACCACACCCGCGGTCGATGAGGGCAGCGCTCGCCTTGGGGCTTGGACTGGCCGCGCAAACGGCGGAAGCGGTGGAGCTTGACCTGCCGCCCAATGCGCGGCTGTCGGCCACGGCCTCCTCCGCCGCTGACAGCTATGCCATCGCCGTCTCACCTTGGCGGGATGGACGCTTGGACATCGTCGTGGCCGAAGGCGCGGTGCAACAGGACGCCTGGATCCTACCCGCGACCAGCCTGACCACGCTCCAGCTATTGTCGCCTTTGCGCGAGAGCCTGATGGCCGAGGGCTTTCGCATCCTCTATGAGTGTGCCGACACGACCTGTGGCGGGTTCGATTTCCGCTATGCGCTGGATCTGTTGCCCGAACCAGAGATGCACGTGGACCTGGGCGACTACCGCTATCTGGCCGCCGAACGCGGGGAAGAGCGCGTGGCCCTGGTGGCCAGCCGATCGGCCACAGCGGGGTTTTTGCATCTGACACACATCACCCCCGCGGCCGCGGTGCCTGAGCAGCCTGACATCGCCGCCAACGATGACGCCGATGCCGCCACCCCGGCCCCGGGTCCCCTTGCGGCGGCCCTCAATGACACGGGTCGCGCGGTGCTTGAGGGGCTGGTGTTTCGCACCGGCTCAGCGCTTCTGGATGATGCGACGTTTCCATCGGTGACAAAGCTGGCCCAGTACCTGCGCGCTGATCCTGCGGCGCGTGTCGTCCTTGTCGGGCACACCGATGCGCAAGGGTCGCTGGAGGCGAACACTCTTTTGTCGCGTCGCCGAGCACAAGCGGTGGTGGTGCGGCTGACTGACACCTACGGGATTGCGCCGGGCAGGCTTCGGGCCGAGGGCGTGGGCTACCTCGTGCCTCGCGCCCCCAACGCCACGCCCGAGGGCCGCGCGCTCAACCGCCGGGTCGAGGTGGTGCGGATCAACTGAAAACTCTTTGGTCCCGAAATATCCTGGGGGAGGCCCGGGCACCTGCCCGGGTCGGGGGCAACGCCCCCAAAGGAAAAGGGCGCCGGATCGACCGACGCCCCGTTTCACTGTCCAAGGTGTTTGCCCCCGGCCCGCAGCCTTACCAGCTATCGGGCCCCTTCTCGGCGAAGGAATGCACAAGAAAGTCGATGAACGCGCGGACCTTGGGCTGGGTAAACCGGCCCGGCGGGTAAACCGCATAGATGCCCTGGCTTTCCACCGGCAGATCGGGGATTGCCTCTTCCACCTGCCCCTCGGCCAGCGCATCCGCATAAAGGAAGCTTGGCAGATAGGCGATGCCCAGGCCGGAAATCGCCGCGTTCAGAAGCGATTGACCATCGTTCACCGTCAGCCAGCCCGCGGTGCGGACCTGACGCTTTTCACCAGACGGTGCCGTCAGCTTCCACACATTGCCCGAAGACTGGTTCGAGTAATGCAGAAGCTTGTGTTCGTTCAGATCGTCGATCTTCGCAGGCCGCCCGTATTGTTCGAAATAGGCCGGGCTTGCGATCATCCGCTTGGTGGTTTCGCACAGCTTGCGCGCGCGCAGCGTCGAATCCTCCAGCTCTCCGATCCGGATCGCCATGTCGAAGCCTTCGGAAATCAGCTCCACATAGCGGTTGTTCAGCACCATATTCACCGTGATGTCAGGGAATTCCTGCAGGAATTCGCCCAGAACCGGCGACAGGTGGTTTACGCCGAAATCCGTGGCCACCGAGATGCGCAAGAGGCCCGAAGGGGCCGATTGCATCGAGGTGACCAGCGCATCCGCTTCACCGGCGTCGTTCAGGACGCGGCGGGCGCGGTCGTAATAGGCCAGACCAATCTCGGTCGGGCTGACGCGGCGTGTTGTACGATTAAGGAGCCGCGCCCCCAGACGCGCCTCCAGCGATGATACATGTTTGGAAACAGCGGACTTTGAAATGCCCATTTTCTTGGCAGCATCGGTGAACCCCCCCTGGTCCACCACCGTTGCGAAGGCTTCCATTTCGGTCAAACGATCCATTTAACAACCTTCTTCACCATTACCCTCCAGCGGCCCTCCGTATGGAAACGAAATCGGGCGACAATGGGGACAGGGGCCGACAATACCGGGGTATCTTCAGGATCGTATGAACCCGCGAAACGCAAAACAGGCGAAAAATAGGCGTGAAATGTGATGGTTAACGATTTTCGCGAGATTTATTTCAGATGTGTTTCAGAGGGTTGAAGCAAGACGGGTTCCCTGGTCAATCGCGCGCTTGGCATCCAATTCGGCGGCCACATCTGCGCCACCGATCACGTGAACAGTCTGGCCGCGGGCGGTTAAATCATCAGCCAAGGCACGGGCCGGCTCCTGCCCTGCGCAAAGAACCACGGTGTCGACTTCGATGATTTCCGGGCGTTCGCGCGCGTTACCATAGGTGATGTGCAGGCCCTTTTCGTCAATGCGCTCGTAATTCACCCCGCCCACCATCCGCACGCCCTTCATCTGCAGCGCTGCGCGGTGGATCCAGCCGGTGGTTTTGCCCAAGCGGCGGCCCAGTTTTTCGGCCTTGCGCTGCAAAAGCGTGATCTGGCGCGCGGGTTTGGCCGGTTTCGGGCCTTCGGGGCGGATCCCACCGCGATGGGCCTCTGGATCGGCCACGCCCCATTCAATCAGCCACTCTTCCAGGTTTTCGGTGGGGCTGTCGTCGGTTGCGAGGAACTCGGCCACATCGAAGCCGATCCCGCCTGCGCCAATGATCGCCACGCGGTCTCCCACGGGGGCCTTTTTGGCCAACACATCGATGTAGCTCAGCACATTGGGGCCGTCCTGGCCCGGAATATGCGGATCGCGGGGCAGAACGCCGGTGGCCACGACAACGGCGTCGAACCCGGTGAGGTCGTTGGCGGTGGCTTCGGTGCCCAACCTCAGGTCGATGGGGGCCTGAGCCACAGCGCGGGCGTAGTAATCGACCAGCCCGTGAAACTCTTCCTTGCCCGGAATGCGGCGGGCCATGTTGAGCTGGCCGCCGATCTGATCCGCTTTGTCAAAGAGTGTGACGCTGTGCCCGCGCTCGGCCGCCGTCAGGGCCGCCGACAGGCCCGCAGGACCCGAGCCCACAACCGCGATGGATTTCGGGGCCCCGGCGGGTGTGATCACAAGTTTAGTTTCATGACAGGCGCGCGGGTTCACGAGGCACGAACTGACCTTGCCAGAGAAGGTATGATCTAGGCAGGCCTGGTTGCAGGCGATGCAGGGGACGATATCGCCCGCGCGGCCCTCGGCGGCTTTGGCGACGAAGTCTGCATCCGCAAGGAAGGGCCGCGCCATCGACACCATGTCGGCGCAGCCATCGGCCAGTACAGCCTCGGCCACCTCGGGCGTGTTGATGCGGTTCGATGTGATCACGGGGATCGAGACGCTGCCCATCAGCTTCTTGGTGACCCATGTGAAGGCGCGGCGCGGGACGGATGTCGCGATGGTCGGGATCCGTGCCTCGTGCCAGCCGATGCCGGTGTTGAGGATCGAGGCCCCGGCCCCTTCGATAGCGTTGGCCAGTTGCACCACCTCGTCCCAGGTCGAGCCGTTGGGCACAAGGTCGATCATGCTGAGCCGGTAGATCACGATGAAATCGTCGCCGACCGCGGCGCGCACCCGGCGGACGACCTCGACCGGCAAGCGCATGCGGTTCTCATAGCTGCCACCCCAGCGATCTTCGCGGCGGTTGGTGTGGGTGACGAGGAATTGGTTGAGGAAATACCCCTCGGACCCCATCACCTCGACCCCGTCATAGCCCGCCTCGCGCGCCCGGGCCGCGGCAATGGCGATGTCGGCGATCTGTTTCTCGATGCCCTCTTCGTCGAGTTCCTTTGGCGGGAAGGGCGAGATCGGGGATTTCACGGCCGAGGGCGCCACGCAATCGGGGCTGTAAGCATACCGCCCCGCATGCAGGATCTGCATCGCGATCTTGCCGTCCGCGTCATGCACGCGGTCCGTGACGACCCGGTGATTGGCGATGTCGTCAGCGGTGTAGAGCCCCGCCGCCCCCGGAAACACCCCGCCTTCGGGGTTGGGCGCCATGCCCCCCGTCACCATCAGGCCCACCCCACCCCGCGCGCGCTCGGCATAGAACTCCGCCACGCGGTTCCAATCCTTCGTCTCCTCCAGCCCGGTATGCATCGAGCCCATGAGAACGCGGTTTTTCAGCGTGGTATGGCCCAGATCGAGCGGGGCCAGAAGGTGCGTGTAATGGGTCATGCATCCTGACTGCCCGCCCGGACGCGTTTTGTCACCCCCGGACCCGGCGTCAGCCAGGCAGTTTCGCGGTCAGGACATAGCGCAGGATCTCCACCACCTGGCGCGGGTCCTCAGCCACGGCGAGCGCGGCGGCGTGGACTTCTTTGAGCGCATGCTGATGCTCGGGCGGGTTCAGGACGATGATGGATTTGCCAAGGGCCGCGGCATAGCCCGCGTCGAACGCCGCATTCCATTGCTTGTACTTCTCGCCAAAGCGGACGACGACGATATCGGCGTCGGCGATCCCCTTTCGGGTCCGGATTGCGTTGACCATCGCGCCCTTGTGGTCATGCCAGTACTTGTTGTCCTCGGCACCCAGGATCACGACCCCGCAATCGTCGGACGCGTCGTGATCGGTGACGGGGCTGTTGAACGCTACATCGAGGCCTGCCGCGCCTCCCGTGATCTGTTCACGCCAATCGGTGTGGATTTCGCCGGAGAGATAGACTTGGAGGGTCATGGGGGTGGTCCTTTGTTAGCGTGCCTCAAGAAACGCGACTTGGTGAGGGCAGCCCGCGACCGCGGGTGGTGGTAAAGCCCCCGCCCGGGGGGGGGTTCGGGGGCTGCCCGGCGGTGCCCGCCGGGCAGCCGTTTTGGAATGGGAGCGCCTAACCTCGCAGCGTCCCGCCTGTCGCCTTGCCGACCTTTTCGACAATCTTCGCCGACACCGCTTCGATATCCTTTTCGGTCAGCGTTTTCTCCGTCGGTTGCATCCGCACAGTGATCGCCAGCGATTTCTTGCCCTCGCCCAGCAATCCGCCAATGAACTCGTCGAACACGCGAACATCCTCGATCAGCGCCTTGTCGGCCCCGGCGGCGGCGTTGACCACGTTGAGCGCCTCGACATTCGTATCGACGACGAAGGCATAGTCGCGTTCGACCGCCTGCAGATCGTTGAGCGTCAGTGCGGGGCGGGTGGCCCCGGTGGCGCGGGCGGCGGGAATTTCGGCGGGCCAGAGGGTGAAGCCCACGGCGGGGCCTTTGACGTCCATCGCAGCCAGGATGCGCGGGTGGATTTCGCCGAAGACGCCCAGCACCTTCTTCGGGCCAAGGCAGATCATCCCGTGCCGACCGGGGTGCCACCACTCCCGGGCGCCGCGCAGGATCTGCGCCTTGGCGGGGGCACCGATGGCCGACAGGATCGCTTGGGCATCGGCCTTGGCGTCATAGACATCGACCGGCCGCGCCTCTCCATGCACGTCCTTGGGGCCAGAGCGGCCGATGAGGATGCCGCAGACCTGGAGGTGCTGTTCATCGGGTTCGCCGCCGTGGAAGGCGGGGCCGACCTCGAAGAGCGCGAGGTCCATGAAGCCGCGGGCCTGATTGCGGGCGGCGGCTTGCAGGAGACCGGGCAGGATCGCCGGACGCATATGGCTCATCTCGGACGAGATGGGGTTGTCCAGGCGCGTGGCGTCTTCGCCGCCGGAGAACAGTTTCGCCGTTGGCTCATCAATGAAGCTGTAGGTCACGCATTCGTTGTAGCCCAGCGCCGCCGCCGTGCGCCGGGCGATGGACTCGCGGCGTTGTAGCGGGGTCAGGATCGGCTTCGGCACGCCCACCGTCTTGCGCGGCATCGGTTGCGCCTTGAGCTTGGTCAGAGAGGCGATGCGGGCGACCTCCTCCACAAGGTCAGCCTCGCCCAGCACGTCATGCCGCCAGGTGGGTGGGGTGACAAAATCGCCGTCGACAGCAAAGCCCAGCGCTTCCAGCGTGCGCCATTGCTCCGCCGCCGGGATTTCCATCCCCACAAGCGACTGCACATGCGCCGTGTCCAGCCGATAGGACCGCGTCGTGTCGATCGGCGCGCCGTCGGACACGACCTCCGACGCCTCGCCGCCGCACAGCTCCAGGATCATCGCCGTCGCGGCTTCCAGCCCCGGCAACGTATGCGCAGGGTCGACGCCGCGCTCAAACCGGTACTTGGCGTCCGAGTTGATCTTCAGCGCGCGGCCCGTCCGGGCGATCGTCACCGGATCCCAATAGGCGCTTTCGAGGAAGACATTCACTGTCTCCTCGGTACAGCCCGAATGCGCGCCGCCCATCACACCCGCGATGCTTTCCGGCCCGTTGTAGTCCGAGATCACCATCATGCCCGGCTGGAAGGTGTATTCCTTGTCATCGAGCGCCATGATCGTCTCGCCACCCTGCGCCGGATGGATACGCAGATCGCCCTTGCCGATATCGGCGTCGAACACGTGCAGCGGGCGGTTCTGGTCAAAGGTGAAGAAGTTGGTGATATCGACCAGCGCCGAGATCGGACGCAGGCCGATGGCCTTCAGCCGATCCTGCAGCCATTGGGGCGACGGGCCGTTCTTCACGCCGCGAATGACGCGCCCGGTGAAGTGGGGGCAGCCGAGCGTCTTCACCTCATCATCGATCGTTACCTTGATCGGGCTTTCGAACGTGCCCGGCACAGGTGCGATATCGAGGGGTTTCAGCGTGCCGATGCCCCTTGCCGCCAGATCCCGCGCGATGCCGTGGACGCCCAGCGCGTCCTGCCGGTTCGGGGTGATCGCGATTTCGATCACCGGGTCGGCCTTGGCGGGGTCGTTCTCGGCCAGCCAGTCGACGAAGCGGTCGCCCACCTCGCCCGAGGGCAGTTCGATGATGCCGTCATGGGCATCGCTCAATTCCATCTCGCGCTCCGAGGCCATCATCCCATGGCTCTCGATCCCGCGGATCTTGCCGACGCCGATGGTGGTGTCGATGCCGGGCACATAGACGCCGGGATGCGCCACGACGACCGTAATCCCCGCCCGCGCATTGGGGGCGCCGCAGATGATCTGCTTCTCGCCCTGATCGGTGGCGACCTGACAGACCTTGAGGCGGTCGGCATCAGGGTGCTTTTCGGCGGTGAGCACCTTAGCAATGGTAAAGTCCTTCAGCCGCTCCAGCGGGTTTTCGATGCCTTCGACCTCAAGCCCGAGGTCGGTCAGCGTCTCGGCGATCTCATCCACGCTGGCGGTGGTGTCGAGATGGGTTTTGAGCCAGGAGAGGGTGAATTTCATTTTCTTGCGGCTTTCATTTCCTGTGCCAAAGCTGCATTGAACTCATCAGGGTTCATTTTGGGCTGATCCTGGAATTCTTCGTGAAGATTCATGCGGAAGAATAATGGACTTAGGGCACGCTCCCGCTCTGGTATATCGTCTTCAAGAACTGTTTCTCGCGCCTGGATTAGGGCGCGCTCTCGACAATCAAGAACCTTGCCTAATACGTCTGCGACCGACCCCATATCTTTGTATCCGGGCTTGAGTCCTATACCTGCGCGGTAGTTCCTTACATGTGCCCGGAACGCTAATAGCGAGAGCATGTAAGTTCGACATGCCTCAATTGTCTCAGCAGGCTCGGTGAACGCCAACATCTCCATGTGCTGGTATGATTTGTGCAGCGCAACTTCGGCTTGAGCCAGGTGACCCAGCCAATCATCTCCTCTGTATGCTGCCGCCCTTAATTCGCTGTGCAGTACCGCTACGCTTGAAAAGAATTGGCGTAGGACTTCCCGCCTCTCCGCCATTATGTCCTTTTCAGAGTCTATCTGTCGTTGCCTCTGATACACATGCGTAGCGATGTATAGAGCAATGAGCCCCCCGACTATTGCTGGCGCAACTGCTTCAAGCGCTGACAACGCCCAACCAGCATCTTCACAGACATTTTGACAAGCAGTTGTGGTTTGAGTCACCGACTCAGCCCCCCCTGCAACGTCGGCTGATCCAACGCACTAAACCCGTAGTGCCTGAGCCACCGCAGATCGCTGTCAAAGAACGCCCGCAGATCCGGGATCCCGTATTTCAGCATCGCAATCCGGTCGATGCCCATGCCAAAAGCAAAGCCCTGATAGACGGTCGGGTCGATGTTTCCGGCCTCCAGCACCTTGGGGTGGACCATCCCGGACCCAAGGATCTCCAGCCAGTCATCGCCTTCACCCACCTTCAACTGCCCGCCCTCCCAGGAACAGCGGATATCGACCTCCGCCGACGGTTCGGTAAAGGGGAAGTGTGAGGCGCGGAAACGGAGGTCGACGTTGTCGACCTCGAAGTACGCCTTCACGAACTCTTCCAGCACCCATTTGAGGTTGGCCATCGAGATGTCGGTGTCGATCGCCAGCCCCTCGACCTGGTGGAACATGGGCGTATGCGTCTGGTCGTAATCCGCGCGGTAGACGCGGCCGGGGCAGATCACGCGCAACGGCGCACCCTGCAGCTCCATCGAGCGGATCTGAACGGGCGAGGTATGGGTGCGTAGCACGTGGGGCGGGCGATTGTCGCCCTCGGCGCGGTGCATATAGAACGTGTCCATCTCGCCCCGCGCGGGGTGGTGATCGGGGATATTCAGCGCGTCGAAATTGTGCCAATCGCTTTCGACCTGGGGACCCTCGGCTACAGCGAATCCCATGTCGGCGAAGATCGCGGTGACCTCCTCAGTGACCTGGCTGACGGGGTGGATTGTGCCCATCCGGCGGCCCCGCGCGGGCAGCGTCACGTCGAGCCATTCGCCTTTCAAGCGTTCGTCCAAGGCGGCATCGGCCAGCGCCGATTTCTTGGCGGTCAGCGCGGCGTTGATCTCATCTTTCAGCGCATTCAGCGCAGGCCCGGCCACCTGCCGTTCCTCGGGCGACATCTTGCCCAACTCGCGCATCTTCAGACTGATCTCGCCCTTCTTGCCCACTGCGGCCACGCGCAGGTCTTCGAGCGCCGATTCATCATCGGCTCCGGCAATCAGGCCAAGGTATTTGTCGCGGAGATCGTCCATCGCGGGCGCCCTTTATCTGCGTCCCGCTTCCCCTAGCCATGGGGGCGCGCGAATGCAACCGGGCGGGGCTCAGCCGCGCATCACCAGGGGTTTGTTGTTGGCGGCGTGGCGTTCGATCATGCGCCGCGCGCGACGGCCCGCGACCGGTGGGATCGGCGCGCGCTGGCGTAGGCGGGCCAGTTCGTCATCGCCGAACATCGCCACCAGTTCGGCGCGTGCCTCAGCCGTGAGGGCAGCCAGCGCCATGGGGCCGGGATAGAGCGTTTCGGCCACCGCACCGTTGGCGATGACACAGCCGTGGCTGGGGATCGCGAAGTGGTGGTAATCCACCGGCTCCACACGGTCCGAGATCGTCACCCCCGGCAGGGCCGTCATATCCCGAGCGCGGACCAAGACGGACGCTTCGCCGAACACGCGTTCCGCAATGGGCCCGCGCACCAGAAACCGGTGCTGTTGCGACACCCAGAGGTCTTGTGCGGGCTGGTTCGGCCCGAGACTGCCGGCTGCGATGCAAACCGGCCGGAGGTTGCGGTGGCGGCGGATGTCACCCGCTGGGATGTGGCGATGCGCGGACCAGCGGATCTGCGCCGCCTCTCCTGACTCCAGGGTTACGGCATCCCCAATGCCCAGCGTTTCGACCGCGCGCGCACCAGCGGGCGTGTCGATCAACGTGCCTGCGCGGAAGCACACCACTGGACCGCCTTCGGTCAGCGGCTCATAGATCGGCGTACCGGGATCGCCAGGCAGAAACTGGATGGAATAGGTCGCCGCGTTGGGCCCGGTCGGCACGGGGATATTTGTGGACGTCGCCCCATCTGCCGGACCACCGCTGGCGGTGATGTTCTGCGTCCCCCCGCCGATGTCGAAGAAGTTCACCACTGTGCCCGGCACGGTCGAGGTATCGACCAGGGCGTAGGCTTCATAGTTCGTCGACCCGCCGCCATCGGGATCGGTTAAAAGGATGGGGAAGTCATCTTCGCTGATCTGATAGTACCCCCGCCCGGTGCCTGGATCGGTGGTGACGATCACGTCGGGATCATTCAGTGGGATCGCGATGCCGAAAGACCCGTCGGCCTGATAGAAAGCTACTGTGAAATCCGCCGGATCCTCACCCGGCAGAAGCGTGACCTCCAGAAACTCCGACACGCCTGACGCATTCGAATAGGCATTCGAATAGTGAAGCTCGCTGATATTGGCCATTGTGCTCGCCTGTTCTTTTACGGGCAGTTTAGCAGGAATTCAGGGGCTGGGAATCCCCAACGAAATAGACTGGCCTTTGCCCTCTAGACCATGCTCAGAGGAGTTTGCGGCTATTCGCGGTACAAGATCAATTCAACCCGACGATTGCCACGGCGCGCCTTGGCAAGGTCGTATCCGGACAGGCCTTCCTCCTCAAATCTCAGCGCACTTTCACCATGGCCGACCGACGACATCATGATGTTTGCAAGCGCCGGCTGATCCTGAAGCCATAAAAGCACCGATGCTGCGCGCCTCTGGGACAGCAGCAGATTGTCGGGGTCGTCGCCTTCGCCATCGGCATGCCCGTGCACTTCAATGCGGGACGGCTGGAACGCAACGATGTTTTCGATTTCGGCCTCAAGGGCCGAGGCATTCATGTCGGCAAGTTCGTATTCGCCCGTCGCAAAAACAAAATGGGATGGCAAGCGGACAAGTTTCACCGCGCCATCCGCGCTGAGCTCTTCTTTCACGCGGAGGTCCATCATATTGAATGCCAAAGCAGTGAGGGTTGTCGGACCGCCGATATTTATGGCCACTGCGGTTATGAAGACGAGAACCTTCCCAACGCCCTGAGACGTCCGCGACCACACCCGATCAACATCTTCTTCCCGATTTCCATGGCCTGCGAGTAAGTCTACGCGGTTGCGTGTGTCATGCTCTTTTCGATAGGCCGCCGCCTCTCGCGTTATCCAAGGCCCAACCACAATCTGCTTTGGACCCGACCATTCTTTGGGCTTGATCACGAGGTGGCTGGCGAAGGTCAACCAGACAAGCAAACCTGCAACGGCGACCGTTAAAGACCAACCGGCGATGCGCAGCAGGTTCAGCCCGCTTGGTTCGGACCCATTCTCGAAAGCTGCGAAGACCAGAACGGCGGCAATGCATATCACGGAAAATGCGCGCTGCACGTGCGCCCAGTCTTGAACATGGGGGCCAATCCCGCCCCGTCCGCTCCACAGCTTGATCACAAGGTGTATAAGGGCCGCTGCGGCGGTTAGCGCCCCAGCCTGCAACGCAAATTCCCCGAACTGATCGGGGTTTTGCAAGGTATCCGCCAGAATGTCTTCCAGGCTCGGCAAGTCAGACATCAAAACGCATTGGTCGAAAGATGGGTTTGATAGGACCACACCCCAAGTGGGCGCGGGTCTTCGACACCATGGGGTCTATTGAGGTCCGGAGTGCCGAAGGCATAGATCCCGGTGTGGACGACCCCAGTAGTCCGGCCGTTGGAATCCGTGATGCGGGGCATGGGTGTCAGCGTTTTTTTGACCGCATGAGGGCGATAGCCGACTGAAATACCCCCGCGCTTTGCATCGAACGTCAGCAGCACATGCCCAGGTGGCGGTGGCGCAGAAGGTGGCGGCGGTGCCGAAGGTGGCAGTGTTGGTGGTGGTGGTGAGCCAAACTGCAGTTTGGCGACCTCTTCGATGTTGGCGGCGTAGAGGCGAAAGACGCCAAGCATGGCCTTTTCCGTGTCCGCCTCAATCTCGATACGCGGGTCTGCCTTCATTGCGGCTTTCAGGAGGGTGGCCTCGGTTGCGTCAAGGCTGACACCGAAGCCGTCTGGCAATGAGATCTCTGACCGTTTGGTGAGGTCCGCAATGTTGCCCGGGTCGGTAAAGTCATAAAGCGGCAGCACGTCCCCCTTCACGTTCTCGTCCCGGAAAAGCGGGATGCCACCCAGATCACTCGCGGTGGCCATGTCCATAACCCGTCTGAGATAGCCAAGATTGCTGACGAGCCTCGGGGCTTCAGGAACGTCTGCACGCCCACCGTCAACGACTAGCCCCTTTTGTTTGAATTCTGATGCGAGGGCCTGATCTACAATGGTGCGGTTGTCCAATCTGCGCACGGCGCCAGAAGGGCCGGGGATGGGCATCCACTCAGCGCCGCGAGTGAAAGTACGGTTTTCCAATCTGCGTATGGTGTCAGACGGGCCTGGAATAGGCATCGGCTCAGTGGCGCCAGCAAGACCGCCGCCGAAAGGTTCCATGATCGTGCTGTGAAACTGATCTTGCGTCCCGCCAAGCTTCACAGCGCTAAGGAGAAACCGCGCGAGGCTCTCTTTGGCTATCGGAACGTCTGGTTCAACCATGTGGTGTGCCCTTTGGCGGCGTGTACTCCCTAGGGACGATGTTCGGATTGGCGCACCAAATCAAGCGTTCAAACAAAAAAGGCCGGCGCAGGGGCCGGCCTTTGCTTGGTCTTGGTCGGTGTGGCGCTTAGGCCAGCGCCGCCTTCGCCTTGTCAACAATCGCGGTAAACGCCTCGGGCTCATTCACGGCGAGATCGGCCAGGACCTTGCGATCCACCTCGATCCCGGCCAGCGACAGACCGTTAATGAACCGCGAATAGGTCAGCGCTTCGTCATGGGCGCGCACGGCGGCGTTGATCCGCTGGATCCACAGCGCACGGAAGTTGCGCTTGCGGTTCTTGCGGTCGCGCGTGGCGTATTGGTTGGCCTTGTCCACGGCCTGCGTCGCGGTGCGGAACGCATTCGAGCGGCGGCCATAATAGCCTTTGGCGGCCTTGATGACTTTCTTGTGGCGGGCGTGGGTGACCTTACCGGAGGTAACTCTCGACATATCCGATCCTCCTTAGCGGTCGTAGGGCATGTAGCCCTTGACGATTTTCGCGTCAGGGGCGCTGAGGGTGGTGGTGCCGCGGGCGGTGCGGATGAACTTGCGCGTGCGCTTGATCATGCCGTGGCGCTTGCCGGCCTGGGCGCTGACAACCTTGCCGGTCGCCGTCACCTTAAAGCGCTTCTTGGCGCTTGATTTTGTCTTCATCTTGGGCATTTCCGTCTCCTATCGGTCGGTTTACGCGCGACTCGGCATGCCACTTGGGCCGGCCGCACGACTCTCAGGCCGCGTCGTATACGGGCGGGCGCCCGGTCTGGCAAGGGGGGGACGTGCGCGTTAGAACAGGCCCTGGAACGTGCGCATGAAGATCGCCGGGATATCGGCCATGGTATAGCCGATCGCGCTGGTCTGGACGGCATAGCCGATGCAGCCAAAGCCCAGGAACAACAACAGGATAACAGGGCGAAAGCTGCGGTCGGAAGAGGAGAACGCCGATATGGTGAGCGCACAGGCCCCGATCACGCAAAGCGTGCCGATCACGATTAACAGGTCTGGGTCCAAACCGGCCTCTTCAACTGCCCTCTGGACCCTCTCCTACTCGGGATCGGTGGAATAAATCAATCTTTCCTCGCACGGCGCGACGCGGAGGATGTTCGTGGATCCCGGCACGTTGAACGGCACACCGGCCACCACCAGGATCTGATCGTCGGCATCAGCGAACTCATCCGCGCGGGCGGCGCGGGCCGAGTTGACCACCGCCTGTTTAAAGCGCTCAAGCTCGGACACGATGACCCAGTGCAGGCCCCAGGTCAGCACCAGCTTGCGGGCGGTGCCGCGCAGATGCGTCATCGCGATGATGGGTTTGCTGGGTCGTTCGCGGGCAATCAGACGGGCGGTCGTGCCCGACTGCGAGAAACAGCAGATCGCCTTGATATCAGTTGTCTCTGCGATTTCGCGCGCGGCAACGACGATACCGTCGGCGGTGGTTTCGCGCTTGCCGCCCCGGCTGGCCGCCGTCACATCCAGATAGGTGGGATCGCTTTCGACCTCCATCGCGACGGCGTTCATCGTCGTCACCGCCTCGACCGGATAGGCGCCCGCCGCGGATTCCGCAGACAACATCACCGCATCGGTGCCTTCATAGATCGCAGCGGCCACGTCTGACACCTCGGCCCGGGTGGGCATCGGGCTCTCGATCATGGATTCCAGCATCTGTGTGGCCACGATCACCGGCTTGGCCGCAGCCCGGCATTTACGGACAAGACGTTTCTGGATGGGCGGTACGTTCTGGACAGGCAGTTCCACCCCCAGATCCCCGCGCGCCACCATGATCCCGTCAGAGACACCCAGGATCTCGTCAAAGGCCGCGACGGCTGCGGGTTTTTCAATCTTCGACAGGATCGCCGCACGCCCGTCCGCCAGTTCGCGCGCTTCGGTCACGTCGGCGGCACGCTGGACAAAGGACAGTGCCAGCCAGTCAACGCCCAGCTGGCAGACAAACTCCAGGTCCTTGCGGTCTTTTTCAGAGAGCGCGGCCAGTGGTAGCACCACGTCGGGCACGTTTACACCCTTGCGGTTCGAGATCGTGCCACCCACAACGACCGTGCAATTGGCGTAATCCGCACCGCAGTCTTTAACCTTGAGGCGGATCTTTCCGTCATTCACCAGAAGCGATGCACCGGGTTCCAGCGCCTCAAAAATCTCGCGATGGGGCAGGCAGACGCGGGTTGCATCGCCCTCAGCGGGATCAAGGTCCAGACGGAAGGCCTGGCCGATCTCGATGTCTTCGGCCCCATTCGCAAAGGTGCCCAGGCGCAGTTTCGGGCCCTGCAAGTCGGCCAGAATGGCAATGGGGCGTTCGGTGTCTTTCTCGACCTGGCGGATGATGCGGTGGCGTTCCTCGATCTCGGAATGCTCACCATGGCTCATGTTCAGGCGGAACACATCTGCCCCGGCTTCGAACAGGGCCCGGATGGTATCGTAATCGCTGGATGCCGGCCCCAAAGTTGCGACGATCTTGACGTTGCGAAGGCGTCTCATTCTGCCCTATTCCCCACTGGTCTGCCGCTTGCCGCGCCCCGCGACACGTATGACTGATAACGCTAACGGTGACAACGGCACATTGCGCAGACACCCTGCGACACGGTTACGGAGCGTGATGACATCGCGATGACAGATGCGGCGTTCGAGATAATCGGCCAGGATCGCCGCAGCCCATGGCTGATTGCCTGTGATCACGCGTCAAACCGGGTGCCGCTTGAGATCGATGGTGGCTCGCTCGGCCTGCCGCCCGAACAGATGGCCCGGCATATCGCCTATGATGTGGGCGCGGCGGGGGTGGCCGGGCATTTGGCCGATGCCCTGCAGGCCCGCGCGATCCTGGGCACATTTTCGCGGCTGGTGATCGACCCCAACCGGGGCGAAGACGATCCGACGCTGATCATGAAGGTCTATGATCATACGATCGTTCCGGGAAACCGCCATATCGACGCCGCCGAACGGGAACGGCGGCTGGAGCGCTACTATCGCCCCTATCACGCCGCCTATGCCGATCTGGCGGGCGCGGTCGACGACACGGTCATCGTGGCGGTCCACAGCTTCACCCCCCGCCTGAACGGTCGCGCGACCCGGCCCTGGCATGTGGGGATCCTCTTTGCCGACGACCAGCGCCTGTCCCGCCCCCTGATCGACCGGCTAAAGGCAGAGCCCGACCTTTGCATCGGGGAAAACCAACCCTATGCCGGGCACCTGCCGGGCGATGCGGTGGATCGACACGCGCTGATCCCCGGTCGCCCCAATGCCCTGATCGAGATCCGGCACGACCTGATCGAGACGGAAGAACAGCAACGCGCCTGTGCGGAACGTCTGGCCCCCCTACTGGACGCGGCGCGCAAAGATGCCCATCTGTGACAAAACCGACGGAGGCCTTGATGGACGACCAAACCCGCACCGAACTGGAAGCCGCCGCCTTTCGCCGCCTGCTGGCGCATCTGGGCGAGCGGACCGATGTCCAGAACATCGACATGATGACGCTGACGGGGTTCTGCCGAAACTGCCTCAGCCGCTGGTATCAGGAGGCTGCCGCCGAACGTGGGATCGAGATGTCGAAGGAAGACGGGCGCGAAGCCGTCTATGGGATGCCTTATGACGAGTGGAAGGCCAAATATCAGACTGAGGCAACGCCGGAACAACAGGCCGCCTTTGCCGCCGCACCCAAGGCGCATGACTGACCGGCGAAATCGTGATTTGCCGGGTGCGGTGGGGCTTCCTACCCTCTAGGTCCATGACACATGCCCGCATACCCGCCCTCGCGCTGGCCGTTGCCATGGCAATCGCCGCGCCCGCGTCGGCCGATCCCGACCCGCAGTTCCTGGCCGAGATCGACCGTGACCTGAGGTTCTTCCAGTTGGAAACAGATGTCTCGCGGCTCACCACGTCCGAGGCCGCCCAATTGTATCTCATCATGGCCTCGCCCGAAAAACGCTTCTTGGATACGCGCCGCAAGCTCAAATCCGTGATCCGCAAAGCCGAGGCGCGGCAGGGATGACACCGCGCCACGCCCTGGCCGCGGCCCTGGTGCTGGCCCTCGCGGGCCCCGCTGCGGCCACCACGCGCGAACAGCTGGAGCCATCGGTGGCGCGCGATCTGAAACGCCATCAGATCCGAGTCGACACAGACACCCTGCGCACGGGCCAGATCAACGCGCTCTATTCCCTGTTCCACAGCAACCGCAGCCACAGCGAAAAGCGCGCCATGGCACGGTCCATCGTCGGTGGCAGAAACTCGCTCCGCGGTGTGCTTTTGGGCGACAGATAGGTGCCACCAACCCAGTGATTCTTGACAGTGCCGCGCCGGCGCTGCACCGTTCCGCCAACAACAAAAGAAAAATTGCAGGCAGGCGGTAATGGAACTCATTCTACTTTCGGCCCTCTTGGGGCTTGGCCTCGTTATTGGCCTGGTCGGGGGTGACGATGACGGCGATGACAGCCCGCCACCTGCGAACGCGGGCAATGATGTGATCACCGGCACTGCCGACGCCGACCGGATCGAAGCCGGCGCAGGCGATGACATCGTCAATGCGCTGGGCGGCAACGATCAGCTGTTTCTTGGCATCGGGTCGGATACCGCGAATGCGGGTGAAGGCGAGGATACCGTGTTCGGCGGTGGCGGTGCGGATAACGTGCAAGGCGGCCCGGGCGATGACCGTATCTTCCTCGAAGACGGGCCTGATCAGTCCATCGGCGTCGATCTGGCGGGGATCCCACAGGATGGCGGCAACGATCTGATCCGTGGCGGCGGCGGCAATGACCAACTCCTCGATCGGTTCGGCATGAACGAGCTCTTCGGTGAAGAAGGCGCGGATACGATCAACGCCGTCGATAACACCGGCGACAACACGCCCGATGAGTTGTTTGGCGGGTTCGGCATGGATACCCTGATCGGGGACGATGGCGACGAGTTGACGGGCGGTGAACGTGACGACACCTTCTTTGGCCGGTTCGACGAGACGGGCGAAGACCCGATCACGATCACCGACTACATCGATGCGACCGAGACCCTGACGCTGGAATTTGACAGCGCGACGTTCACCACACCGCTCAGCAATGCGGATCTGTCCTTCAACACCCTGACCGGGCCCGACCGTGTCGAGGTTCTGGTGGATGGCACGGTCTATGCGGTGCTGGAAGGGCTGACGACTACACCCACCAACGTCAACGTTGCGATGATCTAGGGGCTTGCCCCCTACACGGCCGCCTTGCGGCTCTCGTCAATGTAAACCTCGCGCAGCCGCTGCGCCACGGGCCCCGGCGTACCATCGCCCAGCGCCGCGCCATCGATTTCAACCACCGGCATCACGAAGGTCGAGGCAGAGGTGACGAACGCCTCATCCGCTCCTTTCGCTTCCTCAATGGTGAAGGCGCGTTCTTCGACCTCCATCTGTGCCTCCCGCGCGAACCGCAGAACGGCGGCGCGGGTGATTCCGTGCAGGATCTCATTGCCCAGATGCCGGGTGATGATCTTGCGCCCTTTCACGATATAGGCGTTGTTCGAGGTGCCTTCGGTCACATGCCCATCCTCGATCATCCAGGCATCGTCTGCGCCGGCCTTCTTGGCCGCCATCTTTCCCATGGCGGGATAGAGCAGTTGCACCGTCTTGATATCGCGCCGGCCCCAGCGGATGTCAGGGATCGAGATCACCTTGATCCCTGCTTTTGAGGCCGGGCTGTCGGCCAGCCCCGGCTTGGCCTGGGTGAACAGGATGAGCGTGGGGGCCGCGTCCTCGGGAAAGGCAAAGTCCCGATCCGCCGGGCCGCGGGTAACCTGCAGATAGACCAGGCCGTCCTCGATCTGGTTGCGTGCCACGAGCTCACGGTGGATCGCCAGCAACTCATCCTTGGTCACCGGGTGCGCCATCTCCAACTCGCCCAGCGAGCGTTCCAGGCGTTTGGCATGGCCTTCGAAGTCGATCAGCTTACCGCCCAGGACACTGGTCACCTCGTAGACGCCATCGGCAAAGAGGAACCCACGGTCAAAGATCGACACGGTGGCCTCTTCTTCGGGCAGGTACTCTCCGTTGACATAGACGATGCGGCTCATCGCGTCTCTCCTATCCCCAAAGCCCAGCAGCGGGCGGATGAACGCCCTGCTCATCATAGACCAGCGGCTCCGCGCGGTCTTCGGCCAGTAGGAGCGGCCCGTCAAGATCCGTGACCGTCGCACCCTGCGCCAGCAAAACCGCTGGGGCCATGGCCAGCGATGACCCCACCATGCAGCCGACCATGATGCCGTACCCTTCGGCCAGGGCCGCCGCCTTTAACGCCAGTGCCTCGGTCAGACCGCCGGTCTTGTCGAGCTTGATGTTCACCATGTCGTACTTGGCCCCAAGCCCCGGCAGAGAGGCCCGGTCGTGGCAGCTTTCATCGGCGCAGACAGGAAGGGGCCGCGCGATCTCGGCCAGCATCCCGTCATCGCCCGCGGGCAAGGGCTGTTCCACCAGATCGACACCCAGCCGCACGAGATGCGGCGCGAGGTCGGAATAGACCTCTGCCGTCCACCCCTCATTGGCATCGACGATGATCCGGGCCTTTGGCGCACCCGCCCGCACCGCTTCCAGGCGGGGCATGTCATCGGCGGTGCCGAGCTTGATCTTCAGAAGCGGGCGATGGGCATGGCGCGCGGCCGCGGCCCGCATGTTGTCAGGCGTATCGAGCGACAGGGTAAAGGCCGTGATCTCTGGCCCCGGTGCGGCCAGACCCGCCAGGTCCCAGACCCGCACACCCGCTCGCTTCGCTTCCAGATCCCAGAGCGCGCAGTCGACGGCATTGCGCGCGGCCCCCGGTGGCAACGCATCCTGCAAGGCGGCGCTGTCAATCCCCTCGGGCAGCCCCTCGATCTGGGCCGTCACACTCTCCAACGTCTCGCCATACCTTGCGTAAGGCACGCATTCGCCCCACCCGCGATGGTCCCCATCTTCGGCGCAAACCGTCAGCACCTGCGCCTCCGTCCGCGACCCGCGCGAGATGGTGAAGGCCTCGGCCAGCTGATAGGTATCCCGCGTGACGGTCAGGCGCATGCCCGGCCCCGTCTTTGGTCCCCAAATATCCCCGCCGGAGGCATCCGCCCTCTCACACTGCGTCCAGCGCATCGACAAGGCGATCCGCCCCCTGCCGGAACGGATCAACCGTCGGCAGGCCCATGCGCTGTTCCACATCGGCGAGGTAGCTCAGCGCCTCATCCTCGCCCATCGCCTTGGTGTTCACCGACACGGCCACCACCTTACAGCCCGGGTTCACGATCTGCGCGAGCGGCAGCGCGGTGTCGCGCAACGCCTCGAGCGAGGGCAGACTATAGTCCGGGAGGCCTCGCATATGGGTGCGCGTGGGCTCATGGCTGAGGATCAGGGCGTCGGGCTGACCACCATGGATCAGCGCCATGGTCACGCCGGAATAGGAGGCATGGAACAAGCTCCCCTGCCCTTCGATGAGGTCCCAGTGATCGGCGTCATTGTCGGGTGTCAGCCATTCAACCGATCCGGCCATGAAATCGGCGATTACCGCATCCAGCGGCACGCCATCGCCGGTGATCAAAATGCCGGTCTGCCCAGTGGCCCGGAACGTCGCTTTCATCCCGCGCTCACGCATCGTGCGGTCCATGGCAAGCGCGGTATACATCTTGCCCACCGAGCAGTCCGTTCCTACCGCGAGGCACCGCTTGCCGCTGCGGCGTTTGCCGTTGGCGATGGGGTAGTCCACCGTGGGCACCCGCACGTCGTGCAGAACCCGCCCATGGGCCTGAGCCGTGCGGACCAGATCGGCCTCGTCGCGCAACAGGTTGTGCAGACCGCTCGCCAGATCAAATCCCTGTTCGAGCGCGGTGTGCAATTCCGCCTTCCACAGATCGGAAATAACGCCACCACGGTTCGCCACGCCGATCACCAGCGTCTCGGCCCCAGCGGCGCGTGCCTCCGCCAAGGTCATATCTGGCAGGCCCACATCGGCCTGGCAGCCGGGCAGGCGCAACTGGCCCACGCAGGCCTGGGGGTGCCAGTCGCGAATGCCTTGGGCGACCTTCGCGGCCAGCTGGTCGGGCGCGTCGCCCAGAAACAATAGGTACGGTGTTTTGATCATTGGCAGCCTCCGCTAAGCCGTTTGCCAGCTAGGCGCCGGAATTGCTTGTTGTTTTTCGGCCCCCGGCGGGCGATGCGCGCACGATTCTTCGCCATCGCTGCAAATTCGAGCAAAATTCATCGACAATCCCCGGTTCTTACGCACGGAACAGAGCAAACGCTGGCTTTCTGCACCCGCGAAATGCACTTGCAGCATCATGGGCAATAATCTAAGGCCCAGCCCAGACAAAACGAAACATCATTGCCGAGATTGCCCATGTCCTTCCGCGTCCAACCCGCCGCCCCTGCCCGCCCGAACCGTTGCCAGCTGTTCGGCCCCGGCTCACGCCCGGCGATTTTTGAGAAGATGGCGGGCAGCGCGGCGGATGTCATCAACCTCGATCTGGAAGACAGCGTGGCACCAGATGACAAGCCAGAAGCGCGCAAGAACATCATTCAGGCGATTGGCGACATCGACTGGGGGACGAAGTATCTGAGCGTGCGGATCAACGGGCTTGATACGCCCTATTGGTATGCCGATGTGGTGGAACTGCTTGAGAACGCCAGCGACCGGGTGGATCAGATCATGATCCCCAAGGTGGGCAACGCGGCCGATATCTATGCGGTCGACGCGCTTGTGACCGCGGTCGAGGCTGCAAAGGGGCGCACCAAGCCGATCAGCCTGGAGGTGATTATCGAGACCGCCGCCGGCATCGCCCATGTGGAAGAGATCGCCGCCGCCAGCCCGCGTCTGCAGGCGATGAGCCTGGGGGCCGCAGATTTTGCGGCGTCCATGGGGATGCAGACGACAGGCATCGGGGGGACGCAGGAAAATTACTACATGCACCGCGAGGGTGAGAAATACTGGTCAGACCCCTGGCACTGGGCGCAGACCGCTATCGTCGCGGCGTGTCGGACGCATGGTGTCTTGCCGGTCGACGGGCCGTTTGGCGATTTCTCGGATGACGATGGGTTCCGCGCGCAGGCGTTGCGGTCAGCGACCCTCGGCATGGTCGGCAAATGGGCGATCCACCCCAAGCAGGTGGCGCTGGCCAATGAGGTGTTCACGCCGTCAGAAGCGCAAGTGACCGAGGCGCGGGAAATCCTGGAAGCCATGGAACAGGCCAAGCGCGATGGCGCAGGGGCGGCAGTCTATAAGGGGCGGCTCGTGGATCTGGCGTCAATCCGGCAAGCGGAAGTGATCGTGCGGCAGGCGGAGATGATCAGCGGCTGAGCCGAGCCGGGCGAGCGCCTGCCCGTGGGACGGCGCCGCAACAGATCGCGAAGGTGATTTATGGCAGCACGGCACATCTTCGCAAAAGTCTGAGCGTGACGATGGCCTTAGCGCCAGCCCGCCGGAACGGGCAGGCGCTCGCCCGGCGCCTTCGGCTTGTTCCGGGCGAACCCATACGGCGGCCTTCGCTCACGCCAACGGCACACACACATCCGTCAGCAAGTCCTCCGGCGCCACCTCCTGCGGCGAATTGAGATAGATCTCGATGGGCGGATGATCCCCCACCTCTTCGCCTGACTTGGGCAACCACTCGCCATAGAGATAGTCATAGGCCGCCTTCAGCCCCGTATAAGGCCCTTTGTAGTGCATCACCGCATAGCGCCCCGCCGGCAGATCCAGCGGCTCGAGCGGCGCCTCTAATGCGACCGGACCATCCAGGATCACCCCGGCATGGCTGCGCAGATCAGCCTCAGCCACGGCATTGGGATCATCGTAGTAAACCCCCAGCATCCCCCGCGCGTGGCCCCACAGATTGCGGGTGGAAAACAGGGCGCCGAGCTTCTCAAACACCCCTCCGATTTCCAGATAGGCGCCCTGGTGGGGCAGCACGGCCAGTGTGCGGGCGGGGTGGTCGGATATGTCGACTGCGAACATGGGCAGATCTCCTTCTCTTTGCTTCAGAAGCGGCGGGCGCAACTCGCCGCGGGTTCTGAATGCACCGGGGGACATGCCGAAGGCGTCGCGGAAGACCCGGCCAAAGCTCGCGGTGTTGGCGTGGCCCACCCGCCTGGCGATCTCGGCCACTGACAAGTCCGTCTGGACCAGCCAGCCTGCGGCGCGATACATCCGCACGCGCCGCACGGCCTGGGCGAGCGTTTCGCCCGTCATGCCATGAAAGACACGGTGCCAGTGAAACCGCGACATGGCTGCGACATCGGCCAACGCATCGAGCGACAGATCGCCGTCAGGATGGGCGTGGATGTGATCCAACACCCGCAATAGCCGCGCCTCATAGCTGTGGGCCATGCCGTCCTCCGCGCACCCCCGTGGTGCATTCATGACTGTGCATCGCACAGGCCGGCATCACAAATCTTGCGGAGTTGGGTGATGGGCCTGGATTACGCCGCGGGATCGGGGACCGGGTGCAGCGCGGGCCTTGCAGAGGCCGCGGCAGGCGGCAGGATCCCCATCACCGCGCGGTGGTGATTGATGGCGTCCCTAACAGTGTCGTGCCAGGTCAGGGTGCCGTTCTCGATGACGATCCCCGCCGAACACAGCTGTTCCAGATGCTCCAGTGCGTGCGAGACGATGATCGCACCCGCACGCGACAGCCGATCGCGCAGCATCGCTTCGGACCGGGCGCGAAACGCGGCGTCGCCCACGCTTGTCACCTCGTCCACGAGGTAGGTGTCAAACGGCACGCCCATGGAGGTGGCAAAGGCCAGCCGCGCGCGCATGCCCGACGAGTATCCCCGGAACGGCAGGCGCATCAAGGCGCCGAGTTCGGAGAACCGGGTGACGAAATCCACGAGCGCAGAGGCATCGATCCCATAGGCCCGCGCCACGAAGCGCACGTTTTGCGCCCCAGTGAGATCGCCGTGGAAGCTGCCCGCGTGGCCCACCGGCCAGGAGATCCGACCGTAGCGGTGGATCTGACCGGACTCGGCCTGCATCGCGCCCGCGATCAGGCGCATTAGGCTGGATTTTCCGGCCCCGTTGCGGCCCAGAAGGGCAATGGCCCGGCCCGACGGAATCTCCAGACTTGCACCGTTGAGGATCGGCACGCGCTGGCCCTTGGCCCGGTGCGCGGCCCAGACCCGGTCGAGGACAACCGCTGTCACAACCGGTCGCGCAGGCTGGCCACGACCAAGGCCCCCGCCCCCCAGATCAGGGTCAGGAACAGACCGAACACGCCCAGCACGGTCAGGGGATCGGGCGCAGTGGAACGCTCGGCCAGGGTGGGCTGGATGTGCTGGGCCAGATAGCGGGTCTGACGCCGCGCCTCGGCCCGTGCGGTTTCCAAGGCCGCGCGCGCGGCGGCATAGGTCTCGGAACTGAAGGTGAGGTCGGCGTTCAGACGTTCGTATTCGTCGATGACGGTCGCATAATCCGCCCCGTCGCGGCCCCCGCCCAGGTTGGCCCGCTCTGCCGCAATGCGCGCCTCGATCACCTCGATCCGCTGGCGCGCGGCGGCGGTGCGCGGATCGTCGGCGGTCGAGTTCTGGGCCAGAAGATCGGCCCGGATCATCTCATCGGCCAGTTGCGCCTGCAGGCTGTCGAGAAGGCCCATCTGGCCACTGACATCCGCCGTCGGGTCCACGATCTGGGTCCGGGCACGAAACTCGGTCAAGGCCGCGCGCGCCGCGCTCAGCATCACCCAGGCGTCGGCCACGTCCTGTCGGGCATAGCGCAGCGTGTCTTCGCGGGCGACCGTCGACATCTCGTTGATCATGGCCCCGCCATGGCCTACCGCCGCGCGGGCGATGGCCTGGGCATCGTCGGGGCTGAACGCGCGGACATGCAGCGACAGCAGGCCCGTCGCCGCGTCATGCGAGACATCGACCATGCGGCCCCAATAGCGGGTCAGATCTTCGATCGTGCCGTCCGGCGCAAATCCGAATACAGGATCATCCGGCCCTGCCTTCGCAAAAATCGCGCGCAGGTTCAGGTCGGCATCCACCTTCGCCACCAGATCCTGACTGGTCAGGTAGGCATAGAGGATATCGCCGTCGGCTGCCCCCACGCCGCTCCGCCCCGACAACCCGCCCAGCAGATCGGGTGCGGGCGGTGCATCGGTCTGGCGCACCGAAAAGCCCGCGCGGGATTCGTATTGGGGGGCGGCGAACCAGAAGAGGTAGACCGTTGCGGCGGCCAGCGGGGTCAGCACCAGCGCCACAAAGCTGAAGGCCAAAAGATGCCGCGGCCCGGCGGGCGGCGCGGGGGCGGGCATGGGTGGTGCCGGGATCCGGCGGCGGGTCTTGGCCGGGGCGGCAAGTGTCAGAGGGTCTTTGACAAATGTCTGGGCGTTCACGCAGCGATCCCCCGCCGACTAAGACAATGTTAATGGTGTTGCTGAAAGGTATAGGCACCGGTCGTAAAGAAATCGTTCATGACTTGCCTGTGATCCAAACCCTCCCCCCTCCGTCGCCGTCGCGCATCATTACCGCGATGATGTTGCGAGAAATGGCCACGAGTTATGGCCGGTCACCGGGCGGCTACCTGTGGGCCATCGGCGAACCCATCGCCGCGATTGCGCTGATGACCTACGTGTTTTCCTATGTGTTTGAGGCGCCGGTGCTGGGCCGGAACTTCGCCCTGTTCTATGCCACCGGCTATCTGCCATTTATGCTGTTTCACGACGTGGCTGCCAAGGTCGGCACGGCTGTCCGCTTCTCCCGCCCCCTGCTGGCCTACCCGGCGGTTGCGGTGACCGACGCCCTGATCGCCCGCTGGGTGCTGAACGTTATGACGCATCTGGCGGTGTTTCTGATCGTGATGACCGGGATCGAGCTGTCGCAAGATACCGGGGCCATCTACGACGCGGGCGCGATGATCAATGCACTCGCTATGGCCGCGCTACTGGCGGCGGGGGTCGGCACGTTGAACGCCTGGCTCATGCCGCGCTTGCCCGCGTGGGAACGGCTTTGGGCGATCCTTAGCAGACCGCTCTTCATCGTGTCGGGGGTGTTTTTCGTGTTCGAGAACCTGCCCCCCGCCTTACAGGACATCGCGTGGTACAACCCGCTGTTCCACGTCACGGGCGAGATGCGGCGCGCGGTCTACCCCGCCTATGAGGGGGCCTATGTCTCATCAGGCTGGGCCTATGGGTTTGCCCTGACCTGCCTGATTGTGGGCCTCATGCTGATCCGAACGGGCAAGCGGGACATCCTGCACAGCTAACGCCTAGGGGTATCCTCGTCCGGGACACGCGGGTGATCGTCATCCCCCAGGCTCGCCCGCCCGATCATGTGGCCCGCAAGCGGGGCGGTCAGCAGCAGGAATAAAACGGCCGCGACCACCTTGGTCGTGGTCGCCAGTTCCGCAAAGTAAAGCGCCACGGCCACAAGGATCAGGCTAGAGGCCAGCGTCCCCGCCTTAGTTGAGGCATGCATGCGCGTCAGCACATCCGGCAGGCGGATGACACCCAGGGACGCAATGATCGCGAAGACACCGCCCACCAGCACAAGGCACCCTGCGATATACCCGCTCATGACCCGTCCGCCTTTTCTGTTTCACGCCGCTGCAGCATCGCCCGTTCCGCGTACCGCGCCAGCGCAACGGTTGCCAAAAAGCCGATCAGCGCCACCACGATGGCCACGTCGAGAAATGCCTCGACGCCAGACAGGATCGCATAGAGCCCGCAAAACGCGACGATAGAGATCGTCATCATGTCCAGCGACACCACCCGGTCGGCCAAACTGGGCCCGACGGCGATGCGGTAGAAGGCCAGCGCGATGGAGACCATCACCATGACAAAGGCCACATCGACGGACCAATAAAGAAACTCGGTTCCGGTCATTATTCAAAGACCTCCTTCACCATACGCTCCATCCCGCCCTTCAGCTCTGCGATCAGCGCATCGGGATCATCGGCAAACATCGCATGCACGATCAGGCACGACCGGTCCGGCGTCACATCGAGGCTCAGCGTGCCGGGGGTGAGCGAAATGAGGTTTGTCACCAAAAGGATCTCCAGATCGCTGTCCACATCTAGCGGCATTTGTATGATCGCGGGGTTGCTGAGATGGGTGGGTGTGACGACGTCCCAGGCCACGCGGAAGCTCGACAAAATCAGTTCATAGAGGAAATAGAGGATCAGTCGGACCACCCGATAGGCGCGCCGAAAGTAGGAGCTGGGTTTGTTAAAGAGCGGCTGCGCGAGCCAGAGGCCGGCGAAGCCCGCGACAAAGCCCACAAGTAGTTGGAAGAGCGAGAAGTCGGCCCAAAGCGCGGACCAGACGACCGCGAGCGTCACATTCAGCGCAAAGAGGTTCATGGCGCGCCTCCCAACACGGCGCGGACATAGGCGTCAGGGCTCAACAGCTGCGCGGCTGAGCGTTCGGCGAATTGCACGAAGGGATCGGGGTTCAGCCCGATGATGATCGTGAGCGTCGCCAGACCCGCGATGGGCAGGACGAGCGGCCAAAGTGCTGTGCGATCAATCGTGCCCATCACGGGCTCCACACCCTCGGGATGCGGTTTCCAGAACGCCTCGCCCCAGATCTTGGTCATCGAGAAGATGGTGAGCAGACCCACGGCAAGGGCGACGAAGGCGATGAACCACGCTTCGATATCAAGGGACGCTTTGACGAGGAGGTATTTGGCCCAGAAGCCCGACAGCGGTGGAAAGCCCGCCAGCGAAAACGCAGGGATTAGGAACAGCGCGCCAAGCACGGGCGAGGATTTGTAAAGCCCGCCGATCTTTCGCAAGTCCGTCGATCCGGTAAGCCGTTGCGCCACGCCCGCCACTAGGAACAGGTTCGCCTTCACCACGATGTGGTGGACCAGGTAAAAGACCGCGCCCACGATGGCGAGCGGGGTGTAGAGTGCGAGGCCAAGGATCATATAGCCGATCTGGCTGACGATGTGGAAACTCAGGATCTTACGGAAATCCTGTTGGGCCGCCGCGCCCAGAACGCCCGTCACCATGGTGAACACCGCGACCCAGAGAAGGATTTCGTGGGTGAAGCTGATGTCATGGTCGAAGACCAGCGTGAACATGCGGATCAGGGCGTAGACACCGACCTTGGTCAAAAGGCCCGCGAACACCGCAGACACGCTGAAGGCCGGGGTGTGGTAGGCCGCGGGCAGCCAGAAGAACAGCGGGAAGACCGCGGCCTTCACCCCGAAGGCGATCATGAACATTACCGCGACAACCGTCAGCAGCCCCTGGTTTTCGACCTCTTCCACGGCGAGGCTCAGATCGGCGAGGTTCAGGGTGCCAGTCATGCCATAGAGCAGACCGACCCCCGACAGGAACAGGATCGTGGAGACGAGGTTTAGGGCCACGTATTTGATGCCGCCATCGATCTGTTCGCGCGATCCGCCAAGGACGAGCAGGCCGAAGGATGAGATCAGCATGACCTCGAACCAGACATAGAGGTTGAAGAGGTCGCCGGTCAGGAAGGCGCCGACGACACCGGCGATCAGCACCTGGAACAGCGCGTGATAGCCCAGCTTCTCCTTGGCCTCGTCGATATCGGCCAGCGCATAGATCGCCACGGCCAGCCCGGTTATGGCGGTGATCACCACCATCACCGCGCTGAGCAGATCGGCCACCAGCGTGATGCCAAAGGGTGCCCCCCAACTGCCCATCTGCGCGGCGATCACGCCTTCGCGCAGGACCTCGGCCATCAAAGCGACAGAGGCGAAGAACAAGAGGATCGACCCCAGCAGCGACCACCAGCGGCCCGATGTGCTGTCTTTTGCCAGAAACGCGATGACGGCGGTGGCGAAGGGGATGATGATGGGGGCGGTCAGAAGCCAGGTCATGGCTTGTCCTCCACCGGCTCGGCCACACGCATCTCATCGCTGTCGAGCGTGCCCAGCACGCTATAGGCGCGGAAGGCGAGGACCAGCGCAAAGGCAAAGAGGCCAAACCCGATCACGATCGCCGTCAGCACCAGCGCCTGTGGCAGTGCGTTCGCGACATAGCCGATGGGCGCCTCGGCACCTTCGGGGATCAGGGGCGGCTGACCGGTATCGACCCGGCCTGCGGCGAAGATCGTCAGGTTCGCCGCGTTCGAGATCAGGATCAGCCCCAAAAGGAACCGCAGCACGTTGCGCGCCAGCATCAGATAGACGGCGGCGGCGGCCAGCACGCCCACCAGAATCGAGAGCATCACTTCCATCAGATGCTCTCCTCAAGCGCGAAGGCCAGCGTCAGGATCGAGCCAAGGACTACGAGGTAGACGCCCACGTCGAAGACGAGGACAGACGACAACGGCAGGCCCTTGTCATCCTCTGTCTCGCCGATGAATAACCACTGCCCGGTGAAGAAGATATCGCCAAAGAACGCCGCCATCACACCTGCAAAGAGCGCAATCCCCAGGCCCACCATCGCGATCTTTTCCGGCGGCACTCGCAGTGCCTGCCGCGCAAGATCGGTGCCACAGGCGATCGCATAGACGACAAAGCCTGTCGCCCCGATTAGCCCGCCGATAAATCCACCGCCCGGCACGTTGTGGCCACGCAGAAGCATAAAGACCGAGAACACCAGCAGAAGCGGCACCAACAACCGCGTCGCCGCCAGAAGGATGATCGAGTTCATTGTTTTTCCTCCGGGCTCCGGCCCTTCAAGAGCGCATAGGCCCCCAGCGCGGCAATCACGACCACGGCGATCTCGCCGAACGTATCCAGCGCGCGGAAGTCCACCAGAATGACGTTGACGATGTTCCGCCCGAACGCCTCGGGCCAGCTTGTGGCCTCGAAATAATCCGTCAGGCGGCGGTCCAGCGGGCCCGCGGTGACCATCAGCATCACGGCGGTCACCACCACGCCCACACCCACCGCCAACAGGGCATCAAGGGGACGGTGCGTCTTGCGGCCCGAGGGATCAAGCCGCGGCAGCTTCAGCGCGGCCACGCCGAACAGCACCACTACCAGAGTTTCAACAAGAAGCTGGGTGATCGCCACATCAGGCGCCCCGAAGATGATAAAGATCAGCGCGACGCCGATGCCTACGCCACCCAAGCCCGCAATCGCGGCCACGCGGCTGGAGGTGGTGAGGGTCAGCATGGCCCCCGCCACGATCAGCGCGATCACGACATAATGCTTGACCAACAGGTCGGGCCATTCAAGCGTCACTGAGAAACCGCCCCGCGCCAGGATCGTGCCGCCCACACCGACAAAGAGCGTGGCGAAGGTGATGAACAGATATCGCCGCAGCACACCCGACTGGATCACCCGCGTTTGCCACGCGGCGCTGGCCTTTAGCCCGTCCAGGACATGGTCCCACCCGCGATCGAAACTGATCGCCCTTTCGCCCATCGCGATCAGACGGTCGCGCAGCGGGCGGCGATAGATGTAGATCGCGATGCCCAGGGCAAAGGTGGCGAGCGACAGGAACAAGGGCACGTTGATCCCGGCCCAAAGCTTAAGCGCGGCGGGCTCGGCCTCGGGCCCCAAGATCGCCGCCACGCCGGGGTTCACCAAGGCCACGGCCAGCGAATCCGGGAAGATGCCGAAGAATGCGCCCAAAGAGGCCAGGATCACCGGGCCCACCCACATCTGCCAGGGGGCTTCATGCGGGTTCAGATCTTCGGCCAGATGCTTGCGCCGCCAGAAGGGCGAGAAGGACACGATGCCCGCCACCGCCACCATCAGGGCGTTGGCCAAAAGCGCGGCGCCGGCCACGAGGTACGGCTCGGACTGCACGGCCAGGGCGCCGGCATATTTGATCTCTTTCGAGATGAAGCCGATGAACGGCGGGAAACCCGCCATCGACAGCGCTGCAATCCCCGCCGCCGCCGTGGTGATCGGCATCGCCCGCGCCAACCCGCCCAACTTGTAGACATCGCGGCTGCCCGTGCCGTGGTCGATGATGCCCACGACGAGGAACAGCGCGGCCTTGTAGAGCGAATGGACGACAAGGAACGTCATCGCCGCGGTGATCGCATAGCCGATATCGGCGGCGAGGAAGAGCGTCAGCGTACCCAGCGCCATCAGCGTGGTATAGGCCAACGCCTGTTTCAGATCGGTCTGCTTCAGGGCCATGACGCTCGCGAACACCGCCGTGATCGCGCCGAAGATTGTCAGGGTCCACAGCCAGACTTCCGTCCCGCCAAGGTTCGGATGCATTCGCGCGAGCAGATAGACCCCCGCCTTCACCATAGTGGCCGAGTGCAGATAGGCCGACACCGGCGTGGGGGCTGCCATCGCATTGGGCAGCCAGAAATGCAGCGGGAACTGCGCCGACTTGGTGAAGCACCCGATCAGAACAAGGATTAGGATCGGCAGATAGAGCGCGTGCTCCTGCAGCACATTGCCCTGTGCGCGGATCTCGCTCAGTTCGAAGGTGCCAGCAGCCGTCCCGATCAGGATGATCCCGGCGAGCAGAGCAAGCGCGCCTGCGCCCGTCAGCAAAAGCGCCTGCAGGGCCGAGCGACGCGCCTTGGCTGTGGCGTGATCGAAGCCGATCAAGAGATAGCTGGTGATCGTCGTGAGTTCCCAGAATACGAACAATGTTAGCAGGTTATCCGCCAGCACCAGCCCCAGCATCGACAGCATGAAAAGCGTGAGGAACAGCATGAACCGCGCGAAATGCACGTGCCCTTGGAGGTACTTGGACGCGTAGAGGAAGACGAGCGCGCCGATACCGGTGATCAGAAGGCCGAAGGTCAGGCTCAGCCCGTCGATCAGGAAAGACAGCGAAATGCCGAGCGACGGCACCCACTCCCATACAAACCGCAGCGTCTCACCCGCGCTGATGGGCCCGAGATAGGGCCAGAGCATCGCAAACAGCGCCGCCGCAATCGCCACGGGCAGAAGCCCGGGCAAAGACAGCCAACGGGCATTGGGGTCGGTCTGTAAGTCGTGTCCCGCCATCTTCCTGCGCCTAGTTGAGTTTCTTCAATTGAACATTGCCCTTGGGCACCATTTGTCCCGCACGGGCCATGTCGCGCATCAGGTGGTGGAGCATCTCGGACGGATTGCCATCGGTCGCATCCTGATCAGCCACGCTTCCAGAAAGCAGGGGATTGCGCATCACCGCCGACAGGCGCAGATCGCCGCCAGCCGCGGTGCGCATCGCTTCGTGTTCTTCGCGCGATGTGCGGGTCGACACCGTCATCGCATCAAGCGCAACGCTCACCTCGCTGATCGCGCGGACAACGGCGCGGGCGATCTCGGGCGGGGCTTCGGGGCTCGTGTCGTCTTCAAGGCGCAGGCCCAGATTGTCGGACGCGGCTTCAAGATCGGCCAGCCATTGGGAGGCACGGCGCAGGGATCGTTCCTCGACCTCATAGGCAGGGATTGCATCCTGCAGGTCGCGCACCAAACGGGATAGATCCGTCTGGTCGGCATTCGCGGCCTTCAAGGCCCGTTGCGCAACCGCTGCGGCACTGCAAAGACGGGTCGAATGCTGCATCAACGCCGCACGCTGCTGCGCGAGTTCATGCTGTGCATTGTCGATCCGTCGTATGAGTGCCGCACGCTCTTCCCCCAAAAGCGCCCGGCTCCGGGCAGAAAGACCGGACTGACCCAAGCGTTGGACGCCAGAGACGAACTCTGCAAGGCAGCGATCAGCCTTCTGTGCGCCGTAGCTCTCCAGAAACGGTGCCATTGGTGTCTGTCCACACTGGTTCCATGTGACCGCTAGGGGCGGCGTTCTGTTGTCGTCGCATCGAACGGGTCCCGGAATGCCCTGGGCCGATCGATAGTCTTGTCAAATAGATAGTGGGTGTTTTGATTGTTAAAATCGAAAGTGCGGTATATGTTGATAGATGTTTTCTATTGAAAGACCGCCATGCCGACCCTCCAGCAGATGCGATACCTTGTGGCCCTGGCCGATACCTTGCATTTCCGGCGGGCGGCAGAGGCAGTAAATGTCACACAGCCGACGCTCAGCGCGCAGCTCAAAGAACTCGAACTGCGCCTTGGGGCGCAATTGGTGGAACGCAGCCGAACGCGGGTTCTTCTGACAGACGTGGGCAGTGAGGTGGTGGACCGCGCCCGTCGTGTTTTGCGCGACGTGGAAGAGATCCGCACTCTGGCCCGGATGAGCCAGCGCCCCATGTCAGAGACGATCAAGCTGGGCGTTGTTCCTTCGGTCGGTCCGTACCTTCTGCCCGTGATCGTGCCCGATCTGCATGCCAGCCACCCCGATCTCGGCTTCTACGTGCGCGAGGCGTATGCCGACCCCCTCCTTGAACAGCTTGAGTCCGGGGCGTTGGACCTTCTGTTCTTCCCGCTTCCGCTTGACCGGGCGGATCTGGTATCCGAGCCTGTGTTTTACGAACCGCTTCGCGTTGTCCTGCCGCAAGAGCATCGCCTGGCCACCCGAGACGAGATCAACCCGGGCGATCTGAACGGGGAAACCTTGCTGACGCTTGAGCCCGGCCACCGCCTCTATGATCAGGTCATGCGGCTTGCCAAAGCCTATGGCGCGGAGATCAGCACCGATATCGAAGGCACAAGCCTTGATACCGTCCGTCAGATGGTGGCCATGGGGATGGGCATATCGCTTTTGCCCGCGCTCTACATCCGATCCGAGGTCGCGCGGGAACGTCTGGTCGTCCACCGCCCCATGGCCGCGCCCCAACCGACGCGGCTGATCGGGATGGTCTGGCGCAAAGGCTCGGCCCGCGACGACGAATATCGCGATCTCGTCCAGATTATCGCCGGCATCCTGTCGGCCCGTGCGCCCGAGGTGCAGGTCGTCGCACCCTAGGCTGTCATCTGGACGCAAAGCGACGAAATAACTGGAAATAATCTTGGCCGCACCTCTGGCCTAAGGTCCTTGTGCAGTGCACAACGGATGACGATGAAACACACGCAGCCCCCCCTCGACACCTCGCCGAAAGTCTCGGACGAAATCCGGCAGACCACCTGCTATATGTGCGCCTGTCGGTGCGGGATCAACGTGCATATGAAGGACGGCGAAGTCGCCTATATCGAGGGCAATCGCGACCACCCGGTGAACCGCGGCGTGCTGTGCGGCAAAGGCGCTGCGGGCATCATGCAGGTCACCTCCCCCGCCCGCCTGCGCGCACCACTCAAGCGCGTTGGCCCACGCGGGTCCGGTGAATTCGAGGAGATCAGCTGGGACGAGGCGCTGGAGCTGGCCACCTCCTGGATGAAGCCCCTGCGGGAAACCGCGCCCGAAAAGCTCGCCTTCTTCACCGGTCGCGATCAATCGCAAAGCTTCACCGGTTACTGGGCCCAGGCCTACGGTACACCCAACTACGCCGCACATGGCGGGTTCTGCTCGGTCAACATGGCCGCGGGCGGGATCTATACGATGGGAGGCGCGTTCTGGGAGTTCGGCCAGCCCGATTGGGAACGCACCGAGCTGTTCATCCTGTTCGGTGTCGCCGAAGACCACGATTCAAACCCCATCAAAATGGGCATTGGACGGCTCAAGGAACGCGGCGCGCGGGTGGTCGGCGTCAACCCGATCCGCACCGGCTATAACGCCGTGGCCGATGACTGGTACGGGATCACACCCGGCACCGATGGCCTCTTAATCCTGTCGCTGGTCCATTGCCTCTTGAAAGCCGGCAAGGTCGATCTCGACTACCTCGCCCGCTACACCAACGCCGCGTGTCTCGTGAACATGGATCCCGCCAGCGACGAATATGGCCTGATCCTGAAAGACGATGACGGGCGCGAACTGGTGTGGGACCGGGGCGAAGGCCGCCCGCGCTGCTATGACAAAGCCGATGTGATCCCCGATCTGACCGGCACCTGGCGGCATGCGGGCGTGACCCATGTCCCCGTCTTCCACCTGATCGCCGAACGCTATCTGTCGGATGACTATGCGCCCGAGTCTGTGGCCGAGGCGTGCGGTATCCCCGCCGAACGCATCCGCCGCCTGGCCGCTGAAATCGCCCGGGCCGCGTTCGAAAAAGAAATCGTGATCGACCAGCCTTGGACCGATTTCAAAGGCCATCGTCACGACAAGGTGATCGGCCGCCCGGTCAGCTTCCACGCCATGCGCGGGATCTCGGCCCATTCCAATGGCTTCCAGACCTGCCGCGCGCTGCACCTGTTGCAGATCCTGCTGGGCTCGGTCGAAGTACCCGGCGGCTTCCGCTTCAAACCGCCCTACCCCAAGCCCGCCTGGGGCCACCCGAAACCCCATGCCGATGCCAAGCCGGGGCAACCGCTGGCAGGCCCGCATCTGGGTTACCCGCAAGGCCCCGAAGACCTGTGCCTCAAGGACGACGGCACGCCGCAACGCATCGACAAGGCGTTTACCTGGGAAAACCCGCTGTCGGCCCATGGCTTGATGCACATGGTCATCGCCAACGCCCATGCGGGCGATCCGTATAAGATCGACACGCTGTTCCTCTACATGGCCAACATGGCCTGGAACTCATCCATGAACACGGCCGGCGCCATGAAGATGCTGACCGATACGGATGAGAACGGCGACTACGTCATCCCCCGGATCATCTATTCCGATGCCTATTCGTCCGAGATGGTCGCCTATGCCGATCTGGTCTTGCCGGATACAACCTACCTCGAACGCCACGACTGCATCAGCCTCCTCGACCGCCCGATCTGCGAGGCGGACGCGGCGGCCGACGCCATCCGCTGGCCGGTGATCGAACCCGACCGCGACGTGCGCGGCTTCCAATCGGTGCTGTGCGACCTCGGTCACCGCCTCGGCCTGCCCGGTTTCGTCGCCGAAGACGGCAGCGCCAAATACGAAGATTACGCCGACTACATCCTCCACCACGAACGCCGCCCCGGCGTCGGCCCCCTCGCCGGTTGGCGCGGCAACGGCGACAGCCACGGACGCGGTGCCCCCAACGACGGCCAGCTCGACCAATATATCGACAATGGCGGCTTCTGGGTCGGCCACATCCCCGAAGAGGCGCAATACTTCAAACCCTGGAACCAGGCCTATCAGGATTGGTCGGTTGAAATCGGCCTCGTCGACAAACCGGCCCCCTACCTCTTTTCGCTCTATTCCGAACCGCTCCGCCGCTTCCAATTGGCCGCCGAAGGCAAGGGCGCGCACCAGCCCCCCGACCACCTGCGCGACCGCATCAAACAACAGCTAGGCCCTCTCCCGCTCTGGTACCCCGCAGGCGACCAGGACGACACATACCCCGTCCACGCCCTCACCCAACGTCCCATGGCGATGTACCACTCCTGGGGCAGCCAAAACGCCTGGCTGCGCCAGATCCACGGGCAGAACCCGCTCTATGTCCCCACCAAGCTCTGGGAAGAGCACGGGTTCAAAGACGGCGACTGGGCCCGTCTCACCTCGCCCCACGCCGCCATCACCGTACCGGTCGCCCATATGGCAGCCCTCAACGACAACACCGTCTGGACCTGGAACGCCATCGGCAAACGCAAAGGTGCCTGGGCACTTGACCCCAAGGCGCCAGAGGCCACCAAGGGCTTCCTTCTCAACCACCTGATCCCCGAGCTTCTGCCCGAGAAATCAGATGGCCTGCGCTGGTCGAACTCCGATCCGGTCACGGGTCAGGCGGCGTGGTTCGACCTCAAGGTCAAAATCGAGAAAGTCGCCGCGCCTGCCGAGGCGCAACCCGCCTTCCCACCCATCAAATCGCCTGTGCCGCCGGCACCCCGTCTCAACGCCCGAAAGGTCGGATCATGAGCGCCGCCATAATCCGGCCCGGATTTTGTGTTGCCCTCCGCCCCAGGGACGGAGCGGAGAAACGGCATGAGCGCATCGGCGATCCCGGAACGGGACGAGCGTTGGGGGGAGTATCAGGGCGAGGGCATTTGGTATGCCTGCCCCGATTGCGGGACGTTGCACCAGACAGAAGACGATGCGGGGTTTTACAACCTTCTGGATCATGTCTGCGACGAGATCGGCGACCTGACGGGCAAGATCTACGACGACTTCGAGATCGGCGACCCAAAGGGCCGCTGGGCCACCGTGGAACACGAGGGTCTATTCGAGTTCATCACCGCGGATGGCCGCACCGCGATCTGTACCTATGGTGTGGTGGGATCGTGGAACGAACGCACCCACAGCTGGATGTGGGGTTGGGGCTTTCCCGAGGAATGGATTCACCCCAACGCGTTGAAGCCGATCAACCACGCCTACGACATCGGCTTGGCCAATGGATGGCAGGCGGCGACCGAGCGTATGCTGGCTGTGAACGAACACGAAACCTGGCACCTGACCAAGCTGGTCGCGCACCTGAACGCGATGCCGCTGGTCTACCGGGCACGGGTCAACGACATCAACTGGCACTATTTCGCGATGACGCGGCCCCGCTGGGTCAGCTAGGCCAGCCACTTCTTCTTAACGCAAATACGCCCGCCGGAGGCGTCCGAACGGCGCGGCCGGGTGCCCCCAATCCACAGACCGGGGGCGCCGCATGACCAGCCTTCCCACCCATACCGAAAAGAAACTCGGCCTGGTGATCGATCTCGACACCTGCGTGGGTTGCAATGCCTGCGTCACCGCCTGCAAGGGCTGGAACACCGAAAACTACGGTGCGCCATTGGCCGATGTCGACGCCTATGGCGAAGCCCCGGTGGGCAGCTTCCTCAACCGCATCCATTCCTACGAAGTGCAGCCGGATCAAGGGGTTGCGCAACTGATCCACTTCCCCAAAAGCTGCCTGCATTGCGACGACGCGCCCTGCGTCACCGTCTGCCCGACGGGGGCCAGCTACAAGCGCGTCGAAGACGGGATCGTCCTGGTGAACGAGAGCGACTGCATCGGCTGCGGACTCTGCGCCTGGGCTTGCCCCTATGGCGCGCGGGAGATGGATCCCTCTGAAAAGGTTATGAAAAAATGCACCCTCTGCGTGGATCGCATCTATAACGAAAACCTGCCCGAAGAGGATCGCGAACCCGCCTGCGTGCGCACCTGCCCCACCGGCGCGCGGCACTTTGGCGATCTCTCCGACCCCGATAGTGCGGTCTCACAACTGGTGACTGAGCGCGGCGGTATGGACTTGATGCCCGAACAGGGCACCCAGCCGGTGAACAAGTACCTGCCGCCCCGGCCCAAGGACGAACCGGTCGATGTGCTGGCCCCCCTTCTGGATATCACCGGCGAAGAGCCGAAAGGCTTCCTGCGCTGGCTTGACAAGACATTGGAAAAGCTCGGCTAATGCACCCCGCCCCGTCCCTTATCGCGTTCACGACACTCTCGGGTCTGGGCTTTGGCCTGTTGCTGTGGCTGGGGATCGATCCCACGCCACCCACGGGTTGGGTGGCCTTCACCTTCTACGCCATCGCGTTCGCCCTGGCCGGTATCGGCCTCCTGGCCTCAACGCTGCACCTCGGCCATCCCGAACGCGCGCTGAAGGCGTTCACGCAATGGCGCTCAAGCTGGCTCAGCCGCGAGGCGTGGCTGGCGGTTGCGGCCCTCGCGATCAACGGGCTTTACGCCGCGCTGTTGGTCTTCGCAGGCACCCAAGTCACCTTCCTAGGCTGGCTCAGCGCACTTGCCGCCGCGGCCACGGTGCTGGCGACGTCGATGATCTATGCGCAGCTCAGGACGGTGCCACGCTGGCATCACTGGTCGACGCCTGCACTCTTTGCCGCCTACGCGCTCTGCGGCGGGGCGCTGTTGTCAGGCAATGTTCAAATCGCCGCTCTTCTGCTGATCGCGCTGGGCGGGCTTCAGGTCTGGGCTTGGGTGCAGGGCGATGCTCGCCCCGCGGCATCCGGCACCACGATGGCCACTGCGACCGGGCTGGGCGGGATCGGCACGGTGCGGTCGTTCGAGCCGCCCCATACCGGATCGAATTACCTGCTGCACGAGATGGTCCACGTGGTCGGGCGCAAGCATGCCATCAAACTGCGGACCATCGCCTATGTCCTTCTGTCCCTTCTGCCCTGGGCCATGCTGGTCCTGATGCCGTTTTCCCACGCGCTGGCGGGCCTTGCGGTGCTCAGCCACGTCGTTGGCACGCTGGTGTCCCGCTGGTTGTTCTTTGCCGAGGCCGAGCATGTCGTGGGCCTTTACTACGGCAAGCGCTGATGGCGTTTCGGCCCGGGTTCGATCCCAAGTGGCGGGATGAGGCGGACTATGTCATCGGGATCACACGCGAGATCTGGGAAGAGCGTCAGATCGGAACGCTGAAACAGTACTATGGACCTGAGTTGGTGGTGCGCTCGGCGGCGTCGGTCGTGAAAGGCAATGATGGGATCATCGCCGCGACCCAGGCGACCCTGGCCGAGTTTCCCGACCGCGAGTTGCCAGGCGAAGACGTGATCTGGTGCGATGTCTCGCCCACGGCCTTCCTATCCTCCCACCGCCTGTACTGCTGGGCCACCCATACCGGGCCTGGGATGTACGGTGCCCCCACCGGGCGGCGGCTGGAATACCGGATCCTTGCGGATTGCTATTGCGAGGGGAACGCGGTCACGGATGAATGGCTGGTGCGCGATCAGGGGGCGATCGTGCGCCAGATGGACCACGACGTAGTCGATTGGACGCGGGATCTGATCGCACGAGAGGGTGGGCCGGAGCATTGCGTGCGGCCGTTTTCGTCGGCGAACGATTTGCCCGGCCCCTACACGGGGCGCGGCAACGATAATCCCTGGGGCGCACGTCTCGCGGATCTGATCGCCCGGATGATGGAGGCTGAGTTCTCCGTGATCCCCACCAGCTATGACCGCGCTTGCGAACTGGCCTATGCCGGACACGTCCACGCCCACGGCCACGCCGCGGCGGATGCGCATTGGCTGGGCCTGCGATCCGCGTTTCCCTCGGCCACCTTCACGGTGCATCACGCAATCGGGCGGGAGGACCCCCGGATGCCCCCACGCGCCGCGGTCCGTTGGAGCCTTGAGGGCCGGCATGACGGCTGGGGCAGCTTTGGTGCGCCCACCGGAGCGGAGGTCTACGTCATGGGGATCACCCATGCCGAGTTCGGGCCCCGTGGGGTCCGGCGCGAATGGACGCTGATCGATGAAACAGCGGTCTGGAAGCAAATACTGCTGGCTACCGGCTGAGATCTCTTTGGTCCGCAAATATCCCGGGGGCCGCGCGGGCACCGCGCGGTGGGGCAGCGCCCCTCAGACGCGGCCCATAGTCGAGCCGCGCACCGTCAGGGTCACCGGCAAAGGCGCGGGCGCAATTGCGGTCTCGCCATCGATCTTGGCCACCATGACCCGCACAGCCTCGGCCACCATCGCGTCAGCGTCCTGGCGGATGCTGGTCAAATCGTAGCTCGGCCAGGCCGAGATCGGGACATCATCGAAAGACGCCACGGCGACATCTTCGGGAATGCGCAGACCCAGCTCAGACCGCAACACATCCATCACCATGAAGGCCATATAGTCGTTGGACACAAACAGCGCATCGGGGCGGGTCTTGGACGCGAACATGCGGCGGGCGGCGGCTTGTGCCTGTTCGGGGCGGAAGTTGCCAGTCTCGCGTGCAAAGAGTTCCAGGCCTGCGGCGGCAAGACCTTCCATAAACCCCACCTCCCGGTCGCGCTGGGTCGAAGCGCCGTCCCAACCAGCGATATGCGCAATCCGGGTTCGCCCGAGCGAGACGAGGTGATCGGCGATCATGCGCCCGCCCGCGCGGTTGTCGGATACCACGGCCAGCTCCCCCGCTTCGCCCTGCCGGCGGTTGAACAGAACCACCGGGACCCCGCTGGCCCGACACCGGGCAGCGATGTCGGATGTCATCGCGACCGAGGCGAGGATCAGCCCGTCGACCTGATAATCGAGGATCTCTTCGGCGATGCTATCGAGATTGCCTTCGTCATGGGAAGTCATGAAAACCAGCACGTGGTAGCCTTGGGCTTGCAAGGCGTTCGACAACCGCTCCAGCACGCCGGGGTAGAAGTGGTTGTCGAGATAGGCCACCACGAGGCCAATCATCCGGCTGCGCCCCGTCATCAGGGACCGTGCCAGCACATTGGGGCGATAGCCCAGCTCATCCGCCGCGCGGCGCACCTTGGCCGCGGTCTTGTCCGAGACGCTGGCCCCCGGCGTGAACACACGACTGACGGCCGAGCGGCTGACCCCGGCACGCTCCGCCACTTCGAGCGATGTGACCTTGCCGGTCATTGCGTGACCTCGATGTCGAGCGTGAGGAGGATCACCTGATCGGGCCGGTCGCCGCCAGGGCGGTAGGTCATTTGCAAGACAAGCTGATCCTGCGCTGTGCCGTCGCGCGGGGTATACACCACCTCGACCCCGTCCACCTCGATCGCTTCACAGTCGGGCTTGTTGTCATGCCCGGCGACGCGTCCGACGACCACGCCACCCAAAGGGTAGCGGGCGGGCCTAACCGAGACATCACCACCCGCTGGGAGATCGAGGAACGTTACCTCAGGCACCGTGTGAACGCAGTCTGAAGACAGCTTTTGCGGTCGGCCCACCACGGTCGGCCCATCTGCGGCCACGGTGATCTCGCGTGTGACCTCGGCCACCTGTGCCTCGACGACCGTACTTGCGACCAAGCCCGCGGCGAGTGCCGCACCTGCCATGGCCGGGCCAGCGCCTTTGATGCGGGTCGCTCTGCCCGCCGGGCGGCCGACCCGCGCCTGCATCACCCCTTCACAGCACCCGCGGTCAGCCCGCTGACGATCTGACGCTGGAAGAACAGCACGAGAACGAAGAGAGGTGCTGTGGCCGAGACCACGGCGGCGACGGCGAACATCACGTTACCGGCCTCTTGCGTGGTGCCGAGGAAGCTGACGACCGCGGGGATCATCGTCTGGTTTTCCGAGCTCAGCAGCATCGCCGTCACGGCGAAGTCGTTATAGGCCAGAAGGAAGCTGAAGAGCCCCGTGGTGATCACCCCCGGCCACATCACCGGGATGATGACATAGCGGAACGCCTGGAAGCGGGTGCAGCCGTCGACCATCGCGCTTTCGTCCATATCCTTGGGGATGTTGAGGAAGAACGAGTGCAGCATCCACAGGGTGAAGGGCTGGTTAATGGCCACCAGAACGATGATCGTCGTCGGCAGAATACCCCAGATGTTCCACTCAAAGAACGGCAGCAGGTAGCCCGAGACCAGCGTGATGTGCGGCATCGCGCGGAACACCAGCGCCAGCATCAAAAGCCAGAAGGCATAGCGGAAACCGGATCTGGCGAGCGCGTAGCCGCCGAGCGTCCCGAAGGTGAGCGATATGATTACGGTGAAGAACACCACGATGGACGTGTTCAGGACCGCCCGCCAGAACTCTTCATCAACCCAGGCGCCGTAGTATCCTTGCGTGGTAAAGGCCCCGCCGGTTTCCTGGCGGGTGAAGACGCCATAAAGCGCGTTTGTCCAGTCGGCGCGTGAGAAGAAATCGGCCTGCACCTTGAAGCTGCCCCACAGCGTCCAAAGGAACGGGAAGGACGCGATGATCAGCCAGAGGATCACGAAGGCGACGGAAAACGCCTGAAGCGGCGTGACGCGGGATTTTGCTGTGCTTGCCATGTTGCGCTTCCCCTTAGTGTGACGATTTGCGGGTGAAGTCGCGGTAGGTGCGCACCAAGACCGGCGACAGAAGGATGACAACGCCCAGGATCGTCAGCATCGATGTTGCGCCTGCCGACCCGTAAAGCGGGTTCCCGGCTTCGCGCAGATCGTTGAAGATGATCCAGCTAAGCGATTGGGCATAGGCTTGTGCCTGGAAGCTGACGATGGGCTCAAACACTCGGAAGTTATCCATCAACTGGATGAGCGTGATGAACACCACCAGCGGCATCAGGTGCGGAACGACGACGTGGCGCATCCGCTGCCATTTGCTGGCGCCGTCGATCGTCGCCGCTTCCATAGTGTCTTCGGGGACGGTTTGCAGACCGGCGTAGAAGACGATGAAGCTGAACGGGATCGACGACCAGATGCCGTAGACGATCAGCATGATCCACATCAGCGGGCCGGACGCCCGGATACTGAGGTTGGGATCGTTGAAGATGTTCTGGATCGTGGCCCCGATAATCCCCTCGGCATCGACCATCCACAGCAGGATCAGCGCGCCGACCACCGGCGGCACCATCATGGGCAGAAGCGACATGAAGATCGTCACGCCCTTGAACATCTTGGGCAGGTTGTTGACGCCGACAGCGATGGCGAGGCCAAGGACCAGAACGAAGGGCGTGACCACAAAGGTGTAGGTCAGCGTGAAGGCCAATGCGCGGTAGAACGGCAGGCTCATCACCCGGTTCCAGAACTCGCCCATCGTGGCGGTGGTGTTCCAAGCCTCGCCCAGTTCGGCAAAGGCCAGGTGAGCGCGGTTGGTATAGGTGCCAAAACCGTTGAACCGGCCAAGTGGGGCGTCGGCCCGCAGGGCATCGGTGGCTTCCTGATCCACTGCTGTCGCTTCGGTACATCCAAAGGGGCCGCAGTTTTCAACTGTGATCAGGACCTGTTCGTGTTCAACGTGCAGCGATTGAACAAAGACCGAGACGATGGGCAGCGCGATAAACAGCGTCATGGCCGCCAATGTCGGAAAAATGAACCAGAAAAATGTCTTGTGTTTCATGTCCCCGTCCCCGTGATGCCCGGTCTGGCAAAATGTGTCGGGCGGGGCCTGTTGCTGGCCCCGCCCGGAAAGTGCTTACTGCAGGAAGCCTGCTTCGGTCGCCGTGGTGATGTAGGCGGCTTCCGCATCGGCCAGCGCTTGTTCCGCGGACTCGTTGCCTTGCATGAAGTCCGACAGTTCGGCGCCAAGTGCGTTGTGCAGAAGGCCCATCTGCGGAACCATCGGGTAAGGCTTGGCCCCACCTTGCGCCGTTGCCGCAACACCAGCCGCGGCGGGGCCAGGATTGAACCCTTCCAGCAGCCAGACGGCATCATCGTTGTTGGCGGCCACCATCTCGGGCGTCAGTGCGCTGGCCAGGGCGGCAAAGGTCGCCTCGGCTTCCGAGTCCGGCACGTTGGCGGCAATCGTGAACCCGTCCCACCAAAGCGTTGCACCAGGGATACCGATCCCTTCGACCACAGGTGCCGCGGCAAGAACCGTGTTCTCAGTGACTTCAGGTGTCGACCCTTCGTCATCGATGATGACGGACCCGCGCGAGCCCCACATCAGGCCAAGGGCAGCCTGACCGGCTTCCCATGTGGCCTGCGTCTCGTTTGACGCCTGGCTCAGGTGATCGGGGTGGGCGTATTCAGCCAGCTTTGCCATCATCTCGAGCGTGGCAATACCTGCTTCGCTGTTGATAGCGGGGTTGGCTGTGCCGGGCTCAAAGAACTCACCCCCATGGGCGAGGTAGATCGTGTTGAACGTCTCGGCGATGTTCCAGCCCACCTGCATGTTGGCCACGATCGGGTTTTCCATGATGCCCGCCGCGCGGATCGCCTCGGCCGCGGCCAGAAGCTCATCATAGGTGGTGGGTATCGCTTCGACACCCGCCTGTTCCAGGATGTCGGTCCGGGCATAGAGGTGCTGCGAGTTGGCCATGAAGGCCACGGCCATCACGTTGCCGTCGATCGTGATCAAGAGGTTCGGCGGGATGTTTGCGCCGTACGTTTCGACCAGATCGTTCAGCGGACGCACGAGACCGTCGTTCATCAGCTGGGTCAGTGTCGAGTTTGCCACGATGACCGAGGTATACTCCGCCGGGTTCGGCGTAAGTGCGGCGTTCATGATGTCGCGCGCCTCAGTAGTGTGGTTGCGGGTGAACTCAGCCGCGCCGGCTGCGCAGGTTTCTTCGGCGGTTCCGGCGACGGCATGGATCGCCGGGAAGTCGCTGGCCAAGATACGAATTGACTGGCCTTCGGGCCCGCAATTCGCGTGGCCGGCGGCAAACGCGGCCGAGCCCATCAGCCCGACCATGGCACCGGCAAGTGCAAACTTTTTCAGAAACATCTGTTACTCCCTGTTTCTTTTTTTGGCGGATGCGCCTTGCAATCACGCATCCGTCGATGTGCCCCGGGAGATCTGCCCGGGGTTACTACTGGGGCTATGCCCCAATCCGCTCGCCTGTTTTTCCGTCAAACAGGTGGCAAATCTCTGGTGGAATGCTGATCGAGACCATCTCGTCGATCTCGGCCCGGAAGGCTTTGTCGGCCTTCACGCTGACAAGCGATTGACCAATGCGGACCGTGACCATGGTCGCGTCGCCCAACAGCTCCAACGTGTAGATCGGTGCGTTGATCTGCCCGTCTGATGTCGCGACCGAGGCATCTTCGGCCCGGTAGCCTAGCGTGATCGGGCCGTCAGGCGCGCTGAGCCCCGAGATCGAGGTGTGCGGCGCTGTAAACGTGCCGCCTTTCATTTCGCCCTCGATCAGGTTCATGGCCGGGCTGCCGATAAAGCTCGCCACAAAGGTGTTGGCGGGGCTGTCGTAGATGTCGGTGGGGCTACCCACCTGCTGCACGATGCCCGCCTTCATCACCACGACGCGGTCGGCCAACGTCATCGCCTCGATCTGGTCGTGCGTCACGTAGACGGTGGTGACGGCCAGTTCGTGGCTGAGGTTCTTGATCTGCGCCCGGGTGGAGACGCGCAGCTTGGCGTCGAGGTTCGACAGAGGCTCATCCATCAGGAAGACGTTGGGCTGGCGGACAATCGCGCGCGCAAGGGCAACCCGCTGACGCTGACCACCTGACAGTTCGGCCGGTTTGCGATGCAGGAAGTCGTCGAGTTCGACCATCGCGCTGGCACGGCGCACCTTTTCGTCATGGGTGCTGGGGTCGATGCCGCGTACCTTGAGCGGGAAGCGGATGTTCTCATAGACGCTCATGTTGGGGTAGAGCGCGTAGCTCTGGAAAACCATGGCGACGTCGCGATCCTTGGGATCGAGGCCGTTCACGACCTTGCCGTCCACCGTGATCTCGCCATCGGTCGGCTCTTCCAGCCCAGCGATCATGCGCATCGTTGTGGTCTTGCCGCAGCCCGATGGGCCGAGGAGGACCAGAAACTCCCGATCCGGTATGGTCAGATTAAAATCGTCGACACCTACAAAACTGCCCCAGCGCTTCGAAATATTGCGCAGCTGGATCTCAGCCATCGTGTCACCCCCGTGTTGGACCGGTGCGTTTTGCACACGTTTGCAAAAAGGCTAGACTCGGGTGTGGCGTTTTGCCAAGCTTTTTTTGCATTCGTGTTCAAAAAGCGTGGGGCGCTGACCGCAAGTGTCAGATTACAGGCATGAAATTCTAGCGAAACTGCGCGATCTCGTAGCGGTTTCGCAAACCGGGTTTGCGGGCGCCGCAGAGGCCGTCATTGCAACCGACTCAGTTTGGGATGTCGCACATCCGGTGAACCGGCTGGAAGGACGCGAGGCAGTGATCGAGGGGTTTCTCGCGCCCTTGCGGGCGTCGCTTTCGAACGTTCGGCGGCGTGACGAAATCCTGATTGGGGGGCAGAATGTTCGGCACGAACGGGGCATGTGGATCGCCTCTGTCGCGCATTATGTGGGAACGTTCGATCGAACGCTCTTTGGCCTGGCGCCGTCGGGCAAGCTGTCGTTTCTGCGATCGGGGGAGTTCTACCGTATCGAAGATGGCAAGATCATCGAAGCCAAAATCATCATCGATCTTCCCGATCTGGCACGGCAGGCGGGGCGGTTGCCGTTTCCCCGGCTTCTTGGGACTGAGATGCTATTCCCCGGCCCCGCGACACATGATGGTGTCTGCCCGACCGACGGCACGGCGGCGGCTACATTGCAGGTTGTCGAAGGCATGCTGAGCGATCTGCATGTCTACGACCCTGACAGCAACCACTCCCCCGGTCAGACGGGCACCGATGGGCGGTGGCATGACGACATGCTTTGGTACGGGCCTGGCGGTGTGGGCAGCACGTATCGATGGGATGGGTTCGTGGGCGATCACCGGGCGGCGTTCCTAAAGGCGTTCCCAGATCGCAAGGGGGGCAATCACTACTGCCGGATCGGGGATGGCAACTATGCCGCCGTGTCCGGTTGGCCCTCGATGACGATGACGCATCAGGACACCTATCTGGGGATACCGGCAACGGGCCGGGCGCTGACCCTGCGGGTGATGGATTTCTATCGGTGTGACTTTTCGTTAGGCCGGGGCAAGATCATGGAGAACTGGGTACTGCTCGACTATGTCGACCTGTTCCGCCAGATGGGGGTCGACGTGATCGAGCGCGCGAACGCGCTCGACCCGCAGACATCATTCGTAACTTAGCGCCGTCGCTTTGCCGCGGAAGATGATATAGCTCAGCACCGTGTAGCCCATGATCGCGGGCAGCACGAAGATCGTGCCTGCCAAAATGATGATCAGACTTTCCGGCGCGCTCGCTGCTTCATAGATCGTGGTCTTTTCGGGCACGACATAGGGGTAGAAGCTGTATGCCATCCCCAGAAACGCCAGCGTGAAAAGCGCGATGGATGCGGCAAACGGCGCCCACGACCAGCGGTCCTCCGGGGCGGGCAGACGGCGCAGGCCAATCCAGAGACCGATGACCAGCGCGCCGGATAGGATCGGGAACGGCGCGAGGTAGAGGAGTTCGGGGAAGCTGAACCATTTCTCGAAGATACGCGGGCTGACCAGTGGGGACGTGAGAGAGATCGCGCCAAGGCCCAGAACGAGGCCCAAAATGCCGCCTTTGGCCCAGTCGACGGATTTTAACTGAAGCGTGGTTTCCGTTTTCAGGATAAGCCAGGTGGCGCCGATAAAGCTGTAGCCCACGGTCAGGAACACGGCGGTCAGTAGCGCAAAGGCCGTCGTCGCCCAGGTATACTCCAGACCCACGATGTAGAGCCCCAGCATGAAGCCCTGGCTGAGCGATGTCATCAAGCTGCCGCCAAAGAACGCGGCATCCCAGCGACGCTTATACTTGGCCGGGGCTTTGGCGCGGAACTCAAACGCGACGCCCCGCAGGATGAGACCGATCAGCATGATCGCAACAGGCAGGTAGAGCGCCGTCAGAATTTGCCCGTGCGCCGAGGGGAAGGCCACAAGCAGGATGCCGATGGCCAGCACCAGCCAGGTTTCATTGGCATCCCAGAACGGGCCGATGGACGCAACCATGCGATCCCGCTCGCCCTCATCGGCGAACGGGAAGAGGACGCCAACGCCCAGGTCGAACCCGTCAAGGCAGACGTAGATCAGGATCGACAGGCCCATCAGGGCGGCGAAGGTGAAGGGCAGCCAAATGCCCGGGTCGCCGAAAAGCTCCATCATCTGCTCACTCCCCCGGCTGGATCAGGGCAACTTCGGCCGCGCCGGACCCGGGCGTTGGCCGCATCGGCACCTGCTCGCCCTTGGCGGCTTTCCGGGCGAGGTAGAAGATCACAGCTACGTAGGCCACGATCAGCGCCGCATAAACCGCGAGGTAGGTGATCAGCGTGCCCATCACGAGGGGTGCGGGCACATCGGCCACGGCGTCTTTGGTCAGCAAGACGCCGTCCACCAGCCAGGGCTGCCGCCCGATCTCGGTCGTGTACCAACCCGCGAGCGTTGCGAGCCAGCCGGAGAAGGCCATGGCGACAAAGCCAAAGAGTACCAGCTTGGGCAGACCTTCCGCGCCGCGGCGGCCACCTTCTGGATGGCGGCGCGCCATCAGGACACAAGCCGTCCAGGACAGAAGAAGCATCGCCATGCCCGTCGCCACCATGATGCGGAAGCTGTAGAAGACGGGCGCCACGCGGGGGTGCAAGACCTCGCCATCTTCGGTGACAAAGTCGTTCAGCCCCGGCACCACGCCATCAGCCGAGTGCTTCAGGATGAGCGACGCACCGTTCGGGATCGATATCTCAAAGTTGTTCTCGCGCGCCTCCTCATCGGGGATCGCAAACAGGATCAGCGGCACGTTCGGCCCGGTTTCCCAGTTGCCTTCCATCGCCGCGACCTTCTGGGGCTGGTGCTCCAGCGTGTTGAGGCCATGCATGTCACCAGCAAAGATCTGGATCGGGATCAGGACCGCGCCCATGATCGCGCCGAAGCGCATCGTGTTCTGCACCGCTTCCGACCGGTCGCCGATTAGCATGCGGAAGGCCGAGATGCCGGCGATCAGGAAGGCGCAGGTCAGGCCTGAGGCCAAGAGCATGTGGACCAGACGATAGGGCATCGATGGGTTGAAGATGATCGCCCACCAGTCGGTCGCAAAGGCCACGCCATCGCGGATCTCGAACCCTGCGGGCGTGTGCATCCAGCTGTTCAGAACGAGGATCCAGAAGGCCGACATGGTGGTGCCGAACGCAACGAGGAACGTCGCCAGCGTGTGCAGCCAGTCGGGCACACGCGACGCACCAAAGAGCATGATCCCGAGGAACACCGCCTCAAGGAAAAACGCCGTCATCACCTCATAGGCCAGAAGCGGCCCGGCGATGTTGCCCACGGTCTCCATAAAGCCCGGCCAGTTTGTGCCGAACTGAAAGCTCATCGTGATGCCTGAGACGACGCCCATGGCAAAGGACAGGGCAAACACCTTCACCCAGAAGCGGTAGGCCTCCATCCACTTCTCCGCCCCGGTCGCCCGATAGCGGAGTTTGAAGAACAGCAGAACCCAGCCCATGGCGATCGTGATCGTCGGGAACAGGATGTGGAACGAGATATTCGCGCCAAATTGGATGCGCGACAGAAGAAGGGTGTCCATCGGTTACGCCTTTGTCTTGCGCAGGGGCAGCACTTTGGCCGCGCCGCCTGCGATTTTTGTCAGTTTCGAGCCCATTTTCAGAAGCGCGACGAGACGTTCTGTCTCAAGCCGGTTCATTTCGTCGTAAAAACCCGTCATCGCCTCGATCAGTTCCCGAAGCTCGGCCATACGCGCCTGGGCATAGCTGTCGGTGTCTTCGGGCGTCTGCATCTCAAGCTCGCGCAGTTTGGTAAGCGTGGGGTCAATTTCACGCTTCTTGCGCTCAGCAATCAGGGTGCGCACGATTTCCCACATGTCTTCAGGGGTCGAGAAGTAATCGCGGCGGTCGCCTTGTTGATGACGCAGGCGGACGAGGTTCCAGGCCTGAAGCTCTTTCAAGCCCATCGACACGTTTGAACGCGAGACACCCAGCGCCTCGACGATATCGTCAGCGCAGAGCGGGCGGTCGGACAGGAACAGCAGGGCATAGATCTGCCCCACCGTGCGGTTGATCCCCCAGCGGGACCCCATCTCGCCGAAATGCAGGATGAACTCCTGCTGAATTTGCGTTGGCATATCTGATCCGTTCGCGCGTTTCAGAAATTTCTGAAACTAATGTATGCCAGATCAAGCCCTGGGAAAGGGGCGGTGCGACAGAATGCGCAAGCGCGCCCGCAAAGCGTCGCTAAGTATCGAAAAGATAATGCGTTTCTTGGCGGAAGACCTGCCCGGGATCCAGTTCGATCGAAGGAAACTCCGCGTGGTTCGGCGCATCGGGCCACATCTGCGGCTCCAACGCAATGGACGACAGCCCGCCGGTGTAGACCTGTAGACCCGGCGCCGTCGAATAGACCCGCAGCCGCCGCCCCGACCGGCCCACAAGCTCGGCCACCGGCAGGGGGATGGTCGCGTTCAGGGGCAGGCAATAGTTGTGGTCGAGGCCGGGATCGGGGGCCCGCAGCCCGCGCAGATCGAACGGAGTGCCGGAGACCTCTGCGATAATACCGGTGGGGATCTTCTCAGCCGTGATCGGCAGATAGTGTCGGGCTGCGACGCTCAGCCGATGCCCTGTCCACAAATCGGTACCATCGAGGTTCCACTGGCTGTGCAGGGCCGGGTTCATCAGTGTGGGCGCATCGCTGCGCGCCTCGATCCTGACTTCCATCATGCAATCGGTAACCAGGCGGTAGGTCGCAGTGATCACCCGGTTGCCGGGAAAGCCGCCTTCGCTGTCCTGCATCATGGCCGAGAACGTGACCCAGTGGGGCCCGTGTTCGACGATCTGCCAGACGTGCGATTGCGTGCCCGCGCTGCCGCAATGCAGGGTGTTGCGGCCGTTTTCGTTGACTTCGAACCGGTGGGTGCGCCCGGCGATCCTGGCCGTGGCCCCTGCGATGCGGTTAACCACGGGTGCAATCACCGCGCCGGTATAGAGAGCGGTATCTTCGTAGGTGGCCAGGTCGATGGCGTGGCCGGCCATGTTGGGCGATGCCCCGATGGACAGACTGTGGACGCGGGCGCCGTAGGTGAGCAACTCAACCCGCATGGCCCCTTGAGCCAGACGCACGACATGCACGTCTTTGCCTTCATACGTCCGGCCAAAAAGATCTATTTCCGCCACCAATGCACCCCAGCCGCGGGAAGCGTCACGCCGTCGAAGGTGACAGGTTCGGCATTGTAGTTAAAGGCAAACCTGTAGTCGCGCGTGTCCCGGAGGCGCAGGCCGTGGGGGACCGGCGTGGTGGTGATCCCCACGGCATCGCAAGCAGTGGTGACAATCCGATCCCACAGCGCGTCATCCGGCCATCCGGCCAGATAGGTGATCGGGCCGCCTTGAAGGGTCGCCGGGCGGCCTTGTTCGGTGGTCCAGCCGGTCGGCTCTGGTGTGTCGATATGTTCGAACCAATGCACGAACGCGCCGCCGCCTGCCACGGGGATGCCGGTGCCGGGGGGCAGGCTGTCGACCTCCGCCACGGTCGCGTCGATGCCGGGCAGGTTGGGCGGCAAGGGGATGGGGATTTGCAGCGTCTCGATCTTGGAATTGCTGCGGGGGCCGAGGATGACCTGGCCGGGATGCGCGGCCAGGCGGGCCAGAACAGTGTCGTCGATCGTCATCAGGCCCGGACCGAGGATCAGGGGGTAGTCGTCGGTATTCGGCGCATCAAGCGGCAGGATATCCACCGACAGCCCCGCCCGGCGCAGCGCGCGATAGGCAGTTAGAACCAGACGGAAGTAATCGAAATCCGCGCCTTGCGGCTGGGTTTCCCACACCCATTGGGACGGGTAGTCGAACAGGATCGCAACTGGGGCTTTTGCAGGCGTGATATCGCCAAGCTCGGCCAGCTCGCGGGCCACGGCCGCAGCCTCGGCAAGGGCCGGCGCGGGTTTGCTATCCGGGCGCAAGAGGCCCGCGTGCATTTGTTCCTGCGCGAATGGCGCCTGCCTCCAACGGAAGTAGCACACCGCTTCGGCCCCATGTGCCAGCCCCTCCCACGCCCATAGGCGGGGCATCCCTGGCAACGGGGCGGGGTTGTAGGGGGCCCAGTTCACCGGGCCGGGTTGCTGTTCCATCACCCACCACCGGCCCCGGCCCACGGCACGGTAGAGATCGTGGTGCAGGGCCTGCATGTCGGGATCGCCCTGGCGCAGGAAGCGGGCCTTATGCTCGGGCGGGTCTTCTAATCGGTCGGAGAGGAAGCCCACCGGATAGCTGTCCCAACTGGCGATATCGAGATCGGCGCCAACCGCGAAATGATCAAAATCGAGGATGCGGCCCATGTAGTTGTGGATCAGCGGGGCATCACTATGCGCGCGCAGGATATCGGCCTGCAGCTTGTTGAACCGCACCACTTGGTCGGAGGAGAACCGGCGAAATTCCATCATGTGGGAGGGGTTGGGTTCTGTGACCGTGAGGTTCGGCAAATCAATCTCGTCGAACGCGGAATACTCCATCGACCAGAACACATTGCCCCAGGCCCGGTTGAGCGCGTCGGGCGATTGGTATCGCTGGGCCAGCCAGTCGCGGAACGCATCGCGCGCGGCCTCGGAGTAGGACAGGGTCGTGTCGTGGCAGCCGTATTCATTGTCGATCTGCCAGGCGTGGATGTGGGGGTTGGTACCGTATCGCTGGGCCAGCTCGGTCACGATGCGCGCGCAGTCCTGCTGGTAGCCCGCATGGCTAAAGCAATAGTGCCGCCGCGATCCGAACTTGCGCGGCTGACCATGTGCGTCGCGGGCCAGCATGCCGGGATGACGGTCCAGCATCCAACGGGGCGGCGTGGCCGTGGGCGTGCCGAGGATCACCTTCAGCCCCGCCTGCCCCAGCGTGTCGATTGCGCGGTCAAGCCAGTCGAAGGTGTAGCGGCCAGGCTGCGCCTCCAGCCGGGACCAGGCAAATTCGCCGATCCGCACCCACCGCAGCCCCGTGTCGACCATACGGCGGGCATCTTCGGCCCACATCTCTTCCGGCCAGTGTTCGGGATAGTAGCAAACGCCCAGCGACGGCATCAAAGGATCACCTGGTGTTCGGCCTGGCCGCGCGCAACCCCCGGGACGGCAAAGGTGCGACCATGGTCAGGGTTGGCGGCAAGGGCTTCCGCGGACTGGCCCTGACGCGCGGTGGTGCAATAGAGCGTGGTCAGGTCCGGCCCACCGAACGCGGGGCAAGATGTGTGGGCGGCGGGAAACTCGACCGCGCGCAGGAACGTGGCATCGGGGCCGTAGCAAGCCACGCGCGACGCGCCCCATTGCGCGTTCCAGAAGTTGCCATCGGCATCGACAACCGCGCCATCTGGGTTCAGACCCTCCGCGCGGAGATCAAGCCAAGGCTGAGGGTCACCTGCGGGCCAGCCGTTTTGCGGATCAAGCGCCTGGCGCATGACGATCCCGGTGGGCGTGTCGGCATAGTAGGCAAACGCCCGATCCGGTGAGAAGCAGATGGCGTTCGAGATGGTGATCTCAGGGAAAAGCCTGCGTATCTTACCCCGGTAGTAGCGATAGATCGCGCCTTCCCCGGGTTCCGCGCCTTTTCCCATGGTCCCGATCCAGAACCCGCCCCAGGGATCGGCGCGGCCATCGTTTGAGCGTGTGGTGGGGGTGTCGGCCTCAAGCGGGCAGACATCGACCGACGCACCAGTCGACAGGGTGAACTCGAACAAGCGCGTCTCTGACGCGATCAGCAACCGGTCTTCGTCGATCCAGCCAGCCGCCGAGACATGTTCGTCAAAGGACCATGTGTGGGTCTTGCCGTCGCGATGGCTGTGCAGGCGGAACTGGACGATGTCGAACCAGAACAGTTGTTGCCGCACCGGGTGCCACAGCGGCCCTTCACCCAGATGACACTGCTTGGCGTCCAATGCGACGGCGGTCATTGGTTAGCGACGTCCCAAGCCTGCACGGCGGCGCGGGCATGAACCGTGACGGTTTCCGCCGTGTCGCCGGGACGGTAGAGTGAACTGCCAAGTCCGAACCCATCCGCCCCGGCCCGGCGCCAGTTGGCGAAGTTTGCGGGGCTGACACCGCCGACCATGTAGACCTTGGTCTCATAGGGCAGCACGGCACGCAGCGCGACGAGGCCGTCGGCGCCCATCTGAAAGGCCGGGAAAACCTTCAGCCCATCTGCACCGGCATTTAAGGCCGCGAAGCATTCCGACGGGGTGAGCACACCGGGGAAGCTTTGCAGATCGTGGTCTTTCGTGGCGCGAATGACCTCCGCATCGCAGTTGGGCGACACGATCAGCTTGCCGCCCGCTGCGGCAACCTCACCCACCGCTTTGGCCGTGAGTACGGTGCCCGCACCGATCAGCGCGCGGTCGCCCAGGGCCTCGGCCATTGCAGAAATACTATCGAGCGGCTTGGGCGAATTCAGCGGCACCTCGATCCGGTCGATCCCCGCCGCGATCAGCGCTTCACCGATCTCGACAGCTTCATTCGGTTCGATGCCGCGAAGGATAGCGATCAGCGGCCGGCTCATTGTGTGACCTCGGTCAACTCGCTGCGCAAGGCTGCAAGGCCCGCGCGGGTCAGCGCATCGGACGCAGCGACTTGCGCCGGGACGCCTTGCAAGGCCAATGCCGCTCGGTAGCGTTCGGACAGGGTGGCACCGCCGATGATGGCCACGTTCTGACCCAGCCAATAGGGCCGCGCACCGGCCAGTTCGGAGCCGATGAGCAGGCCCGACAACCGCGCCCTGGCAGCACCCGGATCCAGATCGGACAACAGGCTTTCAGCGCGGATCGAAAACAGGCGGTTGGCCAGCCGTTCTGGATTGGCCATGGCGGTGGAAAGGGCCGCCTCAAACGCCGCGTCGTCCCACCCATCGCCCAGCGAATGGCGCAGCACGGTGTGGTCCGAGAGGGCGGCGAACAGCTCACCCGTCATGTAGGTGCGGAAACTCACCACCTCGCCCGCTGACACCTGCACCCATTTGGAATGGGTTCCGGGAAGGCACAACACCCCGTCAAAGTCCGGCTGATCGGCCAGCCAACCCGCGATCTGCGTCTCCTCACCCCGCATGACGTCAGACGGATCGTCCTGCCGCAACCCGGGGACGATCCGCACCCTCAGCCGTGGATCACGGGCGGTGACTTGGGTCAGCCCGCCACCGACCGGTGCGCAGGGCACCGTCTGATACCGCGCCTCGGCCCAGCCCTGGCGGGACCCGACCATGCCACAGGCAAACACATCCACCGGGTCCGCGCCCAGCCAGGCCCCAATCAGATCGAGAAGAGCGGGTTCAAAGTCGTCGCGGCCAAGCGTGCCCATGCCGCGGTCTGAGGACGCCGTGGCCAAAACCGCATCATCCGCCGCCATCGCCCAGGCCCGGCAGTTCGACGTGCCCCAATCCACCGCAATCCAGGCCAGCCCTTGCATCATCCGGTCACCACCACACCGCCGTCGATCACCAGCGACTGGCCCGTCATCATCTTGCTGGCGCTGGATGCGAGGAACAGGCACCCGCCCACGATGTCTTCGGGCCCCAGGGTATCCTTCAGGCATTGCCGATCCAGATGCGCGGCGAGCCCCTCTTCGGTCACCCACATATCCTTTTGCTTCTGCGTCAGGACCCAGCCCGGGGCCAGCGCGTTGACACGGATACGGTCGGGGCCAAACTCGCGGGCTAGGGATCGGGTCATGCCATTGATGCCTGAATTGGCGGTCGTGTAGGCCGGGTATCCGGCGTTGCCCATCATATAGCTGATCGAGGAAAAGTTGATGATGGATCCTCCGCCTGCACCCTTCATGCCGGCAACGACTGCCTGGCAGGCGAAGAAATAGGCTTTGAGGTTAATCGCCTGGCTCCAATCCCAGAAATCCTCGGTGACCTCTTCGGTGGTGTGGCGTTTGTCATTGGCGGCGTTGTTGACCAGCACAGTCACGGGCCCGTGCGCCTCGGCCGCTTGCGCGATGCAGGCCTTCAGGCGCGGGATATCGGTGATGTCGCACGGCATGTAGAGCGGCGTGGTGCCGTGCTTTTCCGCCATGTCATCCACGAACGGTGCAGCGTCGGAGCGTTGGACGAACGCCACCTTCGCCCCTTGCGCCATGAAACCATCGGTGAGGAAAGCCCCAATGCCAGAGCCGCCGCCGGTGATAAAGACGGATGCGCCGTCGAGATCGGGAAAGGTTGCCTGGGTCATATCAGTGGCTTTCTCTCCATGGTGTGCGGGTGTCCTTGCCCACAAGGAAATCAAGATCCGCACCCCGGTCGGCCTGCAGGACATGGTCGATGTAGAGCCGGGCATAACCCCGCTCGTATTGCGGTGGTTCGGGTGACCAGGCGGCGCGGCGGGCCTCAAGCTCGGCCTCGTCGACCAGAAGGTCAAGCGTGCCGTTCGAGACAGACAGGCGGATGCGGTCACCGGTTTTCACCAGGGCCAGCGGTCCACCGGCCTGCGCTTCGGGGGCGACATGCAAGATCACGGTGCCGTAGGCCGTGCCCGACATCCGCGCGTCCGAGATGCGGATCATGTCACGCACGCCTTCACGCACCAGCCGCGCGGGGATCGGCATGTTGCCCACTTCGGGCATGCCAGGATAGCCGCGCGGACCGCAGCCCTTCAGGACAAGAATCGTATCTTGCGTGACAGGCAGATCATCCCTGTCGATATTGGCCTTCAGATCCTCGATGGACTCAAAAACGAATGCCTCGGCCTCATGCTCCAACAGGCTATCTGTCGCCGCCGATGGTTTGATGATCGCACCATCCGGCGCCAGGTTGCCGCGCAGAACACGCAGCCCGGCGGCGGGTCTCAGCGGCTCAAGCCGGGTGCGGATGACGTCGGTGTTGTAGTTCTCGGCGCCCTCGGCATAGGCCTTGATATCCTTATTGAGGACGGTGCGCGCGGGACGCAGCAAGTCCAACAACTCGCTCAGCACGGTCGGTATCCCGCCCGCATAGGCGAAGTCTTCCATCAGGTATTTGCCCGACGGCATGCAGTTGACCAGAAGCGGCACATCGGCTCCGATCTCGAAATCCTTGAGCGTCAGATCGACCCCGACCCGACCAGCGAGCGCCAGAAGATGGACCACAGCATTTGTCGACCCCCCGACGGCGGCATTCGTCAGGATCGCGTTTTCAAAAGCACCGCGGGTCAGGATGTCGGAGGGCTTGAGGTCTTCTTCGACCATCTCGACAATGCGCCGCCCTGTGTGGTGCGCCATCGCCATCCGGCGCGCATCCACCGCTGGCAGCGCGGCATTCGTTGGCAAGGCCATGCCCATCGCTTCAGACAGGCTGGCCATGGTGGAGGCGGTGCCCATGGTCATGCAGACGCCAGCACTGCGGCTCATCCCCGCCTCGGCTGAGATGAAATCAGCGAGCGTCATGTCGCCCGCCCGCACCGCTTCGGAAAACTTCCAGACATCGGTGCCTGAGCCCACATCCTCCCCACGAAACTTGCCGTTCAGCATCGGCCCCGATGAGACAACGATCGCGGGCAGATCGACCGATGCAGCCCCCATCAACTGCCCCGGCGTGGTCTTGTCGCATCCGCCCAAGAGGACGACCCCATCCATCCCATAGGCGCGGATCGATTCCTCGACATCCATGGCCAGCAGGTTGCGGAACAGCATCGCGGTGGGCTTCATCTGGGTCTCACCCAGGCTCATCACCGGAAACTCAACCGGGAAACCGCCCGCTTCCCACACGCCGCGCTTTACCCCTTCGGCCAAGGTGCGCAAGCCGTGATTGCAGGGCGTGAGTTCGGACCAGGTATTGCAGATCCCGATGACCGGGCGGCCATCGAAGACATGATCGGGAAAGCCCTGGTTCTTCATCCACGACCGATGAATGAACCCGTCCCTATCAAGCTTGCCGTACCATTGGCTCGACCGGCGCTTGGTCATGCCGCGCGCCTCACCCGCGCCCATTCGGGCACCCAGTCGCCATGGGCCGCCAAGAGATCGGTCACCAGTGACCGGATCTGCCGCAGATCCAGCTCGGCTCCCGTGTGCGGGTCCATCATCGCGGCGTGGTAGATGTGGTCCACGTTTTCTTCCACCAGCGCCCGCACAACCAGTTCCTGCACGTTGATCTGCGTGCGCATCAGCGCGACGAGTTGCGGCGGGATGTCATCGACAACCGTGGGCTGGACCCCGTTGGCATCCACCAGACACGGAGTTTCTACCGCCGCACCCATGGGCAGTTGCGGCGCTTGGTGGCGATTGGGCAGATTGCCGTAGGCGACGTAAGGCGTGTTCGTGGCGATGGCGTTCATCATCTCTGCCGCGAATTCGTGGCTCTTTGTAACCTCGATCTCCATGGTACTGCGATAGGCCGTCGCCTGGGATGACCAATCGGCCATCTGTTCCTCGCACCGGCGCGGATACTCGTCGAGGGGGATCCCGAACGTCTCGATCAGATCGGCCCGCCCGTCCTTGATGAACCACGGCACATACTCGGCCAGATGCTCCGAGCTTTCGGTGCAAAAGTATCCCAGATGCTCCATCACTTCGTAACGGACCTTGTTGGGGCAGCGGGCGTGGTGCAGCGGCGGCTTGGGCAGCCGGCCCGCGCGATAGCCACCGCGCAGCATCGGGTAGAGGTCGCGGCCCTGGTGGGTCAGGTCCAGGAAGAAGGCGACGTGGTTCACCCCCGCCACGCGGTAACGGATCTCGTCCTGCGGCAGGTCGAGGTCATGGGCGAACTCTTCGACCGTATTCTGCACGGAATGGCAAAGCCCGACCTGCTTCACCTGCGGATAGCGTTCGGCCAGCGCCCAAGTGTTGATCGCCATCGGGTTTACGTATTGCAGCATCAGCGCATCGGGGCACAGCTCGGCCATGTCCGCCGCCACCTGCCACAGATGCGGCACGGTGCGCAGGCCCCGCATGATGCCGCCCACCCCCAGCGTGTCAGCAATCGTCTGCCGCAGCCCGTATTGGCGCGGAATGTCGAAATCAATCACGGTCGATGGCTTATAGCCACCGATCTGGAACGCGGTGACGACGAAGTCCGCGCCGTCCAGCGCCGCGCGTTGATCAAGCGTGGAGGTGATGCGGGCACCGCTGCCCATGGTTGCCACCAGCTTCTTCGCCACGACTTCGGATTCCTCCAGCCGCTGGCGGTCGATATCCATCAAGGCGAAGGTGGCGTCTTTCAGGCCGTCAAAGTGCAGCGCGTCACCCACGATGTTCTTCATAAAGATCGTGGAGCCTGCGCCGATGAAGGCGATCTTGAGAGGCATGGACTTAACTCACTTAACGGCGCCGAGTGTCAGGCCGGCGATGAAGTGTTTCTGCATGAGGAAGAAGATCACGACGGGCGGAATGGCCGCCACGATCGAGCCTGCGGACATCATGTGGTATGCCGCACGGAACTGGGCGTTGAAGCTAGTGATGCCTGCCGTCACCGGCTGGCTTTCGGGGCCTTGGGTCAACACGACTGCCCAGAAATAATCATTCCAGATGAAGGTGAAGATCAGCACGGCCAATGCCGCAATCGCGGGCTTCATCAAGGGCAGAACGATGTACCAGAAGATCTTCCACTCCGCGATGCCCTCCACCCGCGCTGCCTCGATCAGCGGGAAGGGCAGCGCCCGGATGAAGTTGCGCATGAACAGCGTACAGAACCCGGTCTGGAACGCGATGTGGAACAGGACGAGGCCGGGGATGGTGTTGTAAAGGCCCATGTTCAGCGTTAGGTCGCGCACCGGCACCATCAGAATCTGGAAGGGCACGAAGTTGCCCGCCACGAACATAAAGAAGATCCAGATGTTGGCCTTGAACTTGTAGATGCCCAGCGCGAAGCCCGCGAGTGTCGACAGGGTGATCGCACCAATCACAGTGGGCACCGTGATCAGGACCGAGTTGAGAAGGTAGCGCGGCATATCGCTGTCAAAGAAGACGCGGCCGTAGTTGGCCACCATCTCGAACGAGGACGGCACACCCCAGTAGTTGCCCACCGTAAAGTCCTCGGCCGGTTTGACCGAAAACACCATCACGGCGATCAGCGGCAGCAGCCATATGGTCAGCGCGATAGGAAGTAGCGACTGATAGGTGATCTGCCAGGTGCGCGAGGTTTTCTCAATCGGGGTCGGAAACATCTCAGCGTCCTCGCTCTTCTTTGTACATCGACCACAGGAAGTAGGCGATGAAGACCAGCATGATCAGGAACAGGACCACCGCGATGGCCGCGCCGTAGCCCATGCGGAAGCCGTACTCCGACAGGGCCTTTTCGAACATGTAGAAGGACAGCACGCGGGTTTGACCGAACGGGCCACCGAAGGTCATGATCGAGATCAGGTCAAACGACCGCAGCGCGCCGATGATCGTCACGACAAAGGCGATGAAGGTCGCCGGGCGCAGTTGCGGGACGATGATGTACCACAGCATCCGCCAGCCCTTGGCCCCATCGATCCGGCCTGCCTCGATCTGTTCAGGATCCACGGCGTTAAGGCCCGTGAGGTAGAGGATCATGCAATAGGCCGTCTGCGGCCAGAGACCCGCGACGATGATGCCGTAGGTGGCCAGCGTCGGATCGCCCAGCACGTTGAGGGGGCCAAGACCGACCAGCCCCAGGATGCTGTTCAAGAGGCCCTCGTTCGGCAAGTAGAACCACGAAAACACCAGCCCCACGACCACTTGCGACAAGACGAACGGAAAGAAGAAGAGGGATTTGTAGATCCGGATGCCCGTGACCGTCTGGTTCAGGAACAGGGCGATCAACAGACCGGCGGGGATGGCCAGAAGATAGAGCACCAGCCATTTGAAGTTGTTCAGGAGCGAGATCTCAAAGGCGCGGTCATCGAAGAGTTCGACATAGTTCTCGAACCCGATGTAACGCGCTTCGCCCAACCCGTCCCAATCATACAGCGAGATCGAGAAGGACTGGAAAATCGGGATGATCACATAGACCGCAAAGAACAGGATCGCGGGCGTCAGAAACAGCCACGGCGTCACGGCGATCTCATTGCGTTTGTACCAACTGCGCTGGGGCACGAGGCTTGTGGCCTCAGCCGCGGAAAGGGCGGTGTTTGCCATGGGGCTCTCCCGTGTGCGTTGCGGTCAGTACGGTCGCCGGAGGCAGTGGTCAGCCCTCACGGCGCGGCAGTGATGCAGGTGTGGCGGCGGGTGTCCCCGCCGCCAGCTTGGCTTACTGGTAGACCCGCTCGCGGACCTTCTCGAGACGGGCCAGAATGTCGTCGAGATTGTCGGGGAACACCATGAACTCCTGCAGGCCCTGCATCGCTTCGGATGCCATTTCCGCCGGGAAGTCACGGTCAAAGAACTGGGCCACGCCGCCGGGGCTGTTGGCCGACAGCATTGCAAAGCCTTCGTTCAGGAACTTGTCGTCATCCACCGACGCCGCCGCGTTAACCGGCAACTGGCCCAGGTTCGACCCGTTGTTGATCTCGGTCTGTACGTCCGCCGATACGACATAGCGCAGGAACTCACGCGCTGCTTCTTTGTTCTGAGCACCCGACGGGATGTGGAAGGTGTCGGTCGGCGCATCCTCTGCCAGCGCGACATCGGGATTGATCGCGGGGAACTGGTAGAAGTCCAGCTGATCATCGGTCAGACCGGCTTCGCGCAGCGGGGCCACCGCGAAGTTGCCCATCAGATAGGCCGCGGCATCACCGCTGACCATGAAGGGCAGTGCTTCCTGCCAGGAATACGTCTGGTGATTGTCGACAAAGGCCCCCATGTCGATCAGCTCGCGCCAGTTAGCAAAGGTCTGACGGACACGGTCATCGGTCCAGGGGATTTCACCGCGGGCCTGGGCCATGTGGAAGTCATAGCCATTGGTCCGCAGGTTCAGATAGTCGTACCAACCGCCGGCGGTCCACAGAAACTTGGTGCCGATGGTGTAGCAACTGCGGCCGGAATCGACGATCGCCTGGCAGTTCGACTTCATTTCGTCGAACGTCGCAGGCTCGCTCAGCCCCAGCTCTTCGTAGATGTCTTTGCGGTAGTAGACGCCCCACTGGTAGTAGGTATAGGGCACGCCCCACTGCTTGCCGTCGATGGTCATCGCACCCTTGGTCGAGGCGAGGTTTTCGGCAATCTCAGGCTCTTCCCAGAGATCGGACACATCTTCGAAGAGACCCGCGTTTACAAACGGCAGCATCCGATTGGCGGCATACCAGTTCGCGACATCGGGCGGCTCGGCCGTCAGCGCATTTCGGATCTGGGTTTTCCAGGCCTCACGGTCGATGACCGTCAGCTCGATGTTGAGATCGGGGTGAAGCTCTTGAAATCCCGCAACAAGCCCTTCCATCACCGCGCGGGGCGCCGGGTTCGACATATCGGAGAAGATTTTGAGATCTCCGCTGAGGCTTTGGGCCGAAAGGGCCGTTGCCGAGATCGCAACGGCGGCAAGCGCCCCTGCGGACGCTTTAAGCATGGAACGCATGGTGTCCTCCCTGGTGTTCCACTATGGGATGAGTTTCATTATTTGAAACTCGGTTTTGGATATTGAAATCTTAACCGCACTGTGGCACGGCTTGTCAACAGCCGCGGACCACAAGCCTATCACAAAATGCGCGGCGGGGAGGATCGATGACCCGGGCGACGTCGGCAGACGGCACGGTGGGCAAAGCACTGGAAGTGCTGGACCAGATTGCGGCTTTCGGCCGTCCGGTGCGGTTTTCCGAATTGCTCGACGCAAGTCCGTTTCCCAAAGCCACGCTCTACCGCTTTGTGCAAACCCTGACCAACCAGGGCATGCTGGCCTATGACGCTGACCGGCAAACCTATGCGCCCGGTCTGCGCCTTGTCCGCCTTGCCCATGCCGCCTGGACGCAATCATCCCTCGCCCCCGTCGCCCGTCCGATGATCGATCAGCTGTCAGCCAAGCTTGGTGAGACGGTCCACCTTGCCCAGCTTGATCACGGGCATGTTCTTTACGTGGACAAGAGAAACGCCGCAGACCCGATTGAGATGTTTAGCCAAGCCGGGCGGATCGGGCCGGCCTATTGCACGGGCGTGGGCAAGGCGATGCTGGCGCATCTGGATGAAGAGACGCTGGCCAGCGTTCTGGCGATGCAGTCGTTTCACCGCTTCACGGACAAGACGTTTACCACGCAACAAGCCTTGCGCGAAGAACTGGCCGCGATCCGACAGCGCGGCCATGCCTATGACGATGAAGAGCATGAGTCGGGGATCATCTGCATCGCTATGCCGATCCTCAGCGGGAACGGTCGGGTGCTGGGTGCGCTGTCAGTGACCACATCGACCGCGCGGAATGACCTTGACGGGCTTGCGCAGCTTGCCCCCGAACTGCGCCGTACAGCCGAAGCCATCGCCGAAGAAGCCGACAACTGGCGCTTCCCCGAACACGCCCGATCCACCCAACGAGCAGGAGCCGCCTGACATGACCGGAGTAAACCTTTCCCATGTGATCAAGCGCTACGGCGACACGCAGGTGATCCACGGCGTTGATCTGCAGATCGAGGATGGCGAGTTTTGTGTTTTTGTGGGGCCGTCAGGCTGCGGCAAGTCCACTTTGCTGCGGATGGTCGCAGGGCTTGAGGAAACCAGTGAAGGGCAAATCCTGATCGGTGCCCGTGACGTGACCCATGCAGACCCATCCCAGCGCGGCGTGGCGATGGTGTTCCAGACCTATGCTCTCTATCCGCACATGACGGTGGAAGAGAACATGGGGTTCGGGCTGAAGATGAACGGGCATCCGGCTACCGAGATCCGGCAAAAGGTGCAGAACGCCTCCAAGATCCTAAAGCTTGACGAATACCTTAAACGCAAGCCCGTAGCGCTCTCGGGCGGCCAGCGTCAGCGCGTGGCCATTGGTCGGGCGATTGTGCGCGGGCCGGAGGTGTTCTTGTTCGACGAACCGCTGTCAAACCTCGATGCCGAGTTGCGCGTAGAGATGCGGGTGGAGATTGCGCGTCTGCACCAGGAAATCGGCGCCACGATGATCTATGTGACCCATGACCAGGTCGAGGCGATGACCCTGGCTGACAAAATCGTCGTGCTGCGCGCGGGTCGGATCGAACAGGTGGGGGCGCCGCTCGATCTCTACCGCGATCCCGACAACCGTTTTGTGGCAGGCTTCATTGGATCGCCATCAATGAACTTCATCGAGGGCACCGTTCAGGGCGCAAGCGTCAATGCCCCCGGCCTTGCATCGTCGGTGCCCGCGTCGGTGTCCCTGCCATCAGACGGAAGCCAGATCTCGGTGGGACTACGGCCGGAACATATCGATATCGATCCCGCTGGTAACACCCATTCCATTGAGCTGACCGAGGCGCTAGGCGGGGTGTCCTATGCCTATTTGACCGCTGACACAGGCGAGAAGCTGATTGTCGAGGAACGCGGAGACTACCGGTCGAAAACAGGTGACCGCGTTGGTCTGAAGTTCGACCCAGCGCGCGCCTACTTCTTTGACGCAACGACAGAGGCGCGGCTGCGGTAAAGCTTTCCAGGCCAGCAGATGCCGTAGGCTACCCGCGGGGTGTGGACGGATGGGTTCCGCCAGGCGTGGCGCCGTCTCGATCCTGGCGTACGTCGGGCGGCAGGTCTGACGCCAAAACATCGCTGAGCTTTCGGTCACGCAGGATCGCATAGAAACAACCCGAAATGGCCCAGACCCCGCTTGAGCGGGTCACCACAGACTGCGCCGGAAAGGGATGTTGCACGACCTTCCCATTGGGTCCGATCAATCCGGTGACATGGGTGAATGAAAACGAATTGTGGCCGAGCACCTGAACCGACAAAAGCGACCGCACCTGGTCGGTCACACCTTGAGCGCGGTGATGGTCGCGAACACCGTCATAGGTCTGGCGCAATGCGTGTTCGGTTGTGACGATCCTCAGGCCGTTCTGCGTTTCCAGAAACAATGGCAGCCTGAAGTAGGATCGGAACTGATCATACTTGCCCTCAAGCAGGCTACGCCCCGTCGCGAACAAGAAGTCGTTCGCGACGTCGTGGGCTTGCCTTTCCGAGATCCGAAAGGTCATGACCGACCTCCCGCAATGTGCCCCACCCGTGGGCTGTCTTGCCCCTGAGGGCAGATGTTTTCGTGCGGGCGTCGCATGCGGGCGGACCTTATCTGGTACTGGCTTAAGTTGGCATGAAATGCAGGCCGCCGCGAACGTTACAACCTATGTATGAAGATACGAATGCCTCATTCTACCCCAGCGGCACTACGTCCTATCCGGGGCTGAGGCTTATAACACCCGCATTTGCTGAAAAAAAAGTACGCCCGCCGCAATCGGCGGGCGTTTCAACGCTAGGCCTTTGGTCGCGGCGTGGTACGCCGCCACTGATATAGCCAACCCGGTTGGGTCAGTTCTGGACTTCGCGTCCGTGTTCGGCGGCAAATGCTGCCAGCTGCTCAAGCGACACCTGATGGAATGCGCGGGCACGCTTGGGCTTCCACGCCACGGCGTTGGGCTTGATCCGCACCTGGCCAATGATGCCCGAATTGTCGGAAATCGTGAAATCCTGGCTCATGGGGGCGTTGAATTTCTTAACGTTGCGCGCCGGTGCCGTTGCTTTTGCTTTTGCTGTGGTCTTGGCGGCAGTCTTCGGCGCCGACTTGGGCTTGGCCGCGGCCTTAGGCTTGGCCGCCGCTTTCGGTGCGGCGGTCGATTTCGCTGTGGTTTTCGGCTTGGCCGTTGCCTTGGGGGCCGCTTTCGACTTGGCCGGGGCTTTTGCCGTCGCGGTCGCCTTGGCAGCCACCTTTGGCGCAGCGGCCACTTTGGATTTCGTCGGTGCCTTGGCCTTGGCAGGCGCCTTCGGCTTGGTAGCCGTTTTTGTCTTCGTAGCCATTGTGCGTACTCTTTGTCCAAATTGCTCGATCAACAGGGAATTGTTTCCCTACTGCCGCGGCATGTTGCGGTGAAATGTGGCAAAGGTTTTGCACAAACGCAGAGATTTTGAGGCCAAAGGATCGACGTGGTTTGACTGCAATAGTCCGTTTGGCAACGGTCAGGACCACTCCCCCGGCACTATCTGCAGCCACACAGGCGCGGGGTTAGGTCGCCTCTCCCCCGTTCACAGCAATCATTTGGCTGGTCACAAAGCGCGCCTCGGGCGAGGCCAGATACCCCACAGCTGCGGCGATGTCGCGAGACTGGCCCATGAAGCCCGCGGGGATGCTGGCCACACGTGCGGGATCGTCGGCGTCCAGGTCGTCCTTTCGGATCTGGCCGGGGGAGATCACATTGGCTGTGATGCCCTTTGGCGCGAACTCGGTCGACAATGCTTTGGTCAGCCCCCAGACGCCATGCTTCGCCGCCGATATCGGGGCCCCTTCGTAATAGCCGCGAATGGCCTTCATCCCGGCAAAGTTGATGATGCGGCCCCACCCTTTGCTGACCATGCCCGGCAAAAATGCCCGCGATGTCCGAAAGGCGCCGGTCAGCGCGACGTCGACCACCGCGTTCCAATCGTCATCCGTCATGTCCAGAAATGGCTTGTGCGGCCTGCGCGCGGCGTTGTTGACCAGAATGTCCACGGTGCCAAACCGCGCCGTTGCCGCGTCGGCAACACGGGCCACATCTTCGGCGCGGCCCATATCGCCCATGGCCAACAGCGCTTTTCCGCCCGCTTCGGCCACCAGCTTCGCGGTCTCGGCACAAGCCACCTCGTCCCGCGATCCATTGACGACAACATTCGCGCCTAGGCCCGCTAGATGCACGGCAATCCCGCGCCCGATGTTTTTGCCAGAGCCAGAGACGAACGCGGTTTTACCTGTCAGCGGTTTTGCCATTGGTGCGGGTCCTCCTCCCCGGTAGCCGCGGAAGTGACCCGGCAGCGCGACATGTGCCTATCTCCGATTTCGCCATCAATCAACGGAATATTGTTGACAATCGACAATCAGTATATTTGACTGCGCCAATGTTGAACGCCGCGAACATGTGTGAGGCCACGGGCTTCAGGCGCCAGCGTCCGCTGGTGCTTGAGGTGCGGGACGAGCTTGAGCGGATGATCCTGGATGGCGAAGTTCCGGCTGGTGCGCGTCTTAACGAACCCAGCCTCGCCGCTCAGATGGGCGTAAGCCGCGCCCCCGTGCGCGAGGCCGCGCGGTCGTTGGAGCGTGATGGTTTGGTGACCACCGTCACAAACCAAGGCGTGTTCGTCCGAAAGCCATCGGTTGAGCAGACGTTGGAGCTTTACGAGCTTCGCGCAATGATCGCGGGCCTGCTGTGCGGGCGCGTCGCCCAGACAAGCGATGACGAGACCCGCACTACGCTGCGGGCCAGGGTGACGCAGATGGCCGATGCCATCGAGGCGGGGGACCAAGAAGACTACGCCGCGCAGAACACCGCCTTTCATGACCAGATCGCGCAAGCCGCCGGTACACATCGAGCGACCGAGCTTTATGTCGCCCTAGGCAAAGAGGTGCGCCTTCTACGGTTGCGCAGCCCCGACGGCGTTGCAGCGATGCGCGCATCCAACGCCGAGCATGATCGCATCGTGGCGGCTATTGAGATCGGTGACGCTGAGACTGCCCGCCTTGAAGGCAGTCAGCACCACCTGAACGGCAAGGCCCGGCTTCTGGAGCTTTTGGATAGGACCGACACGACCCAGACATGACCCGATTTGGCAGGCCACACCACGCGGCATGCCAGAACTCCATGCAACACCGAGGGAGGATACTCATGGAACAGACGACCACCACATTGGGGCGCAGCTTGTTCGGCGCAATCGCCGCGGCAACGCTTGCTGTCGCAAGCCCCGCCATCGCGCAGGAATACCCGTCCGCGGATGAAACGCTGGATTGGACAATTGCCTTTGGCCCAGGCGGCGGCAATGACATCATGGCCCGCAGCATCATCGAGATCCTGAACAAATACGATCTCTATCCCGGCGAAATCGCGGCAGAGAACCGCGCAGGTGGCTCAGGCGCCGTCGGCTGGGGCTATCTCTTTGCGCAGGATGGCAACGGCTATGGCATCTCGACCACGTCGGGCAGCTTTGTCACCACGCCGCTTCAGGCCGACACGCCTTGGCAGCCCGAAGACTTCACGCCCGTCGCCCTGCTGGCCACCGATGACCTCGTTCTAGTGGTTAACGGCGACAGCGAAACTCAGAACATCGATGAATTCATCGCCAACGCACAAGCCAACCCGATCACCATCGGCGGCACAGGCTCGGTCAATGTCGACTTCATCGTGCCCACGCTTTTTGCAGAGAAGGCTGGGTTTGAGTTCGACTACGTGTCTTTCAACTCGATGTCGGAACAGACCACGGCGCTGTTGTCGAACGCGCTGGATGCCATGGTCGGCAACCCCGGCGAGATCCTGGGCCTGATTGAGTCGGGCGATCTGCGCCCCCTCGTGTTCTCGGGCCAGTCTACGCCGGCTGCGCTGGAAGGCGTGCCGACCATGGGTGAGATCGGCTTTGACATCGGCGTGTCGATGCCGCGCGGCCTGATCCTGCCGCCGAACGCCCCGGAAGAGGCGCAGCAGTTCTGGATCGAGACCATGCAGCAGGTGGTCGAGACGCCGGAATGGGGTGAATACATCTCGGGCAACACGCTCACGCCGACGGTGCTTTACGGTGATGAGTTCCGCACCTTCCTGGCCGACACCAAGAACGGCTTTGAGACGGTTCTGCGCGAGGTTGGCGCGATCGAATAAGCGCCGCCTCCTATGCTTTAATCCGGTCGCGGGACGTTCCGCGGCCGGATGTCACCTCTACAGGACACCCTTCGATGCGCCGCGTCTTCCTTGTCGTGCTCCTTGCCGGGGCAATCTACTACACCTACGTCGCGTTCAACGATCTGAACTTTCTGACGCGCACGGGGCGGCCGGGCCCGGGGTTCTTCCCGCGGCTGATTGGTGTGTCGGCGATCCTGATCACGCTTTGGACGCTGGTGGAAGAGCTTCGCAAGAGCGAAGACCAACGTGAGCGCACCAATCCACAGGCCTGGAAAGACGTCGTGGTTCTGATGGCACTGGCCGTCAGCTATGCGGTTCTTCTGCGCCTTTTCGGCGGGTTCATCGCCACAGTGATCTTCCTCGGCGTAACGCTAATGATCCTGAACCGCAGTCAGCCCATGAAAAACCTCGCGCTGGCGATCCTGATCCCGGGCGGTGTGTACCTGTTGTTTGACCGGGTGCTGAACGCCAACCTGCCCCCCGCCCTGTTCGAATTGCCCATCTAAACCGGAGCCGTCGCCATGGACATCTTTGCCGATCTGATGATGGGGCTTTCGGTCGCCATTTCCCCGATCAACCTTCTTTATCTTCTGATCGGCGCGTTTGTCGGCATGATCGTCGGCGTCATCCCCGGCTTCGGCCCCTCGGCGGGTCTGGCGATCCTGTTGCCCGTGACCTTCGGGATGGACCCGATCGGCGCGATCATGATGCTGGCGGCGATATATTATGGCGCGATGTATGGCGGCACGATCACCTCGATCCTGCTGAACACGCCGGGTGAGAGTGCCACGGTCGCCTCGACCTTCGATGGGTTCCCCTTGGCCAAGAACGGCCGCGCAGGGCCTGCGCTAGTGATGCAGGCGGGTGCGTCGTTCGTGGGCGGCACCGTTGGCGTGATCCTGATCACGATCCTAGCCCCCCTCTTTGCCCAGGTCAGCCGCAGCTTTGGCCCGCCCGAATACTTCCTCCTTGCCATGATGGGGATGCTGACGCTGCTGGTGATGATCGGCTCGAACTGGAAGCTGGGCGTGATCTCGGCCCTCATCGGCTTTGCGCTCGGCACTGTGGGCGTTGACCTCGAGACGGGGCAAAGCCGCTACACCTTCGGCTCGGCAGAACTGATCGGCGGCATCTACTTCATCCCCATCGCCATCGGCCTCTTCGGCTTGGGCGAATTGTTCTATGCCTTCTACAACGGCCTGCACAAAACCGGGACTGGTGGGATCGTTCAATACGACAAGGAAGAACGGTTCTGGCCCACCGCGCAGGACTGGATCTCAACCCGGATGACCATGGTGCGCTGTTCGATCCTGGGCTTTGTCGTGGGGGTGATCCCCGGCGCGGGGGCAACCATAGCGTCGCTGATGGCCTATTCGACGGAACGGTCTGTTTCGAAAAACTCCGAAAACTTCGGCAAGGGCGAGATGGCGGGGCTGGTGGCGCCAGAGACGGCCAACAATGCCGCCTCCTCCGGCGCGATGATCCCGCTCTTAACGCTGGGCATCCCCGGCTCGGCCTCCACCGCGGTTCTGCTGGCAGCCTTCCTTCTGTGGGGTCTACGCCCCGGCCCCTTGTTCATGGAGCAAAACCCCGAGCTTGCCTGGGGTCTCATCGCATCGATGTACCTGGGCAACATGGTGCTTCTGGTGATCTCGATCTTCGCGATCCCGCTCTTTGTGCAGATGATCAAGGTGCCGTACCGCGTGTTGGGCCCCAGCGTGGTGGTGGTCTGCGCCTTGGGCACGTTCAGTGTGCATGCGAGCTTTGTGGAGACCTATTTGATGTTCGCAGCGGGCATCGTGGGCTTCTTCATGCGCCTTTATGGGTTTTCGCCGGCGGCGCTGGTCCTGGCGCTCGTGCTGGGCCCGTTGGCGGAAGAGGCGCTGCGCCAGACCATGACGATCTCGCGCGGGTCGTTCGGGATCTTCATTGAACGCACGCCATCGCTGACCATCATCTGTGTCACGGTGGCCTTGCTGGTGCTGCTGCCGCTGTTGAACCGGTTTGGGAATACGAATGCGGGCGAGGCCGAGAAGGCGGGGAGTTAGGTGCTAGGCCGCCTCGGCAATCTCACGGATGGCCTGGAGGAACTTTGCCACTTCCGCTTCGCTGTTGTAGTGGCACATGGAGACACGCACGGCCGCGGGCATCCCCAGCGGATCGAGGATGTTGCCAGAGTAGTGATCGGCCTTCCGCGTGTGCGTCCGGATCCCGCGTTCGCGGAGCGCAGTCACAACATCGGGCGCGTCTTTCCCCGCGACGGTGATCGACACCAGCCCTTCACGCTTGGGGTTATCCACGCCGCCGATGATCGTCACCTCGGGCATATCCGCCAGACCCTTCTGATTGCCGGTGCCCTTTATCATGGCCTCGGTCAGCGCCAATTCATGGGCATGGATCGCCTCGCCCGCCGCGACGATCCGCTGCCGCCGGTCGGTGGATGAAGAGACCTCACCGCCCAACCAATCGAAATAGTCGACCACATCCGAGAAGGTCACATAGGCGCCCGTGTCGCGCGTCCCGAACTCCCAAGGCTCACCGGGGGCGTTGATCAGATGCTCATGCTTGAGCGCATTGAGGCGATCCGACACCCAGGCCACGCCATAGCCGTGGCGCGAGAAAACCTTGTAGGGCGAGACGACATAGCCATCGACATCATAGCTCGCCAGATCCAGCCGACCGTGGGCGGCGTGCTGGATGCCGTCGACGATGATGATGCAGTCCGGCGCGACCTTGCGGATCTCAGCCGCGATCGCAGCGACGTCAACGCCCATGCCCGTTACCGGCGAAGTATGAAGGATCGTAGCGACGCGGGTGTCGGGCGTGATCTGCGGGCGGTAGTGTTCGGGCCCGACCGATCCGGTGGCATCGTCATGGGCCACTAGCACGTGGGGATTGTCCATGACCTCTGCCCAATGGGCCGCCGCGCTGCGGGTCGCGGGGTGTTCCAAGGTGCTGCCAAGGATGCGCCCCTCGGGGGTTCCGACGCAAGCGGTTCGGATCAGACGGAACAAAAGCTCGGTCCCGCTTTCACCCACAAAGAACTGGCCACCTGGCGCGTTGAAGAAGACCGCCATGTCGGCCTTGGCCTTGTCGATCAGCGCCACCAGCGCATGCGCCGCTGGGTTGTCGCGGCCCTGATTGTCAGGGATGGCAGCAAACTTGGCTGACGTGTGGACCACCGACTTCAGCGTCAGCGCACCGCCCGCATTCTCAAAAAACACCCGCTCGCCCTCAAACGGGCAGGTGTCGACATGGGCAAAACGGTCGCGGATGTCTGATAGAAGATCGGCATCGATCGAACGGATTTGGTCGGTCATTGGTTGGGCATTTTCCATGTGGCCGTGGCCAGAGCGGCAAGTTTTCCGTCAGGTCCCATAAGCCGACTTTCCATAAAGGACAATGATCGCCCCTTCTTGGTAAAGCGGCCTTCGCAGGTCACGGTCCCCTCCATCACGGGGCGCATGAACTGAACCTTCAGCTCAATCGTAGCCCCCGGCCCCGCGATCTTTTTCACCAAATGGCCCATCGAGATATCCATGGCTGAGGCCATCGCACCGCCATGGAGCGATCCTTGTGGATTGCGCAGCATATCGGTGACCGGAAAGGTGATCCGGCACACCTCTTTTTCCACATCAGGTGCATCAACGGGCAGGTATTCGAAGCTCAGGCCCAGAAAGCGAGCAAGAAAGAAGGTCTCAAAATCCTGCGCGTGGCTGCCGAGCGCGTCTTCGAAATGCGCCCGCGCCGCGGCCTCGTCGATGCGGGGCGCCGTGTCGCCCGCCATCAGGCCCCCACAAACTGCGGTTTGCGCTTTTCGAGGAAGGCACGGCGTCCTTCGATGTAGTCCTGGCTGTCAAAGCAGGCCTTCACCCGGCGGTCACACTCAGCAAGGTCGCGTTCGCTCTCCGGCAGGACGGTCTGGCCGACGATGAACTTCACCGACGCCACCGTCATCGGCGCATTGGCCGCGATCATTTTGGCGGTGTCTTCGGCGGCTTCAGCCACCTTGCCGTCTTCCACCACACGGTTGACGAGGCCCATGACCCGCGCCTCTTCCGCGTCAAAGCGGCGGGCGGTGAAGAAGATCTCCTTGGCAAAGGACGGGCCAACGATATCCACCAGACGCTTGATGCCGGGGAAACCATATCCCAGCCCCAGCTTTGCCGCCGGCACCGCAAACTGTGACCCCTGCCCGCAGATCCGCAAATCGCAGCTCAGCGACAGGGCAACGCCGCCACCGATGCAGAAGCCGTCGATCTGCGCGATGGTCGGTTTCGGAAACGCCTCGAGCTTGTCATAGACACGCTTGGTCGTTGCATTGTAATGGGCCACCGCTTCTTCACTGGCGCGCTCGCTTTCGAATTTCGAGACATCGGCGCCTGACACGAAAGCTTTCCCACCGGCCCCCGACAGGATCAGGATGCGCACGGCGGGGTCTTCGGCGAACCGGCCCAGCGCCGCTTCCACGGCTTCCCACATCTCCAGCGACACGGCGTTCCGCTTTTCCGGCTGGTTGAAGATGATCCGTGCGATATCGCCGGACTGTTCGGTGATGATTTTGTCGGTCATGGAATGCGTCCTTGCGGTTAGATGGTGCCCTGATCTTTCATCGCAGCAATCTCGTCATCGGAATAGCCGACCTCTTTCAGGATGGCCTCGGAATGCTCGCCTGCCAGCGGCGGCGGGGCCGCGATACGGCTGGGGGTGCGGCTCATCAGGATCGGCTGGCCAACCAGATGCGTGTCGCCGCGTTCATGGCTGGCTATGGGCTGGGCCAGATCAAGGTGCTGCACCTGTGGATTATCGAAGACCTGGCCAATGTCATTGATCTCGCCCGCGGGCACACCGGCGGCGTTCATGATCTCGATCCATTCCGCCGTCGTGCGGGTGACGGTGATTGCCTCAATCTCATCGCCAAGCGCATCGCGGTTGTCCGACCGTGCGGGGGCGGTGCTAAACCGGTCATCCTCGGTCCAGTCGTCGCGGCCCATGGCGTGCGCAAACCGCTTCCAGATTTCCTGCCCCGCGACAGCGAGGTTCATGTGACCGTCCTTGGTCTTGAAGACGCCCGTCGGGATTGACGTGGGGTGATTGTTGCCCGCTTGCTGGGGCACATCGCCGTCCATCAGAAAGCGCGCGGCCTGGAAATCCAGCATGAACACCTGCGCCTGCAACAGCGACGTCTGGATCCACTGGCCCTTGCCCGACTTTGCCCGCTCCATCAAGGCGATCAGGATGCCCTGCGCCGCGAAAAGCCCCGCGCACAGATCGGCGATCGGGATGCCCACGCGCATGGGGCCTTCGCCCGGCTTTCCCGTAATCGACATCAGCCCGCCCATACCCTGGGCGATCTGATCGAAGCCGGGGCGCGCGGCCAGAGGGCCATCCTGGCCGAAGCCCGAGATCGAGGCATAGACCAGACCGGGATTGTCGGCTGAGAGTGTCTCATAATCAATCCCAAGCCGCTTTTTGACGCCGGGACGGAAGTTTTCAACGATCACATCGGCGGTCTTGGCAAGCTTCTTGAACGCGGCAAGACCGGCGTCCGATTTGAGGTTCAGCGTGAGCGAGCGTTTGTTGCGGTGCAGGTTCTGAAAATCCGCGCCTGACCTCGGCCCACCAAGCTGGGCCGTGTCGACCGGCGTCTCGATCTTGATCACGTCAGCGCCCCAATCGGCGAATTGGCGCACACAGGTGGGGCCAGAGCGCACGCGCGTCAGATCGAGCACGCGAATACCCTTGAGCGCCGTACTGGGGAGCGGAAGAGCAGTTTCGGCACCCATGTCCTGTCTGTCGTCTGAAGCCTCCTGCGCCGCCTGCGCCATATTACGCCTCCCTTGGAAAATGCGATGCTGATAGGAATATGCCAACCGCTGGCAATTGGCAATATGATTGCTGATTGTTGACAAAAATATGGTTTCAGGAGATGAAGCAGCATGACCATCACGGCAAGAACCATCGGACAGGGGCGGGCAACGCTTGCGGGCGAAGTGCGCGATGAGATCGAGCGGATGATTGTCGAAGGCGATCTTGGCGCGGGTGAAAAGCTCAATGAGCTTGCCCTGTCCGATGCGATGGGCGTCAGCCGTGGCACGGTACGCGAGGCCATTCGATCGCTGGCGGATTCGGGCCTGATCGATTTGATCACGAACCGGGGCGCCTTTGTGCATGAGACGACGCTGTCAGAGGTGCGCAACCTCTATGAATTGCGCGGTGCGATTTTCGCCCTTGCCTGCGCCGCGTCTGCGCGTCGGGTGCGCGAGGGGGCGGCGCGGGATCTGCCAACCGCGCTGGCCCGAAACATCGAAGAAATGGAAGGCACCTTGGGCGATAGCGATACATCCAGCTATTACCGGCTCAACATCGAATTTCACGACATGCTTCTGGAAGGCGCGGGAAATCCACGCGCCAAGGCGATGTACGACAATCTGGTCAAAGAGATGCACCTGTTTCGGCGGCGCGGCCTGTCGGTTGCCACCAACATCGCGCGGTCTTTGGATGAACATCGCGTGATCAGCGATGCCGTGGCCACCGGCGATTCCGAGGCCGCACGCAAGGCTGCCGAGCATCACATCGTCGAAGGGCTGGCCCGCTACATGAAGATCGCCGAAAGCCAGGACAGCGCGACACCGTGAGACCACGCGCCCCGCGCAACCCAAGGACCCATTGCCCATGACCAACCCGCTCTATGACGCGCTCTTTTCGCCCCATGAAGGCAAATCCACGCCCTTCATGCACCTTGCGGACGGCACCACCATCACTCACGGAGCGTTTCTGGAGGATGTGGGCAGAACGGCGAATGCGCTTGGCGCACTTGGCGTCGCGCCGGGGGATCGTGTAGCTGTTCACGTCACCAAGTCACCCCAGGCGCTGGCGATATATGCCGCCTGCATCAAGGCGGGCGTGGTGTTCTTGCCGCTGAACACAGCCTACACGCCGCGGGAGTTGGCGTATTTCGTGGGCGACAGTGGTGCGGCGCTCTTTGTGTGCGACCCGCGCGATGAAGAGGCGCTGACGGATATCGCGGACGGGGCCGGTGCGATCCTCAAGACGCTGGACGCCGATGGCCAGGGCACGCTGACCGATGTGGTCGCCACCCAGGATCCGGCCTACACGACCTGTCCGCGCGCCCCGGATGATCTCGCGGCCCTCCTCTATACCTCCGGCACCACGGGACGGTCCAAAGGGGCCATGCTGACTCAGACCAATCTGTTGTCGAACGCCCAGGCCTTGGTCGAGACATGGCGGTTCACGTCGCAGGACGTGCTTCTTCACGCCCTGCCGATCTTTCACTCCCACGGTTTGTTTGTCGCAACCAACGTGATGCTTTTGTCGGGGGGATCGATGATCTTCCTGCCCAAGTTCGATCTGGAGACCGTACTTGCGCGCCTGCCCGATGCCACCACGATGATGGGTGTGCCCACCTTCTATACCCGGCTTCTGGACGACGCCCGATTTACCCGGGACCTGACCGGGCACATGCGCCTGTTCATTTCTGGCTCGGCCCCGCTTCTGGCGGACACCCACAAGCAGTTCGAAGCACGGACCGGCCACCGCATTCTCGAACGCTACGGCATGACCGAAACCTCGATGAGCACGTCGAACCCCTATGACGGTGAACGCCGCGCGGGCACCGTCGGCTTCCCGCTGCCGGGGGTGGAGGCCAAGATCTGCGATCCAGAGACCGGGGACGAGATGCCTAAGGGCGAGATCGGCGTGCTGTGGGTGCGGGGCCCGCATGTCTTCAAGGGATATTGGCAGATGCCCGAGAAAACGCGGGAAGAGTTGATGGACGACGGCTGGTTCATCACCGGGGATCTCGCGCTGATCGACGCTGACGGCTACATCCACATCGTGGGCCGCGGCAAGGATCTGATCATCTCGGGCGGGTACAACATCTATCCCAAGGAGATCGAGCTTTACCTCGACGCCATGCCGGGCGTGAATGAAAGCGCCGTGATCGGCGCCCCGCACCCCGATTTCGGCGAAAGCGTGGTGGCCGTGCTGGTGCCCGAGGCGGGCGCCTCTCTTGACCTTGAGGCGATCGACGCCGCGGTCCGGCAGGACCTGGCCGGGTTCAAGCGGCCACGAAGGATCGAAGTGATGGACGCCCTGCCCCGCAACACAATGGGCAAGGTGCAGAAAAACCAACTGCGCGACGCGTTCGCCGACGCATTCCAGATGGTCGAAGGAGCATAACAGCATGCCACCGTCCAAAGCCCTTCTCCCGGAACCCGGCGTGATCGCCCCGAACCTGACGCCTTTCGAAGATGACCTGTCCATCGCCAAGGACCTCTATCTGGCCAATGTCGAGCGGCTGATTGAAGATGGCTGCGCCGCCCTTGCCCCGTTCGGCACGACGGGCGAAGCGCTTTCGGTCGCGACTGACGAACGGCTCGAGCTGTTGGAGCATCTGGTGGCGCATGGGGTAGACCCGGCAAAGCTTATTCCAGGTACTGGTTTGACCAACCTTCCCGAAACTGCGGATCTGACGCGGCGCGTCACCGATATCGGCTGTGCGGGGGCCATGATCCTGCCGCCCTTCTATTTCAAGGGTGTGAGCGACACCGGCCTTTACGATTACTTCGCCCGTCTGATCGAACGGGTGAACCGCGATACCTTGGCCATCTACCTCTACCACATCCCGCAGGTGTCAGGTGTTGGGTTGAGCCCGGATCTGGTCGCGCGTCTGAAACGGGCCTTCCCTGATAGAATCGTGGGCATCAAGGATTCCTCAGGCGACTGGGACAACACCCGGGCCTTGTTCGATATTGACGGCCTGGTCGTCTACCCCGGCTCAGAACTGCCCCTGTTCGAGGCGTTGGAACTGGGTGGGCGTGGTTGCATCACGGCGACGGCCAACCTCAACACGCGCGGGATTGCCGAGATGGTCGATCTCTACCGCGCCGGCGAAACCGATGCAGCACGCGCGGCCTTCACGGCGGTCAAGACGCTGCGCCTGATCGTACAGGACTACGCCCCGATCCCAGCGCAAAAGCGGCTTCTGGCGATGGAAAGCGGCGATGCGCGCTGGGCCAATGTCCGGCCACCGCTTGAGCCCCTGCCCGATGCGCAAGGTCGCGCGTTGGCCGAACGGCTACGGCGTGAGGTTGGGTTTTCTTTTGGGGATACGCTGGTCGACGAGTGACCGCACACGGGTTGGACCAACGGGGGTTTGGTAGCGGAGGAGGGACTTGAACCCCCGACACAAGGATTATGATTCCTCTGCTCTAACCAACTGAGCTACTCCGCCAGAAGCGAGCCGGGTCGTATCCCGGCGATCCTGGCCCGTCAACCGAATTTCGCGCCTATTCGCGCGCACGCAAGACCCGCGCGGGCCGGGCAGACAGGGGGCCCCAGGCAAAGACCAGCCCGGCGGCAAGTGTGGCCAGCACCCCAGCAGCCACGATGGAGATCGCCGAGACCGGCTCAAACACATAATCGGTGTTCATTACAAATGTCGTTACCGCCCACCCCGCAATGCCGCCTGCGATGATGGCTACGATCCCCGCAGCGGCCCCGAGCAGCCCGGAACGCAGCGCGAAATTGGCAAGGATCGACCCGCGCGTGGCCCCGAGCGTCTTCAATACCGCCGCCTCATAGGTGCGCGCGCGGACGCCGGCAGCGGCGGCCCCGATCAGGACGATGCCCCCGGTGATGAGGGTCGCCAGCGCGCCGTAGGTCACCGCTGCTGCGATCCCGCCAAGCACGTCCGTCACACGGTCAATGGCGTCGCGCACTCGGATGGCGGTGATGTTGGGATAGGCTTCGGCCAGATCGCGCAGGATTGCGCCCTCGGCGGCTTCTTCGGCGTAGACGGTTGCGATATGGGTGTGTGGGGCACCGGCCAGCGCGCCAGGGTTCATTGACAAGATGAAGCCGATACCGGCGGTCGAGAAATCCACTTCTCGGAAGCTCGTCACCTCGGCGTCGATGTCACGGCCAAGGACATTGATGGTGAGCATGTCGCCCAATTCCAGGCCCATCTCTTCGGCCTCTTCGGCGGCAAAGCTGACCTGCGGGGGACCGGAGTAATCCGCATCCCACCAGGTGCCGGCGGTGATGACCGCGCCGTCTGGCGGGGCCTCGGAATAGGTGATGCCTCGGTCGCCTTCGAGGACCCAGTGATCGCCCGCAGTCTCGGCGGCCGGGCGACCGTTGATCTGGGTGATGATGCCCCGCAGCATGGGCGCGCTTTCGACGGTTTCGACGGCTGGATTAGCGTCGAGGCGGGCGCGGAACCCTTCTAGCTGATCGTTCTGGATGTCGACGACGAAATAGGACGGGGCCACATCGGGCAGGTCGCGGGCGATGGCCCCGCGCAGGTTTGAGTCGATCTGGCCGATGGCGGCGAGGACGGAGAGGCCAAGGCCAAGCGATAGGACGACCGAGGTGGTCTCAGCCCCCGGCCCGCCGACCGAGCCCAGCGCCATGCGCGCGGTGGACCGACCGCGCAAGGCGCGGGTCCGGGCGCCCCGTCGGGCGAGGCGGCGCACCCCTTCGGCGGCGAGTACCAATGTCACAAAGGCCGCGAGCATGCCCAAGGCGGACCAGAGCGTGAGGGTCAGGAGGCCTGAGAGAATTGCGGCAGCGCCGATCAACACTGCAAGCAAGAGGAGCGTCACCCCGATCCACACCGGACGCGGCCACCCACCTGCGCGCACGGCAGCATCGCGGAACAGGGTGGCGGCCCGAATGTCTTCGGTGCGGGCCAGGGGCCAGATCGTGAATAGCAGCGCGGCGAGCCCGCCATAGAGTGCGGCCTCGGCCAGCGGGCGCGGGTAGAGGCCGAAAGCGGCAGGCACAGGCAGGCGCGCCTCGATGATCGGGGCGAAGATCAGCGGGGCCAAGGCGCCAAGGGCGAGGCCGATCAGCAGGCCCAACAGCGTCAGAACGCCGATCTGGACGAGATAGGTTTGGAAAACGGTTGCCCGGTCGGCCCCCAGCGTTTTAAGGGTGGCGATGACACCGGTTTTACCCTCCAGATAGGCGCGCACGGCGGCGGATACACCAACCCCGCCCACTGCCAGACCGGCCAGCCCGACGAGCACCAGGAATGCGCCCAACCGATCCACGAACTCTGACACACCCGGTGCGCCGTTGCGCCGGTCCTGCCAGCGCAGGCCAGCGCCATCCAGCGCGTTTTCCGCCAAAGCCGCGGTCTGGGCAACATCCGTGCCGGGGGGCAGGCGCAGGCGGTAGGATGTCTCAAACAGAGTGCCCGGCTGCAGAAGGCCTGAATCGGCCAGCGCTTCTGTCCGCACCAGCGTGCGTGGACCCAGGCCAAAGCCCCCCGCCGCCCCGTCGGGCTCGCGGGCGAGGATGGCGGAAAGGTGGAAATCCTGGGTGCCCATGCGGAACGTGTCGCCCGGGGCAAGACCGAGCCGATCCACCAGCACCCGGTCCATCACCGCGCCGGGCAGGCCCCCTGCCCCATCCAACGCCGCGGCCAACGGCATTTCAGGCTCAAGCACCGTTTCGCCATAGATCGGATAAGCTGCGTCGACGCCCTTCACCTGGGTCAACCCGCGTTCGGTATCCCCATCACGCTCCACCACCGCCATGGACCGGAAATCGACGATCTCAGACACTTCGTCCGCGACGCTTTCCATCCAGGCGCGTTCCTCGGGCTCGGCGAACCGATAGGTCAACCCTATGGCCGCATCGCCGCCGAGGATCACCGCGCCTTCGCGCTGCAGCCCCTGCCCGATGCTTTCGCGCACCGTTCCCACCGCGGCAATTGCGGCGACACCGAGGGACAGACAGGCGAGGAAGACGCGGAACCCGCGGAGGCCTCCCCGCAACTCGCGCGCGGCAATGCGGGATGCGATCTTAAGGCTCATTCTGCGGCCTGCGCCTGCGAGGCCGCGTCAATCGCCCCGTCGCGAAGGCGGATCACCCGGTCACAGCGTTCGGCCAGTTCACGCGCATGGGTCACCAGGACCAGCGTGGCCCCGTGCCTGTCGCGCAGGCCAAAGAGCAGGTCCATGATCGCCTCGCCCGTGCTGCCATCGAGATTGCCCGTGGGCTCATCGGCGAGCAGGATATCGGGACGGGGGGCGGCGGCGCGGGCCAGTGCCACTCGCTGTTGTTCGCCGCCCGACATTTGCGAGGGGTAGTGATCGACCCGGTCAGCCAGCCCGACCATGGCAAGCTCGGCCGCTGCGCGATCAAACGCATCCGGCACACCGGCCAGTTCCAGCGGCGTTGCCACGTTCTCCAGAGCTGTCATTGTCGGGATAAGGTGGAAGGATTGGAAAACCACCCCCATATGTTCCCGGCGAAAGCGGGCCAGCGCGTCTTCCCCCAGCCCGGTCAGATCATGGCCCAGCGCCAGAACCGACCCCGAGGAGGCGCGCTCTAACCCGCCCATGAGCATAAGGAGCGATGACTTGCCCGATCCCGACGGCCCCACAAGCCCCACCGTTTCGCCCTTGGCCACATCAAGCGTGATGTCCCGCAGGATATCGACCATGCCCGCATTGCCAGCGAGCGACAGGCGCACATCAGAGAGTGAAAGAACGGGGTCGGTCATGGGCAAAATGCTCGGTCACGCGGTTTCAGTGGGATATGGGGCGATCCGGCCCATCCGCAACCTGTGCGCCGCGATTGCCGTGATGACGGTGCCTGCTTGGGCCGAGCCGGTGGTGGTGGCCGCGTTAGGGGATAGCCTAACGCAGGGCTTTGGTCTGACGCCAGAGGATGGGTTTGTGCCACAGCTTGAACGCTGGCTGGTTGCGAACGGGGTAGAAGTGTCGATGCTGAATGCGGGCGTGTCGGGGGATACCACGGCAGGCGGGCTGTCGCGGGTGGACTGGACGCTCAGCGATGATGTCGATGCGATGATCGTGGCGCTGGGGGGCAACGATCTGTTGCGGGGCATTGATCCGGCGGTCAGCCGCGCAAACCTCGACGGGATCTTGCGGGCCGCGCAGGCGCGGGACCTGCCCGTTCTTCTGGTGGGGCTGGAGGCGCCGGGGAACTATGGCCCGGACTACAAATCGGATTTCGAGGCGATGTTTCCTGAGCTTGCCGATCAGTATGGTGCGCTGCTCTACCCCGACTTTCTGGCACCGTTGCGGGCCGAGGAAGATCAGGCCAGCGCGCTGGAACGGCTTATGCAAGCCGATGGCGTCCACCCCAATGCCGAGGGAGTGGCCTTGATGGTCGAGGGGATCGGGCCAGAGGTTCTGAAACTGATCGAGGCGATCGAGCCTAGCTCTTAGGGGCGTCGTCGTAATCGTCGGTCAGGATACGATTGCTGTCGCCTTCAGGGTCGTCGAACTGCCGCGCCTTCAGGGCCCAGAAAAACGCAGCCAGCCCAAGCCCGCCGAGAAACAGCGAAACCGGGATCAGGTAGACCAGCACATCCATCAGCGCAGCCGCATCGCATTCAGTGACACCGTGATCGAAGATAGCGACATCGCCAGCGCCGCGGCAAGGGGCGTGGCAAAGCCCAACAGCGCGATGGGCACGGCGATAACGTTATAGATCGTTGAGATCGTGAAGTTTTCCTTGATCCGGCGGCGGGCCTGGATCGATGTGCTCAACGCATCACCCAAGGGCGCAAAGTCCTTGCCCATGAACACGATGTCAGAGGCCACACGCGCCGCATCGAGCGCGGTCGCGGGCGAGATTGAGACATATGCGGCGCTGAGCGCTGCGGTATCGTTCAGCCCATCGCCCACCATCAGCACTTTGTGGCCCGCATCGGCCAAGCGGGTGACCAGGGCCGCCTTGTCTTCTGGGGTGACATCGGCGTGGACATCGTCGATCCCGGTCTCACGGGCCAGAGCCTCGACCGCCGCCAGCGTGTCGCCCGACACCAGAAGGATCCGCGCGCCCGATGCGCGGAACGCCTGGATCGCGGTCTCGGCGCCTGGGCGGATCGCGTCGACAAAGCGGATTGCCGTGGCGGGTTTTCCGTCAATCGACAAGTAAGTTGCGGTCACTGGCACGGGTTTAGTATCGACCCAGGCCGCGCGACCCAGGCGGACCCGGGTACCACGCCACGTCCCCTGGATGCCGTAGCCCGGCACCTCTTCAACATCGCTCAGCTTGGCGGGATGGATGCCAGCCTGCCCCGCACCTTCGACCAGCGCCTTGGCCAGCGGGTGGGAGGATGCACTGGCAAGGGCCATGGCCACTTCCAGATCGCGGCTGGGAAGATCGCCTAGGTTCTGAGGCTTGGGCAGGCCGACAGTCAGCGTGCCGGTCTTGTCGAACACCACCGTATCGACCTCGGCCAAACGCTCCAGCGCGGTACCGTTTTTGATGAGGAGGCCCCGCCGATAGAGCTTGCCAGAGGCTGCCGTTGTCACTGCGGGCACCGCGAGCCCCATGGCGCAGGGACAGGTGATAATCAGGGTTGCAACAGCGATGTTGAGCGACAGGCGCATATCGCCGCCGCTGATCCACATCCACGCAAGAAAGGCCACCAAGGCCAGCAGATGCACCACCGGCGCATAGGCACGGGCGGCGCGGTCAGCGAGTGAGTTGTAGTTCGCCCGCCCGCTTTCGGCGACGGCGACCAGATCAGCAATGCGGTGCAGCGCCGTGCCTTGGCCCGCGGCCTCCACCTCAACTGTCAGGGGGCCGGTCAGGTTGATCTCACCGGCATGGACCGGCGTGTCGGGGCCTGAGAATACCGGCAGGCTTTCCCCGGTCATCAGCGAACGGTCAAGCTCGGACGTGCCTGCGATCACGCGCCCATCCACCGGCACCCGCGCACCGGGGCGGACCAGAACAGTATCGCCTGGGGTCAGTTCGCTAACACGGACAGAGGTTTCCGTGTCGCCATCGACCTTCACGGCACGGGGCACTTCCAACGCGGCCAGTTCCTGCGCGGCAGATCGGGCCGATGCGCGGGTGCGCTGGTCAAGGTACCGGCCAAGCAGCAGGAAAAAGGTGAGCGACAGCGCCGCATCGAAATAGGCGTGGTGCCCGCTCAGCGCGGTTTCCCAAAGCGACAGCGCCACCGCGAGGATGATCGCCAGCGAGATCGGCACATCCATGTTCAGCCGTGCGCCCCGCAACGCCTTCATGGCCGAGCGATAGAAGGGCTGGCCCGAGAAGATAACCGTGGGGATCGTGATCGCGCCCGAGATCCAGTGGAACAGGTCGCGCGTGGCATCTTCGGCCCCTGACCAGACGGCCACAGACAGAAGCATGACGTTCATGTTGGCAAAGAACGCCACCGCGAGGCGCATCACCAGATCGCGGCTGGTGGCGTCGCTTTCCGTGGCGGCAAGGGCATCGGTATCCAGCTCATGCGCCTCATACCCGATGGCGTCTAAACGCCCGACCAGTGCCTCGGGCGTCACCCCATGTTCAGCCTCGATCCGCACGCGTTTGAGCGTGAGGTTGACCCGCGCATCGCGCACACCAGCCGCCCCTGCCAAGCCGCGTTCGACGGCAGAGATACAGCCGGCGCAATGGATCGTCGGCAAGGACAGGTGGATGGTCTGAGGCCCCGCATCCATCGCCGCGCGGGCGGCAATATCCTCGGCCGCAGGCGCGGCCACGCAGGCGGCGCAGCCACCTGCGGAGTGAGGGACCTCACTCAGGCTCATGCGTCGGGACGTCGGTAGATCACGATGCGCTGGCGGAACTTGGTGCCATCTTCGGCGCGGGCCAGCATCCGCACATTCCAGTTCCCAGGGCCGATTTCAGCAGGGGCCGTGTAGACACCATCGCGGAAGACCAGCGTCGGAAACTGATCGTCATTTACATGGGTCGCACGACCCAGGGTGGCGGTAATCTCGGCCACTTGCACCGGTTGCCCCGCTTGATCGGTGATCGCAATCACAAGCTGGTCATCTACTACATCCGCCTTCACGTCCCAGTTGAGCGCAAGCTGCGCTGCGCGGTCGTTCTGGAAGTTTTGGCTGGCGGTGTAGCTATTGCGGGTTTCGACGCCCGGAAAGGTCGAAACCGCCATGTAGGCCATCGTGAAGTTGACGGTGATGATCAGGCCGAACGCGCCGACCATGAACAATAACACGTGGCGGCCGGTTATGGGCTTTTTCGTCATTGGGCTACTCCGTTGAAAACTGTGTCTTTGTGCACGCGATCGCCATTGGTCAGATCTTCGACCCAGAACCGGAACTCTGTGCGGTCGCTCAGCGCGGGGTCTGATCCGCGCGGGGCCACGACATAGACGCGTTGCAGGCGTTGTTCGTTGGCCGGCACGTCGACAGCCTCGTAGGGTGAGCCTTCGAGCTGAACGCGCAGCGACGGATCGCCCGTCAGGGACACGCGGAACGTCCGGGTTTCGCCATGCTTGTTCAACAGTCGCACGTCGTAGGAATTGCGGATCGACCCGTCAGACAGCGTCACAAACGTGGGGTTGCGGATCGGCGCAACCGTGACCTCGATCTCAGAGCGGATGAACAGCGCAACCACCAGACCCACGCCCACAAGCGACCAGAGCGTTGTGTAGAGGATTGTGCGCGGGCGGAAGATATGCTTCCAGATCGACCGGGGGGCCTGCCCCTCACGTTCGCGCACCTCATCGGTTAGGGCGATATAGTCCACCAGCCCGCGCGGTTTGCCGATCTTGGCCATGACATCGTCGCAAGCGTCGATGCACAGCGCGCAAGTGATGCATTCAAGCTGCTGACCGTCGCGGATATCGATCCCCATGGGGCAAACGTTCACGCAGGCGTTGCAGTCGATGCAGTCGCCCAACTCATCTGCGCCTTCGGCCTTGCGGTGCTTGCCGCGCGGCTCCCCGCGCCACTCGCGATAGGCCACCGTGATCGTCTCTTCGTCCATCATCGCCGCTTGGATACGCGGCCAAGGGCAGGCGTAGATGCAGATCTGTTCGCGGGCAAAGCCGCCGAAGAAAAAGGTGGTCGCCGTCAAAATGGCGATGGTGATGTAGGCGATGCCACCGGCCTCGAGCGTGAACAGGTCCACCAGCAGGGTAGGCGCATCGGCGAAGTAGAACACCCAGGCCCCACCGGTCGCGACGGCAATCAACAGCCAGACGGTGTATTTGATCAGCCGCAGGCGGAGCTTCTTAAAGCTCATCTTGGCATTCCAGAGCCGCACCCGCGCGTTCCGGTCGCCTTCGATCCAGCGCTCAACCAAGATGAAGAGATCCGTCCACACCGTTTGCGGGCAGGCATAGCCGCACCAGACGCGGCCCAAGGCCGAGGTGAACAGGAACAAGCCCAGACCGGCCATGATCAAAAGGCCTGCGACAAAGTAGAACTCGTGCGGCCAGATCTCGATCCAGAAAAAGAAGAATCGCCGCCCGGCCATATCCACGAGAACCGCCTGATCGGGCAGTTCCGGGCCACGATCCCAGCGGATCCATGGTGTCAGGTAGTAGATCCCAAGGGTGACGGCCATAATCCACCACTTGAGGTTACGGAACGGGCCACTGACCCGGCGTGGAAACACCGGTTCGCGGGCGGCATAAAGGCTTTCTGGGTCGGAAGAACTCAAGATACGATTCTCCGGATGATACTGTTCGCGCTACCTTTGTCCCATGGGCGGGAACCGGCGCTCCTTGACGTGGATCAAGCCCGAAAAGAAGCGGCGGTGCCCTAAGACACCGCCGCCCTGCACTGGGTGGCCCCGAGGAAACGCGCGAACAGGATCCGGGGCGCGCGCAGTGATCTGTTGGCTGGCCGGGGTTATTCGCCCCCGCCCAGCTGGTGAACGTAGGCCGCAACGGCGTTGACCTCGGCCTGGGTCAGGCCCGTCCCCGGGCGGTATTCTTCCAACCACGCCGGCATCACGCCAAAGCGGCTGTACGTGATCGTTTCGGTCAGTGTCTCGGTATCGCCGCCGTAAAGCCAGATCGCGTCCGCCAGGTTCGGGGCCCCGACACCGGGATCACCAAGGCCCGCTTCGCCGTGACAGGCCGAGCATTGATCGAGATACAACTCGGATCCGGCGCTCGCGAGCGCGGCGTCATGCTCTTGCCCCGACAGCTGCAGGACATATTGCACGACATTGGTGATCTCGTCCTCTTCAAGGATTTCCCCGAAGGCCGGCATTTCCGACCAGTTCGCATCAGGCGACTGCTCGTTGCGGATACCGTGGGCCACGGTCCAGGCGATGTCGTCGATCGTCCCGCCCCAAAGCCAGTCATCGTCCAGCAAGTTGGGATAGCCCGACGCCTGAACCCCGGCAGCACCTGACCCGTGACACTGAGAACAATTGGCGCGGAAGATCGCGGCGCCGCCGTTGACGGCATAGTTCATGAGCTCGGGATCATCGCCTAGCGACGCCAGTTCGACCGTTGCCAACCGTTCGATCAGGTCCGCGTTACGTTCGTTCACGGCATCGATGTCCTCCTGCACCTGGGCACGTGTGGAAAAGCCCAAAAGCCCCGGTGTCGCCTGCGAGATCAGCGGCCAGGCCGGATAAGCGATGGTATAGAGGATACCCCAGGCAATGGTTCCGTAGAATGTCCACAACCACCAACGCGGCAGGGGATTGTTGTACTCTTCGATCCCGTCCCAGGAATGACCCGTGGTCTCAATTTCGTTTTCGTCTTTTTTGTCAGGCGTCTGGCTCATACCTTCGCCTCCTTCCCATTAGCGTCTGACACAGGATCATCCGCCGGTTTGTCGTCATGCAGGAACGGGACGTTGGCCGATTCTTCGTGGGCTTTCCGGCTGCCCGGGCGAAAGGCCCAAAGGATGCAGCCAAGAAACAGCGTGAACATCGCCACCAGCATCCAGTTATCCGCGAGTTCGCGCAGAAGGGAACTTGCTTCCATCATCCCCTCCTAGCGGCTCGCATCGGGCGTAAAGGTCGAGAAGTCGACCAATGTGCCCAACATCTGCATGTAGGCGATCAGCGCATCCATCTCGGATATACCCGGCTGACTGTCGAAGTTCCGGACCTGAGCGCCCGGATAACGTTCGACCAGACCATCCCAATCGCCCATCGGATCAACCTGAACACGGAAGTCCGCGGCGGCATTTTCGATCATCTCATCCGTGTAGGGCACACCCACCAGGCGGTTGGTCTCCAACAGATCGGTGATGTGTTCGGCCGTCAGCAGGTTGTCGAGGAGATAGCCGTATTTCGGCATCACCGATTCTGGCACGACCGACTGGGGATCGGTGAAGTGATCCACATGCCAGTCATCGGAATAGCGGCCACCCACCCGGGCCAGATCCGGCCCGGTGCGCTTTGACCCCCATTGGAACGGATGGTCATACATCGACTCCGCCGCCAGCGAGTAGTGGCCGTAGCGTTCGACCTCGTCCCGCATGGGACGGATCATCTGGCTGTGGCACACATAGCAGCCTTCGCGGATGTAGATGTTCCGCCCCGTCAACTCGAGCGGGGAGTAGGGGCGCATGCCTTCCACATCCTCGATCGTATTCTCCAGGTAGAACAGCGGCGCGATCTCCACGAGGCCACCGATGGTCACAACCCCGAGACTGCCCACCAAGAGAAGCGTGGCGTTGGTCTCGATGAACTTGTGTTTGTCGAGAATACCCATGTCTCCGACCCTCCTTATTCAGCCGGAGCCATTGCGGGAGCTTCGGCTTGCTTCGCCGGCGCTTTCCGAATGGTCATCCAGAGGTTGTAGCACATGATGACAGCCCCAGCGAGGAACAGGACCCCACCCAAAGCGCGCACCACATACATCGGGAACTTCGCGGCAACCGTGTCGGCGAAGGAGTTCACGAGGAACCCTTGCGCATCCACCTCGCGCCACATCAGGCCTTCCATGATGCCGGTCACCCACATCGACGCCGCGTAGAGAACGATGCCGATCGTGGCCAGCCAGAAGTGCCAGTTCACAAGGCTTAGGCTATAGAGCCGTTCACGGTTCCACAGACGCGGCACCAGGAAGTAGAGCGCGCCGAAGGTGATCATGCCGTTCCAGCCCAGCGCACCGGAATGCACGTGGCCGATGGTCCAGTCGGTGTAGTGGCTTAGCGAGTTCACCGCGCGGATCGACATCATCGGGCCCTCAAAGGTCGACATGCCGTAAAAGCCGATGGACACCACCATCATCCGGATAATCGGATCGGTGCGCAGCTTGTCCCAGGCGCCCGACAGCGTCATCAGGCCGTTGATCATGCCACCCCAGCTGGGCATCCACAGGATGATCGAGAACACCATGCCAAGGGTCGAGGCCCAGTCCGGCAGAGCGGTGTAGTGCAAGTGGTGCGGGCCCGCCCAAATATATAGGAAGATCAGCGCCCAGAAGTGGATGATCGACAGCTTATAGCTATAGACCGGGCGTTCGGCCTGCTTGGGCACGAAGTAGTACATCATCCCCAGAAAACCGGCCGTCAGGAAGAAGCCAACCGCGTTGTGGCCGTACCACCATTGCGTCATGGCGTCCTGCACACCCGAGAAGAGCTGGATCGACTTAGAGCCAAAGATCGACACGGGGATCGACAGGTTGTTGACGATATGCAGCATCGCCACCGTCACGATGAAGCTCAGCAGGAACCAGTTCGCGACATAGATGTGCTTTTCTTTCCGGGTCAGGATCGTGCCGAGGAAGACTAGCAGGTACGCGACCCAGACAACCGTCAGCCAAATGTCGATATACCACTCCGGCTCGGCATATTCCTTGCCCTGGGTCTGGCCCAGCAGATAGCCGGTCGCGGCCAAAACGATGAACAGGTTGTACCCCCAGAACACGAACCACGCGAGATTGCCGCCCCAAAGGCGGGCGGCGCAGGTGCGCTGGACGATGTAGAACGAGGTACAGATGAGGGCGTTTCCGCCAAACGCAAAGATCACCGCAGATGTGTGGAGGGGACGCAGACGCCCAAAATTCAGATAGCCTTGCGCCCATTCAAAGTTGAGCACCGGAAAGGCTAGCTGAAAGGCGATGTACACCCCTGCCAGAAATCCGACAACGCCCCACAGGGCGGTTGCGATGACCCCGGCCCGGATCACATCATCCATATACCCGGTTTCCACAACCGGCTTGGGTTCGTCGACGCGGCGCAGGGTGTAAAGGAACATCCCACCGGCAACGAGCATGATGATTATCGCATGCACCATATACGGTACATCGCGCGCAAAGTTGGCAGCGATGGCCGCCAGCAATGCGATCAGGCCAAGGGCGATGAGTTTAGCGTAGTCCCACATCTTTGGTCCCTTCCTCCAACTAACCCGGAAACCAAGACGCACTTCAGCCACCGGACTTGTCGGGCATGATTGGCCCGCGGGGGACTGAATCTCTTTGATGTAGGTCAACCAAAATCGCCAATTCGGTTGACGGGCGTCAACGACGCAGGGTCGGGCACGGTGCACCATCGGGCAACGTTCAATACCCGTTGGAGACCTGCCTTATGGCCTATAAATCAATCGTCACATTCGTCCACGATCATGCGATCGACATGCCGGGCGTGCTGACTGCGGCCAGTTTGGCAGAAAAGGCGGACGCGCATCTCACGGTCGTGTGCCTCGGCATCGATCGGACCAATCCGGGCGCCTATTATGGCGGAGCAAACGCGATCGCCTTGCAGCAATCCCTGGAAGAAGCCGAAGCCGAAGCCATCGCAAACGAACGCGCGGTCTCGGCCACGTTGGGTGTTTGGCAAATCTCGTGGGAGACGATCCCGATCACAGCGCAAGTGGCCGCGCTGAACCCCGTGGTCGGGGATCGGGCGCAGTTGGCGGATATGGTTGTCCTGCCTAAACCTTACGGCCCGAACCGTGGGACAGAAGATGTCGTAATCCTCGAAAGCGCGTTGTTCCGCACGCGGGTGCCAATTCTGGTCCTGCCCGAAGGGTACGATTCGGCACCGGAGGCAAAGCGGGTCATAGTGGCCTGGAACGAAAGCATCGAGGCGCTGGCGGCGGTCCGTGCGGCTTTGCCGATTCTGACAAAGGCCGACAAAGTGGACATTGCGATCATCGACCCACCCAGCCACGCCGCTGACCGATCCGATCCCGGCGGCGCGCTGGCCGAGATGCTGTCACGGCATGGTATTCGGGGCGACGTATCGGTCCTGGCCAAGACTATGCCACGGGTGTCCGATGTGCTCTGCCGTCACTGCCAGGACAAGAACGCCGATCTGTTGGTCATGGGGGCCTACGGGCATTCCCGTTTCCGGGAAGCCATTCTGGGCGGGGCCACGCGGAATATGCTTGAGATGTCCAATGTGCCGATCCTAATGGCGCATTAGCGCTAGATCAGCGGCCCGCCATCGGTGTCATCCCCGGTTTCTTCCAAAAGGACGGCCATACTGGGGATGATCACCTTGCGTTTGCCCTCAAGCTGGATGATCCCGTCTTTTTTCAAGGCAGACACCTGGCGGCTGACCGTCTCAAGGGTTAGCCCCAGATAGTCTGCCATGGCTTCACGGGTCAGCGGAAGCTCCACGCCCAGTTCACCCGATGGTGTCTCGCCCTTCAACTCATGATCGCGCCGCGCGATGATAGCGATCAGGCTGGCGATCTTTTCGCGCGCAGTCTTCCGCCCCAGCAAAAGCATCCATTCCCGCGCCGCATCAAGCTCATCCAGGGCCATTTCCAACAGCCGCTGACCGATATGGGGCGTCTGGACCAACAGGTTCTCAAACGGGCGCTTGCGGAAACAGCACACGGTGACATCGGAGACCGCAACCACGTTATACGGGGCGATCTCGCGACCTGGTCTCCCAATAAAATCGGACGGCAAAAGCAGGCCCACCATCTGGGTCCGCCCATCTTCCATCGTTTGCGACAGAGTTGCGACGCCCGTGACCACGGATGCCACGAAGTCCATCTTGTCACCGGCCCAGATCATCGTCTGACCAGCCGAGTAGTTCCGATAGTATTTTATGCTCTCAAGTTGATCGAGTTCATCGGTTTCACAGCGCGCACAAACGGCACGGTGCCTGATCGGACAATCGATACAGTCGTGAACTTCTAAAAGGCTTTCGTTCATCGCGTTTCTCCAAACGCTTGATCGAAATCAATGCGCTTCGCCCGTCGCTGTTCCAACGGTATTGATATGGATAGCTTGACGCAACTCAGACGCCTGGGTCTCTTCGACGCACGTGTGCCTCGGTATACAAGCTATCCGAGCGCCAATCACTTTGTTGCTGACTTCAGCGAAAGCACCGTGACCGGATGGATCCGTGCCATACCGCAGGGCAGCAAGATCTCTCTTTATATCCACATCCCGTTCTGCCGCCGGCTATGCTGGTTTTGCGCTTGCCGCACCCAAGGCACGTCCTCTGCCGCCCCTGTGCGGGGGTATCTAGATGTCGTGAAACAGGAACTGGATATCGTCGCGGCACAGTTGCCCGATGGTGTCACGCTTCAGCGGTTGCATTGGGGTGGTGGCACGCCGACCCTGCTGCAACCCGACATGATCGCCGAACTCGCCACTGCCGTTGCCGAGGTGGCACCCTTTGCGCCGGACCATGAGTTCTCGGTCGAGATCGATCCCAATGAGGTTGATGGCGATCGCCTGGATGCGCTGGTGCGTCACGGGATGAACCGCGCCAGCATCGGTGTGCAAGACTTCGACCCGAACATTCAGGCCACGATCGGCCGACCGCAGACCTTTGCAGTCACCAAAGACGTGGTGGATGGCTTGCGTGAACGCGGCGTGCCCAGCCTGAATGTCGATATTCTTTATGGCCTGCCACATCAGACCGAACAACGTATCGCCGACAGTGTGCAAAAGGTGCTGACACTCGCACCTGACCGTGTCGCGCTTTATGGCTATGCGCATGTGCCCTGGATGGCACGGCGACAATCCATGATCCCGACCGAGGCGCTGCCCGCACCCGAAGAACGGCTCGAGCTTTACGAGACCGCACGGCGGTTGTTCTTGTGGGACGGCTATGAAGAGATCGGGATCGATCACTTCGCCCGCCCAGGCGACGGATTGGCCAAGGCCGCAACTGAGGGGACGCTGCGCCGCAATTTCCAAGGCTACACGGACGATACGTCGGACGTGCTACTTGGCCTCGGGGCTTCGTCGATTTCGCGTTTTCCCCAAGGGTTCGCCCAGAACAACCCGTCGACGTCGGGGTATCACGCCGCGATCCGGGACGGCCATCTGGCCACAACACGTGGGCATGAGTTTACAGCTGATGACAGGATCCGCGAGGCGGTTATCGGCAGTCTGATGTGCCAGTTCAGTATCGACTACGCGGCCCTTGCCAAGGACCTGAACGTCACGCCCGAAAGCCTGGCGTCACTGGCGCACGGGATCGACGAGGTCTTTCCCGACATGCTCGACCACGATGAAAACGGCCTAAGGATTCGGTCTAAAGCCCGTCCGCTGACCCGGATGATTGCGCGGTATTTCGATGCCTATGCGCTGAACCGGGACGGACACAGCGGCGCGATCTAGCGCCAGTCGAAAAATCCGTCCCCTGCCTGTGCCAGAAGCGCGGCGGCCATGCTGCGCCCCAACTCCGCTCCGTCTTCAATGGCGGCAGTCTGGTCATCGGCCAACGCCTCTGATCCGTCCGTGCGCAAGATCTCACCGCGCAAGCGCAGCGTGCCACCGTCCAGTTCCGCCAACCCCGCAATCGGCGTCTCGCATGACCCATCAAGTGCTGAGAGAAACGCCCGCTCTGCGGCCAGACGCTGCCCCGTTGGCCCGTCATGGATCGCCTCCAGCATCGCGGCGGCACGGCTATCATCGGCGCGGCGTTCGATCCCGATGGCCCCTTGCGCCACGGCGGGCAGCATCTCGGTCACCTCAATCGCGGACGATGCAACCTCCGCCATGCCAAGCCGGTTCAGCCCCGCCATCGCCAGAAACGTACAGGCGGCCACCCCGTCTTCCAGCTTGCGCAGCCGCGTTTGAACGTTGCCCCGAAACTCCACCACCTCGAGGTCCGGGCGCCGGTTCAAAAGCTGCGCTTTGCGGCGCAGGCTGGAGGTGCCGACCTTTGTGCCCGCCTCCAACGCCGCCAGTGTTCCGCCCCCCGGCGCCACAAAGGCGTCACGCACATCCTCACGCGGCAGATACGTCTCAAGCACCAGGCCCGCGGGCTGATCCACCGGCATGTCCTTCATCGAATGCACGGCAATATCGATCTTGCCGGCCAGCATGTCCTCTTCGATCTCGCGCGTGAAAAGGCCCTTGCCGCCGATCTCTTTCAGCGGCCGGTCCAGCACCTTGTCGCCCGTCGTTTTGATCACAACGATCTCAAAGGCGTCTTCGGGCAGATCGAATGAAGCCGCCAGACGCGCGCGCGTCTCATGCGCCTGTGCCAGGGCCAGGGGCGAGCCGCGGGTGCCAATACGAAAACGGGATGTCGGGGAAGGAAGATCAAGCGCCATAGCCCCTGCTTACCCGCGTCATTATTTCCTGACAACCACGACTGTATTGACATTTGGACACAGGGACCCGACCACCTAAGGGGCTAGAACTGCGGGGAAAACGATGGCGGCACCGACGAAGACACTGATGCGCGCGCTGGCGGGCGAAACACAGACCGTGCCGCCCATTTGGATGATGCGCCAGGCCGGGCGCTATCTGCCCGAATACCGCGCGACCCGGGCGCAGGCCGGGGATTTCCTGTCGCTGTGCTACAACTCGGAACTGGCCGCAGAGGTTACGCTGCAACCGATCCGCCGCTATGGCTTTGACGCGGCGATCCTCTTTGCCGATATTCTGCTGATACCCGATGCGCTGGGGGCGGATCTGTGGTTCGTCACCGGTGAAGGTCCGCGCCTGTCGACCATCACCTCCGAGGCGGATTTCGCCAAGCTGAAGGGCGCGGATGACATCCATGATCACCTCGCCCCAGTCTATGAAACCGTCCGCATCCTGTCGCGCGAATTGCCGTCGGAAACCGCGCTCATCGGCTTTGCGGGCGCACCCTGGACCGTGGCCACCTACATGATCGCCGGGCGCGGCACCCCTGATCAAGGGCCTGCGCATGCGCTCAAGGCCGAGAACAGGCCGCTGTTTGAAGCGGTGATGGAACGGCTGACGCTCGCCACCATCGAATACCTCTCGATGCAGATCGAGGCAGGGGCTGAGACCGTCAAGTTATTTGACAGTTGGGCGGGATCGCTCAAGGGCCAGGATTTTCAAGACTTCTGCGTCGCCCCGGCCATGACGATCATCGCCGCCCTCAAATCCCGCCACCCCGACATCCCCATCATCGCCTTCCCGCGAGAGGCGGGCGACGGCTATATCGGGTTCGCCAAGGCGACCGGGGCCGATTGCGTGGCGATCGACAATTCCGTCAGCCCGGAATGGGCCGCGGAACATGTGCAGAAGGATGGCTGCGTACAGGGGAACCTCGCCTCATCGCACATGGTGACGGGCGGCCAGGCGCTGGTGGATGAGACGCGGCGGGTGGTCGAAGCCTTCTCGAACGGCCCGCACATCTTCAACCTGGGCCACGGGATAACGCCGGATGCGGATCCCGAGAATGTACAGTTGATGATCGATACCGTGCGGGGCGGCTAGACCCACTTCGCTAGTGGCGGCAGGCTCATCAGCACGGCGTTTGCGTCGTGGCCCGTCTCCAATCCGAACTTCGTGCCTCGGTCGTAGACAAGGTTGTATTCGGCATAGAGCCCGCGATGGACAAGCTGCGTGTCCTTGTCCGCATCGGTCCACGGCGTATCCCGTCGCTTCTCGGTCACCGGCAGGAACGCGGGCAAGAACGCCTGCCCCACATCCTGGGTAAAGGCAAAATCCGCCTCCCAATCGCCGGTATTGTGATCGTCGTAGAAGATGCCACCCACACCCCGCGCCCGGGCGCGGTGCGGGACGTAGAAATACTCATCCGCCCAAGCCTTGTAGCGGTCGTAGTAGTCCGGCGAATGCCGGTCGCAGTGGGTCTTCTGTACGCTGTGGAAATGCTCGGTGTCCTCGGCATACTCGATGCACGGGTTCAGGTCCGACCCGCCACCGAACCACCAGGCCCCCGGCGTCCAGAACATCCGGGTGTTCATGTGGACCGCTGGTGTATGCGGGTTCTGCATATGCGCCACCAGGCTGATCCCGCTGGCCCAGAACCGTGGGTCCGTATCCATGCCCGGCACACCGCGCGCGGCCATGGCCTTTTGTGCGCGTTCGCCAAGGGTGCCGTAGACGGTCGAGACGTTGACGCCCACCTTTTCAAACACCCGGCCGCCGCGCATCACGCTCATTAGCCCGCCGCCGGCATCCGATCCGTCATCAGAGGCGCGCTTGGTTTCGCTCACATCAAATCGGCCCGCGGGGTTGTCGGCGAACGGCCCAGAGCTTTGCGTGACTTCCAACCCTTCGAACGCGGCCACGATGTCATCGCGCAACTGACGAAACCAGGCCGAGGCGCGCATCTTGCGATTGTCAAATTGTTCGGTCATGGGACTGTCCTTCTAACTTGACAGTTTGCTAACACCTTTGCGTGACCCTCGCCATAGATCTGGGGATCGCAATCGACCGTCTGCGACACTCTGCTATCGTCGCATCTCTAGGAAATGGACCTGTTTATGATTCGACCTGCCCTTTTGTCCCTGATTGCGTTGGCCGCCTGCGCCAGCCCGCAAGAGCGTTGCATCTCGGAGGCAACCGAAGACCTGCGCGTGGTCAACACCTTGATCTCAGAATCGCAGGCCAATCTGGACCGCGGCTATGCCATTGAGACGGTCAATGAACCGCGCGTGGGCTTTACCTTCTGCACCGGGCGCAACAGCAACATCGTGCTCTGCACCGCGTCCGAGAACAGCGTGCGGGATCGACCCGTGGCGATCGATCTGGCGGCAGAGCAGCAGAAGCTGAACGGTCTGGTCTCCAAGAAGCGCGAGTTGGAGACGCGCACCCGCCGCGATTTGGCGCAATGTGATGCGGTGTCTTAAGGGCGCCTGCGGCTAGGGCCCGATGGGCGCGCAGTCGACGTTGCGCGCACTCAGACGCCGACATGCCAGATCGGCTTGCTCAGCGCTCATCCCCAGAAAGCTCGCTTCATAGCCGCCAGAGCGCGGGACAACCTTGCGCAGCGCTTCGTCCAGCGTGCCAAGTTCCAAAAGCGCGGTTTGCAACAGCACACGTTCCGCCTGATGGCGCGATCCGAACCGGCCGACCGTGATGCCCCAATGACTCCCCCCTGACGTGGACATCCGCGTGACGACCTCGGCATCCTGGGTCGCGCGGGGGGCCGCTTGCACCGCACTTGAGGTGATGATCGCTTCTGCCGGGCGCGGACGCGGGGCCCGGTTGGGGATGACTGGTGCCCCGGCAGCATTGGTCTCAATAATCGGCGTGGTGCGGCTGTTTTCGATATCGATGAGGGCCAAGGCCTCATCAATGTCAGTGCGCATGGCGACCAAGACATCAGAGGCGGGTTCCGTTCCGCGGCGCGGCATCGGGCGGATGCTTTTGGCGACCGCGACGACCGTGCGAATGGTCTTGCCCGCCGCACCCGGTGCCCCGTCCGGGTTGTAGGCCGGGGGCACAGGCTTGCGTTCGGCCACGCGGCTGGGCGCGCGGCGGAAACCCATATCGAGAAGTTCGGCCACCCGCGCATTTCGCGTCGCTGTGGAGCGTCCGCCAAAGACCGTGGCAATGATGCGTTCCTGGCCACGCCGCGCGGAGGCGACGAGGTTGAAACCAGCCGCACGGGTGTAGCCTGTCTTGATACCATCAGCGCCCTGATAGTTGCTCAAGAGCCGCCGGTTTGTGTTGCGTACCGTGGCGATGCCGGCATCGGTCGAGGTGCGCTTGAAGATGTTGTAGTATTCGGGGAAGTCGTAAAACAGGTGCCGGCCCATCGTGGTCATGTCCCGCGCCGTCGACATGTGGCCCTGTTCGGTCAGCCCGTGGGCGTTCTTGAAGGTCGTCCGGGTCATCCCCATCGCCTTGGCGGTGCGGTTCATCCGGCGGGCAAAGGCCGCTTCGGATCCCGAAATCGCCTCGGCAATCGCGGTGGCGGCGTCATTGGCCGACTTCACCGCCGCCGCGCGAATGAGGTAGCGGAGCGAGATTCTCTGGCCCGCCTTCAGGCCCAGTTTCGACGGTGGCTCGGCCGCGGCCTTCTTGGAAATGCGCACCTTGGTGTCCAGCGAAATCTCGCCATGCTCCACCGCCTCGAACGCGATGTAGAGCGTCATCATCTTGGTGAGCGAGGCCGGGTGTAGGCGGGTGTCGGCGTTCCGCGAATGCAGCACCTCGCCAGACCGGGCATCGATAACCATGGCGGCATAGGGGGCGGCCATACTAGCGCCCGCCAGGGCCAGCGGCGCCAACAGGATCAAAACAAACGAGAAAATGCGGGCGTACTGCCCCGGACGGTGTCCCACGGTTCCTGCCTTTTGCCTGCCTCAGGGCCGGGTCTACGCCCGATCCGCTTTGATTTTGGCTAACGTAACACACCGGATTCGTTCGGAAAACAGCGAAAATTTGACGATTTCCGGGCCTTGCGGAAAGCCGCCATAGATGTGGTGTAGCGCGCGGAAGCGACCCCGAAATGCAGCGTTATCTAGCGAGATCACGCACCAAATTTTCCAGGTCGCCCAGATCATCCAGCACCCTATAGCGGGGATCATCCTTTGGTTCGTCCGCGTGTTCCAGCTCCCATGTCAGGTCGTGAGGCACAAACACACCCCACGCGCCGCTCTCAATTGCGGGGATCACATCGGATTTCAGCGAATTGCCCACCATCATCGACCGGTTCGGGCCGACGTCCGCAAAGACCTTGGCGTAGGTCTCAACCGTCTTGTCCGACACGATCTCAACCGCATCGAACAGATCGCCCAAGCCCGACTGTGCCAGCTTGCGTTCCTGATCCAACAGGTCGCCTTTGGTGATCAAAACGATCCTGTGGTCGGCGGCCAACGCCTCGACCGCCTCGCGCGCATGGGGCAACAGTTCGATCGGGTGCTGCAGCATATCCTGGCCCGCCGCGATCAACTCCCGGATCACCGTGGCGGGCACGCGATCCTCGGTCACATCGATGGCGGTTTCGATCATCGACAACACGAAACCTTTTATCCCGAACCCGTAATGCCCAAGGTTGCGCCGCTCGGCCTCTAACAGCCGGGTCTCCAGGTGATCGCGTTCGACGTAATCCGCCAACAGCTCGGCAAACCGGGCCTGGGTGATGCGAAAGAACTGTTCATTTTGCCAAAGCGTATCGTCGGCATCAAAGCCAATCGTCGAAATCCCTGCGCCGAACATGCCAGATTCCCGTCCTTAGCTCTTTTCACATGACTTCGAGCGATTATATTGTGCGTCCGACAGCAACAAGGTTGATTGAACTTTATCCGTGGTCACAGAACGCCCATCCCTCATGTCCGAGACCGACAAACCCGATGGCCAGGATGGCGATACGGGCGTTCTGCTTGAAAGCAAGACCAAGACGCAGCGGCCGCCACTCTACAAGGTGATGCTGCTGAACGACGACTTCACGCCCATGGAATTTGTCGTCCACGTTCTGGAACGGTTCTTTGGGATGACCCATGCGCAGTCGTTCGAACTGATGCTGACAGTCCATAAAAAGGGCGTGGCCGTGGTCGGCGTGTTCAGTCACGAAGTGGCGGAAACGAAAGTCAGCCAGGTTATGGATTTTGCCCGCCGGCACCAGCACCCGCTGCAATGCACCATGGAAAAGGAATAGGGCCGCGGCCCTGACCTGATGTCTGGTTCCCGACTTGCGCTGGCCTTGAGCGAGGGCGTCGTCACGCTGCCTAGTGGCCCAGTCGTTCTGTTTGGCGCAGATGGCCACAGCGATCTGTCGATGTTCGATCCCGCGCAGACGCATATCGTGCAGCGTCACAAACCGGCCTTCGATGCCCTGGCGCGGCGGGGCTTTCATGTTGCCGTCGAACCGCCAGATCATGCCGAGGCCGCAGTCGTCTTCCTGCCGCGCGCTAAGGCAGAGGCCCGAGCGGATATCGAGCGGGCGCGGGCACTGTCCCAAGGCCCGGTGATCGTCGATGGTCAGAAGTCCGACGGGGTGGAGAGCATTCTGCGCGATCTGCGCAAACGGGCCGAGGTCACGCTCGCACTGTCAAAGGCCCATGGCAAGCTCTTTGCCTTTACCGCCGACACCCCTTTTTCGGACTGGGCTGACCCCGGCGATCTGCATCCCGCGCCCGGGTTTGTCACGCGTGTCGGCGTCTTTTCCGCCGATGCCATTGATCGGGGCTCCGCCGTGCTCGCCGAGGCGCTTCCATCCCACCTGCCCAAGCATCTGGCCGATCTCGGCGCAGGATGGGGCTATCTGTCTTCGGTCGCGCTGGGCCGCGACGGCGTCCACTCCATCGACCTGATCGAAGCCGATCACCGTGCCCTCGACTGCGCCCAACGCAACGTGGCGGACGACCGGGCCAGATTTCACTGGGCGGATGCCACCACCTTCGATCCCGACGAACGCTACGACGGTGTGATCATGAACCCGCCCTTTCACGCGGGCGCGACCGCTGACCCCAAGCTTGGCGCGGCCTTCATTGCCGCGGCGGCACGGCTGCTGCGGCCTTCGGGCCAGCTCTGGCTTGTTGCCAACCGCCATCTTCCCTACGAACGCGTGCTAAAGGACGCGTTTTCAGAGTTGCGGGAAGTGGGCGACGATCCGTCGTTCAAAGTCTATCATGCAAGCCGGCCCCGCCGGCGCCCATAGGAGACCGCCATGTCATTTTCGATAGCAGGCAAGACCGCGATTGTGACCGGCGCCGCAAACGGTGTGGGTCTGGCGATTGCCAGGCATTTCGCAGATCGCGATGCAAATGTGATGTTCGCCGATATCGACGAAAAGAAGCTGGCGTCCGAGCTGGGCGACGAGGCGGGCGATGACAGCAACATGCGCTACTTCGCGGGCGATCTGCGGCAGAAGCTGACGATTGCCAATCTCTTGTCAGCGACGATCGACGCCTTTGATCGTGTCGACATCCTGGTCAATGCCAGCCGCCAGATGCGCACAGCCGACCCGCTGAACGCCGACGACGATGCGGTGACTGAGCTTTTGAACCAAAACCTGATCACCTCGCTGCGGCTGTCGCAGCTGTGTGCCAAGCGGATGATTCAGCAGGCCGAAAAGGACGGTCAGACCGAGGGGCCCATTGGCTCGATCATCAACCTGTCGTCCATCGCGGCGCGGCGCACGCATCCCGATCTGCTGGCCTACTCGGTCAGCTCGGCTGCGCTGGACCAGATGACGCGATCGCTTGCCGTGGCCCTCGCGCCGAACCGGATCCGGGTGAATGCCGTGGCGTTCGGCAGCGTAATGAGCGCGTCGCTCCAAGGCGCGCTGAAGGAAAACAGCGATTTCCGCGAAGAGATCATCGACAACACGCCCCTCTCTCGCATCGCCAGCCCTGCTGAGTTGGCGGAAGTCGCGCAGTTCCTCGCGTCAGACGGATCGGGGTTTGTGACGGGTCAGATCCTGACGGTCGACGGCGGCCGCACGTTGGTCGATGCGGTGGACGCGCCTGCGCATTGACCCCGCCAAACGAGGCGTCTCAGGCCACCTTCCCGTCATAGACCGACGTCGCAAAGGCCGCCTGCATGAGCTCACGGGTATATTCGTGCTGCGGCGCGTCAAAGATCTGCTCCACAGACCCTTCTTCCACCACATCGCCGCGCCGCATCACCATCACCTTGTGGGATAGGGCGCGCACCACCTTCAGGTCGTGGCTGATGAACAGATAGGCCAGCTTGTGCCGCCGCTGAAGCTCGCGCAGCAGCTCCACGATCTGCACCTGCACCGTCATGTCGAGTGCTGAGGTTGGTTCATCCAGAACCAGCAGCCGCGGTCGCAGGATCATCGCGCGCGCAATCGCAATCCGCTGACGCTGCCCGCCAGAGAACTCATGCGGATAGCGTGTCATCATCATCGGGTCGAGACCCACCTCGGCCATGATCTCGGCCACCATCTCGCGCCGGTTCCGGCCCGGTTCGGTGCCGTGGACATCCAGCCCTTCGGTGATGATTTCTTCGACGCTCATGCGCGGGCTCAGCGATCCGTAGGGGTCCTGAAACACGATCTGCATATCGCGGCGCAAGGGCCGCAACTGCCGTGACTTCCAGCCCTGGATATCCTTGCCCAGAAACACCACTGGCCCGTCCGAGGACAAAAGCCGCATGATCGCCAGCGCCAGAGTCGTCTTCCCTGACCCGCTTTCGCCGACGATGCCCAGTGTCTCCCCCTCACGCACGCTCAGCGTTGCGGCGTTGACGGCCTTCACATGGCCCACCGTCCGCTTCATCAACCCGCGCTGGATCGGGAACCAGATGCGTAGTTTGTCTGTGGAGGCCACGACTTCCGCATTCTCGGGCACGGGGTCGGGTTGCCCCACGGCCTCGGCACTCAGCAGTTTGATGGTGTAGGGATGCTGCGGGTTGGCAAAGATCTCCGCCGTCTCACCGCGCTCGACGATCTCACCATCTTTCATCACACAGACCCGGTCGGCAAAGCGGCGCACGATCCCGAGGTCGTGGGTGATGAAGAGCACGCTCATCCCCTCAGACACCCTGAGTTCCGCCAACAGCTCCAAAATCTGGGCCTGAATCGTGACGTCCAGCGCCGTCGTCGGCTCATCCGCGATCAAGAGCTCCGGCCCGTTGGCCAGCGCCATCGCGATCATCACCCGCTGCCGCTGCCCGCCCGACAACTGGTGCGGGTAGGAACTCAGCCGTGTCTCGGGATCCTGAATGCCCACCTTGGTTAGCAACTCGATGATCTTCGCCCGCGCCTCGGCCCCTTGCAGGTCCTGGTGCAAGGCCAGGCTCTCGCCCAATTGCTTTTCTAGCGTGTGCAGCGGATTGAGCGATGTCATCGGCTCCTGAAAGATGAAGCTGATGTCGTTGCTACGTACCCGGCGCAGCCGCGCCTCGTCGGCGCCCACCATCTGTTCACCGTTATAGGTGATCGAGCCTTCGATGGTCGCGCTTTCGGCCAGTAGCGACACCGTGGACAAGGCCGTCACCGATTTCCCCGATCCGCTTTCGCCCACCAGCGCCAGCGTCTCCCCCCGCTTCAACTCGAACGACACGCCCTTCACGGCCTGCGTCTGCGCCCCGTCCTGCCGGAACGACACTTTCAGATCATCGACCTTCAGGATCGCATCACTCATTGAAACGTCTTCCGGGGATCAAAGGCATCGCGCACGCCTTCGAAGATGAACACCAGAAGCGATAGCATGATCGCGAAGGTAAAGAAGGCCGTGAAGGCCAGCCAAGGGGCCTGCAGGTTGTTCTTGGCCTGCAGCGTCAACTCGCCCAACGACGGGGCCGAGGACGGCAGGCCGAAGCCCAGAAAGTCCAGACTGGCCAACGTGGCAATCGTGCCCGCGATCATGAAGGGCAGCAGCGTCAGCGTCGCCACCATCGCATTAGGCAGCATATGCCGGAACATGATCGTCCAGTTCGAGACACCCAGCGCCCGCGCCGCCCGCACATATTCAAAATTCCGCGCCCGCAGAAACTCCGCCCTGACCACGCCAACAAGCGCGGGCCAGCCAAACAGCACTGTGACAAACACAAGGAGCCAGAAAGAGCGCCCCAGAATCGCGAACAGGATGATGATGACGTAAAGCGAGGGTGTCGAACTCCAGATCTCCAAAATCCGCTGGAAGATCAGGTCGAGCCAACCGCCGAAGAAGCCCTGCACCGCCCCCGCGATGATCCCGATGAGGGAGGCGGTGACCGTCACAATGATCGTGAACACAATCGAAAGCCGGAACCCGTAGATCACCCGCGCCAGTACATCGCGTGCGGTGTCATCGGTGCCAAGGATATGGTTACCATCCGGGGCCGACGGGGCCGATCCGTCGATGTCATTGATCGTGTCGTAGCTGTAGGGGATCGGCGGCCAAAGAAGCCATCCCTGCTCGATATCCGCGCCGTCTACAACGCCGTCACTCGCATCCGCCATCACGCCTTCGGGGTCGTCGAAACAGGTCTCCAACCCGCCGGAGACGATCAGGCACTGCACCTCGACATCGCCATAAACCGCCTCGGTCCGGAAATCCCCGCCGAACGCGGTTTCGGGATAGAAATTGAAGATCGGAGTGAAGATCTCACCCCGATAGCTCACCGCAATGGGTTTATCGTTCGCGATGAACTCGGCCAATAGCGACAGCCCGAAGCAGATCGCGAAGATCCAGAGCGACCAATAGGCCCGCCGGTTCCGTTTGAAGTTCCGCCACCGCCGTTGGTTCAGGGGCGACAGGCTGAAGAACTTCTTCTTTTTCTGCGGTGGCAGCTTGTCCACCGGGGGCGGTGGCGGCGTCTCCTCGGGGATCGGTTCGACCACGGCCATCGTCAGGTCTCCCGCGATTCAAAGTCGATGCGGGGATCGACGAAGACGTACATCAAGTCCGACAGGATCCCGACGAGCAGGCCGATCAAGCCAAAGAAGAACAGTGTGCCGAAGACCACCGGATAATCCCGCGCCACGGCCGCCTCGAATCCGAGCCGGCCCAGACCGTCGAGCGAAAAGATCGTCTCGATGATCAGCGAACCGCCAAAGAACACCCCGATAAACACCGCGGGGAACCCGGCAATGACGATCAGCATCGCGTTGCGGAAGACATGGCCATAGAGCACCCGATTGTGGCTCAGCCCCTTGGCCTTGGCGGTAATCACATACTGCTTCTTGATCTCATCGAGGAAGCTGTTCTTCGTCAGAAGCGTTAGCGTCGCAAAGCCCGAGATCGACGAGGCCAGCACCGGCAACGTGATGTGCCAGAAGTAATCGGCCACCTTGCCAAGCGTGCTCAGCTCTTCCCAGTTGTCCGACGTCAGGCCGCGCAGGGGGAAGATCTGGAAATACGACCCGCCTGCGAAAAGTACGAGAAGCAGGATCGCAAACAAGAACCCGGGGATCGCATAGGCCACGATGATCAACCCGCTGGTCCAGGTGTCAAAGGACGATCCGTCCTTCACGGCCTTCCTGATCCCCAAGGGAATCGAGACCAGATACGCGATCAACGTCGACCACAGCCCCAGCGTGATCGACACCGGCATCTTTTCGATCACCAGATCCATCACACTGATCGATCGGAAATAGCTCTCACCGAAATCGAAGCGGATGTAGTTCCACATCATGTTCAGGAAGCGTTCCAGTGGCGGCTTGTCGAACCCGAACTCGGCCTCAAGCTGTTCGATAAACTCCTGCGGCAGGCCCCGCGCGCCCACATAGCCTTCGTCCCCGCCTCCGACATCGAGGTTCTCACTCCCACCGCCGGAAATACTCTCAAACACATCCCCGCCCCCTTCGATCTGGGCGATGATCTGTTCGATGGGGCCACCCGGCACGAACTGGGTCAGCGAGAAGTTGATGATCATGATCCCCAACAGCGTGGGGATCACCAAAAGCAGCCGTCGAAGGATATACGCGCCCATTCGCGGGGTCCCGTCTGATGACCTAGTTCAATGCGCCAGCGGCCCGCAGCGCCTCGGCCGCGTCTGCATCATACCACCAGAAGTCAATCGTACCCAGCGCAAGCGGCGGCAACTCCTCGGGGTAGCGGAACATATCCCAATAGGCGACCCAGTATTCCTGGTTCGACCATTGCGACACCCAGAACCCGTGCGCCCGCAACACCCGGTCCAGCGCGCGCACGCGCGGGCGCAACTCATCCAGTGTTGCGGCCTCGATCACCTCGTCCACCAGCCGGTCCACCGCTGGTTCGCGCAAAGCCATCAGGTTGCGCGAGGAATTGTCCGCCGTCTCGCTGGAAAACCATTGCTTTAGCCCGGTCCCAGGCTCAAACCCCTGGCCCGGCGAGTGGTTTGTCAGATCCCAGTCACCCGACCGGCGCCGCTCAACATATTGCGCGTTGTCCACGCGTTCGAGTTTCGCATCCACACCGATCTGGCGCAGGTTTTCGACATAGGGGTTGATAATCCTGTCGAAGCTGGGGCTGAACTGCAGGAACTCCAGCGTGAGCAGCTCCCCCGCTTCATTGCGCAGCATCCCGTCGGACCCCGGCGTCCACCCCGCTTCTTCCAGCATGCGCGTCGCCTGACGCAAAACCCGGCGCTGCGGCAAGTTCTGCGCCTCATCGTTGGTCGGCGGGATCACGGCCTCTTCGGTCAGAATACTGGCATCGAGCAGCCCGTCATCGACAAGGGCTTGCAATAGGGCCAGTTCCTCGCCCTCAGGCACCCCTTCCGCGGCCAGATCCGATCCACCCCAGAACGAGGCAGGGCGTTCGTACAGCCCAAAGAACAGCGTGCGGTTGGTCCATTCAAAGTTGAACAGCATCCGAACGGCATCACGCACCAGTGGGTCCTGCCACTTCTCGCGGCGCAGGTTGAAGATGAACCCTTGCGCGGTGGTGATGTTCCCATCCGGCAAGCTCTCTTTCTTCACCCAGCCGTTGTCGATTGCGGGAAAGTCGTACCCTGTCGCCCAAATGCGCGACGTATTCTCAGTCCGGAAGGTGTATTCGCCCGCCTTGAATGCCTCAAACGCGGCTGAGCTATCGGCGAAATACTCAATGCGCACCTCGTCGAAATTGAACCGTCCGCGGTTGATCGGCAGATCGGCCCCCCACCAGTTCGGGTTACGGCCATAAACAAGGCTACGCCCGAAATCGACTTCCTTCACGACATAAGGACCAGTTCCCATGAACGGCACGCTAGACGATTCATCAAGCCGGGCACCGGTTTCCTCGAACCACGCTTTTGAGAACGGGTTCCAAAGTGCCACCAAGCCGACGCGGTCACGCAACGGCGCGCTGTCGTCGAAGGTGATCTTCACGCGGTGCTCGCCCAGGATTTCAACGCTCTCATAGTACCCATCGAAGACGCTGCGGAATTCGGCAATGCCTTGTTCCAGGAACAGCTCGATCGTGAACACCAGGTCTTCTGCCGTCATCGGCGAGCCGTCGGAAAACGTCACATCTTCGCGCAGGTTCACGATGATCCACTTCAGATCGTCGGGGTATTCTATTGTGGTGCAGAGGTTGCAATAGATGCCATAGGGATCGTCCGCGGTGGCGATCATAAGATCTTCGTACAGCAGGTTGGTGCTTGAGGCCGTCACCCCGGCGCGCGCAAACGGGTTGAAGCTGTCGAAATTGCCGTTTGCGGCCAGGCTGATTTCTCCGCCCTTCGGCGCGTCGGGGTTTACGTAATCGAGGTGCGGGAAATCTGCGGGATATTTCAATTCGCCAAAGTTCGAGTACCCATGGGCAATCGTGACGTTGTCCTGTGCCTCGGCCGCCGACCAGGCCAACAAAGCGGCAAGACTGCCGGCGGCCAATCCAAGCCACCTCAATGCCATGGACGGCCCTGCCTCAGATTGGCTCACTACCTTTGCCTGCGGTCGCTGGTCACGCGCCATCGAAATCCTCCGTTCTGGTCGGATACCCTTGACCCTATCTAGTAGGATTTAGGCTAATTATCCCAATGTCGAATGTGCAAGTTGATAATGGTTGAAGATTTGGTGATCAGACCCCGGCGCAACAAAAGGGCCGCGCCCCCGGGGGAAGGCGGCCCAAATTCTGCGCGCGGTGTGCTTAGTTGAAGGTCGCGAGGTATGCGATGATCGCAGCGCGGTCTTCGATGTCGCGCATGCCGTTGTAGGACATTTTCGTTCCCGGCGTGTATTCGCGGGGATTTTCCAGGAAGGCCTGCAGGTTGTCGGGCGTCCACTCGCCTTCTTGCGCAGCCATACCGTCCGAATAGCTGTACCCGCTCGCGGCGGCCTTCGCGCGTCCCACGACACCGTGCAGATAAGGCCCGGTGCCGTTCACGCCAGGTTCCAGCGCGTGACACGCCCGGCAGGCCCGCCACAACCCTTCGCCATCCTCGGCACTGGCCGATGCGTAGACCGTTGAAAAGTCGACCTCGACCACTTCTTCTTCCGCGCCACCCTCCTCGGCACCGGTGTCGATTGCATAGGCCTGTTCGCCGTGTTTGCCGTGGCTTCCAGCGTGGTACAGTTCCTCTGCGGCCCACCCGCCAAGCAGCAATACCAACCAAGCGCCACAGATGGCGCCCACTGCCTTGGTCAGGGTCATGGTGTCGAACATGTCGCGTTTCGTCCCGTTGCCTAAGTCCCGGCGATATCTACCCGCTTCCCCTCACCACGTTCAAGGGATATGAGCCGCGACCAAACGCCCATGCCACCACGTTTTTTGGAGCGCCCAATGGCCCAGAAGATTGCTTTCCAAGGAGAACCCGGCGCCTATTCCCACCAGGCCTGCCGCGAGACGCACCCCGGGCTGGAAGCGGTGGCCTGCCCGACCTTTGAAGACGTGATTGAAACAGTGCGCGCGGGCCGGGCGGATCTTGCCATGCTGCCCGTGGAAAACTCCACCTATGGGCGGGTTGCCGACATTCACCGCCTGCTGCCAGACAGCGGGCTGCACATCGTGGAAGAGGCGTTTGTGCGGGTGCATATCAACCTTCTGGCTGTTCCCGGGGCGCAGCTTGCCGATATCCGCGAGGCCTGGAGCCATCTCGTGTTGTTGCCACAATGCGCCACGTTCCTGCGCAGCCACGGCATCGCGGGTCGGGTCAGTTCCGACAACGCCCGTGCGGCGCGCGATGTTGCGGCCAAGGGCGACAAGGCCCAGGCAGCTCTCGCGTCGGAGCTTGCGGGCGAGATTTATGGCCTCGATGTGATCGCGCGGCATATCGAGGATCATGACCAGAACACGACCCGCTTTTTGGTCATGGCGCCTGAGCCAGACATGACACGCCGGGGCGATCAGATGATCACATCCTTCGTCTTTCGCGTGCGCAACATTCCTGCCGCGCTTTATAAGGCGATGGGCGGGTTTGCGACGAACGGCGTGAACATGACCAAGCTGGAAAGCTACATGGTGGATGGGTCATTCTCGGCCACACAGTTCTACGCCGATATCGAAGGGCACCCCGATGACCGAAATGTCCAGTTGGCGTTGGAAGAGCTCGATTATTTCACGTCCGAGATAAAGGTGCTGGGCGTCTATCCGTCTGACCCGAACCGCCGCTAGGCCGCCGCCGCGCGGCGGCCCGCGTCATGGGCATAGCCGCGCACGATCTCTTCGAATTGGCGCGACAGGCGCGATTTGGCCAGTTGCAGCGAATGCAGCAGCATCTTTTCCCGGAACGCATGCGCCCGCACCGTCATCGCCGCGCGCAACCGCGTGCTGTGGCGGGCGAGCGCGGAGAGGTTGAGTTCAAGCTCGCAACTCAACCCACCACTTTCTGCCAAGAGCAAAACCGAGTTCGGCGGCCCCCATTCAGCCAGCTTGCAGCGGACGTCATAGGCTTGCGTCCCCCAGGTCACATCACCGCGCCACGCCATGCCCATACCGGGCTCGGTCAATGTGTCCGTGCGCGCGATCTGCACGCCGCGCCGCAGGATCTGACGTTCTAGATAGTCGAAATCCGATACCGCGGCAAAAGCCTCGTCCAGTGGGGCATCGATATCTTCGCGGGTAGACAGTTTCATGTAGGGGTCCGCTTCGTTGCCGGTAAACTGCGCTCAATCCAGCCGATCGGCAAGCCAATGCGATATCAGAAAGTTCGCAATAGATCCTTTGCGCGCCGCCTTCATCGTCTCAACCCGCCCCGCAAACACCTCGGCCATGTCCTCGCGCGACACCCATTGCGCATCGTCGAGTTCTAGCGGATCTAGGGTGATCTCGCGCGCTGTCGCGTGACCGTGGCAGCCGATCATTAGCGATGAGGGAAACGGCCAGGGTTGCGAGGCTAGATAGGTCACGGCGCCAATCGGCACACCCGCCTCCTCCATCACTTCGCGCCGCACCGCCGCTTCCAGCGTCTCCCCCGGCTCCACAAAGCCTGCAAGCAGGGAATACATCCCCTCGGGCCAGCCGGGCGAACGGCCAACAAGCACGTCATTACCAAGGGTCACCAACATGATCACCACCGGATCGGTGCGCGGGAAGTGGTGCGCGCCACAGGCAGGGCAGGTGCGCTGCCACCCGGCCTGCGTGATCTCGGACGCGGCCCCGCATCTGGCGCAAAACCCGTGTGTCTGGTGCCAGCTGAGGATCCCGCGGCCTGTGGCCGCAAGCTCCGCCTCGCGCGGGGTGAGATAGGTCATGGCACCGCGCAACTCGGCAAAGAAATGCCCGTCAGACAGGGCCGGGTGCCGCTGTTCTGAGGGATCGAAAAACGCGTTCAGCGTATCGGGCAACTCACCGGGATCCCAGACCGAGATATCCTGGGCAAAGCGTGGTCCGTCCTCATCAAGGCCCAGGAAGATCCGCGGGCCCGGGTTCTCGGCCAGAACGGCATCACCCGGTGAAAGCCAGCCCAAATGCCGATCTTCCCCCACAAACAACGGCTTGCCACGCCAGATCGGAAGGAAGCGCGCGCTGTCCACCGCGGCCAGCTCTTCGATCTTCTCGGGATCCCCACGCAGTTCAGCGGCGCGGTTCAAACCCGATCCGCCAAACGTCACCGTCTCTGCCAGCCGCACCCATCGCCTCCGCTTTTCGGGAAGCTTTGACACAAGGTGGTAGCTGAATACAATCGACCCTGCGTGGAATCTTCCGCGCCAACGCTTTCGGTAGAATCCGTTTGTTTGATACGCGCATAGCGTGTAATCTGCCGCGTCGGCACACCCGTTATGTCGACGTCACCCAGTCTGCATCCTGTGCGCCCTAAGCCAATAGGGAGCCCCCAAAATGACACTTCGTTTGCCCATGAGCCGCCGCACCTTTCTTGCCACCAGTACCGCCGGCGCGGCCCTTACATTCCTCCACCCGTTCTCGGCCCATGCCTCGGCCGGTCAGGCGCATCTGCGCGTGATGGAAACCACCGACCTGCATGTGCATGTCTATCCCTACGACTACTACTCGGATCGCGAGGTCGACACGGTGGGTCTGGCCCGCACCGCCGCCCATGTGGCCGACATACGGGCCGAGGCGACCAACAGCCTGCTGGTCGACAATGGCGACTTTCTGCAGGGCAACCCGATGGGCGACTACATCGCCTATGAACGGGGCATGAAAGAGGGGGATATGCACCCCGTCATCTCCGCCATGAACACTCTTGGCTTCGATGCCTCGACGCTTGGCAATCACGAGTTCAACTATGGCCTCGACTTCCTGATGAAGTCTCTTGCGGGCGCCGATTTCCCGGTCGTCTCGGCCAATGTCGCCAAAACCCTTGGCGGCACACCCACCGAAGACGACACGCTGGTGCCCCCTTACGTGATCCTCGACCGCATGTTGACTGATGGCGCAGGCGAAACCCACCCGATCCGCATCGGCCTCATCGGCTTTGTGCCCCCACAGATCATGAATTGGGACAGGCGGCACCTGGAAGGCAACGTCTCGGCCCGCGATATCATCGAGACCGCTCAGGCCTATATCCCGCAGATGCGCGAAGAAGGGGCCGAGATCATCCTGGCCCTGTCGCATTCCGGGATCGGCGCGGCAGACGCCACCGAAGGGATGGAAAACGCCTCGGTCCCGCTGGCCGCGATCGATGGGATCGACGGGCTGATGACGGGGCACAACCACCTTGTCTTCCCCTCGCCTGCGTTTGATGGCTTTGCGGCGGTCGATGTGGCCACGGGCACGATCCACGGCAAACCGGCCACGATGGGCGGGTTCTGGGGCTCGCATCTGGGCGTGGTCGACCTGCTTCTCGAACGCGATGGCAACACCTGGCGTGTGGCAGGGCACAGCGTGGAAACCCGCCCGATCTCGCAGCGCAACGAAGACCGCTCGGTCACCGCGCTGGTGGAAAGCGACAGTGCGATCCTGGATGCGGTGGCGCAAGACCACGAGGAAACGCTGGCCTATGTCCGCCGCGCCGTGGGCAAGACAGCCGCCCCCCTGCACAGCTATTTCGCGCTGGTGGCCGATGACCCCTCGGTCCAGATCGTGTCGAATGCGCAGAAATGGTATGTGGGCGAAATGTTGGCCGGCAGCGAATTTGCAGGCCTACCGATCCTTTCCGCCGCCGCCCCCTTTAAGGCTGGTGGTCGGGGCGGTCCGGAATACTTCACTGACGTCCCAGTCGGCGACGTTGCCATCAAGAACGTGGCCGACCTCTACCTCTATCCCAACACCGTGCGCGCGGTGAAGGTCACGGGGGCGGAGTTGCGCGATTGGCTCGAACGCTCGGTCGGCATCTTCAATCAGGTCGAACCGGGCGCGGGCGATCAGGTTCTGTTGAACACCGAATTCCCCAGCTATAATTTCGACGTGATCGACGGCGTGACCTATCAGGTCGACCTGTCGCAACCGTCGAAATTCACGGCCAAGGGTGAGCTTGCGAACCCCGACGCCCAGCGCATCGTCGATCTGACCTATGAAGGACAACCCGTCACCGACGAAATGGAGTTTGTGATCGCGACCAACAACTACCGCGCCTCAGGCGGCGGCAGTTTCCCCGGGGCCATGGGCGACAGCATCATCCTCGAAGCGCCCGACACCAACCGCGACGTGATCGTACGCTACATCGTCGAACAGGGCACGATCGACCCCAAGGCCGACGCCAACTGGACGTTCAAACCCCTGCCCGGCACCACGGTCCTGTTCGACACCGGCCCGGCGGCGGAACAGTATCTCGACGATGTCAAAGGCGTGACAATTGAACCAGCGGGCGAAGGGCCGGACGGTTTTGCCCGGTTCCGCATCAAGCTGTGATCACAGGCGGGGCGCGCGCTGGCGTGCCCCACCCCACTGCCCTTGAAACAGGCGCCCGCTGCAGGCCACGCTGAATTTTTGCGCATTTCGGCCGGCCTGCACCTTGCATTCCCCACCCGCTCTCGCCCTTATGCGCCGCAGACGCCAAAAAAATGCGCAGCAAATATCCTGTGGGGAGACGTTACCATGTACCTGAGATCCATCATCGCCGCTGGCGCCCTGGCCGTAGCCGGCACAGCCAGCGCCCAGACCGAAGTGCCCTTCGCGCTCGACTGGAAATTCGAAGGGCCGTCCGCGCCCTACTTCGCCGCCATCGACAACGGCCACTTTGAGGCCGCGGGCCTCAGCGTGGAAATCGCCGCCGGCCAAGGCTCACTCGACGCGATCCCGAAGGTGGCCACCGGTGCGTTCCCGATGGGCTTTGCCGACATCAACTCGCTCATCAAATTCCTCGACCAGAACCCCGGCGCACCTGTCACCGCCGTGATGATGATCTATGACAAGCCGCCCTTCGCGGTTGTTGGCCGCAAGAGCCTGGGCGTCGAAGGCCCCGGCGACCTAGAAGGAAAGACGCTGGGTGCCCCGCCACCCGATGGCGCCTGGGCGCAGTTCCCGGCCTTCGCCTCGGCCAACGGCATCGACGTCAGCGCGATCACGGTTGAACCTGTGGGCTTCCCGACCCGCGAGCCCATGCTCGCCGAAGGCCAGGTTGACGCGATCACCGGGTTTTCGTTCTCGTCCTACCTCAACCTCGTGCGCTTGGGCGTGCCAGAGGATGATATCTCGACCATCCTGATGGCCGATCACGGGCTTGAGCTTTACGGCAACGCGATCATCGCAAACACCGAGTTTGCGGAGGCCAACCCCGAGGTGGTGTCCGGCTTCCTCGGCGCTGTGGCCGCCGGTTGGAAGGACGCCATTGCCGACCCGGCTGCAGCCACTGCTAGCCTGATGGAGCGCAACCCTGCGGCAGACGCGGCATTGGAGCAACGCCGCCTGCAACTGTCGATCGATGCGAACGTGGTGACCGACTACACCACCGCCAACGGCATGGGCATGGTCGATCCCGACCGGATGGCAAAGGCGCTGGAGCAGTTGGCCGAAACCTATGAGTTCCAGAACGCGCCCGACGCATCGCTCTACTTCACCGACGCCTACCTGCCCGAGGGCGGGTTCGCGCTGAACTAAGCCGAAAGGGGCGCGGGGGTCATAACCCGCGCCCACCGCAGCCCATGTCAGACAACCTCATCGATATCAAAGGCGTGACCCACGCCTACCAGACCCAAAGCGGCCCCCTGCCGGTGCTCGACAACCTCAATGTCGCCGTGCCAGAGGGCGGGTTTGCTGCCGTTGTTGGACCATCGGGCTGTGGGAAGTCGACGCTGACCAAATTGATCGCCGGCCTCATGAAGCCTGATCATGGCGAGGTGTGGCTGCACGGCGAACGCGTCAAAGGCCCGCGATCTACCGTCGGCATGGCCTTCCAGAACCCCGTGCTGCTGGAATGGCGAACGATCTTGAAGAACGTGCTCCTACCGCTGGAGATCGTGCCCACCAAGCTCAGCCGGAGCCAAGCCGAAGACCGTGCGCGGCATCTGCTGGATCTCGTCGGCCTGAAAGGGTTCGAGGAAAAGCGCCCTTCTGAACTCTCCGGCGGCATGCGCCAACGCGCCTCGCTCTGCCGTGCCCTCATTCACCAACCCGACGTGCTGATCCTGGATGAGCCCTTTGGCGCGCTTGATGCCTTCACCCGCGAGGACCTCTGGCAAATCATGCACCGCGTAAAAGCCGAAGAGCCCTTCACCGGCGTCCTGATCACCCACGACCTGCGCGAGTCTATTTTCCTCGCCGACGAGGTGATCGTCCTCTCGGGCCGCCCCGCCACCACGCAATACCGTCTGAAAGTGCCCAACACCGGCCCCCGTGATCTCGACCACCTCTACACACCTGAGGCAGCCGAGATGCTGAACACCCTGCGCCACCAGATCGAGATCGCGCAGGGCCGCGTTCCGGCCACCGCCTGAGAGGATCGCCATGGCCTACGTCCCCGAAAGCCTGTCCGCCCCCGCCGCACCGGCAGCATCCCGCGGATCGGGCATCCTGGGCAAGATCTTCAGCCGCGCTGTCATCGCCCCGGTCGCCGCAGTCATCGTGTTCCTCGCCTTCTGGGAATTCATCGTCTGGGTCAACGGCTGGCCCAACTACATCATGGCCTCGCCCTCCGACCTGCCCGCCGCCTATTCGCGCTTTTGGGACTTGTTCTTAATCATGGGCTGGCAAACGCTCTGGCGCACGGTTTTGGGCCTCGTGCTCGCCGTCGTGGTCGGCGTTGCGATCGGCATGGTCATGGGCTTCTCGCGCGTGATGCGCGAGGCACTCTATCCCCTGCTCGTCGGCTTCAACGCGATCCCGAAGGCCACGGTCGTGCCCATCGTCGCCCTCCTCTTCGTCGGCGCGCATGACTTCAACACCGTGCTGATCGCCTTCATGATCTCGTTCTTTCCCATCGCGGTGTCCGTCTCTATCGGCCTCTCGACGCTGGAGCCCGAATACCGCGACATCCTGCGCTCGCTCGGCGCGTCGAAAATGACGATCTTCTGGAAAATCGCCCTGCCCAAAACCCTGCCCGAGTTCTTCGGCGCCTTGAAAGTCGCCGTCACACTCGCCTTCATCGGCACCAACCTGATGGAGATCGTCTCTCCCCACGGCCGGGGCCTCGGTGCCCTGTTCGACAGCGGCAAAACCAACGCCGACTACCCGCTGATGTTCGCCGTCCTCATCGCGCTCGCCTTCCTGGGCATCGTTCTCTACTACGTCGTGGTCGCGCTGGAGAAGATCTTCGCCGGTTGGGCCGAGCGCGCGCCTCACTGATCGGCCAACAGCCACTCGCGCATGTCCTGATCTTCCAGCGCATAGATCCCGCGGGACGGGCGCCAAACGAGCGATTTTTCCCGCAGGGCGTCGAGGGCGACCTGGATGTCTGATGTTGTCGCAGGCCGACCCAGGATCTCGCTGATCCGCGCGACGGTTGGGGCAACGAACGGTGCAAAATCCTGGCCGTCATCGGACAGCACCGACAATACCGCGCGCTGCATTTCCGTCAGTTCACCGAAGTCAGAGGCATGTTGCTCCCACCGCCGCGCGCGTAGTGCATTGGCCCGTTCCGTGACGGTAACGCGCAGACCGGCACTGCCCGCCTCACTCAAGGCGTGTTCACGCACAATCATGGTCAGCGCTTCGGGCTGATGGCCCAAGAGCTCAAACGCTTTTGCCACATCGTCCCGGTCAAGTTGATTATCCGGTGCCAAACGCTGGTTCAGCGAGGTGACCAGCACATCAATGTAGGCATCGCCCAGCTTTGGGAAATCCGACACCGTCGCGCCATAAAACGGGTCTTTGTGGCCCCGGACAAACCCCGCCAGCTTGTCGCGATGCGATCCTGTGAACACGAGATACAGCCTCGCACCCTCGGCGCGCTGGTTCATCTCATCCCGCGCGGCCTTCAGGGCAAAGATCGCATCCAGGCCCGCCTTCGACGACAGGGCATGTTGCGCCTCGTCGATGATCAGCGCGACGTCCTTGTCGGCTTTCTCACCAATGGCGAGCAGCGCTTCGGTCAAGGTGCCGATCCGATTGGTTTGTCCTTCCTTCAATTCAACGGTGACACCACCGACCGAAATGCTCTTGGGTAGCAGCGCTGACGTCAAGCGTTCCGGCGTTGTGTAGAGGTCGTCCAGCGCCTGTGCGATCGCATCGGCGATCAAGAGCCCCGGATCCGCATCCCGGTCGGACCACAGATCGACGTAAATCGGAAAGCTGCCAATCTCGATCAGATGTGGTATGAGTTCGCGTCGGAGAAACGTGCTTTTGCCCGTCCTGCGCGGCGCTGCAAGAAACATGCCCGATTGCGTCCCAAGGATTGGATCAGGCGTCATGCGTTGCGTCAGGGCGACGGCAAGCTCTTTGCGGGGAACGTAGAAGTCGTCCAATTATGCCTCATTATGTTCGTAGCCATAATTTATGGTCGTTCTCATAATTGACCATAATTGCTGGCACTGCGTCAACATCGCTTGCGAATCCACGCCACGCCAACTACCTAAACCTTGAGAGGTTGGCGCGGGCAGGCACCTCGCCAACCCGGTCAGGTCCGGAAGGAAGCAGCCGTAACGAGCCCCGCTTGGGTCGTTGTCCAGCCTCTCACTTTTCCCCTCACTGAAACCGCGCCCACACGATCACCCCCACAACTCCGGCCACCAGCAACAGCGCGAGGCCGATGGGGATCAGGCTCATCCGCCGTACCGGGCTGCCCTTGGGCCAGCGCCGGCCAACACCCCAGATCGCAATCGCCAACAGGCCGGCCACGCCCTGCCACCCGAAAAACGCACCCACACGGTTCACGCCGCGCACGAACCCATCGCCTGTGGCCTCGGTCGTCGTGTAGGCCACGAAGGAATACCCGAACGCCAAGAGCCACAGCGCAAACAGGAACATCAGCACAAGGACCCGCCCGTCGCCGTTCCGCTCCATCCCGTTACCTCCTGAGGGTGTTTCCCTGTCGCCCAAGGATACTGCACGGTCGCTCGGCCCCACAGCATGAAATCCTGCGCACCGCGGCAATTGGTGGACGCCGCCCCCACCCCCGCATAAATTCACGAGGACGACGAATCCGGAGACGTCATGTCCGACACCCCCGCCTATCAGGTCCTGGCCCGAAAATACCGCCCCGCGCGGTTTGCCGACTTGATCGGTCAGGACGCGATGGTGCGCACGCTGAAAAACGCGTTTGAGGCGGATCGGATCGCGCAGGCCTTCATCATGACGGGCATCCGCGGGACCGGCAAAACCACCACCGCGCGGATCATCGCCAAAGGGATGAACTGCATCGGGCAGGATGGCAAAGGCGGGCCAACGACCGAACCATGCGGCGTGTGCGAACACTGCGTGTCGATTGCCGAAGGCCGCCATGTCGATGTGCTGGAGATGGACGCGGCCAGCCGAACTGGCGTGGATGATATCCGCGAGATCATCGACAGCGTGGCCTACCGCGCGGCGTCGGCCCGCTACAAGATCTACATCATCGACGAAGTTCACATGCTGTCAAAGAACGCGTTCAACGCGCTTCTCAAGACGCTGGAAGAACCACCCGAGCATGTGAAGTTCATCTTCGCGACCACCGAAATCAACAAGGTACCCGTCACTGTCCTTTCCCGCTGCCAGCGCTTCGACCTGCGCCGGATCGAGCCGGAAACGATGATCGCCCACCTGACCGACATTGCAGCCAAGGAACAGGCGGAGATCGCAGACGATGCACTGGCCCTGATTGCTCGCGCAGCCGAAGGGTCGGTCCGCGACGCCATGAGCCTTCTCGATCAGGCCATCGCCCATGGCGCGGGTGAGACCACCGCCGATCAGGTACGCGCTATGCTCGGGCTGGCCGACCGGGGCCGGGTGCTGGACCTCTTCGATCTCATCATGTCGGGCGATGCGGCGGGGGCGTTGTCCGAACTCTCTGCCCAATACGCTGACGGGGCCGACCCGGCGGCGGTGCTGAGCGATCTGGCCGAAGTCACCCACTGGATCAGCGTCATCAAGATCACGCCAGAGGCGGCACAGGATCCCACCGTGTCGCCGGACGAACGCACGCGCGGATCGGCGATTGCCGAAAGGCTGCCGATGCGGGTGATGACCCGGATGTGGCAGATGCTGCTGAAAGCTTTGGAAGAGGTCGCAGCCGCCCCCAATGCCATGATGGCCGCCGAGATGGCGATCATCCGGCTGACCCATGTGGCCGACCTGCCCACGCCCGAGGAACTGGTACGCAAACTGCAGGACGCGCCGCCGACCCCGCCCAGTGGTGGCGGGCGCAGCGCCGCGCAGGCCCCGGCCCCCGCAGCGCCGGTGTCACAAACGCCCGCCCCCGCCGCGCAACGCGCAGGCCCCGGCGGCACGGCAACAGCGCTCGCTGCCGCACCGGACACAGCCCTGGCCCGGTACGCGACGTTCGAAAGTGTCGTCGAGCTGATCCGCGCCAACCGCGATGTGAAGCTTCTCGTCGATGTTGAAACAGGCCTCCGCCTCATCAGCTACAGCCCCGGCCGCATCACCTTCGCCCCTGCACCCAGCGCGCCCCGCGACCTCGCCCAACGCCTGGGCCAGCGCTTGCAGCTCTGGACGGGTGCCCGATGGGCGATCAGTGTGGAGGCCGAGGGCGGGGATGATACGATCGCCCAGACGCGCGATGCCGCCGACCTGGCCCTTGAGGACGAAGCAAAGAAACACCCGATGCTGGAGGCGGTCTTTGCCGCCTTCCCGCAGGCGAAAATCACGGAAATAAGATCCCACGCCGCCCTCGCCGCCGAGGCCGCGCAAGACGCGCTGCCCGAGGTGGAAGGCGAGTGGGATCCGTTTGAGGAAGATTAGGAGAGACGGCAATGTTCAAAGGACTTGGTGGGTTGGGCGACATGGGCAAGATGATGAAGGCCGCCCAGGAAATGCAAAGCAAGATGGCCGAGATGCAGGAAACCCTCGACACCATCTCGGTCACCGGCGAAAGCGGGGCGGGACTGGTCAAGGCCACCGCGACTGCCAAGGGTGAGTTGACGGCACTCGATATCGACCCGTCGATCTTCAATGCCGATGAAAAAGAGGTGGTCGAGGATCTGATCCTCGCCGCGATAAAGGATGCCCAAGTCAAGGCGCAGGAACGCAGCCAGCAGGAGATGGCGAAGCTGACCGAAGAACTGGGCCTGCCCGCCGATATGAAGATGCCGTTCTAGGGCACGACTTGACCGACGCCCCAAAGGACATCGAAGCGCTGATCGAGATGATGGCCAAGCTGCCCGGGCTTGGCCCGCGCTCGGCGCGGCGTGCCGTGCTGCACCTGATCAAGAAGCGCGGGCTTTTGCTGATGCCGCTCGCCGACGCGATGCACGCGGTGGGCGCCACCGCGCGCGAATGCATCAATTGCGGCAATATCGGTACGTCGGACATCTGCGATATCTGCGCATCGGAAAAACGCGCCACGGGGGAGATCTGCGTGGTCGAGGATGTGGCGGATCTGTGGGCGATGGAACGGTCGGGCGTGTTCAAGGGCAAATACCACGTGCTGGGCGGCACTCTGTCAGCGCTCGACGCAATCGGCCCCGATGAGCTGCGGATCCCGAAACTGGTGGACCGCGTGCAAAGCGAGGCGGTGACCGAGGTGATCCTCGCCCTCAACGCCACCATCGATGGCCAGACCACGGCCCATTACATCGCCGATCAGCTGGGATCGGACGTGAAAATCACATCGCTGGCCCAAGGTGTGCCGATAGGCGGTGAGTTGGACTACCTCGACGACGGCACGATCTCGGCGGCCCTGCGCGCGCGGAAGTCGTTCTAGGCGACTTTACAACGCCCCGGCCTGCGCCAAGTCACGTGTTGAGAGATCACGAGGCGACGGATCATATGGCGATCAACGCGATGAAGGTGCCCGCAGGGGACGCGCTGGATGTGCTGCGCACCGGCTGGGCGGCGCAAAAGGCGGGCAAACTCACCGCGTCCTACATGCTGCATGGCCGCCCCGGTGTCGGCAAATCCGAAATCGTGGCGCAACTGGCGGGTGAGATCGGGGCACAACTGTTTGACCTGCGCCTAACCACCATCGAACCGCAAGACCTGCGCGGGTTGCCGTATTACGATCACGACGCGGGCAAGACCGTCTGGTACCGCTCCGAAGACCTGCCCGACGACCCTGATCACCCCGCGATCCTGTTTCTTGATGAGCTGACCGCTGCATCGCCCTACCTGCAACCCACGGTCTACGGACTACTGCAAGAACGCCGCGTCGGGCGGCACAAGCTGCCCGACAGCGTGATGGTTCTGGCCGCAGGCAATGCGGTGGAGGACGGCGCGATTGCCTATGAGATGGGGACGGCACTGTCCGACCGCTTGATCCATCTGCAGGTGGAGGCGAGCGCCGCTGACTGGCTGGAAAACTACGCGGTGCCGCGCGGGATGCACCCTGCCGTCACCGCTTTCATCCGCACCCGGCCTGACCTGTTGGAGACGACCGAGGAAACCCTGTCCCAAGGCCATATGATCGCCTGCACCCCGCGCTCGTGGAGCCGTGTGAGCGATATTCTTAATGCCGTCACCGACCGGCGGCAACGCAACATCCTCGTCGCGGGCACCGTGGGCGATGCCGTGGCCGCGGAATTCGCGATTGTGGCCGATGATGTGTCCGCCACCGTGCGCGTGGATGAGATGCTGGCCGAGACGCCTGCGAACCGCACCGCCATGTATCCCGACACGCTGCACGGGCTGACCGCGCTGGTGCACGGGCTGGTGGGGTCGTTGGATGAGGCCCGGGCTGGCGATGTGATCGACGTGATGGCGGGCCTGCGCGACCTACCGTCACGACGAGACGAGGCCACTTTTGCCAAGCTGCCGCTCGCCGAGCTTGCGACCTACGGATTTGAGGCGCTGATGCAAAAGGGGATGCGCGATGGGCTGACCGACCGCTTCCTCGCATCGCCCGCCTTCCGCGCCTATCTGGAAGAGCGCAAAGACCTGGGCCTCGACTAGCCGTGGCCCCGCGCCATTCGAGCCGCGCCGCGCGTGCCTTGCGCAAGCTGGCTGAGGATGATCCGGCCTTTGCCATGCTGTCACTGTGGTGCCAGCATCGCGACGGCGATGTGGACCTCGCGGTAAGTGACGACACCACGATCACCTATGGGCAGGCGTTCGAGACGCTGAACCTTGCCGAGCAAATGGCAACTGCCGCCCACCACATCCTGCACATCGCCCTTCGCCATGCCGCCCGCGCGCGCGGGTTCGAGACGCGGTTTGGCCGGGCCTTCGATGCCGAGACCTACAACATCGCCGCCGACGCCGTGACAAACGAGGTGCTGGTTGCCGCGGGCTATACCCTGCCTCGGCCATTTGTGGCACTGGACGGTGTGCTAAAGGCGGGGGACATGAAAGATGCGCCCGATCTCGCGGACTGGGATGCAGACAGGCTGTATGTGCGTTTGATGGCCGCTCGCCGGGGTCCGGGCGAGGATGGCAAGCTCAAAGCCTATGCCCAGTCGCGGGGCTTTACCGAGGATATCCGACCGGCGGGTTCGGAATCGGTGGGGGGCGAGGCCGAAGCCGACTGGCAGGAACGCTTATCCCGCGCCTTGGACGCAGGCCGGGTTGCCGGGCGCGGGATCGGCGTGCTGGGCCACCGGATCGCCGACGCCCCGAAACCCCGCACCCCGTGGGAGGTGATCCTGCGCGGGCTTCTGACCAAGGCGGTCACACCCGTGCCGCGTCTGTCACACACACGCCCCTCACGCCAATGGATCGCGCGACAGGCCAGCCAGGACACCGCGCTGCCGTTTGAACCGGGCCAGACCCGCGACCGGCGCATCGCGCGGATTGCTGTGGGCCTCGATGTCTCGACCTCGATCGACGGCGACCGTTTGCGCCTGTTTGCCGCCCAAATCGCCGGGATCGGCAAGCGTACGGGGGCGGAGGTGCATGTGCTTGTCTTCGATGAACGCGTGCGCAGCCAGCGCCGGATGGCGGGTCTGTCCTGGCAGGATGAGATCACCCAGCTTGATCTGGCCGAAGGGGGCGGCACGTCCTTCGTCGACGTGGTGGACCAGGCGGCGGCCCTCGACCCATCCGCGATTGTGATACTGACCGACCTCGACGGCCCATTTGGCGCCGCCCCGCGCGGCGCGCCTGTCATATGGGCAGTGCCCGATGATCCTCCGGCAGAGCCACCTTTCGGGCGTGTGCTGAGCCTTGCGCGCTAGTTGGAATGCCTGAGAAAGACCCCACCAACTTCAGTAACTTAACCCAATTTCCGCATGGAAATCGCTAGGCCGGGGCCGCGCTCAAGGGCCGCGCATCCGCCAATGCTGCCATCCGGGCGTGGGCCGAAATCGTGCGTGGATCAAGCACGGTGTTTCGCAAAAACGTGCTTTGGGCAAAGTTCACCCGGCGCAGCATGTCTTCGGTGAAATCGGCGTCGAACAGACGGTCTGTCAGGGCGAATTGTTCGTCCGGGCTGAGGCTGAGGAAGGCAGGCCCGTCTGCCGTGTCGTGTTGTACCGAGACATAGGTGAAGGGTGGCACACGCGCCATCTCCGACTGCTCCACCACCAGATGCAATTCCCCCGCCTCGATCCCACGCCGGGTGGCCAGGTCGGTCAACGCCGCGATGCTGCGCAGCCGCAACTGGTCCAGCACCCGCCCGATCGTATCCTCATCGGCCAGCCGCGCGCGCCTGGACCGGGGGATCGAAATCACGTGAGTCTCGAACAGGATGATGACGATCAGCATCACGAGGGGCGATTGGCTGACCGGCAAGGCCATGTCCGGCCACAGCAAGATAACCGCCGGAAAAGGGGCCAGCGCAATCGCGTAACGAGTCAGCGCATGTTCAAACACCAGCCGCCAAAACACCCGGTGAAACGGCCACCCCTTGGGCAGGATCGTCACGCTGCGGTGAAAGATTTGCTTGGGCAGCGTGCGCACCTCGAGCGCGGCCGGGTTGGCTAGGTTTGGCTGTGTCAGAACAAAGATCATGCGGCGACGGCGATTTTGGTGTTCACCGACAGCTAGTCCTCTGCCGCCGGTGCGCCACCTTGAAAGGCATTGCCATTGGCATAGTCACAGGGCGCTTCCTGCATTTCCAGATGCAGCTTGTCGCCCGTATAGGGATGGGCGCGCGCCAGATCTTCGTCCACCTCGATCCCAAGGCCCGGCGCATCGGGCGCGCGGATAAAGCCGTCGTCGACCTTGATGCTGCCTTTGATGAGATCCGCGTGGAAGGGCGTCTCAATCGTTTCGGCCATCAGGATATTGGGGATCACTGTCGCAAGATGGATGTTGGCCGCCCACTCGACCGGTCCGGCATACAGATGCGGCGCAACTTGCGCGCCATGCGCCTCGGCCAGCGCTGCGATCTTGCGCGTCTCCCAAAGGCCCCCCGCGCGACCAAGGGCGGGTTGCAGGATCTGCGCGGCGCCTGCGGCCAACACCGCCTGAAACTCCGCACAGGTGGTCATCCGTTCGCCAGTGGCCACCGGCACAGGCTGCCCCGCGGCCACTTGCGCCATGCCTGCCAGGTTGTCAGGCGGAACCGGTTCCTCGAACCAAAGCGGCTGATAGGGGGCGATGGCCTGGCCCAACCGAATCGCGCCGCCAGGTGTAAACTGGCCATGGGTGCCGAACAGTAAATCCGCGCGATCACCGACCGCGTCGCGAATGGACGCACAGAATGCGACCGATTGGGTGATGTCGGATTGCGCGGGCTGGTGGCCGCCGCGGATGGTGTAGGGCCCCGCGGGGTCAAACTTGACGGCGGTGTAGCCGCGTGCCACCGCCTCCGCCGCCGCGTCCCCCGCCATCTCTGGCGCAGTCCAGAACGCGCGCATATCCTGCCCCGGGAGCGGATAGAGATAGGTATAGGCCCGCACGCGCTCGTTCATCCGCCCGCCCATCAGCGCCCAGACCGGACGATCCCGGTCCTTGCCCAGAATGTCCCAACAGGCGATCTCAAGCCCGGAAAAGGCCCCCATCACTGTCAGATCGGGCCGCTGTGTAAAGCCCGAGGAATAGGCGCGCCGAAACATCAGCTCGATATTTTCCGGGCTCTCCCCCGCCATGTGCCGGACAAACACATCCTCGATCACCGCACGCATCGCTTGCGGTCCGACAGAGCTGGCATAGCATTCGCCCCAACCGGTGATTCCAGTATCGGTGGTCAGCTTCACCAAGATCCAATACCGCCCGCCCCAACTCGGCGCGGGTGGCGCGGTGACGATGATGTCGAGATCGGCAAGCTTCATGGCGACAACCGGTTTTGGGCGCGTTAGCGGAACTGAACCACATCGCTGCCCGGCGTGCCAGCACTGGGCATTCCCGGCATATACTCAGGCACTTCGCGCTAGGGGTCGCAAGCGATAGACCACAAGGCAGACAACCATCAACGACATCGACAAAAGAAACGGCGCACCGGGCATAAAGACCGGCGCATCGGGATTGGTGAAGGCATAGAACACGCTCGTCATGGCAATAGGCGAGACGATCATCGACAGGGCCTGCGCGCTGGTCAGCACGCCCTGCAGCTCCCCTTGTGCGTTATTGGCAACCGCCCGTGACATGATCCCCTGCAGCGCTGGTGTGACCACGGCCCCCAGCGCCGTCAGAGGTGTCAGGATCAGCGCAAGCGTGCTGTTTGTCACGAACGCCAGCGCCAGAAACGCACAGAAGTTGAAGCACAGCCCAAAGAGGACCGTCCCCCGATCCCCGAACCAGCGCAGCATCAACCGGATCAGCCCGCCCTGCACGATGGCAATCGACACCCCGAACGAGGCCAGCGACAGCCCGATCATCCCCGGCGACCAGCCAAAGCGCGCCTGCCCGAAATAGGCCCAAACAGACGGGTAGACCCAGAAGGCCACCTGGTAGACGAAAAACACCACGATCAACCGGCCAAGGCCCGGCAGGGCGTTGACCTGCTGAAACGCCCCGAACGGATTGGATCTGGCCCAGGAGAAGGCGCGCCGCGTGGCGTCGGTGACGGTTTCGGGCAGGACGAAATATCCAAACACCATATTCGCAGCCGCAAGGCACGCCGCGGCATAGAAGGGCGCGCGGGTCCCGAACTCGGCCAGAAGCCCGCCCAGAAGCGGGCCCAGCACAAAGCCCACGCCAAACGCGGCACCGATCAAGCCAAAGCGCGCGGCCTTTTGGTCCGGCTGTGAGATATCCGCGATATAGGCGGTCGCCGTTGCCTGGGTTGCGGCCACAATCCCGCCGACCACGCGCCCGATGAACAACAGCCACAGCGCCCCGGCCACCGCCATCACCAGATAGTCCAGCGCCATGATCAAAAGGGTCGCCAACAGGATCGGCCGCCGACCAAAGCGATCCGACAGGCTGCCCATCAGCGGCGCACAGAGAAACTGCATCACCGCGAACACCGTGGTCAGCACACCGCCCCAGACGGCGGCCTCGGCCAATGTGCCGCCATCCACTTCACGGATCAGGTCGGGCATCACCGGAATGATCAGACCGATACCAACAGTGTCGAGCATCACGGTGATCAGGATGAAGGCGAGGGGCAGTCGGTCTGACCGATGCCCCCGCTGCACATCTTCCGGTGTGTTCTGCGCGGTCATCCGGTCAGCTCACCCCAGCCGCTTGGGCCGCGAACGCCCGCGCGAAGGCCGGGGCCTCGCCCAGTTGTGCTTCTGGGGTCAGCAAGGTTGCCCAATTCAGATCATGATCGCGGGCCAGAAGGTCGGTGAGGCTTCGCCCGGTTTCCCGCACTTCCCCGCTCAGCGCTTTCACGATCTCCTGCGCCTCGGGCCGCGGCATGGATTGGGCCAGGGCAAACGTCGCGGCCTCGGCAAAGATCAGGCCATCCGATCCGTCGATCTGTGCGCGCATGCGATCGGCGTTCGGGGCAAGCCCCTCGGCCAGTGTCCGCGCCACGGCCAACGCCCGCCCGGCCAGCACGCACATCTGGGGAAGGCTCATCCATTCGGTCATCCAGGCCGACGCATCGCGTTGCTGGCGGTGTACCATGGCGCCTTGCATGACAGTGTTCAGGCCGACCATCTGCCGGGCGATGGCGACCAGAACGGCGGGCTGCACCGGATTGCTCTTGTGCGGCATGGTGGATGATCCGCCGGTGTCACCGACCAAGATCTCTTCTATCCCGCTTTGGGCCATCAGATGCAGATCGTCGCCCATCTTGCCCAAGACCCCCGTCACCCCGGTCAACCAAGCGGCAAGCCCTGCGACGCCTCCGCGCGCGCTATGCCAGCTTGCGCCGGGATCGCCGAGGTTGAGGGCTTGGGCCAATTCGGTGCGCACGCGAGCGGCCTGTGGTCCCATGGCAGATGAGGTTCCCCCCGCCCCGGACAGGCTGACGCGCGTGCAGGCCAGACATACCTCGGCCAAACCAGCGTGCATGCCAAGAAGCGGCCGCCCCCATTCGGCAACCTGCGCCCCGAAACTCGTGACCGTCGCATGCTGTCCGTAGGTTCTCGCGGCCATGGGCAGCTCGGCATGCGTTTGGGCCAGCGTTCCAAGGCCGTGCAACACCCCGACAAGCCGGGCTTCGATCAGGTCGAGAGCCTGGCGCAGACGCAGGGCAAGGGCGGTGTCCATGATATCCTGGCTGGTGGCGGCCCAATGGACGTATTGCGCATGCTCGGGTGCCCCCATCTCCTTGCGAAACGCCGCAATCAGCGCAGGTACTGGGACGGCATTCGCCACGGTCGCGGTCGCCAATGCGGCAGGATCGATCTGCACTTCCAGACTGGCGCGGTGGATGGCGTCGGCGCTGTCTTTCGGGATCATCCCCAACGCGCCTTGCACTTTCGCTAAGGTGCCCTCGACAATCTGCATGGCCCGCACTTCGGCACTGTCGGTGAACAGAGCCGCGATCTCGCGGTCGCTCAAAAGCTCGCCGTAGATCGCGCTGTCAAGCGGGCTAGCGGGCATGGGGCGCACCGTGAGGGATGGGGGTGCGCACTGCGGCAACTGCGTCCGCGACATCACACATGCCCGATCTCCGTCAAAAACGCGGTCAGGATCTGTGCATATTCCTGCGGTTTCTCAACGCAAGGCAAATGCCCCGCCCCCCGGATGAGTGCGAACCGCGATCCTGGGATGAGGTCGGCGGTTTCACGGACAAGATCCGGCGGGGTCGATCCATCTTCGCTGCCCGCAATGGCCAGGGTGGGAAGCGTCAGCCGTGCTGTAGTGGCATAGAAATCGCTGCCGGCGATGGCCGCCGAACATCCCACATAGCCCTCAACCGCCTGCCGCGTCAGCATGTTGCGCCAGGCAGACAAGGCGTCCGTCGCGCGGAAACTATTGGAGAACCAGCGCTCCATCGTCGGGTCGGCCAGGGCTTCGATGCCGCCGTCCCGTACCTTGCTGATCCGATCCTGCCACATCTCAGCGGTCCCGATTTTCGACGCCGTGTTCGACAAGACCAGGGCGCGCACCTGATCAAGCCGCTTTACCGCCAATCCCTGGGCAATCAGCCCGCCAATCGACAGCCCGACAAACACGCAGTCCCGCACATCAAGCCCATCCAGAAGCGCTTCGATGTCGGACACGAGCGCCCCCATCGCATAAGGCCCTGGCGGACAACCGGACAGGCCGTGGCCGCGCGTGTCATAGCGGATGATCCGCAAACCGGGTGGCAGATGAGGCCGGATCTCGTCCCAGAGACGCAGATCGGTTCCCAGAGAATTCGTAAACACCACGGGCGGCGCCTCGCGTGGGCCATCGTCACGATAGTGGACCAGCATGTCGCCGGATCGAAACGTCTTCAAAGGAGGGACCCCACAAGTTGCTGCACACAGCGCCTATGCTGCTGTGTCGGCACCAAGATACGCGAGTGACACCGGTTGTATACGGCATTCCACGACCAGCTATTGGCCATGATGCCGGAGTGTCGCTTAGCGCAACCGCATATGGGCCATGATCTGCCCGTGGTCCGAGGCCAGCTTGTTATACGGCGCTTCGGGGTGCGAGCCATCGGTCAGGTGGTCGTTGAAGACCGAAAAATACTCCATCTCGCCGATCCGATGCGCGTATTCGGGGTGGAAATGGCGCGAGAAAAAGATCTGGTCGATCGACTCAAACACACCCCCGAAGGAGGCGGTATAGACCATGTCGCGCAACGACCGGCGCACGAACAGCTTCTCAGCCGAATGCAGGCGCACGCGGTCAATCGCCTCGGTGATCTGTTCGTTTTCCTCCGGCGTGTAGCGATCGTTTGCCTTCTTGGCATCGTGCCGCCGCATCCAGGAATAATTCCGGAACGGCCGTTCGCCGGCAATGATCTCGGACGACACGGCATGTTCGCCATCGTTGAAATCGCCCAGAACAATCACGGGATGCCCCTTCGCAAGCTCCGCCAGGATCTCGCGCCGCAGGACCCAAGCCTCGGCCATGCGCCGCAGGGCCGCGCGCAGGGCCCCCATCGCGCGACCGGCGGGGTCATAGGCGGTCAGATCAGCCTCGGGCGCGAAAGGGGCGCCCTCGGGGCGCACGAACTCCCCCAGCTTCGATTTCAGGTGGCAATTGAAAACAGTCACCACATGCCCCGCCACCGGTATGCGCGCCTTCAGAATGGGGCGCGACAGGCGTGAGATGCGGTAGTGCCCGCCATCTGCGCCGCCCAACTCCTGCATCGGGATCTCAAGCGGTGGCAGAACGTTCTGAATAACTATCGGAGCCTCGGCAAATCCAAGGCGCGACAGAACCGCCAAGCCGGGACGGCGTTCGCCGGGACCGCCGTCGTTGACGTTGGGGGCAAAGGCCAGGGCCGCGTCCGTATACGGGCTATAGGCCAGCTTGCGAAAGATCGCCTTGCGGGCATAGCGTTTGGTGCTGTCGGGCAGGTTGGCGTCATTTGCGGCAATGCCGCGCGCATCGGCCTCGGCCACGACACTGCGCAGGGTGTCTTCGTCAAAGATCTCCTGAAACCCGATGATGTCGGCATCCATGGTCAGGATCTGGTCAGCCAGCCAATCGGCCTTCCACGCATATTCCTCCGGCGTGTATTTCTCGAACCGGTAATATTCCTGATCCGGGCCGATCAGGTTTTTGACGTTGAAGCTAGCCACGGTGAAACGGGTCATATGCTGTCTCCAAACCGGTCAAGCGCCATCCCGAAGACGGCAGGGTCCACGTTGCCCCCCGACAAAAGCGCAATCACCGTGTCGCCTTCAAGCGCGTCGCCGTGATAGAGCGCGGCGGCCAGGGCGATGGCCCCGCCGGGCTCCAGCACGGTTTTCAGATGGGCAAAGGCCACAACCATCGCCCGCAGGCAATCGTCTTCCTGCACAACAAGGCCCGGGCCGCAAAGCCGGTGCATGATCGGCAGGGTCAGATCGCCGGGACCATTCGTGAGGATCGCATCGCAGAGCGAGCCTGAGGTACGACCATTATGTTCGATCCTGCCCGAGACGAGCGACCGCGCGACATCGTCAAACCCCTCAGGCTCCACCGGGCGCGGGCGCAGGTTCGGCGCCTCGGCCTCAAGGGCCAGCGCGATGCCCGAGGTCAGCCCACCACCGCCGCAACACACCAGCACATCGGCCTCGGCCACACCCATCGCGCGGGCTTGCCGGGCGATTTCCAACCCGGTCGTCCCCTGCCCCGCAATCACGTGTGGATCGTTGAAGGGTTTGACCAGGGTCAGGCCCCGCTCACCCGCAATACGCGCGCCGATCTCATCACGATCTTCGGTGGCCCGATCATAAAGGACGACTTCGGCACCCAACGCCCGCGTGTTATCGATCTTCAGCTTCGGCGCATCCGAGGGCATGACGATCACCGACGGCAAGCCATGTTCGGTTGCCGCGCGCGCCACGCCTTGCGCGTGATTACCCGAGGAGTAGGCGATCACCCCTGTGGCATCGCCACCGGCCACAAGCGCCGATACAGCCGACCGACCGCCGCGATACTTGAAAGAACCGGTGTGCTGCAGGCATTCGGCCTTTAACAGAACCCGCCGTCCGGCGATCTTGTCGATGAAGGGCGACCACAGCATGGGCGTTTCGCGCACCGCACCGTCAATCCGCTGGGCCGCAGCGTGGATCATCTCGATATTCATGTCAGCGCTTCTACCCATGCGTGGATGGCCGCCAACGCCTCAGGCTCATCCAGAAAGGGGACGTGGCCACGATCCGGCACCTCGGCGCGGATCATATCCGGGCGCCTGCGCTGCATCTCATCGGCGGTGGCGGCGGTCAGCAGGTTTGAGTTCACGCCCCGGATCAAGGCCAGTGGAAGCCCGGCCAACGCATCGAAAAGCGGCCAAAGATCGGGCGCAGGCTGTGCGCTGGTCTCCAGAACCGCGTCGCGGAGTTTGGGGTCGTAGGTCAGGTCCAGCCCATCGTCGGTTTCTACAAAATGCTTTCGCACCTCGGCCTCCCACCGCGCGGCTGGCACGTTCTCGAACCCCGGCAGGCGCTTAGCCCGGATCGGGGCGATCTCGGCATAGGTCTTTTGCGCGGGCCTGCGCCCCAGATAGTTGCCGATATCGGCCAGGCCCTCCGGCGCGATCTCTGGCCCGATGTCATTCAGGCACACCCCGGCCAACCGATCCTTTGCCGTCGCCGCCAGGATCATCGCGATCAGGCCCCCACGGGACGTGCCGAGGATCGCGGCCTTGTCGATCCCCAGATGGTCCAGCAGCGCGACGGTATCCTGCGCCTCAACGGGGATGGTGTAGGTCTGATACGGTGCCCAATCGGACTTGCCGCGCCCACGATAGTCCAGCCGGATCACCCGGTGATCGGCCAGATGCGGGGCGACATAGTCGAAATCGCGTCCATCCCGGGTTAGCCCAGCAAGGCACAGGATCGGGGTGCCTGTGCCTTCCTCGGTGAAGTACAGCGTCGTGCCGTCGGGCGCAGAAAACGTGGGCATCAGAGGCTCTCCGCCAAATCAGGGATCGTGGTGAGATCGCGCAGCACATGGGCAGGTCGTCCCGGCAAGCGATCCACCGGCTCATTCATGCGGTTCACCCAAGCGGTTTGGAACCCATAGGCCGATGCACAGGCCGCGTCCCACCCGTTGGATGAGACAAACAGGACTTCGGACCGGTCGCAGCCAAAGGTGCTGCCCACCAGATCGTAGACACGGGGGTCGGGCTTGAAGACACCGACCGACTCCACCGACAGCACCGCATCGAGCGTCTCGCCGATCCCAGCGGAGGTCACCGCCCCCTCCAGCATATCGGGCGATCCGTTCGACAGGATCGCGGTCATCCGCCCCGCCGCCTTCAGCCGGGCCAGCATCACATGCACTTCGGTGTAGGCGGCCAGTTCCCAATAGAGGGCGAGCAACCGTTCCCGAAGCTCCATATCCTCCAGCCCGACCGCCTCCATCGCCCAGTCGAGCCCGTCTTGCGTGACCTTCCAGAAATCGGTGTGATCGTCTGTGACCGCCCGCAGCCATGTGTACTGTAACTGCTTGGCCCGCCAATGGGCAGCGAGGGTCTGCCACGTCTCGGCCAAGGCCCCGCGACCGGGTTCTTCCGCCGCGATCCGTGCCGCCGCGCTCACGTCGAACAGGGTGCCATAGGCGTCAAAGACACAAGTGGTGATCGGCATGCGCCAGGCCCTCCGTCTGCCCGCGCGGACAGTGGCATATGGCGCGGCGGGAGGAAAGCTTAGGCCATCTCGGCCTCGGGCAGGATGTGCGTGCGCATCAGATCGTGCAGGTCGCCCACATGCCCGTCCGACCGCGCGGGTCTGTTGGGATCGGAGGTGATCGCGACGGACAGGTTCAGGTCGGGTACGATAAAGATCATCTGCCCGCCATAGCCGCGCCCATAGGCCACCCGGTGCCCGCGGTTGGTCATCAAGAACCAGCCATAACCATAGTCGTGCCGCGACCAGAACGACCGCGTGCGCGGTGTCAGGGCCTGCTGCACCCAAGCCTCACTCACCACGCGGGTGCCGTTCCAGATGCCGCCTGCGCGAAACATCTCGCCAAAGCGGAAAAGGCCCAGGGGCGAAATCGCCATCTCGTTCCCGCCCATGTACCGACCCTGGGGGTCACGCGTCCAGGCGGGGATATCGATCCCAAGAGGCCGGCCCAGCCATTCGCGCGCCAGTGTCAGAAGGCTTTCGCCCGTGGCAACGCTCAAGACCGCGCCCAAGATGTGATAACTGCCCGTAGAATAGAGCATCCGCTGCCCGGGCTCAGCGATGAACTCACGCGACAGCGCGTTGGCGACCCAGTTTGAGCTTGACACCCACGGCCCGTAATTCGGCCCAGACGTCCGTTCGAGGCCCGCCTGCATCGTGACGAGGTCGGCCACAGTGATGTCGCCCACCCGCGGGTCCGCCCCGGCCGGGATCAGACGCGGGGCCACATCGCCCAGCGTGGCCTCCACCCCCGGCAAATGGCCCTTGTCTATGGCGATGCCGGTCAGCACGGCCACGACGGTCTTCGAGACCGATTTGATGTTCGCCGGCCGCTCCAGCCCCGGCCCGCGGAACGCTTCCGCCGCCAGCACCTCGCCATTGCGGCCGATCACGATGCTGCGCAGCTGTTCAAGGTCCCGCGCTGCGGCGAGGGCACCCGCAAACGCAGCGCCTTGGGCGGAGGCGGCGCGGGCAAACGGTGTGGCGGCCAGACTGGCCAGAACCGCGCGCCGTGTAAGGGACGTGTCAGTCATTGGCTTGACATATGCACGGGATGGCCCGCGTCCAGAGCGCACGAGACCTAAAGGTTCTCGACCCGCGGCATCCCCATGACGTGGAACCCGCCATCCACCATCACGATCTGACCCGTGGTGTTTATGCTTTGATCCGACGCCAGGTAGACCGCCGTGCCCCCAATCCCTTCGAGTGAGGCGTTGGCCTGCAACGGGGCATTGGTTTCCGAATGCTTGTAGGTCTTGCGCGCCGCCCCAATGGCCGAGCCTGCCAACGTCTTCATCGGGCCGGGGCTGATTGCGTTGACGCGGATGCCGTCGGGGCCAAGGTCATTGGCCAGATAGCGCACCGCCGTTTCCAACCCCGCCTTGGCCACCCCCATAACGTTGTAGCACGGCATCACGCGCTGCGATCCCTCGAACGTCAGGGTCATGATCGACCCGCCGTCAGACATCATCGCGCTCGCCCGGCGGGCCACGTCGATGAAAGAAAAGCACGAAATCTGCATGGATTGCAGAAAGTTCTCGCGGCTGGTGTCCTTGAACCGGAAGTCGGCGGCGAGTTCGGCCTTGTCGGCAAAGGCAATGGCGTGGACCAGAAAGTCCATCTTGTCCCAGTGGGACGCGACAGTGGCAAAGCCTGCCTCCATCGACGCATCATCGGTCACGTCGAGATCGACCAGGATGTCGGACCCAACCGACGCTGCCAGCGGCTCAACCCGCCGCCCAAACGCCTCGCCCTGATAGCTGAAAGCAAGCTCCGCCCCTTCGTCGGCCAGCGCCTTGGCGATGCCCCAGGCAATCGAGCGTTCGTTGGCCACGCCCATCACCAGCCCGCGCTTTCCCGACATCAGACCCGGCATGGCGCTTACCCGTGATATTTGCTCATGACGAGCGTTGCATTGGTGCCGCCAAAGCCGAAGCTGTTGGACAAGACAGTGTCCAGATCGGCATCGCGCGTCTCGGTCACGATCTCTTCGGGGCGCAGCGCCGGATCAAGCTCATTGACGTTGATCGACGGCGCGATGAAGCCGCCCTCCATCATCAACAGCGAATAGATCGCTTCATGCACACCCGTCGCGCCCAGGCTGTGGCCGGTCATCGACTTGGTCGAACTGATCGGCGGGTGGTCCTCGCCAAACACCCGGCGCACCGCTTCCACCTCGGTGATGTCGCCCACCGGGGTCGAGGTGCCGTGGGCATTGATATAGTCGACGCTGCGGTCGCCAATGGTCGCAATCGCCTGGCGCATGGACCGTTCGCCACCTTCGCCAGACGGGGCCACCATGTCGTACCCATCAGACGTGGCGCCATAGCCGGTGATTTCGGCATAGATCTTGGCCCCGCGCGCCTTGGCATGCTCTAGTTCTTCCAGAACGACCATCCCGCCGCCTCCGCCAATCACAAACCCGTCGCGGGTGGCATCAAACGCCCGCGCCGCGGTCTCAGGCGCGTCGTTGTATTTGGAACTCATCGCGCCCATGGCGTCGAACAGGCACGACAGTGTCCAATCCACCTCTTCCCCGCCGCCGGCAAAGATCACATCCTGCTTGCCCATCTGGATCAGCTCGGCCCCGTTGCCGATGCAATGCGCGCTGGTCGAACAGGCCGAGGTGATCGAATAGTTCACCCCCTTGATCTTGAACGGTGTCGCGAGACAGGCTGAGACGGTAGAGGACATGCAGCGCGTGACCATGAAGGGGCCCATTCGCTTGGGCGCCCCCTTTGTCATCACGATGTCAAAGGCAGTAAAGAAGTTCGACGTAGATGGCCCGCCAGAGCCCGCCACCAACCCCGTGCGATCGTTCGACACCTCATCCTCGGTCAGTCCGCTATCTGCAATCGCCTGCTGCATAGCCAGATAGGAATAGGCCGCCGTCGGCCCCATGAAGCGCAACTGGCGTTTGTCGATGGCCTCAACGAGGTCGATCTTCGGGATACCGGCCACCTGGCTGCGAAAGCCGTGTTCGGCATAGTACGGCTCGAACGCGATGCCTGACCGACCCGCCCGCAGGCTGTCGGCCACTTCAGCGGCATCGTTGCCAATGGGCGAGATGATCCCCAATCCCGTGATCACAACACGACGCATCGCGTTCCTCCCCTTCGTCCTTTGCCTTAGCTGGCGGTGGCCAGGCCGACCTTCATATCTTTGACCGCATAGATTTCTTCGCCATCCGCCACGACACGGCCATCGGCCACGCCCATCTTCAGGCGGCGGTCAATCACGCGGGTGAAATCGACATAGTAGGTGATTAGGGTGCGATCAGGCCGGACCATGCCGGTCAGCTTGACCTCGCCCACGCCCAGCGCGAACCCCTGCCCTTGCCAGCCACGCCAGCCCAGGTTGAAGCCTGTCAGCTGCCACAAACCGTCAAGGCCAAGGCAGCCGGGCATCACCGGATTGCCCGGGAAATGGCAGTCGAAGAACCACAAATCGGGTGTGATATCGAACTCGGCCACCACATGGCCTTTGCCATGGGCACCGCCATCGCCGCTGATATCCGTGATCCGGTCCATCATCAGCATGGGTGGCAAGGGAAGCTGCGCGTTGCCGGGGCCAAAAAGCTCACCCCGGGCACATTTCAACAGATCGTCTTTGCCGAAACTCGTTGGAAACTCTGCCATTCGGCGTTGTCCGATCCTGCTCTTTCACCGTCAGCGCAGGTCTATCACCGGGTGTTCGGGGCGTGCAAGGGCGCGCATTCATCGGAATTTCAAGTGAATCTGTTTGAAAAAGACCCCTGAGAGACCCTATATTATACCAGACGACGCAAAGGCACCCTGAGATGACACCACAAGCGATTGACCGCGGCACGGAATGGCTGGCCTCTGCCGGGCTGCGCCCCACACGCCAGCGTGTGTCGCTTGCGGCGCTCTTGGTGGGCGATGGTCAGAACCGCCACGTGACGGCAGAAAGCTTGTATGAGGCCAGCCGCGCCTCGGATGAGCGGGTTTCGCTGGCGACAGTCTACAACACGCTGCGCGCCTTTTGCGAGGCCGGTCTGATCCGGGAAGTGATGGTCGATGGTGCGAAAAGCTATTTCGACACCCGCATCGACGATCACCCGCACTTCTTCTGGGAAGACACGGCATCGCTGACCGATGCACCTGCGGAAGAACTGGAAATTGCCCGTCTGCCCGATGCACCCCAGGGTGCAGAGATTGCTCAGGTCGATGTGGTGATCCGGCTGCGCCGCCGCTGATCCTTACTCCGCCGCCAGGCTCAGATCCGACCGCCCGATATGGGCAATGTCGGCCACCACACGATCAATTAGATCTTTGAATGCCCGGAAATTGGCATTGGGGCGCACAGACGCCTCGTCCATGTAAAGCGACCGGTCCACTTCGATTTGCACGACATGCTGCCCGCGTGAGGGCCGCCCGTAATGCTGTGTGGTGTAGGCCCCGGCAAAGGGCGCATTGCGCACAACCGCCAGACCGGCATCCACAAAGGTGGCTTCGATCCGGTCCACAATATCGCTGCTCGCCGCCGCGCCGAAACGATCGCCCAACACGATCTCGGGCCGGATACCATGGGGATGGACCACCGCATCCAGCGCCTCATGCGGCATAGAGTGGCAATCGACCAAGATCGCTTCCCCGAACTGGGTATGCGCTTGGTGCAACAGCGTCTGAAGCTGGTCATGATAGGGGCGCCAGTAGTCGCGGATCCGGGCCTGTGCTTCGCGCAACGGGATCTTGCCGCGATGAATGACGCGCCCGTTCGCCACCACCCGGGGGATCACGCCCAGGCCGGAACTCACGCGTGGATTATGCGCGGGCTTTGACACCCCTTCGATCAGAGCGGGGTCAAGCTCATCCGCGCTGCGGTTGAGGTCGAGGAACGCGCGCGGGGCCGAAGCCGCCAATAGAGGCGCGCCGCAAGCTGGGGCCGCATCGAACAGGATATCGACAAACGCATCTTCCGATGACCGGATCGTCACCTCGTCTAGCGCCGAGCGCCGCAGGAAGCTCCACCCGTAGTTGCGCCCGCTATGCGGCGACGCGAATACCGCGCTGGTCGAGCAGATCTCGGGCTGAAAAAGATGGAACGCAGGTTCGGTCATCAACACTCCTTACGCGGGTAGTTATAGGACGAATTCCCGGCAGGCCAAAAGCCCTTGAAGACTCCGCACACACCTTTTATAGACCATCCACCGACGCGGGCCTGCCCGCGTCTTGTTCGTTTGGACAGGGTGGCAACACCGGTAAAGGGCGATTAGCTCAGCGGTAGAGCACTTCGTTGACATCGAAGGGGTCACTGGTTCGATCCCAGTATCGCCCACCATGAGATTGCCGGCCCAGCCGGTGGAACCGTAACAGGCGCGACAGCGCCGCGACTTTGGGAGAGGGACCATGAAGGTCAGAAACTCGCTCCGCTCGCTGAAGAACCGGCATCGCGACTGTCGCGTCGTGCGCCGCAAGGGCCGCGTCTACGTGATCAACAAGACGCAGCGTCGGTTCAAAGCACGCCAGGGCTGATCCCCGCGATCAGCGCATGAGGGAAGCCGCCGTTTGGGGCGGCTTTTTTCGTCTCCACCCGTCAACAGTGACAGGCCCATGCCCGCGATCCTTTCCATCCACGATCTCGTCAAGACCTATGACGATGGGTTCGAAGCGCTCAAATCCGTCAACCTTGAGATTGAGCAAGGTGAGATCCTCGCGCTTTTGGGCCCCAATGGCGCAGGCAAGACAACCCTGATCTCGACCATCTGCGGCATCACCCGGCCGACGTCAGGCACCGTCACCGTGGGCGGCCATGACATCATCGCCGACTATCGCAAGGCCCGCGCGATGATTGGGCTTGTGCCGCAGGAAATTAGCCTTGAACCTTTTGAGAAGGTGATCAACACGGTCCGCTTCTCGCGCGGGCTGTTCGGCAAGCCAAACGATGACGCATATCTCGATGACTTGCTGGGCCAACTGTCGCTGGCCGATAAGAAGGATCAGAAGATCGTGACGCTGTCGGGCGGCATGAAACGCCGGGTCCTGATCGCGAAGGCGCTGAGCCACGAACCCTCGGTCCTGTTCCTGGATGAGCCCACCGCCGGCGTCGATGTCGAGCTGCGCAAGGACATGTGGCAGATCGTCGAACGCCTGCGCGAAGCGGGCACGACGATCATCCTGACCACGCATTACATCGAAGAGGCCGAGGCGATTGCCGACCGGGTCGCCGTGATCAACAAGGGCGAGATCATCCTGGTTGAGGGCAAAGATGATCTAATCGCGCGCATGGGCCAAAAAGAGCTGCGGATCGAGCTGCACGAAAGCGTGTCAGAGCTTCCGCCATCGCTGACCGACTACGACCTGCAGATTGGGCGGGATGGCCAGTCGCTGATCTATCACTACGACACCGCTGAAGGCCGGACCGGGATCACCCGCCTGTTGGCGGATTTGTCGGAAGCCGGTCTGCACCTGCGCGATATTGAGACCAAGCAATCCTCGCTCGAAGAGATCTTCGTCGGACTGGTGAGAGAGCCATCATGAACCTGCAAGCAATCAAGGCGATTTACCGGTTCGAGATGGCCCGGTTCTTTCGCACGCTGATGCAAAGCCTGTTGTCGCCCGTGATCTCGACCTCGCTCTATTTCGTGGTCTTTGGCGCGGCCATCGGAAGCAGGATCGATGAGGTCGAAGGCGTGACCTACGGCGCGTTCATCGTACCGGGGCTGATCATGCTGACTGTCATGACGCAAGCCACGACCAATGCAAGCTTTGGCATCTATTTCCCAAAGTTCATCGGCACGATCTATGAGCTGCTTTCGGCGCCTGCGAACTTCTTTGAAATCACCATCGGCTATGTCGGCGCGGCGGCGACCAAGGCGTTCATCATCGGCCTGATCATCTTGGGCACGGCCTACTTCTTCGTCGATCTGCCCATCGCCCACCCGCTGGCGATGTTCGTCTTCCTCATCCTCACCTGCCTCAGCTTCTCGCTATTGGGCTTTATCATCGGCATCTGGGCGGGGAACTTCGAACAGCTTCAGATCATTCCACTGTTGGTGATCACCCCGCTCGTCTTCCTTGGTGGCTCGTTCTATTCGATCACCATGCTGCCGCCGGTTTGGCAGACCATCTCGCTCTTCAACCCGGTGGTTTATCTGATCTCGGGCTTTCGCTGGGCGTTTTTCGACACCGCTGACGTGCCCGTCGGGATCAGCCTTCTGGCGATCACGCTTTTCACCGCGCTGTGCGTGGGGTTCATCGCCTGGATCTTTCGCACCGGCTGGCGGATCAGGCAGTAACGCTCAGAACCACTGCCCCGGCTCCATCAGGCCGAGGTCCAGAAGCTGCTGCGACCGCCATTCGAACGGGATCGAATTGTGCCAGAGAAACGAGTCGATCTCGAACGTTGAGCCGGCGTTCGTCTTCAGCGCCTTCGCCGTGCGAAACGACGCAATCGCCGCCGTCAGGTTGTGGTGCCACGGGCAGGCATAGGTGTTGTATTCCTCGTCGTTGAACGTGTGATCCTCGCGCAGCCGCAGCCCCGGTTTGGCGCGAAACAGCGCGATCCGGTCGATCTTGCGGCGCGGTAGGGCGACATGTTCCTCAAAGCGCCAGCGCAAGCCCCCGTAGAAATTCAGCTGCCGTTCTTTGGGGTGGTCGTGATTGTCGGGATCGGTACGGGCCAGCGCATAATAGCCCGACTTGTCCATATGCGCGCGTTCCAGCGACACCGCATCGGGATATTCATCCGTGCTGTCTGCGTAGAGATCAACCACATAGGTCAGCATCGCATCCCGCCGCTCCTCGGCATGAAAGGTCAGCATTTCGCCAACCGTCCGCGTCTCGGAAAACGGGTAGAACAGGTACTCGGCGTTGTAGCAGTAATAGAGCCACAGCCCGTGCGCAGCTTCGATGATCTGGTTCACGTTTTCGGCCGTGGCGTTCGGCAGGCTCATGTCGCAGGGGATGCGGCGGATCGATTTTTCCAGCTCTTCGGGCAGGTGCAACTCATGCGGCGCAAAGACAAGCACCTCGCGGAACCCGGCCGTTTGATGGTGGCGGATCGTTGAATCCACCTCCACAAGATCCTCGACAAAGATCATAGCAACGGGCCCTTTTTTGAGCGCGTCGCGGCCCTTTTTCAGGAAATGCTCCAGATCGTTGTATCGCATGCCTGCCCGCCTTGCGGTGTTTTCCTTAAGACTCTCTCAAGCCAGCGGCGTTTGCAACAGTGCGGAGGCCGGTGTAGGACAGCGCGCGTGTAATTTTCAGGATCATTGGCCGTGACGAAGAAGCTCTTCATCAAGACCTACGGGTGCCAGATGAACGTCTACGATAGTGAGCGTATGGCCGAGGCCCTAGGCGGTCAGGGCTATGTCGAGACGTCGACGCCCGATGACGCCGATATGATCCTTCTGAACACCTGCCATATCCGGGAAAAGGCGGCAGAGAAGGTCTATTCCGAACTGGGCCGGTTCAAGGGGCTGAAGGCCGAAAACCCCGATCTGAAGATCGGCCTCGCGGGCTGCGTGGCCCAGGCCGAAGGCGAAGAAATCATGCGCCGTCAGCCCATGGTCGATCTGGTCGTTGGCCCGCAAAGCTATCATCGTCTGCCGGAGTTGGAGGCAAAGGCGGGCCGGGGGGAAAAGGCGCTCGACACCGATTTTCCCGAAGAGGACAAGTTCGACCATCTCGCCCGCCGCCCCAAGGCCAAGCGTGGGCCAACCGCGTTCTTGACCGTGCAGGAAGGCTGCGACAAGTTCTGTTCGTTCTGCGTGGTGCCCTATACGCGCGGGGCCGAGGTTTCGCGCCCCGCTGAGCGGATCCTGACCGAGGCACGCGACCTGGTGGAACGCGGGGTGCGCGAAATCACGCTCTTGGGCCAGAACGTGAACGCCTACCATGGCGCAGGCGAGGGCGGCGACTGGTCACTGGCACAGCTGATCCGAGAACTGGCCAAGATCGACGGGCTCGCCCGCATCCGCTTCACCACCTCGCACCCCAACGACATGAGTGACGACCTGATCGCAGCGCATGGCGACTGCGACAAGCTGATGCCCTATCTGCATCTGCCGGTGCAATCGGGATCGGACACCATCCTGAAGGCGATGAACCGCAAACATACCGCCGAAAGCTATCTCAAGATCATCGAACGCCTGCGTGGGGCCCGGCCAGACATCCTTTTGTCAGGCGACTTCATCGTGGGCTTCCCGGGTGAGACCGAGGCGGATTTCGCCGACACGATGGCGCTGGTCGAGGCGGTGGGTTACGGCCAGTCCTACTCCTTCAAATACTCCGCCCGCCCCGGCACCCCGGCGGCGGAACGTGACGGCGTTGACGAGGCTGTGAAGGACGATCGCCTGCAACGGCTGCAAGCGCTGCTGCGCCGCCAACAGACCGCCGCACAGGATGCGATGGTCGGGCGCGAGGTGTCGGTTCTGTTTGAAAAACCCGGTCGCATCGCGGGCCAGATGGGCGGCAAGTCGGAATACCTGCACGCGGTCCATGTCCACGCGCCGGACGTGGTCCGCGGGGACATCCGGCGGGTGCGGATCACGGAAAGTGCCGCAAACTCACTGGGTGGCGCGCTGCTTTAGACGTCGTAGCTGATCGTCATGCCGTCATAGGCGGGTGTGATATGGTCCGGCGTCTCAGCCAGGACCGTCGCATAATCCATGTCGATATGCATGTTTGTCAGAACCGCGCGTGCAGGCGCGGCACGAGCAATCCACTCAAGCGACCGTTCCAGATGTGCGTGCGTCGGGTGCGGCGTCCGACGCAGCGCGTCCAGCACCCAGCAATCAAGTCCCCGCACGGCATCCCAGGCCTCATCCGTCATCTCGGCGACATCCGGCAGATAGGCGAAATCGCCGATCCGGAACCCCAGACTGTCCATTGACCCGTGGCGAACCTCAAACGGGTGCAGCGCAATTGGCCCACCCGCGCCGGTGACCTCGAACGGCCCTGTAATAGTGTTCAGGTTCAGGATCGGTGGATAGGGCGAGCCTTCGGGTTGCACAAAAGCATACCCAAAACGCGACAAAAGCGCGTCCTGCGTCGGCCCGTCGGCCCAGACCGGCAGCCGCGCCTTCATGTTGAAGACGATCATCCGCAGGTCGTCGATGCCATGCACATGGTCGGCATGGCTGTGGGTATAGACCACCGCATCCAGGGCGCCGACGCCAGCATCGAGCAGTTGCATCCGCAGGTCCGGCGTCGTGTCGATCAAGACGCGCGTCACCCCGTCATCGGTCGTCCGCGTGATCAACATCGAACAGCGGCGGCGGTGGTTTTTGGGGTTCAGCGGGTCGCAATCCCCCCACAGCCCGCCAAGGCGCGGAACACCCCCCGACGAACCGCAGCCCAGAATCGTGAAATCCAGCCGCGCCATCAGGCCGCTGCCTTCCAGAACAGACGGTCAAAATTCGCCTCGGTCTGCGCGGCGAAATCGGCGTAGTCCATGCCGAACACCTCGGCCCCCACACGGGCGGTATGCGCGGAATAGGCGGGCTCGTTGCGCTTGCCGCGATGGGGCGGCGGGGCGAGGTAAGGGGCATCGGTTTCCACCAGGATCCGCTCGATGGGTGCATCGGCAAAGATGGCGCGCAACGCGCCTGATTTCGGGAAGGCCGCGATGCCGGACATGGACAGGTAGAAGCCCAGACCCAGGGCCGCCTCAGCCAAGGCGCGACCGCTGGAGAAGCAATGCATGACGCAGGTATAGGCGCCCGCCGCATGTTCCTCACTCAAGATCCCCGCCATATCCGCATCAGCGTCGCGCGCATGGATGATCAGCGGCAGCCGGGTTTGCCGTGCCGCCTCGATATGGATACGCAGGCTCTCTTGCTGGGCCGCCGCGCTCTCCGAGGTGTAGTGGTAGTCGAGCCCGCTTTCCCCGATGCCCACGAACTTCGGATGGTCCGCCAAGGCCACCAACGCCTCGACCGTGGCCATCGGCTCATCCGCCACGCTCATCGGATGGGTGCCGGCGGCGTAGAAGACGGGGCCATGCGCCTCGGCGATTGCACGCACCGCAGGCTCGTTGCGCAGGCGGGTGCAGATTGTCACCATGCGCCGGACGCCAGCGTCGCTTGCTCGGGCCACGATATCGCCGATCTGCCCGTCGAAATCGGGGAAGTCGAGATGGCAATGGCTGTCGGTCAGGCTCGGTGCGTCCATCGTCTCGCCTAGCGGCGCGAAAGGATGTCCGCAGCCGTCTCGTTAATCCTCAGAACCGTATCGAGAATTAGGCTCGCGGGGTCAAGGTTGACCGCCAGCGCATGGGCCGTACGGCCAGAGAGTTCCTGTTGCAACGCGGCCCACCGATGGGCGGCGGCCATATCGGGCGCAAGGCGCATCAGCTCCTGCAACTCGCCCGCCGCGGCCTCCCCCGCCGGGGGGTGGCCTGCGCCATGACGCGCCAGACGAACGAGCATCAGATCGATCAGGCGCAAGGTCAGATCCCGCCGCGCCTCTTTTCCGCGTCCTGCCGCCCCATCAGCCAGCTTAAGAACCGCCTGTCGATCGATCTTTGGCATCGTCTGAGCCAGGCCGATCAGCGCTGCATAGATCCCCGGCCCGTCTTCTTCCATCAGCCCAAGCGCCGCCCCAGCCGACCCCTGTGCCAGCTCAGCCAGCACGCCCGATTGATCCGTGGACGCACCGCCAGCCTGCGCCACCGCCTGCGCGATATCCTCAGCCGACAAGGCGGCACAGCGCAGCTCGCGGCAGCGCGACCGGATCGTCGGCAAAAGCCGCGCGGGCTGATGGCTGACCATTAATAGCGTGCAGCGGTCCGGCGGCTCTTCCAAAACTTTCAAAAGCGCATTGGCGGCGTTCACCGTCATCTCGTCAGCGGCATCCACGATCACGACCCGCCGGCCCCCGTCCGCCGCTGACATGGCAAAGAAGGACTTGAGCCCCCGCACCTCGTCCACGCCAATCGTGGATTTCAGCCGCTTGGTCTTGGCATCCCAACTGCGCCGCACCAGAAACAGCCGCCCTTCGGACCCTGCCGCAACGCGCCGGGCGACAGGATGCTCCGGGTCGATCTCCAGTGTCGTGGGCGGCGGTGGCGCATCGAACATCCCCGCTTCAACCGGGGCTTCCGCCAGCAGAAACCGAGCGATCCGCCAAGCCAGCGTTGCCTTGCCCACCCCGCGCGGGCCGGTGACCAGCCAGGCGTGGTGCAGGCGATCCTGGGCATAGGCCTCCAGAAACGCGGCCTCCGACGCGTCCTGCCCGAACAGCACGCGTGTATCGCGGGGGTGGGGGGCATCGCCCAGCCGATCCGCCTCGGGCGGGGGTGCATCGCTCATGCCAGGGCGGCATCCAAAATGGCGGCGATCTCAGCGGCTATGGTGTCTTGGTCTCGCATACCGTCGATTATACGGACGCGGTCGGGATTGTCCCGTGCAAGTGCCAGAAATCCGTCGCGCAAGCGCACTTGGAAATCTGCGCCGAACTCTTCGAACCGGTCTTCGCCCGACCGGCGTGCCAGCCCCCGGGCCAGCGCCTGCTCGGGATCCATGTCGATCAACAGCGTCAGGTCAGGCTCGCGCCCGATCATCAGGCTGTGCAAACTGTCGACCAAGCCGCGCAAATCACCCCGCGTCGCGCCCTGATAAACCCGGGTGGAATCGGCGAACCGGTCGCAGATCACAACCTGCCCCGCCTCCAAAGCCGGGGCGATCTTCTTTTCCAGGTGATCGCGCCGGGCCGCCGTGAACAGCAGGATCTCGGTCTCGGGCGACCAGCGTTCGGGATCACCTTCAACCAGCAATCGCCGGATTTCCTCGGCCCCGTCCGATCCGCCGGGTTCGCGGGTCAGAACCGCTCTGACCCCCTGGGATGACAGGTGATCGGCCAGTAGCCGCGATTGCGTGGATTTGCCGGACCCGTCGATTCCCTCGAACGTCACGAACAGGCCCTTGGGCATCAGCGGTACTGTTGCGCCTGATCGATGGCCTGGCGCAGCAGCACGACCGCCGCTGTGCGCACGCGCGGCAAGAACCCACCCCGCGCCACATCGCGGTCCGAAACCAGTGGCACGCGCGCGTCTTCCAACCCCTCGCGCGGGATCACCAGTTCGGCCACTTGCTGGCCTGCTGCAATCGGTGCCTCAAGCGGGCCACGATATTCGACGCGCGCGCCCTCAGGCTCAGCACTGGTGGCGGGCATCAGAAGCGAGACATCCTCACCCGTGACAAGGCTGATCTGCGTGTGATCGCCCATCCAGACGTCGGCATCGGTCACAACTGTGCCACCGGCCATCACATCGCGTTCGACAAACTGGCGGAAGGCCCAGGAGACGACGCGTTCGGATTCCTGTGCCCGCGCCGCACGGCTATCCAGCCCCGTGACCACGAACACCACCCGGCGGTTGCCCTGCACCGCCGACCCGACAAGGCCAAACCCCGCCTCTTGCGTATGCCCGGTCTTGAGCCCGTCACCGCCGATCCCAAGGCTGAGGATCGGGTTGCGGTTGAACCGGTTCGCGGGCGAGCGACCGTCAAAGTCGTACTCCGTCATCGCGAAATAGCCGTAGTATTCGGGGAAGTCCTGGATCAGGCGCGTTGCCAACAGGCCAAGATCCTCCATCGTCATCCGGTGGTTGGGGTTGGGCCAGCCGGTCGAGTTGACAAAGGTCGACCCCGTCATCCCCAGGTCACGCGCGCGATCGTTCATCAGACGCGCAAAGGCATCTTCCGACCCCGCCAACCCTTCGGCCACTACAACGCAAGCGTCATTGCCCGACTGAACGACAATGCCCTTGATCAGCTGTTCCACGGTGGGCCGGTCGGTTTCATCCAGAAACATGGTGGACCCGCCCATGTTCTTGGCCTTGGTCGACACCTGGAATTCCGTCTCAAGCGTGACCCGGCCATCCCGCAACGCCTCGAACAGCATGTAAAGCGTCATCAGCTTGGACATCGACGCCGGTGGCAGGGGCACATCGGCCTGTTTTTCCAACAGAACGGTGTCGGTCGTCACGTCGTAGATATAGGCGGCGGTGGCCCGCGTCTCGAACTCGGCCCGCGCAGGCAAGGCCAGGGCAGCCGCCGTGCAGATGATGGCCAAAAGCCGTGTCACGCGTCTCATCTCCAAGTCTCCTCGGCTGTTAGTTCGTCACGTAATAGGCATCGTCAAAGCCAAGCTCGCGCACCTGGCCCAGGATCACGCGCTGATCATCGCGCGAAAAGGACGGGCCGACGATCACCCGCCAGAACGCTTTGCCCTGGCTTTCCTGTTCCAGCACCGTCGGGATGATCCCGATGTTGCGAAGGCTGGTTGCGGTGTTGCGCGCGTTGTCTTCGACCGAAAAGATGCCGATCTGGATGAAGGGTTTGTCGAGTGTGCTGGTGGCCGCCGGTGCTGCCGCGGGTGCGGCCGCCACAGTGGTGCCTGCTGCAGGCGCAGGTCCGGGCGGTAGGCTGCTGCCCAAGGCCGGTTCCGCCGGCCCGCCATCCAGCGATGTGGTCGTGATCGGTTCAAGCGGGGTGGCGGCAATCGCCGTCTCGCCCGCCCCCGCGTCTGTGGGTTCTGCTGAATCTGCAGCGATCGGACCCACGGGGATCTCTTCACGGCGCAGGGCCACGACGTTCAACTCAGCCGGCTGGCCCGCCAGCATGCCCAGCGCGTCGGCCGCATCTGAACTGACCTGGATCAACGGTCCGGGATTGTCGCGTTCCCGTCGGAACAACGCGCCGATCACCGATTGCCCGTTGGCCTGGTTGCGGATGATGACGCGTTCGGGATCGGCCACATCGGGATGCGCAACCCACACACCGCCCAGCGATGGACGCCCGTCCCAAAGACCGGTGTCGTTTGCGTTGAACACATCCGGCATCTCGACATCGCGTTCGACGCCTTCGGCCGAAGCGGCGATCCCGCCCTCTTGCGGTTCACCTTCGGGGGCGGACAGCCATGATCCCATCCCCATCTCTTCGCACCCTGCCAACGCCAAAACTGCCGCCAGCACCGCCGTTTTTGCAGTGAACGCTCTTGCCATGCCTCGCCTCATACTCGCGCCGTTGCCCGCGCGTTTCATCCGGTTGTCAGCCAATCTGCTCTTCCGGCGTGCATTTAGAAGGCCGCCGGTTGACGGAACCTTAGCCTGATGGGCCGCACAAGGGAAGTGTCGGACGGTGCCAGAGCGCGTTTGCGGCAAATTCAGGGGCGCTTTACATCACGCGTGGTTTTTCGCTAATCACGCGCCAGGCCGGAGAGGTGGCAGAGTGGTCGAATGCGGCGGTCTTGAAAACCGTTGACCGTGAGAGCGGTCCCAGGGTTCGAATCCCTGTCTCTCCGCCAGCCTGCGTCCCGCCGCGCAGCGCCCCGGCCAGCCCCGCCCCAAGCCTGACATCATTGGTGCGCGGTGAAGACCAAAACCCGACGATTCCGGTCACTTTGGCCTCGGTTCGAGACAGTGAATGCGCACGAAACTGGGCTCGTAGGTGGGTGTGTGATATTTTAGTCAACAGAAATCGATGAGCTCGATACGCCATAAGTTGCTGTTTTATATATGTTTTAACTCGGCAACGTCGTCGATTTCCCGCGTTTCCAAACCGGAAACGCAGCATTTCCGAAGTGATCGCCGAAACAAGAACGCAATGTGGCACAAAGTGTTTCGGGGACGAAGACAACGCTCGCAAACGGTGCTGCCATGGGACAACTCGAAGCTATCAATCTGCTCAAGCGGATCTCTGTTGTGAAGACTTCTGCAGCGACCGAGACGGCCCAGCAGCGCGATCGATCGATCAAGCGGCCACTGCCAAAATTGTCCAGCGACTACCTCGACACGATGTTCGATCGCAGCGAACGCGTCATCGCCAAGCAGCCCCCAGTAACCACCTGACAGGCCCATTGCCTGTTTGACGAAGACCCCCAAATCCTGATTTGACTTGCGGGCATGATACCGCCCGTTTCCGCACAATGACGTCCGGCCCCCTATCCGGCACGCGCGTGCTTGATCTCACCAACGTCCTCGCAGGCCCCTATGCCTGCCATCAACTCGCACATCTGGGCGCAGAGGTGATCAAGGTCGAGGCAGCCGGTCGCGGCGACCTGGCCCGCCAGCTTGGGGCAGATCCAGAGCTGAACGCCGTGGGCATGGGGGTCTCTTTCCTCGCGCAGAATGCCGGAAAGCAATCGGTAACGGTCAACCTCAAGCATCCCGAGGGCAAAGCCCTGTTCCTACGGCTGGTCGAAACAGCGGATGTGGTGGTCGAAAACTTCCGGCCCGGCGTGATGGACCGGCTGGAGGTGGGCTATGACGTTCTCAAAACGCACAAGCCCGACCTGATCTACTGCGCGATCTCGGGCTTTGGCCAGGACGGGCCTTGGGTACACCGCCCGGCTTACGATCAGATTATCCAAGGGGCCTCAGGCGCGATGTCGATCACTGGCACGCAAGAGACCGCACCTTTGCGGGTTGGCTTTCCAATTGCTGACACTGTGGGCGGACTCACAGCGGCCTTCGCGATCTCGGCCGCCCTCAACGCCCGCCCGCGCGGGACATTCATCGACGTCTCGATGCTGGCCTCGGTCCTATCGACGATGGGATGGGCCATATCGAACCACTTGATCGCCGGGGTGGACCCGGTGCCGGGGGGCAATGAAAACCCAACCTCGGCCCCCTCTGGCGCGTTTGAGGCGCAAGATGGTCTGGTCAACATCGCCGCAAACAAAGACGAACAGTGGATCCTGCTGACCGATCACCTGGGCCTTGCCGCCCTGCGCGATGACCCAGCCTACGCCACACGCGAGGACCGCAAGCGCAACCGCCTGGCCCTCAAGGCCGAACTTGAGATGGTCCTGCGCACCCGTCAGGCTAGGACCTGGGCGCAAGAGCTGAACCGCATCGGTGTTCCCGCCGGGGCGGTGCTGACCGTGCCAGAGGTGTTGACCATGCCCCAGGTTGCCGATCGCGGCTTTCTGGCCGAATACGCCGATGTCCCCGGTGTGGGGCGTGACATCGCGATTGCCACGACAGGCATCCATCTCGATGGCGCGGCCCCACATGTGGCGACGCCCCCGCCCGAGTTGGGACAGGACAACGACGATATCTGGGGCGCGTTGGGTCTGACACCTGCGGATCTGGCCGATCTGCGCGAAAAGGGGGCGATATGACACGCGATGTGACCGACTGGTGGACGACCGCGATCATCGACATGGCCCCCGGCCAGATCCGCCTGCGCGGCCATGCCATCGAAGACCTCATCGGCAAGCTTAGCTTTGCCGAGATGATCTGGCTGATGACCCGGGGATCGATCCCCGGCCCCGGCGAAGCGCGCCTTTTGGAACACGCCCTTGTCGCCGCCGTCGACCACGGCCCCCAGGCCCCCTCCATCGCCGCGGCCCGCATGGCCGTCACCTGCGGCGCGAGCCTCAACAACGCGCTCGGCTCCGCCGTGAACATGCTGGGCGACATCCATGGCGGGGCGGGCGAACAGGCCGTTGAACTCTACCACTGGATCGACGAAGCGCACCGGGCCGGCGCGCCCCTGGCCGATGCCACAGCCCTCATGATCGACCGCTGGCAGGACGAGCGCGATCCCTTCATCCCCGGCTTTGGGCATCGCTTCCACAAACCCGAAGACCCGCGTGCGCCGCGCCTGTTGGCGTTGGTGGACGCGGCAGCAGAGGAAGGCACGGTCAAGGGCCGCTTCGCGCAAGTCGGCCGATCCCTCCAAACCGTTCTGAACACACGTAACGGCAAACCCGTGCCCATGAACATCGACGGCGCGACGGCGGTGATCTATGCCGAACTGGGCTTTGCCCCGCCGCTGGCGCGCGGGCTCTTCTGTCTGTCGCGCTCGGTAGGGATCATCGCCCATGCTTGGGAACAGATGCAGCAGGGCGGGCGCAACAAAGGCCCGACGCCACCGGCCTATCGCTGGCGCTATACGGGAGAGAATCCGATTGAGTGACCAGCGCGCCGTTTCCCTGAAAGGACCGCGACGTGAATGCACAGGTATATCGGAATACGTAGTATTTGGTCGGAGTGGCGAGATTCGAACTCACGACCCCTGCCTCCCGAAGACAGTGCTCTACCAGGCTGAGCTACACTCCGACCGTGGCGGGTGGGCTACTCCGTCCGATCGGTTTTGGCAAGGGGCTTGGGCACGTGGAACCGGCCCGATCCCCGCCCCGGAACGCCGCGCAGGGTGCGGGGTGACGTGGCGGTCTCCGGGCGGCTGCGAGACTGAAGAACAGGGGTGTTGGTGGACTTGCCGCCAAAGGCCTCACGCAGGACGATATAGAGACCACTGGCCATGACAATCGCCGCCCCGACACCGGTCATCAGATCCGGAAACTCGTCAAAGAACAAAAGCCCGAAGATCGCGGCCCAGATGATCTGGGAATACTGCATCGGGGCGACGACGGCGGCATCCGCGGCCTTGTAGGCGGCAATCAGCAGAAGACCCGCGGCGAAGGCCAGCGTCGCCATCACGCCCACCAAACCCAGATGCTCGATCGGCATCGGTCGATAGACAAACGGCAAAAGCATCGCCATCAGGATAAAGTTCGCCATCATCGGGTAAAGCAGCAAAACCGCGCTGCGTTCGTCCCGGCCGATCTTGCGCACGATGGTCGAGGCGAGCGCGCCACTGATTGCCGCCACAAGCGCGGCAAGGTGGCCAAGCCCCAAGGGTTCGGCCCCGGGACGCAGGACAACCAGAACGCCGATCAGGCCCACGACAACCGCCCCCCACCGATGGATGCCCACCTTCTCGCCCAGGATCGGGATCGACAGGACGGTGATCATCAAGGGCGCGGCAAAGAGGATCGCATAGGTCTGCGCCAGCGGCAGGACGGAAAAGGCATAAAACGCCGCGCTGCCGGTGATGATCGCGGCGGCGGTGCGCAAGGCCGTCCACCACGGATGGCGCGGGATCAAGGTGGCATTGGTCCCGTCGCGCATCAGCATCAGAACGACGAGGGGAAAGGACAGCAGCACGCTGAAGAAGATGATCTGAAAGGTGGCATAGCTGCCGCCCAGCGTTTTCACGACCACATCATGGGTCGCGAACAACGCAAAGGCCGTCAGGCCCAACAGCGCGCCTTTGGCACTGGATTTTCCGGTTTCGGTCATGGGTCAGATCACGCTTTGATCCGACAACCCAAACCGGGCTTTGTCCGGCGCGGCAAGGGCAAATTGTGCAAACCCGATATCTCGCTGGCGCAAGGGAGGGCGCGATCCCCCCGGACCGCACCCGCCCCGCCGCACTTGGTCACTCGTTAGAGCGATGCCTCCAACGCCCCGACAATCGCATCACCCATCTCGGACGTGCTGACAAAGGCCTCACCCTCGGCGCCCAGCAGATCCGCCGTGCGCAGGCCATCGGCCAGCACGATCTCCACCGCTGCTTCCAGCCGCGCGGCCTCCTCCCCCTGATCGAAGGAATAGCGCAGCGCCATGGCAAAGCTCAGGATGCAGGCAATCGGGTTCGCCTTGCCCTGCCCCGCGATATCGGGGGCCGAGCCGTGGACGGGCTCATAGAGCGCTTTGGGCCGGCCATTGCCCATCGGCGCACCCAGCGAGGCCGACGGCAGCATCCCTAAAGACCCCGTCAGCATCGCGGCCAGATCGGACAGAAGATCTCCAAACAGGTTATCCGTCACGATCACATCAAACTGTTTGGGCCAGCGGGTCAGCTGCATCGCGCCCGCATCGGCGTACATATGGCTCAGCTCGACATCGGGGTATTCTGCATCGTGGATCTCTTGCACGACGTCGCGCCACAGGATGCCCGACTCCATCACATTGGCCTTTTCCATCGAACACACCTTGTTCGACCGCCGCCGCGCCAGCTCAAACGCCGACCGCGCCACCCGCGCGATCTCGCTTTCGGTGTAGCGTTGGGTGTTGATGCCGACGCGTTCGTTGCCTTCCTTGTGAATGCCGCGCGGTTCACCGAAGTATACGCCCGAAGTCAGTTCGCGCACGATCATGATGTCGAGCCCGGCCACCACGTCTTTCTTCAGGGATGAGAAATCGGCCAGCGCGTCAAAGCACTGCGCCGGGCGCAGGTTGGAATAGAGGTCCATCTCCTTGCGCAGGCGCAACAACCCCCGCTCAGGCTTCACACTAAAATCCAGATCGTCGTATTTCGGGCCGCCCACAGCCCCCAGCAAAACCGCATCCACCTCTTGCGCGGCGGCCATGGTCGCATCCGTCAAAGGCGTGCCATGCGCGTCATAGGCAGCCCCGCCCACGAGATCTTCTGACACCTCGAACGGCAGGTTCCGCTTGGCCCCGAACCAGTCGATGATCTTGCGCACTTCGGCCATGACCTCGGGCCCGATACCATCGCCCGCAAGGATCAAAAGTGTGGGCGTGGTCATGGCGAAAATCCTTGTCTGGTGGTGTTTGGCCCCGCCTAGCCGCTCGCCCCAGAAGGGTCAAGAAAAGAGGTCTGACAGACCCTCGCCCAGCATCTGATAGACCCGCCGCACCCGCGGTGTGCGCCGCATCGTTTCATGCGCGGTCAACCACACCGGCAGGGACGGGATCGGGATGCCCAGGTCAACCTCTTCCAGCAGCGGATCGCGCGCAGCCACCAGCTTGGACGCAAACCCCAGGCCGCAGCCCGCCCGCACCAGTTCCCAATAGGCGGTCTGGCTGTCGCAGCGCACCTTGAAGAAGTCGCGATCCACGTGCCAACCGGCCTCGCGGAACCCGCGGATGATCCGTTCGCTGCGGTCATAGCCCACGAAGGGGATCCGCTCGAGTTCGGCCTGGCAAGTCGGGCGGCCATAACGCGCAAACAGATCGGGTGAGCCGTAAAGCCCCAGTTCAATGTCGCCCAGATGCTTGGTGATCACGTCGAGCTGCGTGGGCCGGTACATCCGCACCGCAATGTCCGCCTCGCGGAACAAGAGGTTCTCGGTCTCGTCCGACGGGGCGAGTTCGATGGCGATCTCAGGCTCAGCCGCACGAATACGCGCGATGATCGGGGGCAAGACATGGTGCGAGGCAAAGACGCTGGCTGTCACCCGCACCGTGCCCGCCATGCTGTCTGACACCCCAGCCGCCGTCAGCGCTAGCGCGCCTGCCGCATCGCGCATCGCCCGCGCGGGGGCCAGCAACACACCCCCCATCTCGGTCAGAACCATGCCCCGCGCCCGCCGGTGGAACAGAACCGCGCCCAGCGCTTCTTCCATCGCCTGCACCTGACGGCCCACGGTGGGCTGGCTTGCGCCCAACTTACGGGCTGCGGCAGACAGCGATCCGGTTTCGGCCACCGCGAGGTAGGCGCGTACTAAGGACCAGTCGAGTGAATCGAATGTTGAAGCCATTCACATGTGAATAGCACACCTGCAGATTTCGCCAATTCAACACGCAGCCAGAGTGCGTAACTTTCCAAGGCAGAGACCCAACAGTGGATTTATATCATGTCTGGAACCGCATTGATCCTAGGCGCAAATGGCCGGTTTGGCCGGAACGCAGCCGAGGCCTTTTGGAACGCTGGCTGGCGTGTCACCCTGTTTGACCGTGCCACCGATGATCTGGCCATTGCGAGCCGGGGCATCGACGTCATCGTGAACGGCTGGAACCCGCCCTACCCCCGCTGGTCCACGGATGTGCCCGCGATGACTGCCGCCGTGATCGACGCCGCCCGCCTGAACGGCTGCACCGTTGTCGTCCCCGGCAATGTCTATGTCTATGGCACCGACGCACCCCCCGTCTTGACCGAGGTCACGCGCCACGCCGCCACAAACCCCCTTGGCCGCATCCGGATCGAGATGGAGGCCGCCTATCGCGCCTCGGGCGTGCGGACGATCCTGCTGCGCGCGGGCGATTTCATCGATACTGAGGCATCGGGCAACTGGTTCGACCGGATCATCACCGCGCAGGTTGGCCAGGGCAAGATCACCTATCCCGGTCCGCTCGATGTCCCACACGCCTGGGCCTACCTGCCTGATCTGGCGCGGGCCGCCGTGGCGCTGGCAAACCAGCGCGCGGATCTCGACACGTTCACCGATGTGGGCTTTCCCGGCTACACCCTGACCGGGCAGGACCTTGCCGCCGCGATCGACTTCTCCCTGGGGCGAACGATCACGGCGCATCAGATGAACTGGCTGCCGCTGCAGCTTGCCCGTCCGGTCTGGAAAATGGCCGCCGCGCTGGTCGAGATGCGCTATCTCTGGCGGATGGAGCATCGGTTGGACGCCACGGCCTTCCACGCGCTGGTGCCGTATTTTGTCGAGACGCCGCTTGAGGTCGCCCTACGGCGCGCGCTTCAGGATAAGATCCGCCCAGACGAGGCCATGCCGCGAACCGTCATCTCCATCGCCGCTGTCTGACCTCGCCGGGGTCGGCCAGACCACGCCGGCCCCCGCCACCTCCCACTCGCGCGAGGGCAGGACGTAATCCACCCGCAGATTGCCGGGCCCCAGATCATCGCGCCAATTCACAGTATCGAACGCAGGATCCCCCCGGTGGCGGGTATTTACCCCGCCCTCTTCCACCGCAGCCGCCACAGCGCCCGCGCTTTCGGGATAGGGATCCTGCAGGCGCGGGTGCGCCAGCACCGCCCGCAAAGCCCCGCGCCGGCCTTCGCCATCCTCTGGGTCCAGGTTGACGCCGCCTGTCAGCACAAACGGCACCTCACCCGCAGGCCCAAACGCCCCGTCCAGATACCGCAGCCAAAACGCCGTCTCATCATGGTTGCGGCGGCCATTGCGATCCTCCGGCCCATCGAACACCGGCGGCGCGGCGTGGTAGCCCCAAAGCTCAAACCGGCGACCCTCAGGCCCGGCCAGACGCACCACCCAATGCCCATGGGATGACAGCCGTTGAACCTTCAGCGCCTCTTGCGGCAGCGTGTCCGCCTCAATGAGATTGCCCGGCAGATCAGTCCACAGTAGATCAGAGAAATCCTGCGCCTCCAGCACCGGATATCGCGACAGCACCGCCATGCCGGACGCCCCCGGAAACCGGCCATAGCCTTGCGCGTCATTCGCCGTTCCCAACCGCCCATCGCCGTTCAGATCGATGCCCGTCGGCAGCCCCGAGTTCGGCATCACGGCGTAGATATGCTTATACTCGGCGCCCAACCGCTCCAACAGATCGGCAAAGGCCTGCAACGCTTGATGGCCCGCGTCATAGTCCAGCCCCTGCAACAGCACGACATCGGGCGCGGCATCCGCAATGACCTGCGCCACTGCCAGAATATCGGCATCCTCCCCCGCGAGCACATCTCGCAGGAACAACCCCGGGCCCGGTCGCCCCAGTTCGGTGTTGTAGGTTGCAATGCGAATGGTGTCGCCCCAGGCCGGGGCAAGGCACAGCGCGATCAGACAGGCAGCAAGCCATCCCGATGCGCCGCGGCCAGGTTTTGCCGCCGCTTGTCTTCGATCATGCCAGCGATCCGGCCCATGGCGATGCCGCGCATGAACAGGGATCCGGGAAGAAAGGCCCATGCCGTCACCGTCCAGATCAGCGTCTGCGGATTTTCCAGCGAGACCGACCCAAACAGGGTCGCCGCCGCCTTGATCACCGCTGGCATCAAGAATGGCAGGAGAAACCCTAACGCGATGTTAATGCGCGCATCCCTTTCGAGCCGTTCCACCACATCACCGCCCGCGGTGGGATCGAATGTCGGCAGGTTGATCCACACGTTGAACGATCCCTTGCGGCTGGGCCACCCTTTGAAGCGCAGCGCGATCAGGAAGACCGCAAGCGTCAGCAAGGACACCAGATAGCTGATCCCGGCCGCCGTGCGCACGGTATTGAGATGCTCCACCGTGCTGTCCTCGGGCAGCATCAGCACCACCAAGCGCACCGGGCTATAGGGGAAGTCGATAACCTGACCGATCAGGGCCCCAGTGACCTCGACAAAGAATGTCAGCGGCGTCGGATCATACGCCCCCCGCGCGATCATGGTCAGCAGGAACACCGTCAGAAACAGCGACCCAAAGCGAATGCGGTTGAACGGCGGCGCGTCGCGGAACTCCACCAATCCTGGATAGGTCGACACGTATTCGAAGAACGTGAGCGCCGCAGCAAACAGGGCAACCAGGGCCACGATCTGGGCCGCGTCCGAATTGATGCCGGGCAACAGGAGGGACGGCATGGCAATCAGAACCACAACCAGAACTGCGCGCAAAAGCGCCCCTGTCACACGGGTGATCACCGTACTCTGCCCCACTCGTTTGCCGCCGCGTCCCATCCGGGCCCGACGCCAGTTGTTTTCGACTGATCCCACCAAATGTGGCAGGCTGCCTTATTGTTGCCCAATTTCTGCCAACTTTCAGATTCTGCAGCAAGAATTGGGTTAGACAGACCAAAGAACTGCGGCATTTTCGTGGACAAACTGGTGCGGCAATGCATCAATTTCCCGGCCCCCAGCGGGAACTGCGGCCCGCAATCCCATATCTTGTGGCACTTGGCCAAATTGCCACAACTGTCGCAGGTCAGCCACAAACCCAACGGAAACGGGCGCCGCCTGCAAAGGCCGCGCCCGTCAAATTCTCAGAGATTTGGCTGAAATCTAGACCCAGGGCCGCGCCGTCTGTGCCTGCGCCTCGAACGCATCGATCGACGCGGCTTTCTCCATCGTAAGCCCGATGTCATCCAGCCCGTTCAGCAGGCAATGCTTGCGGAACGGATCCACCTCAAAGCTGATCTCGCCGCCATCGGGCCCGGTGATCGTCTGACTTTCCAGATCCACCGTGATCACCGCATTGGCCCCCCGGTTTGCGTCGTCCATCAGCTTGTCCACATCCTCCTGTGGCAAGACGATGGGCAGGATCCCGTTTTTGAAGCAATTGTTGTAGAAGATGTCGGCGAAACTCGTCGAGATCACACAGCGGATCCCGAAGTCGAGAAGTGCCCAAGGCGCATGCTCCCGGCTCGACCCGCAGCCGAAGTTATCGCCTGCCACCAGGATCTGCGCATCGCGATACTGCGGCTGGTTCAGCACAAAATCCGCAATCTCGTTCCCGTCATCGTCATAGCGCATCTCATCGAACAGGTTCACGCCCAGGCCCGAACGTTTGATCGTCTTAAGAAACTGCTTGGGGATGATCATATCGGTGTCGATATTGACCAGCGGCATGGGGGCGGCGATGCCTGAAAGCGTTGTAAACTTGTCCATCACATCATCTCCCGCACATCCGTCAGCCGCCCGGTCACCGCCGCGGCCGCCGCCATCGCGGGCGACATCAGGTGCGTCCGTCCACCGCGCCCCTGGCGACCCTCGAAGTTACGGTTCGACGTCGCCGCGCAGCGCTCGCCGGGGGTCAACTGGTCGGGGTTCATCGCGAGGCACATCGAACAGCCCGCAAGCCGCCATTCGAACCCGGCCTCCTTGAAGATATCGGCCAGCCCCTCTTCCTCGGCCTGCATCCGCACAAGGCCGGATCCTGGCACGACCATGGCGCGCATCCCGTCCTTGATCTTCTTGCCCTTGAGGATCGCAGCCGCTGCCCGCAGATCCTCGATCCGGCCGTTGGTGCAGGACCCGATAAAGACCGTATCGATCTCGATCTCCGACAATGGCGTGCCGGGTTCCAGCCCCATGTAGTCGAGTGAGCGTTTGGCGGCGCCAACCTTACCGCCCTCGAAATCCTCCGGCGCAGGCACGGCCCCGGTAATGGGCAGCACATCTTCGGGCGATGTGCCCCAGGTCACGACCGGCGCGATGTCTTCGCCCCGGATGGTCACGACCTTGTCCCAATGCGCGCCCTCGTCGGAGTAGAGCGTTTTCCACCACGCGAGCGCGGCTTCCCACTGCGCGCCCTTCGGTGCATGGGGCCGGCCCTGCACATACTCAAACGTCTTCTCATCCGGCGCGATCAGCCCTGCGCGCGCACCACCTTCGATCGCCATGTTGCAGACGGTCATCCGCCCTTCCATGGACAGATCGCGAATTGCCTCGCCGCAATACTCGATCACATAGCCGGTGCCGCCCGCCGTGCCGGTCTCCCCGATCACCGACAGCGTGATGTCTTTCGCCGTCACGCCGGGTCGCAGCTTGCCGGTGATCTCGACCTTCATGTTCTTCGATTTCTTCTGGATCAGCGTCTGGGTGGCCAACACATGCTCCACCTCACTTGTCCCGATCCCATGGGCCAACGCGCCAAACGCCCCATGCGTCGCCGTATGGCTATCGCCGCAAACCACCGTCATCCCCGGCAGGGTCCAGCCCTGCTCAGGCCCGACAATATGCACGATCCCCTGGCGGATATCGTTCACCGGATAATAGTGGATCCCGAACTCCTTGGCATTAGTATCGAGGGCTGCCACCTGAATGCGGCTGTCCTCAGTCATGTTCTCGGGGTTTTCACGCCCCATGGTGGTCGGCACGTTGTGATCGGGCACGGCGATGGTCTTGTCCGGCGCGCGCACCTTGCGGCCCGCCATGCGCAAACCTTCAAAGGCCTGCGGGCTGGTCACTTCGTGGACAAGGTGGCGGTCTATGTAGAGAAGGCAGGTGCCATCCTCGGCCTCATGCGCGACATGCGCGTCCCAGATTTTATCGTAGAGCGTTCGGGCGGTCATACGGTCCTCTCCCGGTGAATAGATGTGAAGTTGGATCGGTTGGCTGGATCAGGCGCGCGGTAGGCGTGCCAGAACCGAACGGGACGCACCGAAAAACCGCCAGGGCAGGCGGGCGCGTTCATCCATGTCAAAGACTCGAACCATGCCGTTTATGTAACGCGGCACGGCCCTGCTCACAAGATAGAGACCGTGCCGTGGCTTCGTGGCCCTTCACGCCCGTGCGCGCACCTGCCATGATAGGGAACAAACGGGCGAGCGGGTAGTTTACCTTTGATGCACAGGCGCATGTTCCAGACGGCCACCGGCCTTGCGGTGGGGGTACTCCTGCTGGCTGCCGGGCAAGCCCAAGCGCTCAACCGCATCACGATGAGCGCGGGTGGCGCAGACGATGATCTGGTGGCAGCGCTGCAAGGTGCGTCGCTGGTCGTCGCCGCCCGGCGCGAGGGGGTGACCCGCGGGGATGAGGTGCTGGCCGCCGCGCAGGCCGACTATGCCCGCCTGGTGGCCGCGCTCTATGAGGCCGGGCATTTCGGCGCCACGGTGAGCATCCTTGTCGATGGGCGCGAGGCCGCGACGATCCCGCCGCTGAACGCCCCTGCGACCATCGACACCGTCGCTTTTCGCATCGTCCCCGGCCCGGTTTACCGGTTTTCGCGCGCGCAGATCGGCCCCTTGGCCCCCGACACCACCCTGCCTGAGGGGTTTCGCGCCAACGCCCCCGCCCGCACAGGCAGCATACGCGCCGCCGCCGACGCTGCGACCACAGCCTGGCGCGCGGTTGGCAACGCCAAGGCCGCCGTCGCGGACCAGCGCATCGTGGCCCAGCATGACCGGCGCAGGCTCGACACCGTTCTGCGCGTCGATCCCGGTCCGGACCTACGTTTCGGCCAGTTGATCGTGCGCGGCAATCGCGACGTGCGGACCGACCGCATCGTCGAGATTGCCAGCCTGCCCAGCGGCCGACGCTTCGACCCGGTTGAGACCGACCGCGTGGTCCGACGCCTGCGGGAAACCGGCACGTTCCGCAGTGTGGCCCTGAGCGAGGCGGAGCAGGCGAACCCCGATGGAACGCTCGACATCACGGTCGAGGTGGCCGAACAACTGCCGCGCCGGTTTGGCTTTGGGGCCGAACTTGGATCGGACGAAGGGCTGACGCTCTCGGGCTTCTGGCTGCACCGCAACCTTCTGGGCGGGGCCGAACGCCTGCGGTTTGAGGGCGAGATCGGCGGCATTGGCGGCGACACGGGCGGCGTCGATTACACCGCCGGCGTGCGCTATGAACGCCCGGCCACCTTCGGCAGCGACACTGTCCTTGGGCTCTTCGCCGAGATCGAGCAGGCGAACGAGCCCGAGTTTACCTCCACATCGATCGACATCGGCGCAAGCCTCGAACGGCGCCTGACCGACGATTTGCCGATCCGCGTCGGTGTGACTTACTCAACGTCAGAGGTCACCGATGCCTCCGGCACAGAACGCTACCGTCACCTGTTTTTCCCGATCTCGGCCACACAGGATCGCCGCGACAGTCTGCTCGACAGCGATGATGGCTATTACATCTTCGCCGAGATCGCGCCGTTCCTGGGCCTGAGCGATTCCGAAAGCGGCACCCGCTTCACGCTCGATGCGCGCACGTATGAGCCGTTTGGCACCGACAACCGCGTCGTCGTCGCGGGCCGCCTCCAATTCGGCGCGATCACCGGCGCATCGATCACCGGCCTGCCCAACGATCTGCGGTTTACGTCAGGCGGCGGCGGCACGGTGCGGGGGCAGGAATACCAGTCGCTGCAAATTGACCAGGGCGGTGGTCTCTTGTCGGGCGGGCGCTCGTTTCTGGGCCTGTCGGGCGAGGTACGCACTCGCGTGGGCGAAAACATCCAGGTCGTGACCTTTGCCGACTGGGGCCAGATCGGCCCAGACAGCCTGCCCGATGGTGACAGCCATGCCGGCGCGGGGCTGGGCCTGCGCTATGACACCGGCATCGGTCCGATCCGGGTCGACCTCGCGGTGCCCGTCAGCGGCGATGACGATGCCTCAGCCTTCCAACTATACATCGGCATTGGACAAGCGTTTTGACCCGTTTGCGCGCCACACTGCTGATCATCATTCTGGCCGCCACGGTTGCCGGACCCGCCGTCCCGCAGAGCGACGACCGGGGCCTTGTCCAGCGCACCCTGGAAGACAGCCTGTCAGGCGACGGGCGCACGGTCCGGGTGACCGGGTTTTCGGGCGCGCTCAGCTCCGAGGCCAGCCTTGAGGAACTGACTGTCGCCGATGCGAACGGCGTCTGGCTCACGCTGCGGGACGCGACGCTGAACTGGCAACGCACCGCCTTGTTGCGGGGGCGCGTCGAGGTGGCCGAGTTGAGGGCTGGCGAAATCATCCTCGACCGCCTGCCGCAATCCGAACCCGGCGCGCCGGATGCCGAGGCATCGGGGTTCTCCCTCCCCGACCTGCCGGTTGCGATCAACATCGGCGCACTCACCGCCGAGCGGATTGAGCTGGGCCCCACGGTCATCGGCCAGGCCGCGGTCCTGTCGCTCAGCGGATCGGTTCGGCTCGAGGGGGGCGAAGGCGCGGGCCAGCTGGAAGCGCAACGGATCGATGACCGCGATGACACGTTCACGGTCTCGGCCAGCTACGCAAACAGCACTGAAGAACTGGCGGTGGACCTTCTTTTGAACGAAGCCCCAGGCGGGCTTGTCTCCAACCTTCTCAACCTGCCCGGCGACCCCTCGGTCAGGCTGGCGGCAGAAGGGGCGGGCCCCCTTGGTGATTTTGCCGCCTCGCTGGCGTTGCAGACCGATGGCCAGGACCGGCTTGAAGGGACACTGACCCTGAACGACGACGACGGCGCCCGCGCCTTTGCCGCCGATGTCACCGGCGACATTGCCCCCCTCTTTGCCCCCGACTTCCGCGACTTCTTCGGCGACGACATCGCCCTGATGCTTGACGGCCGCGCCTTGCCCGATGGCGTCACCGAGATCTCGGAATTCGCGCTGAGTGCTGCCGCCATCGACCTCGACGGTGCGCTGCGGATCGGTGCCGACGGCCTGCCCCTCGACATCGCGGTGACCGGGACCATTGCGGCACCAGACGGCGGGCCCGTCCGCCTGCCCCGCGCGGGCGAAGCAACCGAGATCCGCCGCGCGGATCTTGAGGTTTTCTTTGACGCCGCCGCCGGTGATGAGTGGACCGGCTCGGTCGTGATCGAAGGCCTGTCGCAACCGGGGTTCCGCGCCGAAGCCGCGACACTGACCGGGTCGGGCCGGATCCTGCGTGCGCCACTGCCCCAAATCACCGCCGATCTGGACTTCAGCGCCGAAGCACTGGACCTGAGCGATGCGTCCGCCGACGCGGCCCTTGGTGAAACCGTCGAAGGCCGCGTCTCCATCTCTGCAATCCAAGGATCGCCAATCTCCCTCACCGACCTGCGGGTGACCGGGGAGACCTATGGCCTCGAAGGCTCTGCCCAGATCTCCACCATCGACGGCGGGCTTGAGATCACCACCGAACTCGCCGCAACCGCCAGCGATCTCAGCGCGTTTTCCGGCATCGCGGGGCGGCGCCTTGGTGGGGCTGTCTCTGCCGAAGTTTCTGGCACTGTGACCCCGCTCGCAGGAACCTTCACCCTGACCGCCAACGGCCAGACCCGCGACGTCACCGTGGATCAGCCCGAGGCCGATCGCCTGCTGTCCGGCACGGCCGACCTCACCACCACCCTGCGCCGCACCACCGACGGCACCTTTGTCGACACCCTGCGCCTCGACGGCGACGCCGCGCGCGTGCAGGCGAGCGCCCGCCTTGGGGGCGAGGATAGCCGCGCCACCGCCAGCGTCACCCTGATCGACACAGGCGTCATCGCCGAAGACGTCGCAGGCCCGGCCCAGCTTGAACTTGCCGCCGAACAGACCGGGGCGTTCTGGGATATCGACGGCACGCTGGACGCCCCCGACATGGCCGCCACCTTCGATCTAGTGGCCAGCCTCGCAACCGATGTGCCCGTCATCAGCGGTGATATCACCGCTTCTGCGGCCACCATTGCACCGTTTTCACAACGCGCGGGCCGCCAGATCGCCGGCGGCATCGACCTCAGCGCATCGGGCGAAGTCGCCGCCGATCTCTCGCGCTTTGATGCAACGGCCACCTTCACCGGCCAAGACCTGCGCATCGCGCAACCCGAAGCCGACCGCCTGCTTGCCGGCACCACACGAGTCGAGGCCGCCGTCCGGCAATCCGCAGACGGGCTTTTCGTCGACACCCTGCGCGTTAACGGTGACGCGGCCCGGATCACGGCGCAGGGACGCATGACCGAAGGCAGCAGCCAAGGCACCGCCACGGTGACCCTGATCGACACCGGGGTTATCTCCGAAGACGTCAGAGCCCCCGCCGAACTTGAGGTGGCGGCCACGCAGACTGATGCGCTGTGGGAGATTGCAGGCACCCTGGCCGCACCCGACGCCTCCGCCGAGTTCGACCTGACGGCAGATACCAGCAACGATGTGCCTGTGATCAGCGGCGATATCACCGCAGACGCCGCCGATCTTGCCCCGTTCTCAGACCGCGCCGGACGGGCGCTAGGGGGCGGCATCTCCCTAGACCTTTCCGGCGAGGTCTCAACCGATCTCGAACGCGTGGACATTGCGGGCGACATCATCGGGCAGGATCTGAAACTGTCGCAACCCGACGCCGACCGCCTGCTGCGGGGCCGCGCCACCCTAACGGCAGACCTGGCCCGCGATGGCGACAGCTACACCGTGCGCACCTTCACCTTTGAGGCGCCCGAAGTCTCTGCCGACATAAGCGGCGCAGTGGGTCGCGACAGCGGTACGGTCGAGATCGCGGCCCGCCTTGCCGATATCAGCCCCTATGCCGCCGGGTTCCGGGGTCCGGCAACTGTCGCTGGCACCTTGGGCCGCCTGCCCCAGGGCAACTGGCGGATCGACCTCAGCGGAACCGGCCCCGGCAACATCCGCGCCGATACCGCGGGAACCGTGGCCGAGAACCTCTCCACCGCCGATGTTACCCTGACGGGCAGCGCGCCCTTGTCGATTGCAAACCGCTTCATCGCCCCGCGCACCGTGAGCGGTACCCTTAACTTCGATCTCGCCCTGCGGGGGGAACCGGGCCTGCCCGCCCTGTCTGGCCAGCTCACCACCCAAGGGGCCCGCGCCGCCAGCCCGACCGAGCGCATCGTGCTGAGCGCGATTGATGCCAATGTCGGTCTCGCCTCGGGCAGGGCACAGCTGGATGTCCGCGCTACCGCCGAGGGTGGCGGATCGTTGCGCCTGACCGGTCCGGTTGCCCTGACTGATCCCTTCTTAGGTGACCTCGCGCTTGTGCTGAACCGCCTCGCCGTGCGCGACCCCGCCCTGTATGAGACGACAGCGAATGGCCGCATCCAGATCGAAGGCCCCCTGGCCAGTAGCGCGCGCATCTCCGGCCGCATCGACCTCGGCGAAACCAATGTCCAAATCCCATCAGGCAGCATCTCCGGCGTTGGCTCTATTCCCAACATCATCCACCAGAACGAGCCCGCCGCCGTGCGCCAGACCCGCGCGCGGGCAGGCCTTGTCACATCCGGCACGTCAAACGGCTCTGGCGGGGGTGGCGGCGCCGCCTACCCGCTCGACCTGCGCGTGGTCGCCAGCAACCGCATCTTCATCCGGGGCCGTGGGCTCGAGGCCGAATTGGGCGGCGGCCTGCGCTTGCGCGGTACCACTGACAACATTGTGCCCGACGGGCAGTTTGACCTGATCCGCGGCCGGCTCGACATCCTGGGCCGTAGGCTGATCCTGACCGAAGGTCGGGCCACGCTGCAGGGGGATTTTGACCCGACCCTGTTCTTTGTCGCCGAAACCCAGGCCGAAGACGTCACCGTCCGCATCATCGTCGAAGGCCAGGCGTCCGAGCCGATCATCCGCTTCCTCTCCGATCCCGATCTGCCCGAAGACGAAGTGCTGGCCCGCCTCCTGTTTGGCCGCGGGATCGACACGTTGTCCCCCCTTCAGGCGGCCCAGCTTGCCGCCGCCGTCGCGACTCTGGCCGGTCAGGGCGGGGAAGGGATCGTCTCGCGCTTGCGCCGCAACTTCGGGCTCGATGATCTGGACGTCACCACCGATGAGGCCGGGAACGTGGCCGTACGCGCCGGGGCCTACCTGTCGGACAACGTCTATACCGATGTCACCGTTGGCGGCGCCGGCGAGGCCGAGGTCAACCTCAACCTCGATCTCACCCCCAGCGTCACGGTCAAAGGCGGTGTCGACAACGAAGGGCGGACAGGCCTCGGCATCTTTTTTGAACGCGATTACTGACCCTCGGCCACCGCCTCCAGCAAATCGCCCGGCTGACAGTCCAGTACCGCACAGATCTTGGCCAGCGTCTCAAACCGGATCCCCCGCACCCGTCCGGACTTGAGGAGGCTGATATTCTGTTCGGTGATCCCGACCCGCGCGGCCAGTTCCCGCGATTTCATTTTGCGCCGCGCCAGCATCACATCCAGCCGCACCACGATCTGCATCACACGAATTCCGCGTTCTCGCGGGCGGCCGCCACGGCATCTGACATGGCCCACCCAATGGTCAACAAAAGCCCACCCGCCAGAACAAGGCCCAGATCCATCGTCCCAAACCCAATCGCCAGAACCCGCTCCCCCGGCGGATTGTCCAGGCTCGCCAACAGGATCTGCAAAGGCCGGACAACGGCCCCCATCGCCGCCATGAACAGAAGACCGGCACCGATCCGCGTGATCGCCCGCGCGCAGCGGCGCGTCAGCGTCTCACCCACGGCATAGCTGCGAAAAAGCCGGCCCATTTGCACAAGCACATAAATCACCGCCGCTGCAGGCAGCGCCCCGATCACTGCGATGAAACCCACCCGCGCGCCCGGCACCACGTCCCCCGCCGCAAGTCCGGCGGCCATGCGAATGTCGTTGGGGATATCTCCGAACAGGATGCCCGCCGCCACGGCGACCAAAACCACAACAATTGCGAGAATAGACAAAATATTGAGCACAACCGCCCAGCGGCGGATCAAAGGCGTGGCTGACATACTAATCTTTCCTGTCTAAGAATGATTCTTTAATGTTTTACGTTACACTTTTGAGACGCGCAACACCTGCCGCCTGTGCGGGACCCTGCGCCATCTTCGCATCCCATGACGGATGACATTGAGATTTCACATTTCCGATGCTAGCTTTTTGGTATGCCCTGCGCCGGGGCCGTCGGCGCGCTGCTCAGGAGGCCTATGCCCTGTCTCAGCTTCACGATGCGGTCCGTGATCCGACCGCCCCGGACCCTGCTCAGGACCCAAAGATGACTGCAGGGACCACTCAAGCCTCAAGCACCGCGTTGCTTGAACGCATCCTTTCATCGCTGGACGACGACAAAGCCGAAGAGGTGGTGGTGATCGACCTCGCCGGCAAGTCCGAGATGGCCGACCATATGGTGATCTGCTCAGGCCGCAGCTCGCGCCAGGTGGCCGCGATCTCGGAAAAGCTGATCGACCGGCTCAAGCAGGAATTCGGCGTGCTCTCCAAGGTCGAAGGCAAGGATGCCGGCGACTGGGTGCTGATCGACACGGGCGACGTCGTCGTCCACGTCTTCCGCCCCGAGGTGCGCGAGTTCTACCAGCTTGAAAAAATGTGGATGTCCCCGGGTCAGCAGACGGCCGCCCAGACCTAAGGCGTTCGCCGCATGCAGATCCGAATTTGCGCCGTGGGCCGGCTGCGGGCCGGCCCTGAGCGTGCGTTGATCGAAGACTACACCCAAAGGTTTGAGCGCACAGGTCGAAACCTTGGCCTCGGCCCGCTGGACATCATCGAAGTCGAGGCGAAAAAGGGCCTGAGCGAAGGGCAGGCCCTGATGCGTGTGTTGCCCGAGAGCGCCCGGATCTGCGTACTGGACGAGCGCGGGCGCACGATGACTTCCCCGGATTTCGCCACCCTCCTGGCCCAATGGCGCGACGATGGCAACGCCACCGCGGCCTTCGTGATCGGCGGCGCGGATGGCTTGGATGACGCGTTGCGCGGGCGGGCTGATGTGACCCTATCGTTGGGGAAAATGGTGTGGCCCCACATGCTGGCCCGCGTGATGCTGACCGAGCAACTCTATCGCGCGGCCAGTATCCTGGCGGGCTCACCGTACCACCGGGAATAGCGGTTGACGCCTTCCCGGTGACCGCAGATGGTCGCCCCATGGAAGAACGCCGCGTCCGATCCTTTACCGAAGTCCTGACCCCCGCTTGCAAGATCGCCATCGACGGCGGGGCGGGCTATGGCGGCACGGCGAGGGAGATGCTGGATGCAGGCGCAGCCCATGTGCATGCGTTCGAGCCCTTTGAGGGCAACCACAAGTTCTTTGAGACCGACGACCGGATAACACTGCACAAAGCAGCGCTTGGGGCGCACAATGGCCGTGGGAGCTTCAAGGTGCCTCAAACCGTGAAGGAAGGCACCGTGGGCTGGGAAGACAAGGTGGGCTACAGCAGCGCCGGCGCGCTGGAATCCGACACGATCAAGACGTGGAACCCTTTCGACAAGCGCCGCTCGCACGTGGAGGTGGTGCGCGCGGACGATGTCGTCGACCATGCGGATTTCATCAAGCTTGATCTTCAGGGCGGGGAACCGGACGCTTTGGCGGGGATGCCACGGCTTCTGGCGGGCGCATCAGTGCTCTGGGTCGAACTCATCGCCAAGACAGAGGTCGTCCCGATAATCCGCGCGGCGGGTTTTCAGACCTACACCACTGCGCTCCTGTTGAACGCCGATCATACGGTGGACGGGGTCGAGGTCATCGACGAAATCCCCTCCTCCGCCGGGGTTCCGTACTTGGTGGCATGGAAAGCCGAACCTTGGGTGGATTTCGAGGCGGAGTTCGCGGCGATGAAGGGCCGTGGATTGATCCAGACGGATATTCTGGCGTTGCGGGGATAGCGCCGCCACTTGCGGACTGATCAATTTTTCTTGCCAGGCTCGTTACCTGCTAAACAGCACGTCACCGCCCCCATGAACGGCGTTCACCACCCGGTAATTTGGGAAAAACAACCTCAGCCGTTCAAGGAGGTCAATCGCGCCCGGATCAAGAAAAGATATCTCAAAGACAGCCTTCTTGATCGACGAGAAATCGAAATCCTGAAATAGATCCCATTCAGCACCCTGAATATCAACTTTCAGGAAATCGACAGAATGGCTCAACGCCTCTCGAATGGACACTGATGGGACCGAGACTGCTTCGGCGTCAGGATCAAAATCAACGACCGAGGCTTTCCTGAGTGAGCCGAGTTGGTGAGAATTGTGACTGCGGAAAAAGGTGACCTCGCCGCCATCTCTTGTCACAGCAGATGCCACCACGGACACGTTGTCGGGGGTGTTTTCAGATGCCAGGTCCGCAAGACGGGGGTCAGCTTCGTAACATGTAATACTGGCCTGCGGAGACGCCCGTGCAGCAAGTAACGCAAATAGCCCGACGTTCGCGCCAAGATCGACGATCGTTTTTGCATCCTCAGGTATGCAGCCCACCAAGTTACGCAGTTTCTGGGTTGAGTTTAGTATGTGGTACTGCTCGGATCGATCATTGATGGTCTTGTAAGTTGTTCCGTCTATCGGAACCGTAAGGACATCCCGAGTTGCCATCTGATATGCAAGCCTCGGACCAAACCGGCGCACTAGCGATAGCTTGCCCATGATTGCCTCACGCACTGCCCTCGCCCACACTTAAACTGTGAGCATCTTGTGTGAGCTATCGTTAAGAGCGCGTGCCGCGATTGTCTACGTCGCGACCTCGGAAAAGCGCCATCATTGACCTCGTTGCAAATGCAACGATATAGTTCCCTGCACGCTCATCCACCCCGGGAGGACCCCATGAACCGCCAGACAACGCCCCGCGACATGGTGCAGGCCCCCTCAATCCCCGGCCCGCACGAAGGCTACATGCCCGGCTTCGGCAATGATTTCGAGACTGAGGCCCTGCCCGGCGCGCTGCCACAAGGCATGAACTCGCCCCAGAAATGCAACTACGGGCTCTACGGCGAACAGCTCTCAGGCACTGCATTTACGGCTCCCAGCCACCAAAACGAACGCACCTGGTGCTATCGCATCCGGCCCTCGGTCAAGCAGACGCACCGGTTCACGCGCATCGACCTGCCCTACTGGACTTCGGCCCCCAATATCGACCCTGATGTTGCCTCACTGGGCCAATACCGCTGGGATCCTGTGCCCCACTCGGACGCGCCACTGACCTGGCTCACCGGCATGCGCACGATGACGACGGCGGGCGATGTGAACACCCAAGTCGGCATGGCCAGCCATATCTACCTGGTCACCGCATCCATGCAGGATGACTATTTCTACTCCGCCGATAGCGAGCTCCTGGTCGTCCCCCAGGAAGGCCGCCTGCGCTTCGCCACCGAGCTTGGGATCATCGACCTGGAGCCCCAGGAGATCGCCATCCTCCCCCGCGGACTCGTCTACCGGGTCGAAGTGCTGGATGGGCCCGCCCGCGGGTTCGTCTGCGAAAACTATGGCGCGAAATTCGACCTCCCCGGCCGGGGGCCCATCGGGTCCAACTGCATGGCGAACCGGCGGGATTTCAAAACGCCCGTCGCAGCATTCGAAGACGTTGAGACCCCGTCCACCGTCACCGTCAAATGGTGCGGCCAGTTCCACCGGACCGAGATCGGGCACAGCCCGCTCGATGTCGTGGCCTGGCACGGCAACTACGCCCCAGTGAAATACGACCTGAAGACCTATTGCCCCGTCGGCGCGGTGCTCTTCGACCACCCCGACCCGTCGATCTTCACCGTGCTGACTGCCCCCTCGGGCGTGCCGGGCACCGCCAATATCGACTTTGTCCTGTTCCGCGAACGCTGGATGGTGGCCGAAGACACCTTCCGCCCGCCCTGGTACCACAAGAACATCATGTCCGAGCTTATGGGCAACATCTACGGCCAGTATGACGCCAAGCCCCAGGGCTTTGTCCCCGGCGGGATGAGCCTGCACAACATGATGCTGCCCCACGGGCCGGACCGTGACGCGTTTGAACGGGCCTCGAACGCCAATCTGGGGCCCGACAAGCTCGACAACACCATGTCGTTTATGTTCGAGACACGGTTTCCCCAGCATTTGACACGGTTTGCCGCCGCGGAAGCGCCGCTGCAGGACGACTATATCGATTGCTGGACATCGCTTGAGAAGAAGTTCGACGGGACGCCTGGGAAAAAGTAAAGATAGCTGGGGGCGTTGCCCCCAGACCCCCAGGATATTTCACGACCAAAGACGGGGCGGGGAGGAGATATGGCGAAAGCCTTCGCAAGCCAGGGCGACCTGGCAGAAAAAGAGACGAGTTTCACGGAAGTGGGTGACGGGCTTTATGCCTTTACCGCCGAGGGCGACCCCAATTCCGGCGTGATCATCGGCGATGACAGCGTCATGGTGGTCGAGGCGCAGGCCACACCGCGCCTGGCGCGCAAGGTGATCGACTGCATCCGCACCGTTACAGACAAGCCGATCACGCATCTGGCGCTGACGCATTACCATGCTGTGCGCGTGCTTGGGGCTCAGGCCTTTGGGGCGCCGCAGATCCTGATGTCGGAACCGGCGCGGGCCATGGTGGTGGAACGCGGGCAGGAGGACTGGGACAGTGAGTTTGCGCGGTTCCCGCGGCTGTTTCACGGGCATGAGGAAATACCCGGGCTGACCTGGCCCACGACCACGTTCCAGGGCCGGATGAGTGTCTATCTTGGCCAAAGGCGCGTGGATCTGATGCAGGTGGGCCGGGCGCACACAGCCGGGGACATGGTGATCTATGTGCCCGACCAGAACGTGATGTTCACCGGGGACATCGTCGAATATCGCTCGGCCTGTTATTGCGGCGACGGGCATTTCCACGACTGGCCCGGCACGCTGGAGGCGATCCGGCGCTGGGATCTGGATGCCATCGCACCTGGGCGGGGGGATGCACTGGTGGGGCGCGAGATGGTGAATGCCGCGCTCGACAGTACCGGCGATTTCGTGAACTCGACCTATCGTTCGGTTGCAAAGGTCGCGCTGAAGGGCGGATCTTTGAAAGAGGCCATGGCCGCCTGCCGCGATGCCTGCGATGCCAAATTCGGCGACTACGCCATCTATGAACACTGCCTGCCCTTCAACGTCGCCCGCGCCTATGACGAGGCCCGCGATATCACCACCCCGCGGATCTGGACGGCCGAACGCGACGCCGCCCTTTGGGAGGCGTTGCAGGGCTAAAACACACCAAAACAGTGTCTGATTTGGGAGGAAGCGGACCAAGATGCCCTATGACTATCAGCCCTACCCCTACACGCCTCCGCCTGGCCTGACGGCCCCGGAGCCGCGGCATAGGGTTGTCATTGTGGGCGCAGGCCCCATCGGCCTTGCCATGGCGCTGGAGCTTGCGAATTTCGGCGTGGCCTCGGTGATCCTCGATGACAACAACAGGGTCTCGGTAGGCAGCCGGGCCATCTGCTGGTCGAAACGTTCGCTTGAGATCTTTGACCGGCTGGGGATCGGTGACCGCGTGTTGGAGAAGGGCGTGACCTGGAAGGTCGGGCGCACGTTCCACCGTGACCGCGAAGTGTTCAACTTCGACCTCTTGCCCGAGGACGGCCACAAGATGCCGGCCTTCGTGAACCTGCAGCAATACTATGTCGAAGAGTACCTGATCGATGCCGTCCTGGATCAGCCGCTGATAGACCTGCGGTTTCAGAACAAGGTCACCTCCATCGACCAGACTGGGGACAGCGCCTTTGTCGACGTGGAAACGCCTGACGGAGAATATGCGCTGGAGACAGACTATATTCTGGCCTGCGATGGTGCACGATCGCCCATCCGGCACGCCATGGGCCTCGATTTTGAGGGCGAGCTGTTCGAAGAGCGCTTCCTGATTGCCGATATCGAGATGGAGGCCAATTTCCCGCCAGAACGGCATTTCTGGTTTGAACCGGCGTTTCATCCCGGCCAGTCCGCCCTGCTGCATAAACAACCCGACAACATCTATCGCATCGATCTGCAACTGGGGTGGGAGGCGGACCCTGAGCATGAGAAACGGCCTGAAGTCGTGATCCCACGGATCGAGAAGGTCGTCGGGCACGACCGGTTTCGGCTGGAGTGGGTCAGCGTCTATACCTTTCAGTGCCGCCGGCTAGACAGCTTTGTGCATGATCGCGTGATCTTTGTGGGTGACAGCGCGCATGTCGTCTCGCCCTTCGGGGCGCGGGGTGGCAATGGCGGCCTGCAGGACGTCGATAACCTGGGCTGGAAGCTTGCGGCGGTGCTACAGGGTCGGGCCGATCGCGGTTTGTTAGACACCTACGATGCCGAACGCCGGTTTGGCGCGGATGAGAACATCCGCAACTCGTCCCGCTCCACGCGGTTCATGACCCCGGGTGATGGAGCCGAACGGCTGTTTCGTGACGAGGTTCTGGCCTTGGCCGCGAAGGCACCGTTTGCCCAATCCTGGGTCAACTCCGGCCGCCTCTCCGCCCCATGCGTCTATCCCACGACAGGACCGGACGACCCCACCCTGCCCCAAGGAACCCGGCCCGGAGCCGTGGCGGCGGATGCGCGGCTGGCCACGGGGGAATGGCTCTTACCCCAGCTCACCGGGGAACCGACGCTGCTGGCTCTGGGCACCACCGCGCCCAACCTGACGGGGGTACGCTCCCTCACCCCCAAACTCACCGAAGACCTCACGCATCGCTACCTCGGCGATGCGGCCTGCGCCGTCTACCTCATCCGCCCCGATCAGGTGATCGCCGCGCGCTGGACCGACGCCACAGATGCGCAGATTCAGGCCGAGTTAGACACGATTTGGACAGGTGCCCGATGCATCTGATCTCCACCCCCAACCTCGCCCGCCATGACGACTTCTATGAGGCGCTTCTGGCCGCGCACCGATCCTGCACCGCTGACGAAAGCGCAGCCCTCAATGCGCAGCTTGTCCTGATCCTGGCCAACCATATCGGCGACCTAGATGTCCTGACCGAAGCGCTGGATCTCGCTAAACGTGGCCCGGATTAAGGGCGACGCGTCCCCCTTCGCTCAGGATCCAGACGTCGCGCCCTTCAAACACCACCGCTGTCATCGGCTCACCGTAGCCCGCGCCGGTGTCGATGTTGACCCGGTTGCCATAGTGTTTGGGCCGGTCAATCGGCGTGTGTCCGTGCACCACGAGCCAGGGATGGGGGCGGCGATCCTCCAAGAATTCCCCCCGGATCCAGACGAGATCGTCAGCTGTTTGTTCGCGCAACGGGACGCCGGGACGGATACCCGCATGCACGAACAGCAAGTCCCGTGTTTCATGCCACAGCGGTAGCCGTCGCAGGAACCTATGGTGACTATCGGGGATCTTTTCGCGGGTTTCGCGAAAGATCTTGGATCGCCGCGCCAACAACCCCGTAGCGATCCCATAAGATGCCAACGTCTCGCGCCCGCCCAGTTGGGGGTCGAGCCAGGACAGGCGCGGCACGCCGACATGTACGTTGCCCTGCGCCGCGTCGAGATGCGTCAGAAACATCTGATCGTGGTTGCCGGCCAGGACGATCCAGCGCTCCCCGCGTTCGACCCCGTCGATCAGGTAGTCGATCACACCGCAACTGTCTGGCCCACGATCAACCAGATCGCCCACATGCACCACCGGGGCCGCCGGATCCCCCACGCGGCCGCGGTCAATCGCGATCCGCGCGTGGGCGGCCCGCAGCATGTCCAGTTGTCCGTGAATATCGCCGATGGCGTAAATGCGCATGGGGGCTCCTCGTGGGGCCAGACCTAGCCTGCCCCCCGGCCCGAGAAAACCCCTGGTTGCGTCAGGTCATGTCGAATTCCAGCGGGCGTATCGATTGGAACAACCCTGTGGCTGCCAGCTTGTCGATCACCGTCTGCGGGATCGGGTCGTCGACATAAAGAAGCGCGATGGCATTCGCGCCCCGATCCGACCGGCCCAGGGTAAAGTTCGCGATGTTCACGCCATTCTCGCCCATGGTCTGGCCCAACGCACCGATGATCCCCGGCACGTCGTTGTTGGTGGTATAGAGCATGTGCTGGCCCACCTCGGCATCGATGGTGATGCCCTTGATCTGGATAAAGCGCGGCTTGCCATCGCTGAAGACCGTCCCCGCAATGGATCGTTCGCGATCTGCCGTGACCACCGTCAGCTTGATATAGGCATCAAAGACACCGGTCTTGCCCTGCGTCGTCGTGGTGATGTCGATCCCGCGATCCTTGGCGATCACGGGGGCCGAGACCATGTTCACATCCGGGTTTGTGGCCTTCATCACCCCGGCAATCGCGGCGGCATTCAGCGCGTCGGTGTTCATGTCCGCCACGGCACCATTGTAGAGGATGTTCACCGCCTTGATCGGCTCATCGGTCATCTGGCCCACGAAGGCACCCAGATGCTTGGCCATGCTCACCCACGGCCCCATCACCTTGGCCTCTTCTGCAGTGACCGAGGGCATATTCAGCGCGTTAGACACGGCTCCTGTCAGCAGATAGTCCGACATCTGTTCGGCGACCTGAAGGGCCACGTTTTCCTGTGCCTCTGTGGTCGAGGCCCCCAGATGCGGGGTCACGACAACGTTCGGCAGGTTGAAGAGCGGGCTTTCGGTCGCTGGCTCGACTGCAAAGACGTCAAAGGCCGCCCCGGCCACATGGCCTGTCTTCAAGGCCTCCGCAAGCGCCTCTTCATCAACCAGACCACCGCGCGCGCAGTTCACGATGCGGACGCCCGGTTTCAGCTTGGCGATGGCTTCGGCCGACAGGATGTTGCGGGTCTTGTCGGTCAGCGGCACGTGGAAGGTGATGAAATCGGCGCGGGCCAGCAGCTCATCCAGTTCAACCTTCTGGACACCCAGCTTGGCCGCCCGCTCTTCGCTAAGGAACGGATCATAGGCGATCACCTTCATCTTCAAGCCCAGCGCGCGTTCGCACACGATAGACCCGATATTGCCAGCCCCAATCACGCCCAGCGTCTTGGCCGTCAGCTCCACCCCCATGAACCGCGATTTCTCCCACTTGCCGGCGTGGGTCGAGGCATTGGCCTCGGGGATTTGCCGCGCAACGGCCATCATCATCGCAATGGCGTGTTCCGCGGTGGTGATCGAGTTGCCAAAGGGTGTGTTCATCACGATCACCCCCTGTTTTGACGCGGCCGGGATATCGACATTGTCGACCCCGATCCCCGCGCGACCGATCACCTTCAGGTTCGGCGCATGAGCCAGCACCTTGTCGCTGACCTTCGTGGCGGATCGGATGGCGAGACCGTCATAGTCGCCGATCACTTCCAGCAGTTTCTCTTTGTCCTTCCCGATGGTCGGATCGAAGGTCACGTCGATGCCGCGATCGCGAAAGATCTGCACGGCGGTTTCGGACAGCTTGTCAGAGACGAGCACTTTGGGTGTCATTTTTCATATCCTGTTAAGGTCTGTGCACGCGGCGGTGTACGCGCGGTGTACAGGGTGTGTACGCAGTGTGCGGGGGTCAGGCGGCCTGTGATTGCGCCGCGATCTCGGCCTCGAAGGCCCATTCAAGCCAGGGCATCAGAGCCTCGACATCCGCGGCCTCAACCGTCCCGCCGCACCAGATCCGAAGGCCCGGCGGCGCATCGCGATAGGCGCCGATGTCATAGGCGACGCCTTCCGCCTCCAGCCGTTTGGCCACCGCTTTGGCGAAGGCCGCCCCATCTATGATCCGGGGATCGGTGAACTTGAGACACACACTGGTATTCGACCGGGTGGCCGGGTCAACGGCCAGAAAATCGATCCAGTCGTTCTGGGCCACAAACGTCTCCATTGCTGCGGTATTGGCATCTGCACGCGCGATCAGGCCTTGCAATCCACCGACGCTGCGCGCCCATGCCAGCGCCTGCAGATAGTCCTCGACCGCCAGCATCGAGGGCGTATTGATCGTGGCCCCTTCAAAGATGCCCTCGATCAGCTTGCCACCCTTGGTGAGCCGGAAAATCTTCGGCAACGGCCAGGGCGGGGTGTAGCTTTCCAACCGCTCCACCGCACGCGGGCTCAGGATGAGCATCCCATGCGCCGCTTCGCCCCCCAGCACCTTCTGCCAGGAGAAGGTGGTGACATCGAGCACGTCCCAAGGCAGGTCCATCGCATACGCTGCCGAGGTCGCATCGCAGATCGTCAAACCCGCGCGATCCGCAGGAATAGACACTGTTTCAGGCACCCGTACGCCGCTCGTGGTGCCGTTCCAGGTGAAGACAACGTCCTTGTCAAAATCGACCTGCGCAAAATCGACGATCTCGCCATAATCCGCCGTGCGCACCGTCGCATCAAGCTTCAGCTGCTTGACCGCATCGGTCACCCAGCCCGCGCCAAAGCTTTCCCAAGCCAGCACTTCCACGCCGCGTTGGCCAAGCAGCGACCACATCGCCATCTCGACCGCGCCGGTATCCGAAGCGGGCACAATCCCGATCCGGTAGTCCGCCGGAACGCCCAGGATTTCCCGCGTCTCTTCGATCGCGGCCTTCAGCTTGGCTTTGCCGACGGCGGCCCGGTGCGACCGGCCCAGCGCGGCATCGGACAAGCCATCAAGAGTGAATGTGGGGGGTTTGGCACAGGGGCCAGAAGAAAAACGCGGATTGACCGGCCGCGTTGCCGGTGTCGTGGTGCTCATCTGAGATATCCTTCCAGATATATGCCCCTCGTTGGGGAGGGGTGTCCCACCGCCGGACGTATCGACCTCTGCCGCGCGGTGCAACCGCCCAATCGTCACATTTCCCGCCCAAGATCGCATTTCCCGGCCCGGCCCGTTCCCTATCGGAAACCCCGCACCACTCCTCTGGCGTTTCGCAAACCGTCATGCTCTACCCGCCCGAAACACCGGACCTGGCCCATGTACACCGTCACTTTGCTCACCAACCCCGCAAATCCCGCCCTCGACCGTGCGCTGGTCGACAGCCTGCGCAACGCCTGGGGCGGGGGGGATGCGGTGTGGCTCAGCCCCGACGAGGCGGCGGAGTTCATGGTTGAGACGGTGCCCGGCAATCAGTGGGACGTTTGGACAGACCTTCAGAAGATGGGCGTCGATCTGGCGATCCAGCCCAGCGGGGGGCGTAAGAAGCGGCTGCTGCTCGCGGATATGGACAGCACCATCATCAACCAGGAATGCATCGATGAACTGGCCGCTGAGGCCGGTGTCGGCCCCCGCGTGGCGGAGATCACAGCGCGGGCGATGAATGGAGAGCTTGATTTTGACGGGGCGCTAACGGAGCGGGTGGGGCTGTTGAAGGGCCTCAAAACCTCAGTAATAGACACTGTTTTGGCGGATCGCATCACCCTCGCTTCCGGGGCAGAGACACTGATGCGCACGCTCAAGGCCAATGGCGTCTATACCGCGCTCGTGTCAGGCGGGTTCACAGCCTTCACGGGCCAGATCGCGGAACGGCTGGGATTTGATGAGAACCGGGCGAATACGCTTGAGGAAGAGCATGGCCACCTCACCGGGCGCGCGGTGCCCCCCATCCTCGGGCGTGCGGCCAAGGTGGCCGCTTTGGAAGGCCTTACCGTCAAACTCAAGATCTCGGATGCGGATGTCATGGCCGTGGGCGACGGGGCGAACGATCTGGGGATGCTGAAACGTGCCGGTGCGGGCGTTGCGCTCCATGCCAAGCCAGTCGTTGCGGCTGAGGTCGATCTGCGGATAAACCACGGCGATCTGACGGCGCTCTTGTATCTGCAGGGTTATTCGCGCGACGAGTTCGTCTGAAGATCCTTCAGGCGGTAAAGCACCTCCAACGCCTCGCGCGGGGTCATCTCGTCGGGGTGAATATTGGCCAGCGCCGAGTCCAGAGGGGACGGCCCGCTGGGCTTGGCGGGGGCGCTTTGCACCGGCGCGGCGGAGAACAGCGGCAGGTCGTCCACCAGCGCCTTTGCCCCACTGCCGCCTTCCCGCGCTGATTTCTCCAAGAGATCAAGCACCTGTCTTGCCCGCTCGATTACGGGGCCGGGCAGACCGGCGAGTTTGGCCACCTGCACGCCATAGCTGCGGTCGGCTGCCCCCATACGCACCTCGTGCAGAAACACGATCTCCCCCTCCCAATCCTTCACCGCCACGGTGGCGTTCTGGACACCGTCCAACGTATCGGCGAGCGTCGTCATCTCGTGGTAGTGCGTGGCAAAAAGCGCGCGGGTGCGGTTGACATCGTGCAGATGCTCGAGCGTTGCCCACGCGATGGACAACCCATCATAGGTCGCTGTCCCCCGCCCGATCTCGTCAAGGATCACCAGAGCGCGGTCATCGGCCTGGTTCAGGATCGCGGCGGTTTCCACCATTTCGACCATAAAGGTCGAGCGGCCTCGGGCCAGGTCGTCGGACGCGCCTACACGGCTGAAGATCTGGCTGACCAGGCCGATATGGGCGCTGTCGGCGGGCACATAGCATCCGGCTTGCGCGAGGAGCGCGATGAGGGCGTTCTGGCGGAGAAACGTCGACTTACCGGCCATGTTCGGGCCAGTGACGAGCCAGATGGCGGCGCCGGTGTCCGCAGTCAGATCGCAGGAATTGCGGATGAACTGTGCGCCGCCTTTGGCCAGAAGCGCGCGTTCGACCACTGGGTGGCGGCCATTCTCGATCGCGAAGGCGCGGCTGTCATCGACCGTGGGCCGGCACCAGCCCTGTTCAACGGCCAGCTCGGTCTGGGCGGCGGCCAGGTCGATCTCGGCCAGCGCGCGCGCGGCGGGGGCGATGCGGTTTACCTCATCCAGGATCGCAGCTTTCAGGCTGGAATAGACCCTGTTTTCGATCTCGGCCACCCGCGCACCGGCATTGAGGATCCGGGTTTCCAGGTCGGAGAGCTCCACAGTCGTGAACCGCACAGCATTGGCCGTCGTTTGACGGTGGATGAAGGTCTCCGACAGAGGCGGTGACAGCATCTTTTCGGCATGGGTGGCCGTGGTCTCGATGAAGTAGCCCAAGACGTTATTGTGCTTGACCTTGAGCGAGGTCACGCCGGTTTTCTCCACGAACTCGGCCTGCATTGCGGCGATTAGCGAGCGGCCTTCATCGCGCAACTTGCAGGCCTCGTCGAGGTCGGCGTCAAAGCCGGTGGCGACAAAGCCCCCATCGCGAACGTGGAGGGGTGGTTCAGCGACCAAAGCAGTGTCTAACAATGCCACAATCGTGTCATGCCCTAACAGGTTTTCGCGCGCTTGTGACAACACTTCGGGACACTCCGCCCCAAGCTCCCCTGCGATCCACATCGCTTGCGCCAGGGCATCGCGCACCGCCGCCAGATCACGCGGCCCGCCGCGATCAAGCGCCAGCCGCGACAGCGCGCGGTCAAGGTCGGGGGCACGGCGCAGAGCATCACGCAGATCCATCCGCAGGGTTGGCAGGTCGATCAGGTGGGCAACAGCGTCGTGGCGGGCGCGGATCACGGCCAGATCGCGGGAGGCGCGGGACAGGCGTTGCTCCAACAACCGCCCGCCTGCCGCGGTGACCGTCCGGTCGATGGTGGCCAGAAGCGAGCCGTCGCGTCCCCCGCCAAGCGACCGGGTGATCTCCAGGTTGCGGCGGGTGGCAGCGTCGATTTGTACTGCGCTGTCTTCCGCCTCGCGCATAGGCGGCTGGAGGCGGGGCATGGTGCCCTTCTGCGTGATGTCGAGATAATCGACCAGCGCGCCCATGGCCGACACTTCGGCACGGGTGAAGGCGCCGAAGGCCTCAAGCGTTTTCACACCGAAGAGATCGGTCAACCGCTTCTCGGCGCCGGTGCTGTCAAAGCTTGCACGGGACAGGGGCGTTGCCTGGGCCCCTTGTTCAGACACTGTTTCGGCGAAGTCGTCGAACGTGGCCTCGGACACCAGAACCTCACGCGCGCCCAAACGGGCCAACTCAGCAGCCAGCCGATCCGCCGCGATGGGCATCACTGCAAACGCGCCGGTGGAAATATCCGCCCAAGCCAGCGCCGCCGCTCCGCGCACCAAAGCGAAACTCGCAAGGTAGTTGTGGCGCCGCGCATCAAGGAGCGCATCTTCGGTCAGCGTGCCGGGCGTGACCAGCCGCACCACATCGCGTTTCACCACCGCCTTTGAGCCGCGTTTCTTCGCCTCCGCCGGGTCTTCCATCTGCTCGCAAACCGCCACGCGAAAGCCCTTGCGTATGAGCGTCAGCAGGTAGTTTTCCGCCGCATGCACCGGCACGCCGCACATGGGTATGTCTTCGCCCAGATGCTTGCCACGCTTCGTCAGCGCGATGTCCAGCGCCTCGGCTGCTTCCACGGCATCGTCAAAGAACAGCTCGTAAAAGTCTCCCATCCGGTAGAATAACAGCGCGTCCGCATAGCCCGACTTGATGTCGAGATACTGGGCCATCATCGGCGTCAGGGTGGCGCTTTGAACGGTCACGACGGATCCCCCCGGATCGGTGTCTTGTGACCTTACAAATCCCCGGATTCAGGCGAAAGCGGAAAAGGTGGCATTGCGGAGGCTTGCCACCGAACGCTATGTGTCAACGCCTTAAGGGAGGATACGGCAATGGCACGCATGAAGATTCGGCCAGAGGACGCGCTTGCGTTCCATATGGACCCAAGCCCCGGCAAGTTCGAGGTGCAGGCCACCGTGCCTATGACCACGCAGCGGGACCTGAGCCTGGCCTATTCCCCCGGTGTGGCTGTGCCCTGCGAGGCGATCGCGGAGAACCCTGAGACGGCCTATGACTACACCACCAAGGGCAACCTCGTCGCCGTGATCTCGAACGGGACGGCGGTACTGGGGCTGGGGAACCTCGGCGCGCTGGCCTCCAAGCCGGTGATGGAGGGTAAGGCGGTGCTCTTCAAACGCTTTGCGGATGTGGATTCCATCGACATTGAGCTCGATACCGAAGACCCCGATGCTTTCATCAACGCCGTCAAGCTCATGGGGCCGACCTTCGGGGGCATCAACCTTGAAGACATCAAGGCGCCTGAGTGTTTCATCATCGAACAGCGTCTGAAGGAAGAGATGGACATCCCCGTCTTCCATGACGACCAGCACGGCACGGCGGTGATCTGTGCGGCGGGGCTGATCAACGCGCTCTACCACGCTGACAAGAAGATCGAGGATGTGAAGATCGTCCTGAACGGCGCGGGCGCGGCGGGGATTGCGTGTATCGAGCTTCTGAAAGCGATGGGGGCGAAGCACGACAACTGCATCGTTTGTGACACCAAGGGCGTGATCTACCAGGGTCGGACTGAAGGGATGAACCAGTGGAAGTCCGCCCATGCCGCCAAGACCAAGGCGCGGACCTTGGAAGAGGCGATGAAAGGGGCGGATGTGTTTCTGGGCGTCAGCGTCAAGGGTGCGGTGACGGCCGAGATGGTCGCGGATATGGCCGACAATCCCGTGATCTTCGCCATGGCCAACCCCGATCCCGAGATCACGCCGGAAGAGGCGCATGCGGTGCGGGTGGATGCGATCGTGGCGACGGGGCGGTCGGACTATCCCAACCAGGTGAACAACGTTCTGGGATTTCCCTATCTCTTCCGTGGCGCGCTCGACATCCACGCCCGCGCGATCAATGACCCGATGAAGATCGCCTGTGCGCAGGCGCTGGCTGAATTGGCGCGGGAGGATGTGCCCGATGAGGTCGCCATGGCCTATGGCAAGAAGCTGACCTTTGGGCGCGATTACATCATCCCCACGCCCTTCGATCCGCGTTTGATCCACCGCATTCCGCCAGCGGTGGCAAAGGCCGGCATGGATACCGGTGCCGCCCGGCGGCCCATCGTGGATATGGACGCCTATGAGCTGTCGCTGAAATCCCGGATGGATCCCACCGCCTCGATCCTGCGGGGGATCAACGCGCGGGCCCGGGCGGCGCAGGCGCGGATGATCTTTGCCGAGGGCGACGATCCCCGGGTGCTGCGCGCTGCGGTAGCCTACCAGCGGGGCGGGTTCGGCAAGGCGATGGTTGTCGGTCGCGAAGCGGATGTGAAGGAAAAGCTCGAGGCCGAAGGGCTGGGCGATGCGGTGCGCGAACTGACCGTGGTCAATGCGGCCAACACCGCGCATCTCGATCAGTACAAGTCGTTCCTTTATGACCGGCTGCGGCGCAAAGGGTTCGATGCGCAAGACATCCACCGTCTGGCCGCCCGCGACCGGCATGTGTTCTCGGCCCTGATGCTGGCGCATGAGGCGGGTGACGCACTGGTGACAGGGGCCACGCGAAAATCGGCGCATGTGCTGAGCCTCATCAACCATGTCTTTGACGCGCGGGCCGAAGATGGGGCGGTCGGGGTTACGGCGGTCCTGCACAAGGGTCGGATTGTTCTGATCACCGACACGCTGGTGCATGAATGGCCCAGCGAGCATGACTTGGCCAATATCGCCGAACGCGGGGCGGAAGTGGCGCGGATGCTGGGGCTTGAGCCGCGGGTGGCGTTCCTGTCGTTCTCGACCTTCGGTTACCCTGTCAGCGAACGTGCGGAAAAGATGCACCAGGCCGCGTCTGTTCTGGACGGGCGCGGGGTGGATTTCGAATATGAAGGGGAGATGACCGTGGATGTCGCGCTGAACGCCCAGGCGATGGCGCAATACCCGTTTTCGCGCCTGACCGGGCCTGCGAATGTGCTGGTGGTACCCGCGCGGCACTCGGCCTCGATCTCGGTCAAGCTGATGCAGGAAATGGCAGGGGCGACGGTGATCGGGCCGATCTTGACCGGTGTGAACAAACCGATCCAGATCTGTTCTTCGGTCTCAACCGTGAACGACATCTTGAACATGGCCGCGCTGGCCGCGTGCAAGGTGAGTTGACGCGCTATGACCATCTGGAACCTCGGTTCGATCAACGCCGACCATTTCTATGCCGTCCCGCACCTGCCCCAGCCGGGGGAGACGCTGGCGGCCACTGGCCACCACACCGGGCTGGGCGGCAAGGGCGCGAACCAGAGCGTAGCGGCGGCCCGCGCGGGGGCGGATGTGCGCCATATCGGGGCGGTGGGACCGGATGGGGCATGGGCAGTGGAGCGTCTTGCGCAATACGGGGTGCGCACAGACGCCATTACTGCGGTCGAGACCCCGACCGCCCATGCAATCATTAATGTCGCGGCGGATGGGGAGAATGCGATTGTCATCTTCTCCGGCGCCAATGCGATGCTCACGGTTGACCATGTGGCACCGTCCCTGGCGCAAGCGACGGCGGGCGACATCCTGTTGATGCAGAACGAGACGAATCTGCAGGCAGAAACGGCGCAGTTTGCAGCGGATGCGGGGCTGCGGCTGGTCTACTCGGCGGCACCGTTCGATGTGCGCGCGGTTGAAGCCGTGCTGCCGTATGTGTCGCTGCTGTTGGTCAATCAGGTCGAGGCGGAACAGTTGGCAACAGCCCTTGGGACACCTGTTGATCAGCTGCCCGTGCCAGGGGTTCTGATCACCAAAGGGGCTGATGGGGCAGAATGGGTTTCACCTGCATCGGGTGACCGGATCAGCGTGCCATCGCCGAAGGTTAGCCCTGTGGATACGACGGGGGCGGGGGACACATTTGCGGGGTATGTCGCTGCCGGTCTCGATGCCGGTCTGGATATGCGCCAGACAATGGACCGCGCCGCAGCGGCAGCGGCCCTGAAGGTGACACGGCGCGGGACCGCCGATGCGATCCCGCAAGTGTCAGAGGTGCTGACCTTTATGCAGGCGTCCTAGCTCGCAAACGGCGCGGCGTCGCCCCAAAGCTCTCTCACCCGGTCGTCGCGCCCACAGGCATTGCGATAGAACTTGTAGGCTTCGGCCTTTGACTTGGGTCCACGCCGGGTCAGGATGATGTCGGTCTGCTTGTAGTAATCCTGGTGGTATTCCTCGGCGACGTAGAAGTCGCTGGCATCCAGGATCGGCGTCACGATGGTCTGGCCCAGATCACGCTCAGCCTCGGCCTTGGCGGCTTCCGCCGCGCGGCGTTCGGCGGCGTTCGAGACAAAGATCGCAGTCCGATAGCTTTCCCCCCGGTCGCAGAACTGCCCGCCTGCATCGGTAGGATCGACCGACCGGAAGAACAAGTGCAGGATCTGATCGTAGCTGATGACGCTGTCGTCGAAAGTGATCTCGACAGCTTCGTAGTGGCCGGTGCCACCGCGCACGACTTGTTTGTAGGTGGGGTTGGCGACCGTGCCGCCGGTATAGCCGGACACGGCCTCAGAGACGCCATTCACGCGCTCAAAGTCCTTTTCAACGCACCAAAAGCATCCACCGGCAACGATGGCCGTGCGTTCGGCTGCTTGTGCTTGACCGCATTGGGCCGCGATGCCTGCGACGATGGCCAGGCCCAACGCCAGAGGCTTGATTTGATTCAGTGTCAGCAACATGACAAATCTCCTGATCAGGTTGCGCAGACACTGGTGCAGCGCAGGCATCCGGGCAACTCACCGGCGCGTGAAGTCACGCACAGGTGACAGTTGTTTCAGGGGTTTCGGGGGATTGCCGTTTTGGAACAGCGGATTGCAATGTGGTCAGGGCCGCGGAACCTGTCGACGGCGATGATGTATAGTTTTGCCCAGCGCGCCGATTGCGCGGTGTGGGACGAACCGTTCTATGCGGCGTATCTGGAGGAAACAGACCTCGACCACCCGATGCGGGAGGCGGTGATCGCGGCGGGCGAGCCGGATATGGCGCGGGTAATTGATCGGTGCCTCGGCCCCGTGCCCGATGGCCACAGCCTGTTCTACCAAAAGCACATGACACATCACCTGCTGGACCATTGGCCGTTGGACTGGCTGGCCGATGTCACGAATGTCTTCCTGATCCGTCATCCCGCGAGGGTAGTGGCCAGCTATCTGCGGAAACGCGAGACACCGGTGTTCGACGATCTGGGGTTTCGGCAGCAAACGCGGTTGTTTGAGCATGTGGAAGGCACGGGGCAAAAACCGGTGATCATCGACTGTGACGATATCCTGGCCGATCCCAAGGCGGCACTGAGCGCGCTTTGTGACGCTTTGGATATGCCGTTTGATCCGGCGATGCTGGGCTGGGACCGAGGGCCGAAGCCCTTTGACGGGGCCTGGGCGCCGCACTGGTATGGCGCGGTCCATCGGTCAACAGGGTTTGGGCAACCGGAACCCGATTTGCCCAGGATCGACCCCGCCTTCGCCCCGCTCGTTGAACGCGCCATGCCGACCTATCAGGCAATTCATGCCCGGCGTTTGCGAGCCTGTTGAACTGGCCCGCACATGACGTATGCTGCCGTTGGGGATGTTTTTGCAGGCATCATCACAAAAGCCACTTTTGAAACCTGCAGGGGGCACCCGTGGGCTTTAACATCTTTGAATCCGCATCCGGGGCGTTCAGCGGTGATCTGTTCACGTTTGAGCTGGATCTGGGCGCCCCGAACTCGGGCACGGTCAGCGGTGATGTCGATGCGTTTCAGTTCTTTGAACCATTTACGGATGCCCCGGACGGCTATGTGTTCACCGAGCTCGACACAACCTTCGGATCGCTGACCACGCAAGATACGACCACGGGCGAGTTCACCTTTACCGTGGACGCGCCAGAGGTCTTTGACAGCGGCAGCAACCAGGTCTTTGTGTTCACCGTCGAAGGGTTCAACAACGCCGACGGTGTCAGCGACGACGCGACATTCGAGATCTCGATCCTGATCTGCGTGGCGCGGGGCACACGGCTTGAGGGCGAGACGGGTGAAGTTGCCGTCGAGGATCTGGCCGTTGGGGACATGGTGCGATTGCAAGATGGGCGGTTGGAGCCTGTCCGCTGGATCGGGTCACGCAAGCTCACTGCCGGGGCGCTGGCTCTGGCGCCGGAGTTGCGGCCCGTTTTGATCCGGCGCGGGGCTTTTGGCGCCGACACACCGCGGCGGGACCTGCGCGTGTCGCCACAGCACCGCATTTTGGTCGCCTCGGAGACCGTGGCCTTGCTGTTCGGGGAAAACGAGGTTCTGACGCCGGCCAAGGGGCTGGTCAACGGAACGACGATCACGATCGATACAGAGACGCCCGAGGTCGAATACTTCCACGTCATGTTCGACACCCATCAGGTGATGATGACCGAAGGCGTCCCGACCGAGAGCTTTTATCCGGGGCAGTACAGCCTGGCCGCCATCGAGGATGAGACGCGGCGTGAGCTATTTGAGCTGTTCCCGGAGCTCGAAACCGCATCCTATGGCGATGCCGCCGCACCCGGCCTGCGCAATTGGGAGGCACAGCTGCTCGCGGCCTCACCGGACCGGCTGCATTGACCACCCTGACAGACAGCAAGGGGCGCGCGCTTCCGCAGGAGGAAACCCCATCCGGCGCGGTGCTGAGCGCGATGGGCGATGCGTTCTTTCTGGCCGGGCGCAGCGAACGGCATGCGGGCATGCCGGTTCATGCATTGCGCGCCGCGTTCGAGCCACCGATCCGCCTGGGCCAGTACAAGGTCTTTCGGTTCGACGACGTGCCGCGCGGCATGATCACCTGGGCCCGGATGTCACCCGAGGCCGAGGGGCGCTATGTGCGGGGCGAACCCTTCCAGCGCGATGACTGGCAATCGGGCGAACGTCTGTGGCTGATCGATCTGGTCGCCCCTTACAACGGGCTGACGGCCAGCATGGTGCGCTGGATCATGATCCGGGGGAACTTCACCAGCCGCGAGTTCCTGTTCCGGCGCGTCGTGGGGAACCGCCAGACTCGCAAGATCGTCCACATCGATTTCGACCGGCCCGAGGGCAAGGCAAAGCTTCTAACGCCAGAAAGCTTTGGTTAGCCCTTCAGGCGGCGGTCGCGGGCGGCAAGCAGCTTCAGACGCAGCGCGTTCAGCTGAATGAAGCCAGCGGCATCCTTCTGATCATAAGCGCCTGCGTCGTCTTCAAAGGTCACATGCGCCTCGGAATAGAGCGAATGGTCGGACCAGCGGCCAACTGTCCGGACAAGCCCTTTGTAGAGCTTCAGGCGAACCGTGCCCGTCACATGCGTTTGGCTTGCGTCGATTGCGGCTTGCAGCATCTGACGCTCGGGCGAGAACCAGAACCCGTTGTAGATGAGTTCAGCGTAGCGCGGCATCAGCTCATCCTTCAGATGCGCCGCCCCGCGATCGAGCGTGATCTGTTCGATGCCGCGATGGGCCTCTAGCAGGATCGTCCCGCCGGGGGTCTCATAAATCCCGCGGGACTTCATCCCGACAAACCGGCCCTCCACGAGGTCAAGCCGGCCGATCCCGTGCTTGCCCCCAAGCTCATTCAGCTTGGTGAGCAATGCGGCTGGCGACAGCGCTTCGCCGTTGATCGACACCGCGTCCCCCGCTTCAAACCCGACCTCAACAAACTCGGGCGTGTCGGGCGCATCTTCGGGATGGACGGTGCGCTGATAGACATAGTCGGGCGCCTCATCCGCAGGGTCTTCCAGCACCTTCCCCTCGGACGACGTGTGCAACAGGTTCGCGTCGACGGAGAACGGCGCTTCGCCGCGTTTATCCTTCGCGATAGGAATCTGGTGCTGTTCGGCAAACTCAATGAGCTTGGTCCGGCTGGTCAGATTCCATTCCCGCCAGGGGGCAATTACTTTGATATCGGGGTTCAGTGCATAGGCCGACAGCTCAAACCGCACTTGGTCGTTGCCTTTGCCTGTGGCCCCGTGGGCCACGGCATCGGCGCCCGTAGCTTCGGCGATCTCGATCAGGCGTTTGGAGATCAACGGGCGGGCGATGGACGTGCCCAGCAGATAAAGCCCTTCGTAGACTGCGTTGGCCCGGAACATCGGAAACACGAAGTCGCGCACGAACTCTTCACGCAGATCCTCGATATAGATCTCGGACACACCCAGCATCTCGGCCTTCTTGCGCGCCGGCTCCAACTCCTCGCCCTGGCCCAGATCGGCAGTGAAGGTCACCACCTCACAGCCGTATTCGGTCTGCAGCCATTTCAGGATGATCGAGGTGTCGAGCCCGCCGGAATAGGCCAGCACGACTTTCTTTGGATTGGGCATGGGAGCACTCGCAGGTTCGGGTCCGCCCGGGCGTTTATGCCTTTTTGCCAAGCGCGGCAAGGGAGGCGGCATGGCGCAAACCCCGTCCGCGTGCCATAGGGGATATCGACGTGAGAGACAGGGAGGTCCCGCATGGATTTTGCAACGCGCGCCCAGACCGCCGCCGCCGCCATGCGCGCGCTGTTCGACCCAACGCCCCTGCAGCGAAACGCGTTTCTGTCCGAACGCTTTGGCTGCGATCTGTGGCTCAAGCGCGAGGATCTAAGCCCGGTGCGATCCTACAAGATCCGCGGTGCCTTCAATGCGATGGGCAAGGCGATTGCAGAAGGTGCAGATGCGTTCGTCTGCGCGAGTGCCGGCAATCACGCGCAGGGGGTGGCCTACGTGGCCCGGCACTATGGCGTCCGGGCCGTGATCTTTATGCCGGTGACGACGCCGCGCCAAAAGATCGACAAGACGCAGGTGTTTGGCGGCGACGCGGTCGAGATCCGTCTGACCGGCGACTATTTCGATGACACGCTGGCCGCGGCACAAGCGCATTGTGCCACCACCGGGGCGCGGTTCCTGTCGCCGTTTGACGATGCGGATGTGATCGTAGGGCAGGCGTCGGTGGCGGTGGAACTGCTTGAACAAATGAAGACCGTGCCGGACCTGATTGTCCTGCCCGTGGGCGGTGGCGGCCTGTCGTCGGGGATGCGGGCCTATCTGTCGGACACCGCGCCCGAGACCGAAATGGTTCTGGTCGAACCCGAAGGCGGGGCAAGCCTGACCGCAGCGCTGGATGCGGGCGCGCCGGTGACGTTGAACCGGGTCGATACATTCGTCGATGGTGCGGCGGTCGGCCGGATCGGGGAGAAGACGTTCGAGATCTTGCGAGATGTGGCCCCTGCGGATGTGCTGTTGGCGCCAGAGAACCGGATCTGCACGACGATTGTCGAAATGCTGAACCACGAAGGCATCGTGCTGGAACCCGCAGGCGCCCTAAGCCTCGATATCCTGCCCCAGATCCGTGACCGGCTGGCGGGCAGGCAGGTGGTGGCCGTGACATCGGGCGGAAACTTCGATTTCGAGCGTTTGCCAGAGGTCAAGGAACGGGCGCAGCGATATTCGGGCGTCAAGAAATACATGATCCTGCGGCTGCCCCAGCGCCCCGGGGCCTTGCGCGACTTTCTGGAGATGCTCGGCCCGGATGACGATATCGCGCGGTTTGAATACCTCAAGAAATCCGCGCGCAACTTCGGATCGGTCCTGATCGGGATCGAGACTCGGGATGCCGCAAACTTTGACCGGCTGTTCAGGTCGCTGGAAGACGGGGGGTTCGTCTATCGCGACATCACCGATGACGACACGCTGGCGGAGTTCGTGATCTAGGGCCCATCGGCGAGGCGCGCGCGGGATTGGCGGAACACCTCGGCAATGGCGGCCATGTCAGGGGCGTCGCCGCCCTCCTTCAACGCATGTTCCGCCGCGCGGCAATGGCGTGCAAGCGCCGCCATACCGAGGTTCAGCGCAGAGCCACGCAAAGCGTGAAAGTCATTTGCGCTTGGCCGTGCGTCCGCCAGACGATGCAGTGTGTCGTCCACCTCGGCCAAAAACAGATCGCGGATTTCATCGAAATCCTCGGCACCAACCTCATCACGAAGCTCGTTCACGCGATCCCAACTGATCAGTTCGTCATCACCCATGGCGCTATCTGGGAACAGGGCGGTTGCCATAGCGTAAATGCCCGGGGGCGCAAAACTTAAGATGCAGGCTTTCACGCCATCTTAAGGCTCTTGCCCCCAGAACGGCCCAGAATGTGACAAGGATCCCTTTGCGTAATGGCCAACCCGCTGCGTTCCCCCGAAGCATCGACTGAGGCACTGGACAAGGAAGGTGCGATCCAGCGTGTGCTGGTGGTCGACGACAGTCCGGCACAACTGGACCTGGTGTCGCGCATCCTGCGGCGCCGCTGGTACGAGGTTGTGACGGCGACATCGGGGCAGGAAGCACTGGAAATCCTCAGAGAGACACCGGTCGACCTTATCCTGAGCGATTGGGTCATGCCCGAGATGTCGGGCCTCGATTTTTGCCGGGCGTTCCGGTCTGAGAACAGCGATCGGTATGTCTACTTCATTCTGCTGACGTCAAAGACCGGGCGTGAGGATGTGGCCACGGGTCTGTCATCGGGCGCGGATGACTTTCTGACGAAGCCCGTGAACACCGCTGAGTTGGAGGCGCGGATCGCGGCGGGGGAACGGCTCATCGCGGTGGAGCGTGAGCTGTCTGAGAAAAACCGTCTGTTGGGTGATACGCTGGGGGAGTTGCAGAAGGTCTATGACGGCATCGCGCGGGACCTGGTCGAAGCGCGTCATCTGCAGCAATCCCTTGTCCCCGAAGAATTCCTATCATTCCTCGGTGCGGACGTCTCGCTCGTCCTGCGGCCAAGCGGGCATGTGGGGGGCGATCTGGTGGGGGCTTTCCGGGTCAGCGATACGCGGATCGGCCTTTATGCCATCGACGTGTCCGGGCACGGCATTGCGTCTGCGTTGATGACGGCCCGTCTGGCGGGATTGCTGTCGGGGGCCAACCCTGACCGCAATGTGGCGCTTGAGATTGATGAACTGGGTCTCTACAGCATGCGCGCGGTCGACGATATCTGTGCCGAGTTCAACCGCATCATCCTGGAAGATTTTGACACTGATCTCTACTGCACGATGTTGATTGCCGATTGCAATCTGCGCACGGGACAGGTGCGTTATTGCCAGGCGGGCCACCCCAGCCCGATTGTCCAAAGCGCGGACGGGCAGACATCTTTCCAAGGTGACGGTGGCTTGCCTGTGGGCCTGTTGCCCCAGGCCCGCTATCAGGCGCGCGAATTGGCGCTGTCGCCCGGGGACCGGGTGCTGGTCTATTCCGACGGGATCACCGAATGCGCCGACAAATCCGGCACGATGATCGGCGAGGCCGGGTTGGAGGGTTTGGTCCAGCGCAGCGCGGCCTTGCGCGGGCCCGATTTCCTCGACGCCTTGACCTGGGACCTGTCCGACTACTCCAAAAGCAGCGAACAGACAGACGATATTTCAGCGATCCTGCTTGAATACAACGGACAGCCGCTAACCGAATAGGGTTTCCAGAAAAGCCCGGTCGCCGTCATTGGCGATCACATCTATGGCCAGGTCCCCCGGCATCCAGACGGCGGCGTGGCCAGGCTCAGTCGGCGCGCCGTGGCGGAGGGTGGGGCGGGCCAGATAGATGTGGCAGAGCTTTTCAGCCCACAGTTCGTATTCTGGCATATAGGTGAACCGGCGAAACGCGCCGAGGCGGCGGACCTGCGCGATCCGCCAGCCGGTTTCTTCCATGACTTCGCGATGGAGTGCCGTCAGTGGCGACTCACCGGGATCAATGCCGCCGCCGGGCAACTGAAATTCGGGGATCGGCTCGGCCTGGTGGGTCAGCAGAACATCGTCCCCCCGCGTTAGCACCGCATAGGCGCCCGGGCGTTGCGTGTACCGCATACCGGGTTTGACCGTCTCGCCCCACCGTCTGATCACGTGCCTTGGACCCTCGCGCCCTGTCCCTATATAGTCGCGGTATGCCAATTTGGCCCCCGCAAGGAAACCCCCATGACACTTGGCTCTCAGATCGCTTGGGACGATACCGTTCTCCCGTTTCAACTCGACCGCTCCGACATCCGGGGCCGGGTCGCGCGCCTTGACGGGGCGTTGGACACGATCCTGTCACAGCACGACTATCCCGCACCGATCGAGGCCCTGGTTGCCGAGGCGGCGCTGCTGACCGCGCTGATCGGCCAGACGATGAAACTGCGCTGGAAACTGTCGTTGCAGGTGCGCGGCGATGGGCCCGCGCGTTTGATCGCGACCGATTACTTCGCGCCCAAGGCCGAAGGACAGCCGGCGCATATCCGGGCCTATGCAAGCTTTGATGACGCACGCCTGGACACCAGCGCAGACCCGTTTTCACAGATCGGCAAAGGCTACTTCGCCGTGCTGATTGATCAGGGTCAGGACATGGTGCCCTATCAGGGGATCACACCCATCGCCGGCGGATCGCTCGCAGCCTGTGCCGAGACGTATTTCGCGCAATCCGAACAGTTGCCTACGCGCTTTGCGCTCAGCTTTGGCAAATCGACCCTAGCAAGCGGTGCTGAGGGATGGCGGGCAGGCGGCGTTATGCTGCAGCACATGCCCGAAGCCTCGCCCTTTGCGACCGGTGGCGGGTCCGGCGATGACGGTCTATTGCAGGCCGCCGATGTTCTGGATGCCGAAGAGTTGGAGAACTGGACGCGGGCCAATCTGCTGCTCAATACGGTAGAAGATTTGGAGCTTGTGGGGCCGTCGGTCCACCCCACGGATTTGCTTGTGCGGTTGTTCCATGAAGAGGCACCGCGGGTGTTCGATCCGCAGGCGGTGTCCTTCGGGTGCACCTGTTCGGCGGATCGCGTGCGGCAAAGCCTGTCGATCTATTCGGCCAAGGACATCGCCCATATGACGACCGACGAAGGTATCGTGACGGCCGATTGTCAGTTCTGCGGTGCGCATTACGAGTTCGACCCGCGCACCCTTGGTTTTGAGGCGACGGAGAGCGCCGATGACGGCAGCTGACACGCGCGATCGCCTGATGCGGGCTTTGGCACAATCGGGAGGCGGGTCGTCGGATTTCGATCTGAACCCCGATGTCGTCTTGCCAGAAGGGCGGGTATTGCGCGACGCCGGTGTCTTGATTGCGGTTCAGGACACCGGCGGTCGGCACAGTATTTTGCTGACCAAGCGATCCTCACGCCTGAAACACCACCCGGGCCAAATCGCGTTTCCGGGTGGCAAGGTGGATCCGAGCGATGCGGATGTGACAGACGCGGCGCTTCGTGAGGCGGAGGAGGAGATCGGTCTGCCACGGGCAAACGTGACTGTTCTGGGCCATTTGCCCGCGCATGAGACCGTCACCGGGTTTCGCGTCACGCCTGTGGTTGGCTGGATCGATGGCACATTCGACATCCGCCCAGAGCCTGGGGAAGTGGAGGAGGTGTTCCGCGCACCATTCGACCACGTGACAGATCCCGCAAATTTCCGGATCGAGGGTCGTCGCTGGCGCGGGGTGCGGCGGCACTATTACACCGTGCCGTGGGGGCCCTATTACATCTGGGGTGCGACCGCGCGGATGCTGCGTGGTCTGGCCGATCGGATGCAAGCGTGACGCGCATCACCGCGGACTGGATCACGCGCCCGGCGACACGGGCGGTGGTGGATGCGTTGTCGGCTGAGGGTCATCAGGTGTTTTTCGTGGGTGGTTGTGTCCGCAATGCGCTGATCGGTGCGCCGGTTGCGGATGTGGATCTGGCGACGGATGCCTTGCCGCGCGATGTGATGCGCATGGCCGAGGTCGCGGAACTGAACCCGGTGCCCACGGGCATCGACCACGGCACAGTCACGGTCGTGTCCGACCGCGTGGGGTATGAGGTCACCACCTTTCGCCGAGACGTGGCAACCGACGGCCGGCGGGCGACGGTGGCGTTCTCATCGGACATTGCTGAGGACGCGCTGCGGCGAGATTTCACGATCAATGCGCTTTATGCCACCGGCGAGGGCCTAGTCGTCGATCCGCTGGGCGGCGGCATGGCCGATCTGGCGGACCGGCAAATCCGGTTCATCGAAGACGCAAGCGCACGCATCCGCGAGGACTACCTGCGGATCCTGCGGTTTTTTCGGTTTCACGCGTGGTACGGGGCAGAAGATACAGGGCCGGACGCACAGGCGCTGGATGCGATAGCGCGCAACCTTGAGGGGTTGGACGGGTTATCGGCCGAGCGGGTCGGGACAGAGATGCTCAAGCTCTTGTCCGCAGCCGACCCGGCCCCAAGCGTCGGTGTTATGGCGCAGTGCGGGGCCCTTGCACGGATCCTGCCGGGGGCCGACCCGCGTGCACTTGCGCCTCTCGTCCACCTGGAAGCGCAGCACGTCCTGCCCCCCGATCCGATCCGGCGGCTGAGTGCCTTGGGTGGTGAGGGTGTGGTGGAGCGCTGGCGGATGTCGAAGAAAGATGCGCGGCGCTTGGGGGATCTGACGGCGGCCGTGGGCTCGGGTGCATCGACCGAGGAACTCGGCTATCGGTACGGCGCAAGAACGGCGATCGACGCGACACTTCTCCTCGCAGCCTCAACTGGCACCCCGGCGCCCGAGGCAACCGTCACCCGCGCCGAGGCTGGCGCAAGCGCGATCTTTCCCGTCCGTGCGCGCGATCTGGGCGCGCAGTTCCGCGGGGCCGAGATTGGCGATGCTCTGCGCGCGCTGGAGGCGGACTGGATCGCCTCGGGCTTTTCGCTCGACCGCGACGCCCTTCTCAAGAAACTCCCCCGCAAAGATTGAGCTTCCGCGCGGTTTCGTGTCTTTGGCCGCGATGACGTTCGATCCGCTCTATGCTTTTGTCTTTGCCGGGCTCTTCACACCGGGGCCCAATGTGATCCTGCTGACGGCCAGCGGCGTGCGCTTTGGGTTTCAACGCACTCTGCCCCATGTGCTGGGTGTGGCCGTGGGTGTGGGCATCATTGCCGCGCTGACGGGCCTTGGCATCGGGGCATTGCTCGCAGCGCGTCCTGGGTTGGAACTGGTCCTGAAGATCGCTGCGGCGGCGTGGATCTTATGGATGGCCTACAGGCTGTTTATGGCGACAACCCAACCCGAGGCAAAGGAACGCGACCGACCGTTCACCTTTGTCGAGGCGGTCCTGTTCCAGTGGATCAACCCGAAAATTTGGGCCGTCGCTCTGGCGGCCTCCAGCGGGTACAGCATCGGCCTTGCCCCCCTGCCCGAGGCCGCACGCTTGGCCAGCGCGTTTTCCGGGATCAATCTGGTTGTCTGCCTCTTCTGGTCCTTCGCGGGCAGCCTTCTGTCTTATCTTCTGGCCGCACCGCGCGCCTGGGCGATTTTCATGCGGATCATGGCCGCGCTTCTCGCCGCCTCTGCCTTGATGGTTTTCCTCTGACGCGAGAGAGGCTATATCCCTGCGCATAGCGCAAAGGCTTTGTCCCCCGTGTTCCGCTTCTTCGAAAATCTTGTCGACCCATACGTCAAGTATGAGGAGACCGACAGGCCGCCGACCCGTCTCTGGCCGTTTATGAGAGACTACTGCCGTCCGTTCGCGCGGGTGTTCACGGTGACGGGCCTTATGTCCATCGTCGTGGCGGCGGTCGAAATATGGCTCATCGCCTATATGGGGCGGCTTGTGGACATTCTGTCGGAAACGGGGCCGGAGGATTTGTGGGCGACCCACGGGACCGAATTGATTCTCGTCACCCTGTTCCTCCTGTTCCTGCGCCCGGTGCTGCAGGCGCTGGATGTCCTGCTTCTCAACAACACGATCCTGCCGAACTTCGGTACACTGATCCGGTGGCGGGCACACAAGCATGTGCTGCGCCAGTCGGTGGGATGGTTTGAGAATGACTTTGCCGGTCGCATCGCCAACCGCATCATGCAGACGCCCCCAGCAGCCGGGGAAGCGGTGTTTCAGGTGTTTGACGCGGTGGCCTTTGCGCTGGCCTATTTCGTCGGCGCCGCGATCCTTCTGTCAAACGCTGACCCGCGGCTGGCTGTACCGCTCCTGATCTGGGTGTTCCTTTACGGGATGCTGGTGCGCTGGACAGTGGTCCGCATCGGCCCGGCGAGCCAGGCGGCATCGGACGCGCGCAGCGAAGTGACGGGCCGCGTGGTGGACAGTTACACCAACATCCATTCGGTCAAGATGTTCGCGCACCATGACCGCGAGTTGGACTATGCCCGCGACGCCATTGAGCGCACGCGGACAACGTTCCAGTACGAGATGCGCCTGTTCACGATCATGGACATTACGCTGGTCACGCTGAACGGGCTTCTGATCGTGGGCTGTGTGGGCTGGGCCATCTGGCTGTGGGTCGGGGGCAGCGCGACAGTGGGCGTCGTGGCGGCGGCGTCGGCGTTGGCCTTGCGCCTCAGTGCGATGACCGGCTGGATCATGTGGGCGCTGACCTCGTTCTTCCGCAACCTCGGGATCGTGGCCGAAGGGATGGAAACGATTGCCCAGCCGATCACCCTGGTAGATGCGTCGGAGGCCAAGCCGCTGGAGCTGAGCAAAGGCCGGATCGAAATCGAAGGGCTGACCCACCACTACGGGCGCGAAAGCGGTGGCCTGGACAAGATCGACCTGACGATCGAACCTGGGGAAAAGATCGGGCTGATCGGGCGGTCAGGCGCGGGGAAGTCGACCCTCGTGAAGCTGCTGTTGAGGTTCTATGACCCCGATGGCGGGCGCATATTGATCGACGGTCAGGATATCACGCAGGTCACACAAGAAAGCCTGCGCCGCGTTGTCGGGATGGTGCAGCAGGACAGCTCCCTCCTGCACCGCTCGGTGCGCGACAACATCCTCTACGGCCGCCCGGAGGCGAGCGAGGCGGAGGTGTTCGCCGCCGCCGAACGGGCCGAGGCGCATGAGTTCATTCTCGATCTCGAAGACCCGCAGGGGCGCAAGGGATATGAGGCGCAGGTGGGTGAGCGCGGTGTGAAACTGTCGGGTGGGCAGCGGCAGCGGGTGGCGCTGGCACGCGTGATGCTGAAAGACGCGCCGATCCTGGTGCTGGACGAGGCAACCAGTGCGCTTGATAGCGAGGTCGAGGCCGCAATTCAGGACACGCTTTACGGGATGATGGAGGGCAAGACGGTGATCGCCATCGCGCACCGCCTGTCGACCATTGCCAAGATGGACCGCATCCTTGTGCTGGATGATGGCAAGATCGCCGAACAAGGCAGCCATGCCGAGCTTTTGGGCCGTGGCGGGCTATATGCGAGGTTCTGGGATCGTCAGTCGGGCGGTTTCATCGGAACCGCGGAGGCTGCAGAGTGAAACCGAGCGATATGATCGACGCGTTCCGCCCTGCCGATGGGCCGCCGCCGCAAAACCTGCGCGGGTTTATCGGCTGGGCCTTGCGCGGCAGCACACCGGCCTTGGCCGCGGGCAGCGTCGTGTCGATCACCGCCGGCGTGGCGGAGGTGATGGGCGCGATCATCCTGGGCTGGGTGATCGATGCCGCGTTGTCGGCAGGTCCCGGCAACGGGCTGGGTTCCACCGGGATCATCATTTTTGCGGTCGTGTTCTTCCTCGTCATCCGACCGGTTCTATTCGGGCTGAACGCCCTGTTCCAGAACCTCGTCGTTGCGCCGAACCTGATGACCATGACGTTGCAGCGTCTGCACCGCTATACGCTGGGTCAAGCGGTGACGTTCTTTGACAACGACTATGCCGGGCGGATTTCGCAGAAGGAAATGCAGACGGCGCGGGCACTGACAGACTCGACCGTCGAGGTGTTGCAGACGGTGTTCTTTGCACTGGCCTCGGTCGTCGGTGCGATCCTGTTGCTGGGTGCGGTCGACATTCGGATCTCGCTGTTCGTGGCTGTCTGGATGGTCGCCTATCTGCTGATGATCCGCTATTTCATGCCGCGCATTCGTGTCCGGTCCAAGGCGCGCGCCGCGGCGCGGGCCAATGTGACGGGCCAAGTGGTGGACACGATCACCAACATCAAGACGGTCAAGCTGTTCGCCCATGCCGATCATGAAGACCGCGCGGCGCTTGAGGCGATGTCGAGCCTGCGGGACCGGACGCTGGAATACGGCTATATCTCGGTGGCCTTCCGCGCCATGCTGATGACGCTCGCCGGGTTCTTGCCGCTGATCCTTGTGGGCGGGGCGTTGTGGTATTGGTCGCAGGGCCTCATCTCGGCTGGCGACATCGCCGCGACGGGGGCGGTTTCGCTGCGTCTGTCGCAGATGACGGGGTGGGTCAGCTTCACGCTGATGACGCTCTACGCCAATATCGGTGAGGTCGAGGATGGGATGCGCACGCTGACGCCGGCCCATCAGCTGACCGACGCTGATGATGCGAAGGCGCTTGTCGTTGAAAGCCCAGAGATCCGGTTCGAGGACGTGAATTTTGCCTATGGGCGGACATCGGGCGGGGTGGAAAACATCAACCTGACGATCGCGCCGGGGGAAAAGATCGGGATTGTCGGTGCCTCGGGCGCGGGCAAATCCACGATGGTGTCGCTGCTGTTGCGTCTTTACGACGTGGAGGGTGGGCGCGTGCTGGTTTCGGGCGAGGATGTGCGGGACGTCACGCAAGAAAGTCTGCGCCGGTCGATTGCCACGGTCACGCAGGAAACGGCGATGTTCAACCGCTCGGCCCGTGACAACATCCTTTACGGCCGGCCCGATGCCGATGAGGCCGCGATCATCGATGCCGCGCGGCGGGCAGAGGCATTGGAATTCATCGAAGAACTCAAAGATTTCCAGGGCCGCGAAGGGTTCGACGCGCATCTGGGCGAGCGCGGCGTGAAACTGTCGGGCGGTCAGCGGCAGCGGATCGCCTTGGCCCGCGCGATATTGAAAGACGCGCCGATCCTGGTGCTGGACGAGGCGACGAGTGCCTTGGACAGCGAGGTGGAAGCCTCGATCCAGGCGGCCTTGGAGCGTGTGATGGAGGGCAAGACCGTGCTGGCCATCGCCCACCGCCTTTCGACGATTGCGCGGATGGACCGGATCATCGTTCTGGATGCCGGTCATATTCGCGAGATCGGGACGCACCGCGAGTTGCTGCAGCGCGACGGCCTCTATGCCCGGTACTGGCAGCGGCAGTCGGGCGGCTTCCTGCGCTTTGACGAGGCGGCTGAGTGAGCCACGAGATCGTGCGGCTGGGCCACCGTGGCGACGGCATCGCCGAAGGTCCAGTATACGTGGCGCGGACGCTTCCGGGCGAGATCGTTGACGGTGAGGTGGCGGAGGGTAGAATCGCGGCACCGCGAATCCTGACGCCATCACCCGACCGGGTGCGGCCGCCGTGCCGGCATTACAAATCCTGCGGCGGGTGTGCCGTGATGCATGCCTCGGATGACTTTGTCGCCGCGTGGAAGCAAGAGGTGGTCGAAACGGCGCTGGCCGCGCAGGGGATCACCGCGCCGTTCCGGCCCATCGCGACGTCGCCCGCCGCTGCGCGTAGGCGGGCCACCGTTGCCGGGCGACGGTTGCGAGGCGGGGCGCTGGTGGGCTTTCACGGGCGAGCCTCGCACACGGTCGTCGCCGTGCCCGATTGTGCGGTGATGCACCCGGATCTGATTGCCGCCCTTCCGGCTTGCGAAGAGCTGACCCGGCTCCTTGGACCGAAACGGTCCGAGCTGCGGATTTCAATCACCACCTCCGCTGCAGGGCTCGATATCGAGTTAGGGGAGACGCGTGCGCTGACGGTCGAGGACCGCCAAGCTCCGGCGGAGATTGCCGGACGCCACGGTCTGGCCCGGATCAGCGCACTGGGTGAGCCGGTGATCACGGCCCGCCCGCCTGCGCAATCCTTTGACGGCATCTCGGTCGTGCCACCACCAGGCGCGTTTCTGCAAGCGACGGCGCATGGCGAAGACAGCTTACGACAGGCGGTGGTCGAGGCCGTGGGCCCGGCGCAACGGGTCGTCGATGTGTTCGCCGGTTGCGGTACCTTTGCCCTGCCGCTTGCGCGACGGGCCGAGGTCCATGCGGTTGAGGGCGACCCTGACATGACCGCCGCGCTCGACCACGGCTGGCGGCAGGCGCAGGGGCTAAAGGCCGTCACGACCGAGACCCGCGATCTGTTTCGCGCACCGCTTCTTCCCGATGAGTTGAACCGCTTCGATGCCGCCGTCATCGACCCGCCCCGCGCCGGGGCCGAGGCGCAGATGCGCGAGATTGCAACATCGTCCCTTGCCCGCATCGCCGCCATTTCCTGTAACCCCGTAACCTTCGCCCGTGATGCAAAACTGCTGACCCAAGCGGGGTTCCGCCTCAATTGGGTGCAAGTCGTCGATCAGTTCCGCTGGAGCGCGCATGTTGAGCTTGCAGCAAGCTTCACGCGCGACCATATGGCGGGCAGTTGAAAGGCGGCGGAATGAGCGTCAGGGACAGAATTCACGAGTTTCTCAATCGGCCCATCGTGCAAAACGGGATCATCGCGGTGATCCTGTTCAACGCGGTGCTGCTTGGCATGGAAACCTCGCAACCGATCATGGAGGCCGCGGGGCCCCTGATCGTCACGTTGGACCGGTTGTGCCTGGGTGTGTTCGTCCTTGAGATCGGGCTCAAGCTGATCGCCTATCGCTGGGCCTTCTTCAAATCGGGGTGGAACCTCTTTGATTTCGCCATCGTCGGCGTGTCGCTGGTGCCCGGCGCGCAGTCGTTCAGCGTTCTGCGTGCCTTGCGCATCCTGCGCCTGTTGCGCGTCGTTTCCGCCACGCCCCGCCTGCGCCGGGTGGTGGAGGGGTTCATCACCGCCCTGCCCGGCATGGGATCGGTGTTTCTGCTGATGGCGCTGATCTTCTACATCAGTGCGGTGATGGCCACGAAGCTCTTTGCCGCCAGTTTCCCGCAATGGTTCGGCAGCCTGGGCCAATCCGCCTATTCGCTGTTTCAGATCATGACGCTGGAAAGCTGGTCAATGGGCATCGTGCGCCCGGTGATGGAGGTTTACCCTTATGCCTGGGCGTTCTTCGTGCCCTTCATCATGGTCACGACATTCGCCGTGGTGAACCTGCTGGTCGGTCTGATCGTGAATTCGATGCAGGATGCGCATAACGTCGAAGAAGGTGAGAAGACGGAGGCCTATCGCGATCAGGTTCTGGAACGCCTGAACGCGATCGAACGGCAATTGTCAGAGCGTGAGAAGTAGCCGCCGCCGCAAACGCCATCTTGGGATGTTAACAATTCTGCGCTATTCTTTCGCCATAATTTCCGGGCAACGGACGCAGGCATGAAACGTAGACAAGTCATAGGCTTGGCGGCAGCGGCCGTCGCCCTTTCGGGATGTGCCTCGAAGTTCCGCGACTACAACGGGCCCGAGGTCACGCGCCTGCTGGTTCTTAAGGAACGGCGCAAGCTTTACTTGTTGAACGGCCAGCGCTCGATCCGGAGTTTCGACATTGATCTGGGCTTTGCGCCGGTGGGCCATAAACAGGTCGAAGGCGACGGCAAGACGCCCGAAGGCCACTACATCATCGACCGCCGCAACCCGCGCAGCGCGTTTCATCTGTCGCTCGGGATCTCATACCCCCGCCCGTCGGATGTCCTGTCTGCCCGTGAGCTGGGCCAGGGCCCAGGCGGGGATATCTTTATCCATGGAACACCCGCGATGTTTGCCGATCGCGGGCCGGACTGGACCTGGGGCTGCATCGCGGTGTCGAACCGTGAGATGGAAGATATCTACGCGATGGTGCGGGTGGGCACGCCGATCAGCATCTACCCTTAGGGTCCTGACCCTAGGTCCCCAGGACCAGCGTCCACCAGAGCTTGCCGTTGCGTTCCTGATGCCAGGAAAATCCCATCTGGCGAGCATTGGGATCAAGGATCACACCGCGTGTCGACGGCATCTCCATCCAGGCCCGCAACGTCTCAAGCTCGGTCTCGTATGTTTCCGAGATATTTTCGCCCAAAAGCTGGCCGGTATAGCCCACGCGCGCGGCGCGATCGAGGGGGGAGGATCCGTCAGACCCGAAATGCCAAGGGCGGTTTTGCACCGACATATCGCGCGAATGCGTGGCGGCGGCAGCGGTCAATTCGGCGTTCAGGACAACGGGCGGCGCACCTGCGGCCTGACGCAGGCTGTTGACCCCATCGAGCATGCGGAACTGCACGTCATCAGCATCAGAGGCAGAGATTCGGTAGATCGGCTGCGCGGGGCTGCCGTCCGGCCCGACCGCTGAATTCGGGGTCGGCGCACAGGCGGCCAGAATCGACATCGCCGCGATCAAAACCGTTAAAATTCGGGGCATTTTCGCCTCGCCGCTGTGATTTGCTGGCCTCGCTTATAGCGTTCATGCAACCGTTTCAAACGGAAGCGGCGTGAATCGGCCATCTGACGCCCAGTTGATTTGCGACTGCGACCCTGGGGCCATATGTTCCCTCGCGAACTGAAAAGACAGCCTTGAGTTGAGGTGACAAATGGATCGACGGACTTTCCTGGGGACAACGCTTGCAGCGACCGGTGGCTTGGCGGCCCCTGCCCTTGCGCAAAGCGGGGACACAGTGGAATTTCGCAATCAGGTGTCGCAGACGGTGCAACGGAACGCCTCAAGCTTTCGCGCGCTGGAGTGGCGGCCCTATTTCTCGAACCTGAACCGCGGTGCGATCTTGGTCGATACCACGTCGCGGGCGCTGCACTATTGGTCGGCGGATGAGAGTGTTTACAAGCTCTACCCAACCAGCGTGCCGATGACCGAAGACTTGACGCGCCGCGGGCGGACCCAGATCACCAAGCGCGTCGAAGGGCCAAGCTGGGCACCGACGCCGGCGATGAAGAAACGCAATCCCGAATGGCCCGACTTCATGCCGCCGGGCCCAGACAACCCGATGGGCACCCATGCGCTGCACCTGTCCTGGCGGTATTACCGGATCCACGGCACGCATGACACGCGTAAGATCGGGCGGCGGTCTTCGAACGGGTGCATCGGGCTGTATAATGAGCACATTGCCGAGCTCTATGAGATGACACAAACCGGCACGCAGGTCTTGTTGATCTAAGCGGCGTTTGATCCCATTTAGGCGAGGCGGCAGGATCCCTGCCGCCTTTTTTGTCAGCGCGGCGCGCTGATCCAACCACCGAGGTTTTCATCGATCACCGCGCACAGCGCCTTGATATGCGCCGTGTCGTCGTTGAGGCACGGGATATAGGTGAAGGTCTCCCCCCCCGCCTCTTCGAAGCTTTCGCGGATCTCTTCGTTGATCTCTTCCAGCGTCTCGATGCAATCGGCCGAAAATGCCGGTGCGATGACCGCGATATTCTTCTTGCCTTGTTCTGCCAGGCGCGCGACCTCTTCCACGGTGTAGGGCTTCAGCCATTCCTCCGGCCCGAACCGACTTTGGAAGGTGGTCACCAGATCGTCCTGGTCCCACCCCAGACGCTCGCGCAGCAGGCGCGAGGTCTTTTGGCACTGGCAATGGTAGGGATCGCCTTCCATCAGATAGCGCTTGGGCACACCGTGGTAAGAGGAGACTAGCACATCGGGCTTCGTCTCCATCTCGGCATAGGCGCGTTCGACGGATTGGGCCAAGGCATCGATATACATCGGATGCTCGAAATAGGGCTGCACGACGCGGGACACAGGCTGCCACTTTTCCTGCATCAGGGCACGGAAGAATTGGTCATTCGCCGTGGCTGACGTGGCGCCTGCGTAGTGCGGATAGAGCGGGAAAAACAGGATCTTCTGACAGCCCTGATCCGCCATCTCGCGCACCTTTGAGCGGGTCGAGGGGTTGCCATAGCGCATGCAGAAATCGACGACGACCTGATCACCATACTGACGCCCCATCTCGGCTTTGATCTTGGCCGTTTGCGCCTTGGTGATCGTCATAAGAGGGCTTTCGCCCGCGTCCTCATTCCAGATCGATTTGTAGGCTGCACCGGAGGAAAACGGGCGTTTGGTCAGGATGATCGCCTGCAACAGCGGCTGCCAGATCCAGGGAGAATAGTCGATCACACGCCGGTCCGACAGAAACTCGTTCAAATAGCGCCGCATCGACCAGTAGTCATACCCGTCAGGGGTGCCGAGGTTTGCCAGCAGGATGCCAATTTTCTGGCCGGGCACAGCTGGGTGATCGGCAGGCAGGTGCGACCCGGCCGCCTTAGCCTCGGTCATCTCAGGGCGTCCCTCAACGTGCGCATTGGCATCGAGCATAGTGGTTTTCCGGCTTTGTGCAGGGTTTTCTTCCGCTGGGACATAACCGCATTTGCCCGCGCGTCAATCCGGGCCATCGCCGGGTTTCTCACCCGTTCCATGCTCACGCGTGCCCAAAGCATCCGCCAGACGGGCCTGCGCGCTGCCGGGCCGTAGGGGCTTTTGCTGTGTGTCCGACGGAGCCCAGCCGGTGAGGTACACCAGATCGAACGTGGCGCGCACGCGCCCGTCTTCGGCCGGGAAGTGCGTCGCATAATGCGCCGCCACCTCGGCAAAGAACCGGCGCGGCGGGGTGCGACGGTCACGGCCCATCATCACGTTGGTCTCGCCCATGGCGCGCAGATCGCGCATCACGTGCAGGGCGGAGGCATAGGATGCGGTCACGGGCGCCGCGTCGGCCACTGGCAAAGCGAACCCCGCGCGCTGCAAAAGCGCGCCGAGATCGCGGATCTCGCCCATGGGGGCCACGCGCGGGGACAGGCCGTTCATCACCGCGGCCTCGGTCTCGGCCAGGGATGTGCGCAATTCGTGCAGGGTCTGGCCTCCGAACAGCACCCCGACGAACAAGCCGTCCGGGCGCAGGGCGCGGCGGCATTGCACCAGTTGCCCCACCGGATCATTGGCCCAATGGAGCGCGAGACTGTGGATCACCAGATCATGCCCGTCGCGCGAGAGATCCAGCACATCGTCATCCGGCGTGATCTTTGCGTCGGGGAACGCCAGTTGCCACAACGATGGCCGGCCGGTCACTATCGCCGGTGCCGTAAAGGATTTGTTAACCTCGGCGAGCCTTTCCTTAACCTCGGCAACCACCGCCTCGTGCAGAAAGTCTGCGGGCCGCACTGCCGCGCGCGCGCGGCGCAGCCCCAGGGCTTTGCGATCGAACAGGACCGGAGGTGATGTCATTGCAGGGATCCTTTTGACGGAAGGTAGGGAGCAGGGCATGGAATTGCAAAAAGTGATGGATCTGCTCTACCCGCCGCAATGCGTTCTCTGCCGGGATCTGGTGGACCACGGCGGCCCGCTGTGTGCGCACTGTTGGGCGGACACACCGTTTATCACGGGCCCTGTCTGCGATGCCTGCGGGACCCCGCTGATTGGCGAGGAAGAGGCTGGTGGGGCGCAGTGCGATGCCTGCCTTGCCACGCCGCGCCCTTGGCACAGGGGCCGAGCGGTGCTGGACTATCGCGACAACGGGCGGCGGCTGGTTTTGGGGCTGAAGCATGGCGACCGGCACGATCTGGTGGGGCACATGGCCCCCTGGCTGGCGCGGGCTGCCGGGGATCTGATCACGGACGATACGCTTCTCGTGCCGATCCCGTTGCACTGGATGCGCTTGCTGCGGCGGCGCTTTAATCAGTCGGCGGCTTTGGCAAATGCCGTTGGACGGATCCTGTCTTTGGAGGTGTGCCCCGACGCGCTGATCCGCACCCGAACGACCCCGGCCCAGTCGGGAACGGCGGATGCGCGGTACGAAAACGTTGTCGGGGCGCTGCGGGCGCACCCCAAGCGAGGGCGGATCCTTGAGGGCCGGGATGTCTTGTTGGTGGATGACGTGATGACTTCCGGCGCAACCTTCACGGCCGCCACGCAGGCGTGCCGCGCCGCAGGGGCCCGGCAGGTGTCGGTCCTGAGCCTTGCGCGCGTTGTAAAGGACCCCTGACCGTCTATATGCTTGGGCAAGCGAGGGGTGCGCCATGCAAACTGTTGAGATCTATACATCACCGCTCTGCGGCTACTGCTTTGCCGCGAAGCGTCTTCTGAAGCAAAAGGGCGTGAGTTTCGCCGAAATCAATGTGGGCGGTGACGCGGAGCTGCGGCAGACCATGATGGCCCGCGCGGGCGGGCGACATACGGTGCCGCAGATCTTCATCGGTGAGACCCATGTCGGCGGCTATGACGATCTGAGCGCCCTAGACCGCGCCGGGAAACTTGACGCGTTGCTTGCGGGCTAAGGGCGGATGCGCGTTGCCCTGGTCCAACTGACGTCATCGGATGATCCGGCCGAAAACCTTTCGACCGTGTCCACCTATCTGCGTGAGGCGGCGGAACAGGGCGCGCGGTTCATCCTGACGCCGGAGGTGACGAATTGCGTCTCGACCGGTAAAGCGCACCAGACGCAGGTTTTGTCGCCCGAAGAGAGCGACCCGACGCTGGCTGCCGTGCGTGACCTCGCGGCGGAGTTAGATATCTGGGTGTTGCTGGGCTCGCTCGGGCTGAAAACCGAGGATCCCGACGGGCGCTTTGCCAACCGCTCAATCCTGATATCACCCGAGGGTGAGATTGCTGCGCGCTATGACAAGATCCACATGTTCGATGTCGATGTGACGGCGGAAGAGACCTACCGCGAATCCGACGGATATCGTCCCGGGGATCAGGCGGTGACGAGCGCGGTGGACGGAGTGGGGATCGGTCTGTCGATCTGCTATGACATCCGGTTCCCGCATCTCTATCGGGCCTTGGCACAGGCAGGCGCACGCATTCTGACAGTCCCGGCGGCGTTTTCGCACGTGACCGGCGCGGCCCATTGGGAACACCTGTTGCGGGCGCGGGCGATTGAAAACGGTGCCTTTGTGCTGGCCCCTGCGCAATGCGGGACGCATACGGCACGCGAGGGTCAGGCGCGGCGTACGCATGGACACAGCATGGCCATCGCGCCATGGGGTGAGGTTTTGGCCGATTGCGGGACCGAACCGGGGGTGACGCTGGTTGATCTTCCCCTGGCGGCGGTAGATGATAGCCGGCGGCGTGTCCCGTCATTATCGCATGACCGCCCCTTCAAAGGACCCCGATGAGCGAAGCGCAGGATTCCTTGGCCGTTGCCCTGTTCAGCGAGATCTTTATGGCAGATCAGCTGGCGCGTAACCGTTTGTCCAAGGCCCTGCCACGGGGAATGGAGATTTCGCATTTCTCGGTCCTCAACCACCTTGCACGCACCTCGGACGAGCGAACGCCGGCGCAGCTTGCCAAGACGTTTCATGTCACGCGGGGGGCGATGACGAATACACTGGGGAAACTGGAAATGGCGGGCCACATCCATGTGCGACCGGACTGGGATGATGCGCGGCGCAAGTTCGTCACGATCAGCCCGGCAGGGCGTGCCGCCCGCGATGCCGGTATTGCCGCCGTGGCACCGATTGTCACGGAAGTGGTTGAAGCCATTGGCGCCGAAAAGGTCCGCAGTGCCTTGCCCGTCCTGCGCGAGGTGCGCAACCGGTTCGACCAGGACAGGCTTTAGGCCGGGCGAATGCTGGCTGTTACATAGTTGACGCTGAGATCGCTATCCGAAAGGCCCCAGGTCCAGGTGATCGGGTTGAACACAAACCCTTTTTTGTCGACCGGGGTCAAACCTGCTTTTTCGATGAAGCCGTAGAGTTCGTCAGGAGTAATGAACTTCGACCACTCATGGGTGCCTTTCGGCAGCCAGCGCATCACGTATTCGGCGCCCACTATCGCCATGACATAGCTTTTGGGGTTTCGGTTGATGGTCGAGCACACCATCAGCCCGCCCGGTTTCAGCAGCGCGTGGCAGGCGTTCAGGTAGGCCTGCGGGTCTGCGACATGTTCGACGACTTCCATGTTCAAAACCACGTCGAATACCTCACCCGCGGCGACCAGATCCTCGGCGGTGGTGTGCCGGTAATCGATGTCGAGGCCTTGTTCTTCGGCGTGAATGCGGGCCACGGGGATGTTGCGTTCGGCCGCATCCGCGCCCACAACCGTTGCCCCTAGCCGGGCCATGGGTTCCGACAACAGCCCGCCGCCGCAGCCGATATCAAGCAACCGCAGACCCTCGAAGGGGCGGTCTGCACCAAGGTCACGCCCAAACTCACCGGCGATCTGGGTGGTGATGTAATCGAGCCGGCAGGGATTGAGCATGTGCAAAGGCTTGAACATGCCGTCGGGATTCCACCATTCCGCTGCCATGGCCTGGAACTTTTCAATCTCACCCTGATCGATGGTGGTCTGCGCGGTCTGCATCTGTCGGCTCCAGGTTTTTCCTGTTATCAGTCCCCTATCGGGGGCGACTCCCCGGCTATATAGGGCGGCGATGGGCAAGGTGGCAGGACAAAAAGGCGCGGCTCAATTTCTGTATTCGCCCATCGATCCGTTCGAACAGCGTATGCTGGATGTGGGCGATGATCACCGGATTTACGTCGAGCAATGCGGACGCCCCGATGGCGTTCCGGTGGTGGTTTTGCATGGCGGACCGGGGGGTGGCTGCAGCCCGGCGATGCGACGCTACTTCGATCCCGAACACTATCGCATCATCCTGTTCGATCAGCGCGGCTGTGGCCGATCCCGCCCCCATGCCAGTGTCGAGGCCAACACGACATGGCATCTGGTGCGCGACATCGAAAAGATCCGCGAGACGCTGGGGATCGACCAATGGGTCGTCTTTGGCGGCAGCTGGGGCGCGACGCTGGGCCTGATCTACACGCAGGCCCATCCCGACAGGGTGCTGCACCTGATCCTGCGTGGTGTGTTTCTGATGACCAAGGCCGAGCTAGATTGGTTCTATGGCGGCGGTGCGGGAATGTTCTGGCCGGATGTCTGGGCGCGGTTCACCAAGCTGATCCCAGAGGATGAGCGGGACGATCTGGTGGCGGCGTACCACCGGCGGTTGTTCTGCGGGGATCTGGTGACCGAGACACGCTTTGCCCGCGCCTGGACCAGTTGGGAAAACACGCTGGCCTCGATCAGCAATGATGGCCCGGGTGGCGAAAGTCCGGCGGAATATGCACGAGCGTTTGCGCGGCTGGAGAACCATTACTTCATCAACGGCGGGTTTCTGGAGCGGGACGGGCATATCCTGGCGCATGCCGACCGCTTGCTGGGCGTTCCCGGCACGATCGTGCAGGGGCGCTATGACATGATCTGCCCGCCAGTGTCGGCCCAGCGCATCCACGACCGGTGGCCGGGATCGAAGATGGTCGTTGTGCCCCGCGCCGGGCACGCGCTGTCAGAGCCGGGGATCAGCGCGCAGTTGGTCAAGACGACGAACGCGCTGCGGCGTGATTTCGCGCCGGTGGGCTGACACGGGAATATGTTCGCCGGACGTGGCTTTGGGCTGATAACCTCTTATCTCGATGATTCGTAACGCAATCAAAGGGGTCGCCCGATGACCCGCCTAAGCCGACGCCGGCTTCTGACCTCGGGTGCCGCGGCAAGTATGCTGGCCGCCACCCTACCCGCGCAGGCCTTGCCCGCGCGCGGTGGCGTTTTGCGTCTGGCGATACCCCGCCGGGGGGCGCAGGCGTTTCAGGCGGCGGTGGCGGCGACGACGGTGTTCAATCGGCTGACCGCAACCGATGCGGATGGCGGCTTGCGCGGTGAACTGGCCACGGCGTGGGAGGCGAGCGGCGATGCGCGCGACTGGTCGATTACGCTGCGGTCGGGGGTTGTGTTCCACGATGGATCGGCGTTGACGGCGTCGGATGTGGCAGCATCGCTGGCAGAGCTTGGCACGCATCTTGGGACGACGTGCCGGGTGACTGCAGACGGCCCGCTTCGTCTGCGTATTCGGCTAGCAGATGGTGATCCCGGTTTGCCGTTCCTGCTGGCCGATCCAGCGCTTGCCATCTCCAAGTCCGGGATCGGCACGGGGCCGTATGCGCCCATGGCGAACGGTGGTTTGGCGACATGGGCACCTTACTTTGACGACCGGCGGACCGGTTGGTTCGACCGGGTCGAGTTTATCGGTGCCGATACGCCGAAAGACGCAGCTGCGGCGGTTCGGGACGGGGTGGCGGATGCCGCGGACGTGGCCGATCCTGCCGGGTTGCGCGTGCGGAGGGGACGGCCTTCTGTCTCGGCTATCTCTCGGTCGGCGGCACTCCAGATTTCGGCGCAAGGTGCGCATGCGGTCACTCTGGCCAACGCGCTGCGGCTTGGAATAGACAGACCTGCGCTGTTGCAAACGTGGGTCGCAGGGTACGGGACGGTCGCGGACGATCATGCGATTGCATATGATCCGGATCACGCGCGCCACCAGTTGGAGCGTGCGGGGATTGACCACGCAACGCTCAGCCTGTCGGGCGACTTGTTGGGTTGCCCGGCAACCGTACGGCTGCTGAAGGGACTATCTGCGGATGGGCGTGCGATCGGGCTGGCCCTGTCGCTCACAACACGCGACGACCCACGCCCTGCCGATCTGGCGCTGTCGCTCGCCCCGCCCCGCATGACGCGGGAGGCAACGCTGGCAGCGCATCCGCGCGGTAGTCTGACCGATGTTCCCGATTTCGAAGCGCGGCTGGCAGAGGCCCGGTGCGCCCAGTCGACGGCCCACCGGCACGACGTTTTGGCTGCGTTGGAGCATGACGTGGCACGGCACAGCACAACCGTCATCCCGGTTCATCGCGATATGACGGTTGTTCATACGCCACGCCTGACACTGATGGCGGAAGCCGGGGCACGTTCGGGGCCCAACGTCGCCGAACGCTGGTTCTTTGGATGAGATTGGCTCTTGCTACAGTCCTGCTGTGGGCTTTGCTAGGCGGTGTGGCGCAGGCCTGTACGCGCGTAGCGGCGTCGAACGCTGCAATTGATCCAGGCCGGATCGATCAGGCGCGACTCTCGCAGGCGATTCTGGGCGAGGTCAATTTCGTGCGCTGTCAGGCGGGCCGCCGTGCGGTGACAGCTGCGCCCGGCACACTGATCCAATCAGCGACGGCACATAGCGTATGGATGGCACAGGCGGGCACCCTCTCGCACCAGGGGCGCGGGGCCAGCGGGCGCGGTCTGGCGGATCGGGTGCGAAGCGCCGGCCTACGGGTGCGCACAGCGGGTGAGAACATTGCGCAACTGCCGCGTTATACCTTTGGCTCGCAACGGTTTCGCGTGATTGACCGGGGCGCGTGTGTCTTTCAGACCCGGGCCGGACGGCAAATCCCGCCGCATAGCTACCAAAGCCTGGCCCGGCAGGTTGTGGCGCTGTGGATGGCCTCGCCTGGTCATCGGCGCAATGTGCTGGACCCCGACGTCTCGGCGATGGGGGCGGGTGCCGCCTTTTCGCAAAGCAACACCTGCGGCGACTATTGGGTGACGCAGATTTTCGTGGGCTAGGCCACCTGCCCCTTGCAAGCGGTATGCGCCTTGCGTATATCCCCCTCAACAGCGGCGCCTGGGCCTCCACCCCCCAGTCTCCACCGGGAAACACCAACGGGCCGCGCGCCCGTTTTTTTGTGCTTGGACCCCATGTCTGACCTTGTCGCCAAAGCCACGCTGGATCGTCGTCTGGCCGAGATTATCACCCCTGTCCTGGAAGGTATGGGGTTCGAACTGGTGCGCGTGCGCTTCATGGGCGGCAAGACCAAGACAGTGCAGATCATGGCCGAACGCCCCGAGGGCGGGATCGAGGTGGATGACTGCGCCGAGATTTCGACGGCGGTCAGTGCCACGCTCGATGTCGAGGACCCGATCGAGGATCAGTACACGCTTGAGGTCTCCAGCCCCGGAATCGACCGGCCCCTGACCCGGCTGAAGGATTTCGAGACATGGGTGGGCTACGAGGCCAAGATCGAGACGAATGACCTGATCGACGGGCGGCGGCGCTTCAAGGGCCCGCTGCACGGTGTCGAAGACGATGAAGTGCTCATCGAGATCGATGCGGGCAAGAGCGATGAGCCCGTCATCATCGGCCTGAAATTTGACTGGCTGGCCGATGCCAAGCTGGTTCTGACCGATGATCTGATCCGCGAGATGCTGCGCCAGCGCAAGGCCGCGGGCATCATCGACGAGACGCAGTTTGACGAGATTGAAACGGAACACCCGAACGCTTCCAAGGAGGAGTGAGAATGTCGATTACTTCGGCCAACCAGCTGGAGCTTCTGCAAACCGCAGAGGCTGTTGCCCGCGAAAAAATGATCGACCCCGCATTGGTGGTTGAAGCGATGGAAGAAAGCCTCGCCCGTGCCGCGAAAAGCCGGTACGGCAGCGAGATGGACATTCGCGTGTCCATCGACCGCAAGACCGGCAAGGCGACCTTTACCCGCGTGCGCACGGTGGTCGAAGAGGAAGAGCTTGAGAACTATCAAGCCGAGTTCACGGTTGAGCAGGCCAAGCAGTATCTCGATGACCCGAAGGTTGGTGACACGTTCGTTGAAGAAGTGCCGCCGGTCGACATGGGCCGGATCGCCGCGCAATCGGCCAAGCAGGTGATTCTGCAGAAGGTTCGCGAGGCCGAGCGGGATCGTCAGTACGAGGAATTCAAGGATCGCGCAGGCACCATCATCAACGGTGTCGTCAAGCGCGAGGAGTACGGCAACGTCGTCGTCGATATCGGCGCGGGCGAAGGCATCCTGCGCCGGAATGAGAAGATCGGGCGCGAGGGTTATCGCAACGGTGACCGCATCCGGTGCTACATCAAGGATGTGCGCCGTGAAGTGCGGGGGCCGCAGATCTTCCTGTCGCGCACCGCGCCGGAGTTCATGGCGGAACTGTTCAAAATGGAAGTGCCCGAGATCTATGACGGCATTATCGAGATCAAGGCCGTGGCCCGCGATCCCGGCAGCCGCGCGAAGATCGCGGTGATCTCCTACGACAACTCGATCGATCCGGTGGGCGCCTGTGTCGGTATGCGCGGGTCCCGCGTGCAGGCGGTCGTGAACGAGTTGCAGGGTGAAAAGATCGACATCATTCCATGGAATGACGATCAGCCCACGTTCCTCGTGAACGCGCTCCAGCCCGCCGAGGTGTCGAAGGTGGTTCTGGACGAGGAGGCCGAGCGGATCGAGGTTGTCGTGCCGGAGGAACAACTGTCGCTGGCCATTGGCCGCCGCGGTCAGAACGTGCGGTTGGCAAGCCAACTGACCGGGCTTGATATCGACATTATGACCGAGGAAGAGGAAAGCGCGCGTCGCCAGGCCGAGTTTGAGGAACGCACCAAGCTGTTCGTCGATACGCTCGATCTGGATGAGTTCTTTGCGCAGCTTCTGGTCTCGGAAGGGTTCACCTCGCTGGAAGAAGTGGCCTATGTCGAGGTGGACGAGCTTCTCGTGATCGATGGTGTGGATGAGGACACGGCGAGCGAGCTTCAGGCCCGTGCCCGCGATCACATCGACGCGCTGAACAAGCAAGCGCTGGACAATGCGCGCGCGCTGGGGGTTGAAGACAGCCTTATTGCATTCGAGGGTCTGACACCCCAGATGATCGAAGCGCTGGCCAAGGACGATGTGAAATCGCTGGAAGATTTCGCGACCTGCGCTGACTGGGAACTGGCCGGTGGCTGGACCGTGGTGGATGGCGAGCGCACCAAGGATGACGGTGTTCTGGAACCCTTCGATGTGAGCCTCGAAGAGGCACAGAACATGGTGATGACGGCCCGCATCCAGCTAGGCTGGGTTGATCCGGCTGAGTTGGAGGCCGCGGCGGCGGCCGAAGCGGCTGAGGCTGAGGCGGCTGAAGAGGAGGCTAGCGCCTGATCTCAGGGCGCGGGCTGGGCCGATGGCGCGCGGGGGACGACAGAAAACGCAAGACGGGCCTGAGCGCCGGTGCATCGCCACTGGTGTGTCAGGGCCGACGGCGGGGCTGATCCGGTTCGTCGTTGGGCCGGGTGACGTGATTGTGCCCGATCTCTTGGGCAAACTGCCCGGTCGGGGCATCTGGGTCACGGCGGATCGGGGTGCGTTGGAGACGGCGGTAAAGAAGCGCCTTTTTGCCCGTGCGGCAAAACAGGCGGTTACGGTGCCCGAGACGTTGGTGGCGGATGTCGAGGCGGGGCTGACCCGCCGGGTCACCGACCTGATCGCGATGGCCCGCAAGGCGGGCCGGGCGGTGGCTGGGTTTGAGAAGGTGAAATCCGCGCTTTTGATGGAAGAAGCGCAGGTGCTGTTTCAGGCCCATGACGGGTCGGAACGGGGGAAATCGAAACTGCGCCCACCCGGCGGAAAAGACTCGTTTTTTGACGTTTTGAGTGCGTCAGAATTGGGTTTGGCTTTCGGGCGGGAACATGTGATACATGCGGCGCTTGCCGCGGGCGGACTCACTGAACGCATCAGAGAGGACGCATTGCGGCTATCGGGCGTTCGCACAAAAGACGGCGAAACTGCTGCCGGAAAGGTATAGAAGACCAATATGAGCGATAATGACGGCAAAAAGACACTGGGGCTCCGCGGCGGTCCGCGTTCTGGTCAGGTAAAGCAAAGCTTTAGCCACGGCCGGACAAAGAACGTCGTCGTTGAGACCAAGCGGAAACGCGTTGTCGTGCCGAAGCCCGGTGCGGGCGCTGCCGCCGGGGGCGCACAAGCGCCTGCCGCGCGCGGTGGCGATCCGTCCAAACGTCCTGCGGGCATTTCCGATGCCGAGTTGGAACGCCGGATGAAGGCCCTTGCCGCCGCCAAAGCGCGCGAGGCTGAAGACGAACAGAAACGCGCGGAGGAAGAAAAAGCCCGCGCCGAGGAACGCGAACGCCGCCGGGCCGAGGCCGAGGCCAAAGAACGCGAAGAGCGGGAGCGCGAGGAACGCGCCAAGCAAAAGGCTGAGGATGACGCCCGGCGCGAGCGTGAGGCGGCTGAGGCCAAGGCTGCTGCCGCGGCACCACCGCCTGCCGCAGATCCTGCTGCTGCGCCGCGTGGTGCCGGTGCGCCCAAGCCCGCAGCGACGGCCCGCAAGCCCGAACGCGACAACCGCGACAAGCAAAACCGCAACAAAGGCCGCGACGATGGCCGCCGGTCTGGCAAACTGACCCTGAACCAGGCGCTGTCTGGCGGCGAAGGTGGGCGGCAGCGGTCGCTGGCCGCGATGAAGCGCAAGCAGGAACGCGCGCGGCAGAAGGCCATGGGTGGCCCGGTCGAGCGTGAAAAGGTCGTGCGCGAGGTCAAACTGCCGGAAGCGATCATGGTCAGCGAACTGGCCAACCGGATGGCGGAACGCGTGGCTGACGTTGTGAAGTCGTTGATGACCAACGGCATCATGGCGACGCAGAACCAGACGATTGATGCCGACACAGCCGAACTCATCATCGAAGAGTTCGGGCACAAGGTTGTGCGCGTGAGTGACGCTGATGTGGAAGACGTGATTGCCACCGTCGAAGATGACGAGGGCGATCTGAAGCCACGGCCCCCAGTCATTACCGTAATGGGCCACGTGGACCACGGCAAAACCTCGCTTCTGGATGCGATCCGGAATGCCAAGGTGGTGTCTGGCGAAGCGGGCGGGATCACCCAGCACATCGGCGCCTATCAGGTGGAAACCGATGACGGCGCGAAGCTGTCCTTCCTCGATACCCCCGGCCACGCGGCGTTTACGTCGATGCGGGCGCGCGGGGCGCAGGTGACGGATATTGTCGTGCTGGTGGTGGCCGCCGATGACGCGGTGATGCCGCAGACGGTGGAAGCCATCAATCACGCCAAGGCTGCCGAAGTGCCAATGATCGTCGCGATCAACAAGATCGACCGGCCAGAGGCCAACCCCGAAAAAGTGCGGACCGACCTGCTTCAGCACGAAGTGATCGTCGAAAAGCTATCGGGTGAGGTACAGGATGTCGAGGTTTCGGCAATCAAGGGCACCGGGCTTGACGCGCTGCTGGAAGCCATCGCGCTTCAGGCGGAGGTTCTGGAACTGAAAGCCAACCCCGATCGCGCGGCGCAAGGCGCAGTGATCGAGGCGCAGTTGGATGTGGGCCGTGGGCCTGTGGCGACTGTGCTTGTCCAGAACGGCACCCTGCGCCAGGGCGACATCTTTGTTGTCGGCGAACAGTGGGGCAAGGTCCGCGCGATGGAGAACGACAAGGGCGAGCGCGTGAAAGAAGCCGGGCCTTCGGTTCCTGTCGAGGTTCTGGGTCTGAATGGCACGCCGGAAGCGGGTGACGTGCTGAACGTGGTCGAGACCGAGGCTCAAGCGCGTGAGATCGCGGAGTACCGTGAGAAAGCGGCGAAAGAGAAACGCGCGGCTGCTGGTGCTGCCACAACGCTCGAACAGATGATGGCCAAGGCCAAGGCGGACGAGAACGTGGCCGAGATGCCAATCCTCGTGAAAGCCGATGTGCAGGGCTCGGCCGAGGCGATCGTGCAAGCGATGGAGAAGATCGGCAACGACGAAGTGCGCGTGCGCGTGCTGCATTCGGGCGTGGGTGCGATCACCGAAAGCGATGTCGGGCTGGCAGAGGCCTCCGGTGCGCCGGTGTTCGGGTTTAACGTGCGGGCCAATGCCACGGCACGGAACACGGCCAACCAGAAGGGAGTGGAGATCCGTTATTACTCGGTGATCTACGATCTGGTGGACGATGTGAAGGCGGCCGCGAGCGGCTTGCTCTCGGCCGAAGTGCGCGAGAACTTCATCGGCTACGCCCAGATCAAAGAGGTCTTCAAGGTCTCGAATGTGGGCAAGGTCGCCGGGTGTCTGGTGACCGAGGGCGTTGCCCGCCGGTCCGCCGGGGTGCGTCTGCTGCGTGACAACGTGGTGATCCATGAGGGCACGCTGAAAACGCTGAAGCGCTTCAAGGATGAAGTAGCCGAAGTGCAATCGGGCCAAGAATGCGGCATGGCGTTCGAGAATTACGAGGACATCCGCGAAGACGACGTGATCGAGATCTTCGAACGCGAAGAGATCGAGCGGACGCTGGCATAGACCTAGGGCTGAGCGGTTACCGCTCAGCCTTGGCTGAATTTCTCCAGCAAGTCTTGCTTCAGGACTTGGTCGCAAAAGACAAAGTTGTCGCCGGCAGACGCGTGTTCGCCGCTGATCAGGGCGTCCCAGGTGACGTCCTGGGCCCCTCGTTCAGTGGCCAGAGCACTGTACCCCGCATCGCGGAACAGCATCATCGTCTCGGCGAAGTTGGGGTTGGTGCCCACGCCGTCGGGCTGATGCACAGTGCGCGAAATCTCGACCATCCAGACCGGTTTTGACGTCGCTTCGACAAGTGTTCTGGCGCCTTTGAGGGCCGCGAGTTCAAAGCCCTCCACATCCATCAGGACGAACACCTTCTCACCTATTGCTGGAGCCGGAACCACGGTTTCCAACCGCACCACGGGCACCGTCTTGCCCGCCACGGTGGGGTTTCCGGCCCATCCCGGCACAACCGACGCACCGGTTCCTTCGCCAAAGATCTCAATAAAGCCGGACCGGTCGCCCGTGGCCACAGGCAGGACCGAGATGTTCTGGTCCCAGCCATTGAGCTGCATGTTGCGCTGCAACAATGCGACGGTCGTGGGATTGGGCTCGATCGCGACGGTTGGGATATCCCGCGTCTGGGCAATCGCGCAGTAGTAGCCCGCGTTCGCGCCCACATTGACGAACCGGTCGCTGCGCCAGATCAGATGGGCCGTCAGATCGACACTGGCCTGTTCAAAGCTGCCGGACTGCATGGTGGCTGGGCCCACGAACTGAAACCCCCATCGCGTTTTCACAGGCGCACGGCGCGAAATCCGCGCCTGTTTGCGGCGATGGTTCAACGCACGAAGCCAGGATCGCATCACACCACCCTACAACCAGTCACGCAGGATCGGGATCAGGGGGATATCTGCCGGCGGCATCGGAAAGTCCCGCAGATCGCGGCCCTGCGCCCATGTAAGGGCCTGGCCTTCCCGCGATACCGGGATCCCCTCCCACTTCCGACAGGCAAAGAGGGGCATCAGGAGATGGAAGTCGTCATAGCTGTGGCTGGCGAAGGTCAGCGGGGCGAGGCAGCTTTCCCACGTGCTGATCCCCAGCTCTTCTTCCAGTTCGCGGACCAGGGCGGCCTCCGGCGTCTCCCCCGGCTCAACCTTGCCGCCCGGAAATTCCCACAACCCGGCCATGGATTTGCCCTCGGGACGTTGCGCGAGCAGGACGCGGCCATCGCGGTCAATAAGGGCCGCGGCGCTGACAAGGACGGTTTTCATGAGCGATAATCGGCGTTGATCTCGATGTAACGGGCGGTCAGATCGCAGGTCCAGACGGTGGCGTCAGCTGTCCCAAGGCCCAGGTCGACGCCGATCGTAATCTCGTCGCCTTTCATGTGGGCTGCTGCGTCTTCTTCGCGGTAATCTGGTGACACCCAGCCCTTTTCAGCAACCAGTGTGTCGCCAAAGGTGATGGACAACCTGTCACGATCTGCGGTGGCGCCGGACTTGCCCACGGCCATGACAATACGGCCCCAGTTCGGATCTTCCCCCGCGATCGCGGTCTTGACGAGGGGGGAGTTTGCGACGGCGAGGCCAACGGTGCGCGCGTCGCCCGTGTTTTGCGCACCGGTGACATTGATCGTGACGAACTTCGTCGCCCCTTCGCCGTCGCGCACCACCAGGTGGGCCAGGTCGCGCATTACGCCGTGCAACGCCGCCTCGAACGCGTCGGAACCTTCGACAGACACCCCGGACTGGCCCGTTGCCGCGACGAGCAGGGTATCAGACGTCGAGGTATCGCCATCGACCGTGATGCAGTTGAAAGTCTGAGCGTTCAGCCGTGACACCATCGCCTGCAGGGCGGGCTGGCTGATGACGGCATCGGTGAAGATGAAGACCAGCATCGTCGCCATATCCGGCGCGATCATGCCAGAGCCCTTGGCGATGCCCGTGATGGTGACGCGTTCACCACCGATTTGGGCGGACCGGCTGGCCCCTTTGGCGAAGGTGTCGGTGGTCATGATGGCTTCAGCCGCGCCTTGGATACCGTCCGGGGAAAGCTGCCCGGCCAATTCCGCAAGCTTGCCGGTGATCCGATCCTCGGGCAGCCGTTCCCCGATCACCCCGGTGGACGCGGTGAACACCCGGTCGGCCGGAACACCGGTGGCGACTTCTATGGCCGCGGTGATCGCAGCGACAGACCCGGTGCCGTGGGCCCCGGTAAAGGCGTTGGCATTGCCGGAGTTGACGAGGACCGCGGCACCCTTGTCCGATGTCCCGGCTATCTTTGCCTCGCAATCGAGGACGGGTGCAGACCGCGTGGCAGAGCGGGTGAAGACCCCGGCAACAACTGTGCCCGGATCCATCACGGCGAGCATGACATCGCGCCGACCGGAATAGCGCACGCCAGCCTCAACACTGGCAAACCGGACGCCATCCACAACGGGAAGCGCGGGGAAGCCGCCTGGTGGCGCCAGGGGCGAAACGGGCCCGGCCAAACCGCCTACTCAGCCACCAGGGACAGGTCGCTCAGAACCGAAGGGTCGATACCGCTGACATCGGCGCGCGTGATGTCGGCGGTGTCGGTCAGCTCGGCCACACGGGCTTCAATCGCCTCGCGTGTGATCTGGTTCTCCAGGTCCGCACGCACATCTTCCAGGGCCGGGGCATCCTTTACGCGGGTCTCGTTCAGGATGACGACGTGCCACCCGAACTGGGTCTGCACGGGATCCTGGGTGACGGCGCCAGGTTCCAGCGTGACGACGGCCGCTTCGAACGGGGGCACCATCATGCCGGCGCCAAACCACCCCAGCGATCCGCCGTTGGGGCCCGACGGCCCGGTCGAATGCTCACGCGCGAGTTCGGCGAAATCGGCACCATTGCCCAACTCTTCGATCAGCGCACGGGCGGCTTCTTCGGTTTCCACCAGAATGTGGGAGGCATTGTATTCGGTTTCGGGTTCCTGGCTGCCGAAGGTTTCGTCATAGGCCGCTTGAAGGGCGTCATCGGTGACCGCATTCGCCGCCACCTGATCGATCAGTTGCGAGGCCAAGAGCGCGCGTTCCTCATTCTCGATGGCCAACGCGTTCTGGCGGGACAGATCGCCCATGGCTGCACCGATCACTGCCTGCTGAATGATCTGATCCAGGATCCCGTCGAAAAGGACTTCGTTCGGTAATTGCTGATACTGCTCGGGTAGGCGCGAGCGCAAAACGATCATGTGACCCAGCGTGAGTTCAACATCGCCGACCGTTGCGACCACGGTATCTGCCGTGGGCGCATCATCCTGAGCGCTGAGGGGTGTCGCCATGGCCATCAGCGTTGCGGCAACGGCAAGAACGGGGGTGCGGAGTAGCATGGGAAATTCCTTTGGAGTGGCCGCGCCGGTCCGCGACGTTGACACGTTCTATGATGGCCCTTACATCGCGTTAGTCCTATGAGGGGCCGCCTTCCCCTGTCTTCTATGGCGGGCCAGAGGCGCGGGCAAGCGCATCCCCTCACACGATCCTGTCAAATGCGCCCAAAGGCTGAATGAATATGCTCGGACTCGGAACCCTCTCGAAAAAGGTTTTCGGCACACCCAATGACCGAAAGGTCAAACAGACCTTCCCCCTAGTGAAAGCAATCAATGCACTGGAGGATGAGTTTGCGGGACTGACCGATGAGGGGATCATCGAGAAGACGAACGAATTGCGCCAGCGTGCGCAGAACGGGGAGGATTTGGACAGTCTGCTGCCAGAGGCATTTGCGAATTGCCGGGAAGCGGCGAAACGGGCCTTAGGCTTGCGGGCCTTTGATGTGCAGCTGATGGGCGGGATCTTCCTGCACAAGGGCAACATTGCCGAGATGAAGACGGGCGAAGGTAAGACACTGGTCGCGACCTTCCCGGCCTATCTCAACGCGCTTTCAGGCAAGGGCGTGCATATCGTCACGGTCAACGACTACCTCGCCAAGCGAGATGCGGAATGGATGGGCAAGGTCTATGGCGCGTTGGGGCTGACGACGGGCGTCGTCTATCCGCGCCAGCCCGAGGAGGAAAAGAAAGCTGCCTATGCCGCAGACATCACCTATGCCACCAACAATGAGCTTGGGTTCGACTATCTGCGCGACAACATGAAGTCCGAACTGAAGGATATGAACCAGCGCGGGCACAACTTTGCCATCGTGGATGAGGTGGATTCGATCCTGATCGACGAGGCGCGGACGCCCCTGATCATCTCGGGCCCCAGCCAGGATCGATCTGAGCTCTATCAGACCATCGACAAGATCATCCCCGAGGTGAGTGAAGATCACTACGAGTTGGATGAGAAAACCCGGAACGTGACCTACACCGATGAGGGGAACGAGTTTCTGGAGGCGCGTCTACACGAGGCAGGCATCCTGCCCGAGGAACAGACCCTTTATGATCCGGAATCGACCACCATCGTTCACCACGTGAACCAGGGGCTGCGCGCGCATATCCTGTTCCAGAAGGACAAGGAATACATCGTCCGCGATGGCGAGGTGATCCTGATCGATGAATTCACGGGCCGGATGATGCCGGGGCGGCGTCTGTCGGACGGCCTGCACCAGGCGATTGAGGCCAAGGAAGGCGTGCCGATCCAGCCCGAAAACGTGACTTTGGCCAGCGTGACCTTCCAGAACTACTTTCGTCTGTACAACAAGCTGGGCGGGATGACCGGAACGGCGGCGACCGAGGCCGAGGAATTTCAGCAGATCTATGGCCTAGGCGTGATCGAAGTGCCGACCAACATGCCGATTGCGCGGGTGGATGAGCATGATCAGGTCTATCGCACGACGGCAGAGAAATACGACGCCATCGTCAACAAGATCAAAAAAGCCAATGAAAAGGGTCAGCCAGTTCTGGTGGGGACGACGTCCATCGAGAAATCGGAAATCCTGTCCAATCTGCTCGACAAAGCCGGTGTTAAACACAACGTCCTGAACGCCCGCCAACACGAACAAGAGGCCCAGATCGTGGCCGATGCGGGCAAGCTGGGTGCCGTGACCATCGCCACCAACATGGCCGGTCGGGGGACGGACATCAAACTGGGCGGAAATGTCGAGTTCAAGGTGATGGAAGCCATCGCCGCGGACCCAGATGCAAACCCCGACGAAGTGCGGGCCAAGATCGAAGCCGAACACGCCAGCGATGAAGAGGCGGTGAAGGCCGCGGGTGGTCTGTTTGTTCTGGCCACTGAACGCCATGAAAGCCGCCGGATCGACAACCAGTTGCGCGGGCGGTCAGGCCGTCAGGGCGACCCGGGGCGGTCGGTGTTCTATCTGTCGCTGGAAGACGATCTGATGCGGATCTTCGGATCGGAGCGACTCGACAAGGTGCTGTCGTCGCTGGGCATGAAGGAAGGCGAGGCGATTGTGCACCCTTGGGTGAACAAGTCGCTGGAAAAGGCGCAGGCCAAGGTCGAGGGGCGCAACTTCGATATCCGCAAGCAGCTTTTGAAGTTCGACGACGTGATGAACGAGCAGCGGAAGGTGATCTTTTCGCAGCGGCTTGAAATCATGGAAGCCGAAGAGATCTCCGAAATCGCCGAAGACATGCGTCATCAGGTCATCGACGACCTGGTCGATACCTACATGCCGCCCAAAAGCTATGCCGATCAGTGGGAAACCGAAGCCCTGCACGACATGCTGGTCGAGAAGGTTGGCCTCGACGTGCCTGTGGTTGAGTGGGCCGATGAAGAAGGTGTGGATGACGCGGAGGTGCGCGAGCGGCTGTATAAGGCCTCAAACGAGGCCATGGCCGCAAAGGCCGCGCAGTTCGGGCCAGAGGCGATGCGGTCGATCGAAAAGCAGATCCTACTGCAGACCATTGATGCGAAATGGCGTGAACATCTGTTGACGCTGGAACACCTGCGCTCGGTCGTGGGTTTCCGTGGTTATGCCCAGCGTGACCCGCTGAACGAATACAAGACCGAAGGCTTCCAACTGTTCGAGAGCCTTCTGGACGGGCTGCGCGAGGAGGTGACGCAAAAGCTGGCGCAGATCCGGCCGATGACGCCCGAAGAGCAAGAGGCCATGCGGCGTGAGATCGAGGCCCGGCAGGCCGCGATGCAGCAAGCAGCCAGCGCAGCGGCGGCGGCGTCTGCAGGCGCTGTGGCGGGGGCAAAGGCAGGGGCCGCGATCGAAGGTTTTGATGAAAACGACCGGTCCACCTGGGGCAATCCGGGGCGCAACGATCCCTGCCCCTGCGGATCGGGCAAGAAGTTCAAACACTGCCACGGGCGACTCGCGTGAATTGCGGCAATTCGGTGGTTAAGCCCCTGTAAACGGGGGCAAATGTGGCAGGACTGTGGCGGGTGCTTGTGGCCGCCTTTGGCGTGACCGCTGCATCTTGGGATCTGCGTTAAATCTTGTAAGGCGATCCTCCGCCGACGGGCCGCGTGAACTGTTTCAGCCGACACATGATCGTCCCAATTCACGGCCATGTTCCCCGCAAGACCTGGCGGGACAGACAATGAAGAGATTTCAGAAGCGGCAAGCGATCACGGCTGCCATCACCTTTGTGATCGCCATCGGGGCCGGGCATTTCATGCAAAGCGGCATCGCCGGGGCAAACCGGGTTGCCACGCCGGATCCGCGCCCGCTCGACCAGCCGCTGCCCCTTTCTTACATTGAGACGTCCACGCTTTCTTCTGCGCTGCAATCCGCTGACCCGACCCCCAGCGAACGGCAGGCACCGGGATCGTTTTTTGCGCCCCGCGCGCCCAACGTTGCGTTGGTGCCCGCAACCCTGCCCGATCTGTCCGGTGCGCGTCCGCTGCTGCCCGACGACACGATGCGCAAACCGCGCAGCGCGCAAGAGTATGGGCTGGATCGGATGGGCATGGATTGCCGCCCCCGCCTGTCGGCCACGGCAAAACCGGGCGCGGTGGCGCATCTGGAGCTCACCGCCCCATGTGATCGTGAAGCCCGGGTCGATATCTCCCATGCGGGCCTTGCGTTCGCCATGACCACCGACCGCACCGGCGCCCTGTCGATTGACGTGCCGGTCCTTGCCAACCCGGCGGAGTTCCAGGTGTCTCTTGCGGGCCATGACGCGATACATGCCGTCGTGCCCGTCCAGAACATGCGCGGGCATGAGCGGGTGGCACTGCAAACCTCGGCGGATCAGCAACTGTCGATCCACGCGCTTGAGTTCGGTGCCAGCCCGGGATCTGTGGGTCACGTTTCGGCGGCATCCTCTAGCGGGATCGCCCCAGGAACGCCCGGATTTGGCGGCTACCTCGTGCAGCTTGGCGATCTTGACGTACCCGGCGCCCCGCGGGCCGAGATCTATTCCTTTCCGACCGGTCAGTTCGGACGCACCGGCGTTGTCCGCCTCCAGATCGAGGCGCATGTCACCGACGCCACCTGCGGCAACCATGTCACCGCCAACGCGTTCCAGACCCGCAGGTCCGGCCCGTTGCGGCACATCGATGTCAGCGTCGCCATGCCCGGATGCGAGGCGGTGGGCGACATTCTGGTGTTGAAAAACGTGCTGCAAGACCTGAGAGTTGCGCTGAACTAGGGATCTGGCGGCACCAAAATCCGATGACATGGCAACGCGCGACAGGGCTTGTCGCGGCATTCCTGTTTTCCATCCCCCTCTTTGCGGTCGCGCAAGAGGTGCGCCTGACCGCGCGCGATGGCGCGCTTGAAGTGTCTGGCACCCTTCTGGATTTTGATGGTGAGTTCTACCAGATCGACTCGATCTATGGGGTATTGACGATCGATGGGGCGGGTGTTGCGTGCGAGGGCGCGGCGTGCCCGGACCCGGCGGCCTTTGTCTCGGAGTTCATGGTGTCCGGCGCGTCCGAGACGGGATCGACCCTGTTGCCCGCCCTTCTCGAAGCTTTTGCCCAGCGCGAAGGCTACGGCGTGCGCCGGGTGGTCGAAGACGATAGCCATTTCACCTATGAGCTGACTGATCCGGCCCGTGATGCGCTGGCGGCGCGGATCCGGTTCCGCGTCAGCAGTTCGGATGAAGGCTTTGCCGATCTCTTGGCCGAGCAGGCCACGATTGCCATGTCGTTCCGCGAGATATCCGAGGCTGAACGCACCCGCGCGCTTGAGGCGGGGCTGGGCGATATGGGCAACCCCGCGCGCAGCCGCATCATCGCGCTTGATGCACTGGTCCCCATCGTCTCGCCCGAAAACCCGGTCCGCGCGATCCCGCTCGACGATCTTGCCCGCGCGTACTCTGGCGAAATCACCAACTGGTCCGCTTTGGATGGGGACGATGCCCCCATCACGCTCCATCTCTTGCGCGGGGGCACGGGGCTGTCGCGGATGTTCGTCAGATCAGTGATGCGCCCGCAGCGCGCGTCACTGGCCCCTGACATCACGCGCCACGACACCGCGCGGGACCTGGCAGATGCGGTGGCGGCCGATCCGCTGGCCATCGGGATCAGCCGGTTTTCAGAAACAGGCAATGCGCGGTCGCTCGGGCTGACTGGTTCTTGCGGGTATCAGAACCGGCCCAGCGTGACGGCGCTGAAGGCCGAAGACTATCCCCTGACGGTGCCCCATTTCCTCTATACCCCTGCCCGCCGCCTGCCCCGGATCGCGCGTGAGTTTTTGTCGTTCAGCCAGACGCCTGAGGCACAGATTGCGGTGCGCGACGCTGGCTATGTCGATCAGTCGCCGGAGACGCACCCGCTGTCGCGCCAGGGGGATCGGCTTGCCAAAGCGATCCTGAACAGCGGGGAGGAGATCGGGGCGGATGAGTTGAAGCGGATGGTGGCCGCGCTGGATGGCGCGGCGCGGCTGGCCTTGTCGTTTCGGTTTGACGGTGGTTCCACCACGCTCGATGCCCAGTCACGGGCGAATATCGCCCTACTGGCCGCCGAGATTGAGCGAGGGCGGTTCGATGGACAGTCCCTGCTCTTTGCAGGCTTCAGCGATGGCCGCGGACGCGCGTCCGACAATCGCCGCCTTTCCTTGCGGCGGGCCGAAGCCGTTCGCGATGCCGTCGCAGCGGTCACCGATACGACGGCGCTGTTTTCCGTCAGCCTTGGCGCGGACGGGTTTGGCGAAGCGATGCCTATGGCGTGCGACGAAGACGCCTGGGGGCAGAAGGTCAATCGCCGGGTCGAGGTCTGGGTGCGGTAGGATCAGGACCCTAGAGATACCCCTCGGATCGGAAGGACAACTCGCGTGACTGACCGATCACAAGGTGATCGTGCAGCGTGATCGACAGGACGTCCGCCGCCTTGCGGATACGTTCGGTCATGTCGATGTCGGCCTGGCTGGGCGTGGGATCGCCAGAGGGGTGGTTATGCACCAGGATCAGGGCCGAAGCATTCAACTCCAAAGCACGTTTCACGACCTCGCGCGGGTAGACCGGCACGTGATCGACCGTGCCCTGGGCCTGCTCCTCATCCGCGATGATTGTATTTCGCGTGTCGAGATAGAGCACACGAAACTGCTCGGTCTCGCGCAGGGCCATCGTGGTCTGGCAATAATCCAGCAGCGCCTGCCAGCTTGAGACGACGGGCCGCCCCATCACCCGCGCGCGGGCCAAACGATGGGCCGCCGCTTCGACGATCTTGAGCTCTTCGACCACACGCGAGCCCACGCCTTGGGTTTCCATAAGCCGCTTGGGCGAGGCCGAGACGACGCGATTGAAATCACCGAACCGGTCCATCAGCCGGCGGGCCAGGGGTTTGACATCCTGCCGGGGGATCGCGCGGAACAAGACAAGCTCCAACAACTCATAATCCGGCATGGCCTCTGCGCCGCCGGTCAGAAACCGGTCACGCAGGCGCTTGCGGTGGTCGCGCAGGTAGGACGGCGCCTGTTTTGGCGCCGATGGAGATTTCTGAAAAAGGGGAAGCGTATGCTGGGCTTGGGGATCGTCGCGGGGCATGACAGACGCTGCCCCGTTTACGCTTAATGGCGCGTTAACGGGGCAGGGACTGTCAGCTTTTCATACTGTCCCAGAAGTTTTTCACGGCTGAGAAAAAGTCCGAGCTTTCGGGGTTCGTCTCGGTCTTTGACAGCTTCTCAAACTCTTTCAGCAGCTCTTTCTGGCGCGAGGTCAGGTTCACCGGCGTCTCAACCGCCAATTCGATGAACATGTCCCCTGTGCCGCCGCCCCGCAGCATTGGCATGCCTTTACTGCGCAGGCGCATCTGTTTGCCCGACTGGCTGCCTGCGGGCACTTTTACCCGGCTACGGCCCCCGTCGATCGTCGGCACCTCAATCTCGCCCCCCATTGCGGCGGCTGTCATACTGACGGGCACGCGGCAATAAAGGTGCTGGCTTTCGCGCTGGAACAGCGGATGCTCTTCCACTTCGATGAAGATATAGAGATCGCCTGTCGGCCCTCCACGCATCCCGGCTTCGCCCTCCCCGGCCAGGCGGATCCGTGTGCCGGTCTCAACACCCGCAGGGATGTTCACGCTGAGTGAGCGTTCTTTCTGCGTCCGGCCCGCGCCGCCGCACACCTTGCAGGGGTTCTTGATGATCTGGCCGGTGCCCGAACAGGTGGGGCAGGTGCGTTCGACCGTGAAGAAACCTTGTTGCGCGCGCACCTTGCCCATGCCCGAGCAGGTCGGGCAGGTCGTGGGTTCCGCGCCGCCTTCGGACCCGGTGCCAGAGCAAGTGTCGCAAGTGACGAGGGTGGGCACGCTGATGGTTTTGGCGAGGCCCTGAAACGCCTCTTCCAGCGTGATCCGCAGGTTGTAGCGCAGGTCTGAGCCGCGAACCGCGCGCTGTCGGCCGCCGCGGCCACCGCCCATGAAATCACCGAAGAGATCGTCGAAAACGTCTGAGAAGGCGCTGGCAAAGTCACCGTTGCCGTATTGACCGCCACGGGGCCCGCCGCCCATGCCGCCTTCAAACGCGGCATGGCCAAACCGGTCATAGGCCGCCTTCTTGTCGGCGTCTTTCAGAACCTCATAGGCTTCGTTGGCTTCCTTGAACTGCGCCTCGGCCTGCGGATTGTCCGCGTTGCGGTCCGGGTGCAGCTCTTTCGCCTTGGTGCGGTACGCCTTCTTGATCTCGTCGGCACCAGCGCCTTTCGAGACGCCCAAAACCTCGTAATAATCGCGCTTTGCCATCAGATTTCACCCCTCAATGCATCAGGCCGGCCCATGATTGCGGACCGGCCTGCCGCATCTGCAAAGCACCGTTACGAGGCGCGCTTGTCGTCGTCGAGATCTTCGAAATCGGCATCCACGATGTCGTCGTCCACACCGCGCGGTTCATCTTCACCTTCCGGCTCGGCGCCGCCCGATTTCTCTTGCTCGGCCTTGTAGATCGCCTCGCCCAGCTTCATCGCGGCCTCGGTGACGTTCTGGATGCCGGACTTGATTTTGCCAGCGTCCTCTTTCTCCAGATCATCCTTCAGAGCCGCAATGGCCAGTTCGATCGCCTCGATGGTGGTCGGGTCGACCTTGTCGGAATGCTCTTCCATCGACTTCTCTGTCGAATGGATCAGGCTTTCAGCCTGGTTCTTGGCTTCGACAAGTTCTTTCCGCTCCTTATCGGCCTCGGCATTCGCCTCGGCTTCCTGGACCATCTGTTCGATCTCGTCATCCGACAGACCGCCCGAGGCCTGGATCGTGATGTTTTGTTCCTTGCCGGTGCCCTTGTCCTTGGCGCTGACCGATACAATGCCGTTGGCGTCGATGTCGAACGTCACCTCGATCTGGGGCAGACCGCGCGGGGCGGGCGGGATGTCTTCAAGGTTGAACTGACCGAGGATCTTGTTGTCCGCGGCCATCTCACGTTCACCCTGGAACACCCGGATCGTCACGGCGTTCTGGTTATCCTCGGCGGTCGAGAAGATCTGAGACTTCTTCGTCGGGATCGTCGTGTTGCGGTCGATCAGGCGGGTGAACACGCCACCCAGCGTCTCGATGCCCAGCGACAGCGGCGTGACGTCCAGAAGAACCACGTCTTTGACGTCGCCCTGCAGAACACCAGCCTGGATCGCGGCGCCCATGGCCACGACCTCATCGGGGTTCACGCCCTTATGCGGTTCCTTGCCGAAGAACTTGGTCACCTCTTCGATAACCTTCGGCATACGGGTCATACCGCCGACCAGCACGACCTCATCGATATCGTCCTTGGACAGACCGGCATCCTTGAGCGCAGCCTGGCAGGGCTTGATCGAGTTCTTGATGAGATCAGAGACGAGCGACTCGAGCTTCGCCCGGGTCAGCTTCATCACCATGTGCAGCGGCTGACCGTCCGACCCCATCGAGATAAAGGGCTGGTTAATCTCGGTCTGGCTGGACGACGACAGTTCGATCTTGGCCTTCTCCGCCGCCTCTTTCAGGCGCTGCAGGGCCATCTTGTCCTTCGTCAGGTCGACCGAGTTCTCCTTTTTGAACTCATCGGCCAGGTAGTTGACGATCCGCATGTCGAAGTCTTCACCACCCAGGAACGTATCCCCGTTGGTGGACTTCACCTCAAACAGGCCGTCGTCGATTTCCAGAATGGTGATGTCGAACGTACCGCCGCCAAGGTCGTAGACAGCAATCGTCTTCGACTCTTTCTTGTCGAGGCCATAGGCGAGCGCAGCAGCGGTGGGTTCGTTGATGATCCGCAGAACTTCAAGCCCTGCGATCTTGCCCGCGTCCTTCGTCGCCTGACGCTGGGCGTCGTTGAAATAGGCAGGTACGGTGATCACCGCCTGCGTCACGTCTTCGCCAAGGTAGCTTTCGGCCGTTTCCTTCATCTTCTGCAGGATAAAGGCTGAGATCTGGCTGGGGCTGTACTTTTCGCCACCAGCCTCGACCCAGGCGTCGCCATTGCCGCCGTCGACAATGTTGTAAGGGACGATGTTCTTGTCTTTGGTCACTTCCGCATCATCGACACGGCGGCCGATCAGGCGCTTGACGGCAAAGACGGTGTTTTCGGGGTTGGTCACCGCCTGACGCTTGGCTGGCTGACCTACAAGGCGTTCGTTGTCCGTGAACGCGACGATCGACGGGGTCGTCCGTGCCCCTTCCGAGTTTTCGATGACGCGCGGCTGCGACCCGTCCATGATTGCGACGCAGCTGTTGGTTGTCCCAAGGTCGATACCAATGACTTTGGCCATGCTCTTTACCCTCTCTTCAGGCGATGATGTGGAACCCGGCCCATTGTGGCGCCAGATCCCGATCCCAGAGTTCGGCCAAGACACTGCCCTGACCGCGTTCTGGGGGTATATAGGGAGCAGTGTCTAGCGCTGCAAGCGCGCAGAAATGATGAATTTGGGTGAGAAACGGGCAAGTGGGATGGGGCTTGGGGGGAAACTGGAACCGCTGGAATTGAACGGGGCGCAGGTGTTCAGCGGCTATCTCGATGCCGCGACCCAAGCCGATCTGGTGGCTGCCGTAAGGTCGGTTGTTGCGCAGGCCCCGCTCTTTCACCCCGTCACCGCGTCGGGGCAAAAGATGTCGGTGCGCATGACCTCTGCCGGGACGTTGGGCTGGGTGTCGGACAAGGGCGGCTATCGCTATCAACCGGCGCACCCCAATGGCACCCCGTGGCCCGCCATCCCAGACGGCATCCTTCGGGTTTGGCGCGACGTCTCAGGCACACCCCGCGATCCCGATTGCTGTCTGGTCAACTACTATGACGGTTCTGCCCGGATGGGATTGCATCAAGACCGGGATGAGGCCGAGTTCGACTGGCCGGTGGTCTCAATCTCGCTTGGCGACGACGGTCTGTTTCGGATCGCCACGCCAAAAGGCCGCAGTCCGTCGAGCAGTGTCTGGCTTCGGTCGGGGGATGTTGTCGTCTTGTCAGGGGCGGCGCGGATGGCCTATCACGGTATCGACCGGATCAAGCCCAACACCTCGCCCCTGTTGCAAAACGGCGGTCGGCTGAACCTGACCCTACGCGTCGCCGGTCCTACTGGCGGGCCATCCAACTCGCCGAGGCGTTCTTCCGCGTGAAGAATTCACCCATCAGGCCAATCACCAGAAGCACGATCGCAACATAAAGCGGATAGGTCAGGGACGAGAAGTGGGGGTTGTAGTTGATGAACGTGAACCCGCGCGACTGGTCGATCGTGTGAAACAGCGGGTTCCAATCGAACACGGGCAGCATGTAGGCTGGCAGGGTATTGGCCAGAAACATCTTGCCAGACGCAAACATATTCGCCCGCATATATAGCTGCGCGACCATGGGGATGACGGTGGGAAACCAGGGCTTCAATGCCAACATCACCACGCCGACGGCCACCCCCGAAAACCAGGACAACAGCAGCATCGAGAAGGCCCCGATGGGATCGATGATCTCAATCGGACCCCAACCCAGGTGATACACATAAAGGATCAAAAAGACCGCGAGAACCTGAATATAAAGGGACCCAAGCGCCTCGGCCGCGATGGAAATGGCCGTGTTCATCGGCAAATGCTGCATCATCGCGGATGTCGGACCTTCCGACTTCATCACCGCATTCATGGCCTTCACATGCACCATGAACATGAAGATCCCGCTCATCACATACAGCAGGAAATCCCCGCGCACCGCCATCTGGCGCAGGCCGAGGATCGTGAACATGTAGTAGAAAATCGCGACCATCAGCACGATCTGAAGGATGTTCACCACCAGCGCCGCCACTGCATTGCCATGCGTCTTGCGCACCGTGCGGACGGTGTTGTGGAAAATCAGCGACAGAACATTCCCGGCTGCACCGAGAGTTCCGTTCAATTCGCGCCGTTCGAACATGACTGACTGCCTCAGGGAAACGGTTAACCCGCTTGTGTCTCGGAATTCTTGCCGTTTGCTTACCTCCGCATCATAAGTCAGCCGTGATTGTTTGCAATCATCCCAACACTTCATAGGCCGAGGAGCGCCCAACCGTGGATTTTGAGTTGCTTGAACGCACGATGCGCCGTCTTGCTTTGGAAGCAGGCGATCTCATCATGGATGTCTACGCGGCAGAGGATTTCGACGTGCGCGCGAAATCGGATGACAGCCCGGTGACCGAAGCCGATGAGAAAGCCGATGCGCTGATCTCCGCAGGCCTGCGGGCAGCCTTTCCCGATGTGACGCTGATCACTGAGGAACAGGCCGCGACGCACAATACCGCAGCCGATGAGTTTCTGATCGTCGATCCCCTGGATGGTACGAAGGAATTTGTGCAACGCCGCGGCGATTTCACCGTCAACATCGCCTATGTGAAGGACGGCGTACCCCTGCGAGGCGTGGTCTATGCCCCCGCGAAGGAGCGCATGTTCTTCACCCGCGCCGATGGCCAGACGGTGGAAGAGACCGGCCCATTCGACAAGGCGGCTGTGGGGGAAACGCGCGACCTGAATGTGGCTGACCCCAACGGTTCGGCCCTGCGCGTGGTTGCATCGAAGTCGCACCGGGATGCGGCGACGGACGACTATATCAACCGCTACCAGATCGCCGATATGAAAAGCGCGGGATCCTCGCTTAAATTCTGCCTTGTTGCCGCGGGTGAGGCGGATTTCTATCCCCGGCTCGGACGCACCATGGAATGGGATACGGCCGCGGGACAGGCTGTGCTGCAAGGCGCCGGGGGCCAGGTCGTTCGCTTCGACGATCACACCCCGCTCCAATACGGCAAGCCCGGCTATGAGAACCCGTTCTTCATCGGCTATGCCCCTGGGGTCGCGCTTCAGCCTGCCAGCGCCTGACCGGGCGGCGCGGGGCCGATGGGGGCAGACCGCGTCAGCGTTATCGTCGTCTCACGCGGGCGGCCTGATGAGTTGAGCCTGTGCCTGTCGGCGCTTGCTCAACAGATCCATCCACCATTTGAGATCGTCGTGGTCGCTGACCCGGCGGGGGTATCCGTCGCGAAAGGGCACCCCCATTGCGCGGGCTTGCGCCTCGTTCAATTCGATGAACCCAACATTGCGGCCGCCCGCAATGCCGGGCTGACCGCCGCCGGTGGCGATATTATCGCGTTCATTGATGACGATGCCTTTGCTGAACCCACCTGGCTCGCCCGCCTTGTCGCCCCGTTCGACACCGCTGATGTCGCTGCGACGGGTGGCTTTGTACGGGGACGGAACGGGATCAGCTATCAATGGCGCGCACGCGCGATTGATGCGTTGGGCCAGCATCACACGCTTGCTTTCGAAGGGGACCGTCCGCGAAGCCCCGAGACGCCCGACGGGATGTGGCTCCGAACCGAGGGGACAAATTGCGCCTACCGGCGGTCGGTTCTGGCCGAGTTGCGAGGGTTTGACCCCGCCTATCGCTTTTACCTGGATGATGCCGATCTGAATGTGCGGCTCGGCAAGGCTGGTGGTCAGACTATTCTGGTCCCCCTGGCGCAAGTCGTACATGTGATGGCCCCGTCCCAACGCCGCGCCAAGCGTCGGGTGCCTGTCGACCTGCACGAGATTGGCGCAAGTGCTGCCTACTACCTGAAACGGCATGCCCCTGGCGACCGCTTCGATCAGGCCCTCGCGGACCTGCGGCTTGGGGAAGAGAAACGATTGCTTCGCCACATGGTGGCGGGAACCTGCACGCCGGAAGATGTGGGGCGCCTGCTGGCAGGCTTCGACACCGGCGCGCAGGACGGCACGGGCCGAGACGGTGCACCGGGGTGGGACGGGGCGAGAGCCGCAGGGTTCGCGCCGATCGCACCGGCATTTGCGGACAGTGTGATTCTCAGCGGTCGCCCGTGGCAGGCCAGGCGCGTGCGCGCGAAGGCTGCGTCGCTGGTGGACAATAATGTCCGGGTCAGCGTTTTCCTGCTCAGCCCGTCAACACTGTTTCACCATGTCCGATATCGCGCCCCAGGCTATTGGGAGCAGACTGGCGGCATATTTGGCCGCTCTGTGCGCTCAGAACGCCTCTTTTCGATGCACAGCTTCAACGACCGCGTTCAAATCGAGCGCCAGCGTGTTGCGAAAATCCGTGGATTGCCGCAAAAATGATCAATAGGAGTGGTTGGTTCGAGTTGGTCATGTTTTCGACAGATTGTCCGCACAATGTGGCGCCGCTCCTCCAGCGATGGTCGCTGGTGGTTACAGGACAGAGTTAACGAGGGGATTTTTATGAATCGCAAGGTGACGAAGGCGGTCTTTCCGGTCGCGGGCATGGGCACGCGCTTCCTTCCGGCAACCAAGTCGATCCCGAAAGAGATCATGACATTGGTGGACCGTCCGCTGATTCAATACGCCATTGACGAAGCCCGTGCCGCGGGCATCGAAGAGTTTATTTTCGTGACCTCGCGCGGGAAAAGCGCGCTGGAAGACTATTTCGACAACGCCCCCGGCCTGGAAGACTCTCTGCGCGCCAAGGGCAAAACCGATCTTCTCGAAACGCTGGAAGCAACGAATATGGCATCGGGGTCGATCGCCTATATTCGCCAGAACAAGCCGATGGGCCTGGGCCACGCGGTCTGGTGCGCGCGTCGCCTGATCGGGGATGAGCCGTTTGCCGTGATCCTGCCCGATGATGTGATAGCCGCCGAACGCCCCTGCCTGCAGCAGATGATCGAGGCCTATGAGAACACCGGTGGCTCCATGGTTGCCGCGATGGAAGTCCCCCCGGCGGAAACTTCGGCCTATGGCGTGCTGGACGTGTCCGAAGACATGGGGTCGCTCGTTCAGATCCGCAGCATGGTGGAAAAGCCGGCCCCTGGCACAGCGCCGTCGAACCTCGCCGTGATTGGGCGCTACATCCTGTCGCCCGACGTGATGCGCAACCTTGACCAGACCGACAGCGGCGCAGGTGGTGAAATCCAGCTGACCGATGCGATCGCGCAAGAGATCGCGGAAGACCGTCCGGTCTATGGCCTGCGCTTCAATGGTCAGCGTTTTGACTGCGGTTCAAAGGCCGGGTTCCTGCAAGCGACCGTTGCCTTTGGCCTGGCGCGCGACGACCTGCGCGACGACTTCCACCGCTATCTGCGTGACATGATGGCCCTGGAAAAAGCCGCCCAATAGGGGCTGCCACTGACGCCGCGTTCGCCCGCATACTGTCTGGACATCACCCGTCTGGTCAGTCGCGCCGGACGCGGTCCATTCTCTGGAATTGATCGGGTCGAGCTGGCCTATCTCGATGGCTTGCTCGCCTTAGATGTACCGGTCTTTGGGTTGTGCCGGACCGCGCTGGGATACCTCCTCGTTCCCGGCGCCGCGCTGTCTGACCTGCGACCACGCCTGGCCGGACTTACCGAATGGGGGCCGGTGGATACGCTGGGCCGCCTGTCGCGCCGTGTGCCGCGGCCCCGCGCGCGGGCCGAGGCGGATCTACGGAGATGTGCCGTTGGGCGGTGTCTGCGCACTGGCTTGGCCGCACTTGCGCGCAGACATCTGCCCCTTGGAACCGCATACCTGAATGTCGGGCACAGCAACCTGTCGCAACGGACCTTTGCCCAACTGGCCGATGCCGGCCTTCCCATCGGGGTCCTTGTTCACGACACCATCCCGCTTGACCATCCTCAGACCCAGCGCCCCGGAACGGTGGACCGCTTCGCCAAGCGCATGGGCGTTGTTGAGCGCTTTGCCGATGTAATCATAACGACCGCTGCGGCGACACAGGCGGCCATTGCAACCCAGCTCTCTCCGAGAAAGGCGCAGTTTGTGACGGCGCATCTTGGCGTGACGCTTGCAACTCCTGCGACCGCCACACCAGCACCTCAGCCCCCGTATTTCTTGTGCGTCGGCACCATCGACCCGCGCAAGAACCAGGGCCTCCTGCTCGATGTCTGGGAAGACCTCACCCGGCGCATGGGGCCAAAAGCCCCGCCCCTTGTCCTGGCCGGATCACGCGGGTGGGGGGACGCGGCTCTGATGCAGCGGCTCGACCGGCTGTCTTCCGGTCCGGTGATCGAAATGCCGGGTCTGACCGACGCCGAGATGGCGGGCCTGCTTGAGGGGGCAACCGCCCTTCTCCACCCCAGCACCGCCGAAGGCTTTGGCTTTCCGGTGATCGAGGCCGCCTTGCGCGGAATTCCGATCATCTGCCACGATTTGCCGGTCTTCCGCGAACTGGTCGGCGATATCCCCGTTTACGTGTCCTCAACCGAGATGTATCACTGGGGAAATGCCGTCGACGATCTGTTGAACGGTGGGGATAACGAGCAGACTCAAAAACAGGACGGCGCCCAGCGCCCGCACCATCCAACATGGGATTCGCACCTTGCGACAGTGTTGACGGCCATCTGACCCGCATCTGCGGGGTAAGGGCGGTGTCATGCTGAAGGGCTATGCGCTGCGCCTTCTTCGCAAGAAGCTGCGGCTACGCGCGGCACTAAAGCAGCGCGAGTTGACACGGGTCGCGAACCGCACGCGCGAGATCAAACCCGACGACGTGATCCTGATTTCGACGCTCAGGAATGAAAAGATCCGGCTACCTTATTTCCTACGCTATTACCGGCGGCTGGGTGTCGGGCACTTTCTATTTGTCGACAATGGATCGGATGACGGGTCGACCGAGTATCTGGCCGATCAGCCCGACGTGTCGCTGTGGCGGACGGACGCGAGCTATAAACGCTCACGCTTCGGGATGGACTGGGTCAATGGCCTGCTCGACCGCTATGCCCATGGCCACTGGGCTCTGACCGTCGATATAGACGAGTTTCTGATCTATCCCTATTGCGATACGCGCACCCTGCCCGCGCTGACCGATTGGCTGTCGGCCTCATCCATCCGGTCCTTCGGGGCGATGCTGATCGACATGTACCCCCGCGGGCCGGTGAGCGCGCAGCCCTATCGCGAGGGGCAGGACCCGTTCGAGATCGCGGCGTGGTTTGACAGCGGCAACTACACGATGGAGCCCAACCCACGGTTCCAGAACCTGTGGATCCAGGGTGGCCCCCGTGCGCGGGTGTTCTTCGCCGACCGTCCCGCGCTGGCGCCTGCACTGAACAAGATCCCGCTGGTGAAATGGGAACGGCGGTTTGCCTATACCAGTTCGACCCACACGATGCTGCCGCGCGGGCTGAACCGGGTCTATGACGAGTGGGGCGGGGAAAAGGCCTCGGGCTGTCTGCTGCACGCGAAGTTCCTTGATACGTTTGCCGCCAAGTCGGAAGAAGAGCTTCACCGCCGCCAGCACTACGCCGCCAGCCGCGAATACCGCGCTTATCAGGATCACGGTGACATGCCCGAGCTGTGGTGCAAGTGGTCGGAGAAATACATCAACTGGCGGCAGATGGAATTGCTGGGCCTCATGTCCAAGGGGAACTGGGCATGACGGTGGGGTTCGTCATGCTGGTGCACGAACCGCTCGACCGGGCGGCGCAGGTGGCGCGGCATTGGGCGAGGTCTGGATGTCCGGTCGTGATTCATGTGGACAAGGCTGTGCCCAAGCCGGTGTTTCGTCAGTTTGCCACGCGGCTGAGCGACTTCGACAACGTGGTCTTTGCAGACCGGCGGAAGTGCGATTGGGGCACCTGGTCTTTGGTCGATGCCTCCAAACAGGCGTCGCAACTTATGCTCGATCGGTTTCCAGAGGTGAACCATGTGTTCCTCGCCTCAGGCGCCTGTCTGCCGTTGCGGCCGGTGTCGGAGCTTCGGGCCTACCTTCTGGAAAACCTCAACACCGACTTCATCGAAAGCGTCACGACCCGCGATGTGCCCTGGACGACCGGTGGCCTCGACCATGAACGGTTCTGGTACAGCTTCCCGTTTTCTTGGAAGCGGCAGCGGTTCCTGTTCGACCGCTACGTCAGCCTGCAAAAGGCGATGGGTCGCCGCCGCCGCATCCCCAAAGGCATCGTGCCGCACCTGGGCTCGCAATGGTGGTGCCTGACGCGGCGGACACTGACCAAGATCTTGACCGATCCGCGCCGGCCGGAGTTCGAGCGATACTTCTCGCGCGTGTGGATCCCGGATGAAAGCTACTACCAAACGGTCGTACGCTTGCATTCGCGCCGGATCGAGAGTCGGTCCCTCACACTGTCGAAGTTCGATTTCCAGGGCAAGCCGCACATCTTCTATGACGATCACCTGCAACTTCTGCGGCGGTCGGATTGCTTTGTGGCGCGCAAGGTCTGGCCCAAGGCGGATCGGCTCTATTCCAGCTTCCTCGACCATGACTTGCATCTGAGCGATCGCGCGGCCCCGAACTCGGCCCAGATCGACCGGGTGTTTGCCCAGGCGGTGGACCGGCGCACGCGGGGGCGGCCGGGGCTTTATATGCACAGCCGGTTCCCGCAATGGGATTGGGAGAACGGCAAAACCGCTGCCCCCTATTCGGTTCTGTCGGGCTTTGGCGACCTGTTCGATGGGTTCGACGATTGGCTGACGCATAATGGCGACTGCCGGGCCCACGGGCATCTCTACGCGCCGGACCGGGCGCATTTTGCAGACGGGGCCAACATGTTCGCAGGTTCCCTGTCCGACAGTGCCGTTTTGCGTGACTACAACCCCAAAGCGTTCCTCACCAACTTGCTTTGGAACACACGCGGGGAACGCCAATGCTTCCGGTTTGGGCCCGGCGACAATCAGAAGATTGCCAAGTTCATCGCCGCCGATCCCAACGCGCAGATTTCTGTGATCAGCGGCGCATGGGCCGTGCCGCTGTTCCAATCATCGCGCGATTTCGCCGCGACGCGGGAACGGGCAGCGCAACTACAAAAGGTCGAAACCGCCTATCTGCAAATTCTGCGCGAACCGCAGGTCCGGGCGCGGGTACGCATCTGGTCGCTGTCGGAGTTCCTGGAAAGCCCGGTGGAGCCGCTACAGATCCTTCTTGATGAGATCGGCCATCGCGGGGAACGGCGGCTGACGGAAGTGCCGCGTCTGGTGCGGTTGCGCGGATTTGGGGCGTTTCTGCAGAACCTCAAGAACGAAGGGATGCACCCGCACCTCATCGGTGAGTTCCCGATTACCGAATATGATGACATCCCAAAACGCCCACCCCACCGGGCCATTGCGGGGGAATAGACCTTGGCCGCACCCTTCGATTTCTTCGTGGTTCTGGCAGATATGCGCACCGGGTCGAACGCGCTGGAAGAAAAGCTGAACAGCTATGAAGGCATCGCCTGTCATGGTGAGGTGTTCAATCCCCGGTTCATCGGCAACGCGGACAATCGCACCCTATTCGGCCGGTCGGTCGCGGCGCGTGATGAAGATCCTTTGGCTATGATCGGCGCATTGCGTGCGGCGACCGACGGGATCGCGGGGTTTCGTCTGTTCAGCGACCATGACCCCCGCGTGCTGGACCATTGCCTACAGAACCGGCGCTGCGCCAAGATCGTGCTGACGCGCAACCCGGTGCAAAGCTATGTCTCGCTCAAGATCGCGCGGTCGACGGGGCAATGGTGGCTGGGCGACATGAAGTCCGCCAAGTCGGGTAAGGCGCGGTTCGATGCGCGTGAGTTCGAAGACTATGCCCATGCGCGCCGGTCGTTTCTGGCGCATATCCGGCACAGGCTGCAATCGACGGGTCAGACCGGCTTTACCATAGATTATACCGAGCTTGGGGATGAGGATGTCCTCGACGGCCTTGCCCGGTATCTCGGCGGGGGCGACCGGGATGAAAGACCTGCCACAAAAGGCAAAGTTCAAAACCCGCGACCGATGTCCGAGAAGGTGTCGAACTTTGCCGAAATGCAATCGGTGCTGTCATCTCGCGATCCCTTTGATCTCGATGCGCTGCCCGAGTTCGAACCGACCCGCGGCCCCAATGTGCCGGCCTTCGTCCTCAGCCCCACCGCCCCGCTTCTCTATATGCCCGTCAAATGCAGCGCCGAGGATCGGGTGCGGCCATGGATGGCCATGGTTGGCGGCGGATCGGAGGATGATCTGGTGGTTGGGCGCACGCAAAAGCAACTGCGACAGTGGAAGCGCCAGCAGGGCCGGCACATGACCTTTACGGTGGTGTCGCATCCGCTGGCACGGGCGCATGCGGCGTTTTGCAAGTTCATCTTGCCGACGGAGCCGCCCGCCTTTCTGGGGATCCGGGCGGCGTTGCGGGATACTTACGGCATCCCGCTGCCCGACGATCCGTCTGACCCATCCTATCACCCGGCGGCACATCAGGCGGCCTTTCTGGGGTTTCTGAGCTTTCTCAAAGGCAACCTGAATGGGCAGACATCGATCCGGGTCGATGGGGCGTGGGCCTCGCAATCGCGGCTGATCCAGGGGATGGCAGACTTCGCGCTGCCCGATGCGGTCCTGCGCGAGGATGACCTTGAGACGGAGCTGCCCCACATCGCCCGCAAGTTCGGGTTGCTAGCGGCAGGCCCCGCCAGCGCACCCGTGGCACGCCCGCATGCGCTGTCGGCGATCTACGACGATACGTTGGAAGCCGCGTGCCGGGCGGCCTATCAGAAAGACTATATGATGTTCGGGTTTGGGACCTGGCAGGCCCAGGCGTCAGGCTGCGCGGCTTGACTGTACGTCTGTGAGCATCGCGTAAAGCGTGCCAGCATCATTGTTGGCCCGCAGCTTTTTGCACAGCGTCGCATCCCGCATCGTGCGTGAGACCAGCGCCAATGCCTTTAGATGTTCGACCCCTGCATCCTCAGGCGCAAACAGGGCAAAGACCAGATCCACCGGCAACCGATCCACGGACGAAAAGTCCAGCGGTTTGTCGAGGCGTGCGAAGAGGCCAACGACACCGGGGATCCCGGCGATCCGCGCATGGGGCAGCGCGATGCCGTGACCCACGCCCGTGGGCCCCAGGCTTTCCCGTTCCTGCAGTGCGTCAAGCGCCTGACCGGCGGGAACGCCATGAACGGTCTCCAGCATTTCGCTCAGCTCCTGGAACAGGCGCTTCTTGCTGGTCACCGACGGCATAATCCGGACGGCGTCTTGCGACAGGATCGAGGAAAGTTCCATGACGTATCACACTCTCTTCGGTTGCAGGGGTTGGTCGTCGTGTCGTGTTAGGTTGGATCAATCCAGCCGATGTTCCCATCGTCGCGTCGATAGACAATGTTAACACCGCTGTCGTTGCCTTCCTTGCGAAACACCAAAACAGGTGCCCCGGCGAGTTCCATTTGCATCACGGCTTCACCAACGGTTAGCGAGGGGATCTTTGTCTCCATCTCGGCGATGATCATCGGCTGCAGGGAATCGGGTTCCGACTCGTCTGCCCCCTCGTCTGAGGCGAGGATATAGGAGGATGCCCCAAGAAGTTCAACGGGTTGCGCACGTTCGCGGTGATGGTCCTTGAGCCGGCGCTTGTAGCGGCGTAGCTGCTTTTCCATCTTGTCGGCGCATTTGTCGAAGGCCGCATAAATCTCGGTCTCATGGGCCTTGGCCTGCGCCGTGAGGCCGGTGGACAGGTGGACCGTAGCTTCGCAAACAAACTCATGGGCGTCCTTTGAAAAGACCACCATGGCATCGGTCGGGCGCTCGGCGTACTTTTGTACGACGCCGTTCAGCTCGTTCTGGACATGGGTTTGCAGGGCCATGCCGATGTCGATTTGCTTGCCGCTGATCTGATAGCGCATTCTTCCTCCCTCAAACGCCGGGTCGCGTGTTCTGCGCACGCAACTGCGATGGCGTCGGTCTTTGCGTTAGGTGGTTTAAGTCGTTCGTGCCCGGATCTTCACCGTGCCGTATTCGTATTGCCCCGAGTGTCTGCGGCGCCCCACGAAGGATGATGCGCAATGCATTCATGTGGTTAATTGGGGCCCGTTATCCCCGCCTTGTCAACGGCAAGCGCATTCGAGAGGTGCGAGTTTTTCGGTGCCGTCAAAATGTAGCGTCCGCCGCGGCGCGAGGCACAATCATCCGATGCGAAAATGCTGGCCGAGATAAACGCGGCGCACATTTTCATCGCGCACGACCTCATCCGTCGTCCCGCTCATGAGTACCTGACCGTCATGCAGGATGTAGGCGCGATCCACGATTTCGAGCGTTTCGCGTACGTTGTGATCGGTGATCAACACCCCGATTCCACGATCCTTGAGGTGGGAAACGAGCGTCCGAATCTCACCCACGGCAATGGGGTCGACCCCTGCGAAGGGTTCGTCCAGCAGCAGGTATTTCGGATTGGCAGCCAGACATCGGGCAATCTCAGTCCGTCGCCGTTCACCGCCCGAGAGCGCCAGCGCGGGGGCCCGGCGCAGGTGGGTGATCGAGAAATCCGACAATAGCTCATCCAGACGCTCATGCCGCTTGGTGCGATCGGATTCGCTGATCTCAAGGATCGCCATGATATTGTCTTCGACAGACAGCCCGCGAAAGATCGAGACCTCCTGCGGCAGATATCCGATCCCCAACCGCGCGCGGCGGTACATGGGCAAGGTGGTCACGTCGCGGCCATCGACCATCACCTGCCCGCCTTCCGGCGTCACCAATCCGGCGATCGAATAAAAGCAGGTGGTCTTGCCCGATCCGTTGGGGCCCAGCAGCGCCACGACCTCGCCCCGTGACAAGGTCATGCTGACATCGCGGATCACGAGCCGCTTGCGGTAGCTTTTGCGCAGCGAGACCACTTGCAGGCCCGTCGTGCTTTGCGCGACGCGGAGATCGGGGGCGTTCATCAGTTGTCCCGCGTCTGGAAAACAGTGCGCACGTTGCCTTCCATCCGCCCCGCGCCAGTGGCCAGATCTATCACGAACCGATCGGCGGAAATCGTGGTCGGGCCCTGGGTCAGGACGACGCTGCCCTGCATGATGAGCTGTGCTGCGGCCAGATCATAGGTGGCTTCTTGCGCCTGCGCCGCATCGCCCCCGTTCAGAAGCGTGACCCCGCCCGAGACCAGCATCTTGCTGATCCCCGACCCGGTGTCGTTCTCAGTGGTTGCATATTCAACCCGCACTTCGCCAGCCTCAAGCGTCATCGCGCCCTGCACGACGGTAACACCGCCGGAAAACACCGCGTTGCCGTTTTCCTGATCCACTGACAGCGCCTCTGCGGTGACTTCGACGGGCAAGCCGCTGTCCAGCGCCAGTGGCCCGATGGACACTTGCGTTCCCTGGGCCAGTGCGGCGGCAGGCAGCGCGGCAAGCGCCAGAATTGCAATGGTTTGACGGAAGCGCGGCACTAGGGATCCTTGGTTTCGTGCGGCGCGTATACCAGTTTCACGCCCCCGTTGAAAACCAGAACGTAGTGGCCTTCGGGACCGGCGGTAACCTGCATGGCCCCGGCATCAAGCGAGCCCAACGGGGTGATCGCCGTCACCGGAAAGTCGGTGCGGATCTCGACGCGGTCCAGACGCGCGGTGATATCGCGCGCCGACATTTGAAACCCTTCCGAAGTGCGCAGTTCCACCGCCCCGGAAAACTCGGCCATCTGGGCGTCGAGGTCGATGATCCCTGCTTCGGACGTTGTTTCGACACTTCGCCCATCCACGGTCTCGATCCGGCTGCGCAAGTCATCGGCGACCAGCGCCGACAGACTGTCGTCGCGGGGTGTCACTGTGCGGGCGCGAAACGACAGGGCCGCGCCATCGGGTGAGACGCCGACGAAGCTGGGATCAGCGATCAAATCGTTGGGCGTGATCGGCACGCCACCGGGCGAAGTTGCATAGGGGATTGCCCGATCAGCATCTGGCGCGCGGGCGAGGACAAAGAGTGTCGACAGGATGCCCAGCGCAATGATCGGCAACAAAACCTTCAGCCAGAAGACGAACCGGGAATAGAGGCCATCGGAAACGGTCATGTCGGGTCCCTGTCCGGCGCGGGCTGCGGCGGTATCAGTGGGCGAAGATATCAATCTCGGGCCAGCCCGCCAGATCAAGCTGGGCACGGGTGGGCAGAAAGTCGAAGCACTTCTGCGCGATCTCGGTCCGGCCTTCGCGGGCCAGACGGGCGTCGAGCGCCTCTTTTAGTTGGTGGAGGTAAAGAACATCCGACGCCGCATAGTCGAGCTGCGCCTCGCTCAGCGTGTCAGCACCCCAATCGCTCATCTGCTGTTGCTTGGAGATGTCGATGCCTAGGAGCTCATCGAGCAGGTTCTTGAGGCCGTGTCGGTCGGTATAGGTGCGGATCAGCTTGGACGCGATCTTGGTGCAATAGACCGGGGCCGTGACCACCCCGAACGCGTTTTGCAGCGCAGCGATATCGAACCGCCCGAAGTGAAACAGCTTTAACACGGCTGGATCGGCCAGCATCCGGCACAGGTTCGGCGCCTCGGTCTGGCCCTTAGAGATTTGCACCAGATGCGCCTCGCCATCGCCGCCAGACATCTGCACGACGCAGAGCCTATCGCGATGCGGGTTTAATCCCATCGTCTCACAGTCAATCGCCACAACCGGACCCAGGTCCAGCCCGTCGGGAAGATCGCCAGTGTAGAGATGATTAGCCAAGTGCCGCCGCTCCCATCGGGGAGTTGGTGCCCAGGAGAGGACTCGAACCTCCACGTCCATACGGACACTAGCACCTGAAGCTAGCGCGTCTACCAATTCCGCCACCTGGGCAGGTGTCGTGAAGGGGGGCAATACTAGCGTCGCCCATGCCTGTCAACGCCCCGCTTAGAGCATGATGGGCGCTTGTTGGGGGCGTATGTGAGAGCTATGTAGAGGCCCGATCAAAGGCGGAGCAAAGCGCATGTCCAAGCTTGTCACCATCTATGGCGGATCGGGGTTTGTCGGGCGCTATATCGCCCGCCGCCTGGCGCAGGCGGGTTGGCGCATCCGCGTGGCGGTGCGGCGGCCGAATGAGGCGATCTTTGTCAAACCCTACGGTGTCGTGGGCCAGGTCGAGCCGGTGTTCTGCAACATCCGCGATGACGAGAGCGTGCGATCTGTGATGCAAGGTGCGGATGTGGTAGTGAACTGCGTGGGCATTCTGGCGCGAGACGGAGCGAACACCTTTGACGCGGTGCAGCATGAAGGGGCCGAACGGATCGCCCGGATCGCGGCGGCGGAAGGCGTTGAACGGATGGTCCAGATCTCGGCCATTGGCGCCGATACGGACAGCGATAGTGACTATTCGCGCAGCAAGGCCCTCGGGGAAGAAGGTGTGCTGCAGCACATGCCCGACGCGGTGATTTTGCGCCCGTCGGTGGTGTTCGGGCCAGAAGATGACTTCTTCAATCGCTTCGCCGGCATGACGCGGATGAGCCCGTTTCTGCCAATCATCTCGCCAAAGACAAAGTTCCAGCCGGTCTATGTCGATGATGTGGCCAAGGCGGCGGTCGCCGGCGTCGAGGGAACGGCGAAACCGGGGACTTATGAACTGGGCGGGCCGGATGTGGATACGTTCCGCGAGCTGATGACTCAGATGCTGCAGGTGATCATGCGCCGAAGGATCATCCTGGGCCTGCCAATCTGGGTCGGGCGGATCATGGGCACGGTGTTTGATGGGATAAACGCTGTGTCCCTAGGCCTGATCAAAGGCCCGGTCACCCGTGACCAAGTCCGCAACCTGGCCCGCGACAACGTGGTGACAGGTGATCATCCCGGGTTTGGTGATCTGGGGATCACGCCGACCTCGCTCGAAGCGGTGCTGCCCGAATACCTGTGGCCCTACCGCCCTCAGGGGCAGTACGACGCGATCACGAACTCGGCCAAGAACCTGAAAAGCTAGGTATAGGCGATCCACAGCAAGATCACGCCTAGGATCACGCGATAGATCACGTAGGGCGTGAAGGTGAAGCTACGCAGAAGGCGCATCATCACCACGAGCGCTAGCAACGCCGCGACAAAGGCAAAAACCGCAGCAATCGCCCCGTCCCGCGCGGCGGCGGCGTCGGCGGTCACCGCCACCTCGGCACCCAAGAGCACGCCCGAGGCGAGGATCGTCGGGATCGACATGAGCATCGCGAGCCTCGCCGCGTCTGAGCGCTCATAGCCCAGATACCGCGCTGCGGTGATCGTGATCCCCGACCGCGACGTGCCCGGGATCAACGCCAAAGCCTGCCACAGCCCCATGGTGATCGCATCTTTCAGCGTCCAACCCTCGGCGCGTTTCTCGGACGTGCCGACCCGATCGGCCCAGAATAGCACCAGCCCGAAGACCAGCATCGTCCAGCCGATCACGGCGATTGACCGCATCGCATCGTCCAGCCCGGTGAGCTTCAGCACCAGGCCAAGCAGCACCACCGGGATCGTCGCCACGATCAGGCACAGCGCCAGCCATGCCTCCTGACTGTCGATCTGCCAGCGCAGGACGCGCGGCAGGCCAATCAGCGCCTTTTTGGCATCGGCCCAGAAATACAGGATCACCGCGCCCAATGTACCCACATGCACGGCGACATCGATGACCTGGCCTTGATCCTCGAGACCGGTGAGATTCGGGAGCAAAATCAGGTGACCCGAGGAGGAAACCGGAAGAAACTCGGTAATCCCTTGGATCACCGCGACAAGGAACAGGTGGAAAAGCGGCATGGTGCCCGTATCTGCAACAGTTTTGCGACACACTAACCGATTGAGTTTCTTATGAAAGCATTGATTTAGGTACGGTTTGATACATATTTTTGCGGCAACGCAGCATGATTTAAGCGCACATATTGAAATTTCGGCAAACTAGGTCAGAAAGATTTACTTTTATTTTCATCCAGACCCGACTAGAAGGTCGGTCTGGGAAATCTGGAGGAGTCCGGGCGCATGGCCGACAATCCGATGCTGAAATTCGTAAGCGTTGAGCGGGACATGCCCGAAAAGCGCCCGCCGAATCTGCGCCGTGAAGATTTCGGTGAGATATACGGAGAGTACGCCCGCGAAAAGGCCGCCGAACAGGCAGGGCGCTGTTCGCAATGCGGCGTGCCCTATTGCCAAAGCCACTGCCCGCTGCACAACAACATCCCCGATTGGCTGATGCTGACGGCGGAGGGGCGTTTGCAGGAAGCCTATGAGCTGAGCCAGGCCACCAACACCTTCCCCGAGATCTGTGGCCGCATCTGTCCGCAGGACCGGTTGTGCGAAGGCAATTGTGTGATCGAACAATCGGGGCACGGCACCGTGACGATCGGATCAGTGGAGAAGTATCTGACCGACACGGCCTGGGAAGAGGGCTGGGTGCAGCCGATCCGGCCCGCGGTCGAACGGTCGGAAAGCGTGGGCATTATCGGTGCGGGCCCGGGCGGGCTGGCGGCGGCGGATATGCTGCGTCGCCAGGGTGTGCAGGTGACGATCTATGACCGGTATGACCGCGCGGGCGGGCTCATGACCTATGGCATTCCGGGCTTCAAGCTGGAGAAGGACGTGACCGAGCGGCGGAACCGTCAGTTGGAAGATGGCGGGGTGGAGTTCGTGTTGAACTGCAACGTGGGCGTAGACATCACGTTCGACGAAATTCGCAAGAAACACAACGCGGTGCTGATCGCCACGGGCGTCTACAAATCGCGTGAGTTGCAGGCCCCCGGCGTCGGCGCTGATGGCGTGGTGCGGGCGATTGACTACCTGACCGCGTCGAACCGCAAGGGGTTTGGCGATGATGTGCCCGAGTTCGACTCGGGTGAGCTCGACGCGCAGGGCAAGCGGGTGGTCGTCATCGGTGGTGGCGACACCGCGATGGATTGCGTGCGCACCGCCGTGCGGCAGGGGGCGGAAAGCGTGAAGTGCCTGTATCGCCGAGACCGGGCCAATATGCCGGGCTCGCAGCGTGAGGTCGCCAATGCCGAGGAAGAAGGTGTCGAGTTCGTGTGGCTAAGTGCGCCGAAGGGCTTTGTCGGCGATGAGGTCTCAGGCGTGCGGGTATCGAAAATGCGCCTTGGCGCTCCGGATGCCACAGGCCGTCAGTCACCCGAAGAGATCGAGGGCGCGGACTATACTGAAGACGCCGACATGGTGATCATGGCGCTGGGGTTTGAGCCTGAGGACCTGCCCACGCTGTGGGGTGTGCCGGAGCTGGAAGTCACCCGCTGGGGTACGATCAAGGCCGATTTCAAGACGCATGCGACGGCGATGGAAGGGGTCTACGCCGCCGGCGATATCGTGCGCGGCGCAAGCCTTGTCGTCTGGGCTATTCGCGATGGGCGCGAGGCCGCGGAAGCGATGCTGGAGTACATGAGCGCGGGCGCGAAAGTGGCCGCGGAATAGGGCGCACAGCGCGTACACAACCCGTACACAGGGTGTACACCGCGCGGTGTACTCCCGTTTGATCCTAGGTCAGATGTGTTGACCTTATCGGTTAAGGAAAGGTGAAAATCGGTGTCCATCGAAACCCCCGTCTATGCCGACGCAATCGAAGGGCGTTGCCTGTGTGGCGACGTGACGATCCATGTCGGCCGCCACAGGGCCGAGCTGGGGGCATGCCATTGCACCCGCTGCCGTCGGTGGTCGGGGGTGGCGTTGAACGTGTTCACCGCTGAACCCGATCAGGTGCGCGTCGAGGGGCCGGTTGCGATCTATCCCGGCGAAATCGCCGAACGCGCGTTTTGCCCGCGTTGCGGCACATCGCTGTGGCTGCGCAATCCGGGCGAGGTATATGAGTTCATGGTGGGCGTGTTCGACGGCGCCAAGGACTACCCCCTGATTTCCGAGATCTATATCGACCGCGCGTTTGCGTCCTGCCGCTTTGCCGGCGATCACGTGCGCAAGACCGAGGCCGAATACGAGGCCAAGAACCCATTCATCGCGGAGGATGCGTGAGATGACAAAATACGATTCCGATTGGGCCGCGAACGAAGAGCGTCGCCGGGCGTGGATGGCCGAAAACAGTCTCTATTCCGCGGAAGAAGAGCATTCTTCCTGCGGTGTGGGCCTCGTGGTCGCGGTGGATGGCACCAAGTCGCGCAAGGTCGTAGAACACGGGATCGACGCGCTGAAGGCCGTCTGGCACCGGGGTGCGGTGGATGCCGATGGCAAGACCGGCGATGGGGCCGGCATCCATGTGCAGATCCCGGTGGCGTTCTTCTATGACCAGATTGAACGCACCGGCCACAAGCCGCGCGAGGGCGAGTACATCGCCGTGGGCCAGGTGTTCCTGCCCCGCACGGATTTCGGCGCGCAGGAAACCTGCCGCACGATCATCGAGACCGAAGTCCTGCGCATGGGCTATTACATCTATGGCTGGCGGCACGTACCGGTGAACATCGATGTTCTGGGCGAGAAGGCGAACGCGACGCGGCCCGAGATCGAGCAGATTATTATCAGCAATTCCAAGGGCGTGGACGAAGAGACGTTCGAGCGGGAGCTCTATGTCATTCGCCGCCGGATCGAAAAGGCAGCGGCAGCGGCACAGGTCAACGCGCTTTACATGTGTTCGCTGTCCTGCCGGTCGATCATCTACAAAGGCATGATGCTGGCGCAGGACGTGGCGGAGTTCTATCCGGATCTGAAAGACGACCGCTTCGTCAGCGCCTTTGCGATCTATCACCAGCGCTATTCGACGAACACCTTCCCGCAGTGGTGGCTGGCGCAGCCGTTCCGCATGCTGGCCCATAACGGCGAGATCAACACGCTGAAGGGCAACGTCAATTGGATGAAAAGCCATGAGATCCGCATGGCATCCTCGGCCTTTGGCGATATGGCCGAGGATATCAAGCCGATCGTGGCCAATGGATCGTCGGATTCGGCCGCATTAGACTCGGTTTTTGAGGTTTTGGTGCGGGCCGGGCGGTCGGCGCCGATGGCGAAAACCATGCTGGTGCCTGAGTCGTGGTCAAAGCAGGCGACCGAGCTGCCGCAGGCGTGGCGGGACATGTATTCCTATTGCAACTCGGTCATGGAGCCGTGGGATGGCCCCGCCGCCTTGGCGATGACGGATGGGCGTTGGGTCTGTGCGGGGCTGGATCGGAACGGATTGCGGCCGATGCGCTATGTGGTGACGGGTGATGGCCTGGTCATCGCAGGGTCCGAAGCCGGGATGGTGCCGGTGGACGAGGCGCATGTGGTGGAAAAAGGCGCGCTGGGGCCGGGGCAGTTGCTGGCGGTTGACATGAAGAAGGGCAAGCTGTTCCACGACACCGAGATCAAGGACAAGCTGGCGCGTGCCCTGCCCTTTGGTGAATGGGTCGGCAAGATCAATGACCTTGAGGGGGAGCTGTCTTCGGTAACGGAAAAAGCACTCTATTCCGGCACGGAACTGCGCAAACGGCAGGCGGCGGCGGGGTATACCGTTGAGGAGTTGGAACAGATCCTGGCGCCCATGGCCGAGGATGGGAAAGAAACGCTGGCGTCCATGGGCGACGACACGCCCAGCGCGGTGTTGAGCGAGAAATACCGGCCGCTGAGCCACTTCTTCCGGCAAAACTTCAGCCAGGTGACGAACCCGCCCATCGACTCGCTTCGTGAGTACCGGGTGATGAGCCTCAAGACGCGATTCGGCAACCTGAAGAACGTGCTCGACGAGGATTCGAGCCAGACCGAGATCATCGTGCTGGAGAGCCCGTTCGTGGGCAACGCGCAGTTTGAAAAGCTGGTGGACAGCTTCGATGCGCCGATGATCGAGATTGATTGTACTTTCCCCGTGGGCGGGGGTCATCGGGCGCTTTTGGACGGGTTAGAGCGTATTCGGGCCGAGGCAGAGGATGCGGTGCGCTCGGGTTCGGGCCATATCGTGCTGACCGACCACCATCAGAGGCCCGATAAGGTCGCGATGCCGATGATCCTGGCGACCAGCGCGGTGCATGCGTGGCTGACAAAGAAGGGCCTGCGCACGTTCTGTTCGTTGGCGGTGCGGTCGGCGGAATGCATCGATCCGCATTACTTCGCGGTCCTGATCGGCTGTGGCGCGACGGTGGTGAATGCCTATCTCGCCGAGGACTCGATTGCCGACCGGATCGACCGCGGTTTGATCGACGGCACGTTGACCGAGGCGGTGGCGCGCTATCGGGCGGCGATCGACGCCGGGTTGCTCAAAATCATGTCTAAGATGGGTATTTCGGTGATTTCCTCGTATCGCGGCGGCCTGAATTTCGAGGCCGTGGGCCTGAGCCGCGCGATGGTGAACGAGTATTTCCCTGGCATGCCCTCGCGGATTTCGGGGATTGGGGTGACCGGCATTCAGCAGAAGCTGGAAGAGGTGCATGCCAAGGGTTGGATCGGGGGCGACTCTGTCCTGCCGATCGGTGGCTTCTACAAGGCGCGGCGGTCGGGTGAGACCCATGCTTGGGAAGCCACGTCGATGCACCTGATGCAATCGGCTGTGACGCGCGCGTCTTACGAGATGTGGAAGCAGTATTCGGCGAAAATGCAGTCTAACCCGCCGATACATCTGCGCGATCTGCTCGCCATCAAGCCGATGGGCGCGCCGGTGGATATCGACGAGGTGGAGAGCATCACCTCGATCCGCAAGCGGTTCGTGACGCCGGGCATGTCGCTTGGGGCGCTGTCGCCCGAAGCGCACAAGACGCTGAATGTGGCGATGAACCGGATCGGGGCAAAGTCGGATAGTGGCGAAGGTGGCGAGGATCCGGCGCATTTCCACCCCGAGCCTAACGGCGACAACCCCAGCGCCAAGATCAAGCAGGTGGCGTCGGGCCGGTTTGGCGTAACGGCGGAGTATCTGAACCAGTGCGAAGAGCTGGAGATTAAGGTGGCCCAGGGTGCCAAGCCCGGTGAGGGCGGCCAGTTGCCGGGGATGAAGGTGACTGACCTGATCGCGCGGTTGCGGCACTCGACCAAGGGCGTGACGCTTATTTCGCCCCCGCCGCATCACGACATTTACTCCATCGAGGACCTCGCGCAGCTGATCTATGACCTGAAACAGATCAACCCGCGTGCGAAAGTCACCGTGAAACTGGTGGCCGCTAGCGGTGTGGGCACGATTGCGGCGGGCGTGGCCAAGGCCAAGGCGGATGTGATCCTGATCTCGGGCCATAACGGGGGCACAGGGGCGTCTCCGGCGACCTCGATCAAATATGCGGGCCTGCCGTGGGAGATGGGTCTGACCGAGGCGCATCAGGTCCTTTCGATGAATAACCTCCGCGATAGGGTCACATTGCGGACCGATGGCGGCTTGCGCACGGGGCGCGATATCGTGATGGCGGCGATGCTCGGGGCCGAGGAATACGGCATCGGCACCGCGGCGCTGATCGCGATGGGGTGCATCATGGTGCGGCAGTGTCAGTCGAATACCTGCCCTGTGGGTGTCTGCACGCAGGACGAGCGGTTGCGGGAGAAGTTCACCGGGACAGCCGACAAGGTGGTGAACCTGATCACCTTCTATGCGCAGGAAGTGCGAGAGATCCTGGCCGAGATCGGGGCACGGTCCCTGGATGAGGTGATCGGGCGCGCGGACTTGCTGAGCCAGGTCTCACGCGGGTCGGCGCATTTGGATGATCTGGACCTCAACCCCCTGCTCATCACCGTCGATGGGGCCGAAGACATCACCTATGATCGTTTGCGCCCCCGGACGCCGGTGGATGACACGCTGGATGCCGAGATCGTCAAGGATGCAGCACGCTTCCTCGAAGACGGCGAGAAGATGCAGCTGTCTTATGCCGTGCGGAACACGCATCGGACTATCGGGACGCGGGTGTCGAGCCATATCGTGAAGCGGTTCGGGATGCGGAACAATCTGCAGGCCGATCACCTGCGCATTTCGCTCTCGGGCAGTGCGGGTCAGTCGCTGGGTGCCTTTGGGGCGCCGGGGCTGAAGCTGGAGGTTGCAGGCGATGCCAATGACTATGTCGGCAAGGGTCTGTCGGGGGCGACCATAGTCGTGCGGCCGCACATGGCCTCCCCGCTCGTCGCAGCCGACAATACGATCATCGGCAACACGGTGCTTTATGGGGCCACAGACGGTTATCTGTTTGCCGCCGGTCAGGCGGGCGAGCGGTTTGCCGTGCGCAACTCGGGCGCGAAGGTTGTGATCGAGGGCTGTGGGTCCAACGGGTGTGAGTACATGACCGGCGGGGTCGCAGTGATCCTGGGTGGGATTGGTGCCAACTTTGGCGCAGGCATGACCGGTGGGATGGCGTATCTGTATGATCCCGATGGCATCGCGGAAAGCCGGATGAACATGGAAACGCTCGTGACCTGCCCGGTTACGGTGGACCATTGGGAGACCCAGTTGAAAGACTTGGTCGAGGCGCATCTGGCCGAAACTGGCAGCCTTCGTGCGCGCGAGATCCTGCAGGATTGGGAGAGCAGTAAGCGCCTGTTCGTACAGGTTTGCCCCAAAGAGATGCTGGACAAGCTGCCGGCGCCTTTGGGCATCGAAGACGCGGCTGTTCCTGCGGAATAGGATCTACTACCCGCCTATCACCCCCCGGATCATGGGCAGGGCAAAGGCCGCCAACACCCCGACACCCGCGCCGATCAACAGGCGCGGGAGATAGCCGCCGAGGTTGGGGGCAAACAGGCTGAGCAGACCGCAGACAACGGCGTAGAAGACAAGTGAGATCGGGTCCATGGGCCGAGCCTATCGTGGGTCGCCCGTTGAACCCAGCGTTTTTCCACCTTGGCTTGACCGGCGACGGACGGCGGGGCATGTCACTCAGGTGGCACAGAAAGCAGCAGCCAAGAAGCGCGCGCCCCGAAAGAAGGGCGCCAAGACACAGGCAGGATGGATCGCGCAGGGGCTGAAATGGCTGAAGCGCGGTGTGTTGGGCCTTGTGGTGATCGTGTTGTTGGCAGTGGCCCTGTTTTCAGTCGTGAACCCACCGACCACGCCTTACAAGATCGCCGAAATTCGCCGCCTTGGGACCGCTGAACAGATGTGGCGTCCGATGGAAGAGATTGCGCCCGTGATGGCGCGGTCGCTGGTGGCGGCGGAAGATGCCAATTTCTGCCTGCACTGGGGGTTCGATATGGCTGCGATCCGGGATGCGCTCGAGGATGGGGCTGATCGGGGAGCATCGACCATCACGCAGCAAGTGGTGAAGAATGTGTACCTGTGGCACGGGCGGAGTTGGGGGCGAAAGGCGCTGGAGGCGGTGCTGACGCCCTTGGTCGAGCTGTTCTGGTCAAAGCGGCGGATCGTGGAGGTGTACCTGAACGTGGCCGAGTTCGATGAAGGGGTGTTCGGGGTCGAGGCGGCAAGTAGACACTATTTCGGCGTAAGTGCCGATGCGTTGACCGCATCCCAGGCCGCAAGACTGGCCGCAATCCTGCCCGCGCCCAAGGTGCGATCGGCCTCCAGCCCCTCGGATTTCGTCCAACGCCGCGCAGGGTCCATCCTCGATGGGGCCGCGACGATCCGCCGGGATGGGCGCGCCGCATGCTTCGAGAGTTGAACCCCGGGCAAAATCGCGGCATGGAAGACCATCTCTGACAGGTCACGCAAAGATGCACCGTCTCTATCACGTTCCGCTTTCCCCGTTTTGCCGCAAGGTGCGTCTGTGCCTGGCGGAGAAGAAGATCGAAGTTGAACTGGTGGAAGAGCGGTATTGGGAGGCCGACACCGATTTCTTGCGCCGCAATCCGGCGGGCAAGATCCCGGTTTTGAAGATCGACGGGCTGACCCTGGCCGAAAGCACGCCGATTTGTGAGTATGTCGAAGAGGCCTACCCCGAGCCTACGCTCTATCCCCGCGACCGCGCGGCCCGGTTCGAGGTGCGGCGGCTGGTGGCGTGGTTTGACGACAAGTTCCATCAGGAGGTGACGTCAAAGCTGCTGTATGAGCGGGTGAACAAGAAAATCACCAAAGCGGGCTATCCGGACTCGACGAACGTGAAAGCGGGGGCCAAAGCGATCAAGTTCCACCTTGATTACATGTCGTGGCTTCTGGACCAGCGGCGGTGGTTGGCGGGCGATGTGATGACCATGGCCGATTTCGCGGCGGCTGCGCATTTTTCCGCGTTAGACTATATTTCCGACGTGGATTGGACGCGGTCGAGCAATGTGCATGAGTGGTATGCCAAGATCAAATCGCGGCCCGCGTTTCGGGGGCTGTTGGCCGATCACGTGCCAGGGTTCCCGCCGCCGGCGCATTATGCGGATCTGGACTTTTAAGGGGGCGCTGCCCCCGTTGCGGACATCCGTCCGCCCCTCCCCCGGGATATTTGACGACCAAAGATCATGGACCTGAAGGCGCGGTTGCAGGCGCAGGCTCTGGAGGAGGGGTTTGCGGCGGCGCGGGTGTGTGCGCCGGATGCGATTCCGGAGGTGCCGGAGCGCTTGGCTGCGTTTTTGGCGGACGGGCGGCATGGGCAGATGGGGTGGTTGGAGGCCCGAAGCGCGTGGCGGGGTGATCCGCTGGCGCTGTGGCCCGAGGTGCAGTCGGTAATCATGCTGGCGGAGATGTATACGCCTGAAGACGATCCGCTGGCGGCGTTGGAGCGGCGAGACCAAGCGACGATTTCAGTCTATGCACGGAACCGCGATTACCATGATCTGGTGAAGAAGCGGCTGAAACGACTGGCGCGGTGGCTGATCACGCACGCTGGGGGCGAGGTGAAGGTGTTTGTAGATACCGCCCCGGTCGCGGAGAAGCCTTTGGCGCAGGCGGCGGGGCTGGGGTGGCAGGGCAAGCACACGAACCTGTTGAGCCGGGAATTGGGGAACTGGTTCTTTTTGGGGGCGATCTTCACCACGCTGAAAATCGACCCTGATCCAGCGGAAATGGACCATTGCGGGTCGTGTCGGGCATGCCTTGATATCTGTCCCACGGATGCCTTTCCGGCGCCCTATCAGCTAGATGCGCGGCGGTGCATTTCCTACCTGACGATCGAGCATAAGGGGCCGGTGGATGAGGCGCTGCGCCCGATGATGGGCAACCGGATCTATGGCTGCGACGATTGTCTGGCGGTGTGCCCCTGGAACAAGTTTGCAGCCGTAGCCACTGAGGCACGCTATGCGGCGCGGGACGATCTGGTGGCGCCGCCTTTGGCGGACCTCGTGCGGTTGGACGATGCGGGCTTTCGCGCGCGGTTTTCGGGCAGTCCGATCAAACGGATTGGGCGGGATCGGTTTGTGCGCAATGTGCTTTATGCAATCGGGAACTCTGGCGATCCGGCGTTGGCTGGGGAAGCGGCAGCATTGGTGAAGGATCCCGACCCGGCCGTTGCCGACGCCGCGCGTTGGGCGGTGGGCCGGTTGCGGGATTTGTGATAGAATAGGGTCTCATTTGAGGGAGGAGACCGATGCCCAAGCATATCGTTGACCGCCCGCGGCACCGGGCCGGACAATCGCTATCCCAGTTCCTGCGGATCGAGCGGATGCGGCGTGTGGCCGGGCCGCGCACGCATTCGCTGCGCCGCACGCCGCGCCCGGTGAATAACGCCGGCCGGCTGAGGCGGTATCTGCAGATCGCACGCTTCGCGGACTGAGCTTTCGGACGGCGGCGAAACGCGTTAGGTCGCGGGTATGCCCTCCGATCCCCCGCCTGCCAGTCCTGTCCGTGGTATCGTATTGATGATCCTTGCGGTCACGCTGTTCACAGTGATGACCAGTTTCATCAAGGCCGCCGACCGCATTCCCACGGGACAGGCGGTATTCTTTCGTGCGTTTGCCGCGATTCCGATCCTGATGCTGTGGTACGGATGGCAGGGGCAGATGGCCAATGCCCTACGCACGGCGAACTGGCGCGGCCATGCGTGGCGCGGGATCGTGGGGACAACCGCGATGGGCCTGGGCTTTGCGGGGCTGAAGTTCCTGCCCCTGCCCGAAGTGACGGCGCTGCGGTTCGTCACGCCGATCCTAATCGTGGTCTTTGCGGCGCTGATGCTGGGCGAGCGGATCCGGATGATCCGGATCACGGCGGTGGCGGTGGGGCTGTTCGGCGTGCTGGTGATCCTATGGCCGCGGCTGTCGGTGGAGGGATCGTCGGCGGAGCTGATCGGGGCCGCGTTGGTCCTGGGCTCAGCGACTTGTGCCGCCTTTGCGCAGATATTTGTCAAGCGGATGACGGGGACAGAGCATCCGGCGGCGATCGTGTTCTACTTCTCGGTGACGGCGAGTGCGGCGGCTTTATTGACCGTGCCGTTTGGCTGGGTGTGGCCGGTGGGCTGGGAGTGGGTGTTTCTGGTGGGGGCTGGTCTGATCGGGGTGTGCGGGCAGTTGCTGCTGACCAACTCGTACCGATTTGCAGAAGCCGGGTCCCTGGCGCCGTTCACCTATACCTCGATGATCTCGGCGATCCTGATCGGATGGCTTGCGTTTTCTGAGGTGCCGACGGTGCAGATGCTCGTCGGGGCAACGCTGATCATCGGGGCCGGCGTGGCGATCTTCCTGAGGGAGCGGCAGCTGGGGCTGAAGCGGGCGGCGGAGGCGAAGGTGCGGGCGAAGGGGATGCAGTGAGGGCGCTCAGAAATACCCGTAGATCATCAGAGCGGTCAGCGGCGTAAACAAAGCAATCATCCCGATAGCAGGCCATCCAAAGCGCGAATGTGCGCGAAGGATCTCGGGATGGTCTGCATTGAGCCCATTGACATGTCTGACTGCGGGCAACCAGGCAAATGTGCAAACCGTTGCAAACAGAAACAGGGCCTCTGGGGCGTCTGGCGTTCGATTGTAGAGAAGGTTGGCGAAGTAACCCAAAAGGATCACCGACGCGAGCGGGATGGCGGCAGACCGAAACCACTGTGGGCTGTCGGGGGTGTTGGCCATTCGTTGGAACAAGTTGAAATTCGTGAAGGAGGAAAAGAACGCGCGCCAGCCTGGGGAGACATCCTGGGCTGCAGCGTGCTTGAGCCAACGCCAGTTCATGTACGCCCAATAGACCGGGTAGATGCCAGCGGTGATGAGGGCCAGGACTGTGAACTTTAGAAGCGACACCGGATAGAACCGCTGACCGTCGCGTTGCACGGCTTGACGCTGGATCAACAACAAGGCGCCAAGTACCGAAACGAGGATCGTGAAAATATTCCAGAGTTTGATCTTGGTTTCGACATCCTCGACGTCTGCAAAGAAAGCGGCAATCGGATCCAGGTGTTCTGGGAATGTATATTGCAACGTGACGCCGACGTAGTCTTCAGCTTGGGATAGATCGTCCATGATGGCCCGAAAGTCTTGGGCGGCGATTTCATTCGATTTGCTTTGATAGGAGACTTGTTTAACGTAGATGCCGTTCACGAAGTGTTCGACGTTGCTGAACCTGAAGGCGGCGTTTTCGATACGTTTCGCACTGTTGTCGATTGCCCATGTATCATCGAGTTTGAAGACGAGCGTTTGGCGGCTGCGCACGGGGTGCTCTAACGCGAAGGGCAACGTGCGCGAGGTCGCGATATGCGCCGGCATGTCCTGAGAAAGATCCTGAGCGTGCACAAAGAAAAACTCACCAGTGCCATCGTCGTACAGTGTCCAGGCTTCAGGAATGCGGTACTGCGCCGTCAGGGAGACCGAGCCCAATTCCTCATCAACCGTCAATTCAAGCGGGGAGAGTTGTTCGATTTGCGGATAGAGGCCCTGGAAGTACTCAAAGAAGTTGCGATCAACGCGCTCAGGCCCCTCGCTTTGGTACCATGACAGCATCGCGTCAGCGCGCCCTTTGTGGTACGTGGACACGCTGGTCAAAAGGGCCGCGCCTGGTTCGCTGACCAGGTCGAACGTGTCACGAACATCTTCAAAGTAGTCGGGCAAGGGGGCGGGCGCTGCGATCATTCCGGGCCCGTCGACGGATACGACGACGCCCTTGCCAAAGTCGCCCTGCTGAATGTGGTCAAGCGTGCCAATCTGTACGCCACGGGTGGGGTCGAGATGATAAGTGGTTCCGTCTAAAGTGGCCGAAACGATGACGTGATCAAAGGCCCGGTGAGACGGCAAAAAAGCATCAACTGCATCGCGCGTCTCGATGTTTACCAGAAGCGGGGCGGCCTCGATATCGAGCTTGGCCAGGATCGCCAGCAGTAAAATGGCCATATCCTTGCAATCGCCAAAGCGATCACTCAGCACCTGATCGGGGTCGCGGGGGATAAACCCGCCAGCGCCGCCAAGTGCGATACCTAGATAACGAATTTCGCTCTGAACGAAATCCAGCGCAGCGCGCAACTGTTCGGCCTGGGTGCTGTGCTTGGCGCGAATGTCCGTGGCGATCGCGTCGATGGCCGCTGAATGTTGGTTACTCACGTCGTAATAAGGCGCGAAGTGTGCGCCCACTTCCTGCCAGCTATGGAAAGTTGAGTAGAGTGTACCGGGATAGGCAAGAAGACGATCCGGGATGTTGTCCTCAACATGGATCGCCCGCATATCGCGGGTTTCCCAGACATAGCTGGTTGTATTGGTTGCCGTAGTGATGACGGGTGCCGGGAAGTTCCCGTGGTTCTCGAAATTGACGTGTGTATCGGTGGGCACCACGAGGCGGTTTCGATGATGGCGCACCGGCACGGAATAGCCTTGGGCGAAGTGCCCTGCGAAATGCGGTACAATTGCGGGATTCTTGCCGTGGATCGTAAACGCGTAGTCAAGTACGTCGCCGACGCGTACGTCGCGGATCAGATAAGACAGTTGAAGGCTACCATCGTAGATCAGGCGATCGCGCTCGGTCTCGACCCGGTAAAGCTCAAACGCTTGCCGATCCAGGATATCGGTTGGCACACCATTCCGGATGCGGACAAGGTGGTGGACGGTCACGGTTTGATAGGCGGGATCGAAGTCGATCGTTATTGCGGAGTTGTTTTCAACACCTGTCGGTGTCCCAAGTGCTTCGACATAGCGGAAATAGCGATGCGCCTCTTCGGCCCCGTGATTGACCTGGCGATCCACAAACAGATAGTCGATATCTCGCCGCACGGTCGACAGATCGACCTGAGGTCGTTCAGCCGTATCCACCCAGTGAGCCGGGGACCCAACAGTCAGGAAGCGATCGATATTTTGCGCTGTTGCGGCCACGGGCGCGAAAACGGCAATGGCCAGCGCGAAGAGCCAGGCCGGTCGCAATAGGCCACCTCCATACGCGGACGGATGCAGTTATCCTCAACATGATTGGCAGTACCAATCAATGCAGGCCATCGACCCTAGCACCATGAAGCTACAGTGATGCCGATTTGCAGGGATTTGAAGTTTGATGAGAAACGAGCCAGGCTGAATTAATTCCGCACCAACGCCTCATACCCCTCGGCAATCTCCCGCGTCAGCGCCCCAACCTCGAAGTTCCAATCTCCGATGCTGCCCACAGGCGTCACCTCGGCCGCTGTCCCCGTCAGCCAGCACTGTTCGAAACCCTCCAACTCCTCCGGCATGATGTGCCGGGCGTGGACCTTGATCTGGCGGTCTTCAAGCATACCAATCACGGTTTGCCGGGTGATGCCGTTGAGGAAGCAGTCGGGCTCGGGCGTGTGGACCTCGCCGTCTTTGACGAAGAAGATGTTGGCGCCCGTCGCTTCGGCCACGTAGCCGCGGTAGTCGAACATCATGGCGTCGGCGCAACCCTTCGCCTCGGCCGCGTGTTTCGACATTGTGCAGATCATGTAGAGACCAGCGGCCTTGGCGTGGCTGGGGATCGTCTCGGGCGAGGGGCGTTTCCATTTTGAGATGTCGAGTTTGGCGCCCTTGAACTTCGAGTCCCCGTAATAGGCCCCCCACTCCCACGCGGCGATGGCCAGGCGGACGGGGTTGCGGGCGGCGGCGACGCCCATGTCTTCGCCAGCGCCGCGCCAGGCGACGGCGCGGACATAGGCGTCTTCGAACCCGTTGGCCTTAAGGACCTCGTACTTGGCGGCCTCGATCTCATCGACGGTCCAGGGGATCTCAAAATCGATCATTCGCGCCGAGGCGTGGAGGCGTTCGGAATGCTTGCGGCTTTCAAAGATCTTGCCGGAATAGGCCCGCTCGCCCTCGAACACCGATGAGGCGTAGTGCATGCCATGGGTCAGGATGTGCACACTGGCGTCGCGCCATTGCACCATCTTGCCATCCATCCAAATCACGCCGTCACGATCGTCGTAAGCACCGGTCATGGTACCATTCCTTCCTTCGCAGCCCTCTGGGCTATCTTTGCATTTGTTGCGCAAGAAAGGTCCGATGCGGACATTTATTGCGTAAAATCTGCGCGACGGCTAGCAATTGATTCTTGGAATGTCAACAACACTGACATAAAATCGGTCGAAACGAGGGAGGCACCCGACCATGGCGGAAGGTGGCGGGCAGAGCGGCGAAAGCTTGCTGTTTCTAACCGATGAGCAGCTGCGCAAAGGCATCGAGGCGATGTTTTTTGCCTATCGCGGGTTCACGGCGGACCCTGACCGGATCCTGGAAGATCACGCTTATGGCCGCGCGCATCATCGGGCGGTGCATTTCATCAATCGCTCGCCCGGGACGACAGTGAACAACCTGCTTGCCATCCTGGGCGTGACCAAACAATCGCTGAACCGTGTGCTACGATCCCTCATCGAAGACGGGCTGGTTGAAAGCCGGGTGGGAACGCGCGACAAACGGGAACGGCATTTGTACCTGACCGAAGCGGGACAGGCGCTGGAACGGGCCCTGTCCGAGGCGCAACGGCGGCGGATGCGGGCGGCGTACCGCGCGGCGGGGCCCGAGGCGGTCAGCGGGTTCCGGCAGGTGCTTGAGGCGATGATGGACCCAGAGATGCGCCGGCATTTCGATGAGGCGAAGGAAACGGGCGGATGATCGACGCAGATCCACATTTGATGATCGTCGATGATGACGAACGCATTCGGGGGCTGTTGCAGAAGTTTCTGGCGAAACAGGGGTTTTTCGTCAGTGCGGCGCGGGATGCGGCCCATGCCCGGCGGCTGCTTGAGGGGCTGGAGTTCGATCTGATCGTACTAGACGTGATGATGCCGGGTGAGGATGGGATCAGCTTTACGCAAGCGATCCGGGAAGAGATTGCAACGCCGATCCTGCTGTTGACCGCCAAGGGAGATACCGAAGACCGGATCAAGGGGCTCGAGGCCGGGGCGGACGACTACCTTGCCAAGCCGTTCGAGCCGCGGGAATTGCTTTTGCGGATCAATGCGATCTTGCGGCGGGTGCCGCAGGAGGAGGCGGCGGAGGCGGGGCCGAAGGTCCTGCATCTGGGGCCGCTGCGTTACGACATTGAAAAGGGTAAGCTGTGGGAAGGCGAGACGCCGGTACGCCTGACAGCAACCGAAAGCCAGCTGATGCGGATCTTTGCGGCGACACCTGGGGAACCGGTGGCACGGGGCAAGCTCGTCGAAGATCTGGGGCGCGCGGGCGGTAAGGATGGCGGACAGGCGCAGGAACGGGCGGTGGATGTGCAGGTCACGCGGCTGCGGCGCAAGCTTGAGACCGATCCGAAGCAACCGCGGTATCTGCAAACTGTGCGGGGTGCTGGCTATATGCTGGCGCCGGATTAAGCCGGAATAGACACGAGTCTGGCCCCTGATATGACGACCGCGCTTTACCATCACGATGCTTTCACGGGCCACGTCACGCCGCCGGGGCACCCCGAACGCGTGGCGCGGTTGGAAGCGATTGCCGATGCCCTCGCGGCGCCCGAGTTCGATGGATTGGATCGACGTCTTGCCCCGATGGGTCGGGGCGAGGATGTGCTGCGTTGCCACCCGCAGAACTACATTGACCGGGTGACCGACGCGATTCCGGACGAGGGATGGGTTTCGCTTGATGGCGATACGCATGTCATGTCGGGGTCACTGGAGGCGGCGATGCGGGCCGTGGGCGGGAATTGTGCCGCCGTGGATGCGGTGCTGGGGGGCGAGGTGTCCAACGCCTTTGTCGCTTGCCGTCCGCCGGGGCATCATGCCGAGACCTCAACCGCGATGGGGTTTTGCCTGTTTGGATCCGTGTCTATTGCAGCGAAATATGCGCTGGACGTGCATGGATTGGCCCGCGTCGCGGTGGTTGATTTCGATGTGCATCACGGAAACGGAACGCAGGATCTTCTTTGGAACGAAGAGCGCGTGCTGTTCGTCTCCTCCCACCAAATGCCGCTGTATCCCGGTAGCGGCGCGGCGCATGAAACCGGGGCGCATGACAACATCATGAACGTGCCCCTCGCACCGATGACTGGCGGGGCCGAGATGCGGCGGGCCTATAGTGACGAAGTGCTGCCGGCGCTGGATGACTTTGCGCCGGAGCTTGTGCTGATCTCGGCGGGGTTCGATGCCCATGCGGATGATCCACTGGCCAATCTGCTGTGGCACGAAGATGACTTCGCCTGGGTCACGCAGTCGATCTGCGATGTGGCCGAGGCGCATGCGGGCGGGCGCGTGGTCTCGACACTGGAAGGCGGCTATGATCTGAACGCTTTGGCCGCATCGGTGGCGGCGCATATCAGGGTTTTGATGGAGCGGGGGCAATGAGCGACGCAAAGATCGAAGAGATGAGCTTTGAGGACGCCATGCGCGAGCTTGAGGCCATTGTCACCCAACTCGACAGCGGGAACGTAGAGTTGGAGAAATCGATCTCGCTCTATGAACGCGGTGCGCTGTTGAAAGCCCATTGCGAGGCCAAGCTGAAGGATGCCGAGGAAAAGGTGGCCGCGATCAAGCTGGATCAGAATGGCCAGCCGACCGGGACGACACCCGTTGAGGGCATGTGAGCTTTCGCGAGAGACTGGCGGAGCGGGCTGGGGCGATCCAGGCCTTTCTGGATGCAAGCCTGCCGCAGGGTGATTTACCGCTGGAACAGGGCCTAAGGCACGCGCTTTCGGGCGGGAAGCGCCTGCGCGGGTATCTGGTGATGGAAAGTGCGGCCTTGTTCGGCATTGCCCCGGAACAGTCTGTGGTCACGGCGGGTGCGATTGAAGCGCTGCATGCCTATTCGCTGGTGCATGACGATCTGCCTTGCATGGATGATGACGACCTGCGCCGGGGCCAGCCTACGGTTCATGTCAAATGGGATGAGGCGACGGCGGTTCTGGTGGGGGATGCGCTGCAAACACTCGCCTTTGAGCTGTTGTCGGAACCGGCCTGTCATGACAGCGCGAAGGTTCGCGTGGCCCTGATTGGATCGCTGGCGCGGGCGGCGGGGGCCGAAGGCATGGTTCTGGGTCAGGCGCAGGACATCGCGGCAGAGACAGCGGGGCGGAGCCTGACGCTAGACGAGATCACCGAGTTGCAGGGCAACAAGACGGGGGCGCTGATTTCCTGGTCGGCGGAGGCCGGGGCGATCCTGGGGGAGGCGGACCCTGCCCCCTTGCGCAGCTATGCGCAGGCACTGGGGCTCGCGTTCCAGATTGCCGATGATGTGCTGGATGTCGAAGGGGATGCGGCGACGGCGGGCAAGCGGCTGCAGAAGGATGCCGAGGCGGGAAAAGCGACGTTTGTGTCACTCCTCGGCCTTGATGCGGCGAAGGCACGCGCGGCGGAACTGGTGGACGATGCCTGTGCTGCGCTAGATCCCTACGGACCAAATGCCGAAAACTTGCGGGATGCGGCACGTTTCGTTATCTCGCGCACCTCATAAGACCGCCCGGAGGGCAGATGACCACACGACCGAGTACCCCGTTGTTGGACCAGGTGTCCGTCCCTGCCGATCTGAAGGGCATGGGCGACAACGACCTGCGCCGCCTTGCTGATGAGTTGCGCGCCGAGACGATCAGCGCGGTGTCGGAAACCGGTGGGCATTTGGGCGCGGGTCTTGGGGTGGTGGAGCTGACGGTGGCGTTGCATGCCGTGTTCGACGCGCCGAAGGACAGGATCATCTGGGATGTGAGCCACCAGTGCTATCCGCATAAGATCCTGACGGGGCGGCGGGATCGAATCCGCACGTTGCGCCAGAAGGACGGGCTGTCAGGGTTCACCAAGCGGTCGGAGAGTGTGTATGACCCGTTCGGGGCAGCACATTCATCGACCTCGATCAGCGCTGCGCTTGGCTTTGCCGTGGCGCGTGATCTGGGCGGATCGCCTGAGCATGGGATCGGCGACTGCATCGCGGTGATCGGCGATGGCGCGATGAGCGCGGGCATGGCCTATGAGGCGATGAACAACGCGGGGCATCTGCGCAAGCGGTTGATCGTGATCCTGAACGACAACGAGATGTCGATTGCGCCGCCTGTGGGGGCGATGTCGCAATATCTCTCGCGGCTGTATGCAGGGGCCCCGTTTCAAGAACTGAAGGCGGCGGCCAAGGGCGCGGTCAGCCTGTTGCCCGAGCCGTTCCAGGAAGGGGCGCGGCGGGCGAAGGATATGGTCAAGCATATGACCGTGGGCGGAACGCTGTTTGAAGAGTTGGGGTTCTCTTATCTCGGGCCGATTGACGGGCACGATATGGACCAGCTTCTCCCAGTGCTGCGGACGGTGAAAGACCGCGCGACCGGGCCGATCCTGATCCATGCCATCACGAAGAAGGGCAAAGGCTACGCCCCTGCCGAGGATTCGCGGGACAAAGGACACGGTGTGTCCAAATTCGATGTGGTGACGGGGGAGCAGAAGAAGGCCCCCTCGAACGCGCCGAGCTATACCCGCGTGTTTGCCGACAGCCTGATTGATGAGGCGGGACGTGACGACAAGATCGTCGCCGTGACGGCGGCGATGCCGGACGGGACGGGGCTGAAGCTCTTTGCCGAACGCTATCCCTCGCGCTGCTTCGATGTGGGCATTGCAGAGCAGCATGGGGTGACGTTCTGTGCTGGGCTGGCCGCGGGGGGCATGAAGCCGTTCTGCGCGATGTATTCGACGTTTTTGCAGCGTGGGTACGATCAGGTGGTGCATGACGTGGCGATCCAGCGGCTGCCCGTGCGGTTCGCGATTGACCGGGCCGGACTGGTGGGTGCGGATGGCGCGACCCATGCCGGGGCGTTTGACGTGGGGTACCTGTCGAACCTACCCGGATTTGTTGTGATGGCCGCCGCTGACGAGGCGGAACTGGTGCATATGGTGGCCACCGCGGCGGCCCATGATGACGGGCCGATTGCGTTTCGGTTCCCCCGTGGCGAGGGCGTAGGCGTTGAGATGCCCGAGCGTGGGGAACCGATTGCGATCGGCAGGGGCCGGATGATCCGTGAGGGTAAGCAGGTGGCCCTGTTGTCTTTCGGGACGCGGTTGGCTGAGGTTGAAGCGGCGGCGGAAGCGCTGGGCGCGCGGGGGATTACACCGACGATTGCGGATGCGCGGTTTGCGAAGCCTTTGGATCGGGAGTTGATCCTATCTCTGGTAGCAGAGCATGAGGCGCTGATCACCATCGAGGAAGGCGCGGTCGGTGGATTTGGTAGCCATGTGGCGCAACTTCTCGCCGAAGAGGGCGTGTTCGATACCGGGATCCGCTATCGCTCAATGGTGCTGCCCGACATCTTCATCGATCAGGCCAGCCCCAAGGACATGTATGCGGTGGCCAAGCTCAACGCCGAGGATATCGAGGCCAAGGTTCTGAGCACGCTTGGCGTTGCCGACATCTCGACCAGCCGCCGGGCCTGATGCGCCCAGGGTTTGACCCGCATGCACGCTGGGTTCTGATCTTTCGCTGGGGCGTGTTCCTGCTCGCTGCGGCGGCGGTGATCCGGCAGGTGGTGATCGCGGGCGAGTATGCAAATCCCGGCGGGCCGTTTCGGTTTCTGACGAATTGGGCGTTGCTTCTGTCGTTCTTCACAGCCTCGCGCATGCTGGCGCTGACCGAGCGGCGGAGTGACCGGCACTGGCCGCATCTGGTGGCGGCGACGGCGGTCGTCAATGCGATGATGGTGTATCTCTACTGGTCGCTAAAGCTCGAGGATCCGGCATTAGTGCAATCTGGGCCAGGGTTGCCGTGGTACGTTGACTACTACCTGCACCTGATCGGGCCTTTGCTGATGTGGATTGATGCGTTTTTGATCCAGGATGCGTTTCGGCGCGCGTGGCGGAGCGTGCCTTTGTTGCTGGGGATCGTGGCGCTTTATGTTGTGTGGGTCGAAGGGTTCGTGGGGCCGTTTAACATTACGCCGTTTGGGTCGGTGACCAGCGGGCTGCCCTACCCGTTTCTGAACAACATGGAGCTGCCGGAGCGGTTGATGTTTTATGGGCAGACGACGCTGGGCGCTTTGGTGGTGCTGGCAGGGATGGCAGGGTTAGCGTTCGTGATCCGGCGGCGGGGTTAGCCCTCGAGTGTCAGAAGCGCCTTCAGGCCTTCGCGGTAGTTTGGGTACCTCAGGCGCACGCCAAGCTCTGTCTTGATGCGGTCATTCCGGACCCGTTTCGATTCCGCATAGAAGCTGCGGGCCATGGGGGACATCTCTGCCTGGTCGAAGGGCACTTCGGGTGGCAGGGGCACACCCTGCAGCTCGGCGGCATAGGCCAGCACGTCTTGCGGCGGGGCGGGATCATCATCGCAGAGGTTGTAGATCGCACCGGGCCTAGGGCGGTCGATGGAGGCGGCGAGGACCTGGGCGATGTCGTCGACATGGATGCGGGAGAAGACCTGGCCCGGTTTGACGATCCGCCGGGCGGTGCCAGCGCGGACCTTGGCAAACGGGCCACGACCGGGGCCGTAGATGCCGGCGAGGCGGAAGATGTGGAGGGGCAGGCCGGTGTCGTGGGCGAGCGTTTGCCACGCGGCCTCGGCGTCCACGCGCATCTGGCCGCGTCGGGTGGAGGGGGTGAGCGGGGTCGTCTCATCCACCCAGCCGCCCTGATGGTCGCCGTAGACGCCGGTGGTGGAGAGGTAGCCCGCCCATTGGATGTTGGGGGCGACGGCGACGATCTGGTCGCGGGCTTCGTTGAGCACAGGGTCGCCGTCGGGACCGGGGCCTGCGGAGATGAGGATGTGGGTGGCTTGTTTGAGGGCCGGGGCGAGGTCGGTTCCTGGCCAGATGAGCGGGGTGGCGCCGCTGGAGCGCACCCCCTCAGCCTTATCATCGCTCCGGGTGGTGCCGATGACTTGCCAGCCTTTGGCGGTGAGGAGCGGGGTGAGCGCCTTGGCGGAGAAACCGTGGCCGAAGGAGAGAAGCGTAGTCATAGGGGCAGTGTTGACGGGTGGGTGCGGGAAGGCAAGCGGCTGGGGTTTCACCCCAGACCCCAGGATATTTGGGGACCAAAGAGGGGTGGGGCTTGCGCCTGAGCGGGAGATATGAAAACTCGGTTCATGGGACACATCCCCTTTACACCTTGGTCGGAGAGTGCGGCGCATCTGGTTGCGGTGGCCGCTGGTCGTGCGCCTGCGGATCTGGTGATCCGGGGCGGGCGCGTGGTGAATGTTCAGACGCGGGAGGTGCTGGACGGGTGGGAAATTGCCGTGGCCGCCGGGCGGTTTGCCTATGTGGGGCCGGATGCAGCGCATTGCATCGGTGAGGGCACCGAGGTGTTGGATGTTGCGGGCCAGTACCTGGTCCCCGGGCTATGCGATGGCCATATGCATATCGAGTCGGGCATGCTGACCCCGGCGGAGTTTGCGCGTGCGGTGATCCCCCATGGCACGACGACGATGTTCACCGATCCCCATGAGATCGCGAATGTGCTGGGCCTAGACGGTGTGCGGATGATGCATGATGAGGCGCTGATGCAGCCGGTCTCGATCTACATGCAGATGCCGTCTTGTGCGCCGTCTGCCCCTGGGTTGGAGACGACGGGGTTTGAGATCTCGGCCGAGGATGTGGCCGAGGCGATGACCTGGCCCGGGATCATCGGGCTGGGGGAGATGATGAACTTTCCCGGTGTTGTCGCGGGCGATGCCAAGATGCTGGCGGAAATTGCGGCGACACAGGACGCGGGCAAAACGGTGGGCGGGCATTATGCCTCGCCAGACCTGGGGCCGGCGTTTCATGCCTATGCGGCGGGCGGACCAGCGGATGACCATGAGGGGACGTGTGAAGCGGACGCTGTGGCGCGGGTGCGGCAGGGGATGCGGGCGATGCTGCGGCTAGGCAGCGCGTGGTATGATGTGGAAAGCCAGATTACCGCAATTACTGAGAAGGGCTTGGATCCGCGAAACTTTATCTTGTGCACGGATGACTGCCATTCGGGGACGCTGGTGAATGACGGGCATATGAACCGGGTGGTGCGGCATGCGATTGCCTGCGGGTGTGATCCGCTGATCGCGTTGCAGATGGCCACAGTGAACACGGCGGCGCATTTCGGGTTGGAGCGGGAGCTGGGGAGTATCGCGCCGGGGCGGCGGGCGGATGTGATTGTGACGTCGGATCTTGCGACGCTGCCGATCCACCGGGTGATTGCGCGGGGTGTGACGGTGGCCATTGAGGGCGAGATGCAGGTGGAGTGCCCACATTTCAACTGGCCGCAGGCGGTGCGGGAGACGGTGCATCTGGGCAAACCAATCGTAGCGGCGGATTTTGAGATACCTGCACCCGAGGGGGCCAACACCGTCACCGCCAAGGTGATCGGTGTGGTGGAAAACCAGGCGCCGACCAAGGCGCTAACAGCGCAACTACCGGTGACGGATGGCGCGGTGCGCGGCGTGGATGGCGTGTGCCAGATCGCGCTGGTGGAGCGGCATCGCGGCACGGGCGACGTGGTGAACGGATTTGTGTCGGGGTTTGGGTATGAGGGCGATATGGCGATTGCCTCCACCGTCGCCCATGACAGCCACCATATGATCGTGGTGGGCACGAGCCATGCCGATATGGCGGCGGCGGCGAACCGGTTGGCCGAGGTGGGCGGGGGTGTGACCGTTTGGAAAGACGGGGAAGAGATCGCCTTGGTGGAACTGCCAATTGCGGGGCTGATGTCAGATGCACCGGCCCATTGGGTGGCCCAGCAGGCCGAGGGGATTGTATCGGCCATGGCGCAGTGCGGCTGTACGCTGAACAACGCTTATATGCAGCATTCGCTTCTGGCGCTGGTGGTGATCCCGGAACTTCGGATCTCGGACCTCGGGCTGGTGGATGTGACGAAATTCGAGCTGACAGATCTCTTTGAGGAGACGACATGAACGTGGCCAATCCGAACCTGCCGGTGGTGTCGCCTCCGGTACCTGAGCATGAGATGTTTCGCGATCCGGACGCGGCGGTGGCGCGGCTGCAGGAGCTGTATTCAGCGGCAAGCGATTTCCTGTGCAGCCGGTTCATCGACGCGCTGAGCGGGGGTGGCATGCCTTCATCAAGGTATCGCGCGTTCTACCCCGAGATCCGGTTTTCCACGACCAGCTTTGCCGCCGTGGACAGTCGGTTGTCCTATGGTCACGTTGCCGAGCCGGGCACCTATTCGACCACTGTCACCCGGCCTGACCTCTTCGAGAACTACCTTGTCCAGCAGATCGGCCTGTTGATCGAAAACCACGGGGTTCCGGTCAGCATCGGCCCCTCGATCACACCGATGCCTGTGCATTTCGCCGTGGCCAACGATGCCAGCGTGACCGTGCCGCAGGAAGGCGCGATGCAGTTCACGCTGCGCGATATCTTCGACGTGCCGGATCTGGCAACGACGAACGACGATATCGTCAATGGGTTTGGCTCTACGCATGAAGACGGGTCGGGGCCTTTGGCGCCGTTCACGGCCCAGCGGGTGGATTACTCGCTTGCACGGCTGTCGCATTACACGGCGACCGAGCCGGGGCATTTCCAGAACCATGTCCTCTTCACGAACTACCAGTTCTATGTCGAAGAGTTTGAAGCCTATGCACGGAAGGTTCTGGGCGATCCCGACAGCGGCTACACCGCCTTTGTCGGGCCGGGGAATACGGTGATCACCGATCCGGCGGCAGAGATGCCAGTGCCCACCAAGCTGCCGCAGATGCCGACCTATCACCTCAAGCGGAAGCATGGGGGCGGGATCACGCTGGTGAATATCGGGGTGGGGCCGTCGAATGCGAAGACGGCGACCGATCATATCGCCGTGCTGCGGCCCCATGCGTGGCTGATGGTGGGGCATTGCGCGGGCCTGCGGAATTCGCAGCGCTTGGGGGACTTCGTTCTGGCCCATGCGTATTTGCGCGAAGATCACGTGCTGGATGATGACCTGCCCGTTTGGGTGCCGATCCCCGCACTGGCGGAGATTCAGATCGCGCTGGAACAGGCGGTGGCAAGCGTCAGCGATTTCGAAGGCTATGACCTGAAGCGGATCATGCGGACGGGGACGGTGGCCACGATTGACAACCGGAACTGGGAGTTGCGCGATCAGTCGGGCCCGGTGCAGCGGTTGAGCCAGAGCCGGGCGATTGCGCTGGATATGGAAAGTGCGACGATTGCGGCGAACGGGTTCCGGTTCAGGGTACCTTACGGGACGCTTCTATGCGTATCCGACAAGCCGCTGCATGGGGAGTTAAAGCTGCCCGGCATGGCGTCAGAGTTCTACCGAACGCAGGTGTCGCGGCACCTTCAGATCGGTATTCGGGCGATGGAGCAGCTGCGCGATATCCCCCTGGAACGGGTCCATTCGCGCAAATTGCGGAGTTTTGAGGAAACCGCATTCCTCTGAATCGGCAAAAAACAGCACAGAAATGCGTAGCGTGGCCTTATTTTACTGCCACCAGACGTTGTGTTTGATATCAATATACCGTTTATAGATTGGACGACGCCCCTATACCAAGGGCGAAACGAGGAGATCACCATGGCAAAACCAATGACAAAAACCCAACTCGTTGCCGCCCTGGCCGAGGAAATGGATGCCGACAAGAAGACCGCGGGTGCCGCACTGGACTCGATTGTGAACATCATCACCAAGGAAGTTGGCGGCGGTGGTGCCGTGACGCTTCCCGGTGTGGGCAAGATCTACTGCCGTGAGCGCCCCGCGCGCATGGTGCGCAATCCCGCCACGGGCGAGCAGATCCACAAGGATGCCGACAAGGTCGTCAAAATGACGATTGCGAAGGCGCTGAAGGACAGCGTAAACGACTGATCCCAACGCCTGGGACAGGTCGCGAAAGGGTCGCCCGAGGCGGCCCTTTTCTTTTTTCGGACGGCACGATCAATGGACATACGCGCAATAGGGATGGGGCTGGCCTTTGCGCTGATGTGGTCGTCGGCCTTTACCTCGGCGCGGATCATCGTGGCGGATGCGCCGCCTTTGACGACGCTGGCGGTGCGGTTTTTGATCTCGGGGCTGATTGCGGTCGTGATTGCCCGCGCAATGGGCCAGACATGGCGTCTGACGAAGGGCCAGATGTACGCGACGATCCTGTTCGGGATCTGTCAGAACGCGCTTTATCTGGGGCTGAACTTTGTGGCGATGCAGACGGTGGAGGCATCGGTCGCCGCGATTGTGGCGTCGAGCCTGCCGTTGTTGGTGGCGCTGTTCGGGTGGGCGCTGTTTGGGGAACGGCTGCCGCCCATCGGGGTTGCCGGTCTGGTGGCGGGGTTCGGTGGGGTGATCCTGATCATGGGGACGCGGATTGGCGGGGGGATCGACCTGTTCGGTCTGGCGCTGTGCGGGCTGGGGGCGCTGGCGCTGACATTCGCGACGCTGGCGATGCGCGGGGCCTCGTCGGGAGGCAACGTCCTGATGATCGTGGGGCTGCAGATGCTGGTGGGCAGCGCGGCGCTGGCGGTTGCGGGCGGGCTGACCGAGACGCTGGAGGTGCGGTGGAGCTGGCAGTTGATCGCCGCGTTCACCTACACCACGCTGATCCCCGGTTTGGCGGCGACCTGGGTGTGGTTCACGCTGGTGAACCGGATAGGGGCGGTGCGGGCGGCGACGTTTCACTTTCTGAACCCGTTCTTTGGGGTGGCCATTGCGGCGCTCGTGCTGGGTGAGGCGTTGGGGCCGGCGGACCTGGTTGGTGTCGCAATCATCACGGTTGGGATCCTGGCGGTGCAGCGGGCACGGCGCACGACAACCTGACGCGCATGTGAACAAGTGTTTCCAAGCTTTTAGCTGACAAGCCGGGGGGCCGCCGCGTATCCCGTCCTCGATGGAATTGATCCTTGGATATGGCGCGGGCCTGTTGACGCTGATTAACCCCTGCGTACTGCCGGTGTTGCCGATCGTGCTGGCCACGGCGCTGCAAAGCGGGCGGCATGGGCCACTGCTGGTGGCGGCGGGGATGAGCCTGTCGTTTGTCGTGCTGGGCATGGCGGTGACAGTCTTTGGCCGCAGTCTGGGGATCACACCTGAGACGATTTCCAATGCGGGCGCGGTGTTGATGATCGGGTTTGGCCTGATCCTGCTGGTGCCGCGTTTCTCCGAAGGGTTTGCGACGGCCACCGCCGGGATCTCGGCCCAGGCCGATGCCGGGATGGATGAGATCGACCGGTCGGGCAGCACGGGCCAGTTCCTCGGCGGGATGCTTCTGGGCGCGGTCTGGAGCCCGTGTATCGGCCCGACGCTGGGCGGCGCGATTTCGCTGGCAAGCCAAGGGGAAAGCCTCGGACGGGCGGCGGCGATCATGGTGGCCTTTGCGCTGGGCGTGTCGACGATCATCGTGGCACTCGGCTATGGCGCACGATCCGCGATCCAGAAACGCCAGGCTGCGATGCGGGTGATCGCCGCAAAGGCCCGCCCGATCATGGGCGGTGTCTTTGTCGCGGTCGGCGTCGGCATCCTTCTGAAGATTCACCACATAATCGAGATCTGGGCGATCCAGACCCTGCCGCCCTGGTTGATCGATCTGTCTGTCTCACTCTGAGTTTCCAAAGGAGAACCCACATGAAACGTCGCGACTTCCTGATCTCAACTGCTGCCCTTGCAGCGGCCCCCACCCTCGCCCAGGCCGCCAGTGGCACGCCTTACACGCCCGGTCTGGTCGATGCGCAGCTGGCCGAAGGCAAAACGGTGATGGTGGATTTCTACACCGATTGGTGCACGACCTGCGCCGCGCAACAGCGCACAATCACCGCGCTGAAGGCAGAAAACCCGGCCTACGGCGAAGCGATCAGCTTTGTGTCGGTCGATTGGAGCACACACAGCCAATCCGACTTGGCCAACCGCCTGGCGATCCCACGTCGGTCAACGCTGGTGGTGCTGAAGGGCGATCAGGAGCTTGGGCGCATTGTGGCCGGGACCAGCAAGGCCGACATCAAGGAACTGATGGACACCGCGTTGACGGCGGCGACAGCTTAGGGTCGGGACCCTAACCGATCTGGCCGCGGTGGCCGCCGGTCTGACCTCGATCCAAAAGCAAATGGTCGAGGATCACGCAGGCGGCCATCGCCTCACCCACCGGCACCGCGCGGATACCGACGCAAGGGTCGTGGCGGCCTTTGGTGACGATCTCGGTGTTCTCGCCTGACTTGGTGATGGTCTTGCGCGGGGTCAGGATCGACGAGGTGGGTTTGACGGCGAAACGGACGATGATGTCCTGACCGGTCGAGATGCCACCAAGGATCCCGCCCGCGTGGTTAGAGGTGTACTCGGGTCCGTCTGCGCCCATCGTGATCTCGTCGGCATTCGCCTCGCCCGTTAGCATGGCCGCTGACATGCCCTCACCGATCTCCACGCCTTTCACCGCATTGATGCTCATCATTGCTGCGGCCAGATCGGTGTCGAGCTTGGCATAGATCGGTGCGCCGAGGCCGGCTGGTGCGCCGCGCACAGCGACCTCGATCATCGCGCCCACGGAGCTGCCTGATTTGCGGAGACCGTCGAGGTAGGTGGCCCACTCTCCCGCGGCTTCAGCATCCGGCGTCCAGAACGGGTTTTTCCCGATCTGAACCCAGTCAAACCGCGCACGGTCGATTTCGTGTTCGCCCATGCGCACCATGTAGCCGGTGATTTGCAGGTCGGGGACAAGGTGCGCGAGGGCCGCACGCGCCACGCCCCCAGCCGCCACCCGTGCCGCTGTCTCACGCGCAGAAGACCGCCCGCCCCCGCGATAGTCTCGGATGCCGTATTTCTGCCAATAGGTGATGTCGGCATGGCCGGGGCGGAACTTCTCGGCGATATCGCCGTAATCCTTGGACCGCTGATCGGTGTTGCGGATCATCAGCTGGATCGGCGTGCCGGTCGTCACCCCCTCGAACACACCCGACAGGATCTCAACCTCATCAGCCTCGCGCCGCTGGGTGGTGTAGCGGTTCTGCCCGGGCTTGCGCTTGTCGAGCCAGACCTGAATGTCCTCTGCCGTCAGCGGCACACCCGGCGGGCAGCCGTCCACCGTTGCGCCCAAGGCGGGTCCGTGGCTTTCGCCCCAGGTGGTGACGCGGAAGAGATGGCCGAAGGTGTTGAAACTCATGCCCGCGTGCTTAGCGGTGGCCTTGGGCGGTCTCAAGGGCTTTCGCCTTGCCCTGCCCCGCGCTGCGGCATAGATACAAGTGTACCTCGGGGTGCCCGCCAGGGCTGAGATGCAATCACGCGAACCCGTTGAACCTGAACCGGTTAAGACCGGCGGAGGGAAGGTAGAGATATCCTCTGACCGAACTTCGTCCGGGCCATGAATGGAGGATATGATGCGTAAACATCCGATCATCGCGGCTGGGCTTTTGGCAGCAACCCCTGCTTTGGCAGATCTGCCTGTGCTGACAGTCTATACCTATGACAGCTTTACCTCGGACTGGGGGCCGGGGCCGGCGGTGGAGGCCGCGTTCGAGGAAACCTGCGGCTGCGATCTGCAGTTTGTGGGCGCGGGTGACGGGGCCGCGCTGCTGGCCCGTGTGCGTCTGGAAGGGGCGCGGACTGAGGCCGACATCGTGCTGGGGCTTGATACCAACCTGACGGCGGCGGCGGCGGAGACGGGGCTCTTTACGGCGCATGGGCAGGATGCCAGTGGGCTGGATTTGCCCGTAGCATGGGAAGATGAGACGTTTTTACCCTTCGACTGGGGCTATTTCGCTTTTGTGCATGACAAGGAGGCCTTGCCGACGCCGCCCACGAGCCTGCGCGCGCTGGCCGACAGCGATGTGTCGATCTTGATCCAGGATCCCCGGTCCTCGACACCGGGCCTCGGCCTCCTGATGTGGGTACAGGCGGCCTATGGCGATGAGGCGGGAGAGATCTGGGCCGGACTGTCAGACAATATCGTGACGGTGACCAAGGGTTGGTCCGAGGCCTATGGGCTGTTCCTGGAAGGTGAAGCGGACATGGTTTTGTCCTATACGACCTCACCTGCCTACCACCTGATCGCCGAGGAAGACCCATCGAAGGCCGCAGCGCCGTTCGAGGAAGGGCACTACATGCAGATCGAGGTGGCCGGAAAGCTCGCGGGCACCGATCAGCCGGAACTGGCAGACCAGTTCATGGCCTTTATGATCTCCGAAGCGTTTCAGTCAGTCATCCCGACGACGAACTGGATGTACCCGGCAGTGATCCCAGAAGGCGGGTTGCCGGAAGGGTTTGATACCCTGATCCAGCCTGAAACTGCACTGGTGATTCCTGCGGAGGATGCACCCGCAGTGCGGGACGCGGCGCTCGAGACATGGTTGGGCGCGCTTAGCCAATGACGTTGCTTCCATGACTCGGGCACTGGCGGGCGGGGGGTTAGCGGCGGCATTTGTCGTCGCACTCACCCTCGGCCCGCTGGTGGTTGTGGCGCTTTGGGCTGAGGCCGGGTCAGGCCTTGGCGCGGGGGATTGGGCGGCGATCCGGTTCACTCTGTGGCAGGCGCTTCTGTCGGCTCTGTTCAGTGTGGCCCTCGCGATCCCCGTGGCACGCGCGCTTGCGCGGCGGACGTTTCCGGGGCGAGGGCTGCTGGTCCTGTTGCTTGGTGCGCCCTTCATCGTGCCGGTGATCGTGGCGGTTCTGGGCCTGCTCGCGGTCTTCGGGCGGACCGGGTTGGTGTCGCAGACCCTTGGCGCGCTTGGGATGGACCCGCTCAGCATCTATGGCCTGCATGGCGTGGTGCTGGCCCATGTCTTCTTCAACCTTCCGCTGGCCACGCGTCTGATCCTGCAAGGCTGGCTTGCCATCCCGTCAGAGCGGTTTCGGCTGGCCGCAACGTTGGGCATGGGCCCGGTGGATGTGTTCCGCCAGCTGGAATGGCCGATGCTGCGCGCCGTGGTGCCGGGGGTCGCGATGCTGATCTTTCTGATCTGTACGACCAGTTTTGCCGTTGCGCTAACGCTGGGCGGCGGTCCGCGGGCCACCACGATTGAGCTGGCGATCTATCAGGCGTTCCTGTTTGAGTTCGATCTGGGCAAGGCGGCTGTGCTGGCCACGATCCAGTTTGCGGTCACAGGAGCCGCCGCGGCGCTGGCGGCATGGGTCGCGGTGCCGGCGGTGATGGGCGCGGGCCTCGACCGCCCGGTCCAGCGCTGGGATGCGGCGCGGGGGGCCGCGCGTGCGATAGATGCGGCGTGGATCGGGCTGGCTGCGTTGTTTCTGCTGGTGCCGCTCTCGATGATCGTGCTGCGAGGGGTGCCGCAACTGGCAGGTCTGCCGCCCCAGGTGTTCGAGGCGGCTGGGCGGTCGGTTGTGGTGGCGGTTCTGTCGGCCTGTCTGGTCCTGGTTCTGGCCCTACCCCTCGCCTCCGCCGCGCAGGCCTTGCGGGGGGCGCGTCCGATGGCGGCGACAGTGGTGGAAAGCGTGGGCTATCTATCCATCGCGGCCTCGCCGCTGGTGATCGGGACCGGGTTGTTCATTGTGCTGTTTCCCATCGCAAACCCTGCCACGCTTGCCTTGCCCATCACCATCGCCGTCAACGCCGCGATGAGCCTGCCCTTTGCTCTGCGGGCGATCTTGCCTGAGCTCGGGGCGGTGGAGGCGCAGTATGGGCGGACGGCGGATGCGCTGGGCATGCGCGGCTGGGCACGTCTTCGGTGGCTGATCCTGCCCCGGCTGCGGCGGCCCTTGGGCTTTGCCGCGGGGCTGGCGGCGGCACTGTCTATGGGCGATCTTGGGGTGATCGCGCTTTTTGCCAACTCGGAAAACGCGACGTTGCCCTTGCAGCTTTACCAACTGATGGCCGCTTATCGCACGAATGATGCAGCGGGTGCGGCGCTGCTGCTGCTGGGGCTGAGCCTTGTGCTGTTTTGGGCGATTGACCGCGGGGGGCGCGTGAATGCTGCGGTTTGACCAGGTCATGTTGCAGCAGGGCACCCATGTGCTGGCGGCAGACTTCGCAGTGGACGAGCCCGGCATCACGGCAGTGGTCGGGCCATCGGGCGCGGGCAAGTCGACGCTGCTCTCGGCAATCGCGGGGTTTTTGACGCCTGCGAAGGGGCGCGTGATGTGGGGGGATCTTGATCTCAACCCTTTAGGTCCTGGGGAGCGGCCTGTGTCCGTGGTCTTTCAGGACAACAACCTCTTTCCCCATCTCGACGCGCGCCGGAACGTCGCGCTCGGCGTGGCACCAAACCTACGCCTCTCGCCGGAGGATATGGGCCGCGTCGATGCAGTGCTGGACCGGGTCGGGTTGGCGGGCAAGGAAGCGCGCAAGCCTGCAGCGCTGTCCGGGGGTGAGCAAAGCCGGGTGGCGCTCGCGCGTGTGTTGGTGCGGGACAGGCCCCTTGTCCTGCTGGATGAGCCGTTTGCAGCTTTGGGGCCTGCGCTGAAGGCCGAGATGCTGGATCTGGCGCGTGAGACGCTGGCGGCCGAGGGGAAAACCGTCTTGCTGGTGACGCATGATCCCGACGATGCGCGACGGGTGGCGGAACGGACGATCTTGGTGGCGGAAGGACGGGCCCATCCGCCTGTCCAGACTGCATCCCTGCTCGACAACCCGCCCCCTGCCCTGGCGGCCTATCTGACATGAAAAAAGCGCGCCCGAAGGCGCGCTTTTAAAAGGTTTTACAGGCCCGAGGGTTACTCGGCTGGTGTCTCTTTCGCCGCCCGCTTAACAGGCGCCCAGATGCGTTTGTTGGTCAGGTACAGCAGAACTGACAGGATGGTCAGCATCAGGACAGCGGTGAAGCCGGCCTGCTTGCGGGCCATCATCTTGGGCTCAGCCGTCCACATCAGGAAGGCGGCCACGTCCTTGGACAGGCTTTCGATGTCGGTCGGGCTGCCATCGGCGTATTCAACGTCATCGCCCCACAGAGGCGGCGCCATCGAGATCCAACCGCCGGGAAAGGCCTTGTTCTCATAGAGAATGGCCCCGGCCTCTTCCTTTTCCTCGCCGGTGTATCCGGCCATCAGCGACGCGATGTATTCTGCACCGCCCATACCGCGGAAGAACTGGTTGATGCCCAGACCATAGGGCCCGCTGAACCCGGCGCGCCCTTTGGCCATCAGGCTCAGGTCGGGCGCGTTCGAGACGTTCGATGCCGGGAAGTGATCGTTTGGCGTTGCCGTGCGGAAGTCGCCTTCCCCATCAAAGAGTGTGGGGTCGAAGACTTCGTAGAACTCGGCATAGGCCCGCACCTGATCTTCCGGCAGAGCCGGGCCACCGGGGTCTCCCAGCGTGCGCAGGGGCACGTATTGCAGGCCGTGGCAGGCCGAACAAATCTCGGTATAGACCTGCAGACCGCGTTGCAGCTGCATCTGGTCGTAACTACCGAACGGCCCTTCGAACGAGAAGTGGTAGTCGGTCACTTCGCCCGCTTTGCCGGCGGCGAGGGCCGCGCCGGAGCCAAGGCCCAGCGCAACCGTCACGGCAAGAGTGAGTTGTCTGATCATTGTTCAGATATCCTCTTATTCCGCCGGGGTCGGATCTGCGACAGCGTCGCCGTGATCCTTGGCGTAATGCCCTTTGAAGTCGTCCTCGATCGTCGCCGGTTCGGCCAGCGGCTTCTCGATCACGCCCAGAAGCGGGAGGATGACCAGGAAGTACGCGAACCAGTAGGTCGACGAAATCAGGGCGATGTAGGGATAGATCCCTTCAGCCGGCATCGCGCCCACCCACATCAGGATGATGAAGTTGACGACCAGGAGCCAGAACCACCACTTGAACATCGGACGGTAGCGGCCCGAGCGCACAGCCGAGGTATCAAGCCACGGGGCCAGCGCCATCACGACGATCGCACCGAACATGGCCAGCACGCCGAAGAACTTGGCGTCGATGATGCCACCCGTAATGAACGAGGCGAACTGTACGATCCAGACCGTATCATCGAAGGCACGCAGGATCGCATAGAACGGCAGGAAATACCATTCGGGCACGATATGCGCCGGTGTGACCAACGGGTTGGCTTCGATGTAGTTATCGGGGTGGCCCAGGTAGTTGGGCATGAAGCCGACAACGGCAAAGAAGATCGCCAGGATCACCGCCAGGGCGAACAGATCCTTGATCACGAAATACGGCCAGAACGGCAGCGTGTCGCGTTCGGCTTCTTCTTTCGAGGTGCGGCGCACTTCGACACCGGTGGGGTTGTTGTTACCCGTGGTGTGGAAGGCCCAGATATGCACGATCACCAGGCCCAGGATCACGAAGGGCAAGAGATAGTGCAGCGAGAAGAAGCGGTTCAGGGTGGCGTTATCGATCGCCGGACCACCCTGCAGCCAGACCAGCAGCGTATCACCCACGAACGGGATCGCGCCGAAGAGGCCGGTGATCACGGTGGCGCCCCAGAAGGACATCTGGCCCCAGGGCAGAACGTAGCCCATGAACGCCGTTGCCATCATCAGCAGGTAGATCAGCATGCCGATGATCCACGTTACCTCACGCGGTTCCTTGTAGGAGCCATAGTAGAGGCCGCGGAAGATGTGCAGATAGACCGCGAAGAAGAACAGCGATGCGCCGTTCTGGTGAATATAGCGGATCATATGCCCGCCATTCACATTCCGCATGATGTGTTCGACCGATGCAAAGGCATAGTCGACATGCGGCGTGTAGTGCATCACCAGCACGATGCCTGTGACAATCATCAAGACCAGTGTGAAGGTCAGGACGATGCCCCAGATCCACATCCAGTTCAGGTTCTTGGGTGTGGGGATCATGATGGTGTCGTACATCAGGGCGACAATCGGAAGCCGGCGGTGAAGCCACTTCTCGCCACCCGTCTTGGGCTCGTAATGATCGTGTGGAATACCCGACATTCGTCTCTCCCTTATCCGAGCAGGATCGTCGTTTCGTCTACAAATGATGCGACTGGCACCGGCAGGTTCTCCGGTGCAGGGCCGCGACGGATTCGGCCCGATGTATCGTAGTGCGATCCGTGGCAGGGGCAGAACCACCCGCCAAAGTCACCGGCGCCATCGCCCAAGGGCACACAGCCCAGGTGAGTACAGACGCCTTGCATCACCAACCACTCGCCCGCCTCATCCAAGGCGCGGTTTGCGTCCGAGGCATCGACTTCGCCCAGGTTGTTGTTCCGTGCGACCGGATCGATCAGGTCGCCCATGTCAACATCCTGTGCGGCGGCAATCTCTTCCTCGGTCCGGCGGCGGATGAAGATCGGTTTGCCTAGGAACAACACTGTAAGCTGGGTGCCCGGTTCCACGGCCGACACGTCGACGCGCATGGTGGACGCGGCTTGGACGTCAGCCGACGGGTTCATTTGGTTGACCAGCGGCACGACGGCCGCGCCGGTTACCACAACGCCCGCGCCTGCGGTCGCGTAGTACAGGAAGTCTCGGCGGGTGCCTTCATCGGTTTCATCGACTTGTGACACATAACTCTCCATATTCAGCTGCCGGGCGTTGGCCAGCGAGATGCAAGTTGGGGGCGATCGCGCGCCCCCCTTCCGGTCGAGTATCTAGCGCTCTAATCTGCACTCGTCCAGAACGCATCCCGGGAAGCGTACAATCGGTCGCATTTCCTGAGATCCGATGGTGGCGCGCGATCAAAGCTCGGGCGGGTTTTCCGGAGAAGTCCTTTGCATCGCAGGGCGTTCGCACATCTTTGTATACCAATCTGCCAGTGCGTCGCGGCCTTTGCGCCAGTCGCGATCCTCATGCCGGACTTCAAGGTATCCTAGCGCGCATCCAACCGCGATATGGCCAATGTCCAAACGCCCGCTCAGATGGCTCATCCAGCGCTCGTTCAGGACATCCAGGGCCCGGGTCACCTTGGACCATTGGCCATCGATGATCTCGGGCGATTGCTTGTCGGGCGCGCGCAGCCGTTTCTCGTAGACCATCGCCAGCGCCGCATCCAGGATGCCGTCCCCCGTTGCTTCAAGCGTCAGCGTATCCCACAGACGCGGTGCGTCAGGGTATAGCCGCGCGGCGGCCCGGTCATTGAGGTAGCGACAAATCACGCGGCTGTCGTAAAGCGCCGGGCCATCGGCCCGCTCCAGTGTGGGCAGTTTGCCGAGCGGGTTTTTCGCAACCGGTGCGGTTTGCGGATCGATGGGTGAGCCATAGGCCGGCACGATCTCGACATCATCGATCTGCCCGGTCTCATGCAGGGTCACTGTCACCTTGCGGACGTAAGGTGAGCTTGCCGCGAAATAGAGGCGCATGGGTCAGACGCGGCGGAACCGGATCCGGCCCAGCGCGGTCGCGTCGATCTCAACACCCGGGCCGCTGGTGCCTAGACGGATCGTGCGCTTTAGCCTGCCAGAGCCGTTCACCTGTTCGCCGTCGCGCCGCAGACCCATGCCTTCGGGCACGTCGTCCATCGCATCCTCGCTGCGCTGGTCACGCGGGGCGACATCCACCTTGCGGGTCAGCGCGTAGGTGGCCACGGCCACAGCGCCATAGCGCAGGGCGACACCGGCAATCGGGGCAAGGGGAAGCGGCATGGCGAAACTCCTTCTGTCATTGTTAATGTAGGGAGTGTTGGTGGCCCTGTCCAATCACGCGGTTTGGGCCGCAGACGGAACCCACAGCGGGTGTTTCCGCATAATCCGCTCAAATCGCGGTGAGGCGAGGAAGTGATCGATCCAACTGCGCAGATGTGGCCAGGGCTGCGCATCAAACCAGTCACGGTCAGTGTTGGCGTATTGGCGGACAAAGGGCAGGATTGCCATGTCGGCGAGGCGCGGCGCGTCGCCGAATAGCCACGGTGAGGGCCCGAGCCGTTCGTCGAGTTTCTGCAGAAACAGAGCCGCTTTTTCCCGTTCTTCCGTCGGATCGGCGCCCTCGTACCGATTTGCGTACTTGTAGCGATCCAGAGCGGTTTTGAACGGGCCGTCCGTCTTGGCAATCAGATCCCAACCGGTGTCGGGCATCTCCAACCAGCCTTCGGGGTCGTTCTGCGCCAGGGCCCAGCGCATCACGTCGAGGCTTTCCTCGATCACCTGGCCATCCACGACTAGCACCGGCACCGTGCCTTTGGGTGATGCCTCTAGAAACGCCTGCGGCTTGTCACGCAGCAGAATTTCGCGATGTTCAAGGTCAATCTCGGCCACATCGAGCGCCAGGCGTGCGCGCATCGCGTAGGGGCAGCGCCGGAAGGACCAGAGGATGGGGCGGGGCGCCGTCACGCCAACAGGCGCGCGCCATCATGCCCTATCAGGGTGGCACGCACGATCTGGCCCACGGGTTGGTCGTTTTGAAAACTGACCTCGGCAAACTGCTCGGTCCGGCCCATGCGCGGGCTTTCCATAAGGATGTCGCGCGTTTGGCCCACGGTGTCCGTCAAATGGCGCTGGGTTTGGGTCTGTCCCACTGCCCTCAGCCGGGCCGCGCGATCCTTGATCACACGCCCATCGACCTGCGGCATGCGCGCTGCAGGGGTGCCTGGGCGCGGGGAATAGGGGAAGACGTGCAGCCACGTCAGATCACACTCTTCCACCAGCTTCAGCGAGTTCTCGAACATCGCCTCGGTCTCGGTCGGGAAACCCGCGATGATGTCGGCGCCAAAGGTCATATCGGGGCGCAGGCGCCGCGCCTCCTGACAAAAGGCGATGGCGTCATCGCGGAGGTGGCGGCGTTTCATGCGCTTGAGGATCATGTCATCGCCCGCCTGAAGGCTCAGATGCAAATGCGGCATCAGCCGGGGCTGGTGGGCAATGGCATCCATCAAGGCGGGGTCAACCTCGATCGAGTCGATCGAACTGATCCTGAGACGCGGCAGATCCGGGACCAGCCGCAGGATGCGCTGCACCAGATCGCCCAAGCGCGGCGTCGCGGGCAGGTCAGCGCCCCAACTGGTGAGATCGACGCCGGTCAGAACCACCTCATTATAGCCCCGGTCCACCAGACGCTGGATCTGATCCACGACCACGCCTGCAGGCACCGAACGCGAATTGCCGCGGCCATAGGGGATAATGCAGAAGGTGCATCTGTGATCACACCCGTTTTGCACCTGCACATAGGCCCGCGACCGTGTGCCGAAACCGTCGATCAGGTGACCTGCAGTCTCGGTTACCGACATGATATCGTCGACCTGCACAGGCTCGGTCTCGCCGATCAGATCGCGGGCGAGGCCCGTCCAGGTCTCGAGCCGCATCTTTTCGGCATTGCCGATGACCGTGTCGACCTCGTCCATCGCGGCAAAGCCCTGTGGATCGGTCTGGGCAGCGCATCCGGTAACGATCAACCGCGCCTCGGGGTGTTCCCGCCGCAGCCGCCGGATATCCTGGCGTGCCTTGCGCACAGCCTCGGACGTAACAGCGCAAGTGTTCACGATGACCGCATCGCCAAGACCGGCCTGATTGGCCAGTTCCTTCATCGCCTCGGTTTCATAGGCGTTGAGGCGACAACCATGGTTTGAGAAGACAGGTAGGCGGCGGTCCATCACAGCGCCTCCAGAAACGCGGGCGTGAGGGTGCCGGTGAAGACATGCGCGGACGGGCCGGTCATCCAGACCCCATCGTCGCGCCAGTCCACCGCGATCTCTCCCCCATCGAGGTCGAGCGTGACCGCCCGGCCCGTCAGCCCGCGCCGAACGGCGGCCACGGTCACAGCACAGGAAGAGGAACCCGAGGCCAGCGTCACCCCGACCCCGCGTTCCCAAACGCGCATGCGGATCCGGTCAGGCCCGGTAATCTGGGCCACCTGCACATTGGTGCGTTCGGGGAAAAGCGGGTGATGTTCATGCGCGGGTCCGAAGGTGGCCAGATCCACGGCCTCGGCATCCTCAACGAAAAACGTGCAATGCGGGTTGCCCATGCCGGTTGCCACGGGATCCCCCTCGATCGGCAGATGCAGGGTGTCGACATCGCGGGCCAGCGGAACCTCGCCCCATCCCAGAAGCGGGGCACCCATGTTCACAGACGTGAGCCCCTGCCCTATATCGCGCGCCCGCAACACCCCACGTTCGGTGCGCAGCGTCAGCGCGCCTACACTGCGCTGCGCCATCTCGTGGCGCGCGATACAGCGTGTGGCATTCCCACAGGCCCCTGCCGTCGATCCGTCAGCATTGTAAAACGTGAGGGCAAGATCGGCGCTGTCGTCCGCCTCCAGCACAACCAACTGGTCAAAGCCCACACCCCGGTGGCGATCCCCCAGCGCGCGCGCAAGCGCAGCCGTGACCGGGCGCCCGGGGGTGCGGGCGTCGATAACGACAAAGTCGTTGCCCAGCCCGTGCATTTTCATGAAGGGCAGGCCTATGGGATCGGCATTCTTCAGCATCGACGGGCATATAGCGCGGAGGCGATGCTTTTGAAACCCGCCGGGCGCGACCGGACCGGATTCGCCCTTGACGCATTTCAGACCCGGCGATAGGGAGGCGGCTTGAGTGGGCCGTTAGCTCAGTTGGTAGAGCAACTGACTTTTAATCAGTGGGTCGCAGGTTCGAATCCTGCACGGCTCACCACTGTTTCACATAATAGGCAAGGGGTTAGCGCGGTTGCGGCTCGGAGATCTTCGGAGCACGCAGTCTCTGGCTTTCACCTGGCTTTCACAACGTCTCGATATGCTGTTCTGCTTTCTTGCAGATGCGGCTTTTCTGGATCTGGCGAGTGATACCGCTCACAGATCAACTTGCTGCCAAATGCAAAGGCTTCAACCAATCGGCCATCAATGGCCCAAAATTGCACCTTCCCGGTCCAACCAAACAAGGAAGAACTTACCGCTAAAGAAGAACCCATGCACGCGGCCTTTCGGCCCGACATCCAACGAGTACATCTTAACATCGGGGCTTACTTCAGCGGGCAACTTCTTGCCTTTCATACCTTTATGCGCGTGACATGTCTTAGTAACCGAAGTGACTTGCGCTTCGGTTCTGTTGGCCATTTTTTCGACGAAACCCGAGAATTGGACCAGTTCCCTCTTTTGCCACTTGGAGAAGCACTCTTGCTTTCTCTCAAAGTAGCGAAGACTGACCCCAGCTTGAATGTCTTTGCTGGGTTCGCGCTTGCTAACGTCAACAACCGGCGAGGGATCTATCTGCCCGTCGTCAATTTTGAAGTTTTTGAATTTTCTCTTTGCCAATTCGCGCCGCGTAGAAGTTCCGAATGCTTAGCTTTGGGATAACCCGTTGTGATGCCGCCTCGGGCAACAATCCTTCCCGCGCATCTAGCCAAGGTGCCTCTTGATGCGTCATACGCTCAAGCTTCTTCGCACTGTATTGGCCGTATTCCTCATAAACTGCCTTGAGGAAATCGGCGATGCTCTCTGGCGGTCTTCGACCACTCTCAGGTGGAAGCGCTTCCCAGCCATAGTCGCGATACTTGGCGTACAGCGAGCGCAGTGCTGGGCCATGAGCCCATGCTTCAAAGTCTTCCGCAATCAGCGCACGATCAAAGTTTGCGAGAAACCACGCTTCCGCATAGTAAACCAGCTTTTGCAGTTTGAGCTGAGTGACCACATCGCCTGCGTCTCTATCCGCATGGTTAACAAACCAGCGAGCAATCACTTTTGGGGAGATTAGTTCCAGTTGTTCGTGCATTTGCCTATCCGCCTGACAGGCAATGTACGCTTTATTGGCCTGGATTTGAATCCCTTAAGCCGAGAAAGCTGAATCGCTTTCTTGTTTGTTGGGCGCCGGTGACGTAGCCACCAGCTCCCGCGCTTCCTACCAAAGCTCGCCCTCGTGCCAGTCTGGGAACGGCTTACGTTCACCGGTCTCCGCCACCTAAGCTGGCTGCAAAGCTCACCTCACTCATCGGCCTTCTCGGTTGCACGGATCAACTCACCTTCCAGTCTCTCGCACTGATCAATCAGGTCGCCTGCAATGTTCACTGCGATTGCCAGCGTCTTGTCGATACCCCGCCGGTCTATGGGAACACCCATGTTGTCATTCTCAGTCGCCGCATGCGCCGTCGCGATAATTGCATGGAGGTCATATGCCAAACCTGACGCGCGATGCGTTCGGCAAAACTCTTCGTTCACATGGTCCGGCATGAACTCGGGGTTCAGGTAGGTGTAACGGCTGAGCGCCGGTTCCTTGCCTTCGGGTTTGTTCTGAACGCTCATGGCAATCTCCTACGGATTTGAGTTCGCGACGATGAGAGGCGGGTCGGCTGGAAAGGAGCCGACGTCGAACCAGGCAAAGCTGGTGCCGTCGGCGTTCTTCCGGGTGCCGTACCGGATCTGGGGGCCGCCGAGTGAATGCCGGATGAGCGCCGCGCGAAAGGCACTGAGGTCAATCAGCCACCAGCGGTCAATGCCGGTCTGCCATGCGTTGGCGTGGCCGTAGAACATCCAGTCGCCCTTCCCATCAACTATCTTGTTGAGCTCAGTCCGTCCCCCAGACGGAATGTGCGAGCGAATGGTAATCTGGTTGGGATAGCGCTCAGCGTAACCGGGACGCCTGACCCTCGCTGCAATCCGGATGTCCTTGGCGTCCAGCATCATCAGGTCCGTGGCCTCATGCCAATCGTTGGGGTCCGGGGCAGCACTCAAGAGATGCGCCCCAACGATACGTTTGATTTCGGGTAAGAAGCGGTCGGACCATGACCGGTTTACTGAGTAACAATTCACGGGGTGAGTTAGGCAGCCTGAGCTGCCCGTTCCTTGTAGGCGGCGATGCGGGCGTCACGCGCATCGGCTGCTAACTTTTCAATGAGAGCTAAGCACCTCTCTTGGAGCTGCTTGCCATACATGATCCCTTCGAACTCGCCATCATTGAACATAGCAATGACGGCGGTAAGGGCCTCATCGGTGCTGACGTGCTCGCGCGTCACAAGCGCTTTCCACGCCTCCAGGTGCATACCGTACGCTAGATCCGTCATTAAAGCAGATACCGTTGTGTCGTCGCAAAGGTCGCGCATTCGTTCTTGCAGCAAAAACAGGTCGTATGCGGTGAGTTTTGCAAGAGTGTCGGAGCACCAAGAGACCCGCGAGGCCTCGGCGTTTTCTACGCTTGAAGGTTGGTCGGTCGCTGCACTGAAAAGTGCTTCAATTTCTGCCTTGATGTGAACGAACAGCGTGTCGTTGTCGGGATCGACCAGAACCGCGACCTTGCGCAGAAGGTCCTCGGCATTGGTACTCCGCGTTTCAGCTAGGCGCTGCTTGGCTGCGAACAGTTCATTGTCGGCTTCTGCAACTCGGTCGGAGAAGGCCGTCACAGACTTGCTGCCGAGACCATCGTTCTTCTCCAACTGATTGTAGGCATAAAGCATCTGGTCGTACTTCTTTTGGGCTTCGTGAACATGGGCGAGGGCTTCGGATAGGGTCATTGCGATTTCTCCTTCGAGCGGCGTCTGGGTATGGTTTTGTGCCTTCCAACAAGTTGAGGCATTCTATTACACATGATATGTATCCATGAGCACCTCATGTGTCAACATATGGTGTGTATAATTATACATCTGAGGTGAGTATGGCCCCGTTGACGAAAGAACAGACGAAAGCGGCAAGAGACTTGCTGGGATGGCGAGCAGCTGACTTGAGCGAAAGGGCTGGTGTCTCTTCTGATACACTGCGCAGCTTCGAAAGCGGGCGAACCAATAACTTGAACTCTCCTAACGAACACGCCGTACGGGAAGCGCTGGAGGCTGCTGGGATTCAATTCCTTACGTCCGGCGAGGTCGCCAAGGGCGACGGTGTCGCGCTCAAGGATGACGGCTGAGCGGAGGTGAATGTCTGGTTGCCGTACCGAGGCTGATATAGTCGCTCGCGTTCAGGAAAAATCGGTACCTCCGTCGGGATTAGTGACGGAATGCAATGTCACTTCATCGCGGTCGTCTTCCCTTGTTGCATCTTTCACGTCAACGACGTGGACGCACGCGTAGTTTCCAAGCTTGTTTTCGAGACAGGCAATCTGGCTTTCCTGTAGGGTTATGGAACTACTGGTGTAGTCAAAAACAGTGACGTCTTTAATGTCGGATATCTGCCCAACGCCACGTGCAACAGCGACGCGTTCCACATCAGACGAATAGTTATAGAGGTGGATGCTGGTGTCACTTGCCTTGCTAAAGTACAGGGTGAACTGGGCTTTCTCACGACCAGTCGCGAAGTTTCCGTTGTTAGACGAGTAGTCAAACGTGTTACGATGACTAAGCCGCCGATCCGAGTAGCTTGGCGTGAACGGCCAATACACTGCGAAGAGAGTTGCAAGGCCACCTGTAAGAACTACCGGAGGCTCCATGGGAAAAGCCCATCCGGCAATTTCTGCATACCATCAAACGGCTGATAGCAAGATAAAGACCCCTGCGAGACAGACCAAAGCCGTTTTCTGGCTCCGTTGAAAACGATAAAGCGTGTTATGCAGCATCTTTCACAGGTAATCTCGCAGCACACACTTTTGAAGCCGCGCTGCGCTCAGAACGGTCATCCCAACCGAGCAGCAATTACGTTTGAATCAACGGTTCTCGGGCAGCAAGTAAGACTTCGCAAGAACAGGCGGCTCTCGCGGCGCTTCGCCGATGTCGAGAATGCACGCTCGGACCGTGTCGGTCACGGACCTAAGCGCAAGATCCGCCAGAATTCCCCATTTCGGATGCGTGTCTTCTTGTCGGGCGAACCACTGCAGGTCGCGGAGCTCTTCGAGTTGTTCCGGTCTAAGGTTATCGCATCCTGTGAGCGGTTTGCCATCATGTCTTTCCATTCGAACGACTTCGTTGTGCACCCTTTTAGGCAGGCGGGATAGTTCCAGCCAAAACACCGGCTGCTCGCCCACGCGCGCTGGCTGCCGGATTTCGGTGAAGCGGATTGGTCGGTCGATGATCAACTCGATTCCAGGTTCGTCCTCCCTGGCCACCGCCCGTTCTGCAATGTCGTCGGGATATCTTGGCGTGCCGAAGGGTTCGCCAATTAGGTGATTGCCAAGAATACCATAGGCCCTTTTGACGTCGGCGTCTTGCTCCCGAAGCACAAGAGCACCAGCGACAATATTGAAATTGGTCTCGGTCAAGTCATGGAGCACCACGGAGGCATCCGGTTTCTCGGCTCCAAGAAGCGAAGAAATGCCGGGAAACCCGAGAAAGACCTGGCTTGAGTTCTCAAAAACGCTTCTTCTGAGGTTCGCGCCGGCGAACCTCGCGGGGCTAACATCCGCGTCGAGAAAGTTGCTGCCTGACAGGATTGTCCGACCTAGATCGACCGAAAGGTTTTCTCCGGCGCCAATACTGAGGTGCCGGAAATCGCTTTGCGAAAAGTCGAATGGCGGGTCGACCTTGGTGAAGTCGATGCCGGCGGCAATCAGGATATTCAGCAACTGCGCGCGTTCCGGGCTGAAACGCATGTTGGGAATTGTGCCAAGTTGCGGGGCGGCGGCACGCGTGCCGTCGGCGACGTCCGCATCAAGTTGGGCTTGGCGTTCTGCAATGGCTACGTTAAGCGCGGTGATCGCGGCGTCGACTTCCGGGTCTCGGACGACAGGCTCGGTTGTATATATGAGAGCCTGAATCCGGCGCGCCAGGCGCCGCCGCGGAACCCAAGTCCCGTCTGATGTGCCCGCGACCGCGTCTATCTCGGCGAGGAGACTGGGAAGTTGCGCTGCAAATGTTGCGGCGACGCGGTCTTGGCGGGCCTCCTCGATCTGCGTGTTGACCAGCTCATTCTGGCGCAACAGAAGATCATTTTGTGCGTCAATGCGGTTGACTTGCCGAAGCGCTGCGACGGCAGTCACCATGGCGATCACGCTGCCGACGACAGCGACGGCGAGGCCAAGCGCCGCGATGCCGGACCACAGGCGCAAAACGAATGCGAGGCCCATCTTTAGATGGTCTTGAGCGCCTATCACGAGCCTTTCTACTCGGTCGCTTTCAACTCCCAGTTTGTCTCCTGCTTCTGTCAGGATGGATATGAACTCCTGGGTATCAGCGGTGTTTGGCCTTTGGTCCACGTCCATCTCGCGAGGGCGCAGCAGGACCAGAACGAAGAGCGCGAAAACGCATAGGCCTATGCCAATGGCAATGCCCCAGAAAAGGCTGCTTTCCAGAACCAATTCAGACCGTGAATCGACCAAGAGAACCAGCGCACTGCCTACAACGGCGCCAACGACGAGCCAGATGCCGCGCTGAAGGAAAAAGAGAATGCTCTGGAGCCGGAACAAATGCGCCCCTTTCTTTCTCACTTTGTAATCGTCGCGTTCGTGGGGCCACAAGGCTGGGTTGCGGCATTTGCTGCGAAAATGCGCATTGGCGAAAGGATCGGGCTGCGCGCGGGCTGAAAAGAGCGCGCTCACCCGTCCTGTAGGTCGTACAGACTGTGCTGGTCGTTTGGACTTATCATTGCCAACCGGGCAGGACTGAAACTCTAGCATCCTTAACCGCCCTTCGTGCAGATCGCAGAATTTGGGACTATGGACTCGTAGCGGTCAATCGCTGCTTATGTAGGACACAATAGGTCTATTTATCTGTGCATGGCGCGCAAATTGCTGCTATTTTGGTTGGAAGTGAACCATTCTACCGTTCAACGTGGGCTACATATTGCGCTTCGCATCGTGCGTTACTCAGGCCTCACGATAAACGTATCTAGAGGTTAATGGCGATAAATTTTTTGCATCTAGTGTAACAGATGAGATTGACTACGAGGTCGAAATTGAAAACGTAACTTCGTCGGAGTGCGCGCGGATCTAAGTTAACATTCAAAACCAAATTAGAAGCCTGGAGGACAGACGCAATGAGTTCAATAAATAGAAAATTCTTTTTTGATACCGTAAGGATTTCCCTATTTGGAGGATCACTGAAGAAGAAGCAAGTAGTAGGACTTGAGGTATTCCTAGATTATTGGGAAGGAAAGTATCCAGAGCAGGATGACCGGTGGTTAGCATATGTTCTTGCAACGGCGCATCATGAAGTTGACCGAAGATTCCAACCAATAAAAGAGTACGGTAGCGACAAATATTTCTTTGATATGTATGACAAAGAGGGCTTGAGGCCAAAAGTTGCCAAGGACCTTGGAAACATTGCCAAAGGTGACGGCGTTAGATTTCATGGGCGCGGGTTCGTGCAACTCACTGGGCGTGCCAATTATTCTGACTGGGAAAACCGTCTTGGCATTGACCTCACAAGCAGTCGTGCTGCTGCCGATAACGTTCTAGACGTACAAGTAGCAACCAAGATTATTTTTGAAGGGATGATCCTAGGAACATTCACAGGTAAGAAGTTGTCAGACTACTTCATAGGAGTAAAGCAAGATTGGCGGAACGCAAGACGCATTGTCAATCGGTTAGACAAGGCTGATTTAATAGCATCCCACGGCAAAGCCTACTATGGTGCAATTTCATATACCACAGCAGGAGCTTGATTTTCGCGCATAGAACCGCAATGCAAGTGGCGGCCGATCATTTTCGACAGAGTTGTTGGTAGGCAGAAGACTTATCTGGACGTCTCCGCTTGGGCGCCATCAGTACCCATTCCCAGAGGTATCTGTTGGCCTGGGGAGACGCTATCAGGCTTAAGTTCCAAGATGAACCCAGAGACGCCGTCTTCTAAGTTGTAAGTCTGCGAACTTCTGATCGCACTTTCCAAGAGAGGGTTTGTCTCAAAAATCTCGAGTAAATCTGTTGAGTTAACGGTGCTATCTGGATCGAAAGCTTGGTAGTTGAAGATAACTTCAGTTTTACTTTCCCCGCTTCCGGCAACAATTGCATCGAAGTTGAACGGCGAGGGAGATGACTGTTCGAGTTGACGTTGAAATTCAGCGAAAACCTCGAACCAATCCTGGGCGTTTTGGCTCCCACCTTGCCCAGGGGTCGCCCCCGAGCCCAAGGGAATAGGCTGCACGCCGTTAACGTTCCCGCTGAAGCCGATAGCTGCGCTCAGCGGCCCAGGAGACATTAGTGAACTGGCAGGTTGGCACAGGTTGCCGATCATAGTTCCACCAGCCGCGAAACATCCTCTGCGAAAACCATCTGATCCTGTCCAGAGCACACATGCAGCTGAAAAAAGTCCCTCTTCGTTTGGTTCACAGGCTCCTTGTGCAGAAAGGGGAGAGCCCATGAGCAGGCATGTCAGAGCAACGGGCGCAACTTTATTCATTGTTGTTTCCTTCCTCGCATAGTGGATGCTGAGGGTTCGCTATGCAATAAGCTGATAAATCGGTATCAGAGGTTTCATTTAATGGGGTTTCTTGTGTGTCGATTGGAGAAGCATTGGAGCACAGATCAATGTTTCCGCTGGTGGCGTCCTGACACCATTGCACGGACACAGGCAGTGTGACGTCAACTGTTCTAATAGGAATTGCAAAGTATTGTGTGACGGTCATGACGAGCACCCCTCCCACGAGGAAAACGACACCTGGAGAATAAGCAGTGAAGGAGACTTGGCTACGACCAATTTCTCTTAACGCGTCGGCGCTTGTCTGTGGGGCATCTTCTCCCGTCGCTCCCAGGCGCCCGGAGATGGTAGTGAGAGAGGAAACCTGACGCAAAATGAAGACTCCACCCATAGTGCAGAGTGCTAAACCAACGACAAATGAGAAGCCGGTCAAGAAAGTCCTTAGGATTAAGGCTAACCCTACTCTTCGCTCGCGAAACGCCAAAGCATCCATATAGTAGCTTTGGATGTTTGGGGTTCTTTCGGTGTCTGACAGATCAGGGAAGTCCACAAAACCCGATGAGAATAACGCGACCCCAAAAAATACGAGCAAGGTGAGTGCTGCCGCCGCCACGCCGACAACAAGAAGAAGGTCACTGTCTTTGACATTTGGCGCTTTATCGCTTCCTTCTTCCGGCAAGGTATACTCTACAAACTCGTCGCCGGGGATCTCTCCAATCTCTTCTGGTTTCTTAGTATTAGGCTTATTCATGTAAGTTCTTTCAAAAAAAACGCGCCGAGAAATGTATGTCGACTCACTGTCAATAGGTGCTCAGCGTCTTGCTTAGTGACCACCACCTTTGGATATCAGTCAAGCTCAATAAAGGTTCAAGACGTAGACGCGCAGCATCGTGATTGCGAGTTTAGGTTGTGTCAGTCTGCAACCAGGTGTTTTCCGTCAATTCAGCTAGATAGGCAAAGTCGGGGTAATTCTGAGTCTAATGGTGTGGTGCGACCAACCGGAACCAGCACGCGACTCGGAGACCCCGCATAGAGGGAGCGCTACTTGGCGGGCAGAGAATCTGCGGCTCGGAAGGAGTTTCCTTTTCTCACGAGACACGAAATCTGTAGAATACCGTGCATTAGGTTTGATTCGTTTGCATAGTTCTATTTTGGAGGTAAGCGCTTGAGATTAGAACTTCTTTTAGCTTTTGCACTTGCATTGACTGCATGTGGCCAACCAGAGCTGAGGACGACCCGCGCGACGGTTAATCTTGATTACGCCAACACTAGCCTTGGTTACCGCAACTCTGGCGCGCTGTCGGCGGGACGCCTGATGCTTTGGGATGTCCAAGAGAATGATCTCATCACGCTCGCAGCGGACGTACCCGTTGCTACGCTTTCGCCGACCCCGCCTGTGCGGCTTGAAGCGACATCGATCCGTGGCGCATCGTTCACGGCGTCAGCAGATATCCCCGAGACAACATCGGCCAGAATATCCAGCGAAGTCAGGAACAACCTGTCCTTCTCGATATCTGACGCAGTTCGGATCAACGCTGCAGAGACATACAGCGCGATTTCCAGGTCCTACACAACGCTAATCTCAAGCGGCGTAAATGCATTTACAGCGTGGCGGATAGCGGATGTGACCGGGATGCCCGACAGGTATAAGTTTGTGCTGGTGACCGACGAGATCCGTGCGAGCGACGAGACCGTGTCTCTAGACAGTACCTTCGCGAGTGGAGTTGAGTTCGCAATCGAGGATACGGCGTCAGGTACTGTTCAGGTATCGATACCCTCCACCACAACTGCTAAGTGTTCCGGGGAAGAGGTCATCTGCTATGTGAACGTTTCCGTTCTGACCGTCTTCATCAACGACACCGGTAACCTCGACTACTCGCCCTCTGGGTTTGACGCTATCAAACTAGTGAATGCGCTCCGCTCGCTTTCGTAACCTCTGAATTCTCACTTTGCGAGTTGGAAAGAGCCTTCAAAATGGCGAGAACTCTAACGTGCCTTGTTGTAAGGCGGCTCGCGAATATTTTGGTTTTCCTGATGCTAGCAGTCCCGAAACTGCCGACCGCACAACACCTGCAAATCCTTTCGCGTAAGCCAACGCCGCGAGCAAGTGTAGAAACACTTGCGCAAGCTTGCAGGGTGCTGCGGCCTTGATATCGAACGCTTACCGGCAGGCTTTGCCAAAGCTAGGGGCAGGTCAAAAACCCCGATCTACAACCAGTACCATTTCGGGTTGAACGACGTTTTGCGTCTGAGTTTGCGTTCAGCCAGTTTGTTTCGTGAGCTCCGATTAAGACGCAGCAGCATTTCGAGTTGTTAGAGGCTCTAGCAAAGAAGGCTAAGCTTTCCATGTCCTAACGGCAGCTTTCCGACAATCTCCGACCGATCCTCTGGCGTCAGCTTCAATGCCCGTGCCTTCCCGCCTTTCGCGCCAAGAGACATAGCTGCGCGGTCATTTCCATCACCTGCCGCTTCGTCGTCGATCTCGCCTGTGGCGATGTGCGAGACTTTGACCGCGTTGCCAATCAAGTCAGCGGGGCGCTTCGGACCTTTGGGGCCCTTAGGCATTGTTAACCTTTGTCGTATCCAACTGTGATGTCCCACAGTTCAGAATCAGGATATTTGTCTCGGAACTGACGCATCCCTTCGGTGTGAGCTTCGAGCAGGTCGCTGTCGCCTAACTCTTCTGAGACAAAGCGAAACAACGTCTCGCCGTCGCGAATGAAGTTCATTGCAAGTCTCATATCGCCTCCTGCGTTCGTTGCGCCAAACATACATGTGGGGATCGTTGGCCGTGCAGAAAAACTTCAAACTGAGACACTACCCTCCGCGAGGTTAGCTTGCAGATTTTCGCTCGGCCGGTTCGTCCTCGAAGGCGGTGTTGGGATTGAGGTGCACTTCGGACGGCTCCGCTCCACCGATTGGGAAAAACATTTCCGACTGACGCGGGTCGGTCTTCTTCGACTTCTTCGGTTTCGGGCGCACACCCGCTTTGCGGGCGATGTGAGCCATGTTTGGCATTTCCGGTCGCTTGCCTTCCTCGAACCACTCCGCGATGGAAACGATTTGCAGGCGTGGGTATTCGCTGCTTCCGTGCCGATAGAAGCCAGCCTCTGCCGCCTCTGCTCGCATGTCGCGCGTAGGCCGACCCAAGCAAATGAACAAGCCGCCTTCGCACCCCTCACGAGCTAGCACTCCGACAAAGTCCCTCACGTCCGACACGCCTACGCTCTTGCCGCCCTTAACGGAAGTCAAGATGCGTCCGTAGCCTTTGCCAGGTCCGCCGGGAAAGAAGATTTCGCCGTCGATGCCACGGTCGCGACCACGCTTCACCTCTTTCATCTGTTGAACACCGACTAGGTAGTTCGCCCACCACTGGAACTGGAACTTGTCGCGCTCGGCGAGGCGTGTCGCGGAGGCAAGGTCGTTCGGTCTTCCGCCGAGGTCGTAGTCCTTGCCGGGTTCCAAGTTGAACTCTCGCGACATTCGGTCGGAGATGACTTCGATGGCGTGATACGCAACGTCAATTCCGATCCAATTGCGGTTGAGATTCTGCGCTGCGCTTACGGTCGTGCCGCAGCCACAGAAAGGATCGAGCACAACATCGCCTTCGTTCGACTAGGCATCGAGTATCCGTTCGAGCAGCGGTACGGGCTTCTGGGTTGGGTACCCTATGCGCTCCTTCCCAACGTTATGAACAGGGCGAATATCCGAGATTATGTCTTGCACAGGCATTCCCGGGAGTTGGTCGGCGTACCTCTTCAGCCGAGGCATTCCGCCTGGCTTCTTCGGCCAGTGAATCATGCCCTCGTCATCAAGGCGATCAAGCTCGTCCGCTGGGACAGCCCAATGCCGTCCTTTGGCTCTCACATCAATGCCGCGCCAAGGGTCGCCTGAGGGACCGTTCCGTGTTCCGGAACCTGTTAAGTCGCCTCGTGTCCAACGGCGACCATCATCGTCCTGATGTGTGAAAAACGCCTCAATGTAGGTCTCGTCATAAGGCTGATTGGCGCGGTTCCAAGTGAACTTCGGCCCGTTGCTGTAGAACAAGATGGTGTCGTGGATCGGTCCCCACCTCTTTGCGCTTGAGTGCGCACTTGTACGCTTCCAAATGACTTCGTTTTGAAAGTTCTCCGGGCCGAAGATGCCGTCGAGAATGATCTTGAGGTGATGGCTGGCGGTTGGATCACAGTGAAGGTAGAGCGAACCGGTTGGTTTCAATACGCGACGCAGTTCGTTTAGTCGGACGGCCATCATGACGAGATATGCCATCAAGTCGCTCGTGCCGAGCGCGCCATGCAAAGCATTGACGAAGGTCGCGAGTTGTCCGCCGATACCTGCGATCTGCTCGAACGCCCACTTTGCCTCGTGATCCCACGTCCAGGTATCGCGGAATGCCTCTGCCTGCGCCGAAACTACCTTGTCCGCATCCGAGGTAAAGAGAACGTTGTAGCGGGCATCGCTGTTGAAAGGCGGATCAAGGTAGACAAGATCGACACTCTCGTCCTCGATATGCTCGCGCATTACGTCGAGGTTGTCGCCGAAATATAGGCAATTCTTCATATCACGCCTCTGTCCCCCAGGGGCGGCAACAGATTGGTCGTTAGAGACCTGATTCCGAAGGGCTTTCTGAGCAACGCGGCCATGCGCGGCCGAGTTGTGCAGAATGGTCACAGTCTCGTTGTGGTGGTGCAAACTGCGACCACCATATCTAGTCGCCCTCAGAATTCCGCGAGATCGGCAACATCCGGTCACCGCAAGACTTTTTGCGCAGCATGATCGGTTACACCAGATGCCAACCACGCCGCATGATAGGCGCTCCACTGGCTCGCTCAACCGCATCGGCGTAGGCGCGCTTTTCAAGCGCGTCGAGCGCCTCGCCAGTTTCCCGCTCAACAACAAACCCCTCACCATCTCCCTCCACAAGGAACTCGATGGAAGCCACTTGGTCGTCGGGCAGCTGCGGATAACCTTCGACGACACCATCCTTGTTTCGGTACATGGGAAACACAATGCAGTATCCCGCGCCTGCCTTGCCTTCCAGTTTCTCGATACGTTGCTTGATGCTCATAGTATCCTCAGAGGTATTTGACGTCGTGAACGACATGTAGAATTGCGCAGCACTGGGACTTCACGCTCATGTCGGTTCTCCCCAATCAGGGCCAATACGTTTGCCGTTTTCTGCGACGTAGTCGAAGAACGCCTGGGCCTCGCCGATGTACACAATCTCCGCCTCCTCGATGCGAGGTACACGTTGGGAAGTCAGCACCAGCGTCGGATTGGTGACGCCTTCCTCGTCAAGCATTTCGCCAACGACTTCTTGCTGCTGGGATTGGCTCCATTGGTCAGGTGCGACGGCGACAACGAACGGCCCGTCTGCCTGCCTCGCTTCAAGGTACCCTATGCGCCGCTTCAAACCGCTCATCTTTTCGCCTCCAGTTTCGTCAGCCGCTCCTCGATTTCGGTCGTCTCCAGCACCCTGCGGTAGTTATCGACGAGCCCCATGACGGTGGCGCCTTCGAGGGGCGTCAGATCACCCTCCGAGACCGCCTGAAGCACGGCTGCAGCGGCATTGGCGGCTTCCTGGGCGTTACCTATGCTGGGAAGATCAAACCGGACTGGGCCGTCCTTTCTGGGCGGTGCAATGCGCTCCAGGCAGAGGCGAAGGGCGGTTGTGTCCCCCTCCAGTGCGAGGTCTATAGCCTTGCGGCTGAGCTTATCGCGCTCTCCGTTCATCAGGTCTTCGACAGCACGCGTGGACCTGAGCTTGGTTCCGGGCTGCTTGCCTGGGTTGCCTTTGGCGAAGGTCCCATCCGGATTACGACCTTCCGAACTACCGGCTTCGTATCGGTCAGCCATATTGACCTATTCCTCCTCCATGATTGAGACGATCCCCGCCCCAATGGCCCACTCGGACAGACTGCGCACGCGCTTGTCCTTGAGGCCGATAGTGGCGTTGTCGCGCAGAAGGAGCGCCTTGAAGAGGTCGGGATCCTGGACAGCGTCCTTGAGCAACTGTTCCGCTGTATCGTTGGTGAGGTTCTTGAGAATGCGACTGACACGCTTGGAGAACTCGCCTGCGATGACCAGTTGACCCCCGCCCGTGCCTTGTCCCGCACGCGCGCCCTGGCGGGCTGCTGCGATGCGGGCCACAAACCCGATGATCTGGTTGGGCGTGTCGTTCATCGGATCGCCCACGGTGGGCAAGCGACCGGACGCGGTTTCCACGTTCCGGAGTTGGACCGCGATGCGTTTGACCCGTCCGCGTTCTTCCTTGCTGAGAATGCGGTTGAGCACTGCGGCCTGTTTGGGGTCGGTCAGTTGGCCGAGGAGTGCCCGACCCGAGAGGATGGATTGACCCGTGTCGTCGAAGCGCCCGGTACGGGCGTTCTGCATCAGGTGATCAAGAACACCGCTTTTAAGACCTGCCAGAGCCTGCCCAGTCTTGTCCTTCGCGGCATCTCGCGTGGCCTGATACGCGGCCTTCGCTGGGCTCCGTGCCCTGTATATCGCGGCAATCTCTTCTCCTGTGCGGGCGTTGCTGATCAGCGCGCTTGTGGACTTGCGTGGATCTGTGAGCCTACCTTTCCGCGCCCCGAGGACAGAGGCAACCCGGCTAGCGCGCTGTTGGGCATCCATGGCGTTCTGCAACTCCGCTCTAAGTGCAGGCAGTCGGTCGAGGATCTCGCGGTTGTGCTTGAAGAAGCTCTCGGCCCGTGAGGGATAGAACTTGCCCGCGGCCACAGTTTGATCCTGGAACCGGCCCTTGAGGTAATCTGAGGCCAGGGCTTCGAGGCTTGCCCTGTCTCCCGTTGCTCGGAGCATGTCATCGAACGCCACCGCCGCCTTTGCCCCACCCCTGCCAAGGGTGGCGGCAAGGCTCAGCTCCGGGGCAACAGCATCACCCCCGGACCGCATTCGGCCCCTTAGAGTGCCCACAGTCCCTTGGTTGAAGGCTTCATTCATGGCCCGCGAGTAGGCGCGAGCATCGTTGATGAGCGCTCCGACGTCTGAAGTCACGTCTGCCTTGGCGCCGAGGTCATCCAGAGCCGCATCGGCAAGCATGTCGGAGATCCGGGCCAGGTTCTCGTTGGGGGCTGTGCCTGACCTGGCATTCCGCGCGATCTGCCGCAGTTTGGAGTAAAGGCCGTGTACCTCGCGAACGGTCGTCGTCTCAGAAAGACCGTCTTCCCCTAGAAGCTTTGCGGCAATTGCCGGGATGTCTTCGCGCTGAGCCGACGGTACATCCGCATCAATCTCCGCAAAGACCTTGCGCAGGCTTTCTGTGCCCACCTCGGCATCTCGGGGCACTGCGTTCCACAACTCGCGCTCTTGGGCTGAGGCCTGCTGGTAGGCCTTGTCGAGTTCGCGACGGAGAACAACAGCATTCACGCTCTCGCGTTTGTCGGGCTTTACCTTGGCCGTGTGTTTGTCGGCTAGAATGCGGGCTTGCTCGATCCGGGTGTCCAGGAGCTGTACCAGGTAGTCCTGGCGCTGTTCGATGAACTGGCGGGCATCGGCGATATCCCCGTCGAAGGGTTCCTTCAACGCGTTGCGCAACTCACGTGAAGCGTCCGACAGGCGATTGTCGAACTCATCGGCCAGCGTCGCATCCGTGTTCAGAATGGCCCGTTCCAAAGCCATGAGGCGCTTGTCGCCCGTCTGCTGCGCCGAGGAGAGAGGACTGTCCGTTCGAATGGCGGCGGCCTGTCCTTCGGGGTCAGCTGACAGGTTCCTAAGTCGGGCAGAGGCGCGGTCAAAGCCGCCTTTGCGGGTGAAGGGAATGATCGAGGCCCGAATGCTCCGAATGGCTGCGCCGGTGATTGGGAGACGCTTCGCAGCGCCAACCAGAGCCCGGCTGGCAGCGTAGGGACCCAGTCCGGCAGCCATACCCCCCAGAACCTCGCCAACGCCGCGCACCGCTGCGTTCTCGCTGCCTGCAAGTTCCTGGGCTTTGGCACCGCCATAGACAGCCCCAGCGCCTGCTGCGAGTTCTGAAGCGGTCGAGGTCACGGGGCGGTGCGCGAGGTCATCGGTGATGATCTTGGCGGTGTTGCCAACGGTTGCGCCCCGCGCAGGGTTGGCGAACTTGGCCGCTTGACTCATTGGTCCCATGATCGTCGGCAATGCCCCTGCCACCTGACCTGTCCCTTGAACCATCTGTCCGAGGGTGGTCTCAGCGTTTTGATCGGCCACGTCCGCGCCAATGGCATCCATGCCCGCCATGAGGCTTTCGCTGCCACCGAAGGGTTGTCGCACTTCCGGAAGGCCAACTTGGCGATAGACCGTGTTCAGGCCCGCATTCACGAGATCCACAGCGCCCCCCAGACCCTGGGCGATGCCCCGGTTCAGGGTGCCCATGCTGAACTCGCTCGAAGAGGAGCCCATCGAGGACGCAATCTCCTCGACCGTCGCTTCTTGCTCTTGCGGGGAGAGCGACAGGAACTCCTCGCCCACTTCCACGCGCTTGCCGTTGATCTCAAGGACAGTCATTCCACCACCCTCCACGTTACACCGCTGGAGGTGCGGTTCTCGCTGGCGTCCCCGTCCATGCTTTGAAGGACAGCCCGATAATCAGCGGATAGCTGTTCCAGCGCATCGATGTTGGACCGTGCCTCAGCCCGCATCTGCGGGGTGTAGGCGCGGGGCGCTTTGAGCTTGCGTTCTTCCTGGCGGATCAAACTGTCGATCATGCCTGCGGTTTGTTCCAGCATGTCGCGCCCCCGCTGCTCTCCCATGAGGATGCGGTTGGGCTGGGCCGTGATCTTGTCGAGTTCCTGCATCAGCTGAACACTGGCCCGGCCTGGGAACGCTTGCTGCATGAATGTCTTCGTGCGCAGCGCAAGGTTGTTGAGCGCAGTGCTGGCCTCCTGGCGTTCGGGATAGGGCAGGTTGATGCCCAGAGCGTCCGCACCTGCGTTCAGTACGTTGGACGCCGCACCTTCGGCCCCGAAAGCACCAGTGTAGTTGGCCTCGGGCACGGTGGGTACGGGAAGTGTCGGAAGAGCGCCCGTCTCGGACGGAACCGGCTCCGACGGCACAGGCGGTGTGGCTTGGGCCTGTGAAGGCATGCCCTGCCAGGGCTGGCCGGTGCGCGTGTCAACAATCTGCGTCACACCCGATACTGGATCCCGCGAGGTCTGGAGAACGCCGTCGGCAATCAGGATTGCCAAGTCACGGTTGATCCCAACTTCGCCCAGACGCTCGATTTGCTGTTCCTTCGAAGACGGAGCCGGTTTTGGTGCCTGGGCGTTGGGAAGCACACGCTCGCCGGTGTCGGCGTAGTATTTGTGCCCGTCTTTACCCGTGACGATCCGGCGTTCTTTGGGCTGCTGAAGATCATAGGCCTTGGCCAGCATTTGCCGGTCTTCGGCCTTGAGGCGCGGATCGGTATAGGCACGGATCAGGGCGTCTTTCGTAAGCTGCGAGGGGGCGGCAGCCGCCGCGATGGTTGGGCCGTTCGCGTCTGGCATGGGACGCAGATAGCTTTGCACGGCTGCGAAGCGGGCCTCCTGTTCCGCCTTACGGACCGCAGCGACTTGGGCCGCAGCCGCCCGACGGCGCCGGTCCTGGTCCTGCTGAGACATGCGGTTTGTCAGGTATTGCTGTTGCATGCCGAGAGGCAGGGACGAGATGAGTTCGGCCTGCGGCCCCTGAATGCCGAGCCCTGAGAGCATCCCGGCAATCTTCTCGGACGCCGCCGCGTCCCGTTGCTTCTGAAGGAAAGGCTCAATGACGGCCTGCGGGTTCCCACCCTGGAAGCCGAGACCACCGGCCTGAAGCGCCAATCCGAGTTTCGCCAGATCCATCTCCGAGCCCTCTTAGTTCAGACGCCGGGCGATGAGCCCAGCATCAAGGCCGATATCGCGTACGACGGCAGCAAGGTCGTACATCCCGCAGGCCATTGCCTGCTCGTAGAGGTCACGCCAGAACTCCGGTGGTTGGATGGCGGGGACAAGCGTGTCGTCCCTGAAGTGGAGGTGGTTGCTCATGTCTGCCTCGTTCGTCGTTTTTTGGTTTGCTTGGTTAGGATTTTGCGCGAGACAGCGGACACCCGGACAACGGACACCCCTAAAGGGGGGTGTCCTGTCCGTCCGGTGTCCACCGGCAGTGTCAGACGGGCGGACAACAGCGACGTGTCCGTGCCTGTCCGATTGTCCGGTCATTGATTTCATTGGATAATCCACGCCATGCCTCCGTTTGTCTGGACAAGGCCTTTTGCGACGAGGTCATCAATCGCCCGTTTGGCGGTCCGACGCCGATTGTCCGGGCTTTCGGAGGTCATTTTTTCGCGCAGAAATGCCTGGAACGCCGCCACATCTACACAGCGTTTGGTATTCGGTTCAGGCCAGCCGGTGCCACTGGGCGTCGGCACACCTACGTCAGTCACAAACTGCTCCAACGCCTCAAGTGCGATGCGTTGGTTGGGGCCAAGCGGTTTCTTCTTTTGACGTTCCACATCCGCTTCATCGACCACGCACGAGGTGATGGCTTTACCGCGCGGACTTCGGCCCAACTCAACCCGCCGTAATTTATAACCAAACGACAGGCCGTCTTCGCCATCGCGCTGTTTCGTAATCGTCATCGCGCAACCATCGTCGAAGCGCTCGAAGTGCAGTTCGTTGTCGATCGCGCCTAAGAGAGCGGTGTGGCCCCGCGCACCTTTGGCCTCGTCTTTGCCGGAGTGGTGAACGACCAGGACAAAGCACCCAACAGCGCGTCGGATGTAGTCACAGATTGCGATGAACGCGCCCATGTCTTCAGCCGCGTTCTCATTGCCTCCCGCCATCGCCCGATTGAGCGTATCCACCACGATCATTTTCACCGGCGGACTGTGTTTGCGCGCCTCGGCAATGATCGATTCAGCGTCGGCGGTTGTACTCCGTAGATCCAGCGTAAGAGGGCATCGGAAAAAGTGCGGCGCCGCGCCTTTCTCTTTGGCGTATGCGGCAACGCGGTTTTGAAAGGCACGACCGCCTTCCATTCCAAAGTAGAGCACCGTGCCGTGTGCAACGTAGCGCCCGCGCCAGTCATTCGCTGCACCCGCGATTGCAAAGGCCATATCAAGCGCCTGAAACGTCTTCCCGGATCCGGGTGGGCCGTAGCCGACGCCCAAGCCCTCATCAGGAAGAACATCTTCGATCAGGTAAGCGTCATCTAGGATCGGCTCGACGTCCGCAGAAAACGGGATGAACTTGTCCACCAGTCGCTCGCGCGGGGGTAAGGACTGCGCACCGGACGGCGTTTGGAATTGGTCGATGCGCTCTGGTGGCTTCGGCAACGGATGAATGTAGTCGCGCGGGCGGTTCCGTTCTGCGCGATCCCGCTCGGCACGATACTGTTCCGCCGCTTCTGTGAATGCCGGGCCATTGGAGAGCATCAGAGCATCTCCCGTAGCATCATGCGTTCATTGGGCTCCAATGCCATGGCGGCGGCGAACGCAACAAACGTGCGTTCGTCCGTGGTAAGCCGTGCATAAAGCACTGTCGCCAACTGCCACGCCGTCGCTTCATCGGCGAGCGTCAGGCCGTAGCCCAACATCCGAGCGGCTGCCCTGTGGTTCGGGTTGGAATATGTCGCGAACGTCGACTTGCGCGCTTGAGGAGGGGTGGCTTGAGGTGCTGACACTAGTCCTGCCCCTCAAGCTCTTTGGCACGCTTGGCCTCGGCACTGCGGACCAGTGCCTCGGCAAGTGAGCCGATGGACTGCCAGCCGTGGGTTCCATCAGCTGTCGTGTTCTGCTTTGGGGGCGCATCATTCATTACGCCACCTCCTGGGAGGTGCTGGTCACGACCCTAGAAGAAAGCCAGGCTTCGAAATCACCACGGCGATAGCGAACCATGCGCCCAGAAAGCTTTAGGTAGGGCGGGCCGTTACCGCTCAATGCGGCAAGCTCTAGCCATCGGCGAGTTGGGTACTTGTACTCTCGTTGGATATCGTCACGCGAGATCAGTTCATCCTCGCGCGACGTACCTCCTGCGCCGAAAGGTGATTGGCATTCGCTTGGAATCGGGGGCATCTACGGCTCCAGCAGTTTGCCACACGCGACTTGCGTGTAGCTTCTGCTGGCACCGTAGCGCTCACTGATTCTTCGGGCTTTAAGGTGCAATACCGGCGCGCGAGAGGCCGTTTATTCAGCCTGTCCCATCCCAACCCGCATGACCGCCTCCTCAAATGCGGTCTTAATCTGATTCTGCGAGAAATCGTAGTTAAGTATCGTATTGATAAATATACGAAACTCCTGCACGCGAGGCCCTACAGCAATACCCCAGCGCTGCCTTTCCTTCTTCACGGCCCAGACCTGCGATCCGCGCGCTTCCTTCTCGACAACGCCGTGGAGCACTCTTTCAATGAACGAAACGAGTGCAATCGTTTCAGGCATTTTGCTGACTTCGAGCTGCACGGCGTCAGGATCGTAATTGGTTTCGTTCATGTTCGAAAGGATCCATGCAGCTCGTTTACCTAGGAGAGACAGCTCATCCCTGAGATCCAGTTCACTCGACGAGGCTTCCGAATTTAGAAGGGCGCACGCATTGTTCCGTCGTCTTTGTGCGTCTTTCCGGTTTCGATCATCCTCGCTGTCGTTCTTGTCGTCACGCAGAGTAGCGATGTAGCGGTCTTCTATTTCGACCAAACCGCGTAAGTGTTCGACGACCAACGCCCGAAGACTGCTGGTTTCACTCCGGCTCGCGGCCGTTCTATGCAGATCCAATTCCAAAAAAAAGTGTACCGCGCAGTCGTGGATCTCTGCCCTTTGCTCAATTGAGAATTCTCTGCCTACAGAGCTTTCAATTTCCGACCATGGCATCTTTTCATGTTGCTCGGGAAAATGCCGGAGCTCGCCAACCGCTGGAGTTACGTTTCTGCTTTTAGGCACCTTGGTTCAACCCCAAAGCATCGGCAACTTCTTGGCCAATTGTCTCCGCAGCCGCACGGACGGGATCGTCCGACAAGTGCGCGTATCTAGCGGTAGTTGCCGTTTCCCTATGTCCAAGCAGCGCGCCAATGACCGGCAGCGACATGCCTGCCCGGGCGCCAAAACTGGCAAATGAATGCCGCAGATCATGCAATCTGACGTCTTCGAGGTCTGCGGCGGATCGCACGGCGCCCCACGTGTCCTTGATGTTCACTAAGTGCGTTCCTGGCTTCCTGCCGACAATGACGTGCTCGTTGTCGTCAATCTGTGGGATCTCGGTCAAAATTTGCAAAGCTGCAGCGGGAAGAAATACCTCTTTCTCTCCGGTCTTGCTGTCAGACAACTCCAGGCAACCGCGCGCGAAGTTAACCTCACTCCACTTCAAGCCGAGGATTTCTCCCTGTCTGGCGCCGGTCAGTATCATGAGCCGAATTGCTGCGACCGCGTGCTTGGTTGTGCTTCTGCCCAGCTCGCCTCTGTCAGCAAGGGCAAGCGCGTCTCCTAGGCGTGCCAGTTCTTGCTGCGACAGATATCGTTTTCGTTTCTTTTCGGGGAAGCGTTTGACGCCCTTCACTGGATGGTCGACTCGATTGATCCAATCGAGATCATCAGAGGCGAAACTGAATATCTTAGATAGAAGCGCTAGCGTCCGGTTGGCCTCGTACGGGGTATCATGAAGGCTACTATGCAACTTGCGAACAGCCGCGCGGCTGACATCAGTTACCCGCATCTTGCCGAACGCTGGGCGCAGCCGGTTCTCAATCATTCTGGTATCGTTGAATACGCTGGAAGCCTTTTTGTGCCGCTTAGCAAAGTCTTCTAGGTACTTGTCGAACAGTTCAGACATCGTTGGCGTAGAGCGCAGTGCCTGCCGTTCGGCAATTGGGTCGCCACCCCTGCGCACCTCGGCAGCCCAATCCTGAGCCATCCGCCGCGCCTGTTCCGCCGTGATAGTTCCATGTTCGCCAATCTTCGGCTCGCGTATTTTGGCACCACGGCCACCGCCGACGCGGTAGCGAAAGAAGTAAGCCTTTCGACCCTTTGGATAGACCCTAAGCGATAGCCCGCTGATCTCGGCGTCCCTTACGGCGTACATCACCGAACGGGGTTTGAAGCCGTCTACCTTCGCCTTGGTCAGTTTTGCTCTTTCTGGCATCTGGCTTTCACATAGCTTTCACACTACGCGAAGTTACACGAAACCCACTGACATTGAAACAGCCGCCATATGTCTTTGTTTTCAATAATTCGCGAAGCCATCAGGAATAATGCGAAACCTTGCGAAACTGGCAACCATGAGACTTTTAATCAGTGGGTCGCAGGTTCGAATCCTGCACGGCTCACCACTGTTTTCAATGAATTAGATACCACACGCCTGCTGTATTGGAATGGTCGCGCATCCTGGGCCGCACATGGGCCGCACGTGCACGCTGGCTAGTCGCCACAATCAGCGCGCTATGTAACAAAGCGATACTTCAAGTTGATGCGACACTAGCGTGTCGCGGCCAACTATCGCGCCGAAACCAACTTGACCCAGCGTTGATAGTTCTACATTCTTGATGCGCAGGCCCAAAGGTAAACTTGCAGTCTTGAATAGATCGGATCGCGCCAATCCGTTGAGTATGCCTTACTCAGTGCTTCTCAGCCCGCCACTTCTGCCAACGTCGCTGCTGTGCTTCCGCAATCCGGCGACGCCCTGCGAGGCTTGTCGGCCCAGTGCTTGCGCCTCCATGCAAACGACACCGGCGCTTTCCAGGAATGACACGCGCTTTGCACGGCGTGCCATTGCGTGTCGTTGCTTCACAGAAAGGTCTCTGGAGCTTTAGCAAGGGAAAACCTTTCTCGTTGAGCCCTAACTCTTTGAATCGTCGACAGACAGCACTCATACAGTGTGAGCACGTGAGATGCTTGCTTTCATGCCATTGGGCAGTGAAGGGGCAAACTCTCCAAGGCTCGGCGTCGGGCAGATTCGCGTTTTGGTTTGCGCGCACTTTATTCAACATGTCTCTATACCACGCTGCACTTCGCCCCATCACAGGGTCCTTTCCGAATTGATCCAGTATTGTTGAGAGCTGAATAATACCCGATGACGCGCGGAAACGAAGATTTCGCCAAACCGGTGCTTCGCAATATTCACAAAATTGTCCAACGTGCTCAGTCGCAATAGACCGCTCTGTCGCACAGGCGTTTGCGACGGAGCCTAGGTTCGCCAGATTTGGAGAAGTACTTCTCCACCCGCGGACCGTTTCAATGAGCGCTCCAGCCAAGCTGCATTGGTGTCAGTGTAACTCTCTCAGTGCGGTTTGATCGGACGCATCTAGCGCCAGAAAAAAAGACCCGAGGATCTGTGCAAGTCTACCACCACTTAAACTCAATTGACGAACCCTAGGGAACCCGGGTATGTCCGCATTGTTTCGCGAAGGATTTGCGATCCACAATCCAGGAACCGTCGGTTCGGGATAGGGTCGTATATTCATTCGCTTCTCCTTCCGGCCGTTCGAGAGTTAGAAGGAGCTCGTTGTGAAGAAATCACTTCCCTCTAAAAACGACTGTGATCGGATCTGTCGTCCTGCCGAGGCCGCCAGCGTCATAGGTTTGGGCAAGACAGCGTTCTACGAAGCTGTGAAACAGGACGGTTTCCCTCGCCCAATTCGCATTACCAGCTCCGTTCGCGGATGGCTGCACAGCGAACTGATCGCTTGGCTTAAAGGCCGTCGGCTAAAGTAGCCCGAGCCAGGTGCCGATGCGCGAAAGCGGGTCGCTTCGTAAGTGAGCTTCTAATGTTAACTCGACGCGACGTTGCTTCAGCCATCGCTCCGCACCCTTTGACACTAGCGGAGGAACTTTTTTCCTCGCTCAATGCAAAACCCCGACAGTGCGCTGCAACGCACCATCGGGGCCAATAAGGAAACTGAAATGATCACCGGTTCCCTACTCCAAACATACGCTCAATGCAGCGATCTGCAAACATGGCATGTCCGGCTCCGCCGCGGCCTGTCACAACCACGCGCACGCCTCGTCGCGGCCCTTTTGTTCGTGGAGGGCCCGCTATGACTACCTCCCTAGCAAATGACCAGCACGCCTGTGTGGCTAACATTCTGCAGCACGTGCTTGTCCTTGATGAAGACTGGGCCTGGGTCAGCCTTCCCGTCATCCTCGCAAGCCAGCTTTCGGTCGTTGAACGACGCCGTTTGCTTGCGGCCACATTTTGCTCGGTCACGGAGTTAGATGCTCACGACGTCATTGGCGATTTACCCGCCCTCAACTGCTGCAGCTATCCTGTTCCCGGCATCAGTCACATAGATGCAGACGCCCGTTGGTGGGCCAGTACGGCGACGCTGCCCGAGGTCCGAGCATGGCTGGCCGCATGTTACGCCCGGTTGCCAGCCTGTGAACGTAAAGAGTTTCTGGCCTCGGCATTCCGGAGGTTAAAAGCATGAACTGGGACACACACCTCGAGGCAGCTGAGGCCGAAGTGACGTCTGATCCAGGAGAGTGCAATTTGCCATCGCTTACGACGGCGCGCGCACTGCAGCGGAAGTCATTTCCGCCCGTCTCCTGGCTGGTTCAGGATCTATTGCCTGAGGGACTGACGCTTCTGGCGGGAAAGCCGAAGCTCGGAAAGTCCTGGCTCGCTCTACAGCTTGCCTATGGGATTGCGGCGGGCACCGAAGTCCTGGGCCGCCCTGCTGAGCAAGGTCACGTTCTTTACACAGCACTTGAGGACAACCAGCGCCGCCTCAAGGACCGGCTCGAGAAGAGCGCCCCTCCCCGAGCCGTCTGGCCAGACAAACTCTGTCTGGATGTGGAGTGGCCTCGTCTCGACGAGGGCGGCCTGGAGCAGTTTGCGACTTGGGTCGACAACAACCCTGACGCACGACTTGTCATCATCGACACACTCGCCACAGTGCGCCCAAGTGCCAGCCTCAGAGAAAGTCAGTACCAGGGTGATTACGCGGCCCTTAGGGGTCTTCATCGGTTGGCCAATAAGGCGGCGATCTCGATCGTGGTGATCCATCACGTGCGCAAGGCAGATGCAGAGGACGCGTTTGATACGGTTTCGGGATCAACAGGGCTGACCGGCGCGGCAGATACGACCTTGATCCTGACGAAGACCACAGATGGCACTGTGCTTTACGGTCGCGGGCGCGATTTACCGGAAACGGAGCGGGCGCTGGATTTTGACCCGACAACGTGCCGTTGGTCAGACCTTGGACGGCCCAGTGATGTCTTTGGAAGCGAGACCCGTATAGCCATTCGCGCCGCGCTCACAGCGGGCAAGCAAAATCCCACAGAAATCGCTGAGCATGGTGACCTCGACTACAACCTTTGTGCCAAGACACTGCAGCGCATGGCTGAAGGCGGTGAGATCGAAAAAGGCGGACGCGGGCGCTATCGCCTTCGGCCCGATCCGTTTGTCCAATAGACGCTGTCCAAACTGTCCATTTGTCCAATATGCCACAAGCGAATTGGACAATTGGACAGTTTGGACACCCCCTACCGCGAACGCGCGCCAGATGTCCGCTTTGGTGGGGCAGTTAGACATCTGACAGAACGACTCAGCTGACCACAGCTAGTCAATTCTTGCGACTAGCTCGAAGCGCAGCGCCTTATGACTACACGGCCAAAGTACGTTCGCCGCTAGCAGTCGCGCCTGCGTCCCCACCGGGCTATGCTGGAACGTCTGGTCAGACAGCCAATGAGTTAATTTCGCCGACCATGATGTCCGCGAGATTCAGTTCACGAGTCTCAAAGCCCAGAAGAGCAAACAGAACGTTCGGGCCTATGACCATTAGTGCCAGTCCTGACACACGCGCGACCCTGGCGACCACTTCTCCGCAGCCGTGCTATGCGGTCTTGATCATGCACAAGCCCATAAACAAGGCAGGCATGGTTCGGAGAGCACCTGTGAAATCCATTTACCCAGCAATGTCGCACATTGGACTCGGCTGATTTCCAAGAATAGCCTTGCGCCAAACGCAACACATCAGCGGCATCGCTATCGGGCGCCGCTTGGCTCCAAAGGCACAACAAGCGGCAGCTCACGATCAGGGTGGGTCAAAACGCAGCACGCGATGTCAAAGACATGTGCGATGTTCGGGGCGGTCAAAACATCGGCCACGCTGCCTTGCGCCGCGATCTCACCTTCCCGAAACAGCACGATATGATCGGCAACGCGGGCGGCCATGTTGAGATCGTGGAGCACGATGACAACGGTTTTCGCACTTTGAGCGCTGAGGTGACGGACAAGATCGAGAACGCTCAGCGCGTGGGAGATATCCAAATGATTGGTGGGCTCATCGAGGAAGATCGCGGGCGCCTCCTGTGCCACCACCATGGCGAGCCAGGACCTTTGCAGTTGCCCACCAGAGAGCGCGCCGAGCGGGCGTTCGGCGAGAGCGTCGAGGTCCGTGGCCCGGATCGCCGCGTTGATTGCAGTGGTATCTTGGGCCGACAGCGGGCGGAAGGCCGCCCGGTGGCTGTAGCGGCCGAGGGCCACCAGATCGCGGACCCGCATTTCTTCGGGCGCCGAGGGGCTTTGCCCGAGGATCGCAATTTCGCGCGCCAGGGCCTTTGCGCCCCAGCCGCCAATCGGGGCCTGATCGAGAAGGATTTGCCCGGCGGTGAGCGGCAGCATGCCCCGCATCGCCTTCAAAGCCGTGGACTTGCCGCACCCGTTCGGGCCGCAGAGCGCTGTCACACTGCCCTTTGGGATCGTCATCGAGAGATCGCGAAACACCAGCGCGCTGCCATAGCCGATTGCGGCCTCTTCGATGGTGACAAGGGGCGGGCGCGGGCTGTCAGGCATCGATACGGCTCTGGCGGATCAGGAGAAAGATAAAGTACGGCGCGCCGATCAGGGCGGTGACGGCACCCGCGGGCACTTCGAGCGGCTGGAAGGCCGCGCGCACGAGCAGATCTGCGCCCATGACCATCCCCGCACCTAGGCATGCCGAACCGAGCATCTGGGGCCCCGCATCGGTTCCGTAAAGCAAGCGCGCGGCGTGGGGCGCAATCAGGCCGACAAAGCCGATCCCGCCCACAACGCTGACCGCCGCGGCGGTCATCAGAACCGATAGGAGCAACGCCGCGATCCGGGTGCGGATAACATCGAGGCCGGTGGATGCCGCGGTTTGATCATCGAGGCGAAGCTGATCGAGCGGGCGGATCATCCAGGTGAGCGCGGGCAGGGCGGCCAGCCAGGCCAGGCTGAGCAGGCCCACTTCCCGCCAATCGGCGGTGTGGACGGAGCCCGCAAGCCAGATCAGCGCCTGGCTTGCCCGAAAGACCGGGCCTGCGATGATCATCAAGACGACGATGGCGTTGGCAAGTGCCGCCAGCGCGACCCCGTAGAGAAGTAGGCGCATCGGAGAGACGGCATCCTGGTAGGCCAGAGTGCCGATGGTCATGGCAAAAACGAGCGCGCCGATGGCGGCCGCAAGGGGTTGCCAGTTCACGGATACGATCAGAGCGTTGGCTTCGTTGGAAAAGAGCAGGAAGAAGACCAGAACGCCCACCGCAGCCCCATCCACGATCCCAAGAATGGACGGCGCGGCCAGCGGGTTTCGGGTGGCCCGTTGCAGCAACATGCCGGCAACAGCCAGCGCCGCGCCAGAGAGACCCGCGAGGAGAACACGTGGCAGACGGATGTTCCAAAGAATAATCCCGTCCGAGCGACTGCCCGCCCCAACAAGCGCGGCAACAACGCGGTCGAGCGGCATGAACGAACTGCCGATGGCCACCGCGAACAGTGCGATGAGGACGACGGCCAGGGGCGGCAGAGCTTGGGCCGTCCTGCTCATATCAGGCGGAGCCGGTTGCGGCGCAAAAGTACGATGAGAAGCGGGACACCGACCAGCGCCATCACCGCGCTGATCGGCGCGTCTGTCGGGTAGAGGATGAAGCGGGCCATCAGATCCCCCGCAAGCCCGAGAAAGATGCCGAAAACCACGCTCAAGGGGATCAGGTCGCGGTGGCTCTGCGCACCCGCAAGCCGCGCGAGGTGAGGTGCGACGAGCCCGAGGAAGGCAACGGGACCCGCCATTGCGACCGAAAGACCCGCAAGCAGAGCCGCGACGGCCAACAAGCCAAATCGCAGGCGCACCACTGGCACGCCAAGGCTGACTGCAGTGGCGTCATCGGTCTGCAGGACGTCCAATGCACCCGAACATGCGACGGCGACCATCACTCCGACGCCAAGCCCCGCAACAGCGATCCAGAGGCCGGTCAAAGGCCGGTCGGCAAAGGAGCCGGACAGCCAAAATAGAAGCTCTTCCAAAACAGTCTCGTTGAGGATGATCAGGACCTGCATCCCGGCGATGAGCAGCGCCGCGACAGTCACTCCAGCAAGGAGCAATTGGATCGGCGACAAACCTCCACCTGCGGAGTATGCGAGGCCAAAAACCAAGGCTGCGGCCAGAACCGCCCCGAGCGCTGCGGTCGCGGCCATGGCGGCAAAGCACGCACCCGGTGCGAGTGTAATCAACAGGACAACCGCAAAGGCCGCGCCTGCATTCACACCGAGCAAACCCGGTTCGGCAATCGGGTTGCGCGTGACGCTTTGCATCAGAAGCCCGGCGAGCCCGAGAGCCGCGCCAATCACGATGGCCAGGGCCATGCGCGGCACGCGCAGATCCCGAATGATCAGCGATGCGGTATCTTCACTGCTTTGGGTGAGCGCCCCCCAAACCTGCCAAGGCGCATAGGCGCGCACGCCGAGGTGAAGGCCGAGGGCAGCGAGGATGAGACAGGCGGTTGTTGCGCCAAGAAAACCGACACGCATGTTGCAACGCTTGCAAATCCGACAGATTTAGTAAATCATTTTTCTGACGAAAACCGTCAAGTTTTTACTGCCGCGGACCAAAAGGGACGAGAAGATGCGCGAACTGCTCATTGCGATAACATGTACATTCACCGTGGCCACTGCCGCATGGGCCGATGTCATCACCCACGCCATGGGTGAAACCGAGGTTCCGGACCAGGCGGAACGGGTCATCGTTTTGACCAATGAAGGAACAGAGGCGCTTTTGGCGCTTGGCGTAACACCTGTCGGCGCCGCCAACTCCTGGAATGGAGATCCTTGGTACGCCCACATTTCCGATGCGATGGCGGGCGTGGAACCGGTCGGGAAAGAGAGCGCGGTGAACCTTGAACTGGTCGCAGCATTGGAGCCGGATTTGATCCTTGGCAACAAGCAGCGCCATGAAGAGATCTACGAACAGCTTTCGGCGATTGCGCCCACCGTTCTGTCTGAGCGCCTGCGCGGCGACTGGAAGCCGAATATGGCGCTTTACGCGGCCGCGCTTGGCCTGGCCGACAAAGGGGCGGAGGTTCTTGGGGATTATGATACAGCCGTAAGCGACCTATCCACGGCGCTTGGCCCGGCGCTGGAAGAGGAAGTCTCCATCATTCGCTTTCTGGCGGGCAATATCCGCATCTATCAACTCGACAGTTTCTCAGGCGTGATCCTAAGCGACCTGGGGTTCGCCCGGCCCGAGATCCAGAATGTGCCGGAGTTTGCCTTGCGTGTGGGGCGCGAGAGCATCCCGGATATGGATGGCGACCGCATCTTCCACTTCACCTGGGATAACGGCAATGGCGAGGGCATGGCGGCCGCGGAAGAAGCGCTGGCCGATCCGCTGTGGCAGGGCCTTTCGGCAGTTGAGGCCGGGCGCGTTCACGCCGTGGATGATGCGATCTGGAACACGGCGGGCGGTATCCTCGCGGCGCGCCTGATGCTGGAAGATATTGCAGAGGTCTATGGGGTAGACCCGTGAGACTGTGCACGGCGGCCAGGGTGCGCGGCGCCGTGGCCGGCGTTTCCGGGTGGCGCGGAAGTGTTTCGGTTTGGGCTTGTTTGCAGGGCGCGTCATGAATGCTCCGACGAAACCGCAGCGCGTGAGTACGGTGATGGATGTGACCGGGTCGCGGTACATCACGCCCCATGTGATACGCGTCACCCTCACTGCGCCTGAGGCCGCGGTGATCCCGGCAAGCATCGCGGGCGGGCATTGCAAGGTCATGCTGCCCAGTGGGGGCCAATCGCGACAGGCGTTTGCGGATCAGTTCAAAGGCGGGCCGAAGCCGATCACCCGCACCTACACGATCCGCCATGCACGCCCTGAGGCTTGCGAAATTGACATCGACTTTGTGGCCCATGGGGATGAAGGCCCCGCATCCGCCTGGGCCGCGCGGGCGAAACCTGGCGATTTCCTGGGATTTGCCGGGCCGGGCCTTCCGAAACTGACCGCGTTCGATGCGGATTTTTACCTGTTCGCGGCGGATATGTCAGCGATCCCGGTGGTGGCGGCTGCGATCGAAGCTCTGCCACAGGATGCTGTCGGATTGGCCGTGTTCGAGACAATCGGCGCAGAGGATCGCCAAGATATCAGCGCACCCCTGGGCATCACACAGCATTGGTTGATCCAATCGGATCCGCATATCCCATCCACGGCGCAGATTGCGCAGATCACATCCCTGCCGTGGCCCGCCGGGCGGGTGAAGACGGTGATCGCCGGCGAAACCGGTGTCGTTCGGGCCTTGCGTTTGTTTCTGCGCGGCGAAAAGGGGCTCGACCGTTCGGATGTCTATGCCTCCGGCTATTGGCGGATCGGCCTTGCTGAAGATGAGCATCAGACTGTGAAACGTGCCGAGGCCGATGCGGACGAGGCGATGCTTGCCGAAAAGACAGGGAGACAGGTTGGATGATGCGCGCGTTGATCTGCTCTTTGGGCCTTGGGATCGCGACACCCGCATTGGCAGAGTACCGGCTGGAATTTCAAGGGACGAGCTTCCGCGAATATTATTGCGGGGTCACTTTGACGATGACCAATGATGGCGACGAAACACTCACCGAGATCAACGGCTTTGTCGCCTCGATGATTGATGGAGAGCAGGTGGCGCGCAGCCGAGGCATGTCTTTCCTCAACTTGGCGCCGGGCGAGAGCGAAGAGCGGGTGTTCGAGGCCCCGAATGCCCCCTGTGACGAGGCAACGGAATATGTATTCATCGTAGGCGCCTGCCGGTTCGGCCCAAGCTTTGCCCCGCAGGAAGACTGTGCTGCGCTGATCCGCGGTATCGCCCCGGTCGCCGAAACGGCGGGCATCCCCTGATCACTGCAACCGATCCAGCCGCAGCCTGTGCCGCGCATCGGTGATCCGGTAGAGCATGGCATAGGCGGCGGCGAAGATCGCCAGGCTTGAGCTGCCCGCGATCATGAACATCACGAGCATCTGGTACTTCGCGGCCTGCAGGGGATCTGCATTGGCCAGGAGTTGGCCTGTCATGATCCCAGGAAACGTGACAAGCCCGATCGCCGCCATTGCATTGATCGTGGGCATCAGCCCGATCTTCACCGATTGGCGCAGAACATCCCCCAACGCCTGCGTGCGGGTTTCGCCGAGGGCCAGGCGCGCCTCGACGAGTGCGGCGTCACGCTCCAGCGCATCTGTAAAACTGCTGAGTGTGAGCGCGATGCCGGTCATCGCGTTCCCGGCAACAATGCCGAAAATCGGCAGGGCGACCTGGGGGCGATACCAGGGATCTGCGGCGATGAGCAGGATGAGCGTGGGCATCGTGACGATGAAGACGGCGGCGAGAATGATGCTGCTGGCCACCGCGCCTGTTCCGAAACGCCCGACCGCCTTCTCCTGGCGGAGGACGACTTCGAGCCCGGCAAAGACTCCCATGATGAGGATGCCGATCACCGTTACAAGGAGCGCCTCGAAGGCGAAGAGCCACCGCAGGACGAAGGCCAGCAGGGTCAACTGGATCACCATGCGGGCGGCCGACAGAAAGAGCGACCGTGCGATCCCAAGCGCGAGCAGCGTTGTGATCGCCCCGTTGATCAAAACGAAACTCGCCGCGACGGCGAGATCGAAGATGCTGAGCACTGGGGTCATGCGGCATCCACGGTGATCTGTTGGGTGGCGAGCCGTGCGGCCTGATCGGGATCATGGGTGACAAGAACAATCGCACCGCCTTCGCCGAGAAACGCGGCCAGCAGCGTTTCGAGTTTCGCGGTGTTTTCGGGATCGAGAGCCGCGCTTGGTTCATCCGCCAACAGAACGCGGGGCTTTAGTTGCAACGCGCGTATCAGGGCGCCGCGCTGGCGTTCCCCGGTGGAGAGCTGCCCAAGCGGGGCCGCAACCCGATCGGGGGCCAGGGCGACAGACGTGGGCGCGGGAGGCTGATTGGTGAGGTGATCGGCCAGGCGCGGCTTCCAGAACGCCGGATTGGGCGGCACATACATCACCTTGCGGCGCCATTCCGGGGCCGCGATGCGGGTCATGCACCTGCCATCAAGCGCGACGGATCCGCTATGGGGATCAAGGTCAGCCAGCGCGCGCAGGATCAGGGATTTTCCGCTGCCGGAGGGCCCGCTGAGGGCAAGGCACCCGCCGCGCGCCAATTCGAAACTGACCGTGGCGCCATTGGCCACGCAGAGGCGGCTCACCGTTAGGGACATGGGGGGACGCTATCATGACTGTGAAACAAGGGTATAGGCGGGGATGCAGGGCCAAGGCGCCCGCCGCGCGCGGCCACCCATGCCATGGGCGCTACCCCGCACCGATGCGAATGAGGTGATTGTCAAACGCCAGTGCATGCTGGGCGAGGCGCCGGGGCTCGGCCGTCACCCTGTGCACGCCGCCCATCCCATCGGTTGCCAGAATGCCATCGTGATCGGCGGACACCCCGCAGATATCCGCCTGCCGGTACTGGCGGAGACTGTGCTGCGCGACATCGATGAGGGCGACGAGGCCCGCGCGGGGCGATGTGATGGCAAGGCTGTCCCCCGGGGCGGAGAATGCGACACTGCCGGCATAGCCCGCGAACGCGCGGCCAAGGTGCTGATCCTCCCCGATAAAGGTGAGCGAGCCGCCCGGCTGGTAAAGCGCCAGGGGCGATGGCGCGGCGAACACATCCCCTTGCCACTGAAACGCGCAGGCGATGAGGCCATCGGCGCGCGCTGCGATGTGGCGGAGAGAGTTCTGATGCATCGCTTGCGGCACCTCAGCCACATCGCGCACCTCGCCATCTTCGCCAACAATCGTGAGGTTCGGGCGCATGGTTGCGAGATTGAGCTTTTCGCGGCCGCGATCGGGATGCGTGCGGATCCCGCCATTGGCGATGGCCAAGCGGTTTGTTCCGGGAACCCGCAGGATTTCATGCGGGCCGATGCCGCCCGAGGCAAATTCCCCAACCCGCGCATAGCCGGCGGGGCGGGACCATACGCCGATCCGGCCCTGGCCCGTTTCGATCTCATTCTCGGTTGTGAAAAGAAGATCGCCGTTTTCGGAGAATGCGCCGTGGCCGTAGAAGTGCCGCCCCTTTGGTGCGCTCAGGCGGTGGCTTACACGGCCCGTTGCGCAATCGAGGACAAGGGCGAATGTGCCGGGCCGCCGCGCAAACGCCACGGCCTCGGCCCGCGTGGGATGGGCGACGGCCGCGTGACCGCGCGCGGGAAGCGGGATGCGAAAGGCGAAGCGCGCATCGCCGCGCAGCCCGTAGAGGGCAAAGGTTCCGTCAGGATCCTTCGCCGCGGTGAGATGGGTGGGGGCGCCAACATCCGCCCAGCTTGCACGGGGCAGGGCGGTTGCCGCCGCCATCCCGGCCAGTATGCGCCGCCGCGTTGGCATGGCTCAATCCCCATCCAGCGCGTTGAACCCGGCGGTCAAACCCATCGCGGCGCCGATCTCGTTCATTGTCTCAATCTGGATTTCGCGTACGTCTACCTGCAAAGCCTCGATCCGCAGCCGCTGCCCTGGATTGGCGACACCGGAGAAGTCGCCTGCTTCGATCAGGGCAATCCGGTTGAACGCATTCGCGTAGGCCGCGTCCAGGCGCTCCGTCGGTGCATCGCGAAATGCTGTTGTCAGGTCTTGCAACGCACGCAACGACGCCTCCAAATTGCGCAGGCTCCGCCCGGACCTGCGCGCTTCCGCTCGCGTTGGACGGGGGCGGTCGAAGGTGCCCAGCGGTCGGGCGAGGCGCTGATCGTGGTTGAACTCTAGGCCGGTTGAAAGCGCCGTGTAGAGGGCACGCCGTGCCTCTTCATCACTCTGGAAGCGAGTATTGCCGGGCGCCCCAGCGGTTGTAAGGAGATCCGCAAACTCGGACCAAGCGCCATTCACTGCGGAGGCGTTCGAGGCCAGGACCGCAGCAATCGCCTGAGTGAGTGTGCAAGTGTAGGCGCTTTGATCCGGTGGATCGAAAAGCATGCGCTCCAAAGCAAAGAAACCCTGTGCGGCGACCGATACATCCGCGTAGGCGACGGGATCTTCGACCACCGGGTCAGCTTCTGCGATGAGCCGCCCCAGAGCCTTTCCGGTTTGGTTTTTTGGATCAGGCCAGAACGCGAAGCTGAGCGTCAGACCCCTATCTTCGATCGGGCCAAGTGTAAGATGACTTACCCCCAACCAAGCATCAAAGGCCGAGTGATACGCCGCCTCGATCTCGGCGCCAGTGCAGGCGGTGTTGGCCACCGCGTCAAGCTCGGCTGTAGCGTCGGCAAAGGCTGCAAACCCCGGCAGGACATGCGTTTCAACGACCTCCGCCACACCCGCAGGGGCAATTGTGGGAAGGCAGGCAATCGTAGCCGCGGCAAAGGTCAAACGCATCACAAGCTCTCCAGAAAGCGGATCAGGGCGGCGCGGTCGGCCCGTGGCATGGAGATCACGGCATCGCGCTGCGCCGCGGCCTCGCCGCCATGCCAGAGGACCGCCTCCAGCAAGGATCGCGCCCGACCGTCATGCAAAAAATACGTATGGCCCGACACCTGCTGGGTCAGTCCGATGCCCCAAAGCGGCGGCGTGCGCCATTCGCGCCCGTTTGCCCGCCCCTCGGGACGATTGTCGGCCAGGCCGGGCCCCATGTCATGGAGCAGCATGTCGGTATAGGGCCAGATGAGCTGAAAGCTCTGCTCGGGCTGGTCTTCCAACCGGTGGGTGACGAATTTCGGGGTGTGGCAGGCGATGCAACCGGTCTCGTAGAACACCGCCTTCCCGCGCAAGACTTGCGGATCGTCCACATCGCGCCGCGCCGGCACGCCAAGATTGGCCGCATAGAAGGTGACCAGATCGAGCGCCACGTCGCCGATCTCCGCGTTGTCATGGAAATCGGTGTTCCCGCTCGGGGCACCTTGGCAGCGTTCCTGGTATTCCGTGCAATCGCCGTATCCTGCCGGAAACAGCGTTGACGATATTCCGATGTCACCTGAGAACGCGGCGGCGGTTTGTTCATGGAGCGAGGGCTGGCCCGCCTTGTGGCCAAACCGCCCCAGCATCGGCTGGCCGAACTCTTGCGACATAACGATGTTTGGTCGGCCGGATATACCATCACCATCCAGATCATCGGGGTCGGCATTGACCAGAATATCCGCCGCCGGGATCGCATCGAGAAGCCCGAGCCCAATCATCTGTTGCGCTACCCGGGGGCTGGCCATCGTATCGGGGTGCATCTCGCCATAGCCAAGCCCCGTCAGCGAATAAGTTGGTCGCCGCAGAGAGGCGGTTTCGCCGTCGGACAAGTCGATGCGTGTTTCCTCGTAGGCTACGTCGAAGCTTCCTTCGACCGGCATGCCCGCGATGCCCAGATCCTGCAACTGCGCGCCATAGGTGGGCTCAGGCAGGGTGGCCAGGTATCCCGCAATCTCCTGTGGCCCACCCGTCTCAGCCGGAATCGAAAGCCGCACCAGCATTGAAACACGGCTGTCATCGGGGCCTTCGGGCGGGTGGCCGCGCCCGTCTTTCAGGTGGCAGCGCTGGCAAGATCGGGAATTGAACAAGGGGCCAAGACCATCGGAGGCAAGCGTGGAGGATGGCGATGACACCCAGAGCTTTTTGAACAGACCATTGCCAACCTTGAACTCAAGCTCACGCTCGAAACTGATATTTGCCGATGGCGCGCTGAAGGCACTAGTGGTTTTGGTCGCTCGGACGGTGGCCGCACCGCCGGAATTTGCCTCGAACGCCTCGGGGCTGGAGAAATCGGTTGCAGGCGCGGTCACCGCCGCGATCCGATCGGACTCGGCTGGGGTCCTTGGTGTGACAGACAGGTGCAGATCTGAAAGCGTGCCGGCAGTTGCAGGCAACGCGCATAGTATGGCGAAAACGGTGCTGCGTGATCTCATTGGGCTAACCGTATCATGTCGCTTTCTGGATCACCCTACATGCGTTTGGTCGGCGGCTGTGCGCATTCGACCCTGCTGCCTGGGTACGGGTGGGGCGATGCTAGCACCACCCCTCCGCACGCAGGCCCTGAGGGCCTATTCGAACACCGCGTTGGGGTTATCAAGGCTGTCAGACCCCTCAAACTCGATCGCATCCACACCCAGTGCAGCGACCACCCGTTCGATGGATCGCGTTTGATCCACTAGGGCGTCTACGGCCCCCATGATCAGCGCCTCGCCGGCTTCATTGCCGCGCTCCAGCATCATGTCATAAGAGAAGCCCTTTTCGGCGGCGAGCTTCAATTCGATCATCTCGAACATGGTGGCATCGAGCTTGCCGCGCATTTCGGCATCAAGCGCGGGATCCATCTCGGCCACCAAAGATGAAAGTGACGGTCCGCTTACGACCGAACCATCTGCGCGGGTGTAGCTGCCCAGATAGACGTTCCGAATGCCCAGCGCGTCGTAGAAGTGGCTGTTGTGGGTGTTGTCGGCAAAGCAATCATGCTCTTCCTCGGGGTCGTTCAGCAGCACGCCCAGCTTCATCCGCTCACCGGCCTGTTCGCCGTATGACAGCGAGCCCATGCCTGTCAGGATTGCAGTGATCCCAGCGTTTTCATCAGCCATAACAGCGGCACGGGCCTCACCACCTTCGGCCCATTGCGCGGCCATCCATTCGAGATCGGAGACCAAAAGGTCGGTCGCGGCCTTGAGGTATTGCCCCCGCCGGTCGCAATTGCCGTTGGTGCAGGCCTCGCCCATGGCATAATCCGTCCACGGCCGGTTGCCCGCGCCGGGGCCAAAGCCGTTCAAATCCTGCCCCCACAGCAAAAACTCCACGGCGTGATAGCCAGTGGCCACATTGGCCTCGACCCCGTCTGCCTCGTGCAACGAGCCTTCCAAAAGCGCTGGCGTGATCTGGGCGGCATCAATATCCGTGCCCGACAAGGTAAAGCTTGGGTTGGCCACGACGTTCAACACGGCATATTCGTTCTCATCGGTCGCCCCGCCATAGGACGCATCGACATAGTCGATCAGCCCCTCATCCAAGGGCCACGCGTTCACCTTTCCCTCCCAATCATCGACGATCGCATTCCCAAAGCGGTAGACCTCGGACTGTTGATAGGCCGGGCGGCTGGCGATCCACGCCGCCTTCGCCGCTTCGAGGGCTTCGGCAGAGGGGGTTGCGATTAGAGTATCGACTGCGGCCTGCAGGACCTTTGCGGTCATCAGGCTGTCTTCATATTTCGCCTGTGCGATATCAGAGTAGTTGTCGAGAACGGCGGCCTTGTCCGCGAGTGCGGGTAGTGCGACCAGCATGGATGTGCTGAGAGCTACGGCAAATTTCGATGTCATGGATTATTGTCCTTCCTTCCGGGTTCTAATGTGGTCTTACGATGTTGTGTTATGGTGCGATGTCGCCAAAGCCACGGGTTTGCAGCGTGGCGCAGCGTTTGAGTATGTTCGTTTCTGGGCCGATCTGGCCGTCCAACAACACAAGGCGTGCCTGCGCGGCGCCGGACCAAAATGGGCTGTTCGAGGCTCATCTGGACGCGTAGAAGGCGTCGCGGAACGGATCGGTATCGCCCTCGCCTGGGCCTTGTCCCTCAAGCGCGCTTTGGAGCAACTCTTTCCAACAGGGTGGTGGAGCGGGCGCTTTATCGACCGGTCGCAGATCGCCCTTTTGTGCCTTGGCCATGGTGGTGCCTTCACAGACGCAACAGAAATCCGGGCTTCCCGCGAGGGTGGCTAGGCTTTGACAAGAGTTTGGGGTCTTTTGATCCAACGGTCAATTCTGACTAAAACAATCAACCATGGCGTTTCGTCGCAACCGTCCGGCTGTTTTCGTCCCGGTTTGGAGAGGACGCTTGTTTGTCAGGGCAAGCCATCAAGATCGTCCAAAACCTCTTCAAGGCGATCGGCGCTCATCCAAAACGGATCGAGCAGGCGGAGGGCGATCTCTTTCCAGTGCGATCTGAGAGGGTCTTGCGGCCAATACGCCCCCGCCGGCCGATCCGACTTCGCTGAAGGGCACGAAACGCGCGCCGGCGGGGGCTTGGTTGATCGTGGCCGCATGTGCCGCCCGATCAGGCCATCTGGGGATGAACCCGCGCGCGCACCAGTTCATGCGGTTCTGGAGTTAACGCCTTGGCAAGTTCGATCATGCGCAGGATCAGGCGTTCGGTATCGTTGCCCTCACACAGGATCATGGCGTGGGTCTTGGCCGCGCCGGTGCGCCCCTGCCGTATCGCCTGCAACACATTCATGAACTGGCGCTCGTGTTCGCTGAGGATGCGTGAGCAATGCGGGCAACCAGGGTTGTTGAAGTTGAAGCAAGATGTTCGGCTCATCCGCATGGCTTGCACCGCGGCCAATGCCTCGAGCCCTATCTCAACGCCATTCAGTCCGGGAAAACGAGTCTCGGCGCGCTGAAGCGCACAAAGCCAAGACTGCGACTTAGGGAGGGCAAAGGTTTGCCAGTAATATCGTGCGACTTCGAGAACGGCCAAAGCCGATGGATCAAATCCGGCGTCATCAATGGTTGTTTCCTTCGGCGTCGGGGTGCGGCCGCAACAGGGCGATCCATCCGCGCTCATGTGCCATGCTCCAAGCCGCGGGCGATTTGGTGTGTTCGGTCGGCGAAGCCCATTCTGTCCCTCCGTGTCCGGTGTTTGGTAGAGCGCGCCTGAAGCGCATTCGCCGGGCTGGGACCAGTGTTGACCTGACTTGGCAAAGCTATTGTGAGTGAAATGGTCAGAATATGCTACAGCCGTTTTGACGCACCATGCAGTTTTTCGTTTTCAGACTATCGCGGGCATAAGCTCGGGTTGGCCGATCGCTACGGGCCGCCGGCCTCGCGCTCTGGCTCGCGCGACAGAAGCCACGCCCCGATCATGATGAGCGCGGCTCCGAAGAGTGACAGGGGTACTGGCAAGACGCCGAACAACGCGAAGTCATAGAGCGCGGCAAAGATCAGCGTCGTATAGAACACCGGTGTCATCGCACTTGCGTCGGCATTGCGCATAGCTTGGATGAACCAGGCTTGCGCCGACACCATCACCACGCCCAGTGCCGCGAGTAACAACCACTGCGACGGGATAGGAATCTCCCAAACGAAACTCGCCGCGGCAAGCGCTATGGTGGAACCGATAGCATTGTTTACTATCAAGATTTGCAGTGGCGGTTCAGAGTCGCTCAGCCGTTTGATGAATACCGACTCGACCCCGAACAGAAGCGCTGCCGCGAGTGCGAAAAGGGCCGCCGGCTGAAACGCCTCAGTCCCAGGCCTGAGCAATGCAAGTGCGCCTAGAACAGCCAGCCCTGCGGCCACCGCTTTGCGCAACGTCGCGCTTTCTTTCAGGATCAGGATTGCCAATACCATTGTGACGAGCGGACTGAGGAACCCGATCGCCGTCGCCTCGGCCAACGGCATCCTTGCCGATGCTGCGAACAGGGCGGTGACCCCCAACCAACCGCACAACGATCGTCCGAGATGCAGGTCAAAACGCGCCCCATTGAAACTGGGGCGCAGGCGTGGGCGCGCGGCAACGACAATGAGTGCCGCAGCTAGCGCAAATACGAATCGACCGGCGCTGACGATAAGCGGGTGCAAACCTTCAACGGCTCCCATGGGTCGCCCAAGGACTTTGGCAATCAGCGTGGTCCCTGCAATCAAAGCACTGGCCAGCAGCATCGCGATCACGGCGTATTGCGTCCGGGTCAGTCTCGGTCTTGTCGGCGCATCGGCGGTCATGGCCGGGGATCTATCCTGAGTGTCGCCGACTTGCACGCGAACCCGCAAATACGCCGGATGCGTGTGCACCAGGTTCGGATCCATCACAACGCCGAAGCCGCATGCGGCAAGATATAGGTCCCGCCGAGCGGCGGAGGTGTGTTCACCCGCAGACGGCATCCATAGGCGTCCGACAGCGCTTCGTCCGTCAGCACATCCTCTGGCGCGCCCTGCCCAACACACAAACCGTCTTGAAGCATCGCGACCGAATTGGCGAACATCGCCGTCAGGTTCAGATCGTGCATCACTGCCACAACCCCACCCCCAGCTTCGGCATAACGCCGAGCGAGTTGCATGACTTCCAATTGGTGCCCGATATCGAGGCTGGCCACGGGCTCATCGAGGAAGAGCCAAGAGGGCTGGCCGTCCATCACAGGTTCCCACACCTGCACCAGAACGCGCGCGAGTTGGGTGCGCTGCTGTTCGCCACCAGAGAGTTCCTGGTAGAACCGCCCCTCAAAACCCGAGAGCCCCACGTTGGCAAGCGCTTCACCAACAAGATGCTCCCGCCCCGCTTCCAGCCCCGCTGACAGCCCAAGGCGGACCACCTCGTGCACCGTGAACGGAAAGGCCAGCCGGGTCGCCTGGGGCAGCACGGCCCGCCGCGCCGCCAGCGCCCATGGCTTGATCTTGCGCAGGTCCTCCCCGTCAAGCGTAATCTGCCCGGTGTATCCGACATCCCCCGTCATCGCGCGCAGCAGTGTCGTCTTGCCCGATCCGTTCGGTCCAACAATCGCGGTCAACGCGCCAGGAGCGGCAGAGAAGGTGACGCCGTGCAGAACCGAGCGCGCGCCGAGTGTGACGTGGATATCTCGTGCGACCAGCACCGCCTTAAAGGTCCAGAAGCCCGCGGTTGCGCAGGAGGATCCAAAGGAAAAACGGCCCGCCCAGCGTGGCGGTGACTATCCCAATGGGCAACTCGGCCGGTGCAATGATCGACCGGCTGATCATATCGGCCCCCACCAGGAGCGCGGCGCCGAGAAGTGCGGAGTTCAATAGAAGATACCGGTGATCGGGTCCGATCGCGATGCGCAAAAGATGGGGTACGACGATGCCGATGAACCCGATCCCGCCCGAGACGGCGACCGCCGCGCCGGTGGCGCCTGCAACGGTCAAGATGGCGACCGATTTCATTCGCTGGATCGGGATGCCAAGATGCGCCGCCGCCGCCTCACCCAGCGCCAGAGCATTTAGGGATCGTGCCAGAAACGGAGCCACTGCGAGCGCCAGCAGGATCAGCGGTGCGGCCGCCGCAACTTTGGCCCATGTCGCACCGGCCAGCGACCCAAGGCCCCAGAACGTTAGATCCCGCAACTGCGCATCGTTGGCCATGTAAACGAGGATGCCCGACAGCGCCCCCGCCAGGGCGCCCAAAGCAATCCCCGCCAAAAGCATCACCGCAACCGATGTTCGCCCACCCCGTGTGGAGACGCGGTAGAGGAAAATGGTCGATATCCAGCCCCCCAGAAAGGCCGCGATCGGCACCGCGTAATTGCCCAGTGCAACTGCAAGACCTGCGGGCAATGCCGCGCCCAGAACGATGGCCGAGATCGCGCCGAGGCCGGCGCCAGCGCCGACACCCACAAGCCCCGGATCGGCCAGCGGGTTTCGGAACAGCCCCTGCATTACCGCCCCCGACACAGCAAGCGACGCCCCAACAAGCAGGCCCATGGCGAGGCGTGGGAGACGGATGTCCAGCAAAATCACACGCTCGGTCAGGCCAATCTCGCCGCCAAACAGGAGCGCATTCAGGTAGTCGAAAACCGATGCCCCAGCCGCCCCCACATTCAGGCTGACCGCGCTCACCACGACCACAAGCCCCACCAGCGCGAGCGTCGTGCGCCGGGCGAGGCGGCGACGGTCGCCTGCCATGTGACCTCGGGCTTCCACCCCGCCGGTGGCAACGTCAGGGGCAGCGGTCATGTGGTCTATCCGGCCGCACGGAGGGCGTCGCTCAGCCGTTCTACGGCCTCAGGCGTGCGCGGGCCAAAGCCCAAAAGCAGCAACCCATCGATCCGAACGACTGCGTTGTTGGCCGCCGCCGGTGTCGCCGCGAGGCCGGGATGCGAGAACAGATCGGAGTTGTCTGCGGCATGATCCCCGCCACGGTCCATCATCAAGATCACATCCGGCCGTGCTGAAATCGCCGCCTCGTCTGTCAGGGGTTTGTACCCATCGTATTCGGTGACGGCATTCTGGCCACCTGCCAGCTCGATGATCCCATCGGCGGCCGTACCGGTGCCCGAGGCAAGGATGCGACCCCCCTGCATCGACAGGACGAACATCACCCGTTTGCCGGCGCCGTCTGTCGCACCTGCAACGGCTTCGGCGAGCGTGGCATCCACCTCGTCTGCGAGCGCCGCACCCTTCTCGGACACACCCAAAGCCGCCGCCACCGCCTCGATCTTCGCGCGAACGGCGGCGCGATCATACCCATCCGGCACGGTCACAAAAGGTACTCGCGCCGACGTCAGTACGTCTATGGCCTCTGGCGGGCCTGCGCCGTCTTCAGCAATCACCAGATCCGGCGCAACCGACAAAACCCCCTCAGGCGAAAGCGCCCGCAGATATCCAACATCGGTCAGCTCTTCGACTTCGGGCGGAAAACTGGAGGTCGCATCCCGCGCGATGACCCGATCACCTTCGCCGAGTGCGAAGATGATTTCGGTCACCGATCCGCCCAGCGAAAGGACGCGTTCGCCCGCGGCAGCGACACCGGCAGCGACGCTAAGAGCAAGCCCAAGAACCAGCGCTTTCATTCCGCCGCCTCCAACACGGGGAGCGTTTCTGCGACCTCAGCGAACGCAGCGCTGTAATCCGCCCCTTCCTTGCGCATACCAAAGATCTGAAGGATCAGCTGCCCCTCGGCGTCGAACGCTTCGACCGACAGGGCCATCCCCCGCTTCGTCGGTTTTTGCACCAGCCATGCCTCGGCAATGTGATCCAACCGCAAGTGCAGGTTGAAGCGCGGGTCCAGCACGTTCTGCCAGGGACCCATGGGCTTCAACGTCTCGATCGGCCCGCTGTGGATCTGGATACAGCCGCGATTGCCGACGAACAGCATGATCGGCACACCCTTCCGGGCTACGGCGTGCAGCACATCATCGACAGCTTTCGTCCCAAGCCGCTGGACAAAGGGCAAACCTGCCAGCCGATAGGCGCCCAAGCGGTTCATCTTGAACTTTGCGACCAGGCGCAGGAACTGATGTGTGTCGGTCATCCGCTGCCACTCGCGGCGGAGCAAATCGGCCTTCTCGGGCACGATCCGCGCACCTTCGGGGGGCGGCGGAGGTGTAACTGAGACTTCGTCACTCGTCTCCCCAGTGGCGAGCGCGTCGACCAAACGATCCCAGGCCGCAAGATCGGTGCCGTCTCTCGGATATATCTTATGAACCGCCTCGCCATGGGCATCAAACACCTGCAGGCTGCGCGAGGGCCCCTTGGCCCCATCTTCCCGGCGGGTGGCAAAGCCATGCACCCAGTGCTTGGGAAAGATGCGCAGGTCGATCTCGTCACCCAGAACCATCGCTGCATGCGTGCCCGGATGCCAATCCTGATAGACGCCGGTGCGTTCATGCACCGCGCTTTCGTTCCGGGTCAGCGCCATCACTTCGCCAAGCTCGCACACACCTGCGATCAGGCGGTCGGGATCGGCGATGATCCTTCGTGCGCCAAACCCCACAGTCGCAGCGACAAGCTGGCCTTCCGAGATTCCAAGCGTCATCGCAAGATCGCGGGGCCTCAGCGTGTCTTTCTCTTCCATGGCCGCGCGGATGGCGGCCGGGTCCGGCGCTGTCATGAGCGACTCCACTAGTTTGATAATGCGGGAGATGGCTGGCAGGCGACAAAATGGCCCGCTGGCTTATTCCTGATTAAATTTATCGGAAAATCATGGTAAGGCAAGTCGCAACACGATCCCGAAGACATGACAACGACATTTTGAGAGGGCTTCAATGCGTGTTCTCGGACTATCGCTCGTCCTATGCATAATGATGGTGGTGGCGGCATTCGCGTATGATGACGACGCGCGTGCCAGTTCGGTTCCGCCGCAAGCCTCCACGCTGGAGGACTTGGGAAGGACCCTCTTTCACGACGTGAACCTGTCGGCCAACCGGACGCAATCCTGCGCGACCTGCCATGATCCGGCTACGGCGTTCGCCGACCCAAGAGGCATGGCGTCCACCGGCGATGACGGCGTTTCCCTCGGCGACCGCAATGCCCCCACGGCGTCATACGCCGCGCTGGTCCCGCCCTTCCATCGCGATGAAGATGGCAATTGGGTGGGCGGACAATTCCGCGATGGCCGTGCGACAGGACTAGCTGAGCAGGCGGCGGGCCCTCCGCTGGCAGCGGGCGAGATGGGGATGCCCGACAAGCCCGCGATCCTCGCGCGTTTGAAGGAAGATCCCTACTACGTCGAGACCTTCGCGGCGCTGTTTTCAGGCGACATCTTGCAAGATGCGGGCGCAGCCTATGATGCGATGACGGCCGCCATTGCGGCCTATGAGCGGACCGACGTGTTCAGCCCGTTCGATTCCAAATACGACCGGTTTCTGCGCGGCGAGGCAGAGCTTACGCGGGAAGAAGAGCTGGGCCGGGTGCTGTTCTTTTCGCAGCAGTTCACCAACTGCAACATATGCCACCAACTGGCCGCCAGCGCCATTGATCCGCGCGAGCCGTTTACCAATCACGAGTATCATAATGTCGGCACACCAGAGAACGTGGCCTTGCGCGATCTGAACGGCGTGCCCCATGGCACGATTGACGAGGGGCTGGCGGGCAACCCCGCCGTTGGGGGCGATCCGGCCCAACGCGGCAAGTTCCGCACGCCCACCTTGCGCAACGTCGCCGTTACCGCGCCCTATATGAGCAATGGGGTCTTCGCTGACCTGCGCACCGTTGTTCTGTTCTACAACATCTATAACACCCGTTCAGAGGCGCGGCTGATCAATCCCGAGACAGCCGCGCCCTTCGGCCCCCCGCCCGTTCCCGAGACACTGTCGATGGAGGAGCTGACCCACGGGCCCGCCCTCGATGACCAGCGGATCGATGCGATCGTCGCGTTTCTCAAAACGTTGACCGACGCGCGCTACGAACACTTGCTGGAGGGGGAGTAGGCGATGCCGGAGCGCACGCCTTTGATTGATATCCGCGCGCTGAGTGTTGAGGTTGCGGGACAACCTGTGCTGCACGACATTTCCCTGACCGTTCAACCGGGCGAAGTTCATGTGCTGCTTGGTCCGAACGGGTCGGGCAAGTCGAGCCTTCTGGCGGCGATCATGGGCCTGCCACCCTGGCGCGTGACGTCTGGATCGATCCTGGTAGATGGCACCGCCATAGATGACCTGACGCTTCAGGAACGCGCCGCGCTCGGGATTGGGATGGCGTTTCAACGACCGCCCAGCCTCGACGGCGTTTCCCTCACCGCGTTTGCAAAGGCACTCGGTGCAGCGGACGCATTGCCCGAGGCCGCCCGCGCGCTCGATCTGTCAGGTTTTATCGACCGGGATATGAACGTGGGCTTTTCGGGCGGTGAGATAAAACGTTGGGAAGTGCTGAAACTGATCCTGCAAGACCCCCGCGTGATGCTGTTCGATGAACCCGAGAGCGGCGTCGATCTGGAACATATGATGGCCATCGGGAGAGCGATCCACCAGACGGTCGCCAAACCAGATGCCAATGGCCGACCGCGCGCTGGCCTCGTCATCACGCATACGGGGCTGATCCTCAACCATATTGAGGGTGCACAGGCCCACATCTTGTTGGAGGGCCGCATTCTGCATTCGGGCGACCCGACGGCCCTTTTCGCCCATATCCAGGCCAACGGATACACGACCCCCGCGGCCGCCTGATCGGAGGATGTCATGGCAGACACCGCGAAAGAGACGGCAATACAATTGACCAACGCCGAGCGCGACGCGCTTGATGGCGTCGGCTTTGATGACATGAACACCCGCGCGGCCACGAGTGTCTTGGCCGACCATGCGGTGAAGATCGCCCAATCCAACGACCCCGGCGTTGAGATAATGCCATTGGCCGAGGCCTTGCGGACCTATGAATTTGTTCAAGACCTCATGTTCGGCCTCGTGGAGCCAGGGGCGAACCCGCATATCCGCATGGTGGCCGAGCATATGCACGATCCGTTGGGCCATTTTGTCTGGGTGAAACCCGGCGCAAAAGTCACTCTACCCGTTCAGACCTTCACGCTTCTTGAAACACCGCAGGGGCGGCAGTTCACCCATGACATCACGCTGATCGATGAAGGCGCGGAGGTGGAGATGATCGCCGGGGCGGCGGCGCCCATGGATGTTCATCGCGGGCGGCACATCTCGATTTGTGAGACCTACCTGCGGCCCGGCGCGAAAAGCCGGAGCACGTCTATCGCGAACTGGGGCGAGGGCATGGAGGTTTACGCCTACAGCTTTGCCCGCCTCGAACCCGGCGCGCAGGACACTGGCATGACCATCGCGCTTGCGCCCATCCGCCACCACGAAAGCCATGCCCACATCATCCTTCTGGCCGACACGTCATCCGTGGCGCAGTCGATCTGCTTTGCACCCGAAGGCAGTGAACGGGTCATCCGCACGGACACGCATCTTGCCGGCAGTGGCGCGCGATCCGAAGACATCACCCGCATGGTGTCCGCAGGTGGGCGCATCGTCAACGATGCCCTTCTTGTTGGCGACGCGCCCGGGACCCAGGGATTTCTGGGCTGTGACGGGCTGAAGCTCGGCGCGTCGGGCGAGATCGTTGCGGTGCCGTCGCTTCAAGCCAAGGCGGAGGGCGCGCAACTCAGCCACGAAGCGTCCGTCGGTATGATCGACAGCGAAAAGCTCACATACCTGATGGCATCGGGCATGGAGGAAGACGCCGCCCGCGATCTTATCGTTCAGGGGTTTTTGTCGCTCAGCGATGTTGGTGTGCCTGCAAAGCTCCGGGCGCGGATCGCCGACATGATCGCGAAAGCGAAGTCGGGGGGTATGTGAGCGCTACCTAGGCAGCAGGGTGCGTGTCTGAAGCCCTTGGCATCGCATTAGCATGATGCGGCCGTCCTTTTGTTCAGGCTAAAGTGAGTAGTTTCCCAGGGCGTCGACCAATTCACAATTGACCACATCACAGGCGAACATGTTATTGGGGAGCCTTCAAACGGGCCCAAAGAATAGGGGGTGAACCATGCCGGTGGTGTCGCGAACACTCTCTAGGCTATAGGAAGTATCGAGCGCTAAAAGGCATGCCCTCAAGATTATACCGTTCGAAGATACGACTTGCCAGGCGCACAGAAACGGGCCGTAAGGAACTCTATCGATCACCACATCCTACCCGCAGGCGATCAAAGTCGCCCAGTAATCTAATGCGCGTGCACGCGCATCCAGCATTTCGTTCAATTGATAGACTGCGCTCACTTGGCTTGGCCGTGACCCGCTCGCAACATGGTTCTGGATGCGGTCAACAACACCTTCAGAGAAGCCTGCGCCTGCAAGGGCAGTAGCCATAGACCTCCGAATATCGTGAAGCGTGAAGTGCTCAAGCGGATCTTGCCCCAAAGCACTACGGGACGCGTCAATCCGGTCACGCATCCTACGCAATGCTTTTGAAGTACCATCAACGGGAGTTGCGCCAGTTGTTGTGAAAACGAAAGCCGATTTGATCCCCTTGTCGGCTTGGTACTCGCGAATGCTCGCTAGTTCTAATAGAGCCGGTTCGGCGAGATGCACGATATGGGGGCGGTTGTTTTTGCTGTCCGGGATTTCAATGCGCTGTCCCGTTTCGTTCAGCCAAGCCCATCGCATTCTCGCGATTTCATTTCTGCGTTGCCCAGTTAGGATTATCAGACGAAAAAGCGGTCCCCACAGCGCTCCCATTGAAAACGTTGCGTGCCAGATTTCAGTCGTTTCCTCTATACTCGGAGCGCGCGTTCTGGGTTTTTCCTTCCCCCCTTTTTGTACTTTCGCACCAGGATCAAGATCGACATAGTCGCGTTGCCAGCACCATCCGGTGAACGCACAGAGCGCCGCACGCAGGCGATTCGCCATCGGGATTTTGCCTTCCGCAGCCTTAGCGTCGACAATTGCCTGCAGGTCTGCCCGAGAAAGATCGCCTATCCTCTTGTCCAAGATATGCATGAGACTCGAACGGAGCTGACGCTCTCGCTCTTCCCTGGACCTTCCGGCCTTGAGGTTGGGCCTGATGTGTTGCTCAACGTACAAATTTAGCAGTTCACCCACGCGCCTTGCTTGTGCCTCATCGGCCGCGCGAGTAGCGCGTTCTTCCTCAACCAACTTTCTTCGGTCAATCCCAGCTTGTGCCTCGACCTCAATTCTCAATGCTCTGCCGCGGGCCTCAGTCAATGACAGCTCGGGATAGCTACCGAGTGTCTCGGCAAGTCGGCGCCCCCCCTTTACCTTCTTCTCAAAAAGAAAGCTCTTCTTCCCCGACGATGTAACACGAAACCGAAGTCCTGGTCGCACCGTGTCGGTCACCACTACTCGTCCGGCGGATGGCGGTTGGATGGACTTCAGAAGTTTGTCCGTAAGGTTTTTCTTCAAAGCTTTTGCCTCGACTTGGGCCGCATATGGGCCGCACAGAAAGACTGTGTAATGGCGAACTTCAGCGGAATACAGCGAACGGCTTCCGGCAGGTTTCTCTCTCTTATCGCGCGCGTTTTGGTAACAAAAACATACATTAATTCGACTTTCAACGGACATGAGCGGTCACTGTCGGACACAATCAGAAAGTATATGAGGATTGATGACCTGTTGTCTTTTAATCAGTGGGTCGCAGGTTCGAATCCTGCACGGCTCACCACTCACAACACGGGTACTAGCGAAAAGCGCTGATACAGGACAGGACCGGATGGCCTATCCAGCGGCGCTACGCGACAAGCCGCTGTCGACTGCCAGTTCCAGCTTCCGCGATGACGTCGGCAAGCTCTGGGTCCTGCGCTGCGAGGTGTAGCGTTGCCCGCAGCATGCCGGCTTTGGAGCCGCAATCGAAGCGCGTTCCCGAAAAGCGATAGCCGGCCAGTCCTACGCGCCCGACACCGGCGGCGATGGCATCGGTGAGCTGTATCTCGCCCCCAGCGCCGGGGGTCTGCGTAGCGAGATCTTCGAAAATGGTCTCGTCCAACACGTACCGCCCGACCACCGCTTCGCAGGATGGCGCCTCTGCAGGGGCTGGTTTTTCGACCATACCGTCCGCGATGAGCATGCGGCGTTTGGCATCTGTTACCGACAGAATCCCGTACTTGGATGTTTCGCTGGCCTCCACCGTCATCGAGGCGACGAGGTGGCCGGCTTCTGCGGTGTTATAGGCGTCTACCATCTCCTTTAGGCACGCAGTGCCCAGAATAAGATCATCGGGCAACAGCACTGCGACGGGTCCGGGAAGGGCGTGATCGCGGGCGCAGAGGACGGCATGGCCAAGACCCAGCGGTGTCTCCTGCATGGTGAACACCACGTCGTCCTGCTTGGGGCAGAGAGATGCTTCCTGCAATGCGTTTGCCAGTCTCGGCTTGCCGCGCGCTTTCAACTCAGCGCGCAGTTTGGCGTCATCCATGACGTGCCGCTCAATTGCGGATTTGGAGGGGTGGCTCACAAAGATCATTCGCTCGATCCCGGCCGCTTGCGCCTCATCTATCGCGTATTGGATCAGGGGCGTGTCGATGACCGGCAAAAGCTCTTTCGGCGTGGCCTTGGTCGCCGGGAGAAAACGTGTTCCCATGCCTGCGACGGGAAAAATCGCTGTACGCACGTGTCTAGACATCAAATGCTCCTTTGTCCGCATTGCTGCAGCGCAGAGCGTATAGAGAACGGGTGGGATGTCAAAAAACGACACGTGAATTGTCGCAAACAGCTAATTCTTCGCCTAATTCCACAGCATTGAGCAAATTTTTTATTCAAATAGGCTGTTTTTAGGTGGATCTGTACGGGCCGATGAGTCTCAGCGGCCGCGTTTTTGCACCTGCGGCATTGACGATGGCGAGATCGGATGCATCTTTAGCGACATGACTGTTCTGTAAGCGACATCACCGCGACCCACACTCAGAGTGCTTCCGATCAGCCCACCCCCAATGAGGTTCTGATGCAGCTTCAGCCGATTTCCGGCGACCCGTTACCGTCGCACGCCGCAAAATACACTCAAGTCGCCGTTCTCGGTGCGGGGTCTTGGGGCACGGCCTTGGCCGCCACACTCGCGCGTGCCGGCGTGACCACGCGGGTGTGGGGACGATCGGAGACTGCCATCCATGAGATTAACACGACACACACCCTGCAGGCGTATCTGCCAGGGGTCGCTCTGCCAAAATCCCTGACGGCGGTGGGTGACATGGAGGTCGCGCTTCACGGCGCCGAGGCGGTATTGATTGTGGTGCCGTCGCGCAGCGTCCGGTCGGTGGCCCGTCAAGCCGCCCAATACCTGGCACCCCGCACGCCCGTGGCAGTCTGTGCCAAAGGTATCGAAGCCGAAACTGGTTTGTTGATGGCCCAGGTGGCTAAGGAAGAACTGTCGGATAACCCCGTTGGCTGCGTCTCGGGCCCAACCTTTGCGCGCGAGACGGCGCTGGGTCATCCCACTGCGGCCACTGTGGCGTTTCCGTTTGCGCATGCGGACCGGCTGAGACCGAATGAAAGCCCCGCCGCACGTCTTGCCGTCTCGCTAACCACCGAAAGCTTCCGGGCCTATGTCTCGGATGATCTGGTCGGCGTGGAAATTGGCGGGGCTGTGAAGAATGTCATTGCGATTGCCTGCGGGATGATGACGGGCGCGGGATTTGCCGAAAACACCCGTGCCGCTTTGATCACGCGGGGCGTCGATGAGATGAAGGCCCTGGCAGAGGCGTTGGGTGGCCGGCGAGAGACCGTAACCGGCCTGTCGGGCATCGGGGATCTATCGCTGACCTGTTCCAGCCCCACCTCACGAAATATGTCCCTCGGCCAGCAGCTAGGGCAAGGGATCCCGCGCGCCGAATGCTTTGACGGCAAGCCGGTTGTCGTCGAGGGAGAGTTTAACGCCAAGTCGGTAACGGATCTCGCGCAAAGCGTCGGCGTTGCCATGCCGATTTGCGAGACGGTTCGTGCGATCCTGCATGATGGCGCGGATCTTGGCACGGCCTTCGCCGCCCTTTGGGCCCGCCCCATCGAAGCGGAACCGCGCACGATGGACCTATCTTTGTCTCACCCCGCGACGGACCAAGCGATAGCAACACTTGCAGAAAGGATCTCATGACCCGCCACGAAACCTTCGCAACACAGAGTATTGCCGAAAAGGACATGGTCCTCGCGACCGATCTTGATGGTACGTTCCTGGGCGGCAGCGACGAAGAGCGTGCGCGCTTTTACAACTGGATCGAGGGCAATCGTGATCGGGTCGGTCTGATCTTTGTCACCGGGCGGGATCCGGGCTTTGTCAGCGATCTGACCCTTCGTCGGGGTGTGCCGAAACCCGATTACGTGATTGGTGACGTGGGCACGACGATTGCCGAGATGGGGCCGGACCACATTCTGGCACCTATCGAAGCCCTTGAAGCAGACATTGCGGACGTTTGGGGCACAAATGGTGCTGCCGTCCAGGCGGCGCTGTCGCAAATCGACGGGCTGTCGCTGCAATCCACCGGGTTTCGGTATCGCGTCAGCTATGATCTGGACCCCGCCAAGTTCGATCGCACCGCCCTCGATATCATCGCTGATCTCGGGCTGGATGCGCTGATTTCTGACAACCGGTTTTTTGACGTCCTGCCCAAGGGTGTCAGCAAGGGGCCGAGCCTTCTGAGACTGCTAGCGCATCTGAGCATTGATCACCGCCGCACGCTGGTTGCGGGTGATACGCTGAACGACCTGTCGATGTTGGCGCTGGGTCTGCCTGCCGTTGCCGTCGGTGGATCCGAAGACGCCCTGATCGAAAAGGTGGCGTCAATGGATCACGTCTATGCCGCAACTGAGGTCGGCGTCTCGGGCATCGCCAAAGCCATTTTGCATTTCGAACTGTTCCCGACACATTAAGGAGGCCACCCCCCATGGCATCAGATCTGGTCATCGTCTACCACCGCCAGCCCTATGAAGAGGTCGAGGAAAACGGGCGCATTGTTTTCCGCGAGAACTCCAGCCCGAACGGCATTGTGCCGACGCTGAAAAGCTTCTTTGGGCAAGTTCAACATGGAGCGTGGGTGGCCTGGAAGCTGGCCGACGATCCCGCCAACCCGGATTTTGAGCAGAAGGTCGAGATCGACGATGCCTACGGGAAATACTCCGTCTCGCGCCTGCCTTTGTCCGAAGATCAGGTGCGCGAGTTCTATCATGTGACATCGAAAGAAGCGTTCTGGCCGATCCTTCATGCCTTCAAAGAGCGCTACAATTACGACCCGGTGGATTGGAAAAACTTCCGCGATGTGAACCAGCGCTTTGCCGAGGCCGCGGCAGCAGAGGCCTCCGAAAACGCGGTGGTGTGGATCCACGACTATAACCTGTGGCTTGTGCCCGGGTATCTGAGGACCATGCGCCCCGATGTCCGCATCGCGTTTTTCCACCACACGCCGTTCCCGTCGGCGGACATCTTCAACGTACTTCCGTGGCGGCGCGAGATCATCCAGAGCTTGCTGAGCTGCGATGACGTCGGGTTCCATATCCCGCGCTATGCGGCGAATTTCGTGTCAGTTGCCCGCAGCTTGTTTGACGTTGAAGTCAACGACAGGACTCGCGTGCCGGATGCCTGGATATCCGAAGGCACGGCGTTGACGGAACGGTGGGTGCCGACATCGATCACGTATGAAGACTTTGACGTAAATGTCAGCGTGACGCCTGTGGGTGTGGATGTGGATTTCATCACAGAGCGCGCCGAAGACCCCGAGACCGAACACCGCGCGGCAGAGATCCGCCGCGAAATGGGGGACAATAAGCTTATCCTGTCGGTCGGGCGCACGGATTACACCAAGGGTGGCGTCGAGCAGTTGGAGAGTTTTGAGCGCATCCTGGAAAGCCGTCCCGACCTGATGGGAAAGGTACGGCTGATGCATGTGTCGGTCTCGGCCAATCGCAATATGGCCGCCTATGAAGAGATACAGACCGACATCGAGCAGGTGGCAGGCCGCATCAATGGCCGTTTCGGATCGCTTGACTGGCAGCCGGTTGCCCTGATTTCCCGCGCGATCCCGTTTGCCGAACTCGTCGCATACTACCGCGCGGCGGATATCGCCTGGATCACGCCGTTGGCCGACGGGATGAACCTTGTCTGCAAGGAATTTGTCGCCTCGCGCGTTGATGGGGACGGCGTTCTGGTTCTGTCGGAATTTGCCGGCGCAGCCGTCGAGTTGGGCGAAGCGGTGATTGCAAATCCGTTTTCCCACAGGTCGCTGGATCAGACCGTCCTGATGGCGATTGAGATGGAAGAAGACGAACGGCGCGGGCGGATGCAGCGGCTGCGAGCGTCGGTGCTGAACAACTCGGTCCGCAACTGGCGTCCAGGCTCGGTTGAGATCTCGCCGAAACCGGCAATCATGGCGGCAGAGTAGCGGGGAGGGTCGTCATCGTCTCCTACGGCTGCTCGTCTTCAGTGCGGCATGCAAAGATGTCGCCTGACACATCGGCTTCGCACTGCGACTTGAGCCATTCCAGCGCCACATCCGCCTTTCGCCAATCGGGCCAGAGAAAGCGCCCGCTTTCGCCCTGCACGACGTTGAAGCGGTCGTTGCCCATTGCGGCGAGCTGTTCGATCAGATCGACAGCCAGCAATGGGAAAGCCGGCAGATACTCAGCTGAGATCAGCGGAACGGGGTGAGAGAGCCCGGCCAAGACGTCCGCCTCAGACCCTTCGACATCGATCTTCACATATCGGGGCGGACCGAACCGGTCGATCAAGTCATCAAGTGTGACGACCGCCACCCGTTGCGCGCCGTCCCATTTGACATGGTCAAATCCAGCCGCCGATTTGGCCTCGGACACGAATTCGGTATTTAGGGTCGATACGGTTGGGTGATGCGATGAGACGGCCAGCGTCGCGTCTGAGCGGATGCGTCCCACGGCCAGGTCCAGCACGATGATATCGGCGGGCATGGTCCGTTTCAGGAACTGGGCGAACAGAGCTTGCGGCTCCAGCGCGACGACGCGTGCACCGGCGCGGCGCATCGCGCGCGCTCTTGTCCCGACATGGGCGCCCACGTCAAACACCAACTCGCCGGGGGCAAGGAGGTGTTTGTAGAAACGCCGCCACCGCAGCATGCTCGCCGGCCGATAGTAGATCGCCAGTGACCGCGCGAGCCCCCCTAGTCGGCGCATGCGCTTGGTTCCAATGGGACACGGCGTGTGGCAGGCAGGCCGCGCTCACGTGTTGTTTGGCCGATCACTCCGCCGCCGCCTCGGCGTCAGTTTGGCGTCTGGTCACCCGCTGCCGTCCCTTGGTGCGCCTGTGCAAGAACCAGACGGCGATCCCCGGCAGACTAGCGACCAGGATGACTGTCCCGAACAGAACACTTGTGGCGACCCCCTCTGCCGCGGTTGCCCCGATGATTGGAAACACAGCGGCGGCAGCACCTTCGCGGTAGCCCCAACCGGCGACCGAAAACGGGATCAGCATCGCCGCAAGGATAAGCGGCACGGCGTAGAGCATTTCAGGAAAGGCAAGGACGGCCCCGGTCGCACGTGCCGCGAAAGCGAAAGCCGCAAGGTTTGCACCAACGATCAGTAGGCTGAGGGCGATTTGGGCGCTGGCGGCGCGCAGATCGAACCAGCTCGTCCTGATGGCGTTTGCAAAGCGGACGACGACAGGCGGCAGCAGATTTGAAAGACCAAGACCGCGCCCGAACCAGACGAGCAGAGCGATACTGGCGAGACCGCCCATCGCAATCCCGCCTGCGAGTTGAAGTTGGGGACGTCCCGACAGGGCCAGACCGACGAGCAATGTGGCCCCAAAGGCGAGTTGTCCGGCAAGCCGTTCGATCACGACGGACTGCGCCGCGCGTTCAAGGCCTGCGGTGCCGCGTATGCGGACCGCGCGCAGGGCGTCACCGACGACCCCGCCGGGAACCGTCGTGTTGATGACACTTGAAAGGTAGTACTCGGCCACTGCGCCCTGTGTCGACAGAGGCGCGGCGAGACGCGCGGCGGTCAGTTGCCACCTGAGCGCACACAGCACGATCTGTGCCGAACAAGCCAGTAGCGCGGCAATCACCCAAGCCAGATCTGCCGCAGCGAGGCGTGCGAGCACGTCTTGCGCGCCGACCCACCAGAACACAAAACCCGTCACGACAAGTGGCACGGCCACATGTACCAGACGCGTGGCCACGCCCTTGCGCGGAGCGGTGTCTGTCGGTTGGGCAGAAGCGATAGGCATGGTGGAGATATCGCCCTTTTCCGTGATCTTTCAACTTACTGCCGGGATTGGACCTGCACCTTCGGGCGCGCTAGGTTCCGTGGAGGAGGCCCATGGCGCACGTTTCAATCGACACCCTGACCAAGACGTATTCCGGTGGGCAAACCGCGCTCGACGGGGTAACTTTGGACGTCGGGGACCGCGAGTTTGTTGTGATCCTCGGGCCATCGGGCTGCGGGAAATCGACGACGCTGCGTCTTATCGCAGGGATCGAAGAAGAGACCTCGGGCGACATTCTGATCGATGGAGACCGGGTGAACGACCTATCGCCCGGCGCGCGGGATGTGGCGATGGTCTTTCAGGACTACGCGCTTTATCCGCATATGACGGTGGAACGGAACATCGGCTTTGGCCTGCGCCGCCGTGGCATCGCACGGAGCGAAGTGAAGGCGCGCGTGCGAGACGTGGCCCAGATGCTGGAGATCGAGCCGCTTTTGAACCGGCGCCCGGCGATGCTGTCGGGTGGGCAGCGCCAGCGGGTGGCCATGGGACGCGCGATGGTGCGGCGGCCCAAGGTGTTTCTCTTTGATGAACCACTGTCGAACCTTGATGCGCGCCTCCGCGTATCAATGCGGGCCGAGATGCGGCGGTTGCAGGCAACGATGCCGACGACAACCATCTACGTGACGCACGATCAGACCGAGGCGATGACCATGGCGGATCGCGTTGTCGTCATGAACGAAGGCCGGATCGAGCAGGCGGGCCCACCGATGGAGATATACCGCGACCCGGCCAACTTGTTTGTCGCGCGCTTTATCGGATCGCCGGCGATGAACCTGTTCGAGGCGGTGCTGACCGAAGACGGCGCAGACCTGGCTGGCGGGGCGCGCATACGCTTGACGCCCCTCGTGGGTACTGCGGGTCGATCTGTGATGATCGGCTTCCGACCCGAAGCAATCTCGCTAACCGATGAGGGCCTTCCTGCGCGTGTCGAAACGCTCGAACCGCTCGGACAGGAGATCATCGCCGAGTTTGCGGCTGAGGGCGCTGGGCCGGTGTGGGGCCGGTTGCCGCCTGACACTGTGCTGGCCCCGGGACAAAACGTCCGACTGGCCATCGACGCCAATCAGGCGCACTTTTTTGATCCAGACACAGGGCGGAGGATCCGCCCGGGCCCGTGACGCCCCGAAGCACGCACGAAACACATCCCAGAAAGGTGATTTATGACGCATCGTTTCCTCAGAATTCTTGGCGCTGTTGGTACAGCCTGCGCTATCGGGTTGCCGGCAAGCCTTGCCGCGCAAGACCTCATTACCCGTGACCGTGTCGGCCTGCCCGATGCGCCGAACACCATGACGTTTCGCCTGACCGCGTTCGATCTGTATTCCTCGGATCCCGCAACGCGCGAGGCTTTTGAGGCGCTTTTCACCGACTTCATCGAAGCGCGGCCCGACTGGAGGATCGAGACGCAGATCTCCACCGATAATATCGGGCAGGAGCAAGCACGCATGCTTGAACAGGCGCGGGCCGGGCGCGGGCCCGATTGCGCGATGGTCGATAGCTCGCAACTTGCGCTTTACAGAAGCGCGGGCGTGCTTTCCCCCATGACCGCCCATTGGAGCGAGGATGAGATAAACGATCTCTTTCCCTACGTGCGCGAGGCGGTGACCAATGAGGCCGGCGATCTTTTGGCCTGGTGGTGGTTCACCGATCTGCGTGTGCTCTACCGCGATACCCGCGTGGTGCCGGACGCACCCGAGACATGGGCTGAGCTTGAGGCCGCGGCGTTGGCCAGTGTGGAGGCGGGGCAGGAAGGGCTGCTGTTTAACGGCGGGCGTTGGGAAGGTACGACCTTCGACTGGCTCGCGCATTTCTGGGCGCAGGGCGGACGGCTTGTGGACAATGATGGGCGTCCGGTCTTTGCCGAAGGTGAGAACCGCGAGAAGTTTTTGGCCGCCGTGTCGTTCTACAAAGATCTCGTCGACAATGGCGCCGCACCCCCGCGCGTGACCAGCATCGTCAACTATGACGAGTTTAACGCCGCCGCTGCAGCAGGGACAGCAAGTCTCTTCATAGGGGGCAATTGGCAGTACGGCCAGTTACGCGGAACGCTGTCGGAAGAAGATTTCGCCGCATGGGCCGTCTCGCCCATCCCCGGGCCGACGCCCGATCAGCGCGCAACAGGGACCGGTGGATGGACCATTGCGGCCATGTCGGACGACCCGGCCAAGGTTCAGATCTGCGCCGAGATGATCCGCGAGATCTACTCGGGCCAGTCCAACGCAATCCAGGGCCTCTTGCCGACATCTGCCGCCCAATACGATGAGTTCGATGTCTTTGAGGGCTCGGAGTTCGATGTCTTCGCCGAAGCGCTGGTCGATGGTCAGGCGCGTCCGGGTGTGCCGATTTATCCTGAGGTCTCCAACGCGATCCAGATCCTGATGGGTGATGTGCTTTCGGGTGCGGCCACGCCGGAAGAGGCGCTGGACGCCGCCAATGCAACGGTTCAGGCGGCGTTCGAGCGGCTCTGAGCTTGGACCCGAACGAACAAAGGGTTCGGGCGGCCCGCCGCCCGGCCGCGTGGCCGTGGCTGGCGCCGGCCCTTCTCCTGTTGGGCGCGTTCTACCTTGTGCCGATCCTTGATGTGCTGCGGTTGGCTTTTGGGGACGCGACGCTTCTGCGCCCGGCCAGCAGCTATGGCCTCGACGGGGTGAGGGACATTCTTGCCCAGCCCGCGCTTCCCGGCGTGCTTCGGGTCACGGCGATCTTTACCGCGGCGAGCGTCCTCGGCATCCTCGCGCTTGGCCTGCTTGTTGCGCTTTTGGTGGTGCGGGGCGAGGCGCGGCGGCTGGCGGGCATGGGCGTGCTCCGGACGGTGGTGTTGACGGCCTGGGTCGTGCCGGGCATAGCCAACGGGCTGATCTGGCAGATGCTGTTCTCCGAAGCGCCGTTCGGTGCACTCAATTCGACGCTGGGTGTCGTGGGGATCGCACCGGTGCGCTGGCTGTCGGACCCGACGAACGCGATGATCTCGGCGGTGATCGCGAATGTCTGGCAGGGGACTGCGTTCGCGATGATCGTCCTTTACGCGGCGCGAAAGGGGCTGTCAGATGATCTTTACGCCGCCGCAGCGATCGACGGCGCCGGGCCCATCGCCCGCTTCATCTTCATCACCCTGCCCCAGATGCGGCCCGCGATCCTGGTGACGACGATCCTGGTGACAATCCAAACGCTCAACACCTTTGACGTGATCTTGGCCCTCACCGGCGGCGGGCCGGGGCGGACGACCGAAGTGCTGTCTCTTTTCACGTTCAACACGGTGTTCAACAACTTCGACCTGTCCGGCGGGTCGGTACTGGCGATCCTTCTGGTCCTGATCGCGCTGGTGCTCACCATCATTTACATCCGCGTTCTCGTCGATCATCCGGACCGGCGCCAATGAGCGGGATTAGGCGGGAGCGGCTGGTTGATCTCGCGACCTATGCGGTGGCGCTGATCCTTGTGGTGCTGTTTGCGGCACCGCTTCTCTGGCTTATGTCGCTCGCGATCCGCACACCTGCCGAGGTGTTCCTCGGTGCGGCGCGGTTCGTGCCCCAGGACCCGACGCTCGACAACTTTCGCCAGATCCTGACGGATCGGACCTTTGGGCTTTACCTCTGGAACGGGATCAAGCTTTGCGCGCTGGGGGCGTTGGGCGCGCTTATCGTGGCCGCGCCGGCGGCTTACGTCTTTTCCCGGCGCAGGTTTCGTGGCGCATCGGCGCTGATGCTGGGCATCCTGATGGTCCAGATGGTGTCGCCCCTCGTCCTGCTTATCCCGCTTTATCGATATATGGAGCGGCTGGGCCTTCTTGAAACGCATGCCGCCGCGGCTGGCGTTTACATGGCGCTTGGCGTCCCCCTGTCGGTCTGGATGCTGAAGGCAAGTTTCGATGCCATCCCGAAAAGCCTGGAAGAAGCCGCCGCGATCGATGGCTGCGCGCCGTCGCGTATCCTGTTCTTTGTGACTTTGCCGCTGGCGGCGCCCGGCATGGCGTCGGCCTTCATCCTCAACATGCTGATGGGTTGGTCGCAGTTTCTGGTGCCGTTCATCCTGTTGACCCGAGATCAGCTTCAGCCGATCTCGGTGGCGATCTTCAACTACGCCGGATCGACCAGCGCTTCGACAACACAGCTTCTCGCGGCAGCCTGTGTCATCACGGTCTTGCCCGCCATCGCCGCCTTCCTGGCGCTCCAGCGGCTGATCGTCAGCGCGATCATGGCGGGCGCGGTTAAGGGCTGACGCTGCTGAAGGTCGTGAGAAACCGGTTGCGGAACTCGTTCATCGGAAGAACTGTCGCGTCGGGATCGGGGATCATGCCGTCGCTCCAGCCCCACTCCGCAAAAGGCTCGACCAAGTCCGCAGGGCCGATGATGTGGATGGGCACCCCCATGCCCTCGTCTTCGGATACGAATAGCGCGGGCGGGTGGTCGCCGAGGACGATCAGGAACGGCGGATCTTCCGCGCTGCGGGCCGCGTAGGCACCCACGGTTTGGAGACTGTAGTCGACCGCTTGCCGGAACTGATCACGCACGCGGTCCCGGTCGCGCCAGACGACCTGTGGCGGGTCACCAGACTGGGCCACCGCATCGAAGATCCGCCCGTCGCCGATATCTTCCCACGCAACCAACTCGGGCACCGGCGTCCATGGCGCATGGGATGAGATCAGGGCGACCTGCGCGAAGATTGGCGCACGATCCTGATCCGACAGAACCAGTCGATCGAGGGCCGCCAGCGTGAACTGATCGGGCATCGTCACCCAATTGAAGGGAAGGCCGGCATAGCCGAGGTCGGTCGAGGTGAAAATGCGGTCAAAGCCCATGAACTCGGCCTCCGGCCAGTCGAGCGTGATCGCGGGCATCACGGCCACGGTGTCGAACCCGTTGTCCTGCGCGAGATGAAAGAGCGACTTTCGCCCACTGATCAGCGCCGCGCCGTAGGTGCGCTGGTCCGGCACCCAAAGGCCGGTCGCCAGAGTCGCATGGCTGAGCCAGCTTTGCCCGCCGATGATCGGCGCTTCGAGCCACCCTGAGCGCATGGAAAGACCGCGCGCGGAAAGATCCGCCTCGATGGTTCTCAGCGTCTCAAGGTGGGTGGGCGCATAGCTCGGGTTCGTCAGGTTCGCAGCTCCGTAACTTTCGATGTAGGTGAGCAGAACGTCGCGCTGGCCGATCCTGTCTAGAAGCGGGGTTGTCTCGGCAAACGGGTCCTCTGCGGCGGCGCTGTTGAAGGCGCGCAGGCGTTGGACCGTTTCGGTCACCATGTCCACCCGCTCCACCGCGACACGGGCGGTGAAGGCCGCGCCGCGCACGTCAAACGGAAGGCTCCAGTGCCGCATGGCAGCGCCGATCTCGGCAATGGCCAGTGCAGTCGCTGGCAACAGGAGGAACGCGCCCGCGCGCCGCGGGACGCGGGGAAGCATCAGACGGGACCACCGCCCTGTTGCCCACCACAAAAGCGCGGCTAAACCGCCGATGGCGAGAAACGCAAGGCAAACGATCCCCGCAGCCAGCACGACCCCTACTGCGCCCGAGCCAAGGTTCCACGCCGCGGGGATCAGGTGAAGGTCGACAACAGGATTGAAGCCGCGATTGTAGGTTTCAAAGGTCGCGAAATCAGCGAGTTTCAGGACCGTCAGAACTGTGAGAGCCAGAACAATCGCCCAGCGCACACATGCTGTAGTCACACTTTCGGGCGCGAGAACGGCCAGACCGATCAAGATCACCGGCAGTTCGAGCGGCACCACCAGCAACAGGTCGGGCGCCAGCGCGTCCGGATGGTTGGGGATGGCAAGGACGAGGTAGATGGCGATGGCCGACAGAAACAGCCCGAAAGGCCGGGCAAGCGGGGCGTGCGATGCCATGCCGGTGGTCTGCGTCATTGCCTGAGGGCAATCAGCGTGCGGATGTCGCGCAGGAAGGACCAGACCAGGGCAACGGCCGCCACCGCCGCAGCGAGGGTAAGAAGGCTCGCTGGAAGGACCGGGATTAGGAAGGCAACCAGCGTTCCGATCTGAAGCACGCACACTGCCTTACGGCTGAGGCTGTCGGGAACTGGCCGCGTGAGCCAAGGCCATATCGCACCTGCCCCCACAAACATGTAACGCGGGAGGCCTAGCGCGAGGATCCACAGGCCCGCCTGACCGGTTTGAAAGGCAATTGCCGACAAAACGAGGGCAAAGAACGAGTCGACCTCCATGTCGAAGCGGGCCCCGAAACGCGATGCAAGCCCGGCCCGCCGCGCGGCCCAACCATCAACACCGTCCAGCGCCAGCGCCAAAACCGCAACCGCGAAGGCCAGCCACATGTCGGATGCAGTCAGCGGGACCGGTGCAACGAGGATCGCCACGAGCGACGCGGTGAGCGCCAGGCGACCGATTGTGATCGCGTTACAAAGGCCAAGCTCGTGGTGCGGATAGCTGCGATGCATCGAGAGTGCCGCTATGCCAGCGCCGGTGAGGAAGACTGCAAGCCCGAGGACCGCGCCGGACACAGCGCCGAAGGCCGCGGACAGTAAAGTGACCAGCGGAATGCCGCAAAGAATGGCCAGCGCGTACCCGACACGCAAAGACCCACCTTTCGAAAACGGCGCACCACGGTTGAAAACACCTGAAATATGAACCAAAGCAGATTTCATTCCACACGAGCTAAGCGGGCGGTCACCACATTCAAGCCGGGGAATTGATGCCTGCGCCCCGCAACCTATTTCTCAACGGTGAAGGAGGCTTTGGCCCCATGGCAGATACAGACACACCCTCGCGCGGCTATCCCACGATCTCACGCTGGCTTCACTGGCTGACGGCCATCGTGGTGCTGGCGACGATTCCCGTTGGGGTCATCATGACGACCGAGGGCCTGACGCGCACGACGCAGAACTCGCTTTATATCTTTCACAAAAACGTGGGCGTCGTGATCCTGTTGCTTGTGGCTGCGCGTCTTCTGATCCGCGTTGTGTCACGGCCAGACCCCCTACCCGCAAGCCTGCCCCAATGGCAGCGTACCGCGTCCGCGGTGAGCCACGCGGCGCTTTATGTGCTTCTGATCGTTATGGCCGTCTCAGGCTATGTTCGGGTCGTGGCCGGTGGCTTTCCCATCGAGACACTCAACGCGATCGGGTTTCCGTTTCTTGTCCCGCGCTCTGATTCACTGGCAGAAACCGCTCAATGGATCCACTCTTCGGCGCGGTTCGTCCTTGCGGCGTTCATCCTTCTTCACATCGGCGCGGCACTGCAACACGGGTTGATCAAACGCGACGGCGTCTTCTCGCGTATGTGGCCCCCGATTGCGCCGAGAAGATGAGCACGACTGACGCCTCACTCGGTCCCGCAAAGCCGATTGACGGGCCACGGATCGCGGGCGCGCGCGTGCGTTGGCGGTTTTGGCTGTTTGCTGGTCTGACGCTTGGGATGTCATTACCGCTTGTCGTCGGCCTTGGCCTCGTGCTGGCCCCGCTCGAAGCGATTGACGTGCTTCTTGTGACGCTGTTTGCGCTGAACACCCTCTGGGTCGCGGCTGCGGCGGCAACATCGCTGATCGGCATGCGGGCACCGACAGAGGCCGCGCATCAACCGCCCGCCGATTGGCGGCCACGCGACAAGACCGCAGTCCTGTTTTTGATGTGCGGCGAAGACCCGGTTGCGGTCGCAGTGCGCGTCCGGAATTTGCATCGCGATCTTGCCCGATCAGGGGTGTCAGGGACTGCGGATATCTGGGTGCTGTCGGACACGCCCGAACCGGCCCGCGCGGCTGAGGAGGATGCCATGGCACCTCTGATCGACGCCGGGTTGGTGCGTTATCGGCGGCGCGCCACCAATACACGCCGCAAACCAGGCAATATCGCGGATTGGATCGAGGGCCACGGCGACAGCTATGTCAGCATGCTGGTCATGGATGCCGACAGCGCAATGACGGCGGATCGCCTGCGTGTGCTGCGCTACCGGATGGAGGGCAACGCGCGGCTTGGACTGGTGCAAAGCGGGATCGCGCTTCGCCCGGGACGCACCCGTTTTGAAGCGTTGCAGCGGCTGTCGACGCGCCTGACGGGGCCCGTCTTCATCCGGGGCCTGGAAGGCTGGTCAGGGCCGGCGGGCAACTATTGGGGCCATAACGCATTGATCCGGATCGCGGCGTTTCGGTCGGCTATGCACTTGCCCAAGCTCAAAGGCCCCGCACCCTATGGCGGCGACTTTCTGAGCCATGATTTCATCGAAGCAGCGTGGCTTGTCCGGGCGGGCTGGCAGGTGGCCATAGCGCCTGAGACCAAAGGAAGCTCAGAGTCAGGGCCCGAGACCATCGACACGTTTCACCGCCGCGACCGGCGCTGGTGCCAGGGCAACCTCCAGCATATCCGCGCGCTCTTCGCCCACCTGCTGCACCCGACCAGCCGGATACACTTGGCGTTTGGTGTGCAAAGCTATCTGTCATCGCCGATCTGGCTGACAGTGATTTTGCTCTTTCTGCTCGCTGGTATGGCGCCGGGGGCTGTTCCGGTACTGTCAGGGGCACTGGCCCTTCTTCTTGTCCCGAAACTGGCCGCGATCTTGCGGTTTTTCCATAGGACGCGGCGGATGTCGCGGCGTCGGATCTTTCTACGCGCGACGGGCGCCGAACTTTTTCTCAGCACGCTTTTTTCTCCCCTTGTGATGGTTCGGCAGACGCTGTCGGTCATCGCTGTGTTGATCGGGCGGGACGTTGGCTGGAAGCGGCCTGCAGGCCGCGCATACTTCACCCTGCCCCAAGGCATGATTGAGGCTGTTGCCGGTATGGCCCTGGTCACCGTGGCGGTCATTGGCGGCGAAACGCCATGGCAGGCGCTGTGGCTGACGCTGGTTGCGGGGCCTTTGCTTGCCGCCCCGTGGCTTGTGCCTTGGCTGGACGCGCCGCGTCGCGCCTGATGCAGCGTCGTACTTTTCTTAGCGCAGCGTTTGCAGCAAGCGCTCTGCCGACCCGGGGCTGGGGGCGTGAGGCCGCGGAGGACTTTGTGTCTGTCGCGCGGCGTTTGTCCCAAGCCCCCCATCGCGATCCGTCGATGCAGCTTGCGCCACCCTTCGACGCGCTGACATATGACAGCTTTCGCGCGATCCGCCCTGCCGAGGGCGGCGCAGCGGGCCTTGACCTGGGTGACGGATTTACCGCCGACCTTCTGCCACCGGGCTTCTTCTTCACCGAAAAGGTCACAATCGAGATTGAACAGGCCGACAGCATTCGCCCGCTGCCCTTCGATCCGGCGTACTTCACCTATGGCGAGCGGTACTTCAACGGCGTGCCACAGCTCAGCGAGGCTGAGCGCGCGGCGATGGGGTATTCGGGCCTCCGCCTCCGTGCGCCTTATCGACAGCAAGGCATCTCGGACGAGTTTTTCGTGACCCAGGGCGCAAGCTATTTCCGCACGGTTTCGCGGGAGACGCTGTACGGACTGTCCTTTCGCGCGCTTGCGATCGGCACCGGTGGCGCAGCCCCCGAAGAGTTCCCAGTATTCACCCAGCTGCGCCTGCGCGAGGCGAGCGATGGCCAAGCCCGGCTTGATGGCTTGATCGAAAGCCCATCGATCACCGGCGCCGCGATGCTGACCATCGCGCCGGGGGAGCCAACGGTCACAGATGTCGATCTTGCGCTATTTCCGCGTGTGACACTCGACAATGTCGGCATCGCGCCGCTGACGTCGATGTATCTCAAAGGCCCGCTTAGGGCCTCGGTCTCAGACGATTTCCGCCCGCGCATCCATGACAGCGATGCGCTGCGGATCGCAAACGGGGCGGGCGAGGCGCTGCTACGGCCGCTTTCAAATCCGGCTACGCTTCAGACATCGAGCTTTGCAGATCGTGACCCCGACGGCTTTGGCCTTGTGCAAGGGCCGCGCACGTTCGCCGATTTTGAGGATCCAGAAGCCGCCTATCATCGCCGGCCGTCGGCCTGGGTCGAACCGTTGGGCGATTGGGGCGATGGCGCGGTGATGCTGGTGGAGATTCCAACAGTTGATGAATTTTTTGACAACATCGTCGCGTTCTGGCGCCCGGACGCGCCGCTCGAGGCAGGGCGCGAGTATCGCTATCGCTATCGCATCTTGGCCGGGGCCGCACCGGTGCCAGCGATCCAGCCGGCTGCCGTTGTCACACAAAGCCGATCCGGCCGGGTCCATGATCGACCCGGTGCACTTCAATATGTCGTCGACTTTGACGGGGATGGTATTGCCGACCTTGTCCCAGAGGTGACCGCGTCAGAGGGAAAAATCAGCGGCATCTCTGCCTATCCGATCCCCGAACGCGGGCAGTGGCGGGTCGGGTTTCAATTCGAACCGGGCGCGGCACAGGCGGCCGAACTGCGGCTCGTGCTTCGGGACGCCATGGGCACGCCCAAGTCCGACGTCTGGCTTCACCGCTGGACCCCTGCGCGGGACGGCGGCCCTTAGAGCATGACCCGCGCCCGTAGGGGCAGGTGATCCGAGGTATCGCGCAACATCTGTGACGACAGAACCCGAGCTTCCGCAACCTTTGCCGGTGCAATGGCCAGCACGCGGTCGAGCGGCAGGATCGGAAAACGGGCTGGAAAGCTTCCGAGGGCCGGGCCTTGGAAATGCGTTCCCGCGATGGGCCGAGAAAACGCCAGTCCGCCCCAAGGACGCCACTCGTTCAGGTCGCCAACCAGCAATGTGGGCATCGGTGTCTTGCGCGCAAGGTACTGTCCGATGGCGCGCATCTGTACGGCGCGCAGCGGCTGGCCGAGCGACAAGTGCGTGGCGATGAGCCGGAACGCACCACCGTCGAGACCGAACTCCAATATCGTGGCCCCGCGCGGATAGTGGCCGGGAAGATCAAGGAGATGGCCGCCCAACAGTTCGAGACGACCCGAATGCAGCACCACCGTGCCGAGAAAGCCGTGGCTGAGATCCCCCCAGCGGAGTGATGCGTCGACATGCGCGGATGCCAGCCCGGTCTCCGCTTCCAGTCTTCCCAGATCAAGTAGCCCGCCATAGGGCGGTTGTTCGGCGTCCGCTTCCGTGAGGACCACAAGGTCAACCGCCGCCGCCCGCAGTGTCTCGATCAGGGCGTCCGCTGTCCGAACTGGATCGATCACCCCATCACGGCCACGGCACCGGTGGACGTTCCATGTCATGCACTCGATCACGGTCATATCGTAGCGAGACAGATCATATCTGCGACCATCACACTACCGTTGCGAGGTGGCATCTTCTGATCAGGATGCGTGTGCCTGTACTCTAAGCCACGGGGACCCCGGCTTAGTCCAGGCGGACGTCATCACCGCTTTGGGCCTCGTCCGTGGGCGCACCCATCTGGTTAAGCCCATAGCCCGCCGCGACCGCGATAATCACGATGGCCGCAAAGCCCGCGATGATAGCTTTCATGGCGACCTACTCCCCTCCGAACCCGCCTGACACGACTGGCGCATCTGGGCCACCCATAAAAGCGCGCCCATTGTCGCGGCGGTTACTCGGCTGGCGTGGCAGTGCCGTCGGAGCGGGCTTCCTTTTCCTTGAGTTCGTCCAGCCAGATCGAGTGGTGTTGATGCGCCCAGGCCTCATCCACCTCACCCGTGGTCATGGCCCCCGACGCACCCTCCATCCCGACCGAGCCGATGTAGATGTGCGCGATGATGATCGCCATCAGTACGAACGCGAGTCCGGCGTGGAGGATTTGCGCAAGCTGCATCTCGGCCTGCGGCGTCAGGACCTCGGGCAAGGGAGCTATGCCCAGAAGACCCGGCAGCCCCGTGGCATTGATCAGCGCAAACGCTTGCTCAAACAGTGGAAACTCGAAGGGGAAAATCAGCGATAGCCCTGTGGCCGAGATCAGGCTGCCGAAAACGATACAGGACCAGAAGATGATCTTTTGACCGGCGTTGAACTTTTTGGCGGGTGGGTGTTTCGATCCGATGATCCCACCCATCTGGGCAAACCAAACCAGGTCGAGACGGTTCGGGATGTTGTGCCAGACCCACATCACGAGGATCATCGCAAGCGACACGATAAAGGCCCAGGCGACGTTGTTGTGAATGGCCATGGACGCGGTCAACAGCACCGTGTTCGCCTCATGCCCGAAAAGCGGGACAATGACCGTGCGTCCAAAAAGGATCGCGAGGCCCGTCAAACCCAGCACGATGAACGACCCAGCAAGAAGCCAATGGGCGAAGCGCTCGATGAACTGAAAACGGATGACCGTCCGGCCTGCGAGCCCGCCATCGACGGCAATGCGCCCGCGCAGAAGATAAAATAGAACCAGCGCGCCAAGCGTCCCCAGAAGCAGCCAGCCGCCATAGGTCGACAACGGTCCTTCGCGGAACTCAAGCCAGGCCATTCCGCTCGATTGCATAAGCGTCTCAGCAACCGGCCCGCCTGCGGAGACTGTGATGTCGGCGGTGTCATAGCGCAGCGCGCGCCAAAGTTCGGGGTCGGATGTGCCACCGAGCGTGCCCAGTTGCGCATCAAAGGGGGCTGCGTTTGATGCATCGCCCGTGTCGGCACGGCGCGCGGCATCATCGACCTTGAGCCCTTCCTGACGGGCGAGGATATCCTCCAAGGTCTGGGCGCCGCCTGTTGCGGTCCGATCAGGGCCTGAGGTCTGTGCAGCGACCGGGGCTGCGAGAAAGAGCGTTGCTGCCACGAGTAGAGCCAGAAGGCGCGCCATCATCGTCTCCGTGTGAACATTAAACATAGGAAAACGGCGGGCACCGGGGCACCCGCCGCTATTGTTTAAGAGATCAGAGTTCACGGCCGTCGTAAGCCGTGCCCCAGCCCCAAGCGCCGGAACCAAAGCCGCGCGCGACGACACGCTCGCGATAGATCTCGGACACCGTGTCACCATCACCGGCGAGAAGCGCTTTGGTCGAACACATCTCGGCGCAGATCGGCAATTTGCCTTCGGCGATCCGGTTGCGCCCGTATTTCTGGAACTCGGCCTGGGAGTGGTTTTCCTCCGGTCCGCCGGCGCAGAAGGTGCACTTGTCCATCTTGCCGCGCGATCCGAAGTTCGCCGCTTGCGGGAACTGCGGCGCGCCAAACGGGCACGCGTAAAAGCAGTAGCCGCAGCCAATGCACAGATCCTTGGAGTGCAACACCACACCATCTGCGGTCTGATAAAAGCAATCCGTCGGACAGACCGCCATGCACGGCGCATCTGAGCAGTGCATGCAGGCCACCGAGATCGACTTCTCTCCCGGTGTCCCGTCATTGATCGTCACGACGCGACGACGGTTGATGCCCCAGGGCACCTCGTGCTCGTTCTTGCACGCGGTGACGCAAGCGTTGCATTCGATGCAGCGTTCGGCGTCACACAGGAACTTTGCTCTTGCCATGGTCGTTCCTCCTTACGCTGGCATGATCTTGCAGAGGGTGGCTTTGGTCTCCTGCATCTGCGTGACGGAGTCGTAGCCGTAGGTCTGCGCGGTGTTGGTGGATTCCCCGAGGACATAGGGGTCTGATCCCGTGGGATATTTGTCCCTCAGATCCGCACCCTCGAAATGCCCGCCGAAGTGGAAGGGCATGAAGGCCACGCCTTCGCCCACCCGTTCGGTGACCATCGCCATCACCTTGACGCGACCCGATTCCGGGCCTTCGACCCAGACATCGGCCCCGTCGCGTACGCCCAGGTTGTTGGCGTCGCGGGGATGGATTTCGACGAACATGTCCTGCTGAAGTTCCGCAAGCCAGGGGTTCGACCGGGTCTCATCACCGCCGCCTTCGTATTCAACGAGACGACCGGAGGTGAGGATGATCGGATACTCCTTGGAGAAGTCCTTCTTCTGGATCGACGCATACATCGTCGGCAGACGGTAGAACTTGCGGTCCTCATAGGTCGGGTAGTCGTCCACGAGATCGCGGCGGTTGGTATAGAGCGGCTCGCGGTGGAGCGGCACCGGATCGGGGAAGGTCCACACGACGGCGCGGGCCTTGGCGTTGCCGAAGGGTGCGCATTCGTGCTTGATCGCAACCCGCTGGATCCCGCCCGACAGGTCGGTCTTCCAGTTGGTCTTGGGACCGGCCACCGCATCAATGGCAGCGCGTTCCTCCGCCGTGAGATCACCGTCCCAGCCGAGATCCATGAGCATCTGCATCGTGAACTCGGGGTAACCATCCTTGATCTCGGAGTTCTTGGAATAGACCCCCTCGGCCAACAGATTGTCGCCATCGCGTTCCACCCCGAACCGGGCGCGGAAGGTCAGGCCGCCTTCGGAGACGGGCTTCGACATGTCATAAAGGTTCGGCGTTCCGGGATGCCCCATCTCAGCCGTTCCCCAGCAGGGCCAGGGCAGACCGTAATAGTCCCCATCCGCCGGGCCACCAACCGCGCGCAAGGTCTTGCGGTCGAAGGTGTGCTGGTTGGCCATGTGAAGCTTCACACGCTCAGGGCTCTGCCCGGTATAGCCAATGGTCCACATCCCGCGATTGATCTCGCGCAGCGTATCCTCGGGTTCCGGGGTCAGCCCGTCCTCTTCCAGCTTGATGTTGCGGAAGATCCGCTCATGAAAGCCAAACTTCTTGGAGAAGAGCGCGATGATCTCGTGGTCCGTCTTCGATTCAAAGAGCGGATCGACGACCTTCTCACGCCACTGGAACGACCGGTTGGAAGCCGTACATGAGCCACGGCATTCGAACTGCGTCGTCGCGGGCAAGAGATACGTCCCGTCCTGACGATCATGCAGCACAGCTGAGACGGTGGGGAACGGATCGATCACGACGAGCATGTCGAGCTTTTCCATCGCCGTCTTCATCTCGCGCTGGCGTGTCTGGCTGTTGGGCGCGTGACCCCAAAGAACCATGGCCCGGACATTGTCCGTCTGGTCCATGTTGTCCTTGTCTTCCAGAACACCGTCGATCCAACGCGACACCGGAATCCCGGTGAGGTTTTGGAGCGACTTCTCTTTGCCGTCGGCGCCGGTGATCTTGTTGAAGCGACCGGCCAGCCATTCGGGATCTTCCCCCCAAACGCGGGCCCAATGCGCCCATGCGCCTGCCGAGAGACCGTAGTAGCCGGGCAAGGTGTGGCTGAGGACACCAAGGTCCGTGGCCCCCTGCACATTGTCGTGGCCGCGGAAGATGTTGGTGCCGCCACCCGCAGTGCCCATGTTGCCCAGGGCAAGCTGAAGCACGCAATAAGCGCGGGTGTTGTTGTTGCCGTTGGTGTGCTGGGTCCCGCCCATGCACCAGACAACCGTGCCGGGCTTGTGTTCGACCATCATCCGGGCCACGCGCTCAAGCTGGGCGCCCGGTGTACCGGTCACGCGCTCAACTTCTTCGGGGGTCCACTTGGCCACTTCTTCGCGGATCTGGTCCATGCCCCACACGCGGGTGCGAATGAACTCCTGATCTTCCCATCCGTTCTCGAAGATGTGCCACAGGATGCCCCAGATGAGCCCCACGTCGGTGCCCGAGCGGAAGCGCACGTATTCGTCGGAATGCGCGGCCGTGCGCGTGAAGCGCGGGTCGCACACGATGAGCGGTGCGTTGTTGCGCTCTTTGGCGCGCAGGATGTGCTGCATCGAGATCGGGTGCGCCTCGGCAGCGTTCGAACCGATCAGGAAGATCAGCTTGGAATAGGCGATGTCGTTGTAGCTGTTGGTCATGGCGCCGTAGCCCCATGTGTTGGCAACACCAGCCACCGTGGTGGAATGGCAGATCCGCGCCTGATGGTCGACGTTGTTCGTCCCCCAATAGGCCGCGAACTTGCGGAACAGATAGGCCTGTTCGTTGTTGTGCTTGGCCGAACCCAGCCAGTAGACGCTATCCGGCCCGCTTTCGTCGCGGATCGACAGCATCTTGTCGCCGACCTCTTGGATGGCCTGATCCCAGGAAATCCGGACCCACTCGCCGTTTTCTTTTTTCATCGGATACTTCAGGCGGCGTTCGCCATGGGCGTGTTCACGAACGGCGGCGCCTTTGGCGCAATGGGCGCCAAGGTTGAAGGGGCTGTCATAGCCGGGTTCTTGGCCGACCCAAACGCCATTGGACACTTCGGCAAGAACCGTGCAGCCCACCGAACAGTGGGTGCAGACCGATTTCTTCAATTCGATGTTGCCCATCACGGCGGCGCCGGCGGCGTCCGCGCGGGTGACAGTGCCCCCCGTTGCGGCGATGGCAGCAAGGCCACCGATGGCCAGGCCTGAGCCGCGCAGGAAACCGCGGCGGTCGACTGAGGCGGTTGCGGCCTCGGTCAGGATCGAAGTCCGCTGGGAGCGTCGCGCAATCCCGTTGGTCTTTTTCCTCAACATGTCTCTCTCCTCCCTTGCTGCCTTGGGTCCTCAGGGCCCGAGGTCGCGGGGTAAGCTGTGGTGTCGCATCGGGCGGTCGGGCGTCACGCAACCAGTTGCCAGAAGCGGGTGGGCCGGGGCCGGACATGGCCCGCGGAGGTGCGCTGCGTTAGAAGCGGGCGCTTTCGTAAAAGGCGCGGGTTTGCGCGGTGTCCTGAAGCGTGTCCTGCGACAGGTCCGGTTCGGCCGCAGCCGCAGGGTCGGCCCCAGTGGCCGCAACCACAGCCGCCACAGGGGCGGCACTCGCGGCCAGTTTCAGGAAGTCGCGGCGCCCGGCTTTGCGGTCGTCGGTCTTGAGCGTCATGGAGAGACCCTCCTTTCTTCGTCGTGGCGGTCACCCGCCGGTGGGTCGAGCCGCGCGCACGCGCCCCGAAAATGCTTATGCGTCCCCCGCCAGGCGGAACGCTTCGGTTTCGATCTCAATGAACGTGCGGCCCAGTGTGCCTACGGGTGCGTAGAACACCGAATGCTCGGCGGCTTCGAGATCGGAGAAGAACACCCGCGCCCAAGGGGCGATGTGTTTATTGAAAAAGCCGCGCTGCGTTTCGATCGTCATGGGTGCATCGAAGCGGCCCGCGATCATCGCTCCCATGATCTCCATCAAACTGGCGATGTTATCTTCGGGCTCAAACACGGTCTCCGAACGGGCAAGCCCAAGGCCCGCCATGTCCTGCCGCAGAAGCGCCAACGGCTTTTCGTTGAGAAACCCGGTCATGTAGTAGCTGGCATAGGGCAACAGTTCCCCTCGCCCAATCCCGATGAAAAGCGCATTGAACTCGCGGGCGACCATCTTGGGTTTGGTGAGCCGGGCGAGCTTGGCCAGTGTGTTCACAGCCTCGCCCAAGGGGGTCTCGTCTCCGGTCAACGCGGCCGTTTGAGAGAGCATCATCTCATCGGGGGGCGCGGCCAAGAGAACCCCAAGAAAGTTATAGAGATCAGCGCGTTGGCGATCTTCCGAGGCGAGGGGAATTGCGGCGGATGCGTTCATCTTGTTCCTCTCAGACAGGCGCAGTGTCGAAGGTGAAGGCCATGCGACGCCGGCTGGGCGATACCTGCACAGCGTCATCGGGTTCGGGCAAATCGGGCTGAGTGTCTGCTGTGGCCACAGCCTCGGTCTCGGCGCTCGGCGCGATCCTCTTATCTGGGTCCGGGGCCATGTCGGTATCGTGGTCCGTCGCGGGCTCTGGGTCTGCGATCGCTTCGGCTTCCGCGGCCAGATGATCGAGATGCGACAGCATACCGCGGCCCACCTGATAGGCGGTTTGCAGGTTCTCGACGACGGTCGCGGCGTCGGTGAAGTCTTCGCCGTAATCCACCAGCCCGTCGAGATTCGCGAAGACCGGGTCGAGCCGCCACAGACGCCTCAGCGCGCGGGTTTTGATCCGCTGCGGCACCGCGTCGGTCAGAAAACCGCGCATCAACTCGGGGTCGTCGACCGTCTCGGGGTCAGGAAGATCAAGCTCGGCCAGGATGTCGTCATCGCTTCGCTCCGCCTGGGAGGCCTCAAACGCGCGCTCTGTCTCAGCGCGGGTTTCAGCGGCAACAGCCTTGCGGCGGCGGGACCAAAAGTCGGACCCGCTCATTGCAGCCTCTGGCGCAAGCGTTCGGGAGAGGCATAGACGTCCGACGCAGTGGCGAGCCGCGCATCGCCGATCCCATCTTGCACTAGGTCGATCCGCTTCTTGTCGCGCTTGCGTTTGACGAAGGTCTCTTCCTGATGGTGCTCGGCGACGAACGCCTCGACCCACGCGCGCAAGCTGGCCGGCATGGGCACCTTTTCGATGATCTCTTCGCCGCTATCCGCATAGTCCTGCGCCTCGTAGGGCGAGACGGTGGCGACCAGAAGCTCCAGCGGCGGCTCGTCACCGGTGGGGCGCATGATGATGTAGACGCTCGGCTCACGGGCTTGGAGGCCGTGGATATACGCCTCGGTATCGGGGCCGAAAAGCTCAAGCTCCAAGGTGCCCGCGTGGTATTCCACCACGTCCCCGTCGCGACGCATCTCAGCCCAGTGGGCTGGGCCCGCACCCGGCAGCACAGCGTGCGCGCGCCACACATGGCGTTGCCACTGCGTGACCCCGGGTGTCCGGCGCAGGACGATCCCCAAGGGCAACGTGCTGTGAATTCTGGGTTTGCCAACCGGCATGGACATTCTCCACTTCGGTATACAATCGTATGTAAACCCAGATTGACGCAATTTGTTTCGCCGCTCCGCGACCTTTCGCGCATTTCTGCACAGGACAGAACGACAACACTCTGAGATTGCGCGTCAATTCTCTAATCTGATGAAAACAGTGGGAATTTTCGCAGTTGCAGAAACTCGGCCCAGCGCTCGCAAAACCGGGCGATAACGCCGCACCCCTGCCCGATTGTCGCGGGCGACTGTCTCTGTGTAACCTTGCACGGACGCGCGCCCGAAAATTACACCTGCACCTTCGTGCAGCGGGAGGGATATAGTATGGCCGCACATTTCGTGATCTGCCCCAGTCTGGGGCTCACGCATGACGACATCGCGGCCCTGGATCGCATGTGTGCGGGCGGCGTGTCGGAGGCCAGCGGGACCCTCGGTGGCATCGACGCAACCCCGGCCCTAGCGGCGATGCAAGTTGAGAACGCTGTTCTTTGTTCCAGCGCAGACCCGCGTCTGTTTGAGACCATCGCCCTTGACGCGGATCTCGACGCACCACCCGTCCTCGATCTGGCGCGCGCTGCGGGCTGGTCCGGTGCGGCACCGGTACCGCTTGCGACCCTGTCGGCGCTGATGGCCGAAGCGGCCCTGCCCGCGCCACCGGCCAAGAGCGTTGATGTCATCTCCGAGGGTCTTTGCCTGATCGTCGGCGCGCCCGACGTAACGCTCGACGCCGCCCGGGCGCTCGCGCCTTATCTGAGCGTGACGGTTCTGCTCCCACCCGGCGCTGAGGACCCTGATGCGATCGGGTTCGATGTTATCTACGGGCGGTTGCGTCGTGCATCCGGCGCGTTGGGCCAGTTCGATGTGGTCATCGACGATTTGCAGCAACCGGGCCCCTCGGGCGATCTGCCCGCGCCGCTCGACGGGGGGCAGTCAAGCTGTGATATCTTGCTCGACCTGTCCGGGGGCACACCGCTCTTTTCGGCTCATGAAAAGCGTGAGGGGTATCTGCGTGCGGACCCGGGCCGACCTGCGGCAGTTTCGGCGGCGATCCTCGCGGCCTCGCATCTAACGGGCACATTCGAAAAGCCGCTCTATGTGCGGACCGAACCGCTCCTGTGCGCCCATTCACGCGCGGGCCAGACCGGATGCACGCGCTGTCTCGACCTCTGCCCCACAGGTGCGATCACCCCGGCGGGCGACCACGTCTCCATCGATCCCATGGTCTGTGCGGGCTGCGGGGCGTGTGCGGCGGCGTGCCCCTCAGGTGCTGTGTCCTATGACGCGCCGCCCCCCGACATCACACTCCAGCGCATCCAGACCCTCGCCCAGGCCGCGCGCGACGCCGGGATGCCCGCACCGCGGCTTCTGGCGCATGATGCCCACGGTGCGGAGGTTCTGCGCCTTGCGGCCAAGCACTTTGGCGGTCTTCCGGCGGATGTGATCCCGCTGTCCCTGCCGGTCATCGGCACGTTCGGTCATGCGGAAGCCGCCGCGGCCCTCGCCGCCGGGTTCTCGGCCATCTCGGTCCTCCCCGGCCCGGGTGCGGACCGTGATGCGTTGGCCGCCGAGATCGCGTTGGCGAAAGCTCTTGTAAGGGACCGCGAGGTGGTCCTTCTAGACATCGATGATCCCGAAGCCCTCGTCTCGGCCCTCGCCACCACCCCAACACTGACCAAGCACGCGCCCGTGCGGCCTTTGGGCAGCCGGCGACAAGTTGCCCGCCTCGCTGCGAAGGCCCTCAACCCCGACGCCACGCATCTGACGCTTCCCGAGGGCGCACCATACGGCGCCGTAGCGGTGAACACCTCGTCCTGCACACTGTGCCTGTCCTGCGTCTCGCTCTGCCCCTCGGGCGCGCTGGGCGACAACCCCGACAAACCGCAACTGCGCTTCCAGGAAGATGCCTGCCTTCAGTGCGGGATCTGCGTGGAGATCTGTCCCGAAGATGCAATTGCCCTCGAGCCTCGGCTCAACCTCGAAGACGTGGCCCTCGATCAGGTCGTGCTGAATGAGGAGGAGCCGGCAGAATGCATCTCTTGCGGCAAACCGTTTGGTTCCAAAGCGACCATCGACCGGATTACCGAAAAGCTGACCGGGCACGCGATGTTTGATGCCCCGGGCAAGCTCGCCATGATCCAGATGTGCGACGATTGTCGGGTGGCGCATCAAGTGCACAATGCGGACGCCCCCTTCCAGGGTGGTGACCGCCCGCGTCCGCGCACGACCGAGGATTACCTGTCGAACCGGCGGGATCACTAAACAGCTAAGGGAGGAATGCCATGAGCGAAGACGATTTCAACATGTCCATGCGAAAGTTTCTCAAGCAGGTCGGGGTCACATCCCAACAAGCTATCGAGGACGCGATGCGCAGCGCCGAAAGCAGCGACAAGAGCTATACCGCCAAGGCCGTTATCACCATTGAAGAGCTCGGGCTGACGCACGAGGTGACCGGCACGATCCAGGGGCGGGACTGAGCCTTGGCCCTGGACCGGACAGTCGTCCTGGACGCACTCAAAAGCGTCGAAGACCCTGCAGGCGGCGATATCGTCGCGAGCGGGATCATTCGGGCGCTGCAGGTCGATGCGGGCGCAGTTCGGTTCGTTATGGAAGTGCCACCGAGCCAGGCAAGCGCCTATGCCCCGGTGAAAGACGCAGCCGAAGCCGCGCTGACCGGCGTGGCAGGCGTCGATACCGTGTCCATCGTCATGACGGGCCACAGCGCGCCAGCCGCCCCGCCGGATCTCGGGCTAAAGCAGGCCGAGCCCAAGGGCCCGGCGCAGGTGCCAGGGATCGACCGGATCGTCGCAATTGCCTCGGGCAAGGGCGGTGTTGGTAAGTCCACCGTATCGGCCAACCTCGCCTGCGCGCTGGCGCAGATGGGACGGCGCGTGGGGCTTTTGGATGCTGATGTCTATGGCCCTTCGCAGCCCCGGATGCTGGGGGTCAGCGGGCGGCCCGCTTCGCCTGACGGCAAGATCATCCTGCCCATGCGCAACCATGGCGTCACGATGATGTCCATCGGGCTGATGACCAATGACGACCAAGCGGTGGTCTGGCGCGGGCCGATGCTGATGGGGGCGCTCCAGCAGATGCTGACGCAGGTGCAGTGGGGCGCGCTGGATGTGCTTCTGGTCGATCTGCCGCCCGGGACAGGCGACGTGCAGATGACGCTCGCACAGAAATTCCGCGTGGACGGCGCGATCATCGTGTCGACACCCCAAGACGTGGCCATGCTCGATGTCCGAAAAGGCATCGACATGTTCCAGCAACTCAACGTCCCGATCTTGGGTATGATCGAGAACATGAGCACCCATATCTGCTCGCAATGTGGGCATGAAGAACATGTCTTCGGGCACGGTGGTGTCGCCGCCGAGGCGGAAAAGCTTGGCGTGCCTCTTCTGGCCGAGGTGCCGCTCGATCTTCAGATCCGGCTCGCCGCCGATGGAGGCGCACCGATTACCGTTAGCCAGCCCGATGGCGGACAAGCGCGTGCGTTCCAGTCTGTCGCCCGGACTCTGATTGACGAGGGCGCGGCATGAGCCTCAGCTTCCCGCCCCTCATGCACGGCCAACCCGTGATCTCCGACGCATTGGCCGAAGCCGCGCGGCAGGCCACGCTTGGCTGTGATGCGGGCCTCGTGACCTATGCGCTCGGGCCTGCTGTGGTTGAGGCGGCGATGGTTTTTGCTCCCGATGTGCCACTGGCCCAAGCGATGCAGATGCTGCCTGTGTGCGGCGTGGGCTTTCAGAATGCGCTGGGCGCACTCGCGCCGCCCGAAGTGTCGGTGCATCTAGAGTGGGATGGCGCGATCCGTGTGAATGGCGCGTCTTGCGGGAATTTGCGCGTCGCGGCGGCCGGTCGTGATGCCGCGGCTGTGCCCGACTGGCTCATCGTCGCCCTCTCCGTGCCTTTGGTGCCTGAAAGTGCCGAGATGGGCCTTACACCAGAACGCACTGCGCTTTATGCCGAAGGATGCGCGGATGTGGCACCCGATCATCTGGTGGAGGCTTGGGCGCGGCACACGCTTCATTGGATCAACCGTTGGGAAACCGATGGCCCGCGCCCTGTTCACGCTGAATGGCGCGGGCTTGCGCATGGCGTGGGTGCAGACGTGACCATCCAGGGGCAAAGCGGCACGTTTGTCGGGATCGACGAAGATTTCGGAATGCTGTTGCGCACCACCGACGGCGAGACACGCCTACTGCCGCTGACCGATCTATTGGAGGAGCCTGCATGAAACTCGCCCGCGCGATCCATTTCGACGAAAGCGACAGCCGGGTCTTTGCTTCGCCCGCGCGCACCGGCGAGCTGTGTCTCTCAGGCGGGTTTGAGTTCTCGAACTGGGGCGAGAGCGATCTGGTGGGCAAAGCACGTCAGGCATTTGCCAATGGCTGGCTCGGGCTTGAAACCGGGGGTCGCGTGACCTTTGTCGCCGTGACGGAGATCTCAGAGGCCGAGCGAGAGGCTGCGATCCAATCGCTCGCAACGCATTTCGTGACCTACTATGGCGCGCCATCGCCAGAGGCCGCCCGACCCGTGGCGGAGGAAGAAATCGCGCAGATGGTCGAGCTTTGTGCCGACCACGACGCCAACACGCTGCTCACCGTATCGCGCAGTCTCACCGACGCGGGCGTGCGCGAGAGCTATCGCGCGATCGAGCCCGAGGCCGCCGGGCTCGACCAATTCGCGGTGCATGGCGCACCCGAGTGACGGTGTCACCGACCTAGCCGTCTGCCGGCTCGGCGTTGAACACGAACAGCGTTTCGCCTGAAATCGTATAGCTGTTGATCAATTCAGCCGCGCGCGGCGACGTCAGCCATGCCTCCAGCGACAGTGCTTGATCATGGGCAACGTGCGGATGACGCTCGGGGTTCACGGGCAGATAGGCGTACTGGTTAAACAGCACCGGATCACCTGCGAAGAGCAGCGCCAGGTTGCCGGGATTGCCGAAATTGAGCCAACTCGCGCGGTCCGACAAAATGTAGGCATCAAGGCCAGACGCGGTGTTGAGCGCCGCGCCCATCCCCGCGCCGACGGCGTTGTACCACGGTCCGACATCATCCGTGTCGACGCCCGCGCCCGACCAGAGACCGATTTCCATTTTATGCGTGCCACTGTCATCGCCGCGGCTGACAAAGGCGGCCTCGGTGTCCTTGATCCGCACGAGCGCATCGGTTGCGGTTTCCGCCTGGGCGATCGCGGCGGGATCTTCCGAGGGGCCAATGATCACAAAATCGTTGTACATGATCTCCCGGCGGTGGGTGCCGAATCCTTGGGCGACAAACGCCTCTTCAGCCGCGCGCGAATGCACGAGGATCGCATCGACATCGCCCGCCTCTCCAAGGCGCAGCGCCTGCCCCGTCCCCACGACCAAAAGCTGAACCTCTAGGCCAAGATCGGCGGCGATCTCTGGCAGCAAGATGTCAGAGAGGCCCGAATTGTGGAACGACGTCGTCACCGCCATCCGAAGCGTGTCCTGCGCCAACGCAACCGGGGCCCAGAGCAAAGCGGCACCTAAAGCAATCCATTTCATTCGACGATATCTCCGTTCAGGAAAGCCCGCGCCTGGGGTGTTCCCGGCGCCTCAAAAAACGTGGTCGCCGGGGCATGTTCAACGACCTGGCCCCCGCACATGAATATGACCTCATCGGCCAAGCGGCGCGCCTGACCCATGTCATGCGTGGACAGGATCAGGTGCGTGCCCTTGGCCTTTTCGGCCTGCAGGATCCCCTCGATATCGCGCATCGCGCGCCCATCTAGCGCGGCGCAGGGCTCATCAAGGAAAAGGACATCAGGATCGGTGATCAACGCGCGTGCAAGGGCCAGCTTTTGTTGTTCGCCGCCCGACAGCATCGGTGCCGGACGGTCGGCCATGTCGCCCAAGCCGACGCGTTCTGCCCACTCATTGGCGCGCGCCAATGCCGCGGCTCGACCAACCCCGCGCAGGCGCAAGGGGTAGGCGATGTTGTCGGCCACACTCCGGCGCAACAGGATCGGGCGCTGGAAAACGAAACACTGCGCCGCGCGGGCGGCCTCGGTGCTGACTTGCCAGCGGATGGTCCCAGCGTGAAGCCGCGTTGTCCCGTGCAACAGGCTCAGAAGTGTTGTCTTGCCTGATCCGTTGGGCCCGATGATCACAGTCGCGCCCGTTCCGGTCAGGTGCATATCTATGGGCCCAACGAGGCGTTTGCCGCGTCGGCGCGTCTCGGCCTGGTCGACATGAAGTGGGAAAAGCGCGCTCACCACCGCCCCTCCCGCTCGGTCTGGCCGAGCCAATGGATGGTGAGATTGACGACAATCGTAAGCCCGATCAGGACAAAGCCCAGCGCCAGGGCCAGCGCGAACGCCCCTTTCCCGGTTTCAAGCGCAATCGCCGTTGTCAGAACCCGCGTGACATTGTCGATATTGCCACCCACAATCATGATTGCACCCACCTCGCCGATCCCGCGGCCAAAGCCCGCAAGCGCCGCCGTCAACAGCGCCCGGCGCGCGTCCCACAGTAGCGTGCGCATCTTTTGCGTCTGGGTGACGTTCAGAGAGATCAGAAGATCATGGTATTCCTGCCAGAGGTCCCGCAGTGACTGATGCGCGATGCTCGCGATCAGCGGCACAAGGATCAGCACTTGCGCGATGATCATCGCCGTGGGCGTGAAAAGCAGCCCCAGCACCCCAAAAGGCCCCGAGCGCGACAGAAGAACATAGACCACAAGGCCCACGACCACCGGCGGCAATCCCATCAGCGCGTTGAGGATGGCTATGACGGTCCTGCGCCAGCGAAACCGGCGCACGGCGAGGAATGCGGCGAGGGGAAAGGCGATAGCACAGGCGATCAACAGCGCGGTCAAGGTGACGTAGAGCGACCGGAGGGCGATATCCGCAAGCTCTGCGTCAAGGCTCAGCACCAGCCAGGCGGCCTGAACCAACCCATCCCAGAGATCGACCATCGCGCCGAGCGTCCTTTCCTGTTCGCGGCTCGCAGGGTGCCAAGAATTTAGGCGCCCCACCAGTGCAGCGCGGCGGTTTTCCGGGCGACTGGGTCAGAACGTCCCAGCACAGGCACCGCAATAGGAGGGGTGACAGGTCTGGATCGCGATTTCAGGGGGTTAGCTGGCCTTCGCCACGGTTCCCGTGGGTGGATGGACGCCCTTTTTCAGGCACTTGCGCGCATAGCGGGGCGCCCAATGGGTGTACTTTCCCATATCATTTTGCTGATGGATCAGCATATCGACGAAGGCATGTTGATGCTCGGGCCGCTTCAGGGCTTTGAACATCTTTTTCTGTGCTTTGGTCATAGAGCACCCGATGCAGTGCCCACCACGGCGAAACTTGCAAACGTCGATGCAAGGTGATGGGACCTTTCTTTTCTTTGCCATCGGAACCTCTGTGTCGATTGGGCGGTCTGTTCTGACCAACGCAGGCACAATACACATATGAATCGCGAACCGGAAATGCCGTTTTGCCGCGACCGCGAAACGCTTATCACGACGCCGTCGCCGTGGAGCGGAGATGCAGCGCTTGCGCCGCTAAACGCGCGGCAACGGTCAAAGAAAGACCGCCACATGCGGGGTGCACGGGCGGTCTTGCCATGTTTCGTCTAGACGTTTGGGTTATCGACCGCGGAACGCATCCCGCGACGCCACCCGCTTACGCGGTTTCAAGCTCCAACGCAGCGAGCTCTTCCCAAACCTCTTCCCAGGCGCCACGTGCGCGGCCACGCTGGCGCACGGACTGTGCGGCTTCGAGGTTGTCCATCATCCCTTCGCCTTTGACGACGATCAGGCCAACCATGCCGACCGACGCGTGCGGCGTGCACTGGTAGCCGTAGAGGCCGGGCATTTCGAAAACGGCTTCAACTTCTTCGTTGATCTTGCCGTCCCAACCTTCAGCAGCTTCGGGGATCATGCCATCGACCGACGCACTGTTGTGGCCGCGGTCGGTTGCGAGAAAACGCACCGTGTCGCCGGGTTCGACGACCTGAATACGCGGGAAGAACACCTGACGCAGGCGCGGATTGTCCGGGTGGGCGTTCAGCATCTGAACTTCATGCGTTGTTTGCGCAAAACTTGGTCGCGCAACCAGCGCGAGCGTGCCAGCAGCGATCAGCGTGCGGCGAGACATTTTCAAGGTCATTTGGTCCTCGTACTCTCTTCCTGTGGGGTGACACATATCGCAACACCTACCAATGTCCAGACCTACTCAGGTCCGGTGGCAGGCCCGCTGCACGGGCGGGAAGCATGGTTTTTAGGCCGGAAATCGCCCCCAGCACGATCACGTGACTGAGTGGACATAGCGCGCGCTTTCCTTAAGTTATCTGTAGGAGATCGACGCGAGATGGACATCACACTGCGATATCTGCGTGCGCGCGTGCTGGATGCGATCATTTCGCACCGGTTTACGTTGCGTACGCGCAGGGTCATGTGCCGATTGGGCGGTGCTCTGAACCTGGGTTTCGCAATTGTCGCGACGTCGCTGTCTTTCGGGAATGTGGCTCAGGCCGAGGAGCCCACCATTGTCGTGAACCGAGGGACTGATGCGATCGAGCTATATGTCTCGATCCCGGCGGAAATGCTGGTATCCGTTTTCGGCTTGCCGCCCACGCGGCTTGAAGGCCCAGATGGCACCGTGGATTTCGACTCGCTTCGTCTTGGAACCTGGGACAAAGGCGATGCCGTGTTTGAGAAGGTGGATGCCTCTATCGCTGGCGCACCTGCCGCGTTTGAGGCGATGTCCTTGATGGTGCATCCGAACACTTCGATGTTGTCGATGCGCGATCCAATCGAGGGCATGGTCGCTATCGCCGTATGCTCGGTGCCGACCCCGGCGGTGCCACCCACGCTGGAGGACCTTCGGGCGTATATTGGCTATATCGCGTATACCGACACACCGGGGGGTATGGTCACACTAGACCTGCCGGAAACGGGGCGTGATCCGTTTGCGATGACCGTGATGGACTACACCAATTTTGAGCTTCAAACCGCCTCCGAGATCACCATTGAGGATGGTGGCGTCTTGTCTCTTGAAACCAGCGCCGCACCCCGACAGGCGCCTTGGCTGGCCCTGGTGATGACGGGTATCGCAGCTGTGGCCGCCTTGGCGCTGTTGCTCGGACGCCGGGCTCTGCTGGCGCGCAGAACAGTCGCTTAAACTCTTAGCAGCCACCAAATCCGTCGTGCTGCGGTATGGCGTGGGAATCTGGTGCTAGGCCGTCGACGATTACTACCCACCCCGCTCGAGACAGGTTTGGATGAGACGCGGCAGGTCGTTAAAATCGTCAAACACTGCCGCAGATGGCAGGTCATCAAGCTTGGTGCGGGAATACCCTTCGGCGAACAGAAGAAAGGGAACACCAGCGCGTTTGGCGGTTTCGGCGTCGACATCGCTGTCACCGACAAAGATCGTTGGACCGGCCCCCAAGTCCGCAAACGCCTTCACTAATGGGGCGGGATCCGGCTTGACGGTGGGCAGACTGTCACCCCCGATGACCACCGTGAAGTAAGGCAACAGCCCGACATGGTCCAAAACGGCGCGCGCCGGGGCCAGCGGTTTGTTTGTGCAGATGCCTAGGCTGTGCCCGTGGGCGAGGAGTTGATCCAGCACAGCAGGCACGTTTGGATAGACCTCCGTCAGATCCACGGCTCCGGAATAGCCATCCAAAAATAGGCTCAAGACCTGGTGCCCATCCTCTGGCCCGACGCCAGAGGCGCGACACATGCGTTCCACAAAGGTAGGTGCGCCGTTGCCGACGAACTGGCGCGTTTGCGCCAGCGTGATCGGCGGTGCGTCGACGGTTGCGAGAACACGGTTGGCCAGGGCGTGGATGTCGCGCGCGCTGTCGATCAGGGTTCCGTCAAGATCAAAGACAATCCGCGCCACTCAGGCCGCACGCCATTTGATGGAACACCCCATCGACGGGATCTGGTCCCGCGGTCCCTGCCCCGTCTCCGCCACTTGCTTCATCGCCTCGAACAGATCACGGCGGGCATCGGATGGGGCCGCCTGCGCCTTTGACGCGTCGAGCCGGCCGCGATACTGCAGCCCTAGTTCGGCGTTGAACCCAAAGAAATCCGGCGTGCAGGCCGCACCGTAAGCGCGGGCCACCGATTGATCGGCATCGTGAAGGTAAGGAAACGGGAAGCTCTTTTCCCGGGCCATGCGGACCATGTTCTCGAAGTTATCTGCCGGGTAGGCGACCGGATCATTCGAACAGATCGCCACCGTCCCGACCCCAAGCTCCGCGAGATCGCGTGCATCGCGGACCATCCGATCCAGCACGGCCAGAACGTAGGGGCAGTGGTTGCAGATGAACATGACCAAGGTGCCCTTGGGCCCGGCCACATCGCGTAGGCCATAGGTTTTGCCATCCGTGGCTGGCAGCGTGAAATCCGGTGCGGGCCAGTCGAAATCGCACACTGGGGGTGTTGCTGCCATGGTATCCTCCGTTCAGGCGGCGTCCGCCGTGTTGGACGGCACACATGGTGCGAATGGCCGCCCAGGTCCACCCGCCCGTTTGCCTGTCACCCGGGCCCTAGTGGACGGTTTCAGGCACCTTGGCCCCGGTCATATAGGCCACGGCATCCGACATCGAGTGTTCCTTGGGATCAATCACGCACAACCGCTTGCCCAGCCTGTGGACGTGGATCCGGTCGGCGACCTCGAACACATGCGGCATGTTGTGACTGATCAGAATAATCGGGATGCCCCGCGATTTCACATCCTGGATCAGTTCCAGCACCCGCCGGCTTTCCTTCACGCCCAGCGCGGCGGTGGGTTCGTCGAGGATGATGACCTTCGACCCGAACGCCGCCGCCCGCGCCACGGCCACACCTTGGCGTTGACCACCTGACAGTGTCTCGACCGCCTGGTTGATGTTCTGGATCGTCATCAACCCCAGCTCCGACAGTTTCTCGCGCGCGAATTTCTCCATCGCCGACTTGTCGAGCTGGCGGAACCATGTGCCCATGATCCCCGGTTTGCGAATTTCGCGCCCCATGAACAGGTTGTCAGTGATAGACAGGGCCGGGCTCATGGCAAGGGTCTGGTACACCGTCTCGATCCCGTTTTCGCGGGCTTCGATGGGGGACTGGAACTGGACCTTTTGCCCCTCCAGCCAGATGTCGCCGGCGTCTGGGATCACGGCACCCGATACGGCTTTGATCAAGGTCGACTTGCCCGCGCCGTTGTCACCAATCACAGCCAGGATTTCGCCCGGCATCAGCTCGAAATCGCAATGGTCCAGCGCGGTCACCTTGCCGTACCGTTTGACGAGGTTCTGCCCTTTCAGGATCGGCTCGGTCATGACGATACCTCGCGGATCCATTGGTCGACGGTCACAGCGCCGATGATCAACGCACCGATGAGAAGGAAGGTCCATTGAGGGTCGGCCCCCGCCATCCGCAGGCCCAGCTCGAACACGCCGACGATCAGTGCCCCGAACAACGCGCCCAGGATCGAGCCGCGCCCGCCGAACAGAGAGATGCCGCCAATCACCACGGCGGTGATAGCCTGAATGTTCCCGATCACCCCGGTGGTGGCCGATGGCGACACCGACCCGAACCGCCCGATCATGACCCAGGCCGCAAAAGCGCAGATGAACCCGGCCAGCATGTAAACGGACATAAGCGTCTTGTGCGTGTCGACACCGGCAAGTTCGGCAGCCTCGATATCATCACCCACAGCATAGACGTGTCGCCCCCAGGCGGTACTTCGCAAAGCGTAGGCCAGCACAAAGACGATGATCAGCATAGAGATCACGCCAAGGGTGAAGGTCGCGCCGGAAAACTTGAACTGCGTGCCCATAGTTTGCAGGAACGGCGCCTGCGCCTGGATATCCTGACTTCGGATCGTCTCATTCCGGGAATAGAGGTAGTTGGCCGCTAGCACGATCTGCCACATTCCCAGTGTCACGATGAAGGGCGGCAGTTTCACCCGGCTGACCAACCACCCGCTGACCGCACCGATCGCGGTGCCCGCGGCCAGTCCGATGGCAACCGCCACGGCAGGAGGGATGCCATAGCGGAACGTGAACTGGCCCATGATGACCGAACACAGGACGGCGATGGCCCCGACCGACAGGTCGATGCCCGCCGTCAGAATGATCAACGTCTGCGCCGCCGCCAGGACACCGACGATCTGGACCTGCTGCAGGATCAAGGTCAGCGTGAAGGAGTTGAAGAAACGGAACGAACCGTTCGACACGTCTTCCAGCCGGGCAAAGCCCAGGCTTACCATGATCGGTTCCCAGTCGATGTAGATGCCAAGACCAAGGGTTGAAAGCACCAGAACAATCAACGGCACAAGCGATGGGTTTTGGTGCAAGACATGCTGGAAGCGCTTGATCAGCGTCTTGTCAGCCTCGTCATGGAACTCCGCCACCGTTTCGGTGCGGTTGGCGGCACTTTCATACCCATCAGATGCGTGTGGATTTTCCGACATGACTTCCCCCCTGCTGTGACGCTGAAAGCGCACAGGTGAACCCTACGTGAACACATGTGAAACGCAAAGAAATCCAGAGGGCGGGGATGCCGCCCTCTGGTAATCGCCTCAGCCGATTAGCCCCAGCAGAGGTCGGTGCCTTCTGCGACCGAGATCGACTCGACACCTTCGGCAGGCTGATCGGTGACCAGTGCAACGCCGGTGTCAAAGAAGTCTTTGCCGGGCGTGTTGGCGGGCTTTTCGCCGGTATCGGCCCAAGCCTTGACCGCTTCCACCCCGAGCGAGGCCATCAGCAACGGATACTGCTGGCTCGTCGCGCCGATGACGCCGTCAGCCACGTTCTGGATGCCCGGGCAGCCGCCGTCGACCGACACAATCAGCACGTCGTTTTCGCGCCCAATGGCCCGCAGTGCCTCATAGGCACCGGCAGCAGCGGGTTCGTTGATGGTGTGGACGACGTTGATCGACGGATCCTTGGCAAGAAGGTTCTCCATGGCGCGGCGGCCGCCTTCTTCGTTGCCCTGGGTCACGTCGGAGCCCACCAGACGCGGATCGTCTTCATCGCCGATCACATTGGGATCGGCCAGATCAACGCCAAAGCCCTGCAGGAAGCCCTGGTTGCGCAGTACGTCCACTGTGGGCTGGCTGATTGCCAGGTCGAGCGTTGCGATCCGCGCGTTGGCGGCATCGTCGCCCATCGTGGCGGCGGCCCATTTGCCGATCAGCTCACCGGCGAGGAAGTTGTCGGTGGCAAAGGTTGCATCGGCCGCATCAATCGGTTCCAGCGGGGTGTCCAGCGCAATGACGAGAATGCCCGCATCCCGCGCCTGTTGCACGGATGGGACGATCGACGATGTATCGGATGCCGTCAGAAGGATCCCCTTCGCACCGTCCGCGATGCAGGTCTCGATCGCTTGCACTTGCGTTTCGTGGTCGCCATCGACCTTGCCGGCAAACGCCTTCAGCGTCATGCCCAGCTCTTCCGCCTTGGCTTCGGCGCCTTCGCGCATCTTAACAAAGAACGGGTTCGTGTCCGTTTTGGTGATCAGGCACACGGTGGTTGAATGCCCGCCTGCAAACGCAGCACCGGTCATGGACAGGCCCGCGAGGACCGTCCCAAGAAGCAGTTTTTTCATTGTATTCCTCCCAAAGGTCGTCCGCCGAGGATTCCCGGCGTGATCCTCAGGTTAAGCGCGAAACCGAGAACCTGTCAATTTATCAATAAAGTTTATTTATTAGTTGACGGACTGGGTCGCCCCCCGCCATCGTTGGATGTGAGAGGAAGATGTGTCCGATCCACGCACACCCATCCGCGATCCCGAAGGAGGGTCAAATCAATCTGGCCTGCGTGACCAGAATGCGCGTTTGTTGCTGTCATACCTGTCACGACACGGCGCAATGTCCAGCGCCGAGATCGCGCGGCGGTCGGGCCTTTCGGCGCAAACAGTGTCTAACATTGCCCGCGCGCTAGAAGCCGATGGGCTGTTGGTGCGCGGTCCCGCAATCCGCGGCAAGGTCGGCAAACCCTCTGTCCCGATCGAGCTGAACCCGTCTGGGGCCTATTCCCTTGGCATCAGCATAGGTCGACGATCTGCCGAACTCGTCCTCGTGGACTTTAGCGGATCCCAGATTGATGCAGAACGGATCGCCTACCCCTACCCGGTTATCGAGACGGTGTTTGGATTTCTGCGCGAAAGCTTTCAGACGCTATTGCGCCGCAATGGCACGGACCGTACCCGGATTGCCGGTATCGGCGTTGCGCGACCCAACCGTCTTTGGGACTGGTTAGAAGTGGCCAATGCACCCGAGACGGCCATGAAGAAATGGCAGCTTTTGGATCTTGAGCAGGCGGTGCAGGATGCCACAGACTGCGATGTCTTCATCGAAAATGATGCGACGTCGGCCTGTCTGGCGGAGCATTTGCTGGGTCGTGGGCCTGAGTTCTCAGATTTTGCCTACATCTTTGTGGGGTCTTTCGTCGGCGGTGGTCTGGTTCTGAAGGGGAAAGTTGTGTCGGGACAAACGCTCAATGCCGCGGCGCTGGGACCGATGCCCGTTGCCGATGAACGGGGCCAGACGGTGCAACTGTTAAGTGTCGCGTCCCTCTACACCCTGGAACAGGCGCTTGAGAAAAGTCACGGTCAGGGCCGGGTGCTGCAGGACGACGAACATGATTGGGACGGTTTTGAAGGCGTTCTTGGGCCTTGGATCCAGACGACTGCGGAGAAGCTTGCCTGGGCCTGCGCATCGATTGCGTCCGTGGTTGAGGTGGAATGCGTCCTGCTGGACGGCGCGATGCCACCGCATGTTTGCGAACGACTGACTGCGGAAACGGCTGAAGCGTTTAAGCGGCTCGATACAACGGGGATCGAAATGTTGCGTATCGAAAGGGCGTCGGTCGGGCGTCATGCGCGTTCTCTTGGGGCCGCACTTCTACCGATCCACGCACGCTATTTCCTAGCTTGACGGTTTGCGCACCAACCACTGCGTCTTATGTGTTGGGCATAGCGTTCATTTGCTGCTGCGCGGACACGAGGCCGGCGACCATCGAGGGGTTAGCGGCCTTGAGTTGTCGGGCCGGATCGCCGTTCAGGATCGCGCGCACGTCATGCAGGATCATCTCACCAATGAGGTGTCGCCCCCCTGGGACGGCGGCGGCACGGTGGGGTGACAGGATCACGTTTTGCGCCTGACGAAGCGGGTCGCCCGGCCCCAGCGGCTCATCGGGGAACACATCCGTCGCGACGGTGATCCGCCCTGCCGCTGCTGCGGCCATCAGGGCCGGAAAATCGGCGCACCAGGCGCGGCTGATCAGAACCACCACAGCACCCGGTTGCAGACGCTCGATCAAATGCGCGCTCAGAAGGCCACGGGTGTCTTCGGACGGAACTGCCGCGACGACCACCACCCGGCAGTCCGAGACAAGCGTTTCGAGATCGGTCATTACCACATTGGCCCCGGCATCCCTCACAAAGGGGTCATAGGCCATCACTTGGGGGCCAAAGGGCCGTAGCAGGCGATGGGTCTGGCGCGCAATCTCGCCGTATCCGATGAACCCGACGCGTTGCCCATAGAGCGTAAAGTCCGTCCCATCGCGATCATCGAGCCAGCGTTCGGTCCCCGTCCTGAACGCCTCATGTTCCGCGACCAGTCCCCGGCCGGCGGCGATCATCATGCCCAGCGCCATTTCCGCCACCGCGTTACGAAAGCCCGGCGAACAGGACAGCACGTCGATGCCGCGCGCAAAGCATGCGTCGTAATCCAACCCGTCGCGGAACGCGCCTGACACTTCGATCGTGGCTTTGAGGTTCGGTGCAGATGCAATCTCAGCCGCCGTAAGTGTCGGATGCGAGGCCACGTAAAACGCGGCCTCCGGCAGTAGTTCGGTGATCTGCGCACGCGGCATGGGGGCATCGACACCCCCATGGACATCACAGATCGCGTGCAACGCGCCGTAGACATCGGGATGAAACAGTTCGTCACGTTTGCGGAAGTGTTGATCCAGAATAAGCAGAGGTTTCATTGGTGTCGCGGCCCTTTTCTCAGCTACCCAGGAATGGGCGCGATTGGCACGAAAGTCGAGGTCCGCGGACCCTGACGACCGCAGCAGACGCATGCCTCACCGCCGTTCAGCGACACCGCGCCGCACGGCTTGGGCCCCTTCCCGTACAAAATGCCGCGCATCGACGCGTTGCTGGATAGGGCAGAAATGTATACTGTTGCATACAGAATTAACCGCGGGCGACCTTCTCGCCGGTTTTCACATGAACCAAGCAGATATTCCGGGATCAGCCATGAGCCTTTACACCGATTACCTCGAAGAAATCGAAACGCGCAAATCCCAGGGGCTGAGCCCGAAACCGATCGACGACGATTCACTGACGCGTGAGATCATTGACCAGATCAAGGACACCGATCACCCACACCGTGCGGACTCGCTGCATTACTTCATCTACAACACTCTGCCCGGCACTACGAACGCGGCTACTGAGAAGGCCCGGTTCCTGAAAGAGATCATTTTGGGCAAGGCCGAGGTCGACGAGATCCCGATCCCGTTCGCATTCGAGCTTCTGTCGCACATGAAAGGCGGGCCGTCGGTCAAAGCGCTGCTCGATATGGCCCTGGGTGACCGCGAGGATATAGCCCGCCAAGCTGCAGACGTTCTGAAAACCCAGGTGTTTCTCTATGAGGCCGACACCGACCGGCTGAAGGAGGCCTATGAAGCCGGCAACCCGATTGCCACCGATATTCTGGAAAGCTACGCCAAGGCCGAGTTCTTTACCAAGCTGCCCGAGATCGACGAAGAGATCGAGGTTGTGACGTATATCGCCGCCGAGGGCGATATTTCGACCGATCTTCTGTCACCGGGCAATCAGGCGCATTCACGCTCGGACCGGGAATTGCACGGCAAATGCATGATCTCGGAACAGGCACAAAAGGAAATCGAAGCGCTGAAGCTTCAGCATCCCGGCAAGCGGGTCATGCTGATTGCGGAAAAGGGCACGATGGGCGTTGGGTCGTCGCGGATGTCAGGTGTGAACAACGTGGCCCTGTGGACCGGCAAACAGGCCAGCCCCTATGTGCCCTTCGTCAACATCGCGCCGGTCGTTGCGGGGACCAACGGCATCTCGCCGATTTTCCTGACAACCGTTGGCGTGACCGGCGGGATCGGTGTCGACCTCAAGAACTGGGCCAAGAAGCTCGACGCGGACGGCAAGCCAATCCTGAACAACGACGGCAACCCGATACTCGAACAGAAGTATTCGGTTGAGACGGGCACGGTTCTGAAGATCAATACGAAGGAAAAGAAGCTTTACAGCGCCGATGGCGGGGAAGAGCTGGTCGATATGGCAAGCTCGTTCACGCCGCAGAAGGTGGAGTTCATGAAGGCGGGCGGCTCTTACGCCATCGTTTTTGGCAAAAAGCTCCAGACCTTTGCGTGCGAGACGCTGGGCGTTGAGTTGAAGTCCGCCTTCGCCCCGTCGAAAGAGATCAGCCATGAGGGCCAGGGCCTGACCGCGGTCGAAAAGATCTTCAACGCCAATGCGCGCGGGACAACGCCCGGCAAGGTCCTGCACGCCGGCTCGGACGTTCGCGTCAAGGTTAACATCGTCGGCAGCCAGGACACCACCGGCCTGATGACCAGCCAGGAGCTTGAGGCGATGGCCGCCACGGTGCTGTCGCCCAGCGTTGACGGGGCGTATCAGTCGGGCTGCCACACCGCGTCGGTGTGGGACTTGAAGGCCCAGGCCAACACGCCGCGGCTGATGGCGTTTATGCAGAAGTTCGGCCTGATCACCGCGCGTGATCCAAAGGGCGTCTATCACTCGATGACGGACGTGATCCACAAGGTGCTGAACGACATCACCGTCGATGACTGGGCGATCATCATCGGCGGCGACAGCCATACGCGTATGTCCAAGGGCGTGGCCTTTGGTGCGGATTCAGGCACTGTCGCGCTGGCGTTGGCGACGGGCGAGGCCACGATGCCGATCCCGGACTCCGTCAAGGTCACTTTCAAGGGCCAGATGGCCCCGCACATGGATTTCCGCGACGTGGTCCACGCCACGCAGGCCCAGATGCTGGCCCAACATGGCGATAACGTCTTCCAGGGCCGGGTGATCGAGGTGCATATCGGCACCCTTCTGGCGGACCAGGCCTTTACCTTTACCGACTGGACGGCGGAGATGAAGGCCAAGGCATCGATCTGTGTCTCGAACGATGAGACGCTGATCCAATCCCTCGAAATCGCCAAGGCGCGCATTCAGATCATGATCGACAAGGGCATGGATAACGATGTGCAGATGCTGAAGGGCCTGATCGACATCGCTGACGCGCGCATCGCGCAGATCCGGTCGGGCGAGAAGCCGGCCCTAGCGCCCGATGACAACGCCAAATACTTCGCTGAAGTGGTCGTCGATCTGAATGAGATCGTGGAGCCGATGATCGCCGACCCGGACGTGAACAACGCCGATGTCTCCAAGCGCTATACCCATGACACGATCCGCCCGATTTCCTTCTACCGCGCGGAAAAGAAGGTGGATCTTGGGTTTGTTGGATCGTGCATGGTGCACAAGGGCGACATCAAGATCGTGGCCCAAATGCTGCGCAATCTTGAGGCTGAGTACGGCACGGTTGAGTTCAAGGCTCCCCTCGTCGTGGCCGCGCCGACCTACAACATCATCGATGAACTAAAGGATGAGGGCGATTGGGCGATCCTGCAAAAGTATTGTGGGTTCGAGTTCGACGACAGCGCCCCCAAGGAAGTCGCGCGGACCGAGTACGAGAACATCCTCTACCTGGAACGCCCAGGCTGTAACCTCTGCATGGGCAACCAGGAAAAGGCGGCAAAAGGCGACACGGTTCTGGCCACATCGACGCGGCTGTTCCAAGGCCGCGTGGTGGCCGATAGTGAGACCAAGAAGGGTGAATCGCTCTTGGGCTCCACCCCGGTCGTTGTCCTGTCGGCGATCCTTGGCAGAACGCCGACGCTGGAGGAATATAAGGTGGCGGTCGAAGGAATCGATCTGACAAAGTTCGCTCCTCCGATGCCGACACCCGCGATGAGCCGTTCGGTTCACTTCTAAAGGCACAAGGGCGCGGGGCGATGGTCCCGCGCCTGGCTATCCCCTCCGGTTTTTATCTCGCGAACCCGGCGATTGTGATACGATCCGGTTGCCTGATGGCACCTCAGGGTGCCGCCATGATACCTGCGCTCATCCTTCGGGTGGAAAACCCTCTCCGACGCCAGCCAACAGCGCTCTGTCCCTCAGGGCGTGCAGACTGAGCTTTCACGCTTTCTCCATTTTGTCGCCAAAATCCGACAAATTTTAAGCGCATTTTCCGTTTACCAATGAACATGAACCGCTCCGATCTTGCGAGCGGCGCAGTCTTTGTCCGGCGTGTTTTGCCGGCTGGGGCGACTTAATGAGTAACGACTGAGTACGAGTACATGACCCAGAGTAACCTACGCGCCGCGTCGGCGCTTTCGAGCTATCTCACAAAGCCCCTGAAGCTTCTCCCCCTTGCGACAACCGCGTTGGGCTTGAGCCTCGCTGGCAGCATCGCATCCGCGGACCCGCTTCAATCAGGCGATTTCTCGTTCACGATTAATTCCAGCGCCCCAAGCTCAGGAACCTGTGCGGGACCGAGCGATGACGGATGCGTCCACAATCTGACATCCGTCACGATAGGGTCGACGACATACACAGATTTCACCTTCCCAAGCGCTTTCTCGGTAAGCGGCTTTCCATCGGGATCGAACGTTCAGTCGCGCATCCAAGGCGTGGCAGGCGACTATGTGTTTTCCAGCCCAACCTATGCGGCCGACATGCTGGCCAACGTGTTCTCGGATATGGACTTGAACAAGTACCAACAGGTTGACTCAAACGCTACGAGTGGGTTTTCGACCTTCACTTATCCAAACGATGTACCGGCTACATCGGATTTCTTTTTCATCACGACCGAGCGCAACGGCAACAATGATCAGATCATTCAAGCGTTGGATTCCAGCGGCAACGTGCTTGGCTCAGTTACAGTGGACCGGCGACCTGCGCTCGACTACACCGATACCGGTGTTAATGTCGGGCTAAACCAAAACGGCTACATCGCCGTCATCCCGATGGACAGTTTCAATGTTTCATCGGACCCGTTGAACCCATCCCAAATCCGGTCGCTCCGCATCTCCTACACGGGCAGCGACGGTGCCGACCACAAAACGTTTATCATCGGCGCCCAGACGATTGGCGATGTTGTTGCCCTTGACGACGACTACTCAGGCAGCCCGGTCAACGGTGTCACGGGTGGCTCGGTCGGATCGGTCTTGGTGAATGACGATCTGAACGGGGGCGATGCCCCCACCGATGGATCCGCCACAACGATCTCGGTTACCGATGCCGACGGCCTAACGGGTGTGACAATCTCCGATAACGGCACGATCTCGGTCCCTGCCGGGACCGCCGCTGGCACCTACAACATCGTTTACGAATTGTGCGATGAGGCAGACCCCACGGTCTGTGACACGGCGACAGCGACTGTTGTCGTCACCGTGCCTGTGATCGATGCGGTCAACGATGACTACAGCGGCACCCCCATCGTGGGCGCAACTGGTGGATCGGCCGGGTCGGTTCTGGCCAATGACACGCTGGGCGGCAGCGCTGTGGCCACCGATGGGTCGGACACCACGATTTCCATCACGGATCCCGATGGCCTGACCGGCGTAAGCATCGCTGATAACGGAACGATCACCGTGCCAGCCGGGACCCCAGCAGGCACCTATGACGTGGTCTATGAGATCTGCGATGAGGCGAACGCCACCATGTGCGACACCGCCACTGCGACCCTTGTGGTCAGCGCGGCAGCCATCGCAGCCAGCAACGACGATTACAGCGCAAGCCCGGTTGTGGGCGACACAGGCGGCAGTGTCGGGTCGGTTCTGACCAATGATACCTTGAACGGCAGCAGCGTGGCGACCGATGGGTCAGAGACCACGCTGACGGTGACTGACAATGACGGTCTGACCGGTGTCACCCTTGCCGATAACGGGACGATCACGGTGCCGGCCTCCACGCCCGTTGGCACCTACACCATCGAGTACCAGCTTTGTGAAGAGCTGAACCCGACGAACTGCGACACGGCGACGGCAACCGTTGTCGTTGCACCCCCGGCCATCGAAGCCAATGACGACAGCTATGCCGGCACACCTGTCGATGGCGGTATCGGTGGCACGGTCGGGTCCGTTCTGGCCAATGATGAATTGGCCGGTAGCGCGGTGGCCACCGACGGGTCGGACACCACGATCTCGATCACCGATCCAGACGGTCTTACGGGTGTGACCATCGCCGATGACGGCACGATCACTGTGCCCGCCGGAACGACCCCAGGCACCTATAACATCGTCTACGAGATCTGCGACGAAGCGGATGCGACAACCTGCGATACCGCGACAGCGATCGTTTCGGTCAGCGCGCCGACAATCGATGCCGTGAACGACGACTTCAGCGGAAGCCCCGTTGTCGGTGCGGCCGGTGGCATGGCAGGCTCAGTCCTGGGCAACGATACCCTGGGCGGCAGCGCGGTGGCCACGGACGGCTCGGCCACGACGATCACGGTGACCGACCCCGATGGCCTGACCGGCGTGACCATCGCCGACAACGGCACCGTCACAGTCCCAGCGGGAACCCCAGCGGGAACCTATGACGTTGTCTATCAGCTCTGCGCCGAAAGCGATCCGACACTGTGTGACAGTGCGATGGCCACCGTTGTGGTCAGCGCAGCCACCATCGCCGCAGGCAACGACGACTACACCGGCAGCCCCATCGTGGGTGTCGCCGGAGGCTCGGCAGGCTCGGTCCTCGACAATGACACACTGGGTGGCAGCGCGGTTGCAACCGATGGCTCTGACACCGTCCTGACGATCACCGATGAGGATGGCCTGACCGGCGTGACAATTGCCGATGACGGGACGATCACTGTTCCCGCGGGCACACCGATTGGCACCTACACAATTGAGTACCAACTTTGTGAGGAACTGAACCCGACAAACTGCGCCACCGCGACCGCAACGGTTGTTGTCACGGCCCCGGCGATCGAAGCAAACGATGACAGCTTCGCCGGCACACCGGTTGACGGCATGGCTGGCGGCACGGCGGGATCCGTTCTGGACAATGACCAGATCGCGGGGAGCGCCGTTGCCACCGACGGATCGCAAACCACGCTGAGCGTGACCGATCCCGACGGCCTGACGGGGGTCTCCATCGCAGATGACGGCACGATCACCGTGCCTGCGGTAACGCCGGCGGGAACCTATGACATCGTCTATGAGCTTTGCGATGAAGCCGTCCCCACCGCGTGCGACACGGCCACGGCCACCGTTGCCGTCAGCGCGCCGACCATCAACGCAGAAGACGACACCTACACCGCCAGCCCGGTCATCGCCAGCATGGGCGGCACCGTGGGCGCAGTCTTGGCGAATGACACGATGGGCGGCGGCGGGGTTGCCGGCGACGGATCGCAGACAACGCTGACCGTCACCGATGCAGATGGACTGACCGGGATGGTGATTGCCGATGACGGCATGATCACTGTGCCTGCGGGGACAGCGGAGGGCACGTACAACGTCACCTACCAGCTGTGTGACCAGCTGAACCCCACGAACTGCGATGTGGCGGTTGCGACGATCGTTGTTGCCAACGCCGATCTTCTGGGAACCATCGATGAGGATCTGACGTCGATCCTGGAAGATGACCTGGCTGCGACGATGGCCGATCAGAGCGCGCGCATGGGCGACTATGCCACCGGCGCACTGGAGCGGTTGAAGTCGCGCACCGGACATCAGTGTGCGGCGGCGACAAGCCTCATGGCGCGGGATGTTCTCTTTGACACCGACAAGGCGATCATCAAGCCCGAAAGCGACCGGGTTCTGGATGAAATCGCCGAGGTTCTTGCAACCTGCAACGGCAGTGTTTTCGAGATCGGAGGGCATACGGACAGCCGGGCCTCAGACGCCTACAACATCGCACTCAGCCAGCGTCGGGTGAACGCAGTTCTGCGCGCCCTGACCGATCGCGGGATAGACACATCGGGCTATATCGCCCGTGGCTATGGCGAACGCCGCCCAGTTGCCACCAACGCAACGGTGGAAGGCATGGCCTTGAACCGCCGGGTGGAGTTTACCTTGATGGAAGACGGCCAGGCCGACTACGACACCTGCGGCAATGGCACGGGCACCAGTCGAGCGGTTGATGCAACGGCCGACGAAGCCGGTGTCACAGTCAACGGCAGCCTCTACGACGAACGCTATGACTGCGCCAACGATCGCTGGTCGATTGTCGAAGGCACCATCAGCTATCTCGACACCGACAGCGGCCTCAAGCGCAGTGCGGTAAACCTGTCCTACCGCCGGGAACGGTTTGTGTCGGACGACAGCGTGCGCGGGTACTTCGTGGGCCTCTACGGCAGCCAGAGCGACGTGAACCGTGAAGCCACCGGTGAAATCGAAGGCGCAGGCCTGAATGCGGGGCTCTATGGGGCCACCCGCCTGCAGGACAACCTGTACCTGGATTACTACCTGGGTGCCGCTGCAGGCGTTCACGACTTCACCCTGGCCTTTGACGATCCCTTGGGCGTGATCACCGCAACCGGCGACTACACCTACTTCGCTGGCTTTGCAGGGGCCGCACTGTCGGGTGACTTCGACTACGGTGAGTATGTCTTGTCTCCTCGCGCAGGGATCGAGCTGGCCTATGCCCCCGGCGGCGATGCGGAGGTTGAGGCAGCACTTGGTGCGGTGACCCAATCGGGCACACTTGATCTCGACTCGGTCAGCGGCAGCGCCCTGTTCGCCGAAATCCGGGCCGAGCGTGGGTTCAACGACGACCAGTCGTCCATCGCCCTGACCCCGCGCCTGACCTGCTACCAGTCTCTGGGCAGCTTTGGCGGAGAGTGCAGCATCGGCGCATCGCTGGAACTGGCCTCGACCGATGAGGGTCGCGGGCGCGTCTATGCGGTCGAGATCCAGGGCGAACGCGGCCAGTCCTTCACCAGCGGCTCACTCAGCGCGAGCGTGTCTTGGCAGGTGGGCGCAGGTCGGTTCAACGCCAATGCAGGCGTTACCCAAGACGGCGCGATGAGCCTTGGTGGCCTGCTTGAGATGAAGTTCTGACCAGGAACGTCACCACGGGGGGCGGCGCGATCCGCCCCCCGATTTGAATTTGGACTAGAGATACTTCAGCCATCACATAGTTCTGATGGCAGGCCAGCGCCGAGACGCCATTTGCCCCTCAAACTGATCGTCCGGCCCTGTTCAAACTCCAATTCAGCGCCATGTTTCCCGCAACCCGCACCCGACGCGTGAACGGAGATGACATGCCAAAGCGAACGTCACCCAAGGATGGCCGCACCGTTGTGGATGCGCGTGATTTGGAGGTGTTGGTGCAAGACAAACGCGAAGGCTGGCGGGCATCTGGGGCAAAGGCCCGTCGCCGCCAGCGCCGCTACAAGAAGCTTCTGATTTCACAGATCCCCTACGATGCAGATGACCCCCAGCGTGATGAGTTGGACTGACCCAGCGGCCACGACCGATACGAAGGACATTGCCATGCCGACCCAGAGCACGATCGAGCTAAAAGACCTCACGCTTGCAACCGATATCGGCACCTATGGTCCGGGTGATGTGGTCCCTGATACGCATATCTTGGATATGAGCCTGACCATTGATCCCAGCCTTGTCCTGATTGGTGGCGACCGGATGGAACATGTGTTCGATTACGACCCGCTTATCGAAGACATCGACAGGCTTGCCCGCGAACACCATTACCACACGCAGGAATTTCTGATGACGCGCATCGTCTCGGCCTGCGCGGCCTACCCGCAAATCCAAGCGCTTTCCCTTAGCTTGCGCAAATCGCCTGTGCGCGCGGGTACCGGAAGCCTGGGTGTCCGCCTGGAGGTGGATGCCCCAGCCCTTGCCCAGATACGCGCCACTGCGGACGCCGCATGAAAGCTGTCCGACGTCCGAAAACTGGCGCACGGGCGGGGCACGCAAGCGTCCGGCTTTGCACGTCCGGTGGGGACAGCAACCCTGCTTGACCCGCCTTTAGTCGCGCTATCTCCCCGATGATGCAGAACTCAGATAGGACACCGATCGAACGCCTTTGGGCGCTCGCCCTCGGCACGCTGCGACCGCCACCGGGGCGGCACAGGGTGATCGTGGCCTTTGCCTACGGCATCTTTTGCCATCTGGTCTTCGGCTTGGCGGTCGCTGCGATGATCATCGCCATGTTCTTTGGTATGAGCGAAAGCCTCGGTCGCGTGCCGGAGCCTTGGTCCTGGGTGGCCAACGCCGCGCTGGTTGCGCAGTTTCCGATCATGCACTCGCTACTCCTCAGCAAACGCGGCGGAGGGTGGCTGAAACGGCTGGCTCCCCGGCAATATGCGGGGACCCTGTCCACCACCACCTACGCCATCATTGCCTCGCTTCAGCTTCTTCTTCTCTTCGCCTTCTGGACGCCCAGCGGCATTGTCTGGTGGCGGGCAGAGGGCGTGGTGTTTGGGGTGATTTGCACCTTCTACGCCGTCTCATGGCTTCTTCTGATAAAGGCCAGCTACGACGCCGGCGCTGAGGTGCAGTCGGGCGCTTTGGGCTGGATGTCGCTCGCCCAGGACAAGCGTCCGGTCTTTCCGGATATGCCCACAACCGGGCTGTTCCGCATCATCCGGCAACCGATTTACGTGGCCTTCGCGCTGACCCTTTGGACCGCACCGGTTTGGACACCGGATCAATTGGTGCTGGCTGTCGTTCTGACAGCTTACTGTCTGGCGGCGCCCATGCTTAAGGAACGCCGGTTCAAGGAACGCTACGGCGACCGCTTCGTCGCCTATCAACGGACGGTGCCTTACGCGGTGCCAAATCTCAGGCGGAGCAACGTCAATGACTGAACGGATACGCAACAACCTCGCGATCTATGACGAAGTCGCCGCGCAGTGGTGGTCTGATGACATCAGATGGGTGCGCACGCTCAAAAACCTGGTGCCCGGACGACTCGCTTGGTTCGACAAGCACATCGACTGGTCGGATAAGGCCGTTCTCGACCTTGGCTGCGCTGGCGGCTTCATGTCCGAGGCGCTCGCCAAACGCGGGGCGCATGTGACCGGGATCGACCCAGCGGCAGACGCCATTGATGCAGCGCGCGACCATGCCGCTGCAACCGATCTGTCGATCCGCTATGACGTTGGTGTGGGCGAGGCATTGCCCTATCCCGAAGGCGCCTTCGATGCCGTCGTCTGTGTCGATGTGCTGGAGCATGTGAGTGATCTGCAAAAGGTCCTTTCCGAGATTGAACGCGTCCTGAAACCAGGCGGGATCTTCCTGTTCGACACCATCAACCGAAATCCGATCTCACGTTTGGCAACGATCACCGTCGCCGAAGACGTGCTGCGACTGCTCCCGAAAGGGACGCATGACCCCGATCTCTTCATCAAACCAAGTGAATTGGCCGATGCGATGGGGAAAGCGGGCTTGATCGTTGGGCCCACCACAGGCCTCGGCCCGCGCGGTATCAACCGGCGCGGCGACTTCACCTTCGGACCGCTTCCCCTAAAGACGGTGATCTACATGGGCACCGCGCGCAAAGCCAATATCACCGTTTAAGGCTGCTTAACGAATTCGGGTGCGCCGCGCTGATGGTGTAATTCACGCAGCGCCATATGTCGCCCTCGGTCCATTCGCTTCCCACGCGAACCGTCAGTCAGGCCTGTCTCATCAAAGTGTGGATTTCTCGACCCGTACTCTGATCCAGAGACAGTGTTCATCTGAAGCAACGATTTGGACCTTAGATTTGACATGAATCGGTGCAACACACCGACGACTTGCGCGGCAGCGGAGAGCAGTCCGGCCCGCCAAGCCGGCGACAAATCGGGAAGTGTTGAGCAAAAAAGCACATGATCACAGTCACGAACTTCAGCAAGCAGTACAAAGGCTTTACGGCCGTCAAGAACCTCAGCTTTACGGTCGAACCAGGCCAGATCCTTGGGTTGCTCGGGCCGAACGGGGCGGGCAAAACAACGACCTTGCGTACGCTCTGCGGGATCATCCCGCCCAGCTCTGGCAACCTCGTGGTGGCTGGCCATGACGTTGTTCAGGCGCCCATCGCCGCCAAACAGAATCTCGGCTATATCCCTGACGATCCACGGCTTTTTGACACCATGACCGTTTGGGAACACCTGGCGTTCACAGCGGCGGCCTACAAACTCCCAGATTTCGAGAAGGATGCCGAAGCGCTCCTCGCGTCTTTTGAGCTCTCCCACAAGCGCGACACGCTGGTCCACAACCTCTCGCGCGGGATGCGGCAGAAGGTGGCCATCGCCTGTGCCTTTCTGCACGACCCCAAAGTGATCCTGTTCGATGAACCCCTGACAGGCCTCGATCCCCAGGGCATCCGTGGCATTCAACAAGCGATCCGTGACCGCGCGCAGGCTGGCGCAGCCATCATCATCAGTTCGCACCTTCTGAGCCTGTTCGAGAATCTGTGCACCCATATCATGGTGCTGAACCTGGGCGAGTGCCGCCGGTTCGGCCCTATGGAGGATCTGCTGCGCGAGGTAGGCACGACCGACAGCACCTCCGCCCTAGAGGAAGTGTACTTCTCTATCACGCAAGCGTCCGATCAGACCTCCGAAACAGCGAGGGCCTAAGCGATGGATGCTGCCCTGGGCCAACTTCTCATATTGCGGCTGCGCGGCGGTCTGCGTCAGCGTTTGCTCCAATTGGCAAGCGTCCGCGGCCTGCTGTTCTCACTCGCCTTCGGAGGGATCATTTGGTTCCTGATCGTGTCAAACAGCGCCTCAGGCACTGGCCTTTTTGGCACCGCGGCGCTGGACAGCCAGGCACTGGGCGCGCACATCATGACGTTCATGCCGCTCAGCATGCTGGGGCTGTCGCTCCTGACCGTGGTGTTAACAACCGGTCCCACGTTCCACTTTTCGCCCAATGAGATCAATTTCCTCTTCACCGGGCCGTTCCGCCGACGCGATCTGATCCTCTACAAGTTCGCCGCCTATCTCGCCGGTGTCATCTTCAGCAGCGCGTTCGTCACGATCATTGCACCGCCACAAATAGGATCGCCCCTGTCTGTCTTTATCGCCACGATGCTGACGCTTGTGTTCGTTCAGTTGAACAGTGCGGTCATCAGCATGTCAGGGCATGCGCTTGACGGCAGTCGTTTCGCGAAGGTGCGATGGCCCGCGACTGCGTTACTCTGCGCTCTCGCAGTGGGCACCGTCCTGTATGCCTGGGCCTCGCCCGACCGTGGTATCATCGACCTTCTGTCCGAGTTTCGACATTCCTGGATCGGGACCATCCTCCTGATCCCTTACATCGTGTTTGCCGAGCTTTTCGTGGCGACGTCGCTTTCAGATCAGGCGCTTTGGGCGCTTGTCGCGGTCGCCATCAACGCGGCGCTGTTATGGGCCGCCATCGTGCTCGATGCGCGCACCACCGACCGCGCCCTCGCCGAGAACGCCCGGTTGAGCAACCGGTGGGAACGCATCAAACAAGGTGGCTCTTTTTGGGCGACGGAACGGACCGAGGTGCGCTCGATCCGTCGTGCCCCCGCTCTGGGCGGCCTGGGGCCCATTGCATTGCGTCAGTCCCTCAACGCCTTGCGGAATTCGCTCAAACTGATCGGCGTATTTGTCGGTCTCGCCGCGTGCATTGTCCCGATCTCGTTGGCGCTCGGCACACCGGTCACGGATGCACAGACTCTGATGATCATCTATGTCTTCATCGCCTTCATCCTGCCCCGCAATCTGGTCTGCGACTTCCGCGGTGATCTGAGCCGGATGGAGATCTACAAGACATTGCCCATCACGCCCTGGCGCATTTGCTCGGGCCAACTCGTGGTTCAGGTTCTGATGGGCTACCTTATTGCTTTGACAATCATAGCGAGCGCACTTGTCTTCGAGGAAAGCGTCACGCCACAAGTCGCACTGACATTAGCGGCCTTTGCGCTGCCCTTGACGCTGCTCATCTATGCCGTTGAGAACACAGTGCATCTCCTGTTCCCAACAAAGCTGGTTGCGATGGGACGGGCAGACTTCGAGTTTCTAGGGCGCTCAATCGTCGAGTTCATCGCAAAGACGGTTTTCATTTTCACTGCAATCGCCGCGTCAGGTGCCGTTGGGCTCATCGCGTTCAGAACGGTCAACACCACAATGCTCGTGCCAGGAGTGGTGAGTTGGCTGACACTGACGTTGATCGGAGTTCTGACATTGGGCGCCATGCAATACGCGTTCCGGCGCTTTGCCGTCGCAGAAACGATCGATTGAAGTAGAAATCTGTGCGCGGCTGCACGTTGCGCATGGTAGCTTTGGGTATAGGTGGACAGAAATGAACGCTCGCGTCGCCGCCAAGGTGAGGATGCGTGCGTGTTGGTTTTCAAACCGGTACCTTGCAAGTTGACCCCAAAGTCACTTTTCATGCTGTCATACCTTCGCAAAAGCAGACGACCCGATGTCTTCCATCTCAATCTTGGTGACCCAGTATTTTGCGGGCGCGGCTGGTTTTGAACTGACGCCAGACGGGACATTTTCTAAATGCGGAGAGACTCTGTTTGAGGTGCCCGTAAAGAACGGCAAGATCACGGCTGAGGCGCACTACGCGATACTTGGTTTGGTGGCCGAACAAGTGCCCGATCGGGCGGCTGTCTCGGTGCGGCACGCGAAAGCGATTGATATCGACAAGGTCGGGTTGTTTGCATTGGCGTGTAAGGCCGCGCCAAATGTTGGTGGGGTGCTGCAGCGCATGGCGCGCTATCACACGCTCTTGTCCGACAGCGTCCGCTATCATCTCGATGAGCAGGATGAAGGCATCGTCCTCAGGCAAGAACTTCTAGATGGCTCAGGCCCTGGTATCGTCTTTTCGCCCGAGGCGGGGTTGTCGGCCATGTTTCATGCCATTGAACAAGTTGCCGCTGATCAGGTGAAAGCTCAATTGGTCACCTTCCGCCACGATCCCCCACGCGATGCGCATCTGTTCCAAGATTTCTTCGGGTGCGCGGTGGAGTTCTGCAAAGATGTAAACGGCATTCTGTTCCCGCACGCGACGTTGGAGACCGAGAATAAACTGGGCGACAAGGCACTGTCGGACTTTCTGACAAAGCACCTCGAAACGGAACTCGAGCAACTCAAAGCTGAGCCGCCATCCCTTGTGCGGACCACGAAGGACGAGATTGCGCGCGTGTTAAGTGCAGGTCTGCCCAAGATGGCAGATGTCGCACGCGAACTGGGCTTCAGCGTCCGATCATTGCATCGGCGCCTCTCAGAGCACGGCGTCAACTTCCAGACGCTGGCAGAGGAAACACGACGCGAACTCGCGCTCAGCATGTTGCGCGATGAACGCCGCCCACTGTCCGAGATCGCGTTCTTGACGGGGTTCTCGGAACAAAGCGCCTTCAACCGCGCTTTCAAGCGTTGGACGAACGAAACCCCAGCCAGCTATCGCAAGTCGTTGGCCCAATAGCCCATCCTTTGGCCGCGTCGGTCAAAGGGCTGGCAGCTACTGTCAATATACTCGCTGCGTGAATGCATATCCCTTGGTCATCACATTCAGCCAAGGAGTTGCCTTATGCAGTCCCAACCTATCCTCGTCGTCGGCGCCAATGGAAAGACCGGCTCGCGCGTTTTCGCGCGCCTTGAAGACAAAGGTGTTGCTGTCCGCCGCGGATCGCGCAGCGCAGCCATCCCATTTGATTGGGAAGCCCCTCACACGTGGGAACCTGCGCTCTTCGGTATCAGCAAGGCTTACGTCACCTACTTCCCGGACCTCGCTTTCCCGGGCGCCGTCGAAAAGCTTGAAGCCTTTACTAAAGTCGCAACGGAAACGGGGCTTGAGCACATCGTGCTTCTCTCTGGCCGTGGTGAGCATTTCGCAAGCCAGGGTGAAGACGTTGTGCGCAACTCAGGCCTGCCCTTCACCATTGTCCGCGCGGCATGGTTCGCGCAAAACTTTAGCGAAGGCTATCTGCGGGATCCGATCCTGTGCGGTGTTCTGCCCATGCCCGGCGGCGACATCGCAGAGCCCATCATCGACACAGATGACATTGCAGACGTGGTTGTAGCCGCGCTGACCGAAGCGGGGCACGTGGGCGAGCGCTACGAAGTTACCGGCCCGCGTCTTATGACTTTCGCCGAGATGGCCGACGTGCTGTCCGCTACTCTGGGCCGCCAAATTCAGCATGTTCCGATCAGCTTCGAAGACTTCCACGCCAACGTGGCCGCCTCCGGTGATGACTTTGTCGCTGACGTGTTTACCCAAATTGCGCGTGAAACCTTGGATGGTCGCAATGCCTATGTGTCAGACGGGGTCGAACGGGCACTCGGGCGGAAACCGCGCGATTTCGCCGATTTCGCGAAGGCCGCCGCATCTCGGGGTGCTTGGCACAGCGCAGCCTAGCGGCAAGCCGCAATGCCTTCTCAAGCCCTCAATCGCCAGCTTAAAGAAAGGAGCGGTTCAATGGACACTCTGAAACTGACGGCTCTTGCACTGCTTATTCCTGTCGGTGCGCTCGTATCCGAAACTGCGACCGCCTATCCGGAGCCGTTGAGCCAAACCTATGGCGCTGGTGAACGGGGCAAGAGCGGGTATTGCTTCCAAGACGTGACGCGGCTCCCAGAACTAGCAGCACGAGACGCCGGATTGGGTGCCGCGTCCGATAGGATCATCGAAAGCCTTACACCGTCCAGCACGTCGTTTCTCGTCGGCTTTCGGCATCAACCAACCGGGGCCTGTCGTTTGGACCTGAATCCGATCGAAACGAAAGAACCTACCTCTGCACGATGGTGACTAACCGTCCAATCAGCTCCCACAGATCGAAAGGAACACCTCATGATTTTGAACCGACTTGAAAGAATCAACCTTGGGATATCGGGGATAACGGCCCTGGGCATCGGCAGCATGATCACCCTTGCACCGCATGCATTCTATGCCAGCTACGGAATTGCAGTCGGAGACGACCCAAGCTTGCTGAGCGAGTTGCGTGCCCCCGGCGCTGGGCTGGCAACACTCGGCATCATGATGCTTCTTGGCATCTGGCGGTCTTCTTTGGCGCAACTGGCAGTGGCCGCGACGCTCATCGTGTTTCTCGCGTTTCCCGCTGGGCGGTTCATTGGTTTGGCCATCGACGGAATGCCGTCTTCGGGAATCATCGGTGCGTTGATCCTTGAGATTGCCGTTGCCGGATTGTGCCTCTTTGCCTTTCGCAACCGTCTGGTTGGTCGGCAGGTCCAGAGTTGATCATTGAACAGCGTGCGGACTTCGCACGCAGCTATCTCCCCCCAAGAAGGAAAGACCATCATGTCACCTTTCGTCTTTTTCTCCCTCCAAATGGCCGTCATCGCCTATGCCCTTGTGAGCGGCGTGTTCCTGGCCTTTTCGGATTTCATCATGCGCTCGCTTGCCCATACCGGCGGCAGCCGCGGGGTTGACGCGATGCAAATCATCAACCACGAGGTTTTTCGCTGGGTGTTCATGACGCTCTTCATCGGAATGGCCCCTGTTTCGATTGCAATCGTGGCCTATGGCGGCGCGGTCGTTGGCAGTGGCCCAGGCACCATGCTTGTGCTGGCGGGGCTGATCTACTTGGTCGGCTGTTTCGGTGTCACGGTGGTCTTCAATGTACCCATGAACGAGGCCCTTGCAGGCATGGATGCGGCCTCGACTGACGCTCAGGCCTATTGGACGCAAACGTATCTGCCGCGATGGACCTTCTGGAACGCCGTGCGGACCCTTGCCTCGGTGATCTCGGCCACATTCTTGCTGGTTGGCCTAATGTGGATGGCACAAAGCCAGGCGCATACGGTCTGAACAAAGTTCTGGCAGGGCGTACAGAGCCCCGTCTTCGTTCATGCTTGTCACTTGCAGCCGTTTGGAACGCTGCGCTGCGTTTTTTGAACCTCAATGCCTCGAAACGGCTCTCCCAGCCGATCATACGAATTTTGACCAGATGGAGGTCACCATGAAAGCTCTCATCATTTGTTCTGTCGATGCGCTTTGCGATGTTTCAGCGCTAGAGCGTGACGCCTTTAACCGCGCCTGTGCCGTCAACGGCATGCCGGCACTCCTGACAAGCCAAGACCATGCGCGCATCGTGGCACAGATGACGATGCTAGAACTGCTCAATGACCTGCCGGGATCAACCGGACAGCGGCAAAGTCTGATCGAAAGCTATCTTGAAATCCTGAATGACATGATCTGGGGCGTCTCCATCCGCGCGCGAAACAGCATCCTTTCGACCTTGCTTGATCCAGAAGCCTATATGCGGCCGACCGCGTTTGTCGCAGAGTATCCCACGTTGACCACAAATCTGATCCGGTCTGCTGCGTTGCTCACCAATGCAACCAAGCTTGGGCATTTGACGGCCCTGTCTGATCCAATAAATGTCCCAGGCTGCACGGCAAGTCTTGCGACTGCAGCCGCCTCTCTCAACGTGGCGCACCACGACGTCGACGTCCTTGTCGCACACCAGCGCGATTTTGATGCGGCCCGGTCGTTGGGAATGCAGCCACGTTTCGTTGAAGACCTACGGCCCGTTGCCAAGCTGAAAGGAAGGCGCCACGATCCTGATGCACCAATGCCAGCCGCAGCGATCGTGGACAGCGTCCCTTGTTCGCAGCCCGTTCCGGCTACCGCATAAAATCATTGTACATGGTTAATGTCGGGCGAGCACCTTGCCTGCGATCTCGCCAAGTCCGCCCTGTTTCCTTAGATCTTGCGCACAATCGGCGCAGCAGGTGGGAGCGAACAGCATTTGGAGATCTTCGTTTCCGCCCTTTTGCCCTTGGCCGTCATTGTCATCATGTTCAGCCTTGGCCTCGGGCTGACCCTGTTCGACTTTCGCCGCATCTTTCAGCGTCCACGGGCCTTTTGCATCGGGGCGCTGAACCAGATCTTCCTCCTGCCTGTTGTGGCCTATGCAATCATCTTTGCATTTGGCTTCACCGCCGAAACGGCGGTTGGCATAATGATCCTGGCCGCATGTCCTGGCGGGGCCGTAAGCAACGTCATCACAAAACTTGCTGACTGGGACGTCGCCCTTTCAGTTACGCTCACGGCCACATTCAGCCTGACCTGCGTGGTGACAATTCCCCTGGTTCTCGGCTTCGCGGTAACCCATTTCATGGGTGCCGCTGCGCCCGACATCGCTATTGCGTCGACGGTGATCACCGCCTTTCTGCTGACGGCTCTGCCAATCGCTTGTGGCATGGTTCTGCGTGCTGCTGCGCCAAAGATGACCGCTGCGTTTGAACCGGTCCTGGCCACGATGGCGGTCGTTCTGTTCGTTGCGGTCATCATTGGGGCGATCGTGTCGAACTGGGACGTTGTGGTCGGCAATATCGCCCGTCTTGGGATGGGGTTGATCGCTCTCGTTGCTGCGTTGTCCGTGATCGGGTTCGTCACATCGAGAGCGCTTGGATCATCCGAAGCTGAGTCCAAGACGATCGCGGTAGAGACCGGCGTGCAAAACGGCGCCCTCGCCCTCGCCATCTCCGGGCTACTTGTTGAGAATGGGCCTGTTTTCAACACCTATGCAATTCCGGCAGCCCTTTACGGTGTCGTCTGGCTTGCAACAGCGCTGCCAAGTTTCCTGTACATTGCGAGAAGGCACGAGTGACAGGGACCTTCCCTTGGCAATGCGAACGCCAGGGGTTTCTTTGACGATCTTTGCGCGCGCTAAAACAGACGCAAAGGCTTTTTGAGTTTTTGCGCAGTCGAGACTTTTTTCTCGGCCTTGTCCTTATAGGTTCTCGGATCGCGCAGCTCCTTGGCCATTTTCGAGCCAGCCGCAACGTTGTGCTTGCGGGTAATTTTTCGGGTGTGGGTGTCGGGATCGACGCCGCGCAGGTTCTTTACCACATTGACCTTGGCACCATCACGCCGTTCCCTGATGTGATCCAACTCCACTTTGTCGCGCTTCCCCCGCCGTTGCCCCAGTGGGGCAATGGGGGCTTTGCCCTTTTCCATGCGGGCCACGTTGTCTGGCGTGGCAATGCGCTTGTTCTGGGCCTGCCAGTCCTTGTCCTTGGCAAGGGTCTTCCAGATCTTTTGGCGCGTTGTGGGCCAGGTCTTGTGTGTCCAGTTCTTGGCGGCGTCGATTACTGACTTTGGCATTGGGAAATTGACCGGGTTCTTGACTTTGGCTTGCCCAGAAGCTACGTCCCTGGGCTTTGCCTTTTGGTTCGCGGGCTTGGCAGCGGTCTTCTTCTGTGCCGCAGGTTTTCCGGTCCCCAGCTTTTCTACGGCCTTGATGCTCTTCTGGAACAGACCATCACCAATCTTTGCGGTCTTTTTGGCCGCAGGTGGCGTTGCCGGTTTTGCTGTCTGTGGCACCACGATTCGGGATGTGGCGGAAGGCTTGGGCGCAGGCGCGCGGGGCGCTTTGGGTGTGTTGCTTGGCTTTGGTGGCATCAGTCATCCTTTCACTTGGTGGTCTTGGGGTTTGGCAGGCACAAAACATCGTCGTCCGCCGGCGGTGGGAGGGCCGGAACATCTTGGATGCTCTGGGCCTCTTGCTGGATTCGGGCAAAGGCCTTTCGCGCAGTCATCAGCCGCCGCCGGATATAGGGGTGAACAAAGCAATTGGGCATGCGGCCGCGAAACACGCGGCGTGCACCGGTATGGGTTCGGGCAATGACAAGGCAGTCGCCGTTGGCCATTTGCATCAGTTCGGTCGGCGAAATCGCACGAGATGTTTCCCGAGCCGTCATTTCGGCCTTGGCGCCTTCACCGCCCGACGCGCCCGAGTGGCTTTCGTGCACGAACAGACCGTCACCCACCTTGGACGACACCCGTTCAGCATCATCTGGGTCATCGGGGCGGGCGTGGATCACCACGGAACAGTTCTTTTCCCAACGCTGCGCGGTGCCGTTGCCCAGAATGAGGTCCAGCTGCTCGCTGCTTTGCATCATATAAAAGGCGATGAGCCCTTTCTGGCGGTGGCGTTCGAGCACAGCGGTGAAAAGCGCGCCCAAGGCAGGCAAAAGTGCAGGCAGCTCGTCGATCAGCATCAGTGTGCGGGGCAGTCCGTGGCAGGCTTCGGTGGTGCGGCTGATATGCGCCTCGATGATTTCGAGGATCAGAAGCTGGTAGACTGCGGGGCTGTCTTCGACCTCGTCACCGCTGCTTTGAATGATCCAGTCCGCCCGGCCCGCGTCGCCCACCACATCGTTGGGATCGGCGACAAAATCGGTCGTGCCATCGACAAGGTTGCACTTTTCAGGTTCGGCCATCCAGGCACATTCATTGCCGATAAAGAACTGCATCGACGCCAGCAGGTTCCCATCAGGGTGCGACAGTTCCTCTGCCAGCGATCCGGCATCGGCGCGAAACGTCTCGGGGCCGAATTCAGCCGTCCATTTCAGGAACGGCACAAGCCTGTCGCTGCGTGCGATGCGGTAGAGCTCGGCCACAGTGGCTTCTTCGCCATCCATGCGGCAGGCCGTGATCAGCCCGGCATGCACAGCCGACAAACATGACCGCGTGCGTTTGCGAAGATCGTCGTTGCCACCCGTGGACGGGGCGTCGGGCAGGATAATGCGGTGCCGTTTTCGCAACCGGGTGGCAAAATCGGGTTTGTTCGGGTCGAGCGTGGCTGAGATATTGATGCTGGCCGATTGATCGGCAAGCTCGGTGTCGAAAAGCAGCGGATTGCGACCAAGTGCGATGCGCGCCGGAATGTCATAGTCCATCGCATTGCGTTGCACGTCGAAAGTGACCATCGGCGCATCACGATAGAGCACCGCGCCATTGCGTGGCCCGGTGGTTTTCCAGGTGCCTGCGCCGCCGTATGCAATAGCGTGGGCCTCAAGCCGGGCGGTTGCAATCGGATTGAAGTCGAAAGGCGTCAATTCCAGTTGCAAGCCGAGACGCGCAAGGATGGTACCAGTTAACAGCCCCGCACGGGTTCCAATCGCGTGGAGTGACTGCTGGCCGGGACCGGGAAGGTCTGCCGCAAGGATCAATTCATCGCCCGAAAGCCGCTGCGCCTTTGCAGACCACAACGCGCGAACCCGGCTCATGACACCTTTCAGACCGGGGTTCAGATGCCGGACAGCAGCACGCACCGACAGCACTTTGTTCTGCGCCTCAGCCCTGAGGTGTTCCGGTGTCCGCGGGCGGTCTGACAACCAACGGACCCGTCCGGTGTTCACCGTGCGAACGGACAGAAACAGAACCGCCAGACTTGCGCTGACCAGCAGCGGGTTCAAATTAGCCAGTTGTGCGGTCAGCCCATCGGGGTGCATCAAGCGCGTGGCCGCTGGCAAATTATAGCCGGCCACCTGGCTGGCAACGCCCGCACCAATCAGGGTCGGCAGGCCCAACAAGACGGTGAATGCCATCACGATCCAGGTGGGCAGTTCTGATCCCGCCGCCGCCACCCAGGCTTTCAGCAGCCCCATGAAACCTGCATATCCAAGCGCCACGCCAGCAACGAAGAAATGACGTGCCGAGATACCCCAGGCATATCCGAATTGAATCCAGAGCCATGTTGCAACGGCCGGCAAAAGAACCGTTCCCACGACGGTCATCTTACCACCTAGCCAGGGATAGACCTGATCAAGATGGCTGAACGCGGCGAAAAGGACGAGGAACACGAGGCCTTTCCGCCGCGCCGCTGTCAGCACAATCAGGACAGGGAGCTTGAGCAGCGTGAAGATCACGCCGACAAATCCTGACACGTGCCGATCTCTTTGCATCAGCTTGCCGCCCCGCTTACCCGGACTCCCGGAAACTGGGTAACGCGAGGCTCATCTGCAGGCGTCGGCCCGGTCTCGGGATGCGGGTGTTTGCCTGGCCCTGTGGGCGGCGTCTTGGTTGGTGCTGGCGACGGACCGGTCGACCGACCCAGATCGGTGTAGCCAATCAGCCCGGCCAGTTCACGCTCGAACGCCTGCGGCTTGCGGACACGGTAGATACGCGCCAGGTTGGTGCCGGTGGCCGCCTCAAAACGCGCGGCTTCTTCCGGGTCAGCGAACTCATACAGATCAACCGTGCTTCCACCATAGCGCTTTTCCAGCTTGCGCGCGTTTGCAAAGACAAAGGCGTTTTGGCCAAGTGACATCGATCCATGGACGGGTTCGAGGAAGTAGGTGTTCCCCGCCTGACGGATCGTCAGCTGCGCATAGAGCGGGTAGAGCTGTTCGGCCCGCAAGGTTTCGGCGGCGCTGGCAAGGCCATAGTCCCGACGGATCGGCCAGGACGGTACCTGGATCACCGCATAGCGCATACCAAGAACCGCACACATCAGTTCGATCAGAAGCGAAAACGCCCAAAACTTGCGATAAAAGACGGCTGCTTCAGTCTGAAGGGCCTCGGCAAAGCTTGGCCCAGCGGCACCACCGAAAAGCGCCGCATTCAGAACTGTGCCGAGGGCAGCAAAGTTCTCGGTCGCGACACCGGCCAGCGCAACATCGCGCACGGTGGGCGGGATGTCGGGCAGGTCGATCGGCGAGGACAGTAGCGTCTCGATCTCCTCTAGGCGATCGGCTGCTGCAGTATCATTACATTGGCGCAGGCCGTCCGGCGTTTCAAAACCGGCGCCTTCGAAACCGCGCCGTTCGCCCTGCACATAGTCGCGCAACTGATCCATTTCGGTCGACCGGGCCAATGCGCGGGCCTCTTTCCAAATGCGGTCTACCGCGTCCTGGGTGACGACACCGCTCGCCGAACCAAGAAGCGTCTCGCCACGCCCGAGGACCTGGCGGGCAAGCGCCGCCATATCGCTGGCATCACCTGCCTGAGCCTTGCGCAACTCACAAATCGTTCCGCAATCACCCGGCAGGTCGAGCCCATCACACGACTGCCCGGTTGCCTCTTCCAGTTCCGCCTCATCCTGGGAAAACTTTTCATAGTCACGAAAGCGGCGATCGATTTCGGCCATCCGGGCAACGACGATTTGCGCCGGCCCCGACGCCTCAGAAACGATCGCTTCGTCCAACCGCTGCTGGGCGGTTGCAGTTTCCCACAAGTAAGCGTTCGCACCAGAAGCAAACCCACCCGAAAGCAAGCTGAAGGGCAGCGCGGCCATCAGCCAGACCGCGGCAGAGATCGGCGCGCGCGAGCGGCCCGTCACCGCGAACCTCTGGTAAAACGCGCCGATCCCAAGCTGGATCATCAGCGACCCGGCAAGCGCAACAAGGGCGGCTGCTGTGATATTCACATGGGTGCTCAGCCAGGTGAATGCGCCAACCGCAGTGGTGGCTGCCGAGAAGAGCATCACCGTGTAATAAAAGTAGTTCAGCAAACGGGTCATGGCGTTTCCTCCTTCACGACTTCAGGGCTTTGATTGCGGCTTTGATGGCCATCTCGTTGATGTGACGGCTGCGAACCTCCGGTCCGAGAATGCGGTCGACCGCAGGGGCGCCGACAAGGGCAAGCACCAGCATCTGACGGCCATCGCACTGAACCATCGCCTCGAATACCCGGTCACGGGCAAGGGGCTGGCCTTCGGCATCGGCGGTGCCGGTCTTGCCAGAAGGAACCGTGCAACCGTGTTGCCGAGCCAGCGCCGCAACACTGCGCGCGGTGCCTTCGCTGTGGGTGACCGGTGCGCCCAGAACGGCTGCGGCGCGGGTGCGCGCTGCGGCACTGGCAAAACCGCTCAGATCGAGGGGGGCCTGTGCTGCCCGATCCAGCATCATCGGGCTTTGCATCGGACGATCAAGAGCCACGGTGGCATAGGCGCGCATCAACGCGTCTGCGGAGATGGTCACGCGGTCACCCATCAACAGCGCACGCCGCAGCGTAAAACCTGTCAGATCGCCTGGCACGTGAAAGCCGAGATGGATCAGGTAATCGCGCAACCGGTCTTCATCGATGTGGCTGAGCGCATAGTTGAACGCCAGGTTTGAGCTTTCCGCCAGCGCGGCCTCAAGGTTCAGCCAATTGGCGCTGTCGCTGCACGCACCGCCTTCGTTGCCGTCTGCATCGCGCAGGCCCTTTGCGGCCTGTTTGCACAGATCGACCCGGTAGTCGCCACGATGCAGATCTTCGATGATGATCGGGACCAAAAGCGGTTTGATCGTCGACGCAAAGCTGCGCTGCCCCTCGTGCCCGGTGTGGGTTAACAGCCCAGGACGGTTCTGGAGCACCGCACGGGGTTCCAGCCGACCATCAGCCATGGGCTCGGCCAGCATCAGGAACATGTCGATTTGGTCCTGATCGTCGCAAGTGCCGCCGAATTCCACACAAAGCCCATCGGCCAAACGCGGGGCCAAGACGGTATCGCGATCGTTCGCAACCACCTCTTCCATCGCACTCTGAGCCGCACGGTCCAGCCGGATCTCGCCGTCCATGACCCGCATGGTTGCGATCCACGTCCGCGCAGCCGGGAAAGGATGCACCTGCGGACGACCATTCTTGAGAATGAAATCGAGCTCTGGGCGCGCAAGCTCCGCAAGCTCGGCCCGGGCGCGGTCAAGATCGGCACCCGTCCAGAGCTTTTGCAGGCAGCGCTTGTCTGCGCGCTGTTTCATGCCAGTGAATTGCGCGTCCATGGTCGCCAAAGCCTCGGTGTCTGCATCGGCACCGGGCACAGCGAACTGGCGCCAATGGCTGACAGCAATGACGCAGGCTTCGACCGTGGTGACCGGGTCGCCAGGGCGTTTGCCGACCAAAAGGTTGCAATAGCCGCCAGAAAGACGCTGTACAGTTGGGCCAAATCCTTCGATCCCGCGTAGACACGGGAGATGATTGTGGGCGAAAACCTCACGCTCTTCTTTGGTTTGGGCGTAATGCGCCGCAATGACAGGGCCATGCAGTGTCAGCCAACCGATTTTCTGCCAGCGGGTCATCCGTTCACCGTCGGTGGCGACGTATTCAAACGCTGACTGATCGGGGCCGGAACCGCCGATCTGGAACAGGTTTTTCGCCGCGCGCGCGATGCCTATGGGGTTATAGGTCAGGATCGAACCGACAGCGCCTTCCACCGCTTCGGTGGCAGGCAGGCGGAGATCGTGGTTTTCTGCGGTGACGTTGACGGTCTTGTAGTGGCTATCGCTGCAATCTTTATCGGTCGGGACATGCGCGACCTGAACACCTGAGATCCGGTGCAATTCGACCGTGGAGCAGTCTAGGTCACGCTGCTCGATCGCCGGGGTGAACAACTTCAAACACGCGGCGAAAGCAGCCTCGGCCTGGGCGGGAAAGAGAAAGGATGCGACAGTCAGTGAGGCTGCCAAATAAACCGCGGCGCGCCCGAGGCGGTTTTCAGGTGGCAGGAATTGTCGTGAGAAAGGTCCAAAGGTGACCGTCCAACTCTTTGGCAACGGCTTCGAATTGGTCTTTGATCTGGGAGCATTTTTCGCTGCGTCTTTGGCGCGTTTGCGGGTTTGACGAACATAGGAACGGCTGGTCGCTTCGATATTCACGGTCACTTTGTGAATGCGAAAATCCACACATTCCTCACGATCTGCCTCTGCATTCGCAAGGCGCTCGCCCAGGTCTTCGTCGTCTCCTTTTGGTGGATCATTTGGCATCGGCAAGCTCCCAATACATCTATGCATATCTGTAGACGTTTTATTTATATGGAAGTCAGTTTTGCGTTATCAAGCCTGTTGCCGGCATCTCTACGAGATTTAATCTTAGGCGAAGTCTATTTTCGGCTTTGCCTCAAAGATTTAGACGGATGTCCTAATCGATAACCTGCTCCGCGTCAGGTTTAGTCCGCGCGCGCGGCAGGAGGCCCAGCTTGATGTCATAATCAGGCCACTCCTTCATACCATTGAGAATCGCCAGATACAAAGGACGATCAACATCACGAATATCATCCAGGGTGAAAATACCCTGCTTGTCGGCAAGGTACTGCTGGAAATAGACGGCCGGTTTGGTGTCTTGCCAGCGGCGGTTACTGCCGCGCCCGGGCTTGACGTCACCGCCCGGTTTTCCCGGCGCGGTCCAGTCGCGATACTTCAGCTCAAGCTCGGGCCACTTGATTGGGGTCGAGGGACCACCGCCCGCATTGACCCGGCGCGCAGTGTTCAGGGTCTGCTGAAGCTCTTTGGTGTTTTGCCAAAGTGTGAACAGTCTATCCTGACTGTTCTTCGACTTGCCTTGCACCTTTAGATCAAGAATATGCTCGGCCGATTTTACTGCGGCAGCTGCAGCAGTGATTGGTCTGTCCTTTGGATGGATCCAATCGTTCTTATCGAACTTCTCAACATTCAAATGCTGGAAACCGATCAAGCTATTTTTGCCGAGCTGGTGCCGGTTCAGCCTATCGACAAGGTTGTGGGAGTTGTCGTCAGACGCGATCACAAAAAGATGCGGCGGCTCGTTCGGGTTGTCGATACTGGATGAAATGAACTCGCTCGCCTTTCTGAATAGCTGCCTTTGCTTCAGGGGTTCACAGTTCTGAAAGCTGAACAGGGGTGCGAATTGAAAAAGGCCGGTGCCCCGGCCCTTTCTTTCAGCTGCGTCTTGGGCGTCTGCGGGGCCAAGCACTTGAAAGCCGCCGTTGATCGTATCGAGCGCGGATTTGACCACAAGCATGTCCGTTTCCGCACGCTTGCCGGGAAACTCCAGCACAAGAAACTGCCAAAGAGGATCGGCCGCAAGGGCCTGGACCGTGTCGGTCAGGGCGTTCAGATCGATGTGCTGGCGCGCCGTCATCTCACGGATCATGACCTCGCGCGCCCCTTCTTTCGTCAGGAATTTCTGGCGCTTTGAATTACTGCGCTCGTCATTGAGATGGGTGTCGAACATGAAGTCGCGGACTTCCACCCAATGCTCTGCCAGGCGGTCAGCCAGAAAATCACGTTCACAATGCGACAGTTCGGAGACATCAAATCCCAACAGATCGAGCATAAGGATAGCCTGCTGTACAAGCATCTTGGCACCGATGGTCCCATTGCGCGTACTCACATCGTAATTGCCGAGTTGCGCGCGAGTGAGCTGCCTGTGAACGGCGTCGACGTGGCGACGCGCTGCTTCGGCAGCAACGTACAGAAAATGCCCGTGTGGTGTATCTATGTACTCTTTATCTTTACCCATGGCTCAGCACTCCTGGACGTCCCATACCAAGGCGCATCATCCTCTTGACTATGGCAACACCGTGGCGACGTCTTCCGTCTTTGCGAAATTTCGCCCTGGTTTACGTTGGCCGGTGCACGATATCTGCCTGAAATCCAGGCCGCAAGGCTCTCTATCAATTGAATTCTTAGCCCTACACCCGTGCAGAATCGCCATACTGAGATCGGGCAACATTTCGCAAATGGGCCCTAACAGTTCGTTAACTCTGACTTCTGTATTTTTGTAATCCGCGTTGGTCATGCTTCTGCTCTTCAGATAAGACCGCATTCCCGCGATGCACGGGACCCCCGGATCACAAGCTGGTGTGCGACCTGATAGGGTTCACCACCGATAGCTCATTTCTAAGTTTGTCTCTACTAGATATTGGGGTTAGAGGTAATAAAGCGGTTACAAGAGAACTCATCCCCAACATTTGGTATCCATTGGGGTCAAGCCTTACTTTTCGCGGTCACTTTGATCGCCGCGCCAACCGTGTAAGCGCTGCCTTGTCGATAGCGCGTCTTAGTTCGAGACTTCGGAATAACGCGCCGGGCTGTGTCGGGCATGCAGTCGATCCCATCAGGCCACATTTTGATCGTCCTACGCTAACGGATGGCTCGTCGACGGAAGCTCCCAAAATCCGGTTATCCCATACCCCTCAACCTGGTTCGAGAATGCCGCACGAGAACCGAGAGAGGTTATTTCGTCATCTGTGTGGCCCTCGCCACATAACACTACGTCTTGGGTGATCTCGCCCGTTCGCTCTGACCCGCTTCAGATGGACAAGCGCCGAGCGAAACCCATTTTTCCTTTACCCCAACTGGAAACTTGAAGTTCGAAAGGCGCGCCTCGCTCAGCGCCACTGGGATATACGACCCAATAGACCCTCCGACCGTGTACGGTTTCTCCCTTAGCTTGAGCAAGCAGGTCTTTGGGTCGTTCAGTGGTACGGCTGGGGCATTTAGATGGATGCACATGAACTTTGCAGCACGCCGGGATCCTCAGAAGCCCCGATACTCAAGACGATGCAGGATCTGATTGGACTTGTCTGTGGGGAAAGTGGTGCCGCTGAAGGGCAACTAATCTCTATATCTTGATGTATCACCGCGCACCGGCATAAGCGTACATTCCCGTATTTTATGGCAATAGGTGTTCTACAGCATTTCATTCTGCCCCAACATATCCCATATATAGAGGGGGATTGAAAAGGGGACAGAATGGCCCGTCCACTGCACAAGCTAAACTCAGCGACCGTCAAAACCGCAGCGCCTGGCAAGTATTCGGACGGCGGCGGGCTCTGGATTTACAAGCGTAACGATGGCGGCGCTCAATGGGTGCTGCGGTACACGATCCACGGGCGTCGGCATGAGATGGGATTGGGGGCGTACCCTGAAATTACCCTAAAGGAAGCGCGCCAAAACGCCGAGACGTGGCGGGCCGTTGTGCGGCAAGGCAAGGACGCAATCAAAGAGCGCGACCGCCAGCGCCGCGAGGCAGAGCGCAACCTGCATATCCTACGCGATATCGCAGTAGACGCCTTTGAAAGCCGCAAAGCCGAACTCAAGAACGATGGCAAGGCAGGCCGTTGGTTTACCCCGCTTGAACTTCACGTCCTTCCGAAACTCGGCCAGATGCCCATAGCTGAAATCGACCAGCGCGATATCCGCGACACCTTGAGCCCGATCTGGCATGTTAAGGCTGACACCGCGCGCAAAGCCATGAACCGCCTGAACATATGTTTCAAACACGCGGCGGCGCTGGGCCTAGATGTGGACCTGCAAGCACCTGAAAAAGCACGCGCCCTGCTCGGCAAACAGCGCCACACAGTCAAGCACGTTCCAGCGATGGATTGGCGCGACGTGCCCGTTTTCTACCGGAGTTTAATGGGCGGCAGCGTTACCGAGTTAGCTCTGCAACTCCTTATTCTGACAGCGGTTCGTTCGTTTCCGCTGCGTCATATCCATGAGGACCAGATTGTCGGTGATATCTGGACCATCCCGGCGGACCATATGAAGGGGCGCGTGGGTGCGACGCACGATTTCCGGGTACCGCTATCGACCGAGGCCCAGCGCGTCGTCGCCGAGGCACGGAAGTTTTCGCGGGACGGGTTTCTTTTCCCTGGCGTTCGACGCGGCGTTATCTCGGATATGACCATGAGCGCCTACATGAGCCGTAGAGGCTTGGATGCAAGGCCACACGGCTTCCGGTCTTCGTTCAGAGACTGGTGCGCCGAGGCGACCAACACGCCGCGTGAGGTCGCGGAAACGGCGCTGGGGCATATCAGCGGCGGAAGTGTAGAGCGTGCCTATCGACGGACGGACTTTTTGGAGCAGCGCAAAAGCGTTATGTCGTTGTGGGGAACGGCAGTGTTGCGATGCGGGGTGACGGACATTGCCAGACTTGCAGACCATCGAGGATAACGTTTGCCAAACGCTCTCGAAACACCTGCCCCTGCTCAAAGCGAATGCTTACGGGCTGGACGAAGTTCGATTACACGCAAATTCGCTAGTGCGTGCATCTCTAGAACCGGAACGGACCTTCGGCCTTGCTACCGACAGACCTGATTTGGAAGCACTGCAACGTTCTTTGTTGCAGGCCAAATCCAGTTTCAAAGTTCTGAGTAAATCAACCAAAACACAGTTGTTGCTTGGCATGCATGGTGCGGAGCAAAAAATGTCTCTTGCAGGCATTACCGCTGCAATGGACGCGCTTCTTCTTTCCACGCGCAATGTATTGCGATGGACCAAAGGAAGAGGGGAATTCACAGGTAAGCGAAATTGGGCAGCCGCTTCTGTCGCATTCGAATGCCAATACCTTTGGGGCCTTCACCAAAGACTAGTCGCTGGAGATTTTCCACCGAAGCCTTTGCGACATGATGCCGACGGCGCAGAATTCGAAGCACTCCACTCGGAATGGTTGCAGCGCCTATGGGCCAATGTGCCAGTCTCTCAGCGGCACCATGACCCAGGGCCGATGGGTCGTCTGATCGAAGACGTTTTTGAGGACATAGGATTGTTGATGGACGACGGGTCGCCGGTGCGTGCTGCTACGGCGCTGCAATCAATCAGGGATTTCGAACGTAAGGAGCAAGAGGAAAATTAGCGGGGTTTCTAGTGACCATTACTGACACATGAACAGCTACCTAGGTGCCACAAACTACATTTTGGGGCACCATAGCAATGCAAACGAAAGACTACCGGTCGCAGTTTTTTCTGAATTTCACTCAGCTGCAGGCGAAATTGGGCCACCGAAGCCGTTCCACCATTTACCGCGATATTGAGGCTGGGCGCTTACCCAAGCCCGTAAAACTTGGGTCTCGGTTGTATTGGCCGGAAGAACAAATCGACGCCGTTTTGGCAGAACTCTCGGAATAGGTGCGACCCCAAGCTGGGGGACTACCAAGCGTTGGGGTCGCTTTGTTCTTTGCGGGAACAGATCATAGATAGCCTCAGCGCCTTTCAAAAACAACTGAAAGGCAAGAGAATGGCGAGCAATAAATGGTACTCAGGCAAGTCGCAGGTCTATTGGACGTGCAAGGCCCTGCTGGAGGGGCGAACCATAAACCACCGGATGGAAATCCGCGAGGTTCGTGGTTGGCGCCTAGGGGCAATCATCCACCGATTAAGGCGCCACTACAGCTGGCCCGTTGAGGTCGAGTATCGCGGCCCCGAGAACATCGCCCACTATTGGCTGAGTGAGCGAGCCGACATCAATTCGCTGCGGATTCCGAGGTCAGCACGCGACCTAGACCCAAAGGGCAACCCGCAATGACCTGCCCGCGTATCCGCCGCCTGTGCCGCCGTTATGGTGTCTCTGAGGCACGAGCACGGGTATTAGCCCCCCTTGCCTACGGTGGCAGCTGATGGCGCGTCTGGGCCACGACAAATCCCGTTGGGCCGTGTTCGTTCGCAGGCGCCCTGAGGGCGCCGCAGAGCCGGTGTGGCTGTGTGTGGGGCGGTGCAACAGCCCCACGGTGGCCGTGCGCCTCTGGCTCGCTTTGGCGGGCCACGGGAAGCGCTGATGGCTAGAAAGGGATACAAGAAAAACAAGCGTGGAGCTGGGCGGTTCGTCCAGCTTCACCATTGGGTTATGCAGACCGAAGCCTGGCGCACCATGAAGCCCGGACCAAGGGCACTTTTCGTTGAGCTGAAGCGCCGTTTCAATGGCACCAACAACGGTCGCATTACACTCAGCCATAGGGAAGCTGCTGCGCTGCTGAACGTGTCGAGAAACACTGTCGCCGCTTATTTTGAAACGCTGATGGCCAGAGGTTTCATCCGAATGGTGGAGGCGCCATGCCTAGGACCGGATGGGCAAGGGCGCACCGCGCGTTGGGCGCTCGAAGATGAACCAATGCCAGGGGGTGGTGCACCATCGAAGTCTTTTACCCGGTGGCAGGAAAAACCCCCAGCTCAAGAATCTGCGCCACCCCACAGGAAAACGGCACGTGCTGAGAATTCACGATTCTTCTGGATTGAGGTCCCGAGGTTTGTGCTCTAGCAAAAGAAACTGTGGCACTGATCAGCCCACGATGGCCACGGAGTACAATCGGAACTGCGACGCCAAGACCTCAAATCGGCCAGAATGTTTGTTATACGAGGAAGATGCGCTAAGGCTCGGTGTCAGAAAATGCTATTGTTGGCGAGATGAGTAATGGACAAAGGGAGAACGGCCGCACACAGCGGTTAGGCAGGAAAGCTGCCAGGCTGGCTAGTTCAGTGTGGCGTTCACTTCGTTCAGAACCGGTTGGATTACTTGGAGCGGCCGTTGCAGCGATAGCCCTACTGCTTCAATTTGGCGACAGCGCTTCGAGACGTGATGTCGACGCCAACGTCAAGTCTCAGACAGAGGCCGCTTACAATGCTTGGTTTGATAGCCAGGATGGCTGGAGGCTATGGGTCACTGCACAGAAGCTAGGCGAAAATGTCATGGCGCCCAGTGAGCTGGAAATTAGACCGATTGTTACCTTCCCATTACAAGATACCACGCCAGTAATTGGTGAGGCACTTACGGTACCGGTGACAGAATTTGACTTGCCACGTGAAAATGAATTGTATCGCGTGGTTGTGGAAGACTTGCTGGCCCGAGTCTGCGGCCCTGGAAGTGGAAACGAAAAAAAGTGTGCGCAAGGCGAAGTAGAGATATTCCTCGTAACGGTAAAGTATGGAGAGGACGAACAATTCGTAAAAAGAGCTTTCGAGGGTACTGGTTTTTAGTACTTGGGGTCTGCTTTCTGTGTTGCTCTGCAGCAAATGCAGCTTGTTCGAATTCCGGTTTGAGGACAGCTTCTCCTGAGGAGAAGAAGGTCGGAATTCAAACAGTGTGGACGCTGTCCGAAGCCACTATAGAAGGCGTGCTGGCACTTATGGACGAAAGCGGCACAAAAACCCCTTTGTACGAGGAGCTTAATAGGCTTTCTGCTGTGGCAAGGAATGGAGACGTAGTGTTGTACGTTGGTCGTACGCAGGCGTGCTTCGCTTATGATTCCTCTGATTTCGATGCCCGCAACGCGACTCTTGAGTTCAATCTGAACCCGGAGTTCAATGAAACATGCTTTGATCGCCAAATTCGCATAGTCACTATACTAGGCGAACAGGTCAAATCCTGTGAAGACGGCAGACCCTTCGACAGGAATTATCTGGTCGCAGGCAACTCCGTTCCAATTAAGGTCGGTGTACTGCACTCACTGTCGGGCACGATGGCGATTTCAGAGGCCAAGCTCAAAGACACAATGGAGATGCTGATAGAGCAGCAAAATGCGAATGGCGGTCTTTTGGGAAGACAACTCGAAGCAGTTGTCGTTGACCCAGCTTCAGATTGGCCGCTCTTCGCGGAGAAAACGCGCGAACTCTTAACGGTTCACGAGGTCGACGTGATCTTTGGAGCGTCTGCCAGTGTGAGCCGCAAGTCACTGCTGCCGGTGATCGAAGAACTGAACGGCTTGCTCTTCTATCCGGCCCAGTACGAGGGCGAAGAGAGCTCGAAGAACATTTTCTATACCGGCGCTACGCCTAACCAGCAGGCGATCCCGGCTACGGACTACTTTCTTGATGAACTCGGCGTCGAAAAGTTCGCCCTGCTTGGCACAGACTTTGTCTATTCTCGCACGACGAACAACATCCTGGAAAGCTACCTACTAGATAAGGGCATTCCGGGCGAAGACATCTTCGTCAATTATACACCCTTTGGCCATTCCGACTGGTCCAGAATCATAGCCGACGTCCGGGCACTTGGCGCCGACGGCAAGAAGGTTGGCATCATCTCGACCATCAATGGCGACGCCAACGTCCATTTCTACAACGAGCTTGCCGCAAAAGGCATCTCTGCAAGAGACATACCGGTCGTGGCGTTGTCTGTTGGTGAACAAGAGCTTTCAAGCCTCGGCACCTCTACGCTCGTGGGCCATCTAGCGGCATGGAACTACTTCCAGTCTGCTGACACCGAAGCCAACAAGGCCTGGGTCGCCGAGTGGAAACAACGCATGGGCGAAGACAGCGTGACCAACGACCCAATGGAGGCGCACTACATCGGATTTAACATGTGGGTGAACGCGGTGACCGAAGCAGGTACGACGGACGTCGATGCTGTACGCGATGCGATGTATGGTCAAGAATTCCCAAACCTTACCGGCGGTACTGCGGTAATGCTGCCTAACCACCACCTGACGAAGCCGGTGCTTATCGGCGAGATCCAAAAAGACGGGCAATTCGAGATAATCAGCCAAACTGATCCTATTCCTGCGGATGCTTGGACCGATTATCTCCCACGATCATCCGTCCTGATTAGCGACTGGCAAGAACTCGGATGTGGTATGTATGACACCGAGTTGGAGGTTTGCGTCCAAGTTAGGTCGCAGTACTGATTTTGGGGCGAAACTCCAATTGTTCAGACCATTGAAACGGCACGCATCGCGGTGCTCCACGGGCTCACAAAGGTGACTTATGAAGGAGACTTAGCTCATTGGTCTAGGTGGCGGGTCCAGCTTCCCTTCTAGGTAATGCAGACCGAGGCGTGGCGCTCGATGAAGCCTGGGCCACCTGCACTGTTTGTTGAGTTGAAGCGCCGTTTCAAAGGCAACAACAACGGGCACATCACACTCAGCCATAGGGAAGCTGCTGCACTGCTGAACGTGTCGAGGAACACTGTCGCCGCTTATTTTGGGACGCTTATGAACAGAGGCTTTATCCGAATGGTCGAGGCGCCATGCCTTGGGCCGGATGACCACCGGCGCACCGCGCGCTGGGCGCTTGAAGATGAACCGATGCCCGGGAGTGGCGCGCCTACCAAGTCGTTTGTCCGGTGGCGTGAAAAACAAAACCCCTGCGCAAAAACTGAGCCTCCCCGGCTCAAGAATTGCGCCACTTCAGAGGAAATCGGCAACGACGACACACCTATTGAGGCGTAGTGGCTCAAGAACTGAGCCGCTTTCGGCGCCTACGTGGCTCAAAAAATGCGCCAGTCTATATATCTGCCATGCAGTAAAGTAGCGCCGCACGTGTTGGAGCCCTTCCTGCGCTGTAGTCGTCACTGGCGGCAATAGATCAGCGATACTCACCAAGCGCGTTCACAATAGGCCGAGGTTCTGGCGACCCCGGCAGGCCGCCCACAACCGCTCCACCGAGCTCAAGCTCTTCACATGGACAGTGACGTGCGCTGCTGTCACAGACAACCAAGGGGCAAAAATCTGCGATTGGCCCTTCATCCGGTACTTGTTGGTCCAGTCCGCACGTGCACCCTTCGCCTCGCGGTTCCTCGCCATTCGGGCATCGCGTGTAACTGCGGCAGTCGTTTTGCGTTATTGGCTGACTGCTCCGGACGCCGATTGCGTCCATCAAGCATTGCTGAAGCCCTAGAAGTTCACTGTTGATTTCTTCGACAACAGTTGGGTCAGGCTGGGAGATCAATGGGTCAGGACCACTACCTGGTGAGGGTAGGCTGGCAGTGTCTTGAGCAATGCCAAGGCAAGCCGCAGCCGCTTGAACTCCTTGATCTAGGATAGAACAGTCATTGGCGCATGTATCGTCCAATGGGCTGCACATTGTCTCATCACTGTCCCCAACCGCAGTGACATCAGCAGCGTCATCGGGGATTTCGTCGTCTCCAGGGGTGTACGGTCTGGTCGATACGTTTCCGTTTTCGTCGGTAATTGTTTTAGTTCCGGACCAATTACCATCGGAGTCCCTTGCAATTGCGGTTTCCTCTCGTTCAACGACATCACCATCCGCATTGCGCGTGACTGTTGTCCGATGGGCGGTTCCGTTCACGTAGTCTATGTTCTCGCGGTCTTGAATGGTGGTACCGTCTTCAAGCCGCTGGTTTTCAATTTGGTCCCACATCAGAATGTTGCCGCCGGGGTCACGCAGCACAGCATCGCGGCGATACTTGTATGCACCGCCGGGCGTCTCAGCCTGATCAACGCGTGTTCGATAAGTTGTCGTCCACCGACCCGTCGTCGACCCGCCCTGCGACTGCCAGCATCTTCGATTTACACTCGTCTGCTTTGAGGCGAATGCTGTCGGTTGCGATGTCAGGACCGAACCTGCGAGAGGTTTTCGCGCAATTGCGGCGTCGGTCATGCAGGCCAATAGTCCTGAGTTGGCGGCGCTAAAATCCTTAAGGCACTGACGAATGGCTGGAGCGCTGGCGCTGGCGCCTTGCTGGTCTTCTGCTGACGCCTTGGCTTCACAAGCCTCCGCAATTTGCGCACTTGGCCTTCCATCGACTTGGAAGGCGCCGACAACTCTTTCGCGGAAAGCAGGGTGTGAACAATCCGCCGGACAAAAACCCAGCGCCAACACTTCTGAACCGATCGGCACGTCCACCGTAGAAATCTGTGCGCTTCGACACAGGCCAGACACCCATCCCGAAGACCCAAGTACCAGTCCTGCCGTGCTCCGCCAGTCAACGCCTATGGGATAGATCCCGAGCTCGGTTGGGAAGTACACTTCCACGCCATCATCCGCGTTGACCCTCTCAACCGCAGTAGAAAGCCAGTCCACGGTCAAGAATTTCAATGCGGGGCTCGCATAGTCCCACAGCAAATACGCTAAGGGGAGAAGTGCACCAACAGTTCCGCTTTCCTCCAAGGCGGCTTCGTCGAGAAACGATGCCTGAAAAGCCAAATATACATCCCGAAACCGTGCCGCGCTGACGCATCTTGCCTGGGCATCAATCTTGGCTAGTGCGCTTCCTAATGAGGGATTGTCACTATTCGATGCAAGCACCAAGTAGTCCAAGACGATGCCATTGCCGAAGCTGTGGCCACACCTGTCGTTGTACTGCTGGTACGTCTCTGAAGAACTTGCATCTTCTCGGCGCTTTAGCTCAGCAACGAATGTAGCGAAACGAGCCTCAAAGTGTGGCGGCAGCGTTTCTTGTGTCAACGCGGGCCTCGGGGCGAGACACAAAACAAACAAAGCACTGAAAATATGTAACAAAATACGTGCCATATCACTAATCCTGAAAAAATGAATCTTCGCTAGAATAAGCCTTGAGTGTATCCTCAATGCAGACTTGGACCAAGCACTCTTCACGGTGAACTTTGCTGCCCAACATGACAGGCGCTTTTCTAAAACAGGCCCGAATAGAAGCAGGGCTTTCTCAGCGTGGGTTGGCGCGCCGGGCCGGGGTTACGCACAAGACCGTTCAGTATTGGGAAGCAAAGGCGGAAATTGACCCTTTCGCCTACGCGATGAAAAGAATTGCGAAGGCTCTGGGGTGGCGAAATACCGGAACTCTACACATGCGCGCGCGGCATGGGGTCTTATCACCCAAATCCGATATCGAGTTCATCGAAGAAAACTTCACTGGCTCAACGCGAAAGCTGTTGAAGCGCATCATCGGTAAGCGCGTCATCTGTGGGGCAAAGACACGGAAGGGTACACCGTGCCGGGCGTTGTCTGAGCCGGGCAAGCGGCGGTGTAGGTTTCATGGTGGGTTATCGACCGGCCCTAAAACGAACGAAGGCCGTAAGCGTGTTTCAAGAGCTCAACAAAGACGCTGGGCAGGCAGAAATAGTGCTGACTGAGGTGCTGAACCGGCCTAGTAACAATTTGAGAAGCCATTGAATCGTAGGACTCTTTACGAATTTAGTAATTTAAACTATGTTATTTATGTCCATTGAAGTTTTTTGTGGGCGCGTGGCCGGGAACTCCCGGCCACATAGATTCTTGAGACTGGGCCTGGGGGGTGGAGGCTACATGTTTGAAATTGCAACAGAATCGGTGCGCTTGGTTTTGGGTGTTAGCTTCGGTGCGATGGCGATGGTCTTCGGCATAATGACCATCCGCATGATTACGTCGGGCAAGGATGCTTATAGAGCTAATCAGAGAATTTCACCTAAGAACCCATCCGTCGCTCTTGCTGGACGTCTAAAATCCGGTGTCGCAGATACTGATCGGCGCGCAAGCCACGGTATCGCTGTGAACCTGAATTCAGGTAAACTTGAAGCTCAAAGGCGGCTCAGCACGGAAGCCGTTGATGACGTTATAGGGCGCCGAACGGCGTAGATTTAGACACATGCGGTTTGCCGGTTGGGTCCCCACGGTAACCGGCCACCTATCTTTTACGACACTGGGAACTGGTTCGTACCCTTCTAAGCCGTGGAAGAAGGTAGCCGGTCAAAAAATCTGGATGATGCAGCGGCGCGACCTGTTGGACGTGCTTCTTCCATATGCAGAAGCCTCGTATTCCGTCAGCTCACTTCGAGAGGCCATCGCCAAGCGTGTCCTTCGCATCAGTGGGCGTTTTTGCTTCTTCATCGAAGGCGAAATTGCACAAGACGGTGAGAGTCTCACCGGGAAAATCCACCTACTCCACGAGATACACGACAAAGACATCTATGGCAGACTGAAGCGATGGTTTGGGTCCTATGACACCGCTGAAGATGTGGTAGCAGGAGCAGCGGATGCCGCAATTCACACTCTTGAGTTCATTCTGGAACGCCCCGGCAGGGTAGAACTCATCTCCAACCAAGCAGGAGAGGCGGACTTTGATCCGGAGCTAGAACTCACTGTTGCAAATCAGTCGTTCTTCTTCTTGAAAGATATCGCCCACGTTCATCAGCACCATCACCCGACACATGATGCGATTACGGAACTGAGTGACATCTCGAAGGACCAGTCGCTGTGGATTTCTGAGACCCAGCACTCTTTGTTTAGGGCAATAATTCGATACAAGAGATTTAAGAACGAAAAGGCTCTGTTTCGCGCATCAGGAATACTCGCCTATGCGCTGTCGTTTGATAGGGCATACGGCGGACAGGACTCACCTGCCAAGGAGTTTCATTTTGACGAGCTGGAGCAGTCGCTTTCAGTTTCGAGGGAAGAAATCCGACACTTCGACCAGAAGCGCCTGTCCTTGACCGAGACTATCAGAAGTTTCTTTTTTGCAGCTTTCGGCCTCGTTGCTGCAACCGGGATTTTTGCTCGTTTAGCGGGCACAGAAGACCTAGAGGTTGCAGAGTCGGTGGTTTTGGTCGCTGCCTATGTGGCAGGTAACCCCTTTCAAGTTATTGGCATAACAGCGCTACTTTCGATTTTCTGGGCGTTCATGACGCACCGAATTGACCCCGCGGACAACCGGATAGCGCGCATGGTTCTTCGGATGCTGCAAGGTCTCGACGTAGCTGTCACCGCTGTCTTCTTCTCTGTATTCACCTTGCTCTGCGCTGGGCTGGCGGTCTGGTTGCTAAACTGAGTCTTTTTTGGGTTTCCCCTTTTGACTGCCTGTCATAAAGGGGACGTCTAGGGGGATTGAAGGGAAATAAATCCGCCTAAATTACTGTTTTTTATTGTTTTTTTGAGTTTAAGTGGTGCCGCTGAAGGGACTCGAACCCCCGACCCCATCATTACGAATGACGTGCTCTACCAGCTGAGCTACAGCGGCTTCCTGGACCCTACTATGGCCCTACTAGTTCTACTCCTGTGCCTTCAACTCTTTGGTTTGACAAGTCATTCTCGCGGGGACCCGCTAACTACGAATGACGTGCTATACCAGCTGAGCCACAGCGGCGAAACCGTCGGTATCGGCCCGCCATGCTTCCAGACCCCGCTTCTACTCAATACCACGGAAACGTCAATCGCCGCGGGACGCGAATATCACAGCCGATAGCCACACCAAAATCGGCCCGCCCCAATTAGGCCCGGACCACTCTATTTGCGCGCCTCATCGGCCGCCCCGTCGCTGCCGTTTGCCGGCGGCACGTCGACCATCGTATCAGCCCCGTTGACATGGGGAGCGTCCGCGTCTTTGGCGGCCTTGTCGTCGATCACCTCAACATCCGTGACCTCGACAACATCAACCACCGCGTCCTCGGCCACGTCTTCGACAACCGGTTCCTCTGCATCGTCGCTCTGCCCCACGATCAAGGGCAGCATTTCTGCCCCTTGCGCCGTGCCCATGTCACCCGCTGTGGGCACACGCCAGGTCAAGCTGTCGAACGCGCCACAGTTGGAGCAGACTGGTGCCCATGCACCCGGCGTCGTCTGGCAGCTGTCGCAGACCCATTGTGGCCCGCGCGACGCGTTGACAGCGCGCGCGAGGTAGGCCTTGACCGTGCTGTCGGGCGCGCTTTCGCCCCGCTCGATCGCGGCCATGATGGTCAGCGACCGGGCCGTTGGATCGTCTTCGGCGAGGGTCCCCATCGCTTTGCGGGCCTCGCCGTATTTTTCCGCCGCGATGAAAAGCTCCGCGCGCAGCATCTTGGTTTCGGGGTGATTGGGATGGTTCTTAGTCAGCGCAAGGAACCGCTTGATGCGCTCATCGGGCTTTTCGTCGGGCTCGATGGCGGCAAAGGCGGCCGCAAGATCGGGATGCGGTGTCGCGGCCCAGGCCTTTTTGATGACACGTGCGGCATAGCGGTGCTTGCCCTGCTTGACATAGGCCCGCGCCGCCATCGCCGCGGCGGGGACCAGATCGGGCGACATCCGATTGGCCTGGATCGACGCCTCGCGCGCTTCAATGCTGGCGTCCTCATCGACAATCGCGCCCGCCTCGCCCAGGGCCAGAACGGCGTCACGGCGGCGATGAACATCCCGGGGCAGGGCCCCGTACTTGAGCTTGGCATTCAGGGTCTTGCGCGCCCCCTTCCAGTCGCCCTTGTCGGCTTGCAGGCGCAACAGAACATCCTGGGTTTCCTCGTGGCGCGGTTTCAGGGCAAAGGCTTTCTCGGCCAGCTTCATGGCCGTGTCGGTATCCCCTTCCGCAAGCTTCTGTTTCATGATGCCACGCACGCCCACAAAGCGGGTGCGGTCATCCTGCAGAAGGGTCTTGTAGACCTGTTGCGCTTTTTTCGTGTCGCCCGCGATCTCGGCGGCTTGCGCAGTGATCAGATTGGTCAATTCGGGCCGCTTTAGATAGCGTTCGGCACGGGCGGCCTTGGACATGGCCGTGCGCCCTTCACCCGAAGCCAGCGCCATTAGGCCATCGGCCAGCGCTTCGAAGCCACGGCGTTCACGGTTGCGATCGAACCAGCGGGAAATCGCGGTCTCGTCACCGTTGAGAAACCGCAGGATAGCCACGCCGAACCCGGCGATTTTCAGGATCAGCCAGAAGGCAAACAGGATCACCAGCGCCGCAATAACCGCCTGCAGGGGCCCCAGGTTAAACTCCAGTGTCCCGATGGCGACGCGCACGCCGCCGCCGGTGTCCATCAGCTGACCCGCCCCCAGCGTGAGGCCTGCGATAATGCAGATAAACAGAACGATCTTCACAAGTGACCAAAGCATATCGCCGCCCTCAGTTCGTCGTAATGATGTCGGCTACGGTGGCCATCGCCGCCAGCGCATCCGAACGTGTTGTTGCGCCTGCAGCCCAGTCTGCCAACGCGGCCTGCCCGGGTTCGGGCAAGGCCGTCAATTCATCCAAAGCCGTCCCCAAATCGCCAGCGCGCACCGCAGCCTCAGCGCGGGACAGAACCGCGTCGGGATCATCCCCTTCCCGCGGTTCGAGCGATCGGACACCGGTTTGCACCCGCAGGAACGCGCCGAGGCGATCCATCGGCGACGTGCTTTCCTCGGCACTCATCCGCACCGATGCATCGAGCGCCTGACGTGCAGCCTCGGGGAATGCCTCTTGCAAAGCGGCCAGGGACGGCACCCCGTTTTCCGCATTGGCAATGATCACCTCAGGGATCTCACCCTCCAGCCCGTTCTGCACTTCGGCCAGCGCCTCGGCATAGGGGGCGCCGTTGCGGATTGCCGTTTCAACCTGGCCCCAGGCGCCGCGCAAGACAGCCGCGCGTTCCGCCTCAAACGCGGTTTCAGAGATTTCGGCCGCTTCGGTGCGCGCCTCGGTAATCTCGGCCTGGGCCGAGTCAATCGCCGCTGACAACTCATCCCGGAACTGGCTCAGCGCCTCATCGAATTGCTCAGGCTCCATCCCCGTCGCCACTGGGCGCATTGCGATGGTCTCAACCCGATCCTCAAGCTCAGACATGCGCTCAGACATCGCTTCGATCCGCTGCCCGACCGCGTCGATCCGATCCGACACCGGGCCGATTTCAGCCGCCACGATGCCCGCAATATCGGTGTCGGCCACCTCGGCAATCTGGCCCTCTAGCGCGTCAGCGCGTGACGTTTGGGCCTCCATCGCGGCGGTCAGCTCGGCATTGTTCAGCGTGCCGTCATCAGGCTGCGCGTTTTCCAGATAGCGCGCGGCAAAAAATCCAATCAGGGCAGCCAGCGCGCCACCGATCACCAGCGGGATGAACCCGCCCGCGGCGGATCGTTTTGGCTCTGCCGGAGCCGCCGCGACGGGCTCGGGCTCGGGCTCGGGCTCGGGCTCGGGCTCGGGCTCGGGCTCGGGCTCGGGAGCCGCGTCTTCGACGACTTCCGCCTCTTCAATAGCATCCCGTACTTCGGCTTCGGCTTCGGCTTCGGCTTCGGCTTCGGCTTCGGCTTCGGCTTCGGCTTCGGCTTCGGCTTCGGCTTCGGAAGGAGCCTCTTCTACCGCCTCAGCGATGTCATCTGTTGCGTCACCGGTCTCAACAGCGTCCTCAACGGAGGTTTCCACAGCCTCCGCGCTGTCCTCAACAGCATCTACCACGTCTTCTGAGATCGCATCTGTGGAAACCTCTTCCCCCATCCCGGGATCCGAGTCGGCAGATACGCCATCTGATTCTATTGCGGCTGATTTTCCGTATTCTTTTGATTTCGAACTCTTTTTCCCGGATCGAGCCACAGCAGAAGAACCTTTCATCCCAGACAGCATCGCACAGCGCAGACCGCGGCAGCTTACCCCGCACCCAGTGGGTCAACAAGCAGCCCGGGGCCCGTAAAGCGCGGCAACTTCGTCTGCCATCGCGGCACCGTCCGGCCGCCGGGCGACGTGCAGCGCGCGCGCGGGGCCAGGCGCATGCTCTGCGGCGGCGTGGCTGATGGCGATGACGGTTATATCGTAAGCCCCTTTTGGCAGCGTCGCAGACAGGGCCTTTGCGCTGAAAGGGGAAAAAACAGGGAGAAGCAACTCCGCCCCGTCGGGCACATCCGCCCAGACGGTTTGCGGAATGGGTTGTGGGGTTTGGCGGTAGACGACGCGTTCATCCGTGGGAAACCCAGCCGCCGTCAGTCGGCCCGCCACATCCCCTTGGCTATGTTCGCCCCGCAGATGCAATAGGCGGCCCCGAGGTGCTTCGCGCCGGATCAAGGCAACGAGATCGTCGGCATTCCCATCCGCCGACCTCGCGTCGAACCCGGCGGTCCTGGCAACCTCCGCCGTCACGGCACCCACGCAATAGGCCAACCGCCCCCTACCCTGCCCCGCCGACGCCACCGCGTTCGACGACGTGAAGACAACCGCCTCATAGCCCGACAGATCGACCGGGTCCGCCAGATGCTCGATCCGAATGACAGGGGCGATGATGACGGGCAGCGCGCGGCCCACGCGCGCCTCACACATCTGCTGAAACCGTTCTGATGCCGCGCGTGGCCGGGTCAAAAACAGGATTGGGTCGGTCGGCGGCATGGCAGCCCGTCTAGTTGTCTGACCAGCGTGCCGGTGATACCTGCCGCCAAGGCCCCGCGCAACAGGAACACCATGACCAAACCCCGCACCCTTTTGGGCATTGAGAGCAGCTGCGATGACACGGCGGCGGCGGTTTTGCGGGGTGCGCCGGGGAACGCTACGATCCTTTCCTCGATCGTCTACGGGCAGACGGACCTGCATCATTCCTTTGGCGGCGTTGTCCCCGAAATCGCCGCGCGCGCACATGCAGAACGCATTGATCTTGTGATTGAGGAAGCGCTTCGTCAGGCGCGGACGTCGCTCGATGAGATCGACGCCGTGGCCGTCACCGCCGGACCAGGCCTGATCGGCGGGGTTGTTGCGGGCGTCATGGCCGCCAAAGGCATCGCCCTGGCGCGGGGGCTTCCCCTGATCGGTGTGAACCACCTCGCAGGCCACGCTTTGACGCCACGGCTGACCGACGCCCTGCCCTATCCGTATCTGATGCTTTTGGTCTCCGGCGGTCACTGTCAGTTCCTGATCGTCGATGGCCATGACCATTTCACCCGCATCGGTGGCACGATTGACGATGCCCCGGGCGAGGCGTTCGACAAAACCGCCCGCGTGATCGGGCTGGGCCAACCCGGCGGGCCAAGTGTGGAGGCGGCCGCCAAAACCGGGGACCCGGCCCGGTTCGCCCTGCCCCGCCCGCTACTGGATCAACCGGGGTGCAACATGTCGTTCTCGGGCCTGAAGACCGCCCTTCTGCGCGCGCGCGACGGGCTCGTTGCCGAGGCTGGTGGTCTGACGGCGCAAGATCAGGCGGATCTCAGCGCCAGCTTCCAGGCAGCCGTGCGCGATGTCCTGGTCGAGAAAACCCGACGCGCTATCGCTCTGTTTCGCGAACGGTCTCAGACCGGCGGCGCGTTTGCCGTTGCCGGTGGGGTTGCCGCAAATGGGGCAATTCGTGCCGGATTAGAGACTGTCTGTTCTGAGACAGAGATGGATTTCGTCGCACCCCCCCTCACCCTATGCACCGATAATGCGGCGATGATCGCCTATGCCGGGCTGGAGATGCTCGAGGCCGGGTGGCGGGATGATATGAGCCTCTCTGCTCGCCCGCGCTGGCCCCTCGATACCCAGCAAGCGCCGATGCTGGGATCGGGCAAGAAGGGGGCCAAGGCATGATCGGAATCGTGGGCGCTGGTGCCTTTGGAACAGCCCTGGGCATTGCGCTGGCGCGGGATGGCGTGCCTGTCTGTCTGTACGGGCGGAATGTCGGTGAAATCGCGCGCACCCGCGAAAATACCCGCTACCTCCCCGGCATCCCCCTACCCGCCCCCCTGCATGTGACCGGCAACGCCGCCGATCTTGGGGATGCGTCGGTGATCCTCCTCGCCGCGCCGATGCAAATTCTGCGCGACGCCCTTGCACCTCTGATCGAGACCTTGAACCGCAAGCCATTGGTCGCCTGCTGCAAAGGGATCGAGCTCGACAGCGGCTTGGGCCCCACCGCGCTAATCAAACAGGCGTGCCCGGCATCCGTTCCCGCGATCCTGACGGGCCCAAGTTTTGCGGCTGATCTGGCCGATGGCCTGCCCACGGCGCTAACCCTTGGATGCGCTGACCGGACTGTGGCCAAAACCCTGCAAGATCAACTGTCGTGCCAGACAATGCGGCTCTATTCCACCACAGATGTGACCGGTGCCGAGCTTGGCGGTGCGCTGAAAAACGTCATCGCCCTGGCCGCGGGCCTGACCATTGGTGCGGGCTTGGGGGAAAGCGCGCGGGCCGCCGTCGTCACCCGCGGCTTTGCCGAAATGGGGCGGTTCGCCAGCCTACGCGGTGCGCGGCTCGAGACGCTGGCCGGCCTGTCTGGCCTGGGGGATCTGCTGCTCACGGCGACTTCCGAAAAATCGCGCAACTACGCCGCCGGGCTTGCCATTGGGCGTGGGGAAAGCCCGCCCAAGGCGACCACCGAAGGCGTGGCCACGGCCCAGGCCATGGCCCGCATTGCCAAGCGCGACGGGTTGGATATGCCCCTGACGCAGATGGTGTCTTCCGTCGTTTTGGGCCAGATGAGTGTCGATGATGCAAAACGCGCGCTGCTTGCGCGCCCGTTGAAAGAGGAATGATATGCGTGTTGCCCTGATCGCCCGGGACAAACCCGGCGCCCTTGAAACCCGGCTTGCCAATCGCGAGGCGCATTTGGCCTATGTCAAGGAAACCGGGGTCGTCGAACAGGCGGGCCCGTTCCTCGATGCCGACGGCCAGATGTCTGGCTCGCTTCTGATCTTGTCCGTAGACAGCATGGCCGATGCTGAGGCATGGGCCGCAGACGATCCCTACGCAAAGGCGGGGCTTTTCGACAGTGTCAGCCTGACGGAATGGAACCGGGTTTTGGGATGAAATACTGGCTTTTCAAATCCGAACCCTCAACCTGGAGCTGGGATCAGCAGGTCGCCAAAGGCGATGTGGGCGAAGAATGGGACGGCGTTCGCAACTATCAGGCCCGCAACATGATGCGGGCGATGTCGGTGGGGGACCGCGGCTTCTTCTATCACTCGCAGTCCGAAAAGGCGGTGGTGGGGATCGTTGAGGTGATTGCCGAAAGCCATCCCGACAGCACGACAGACGACGAACGCTGGGACTGCGTCGATATCAAGGCCATCGCCCCCCTGCCCCAACCCGTCACATTGGCCATGTGCAAGGAGGATCCGCGTCTTGCTGACATGGTTCTGGTGAACAACACACGCCTGTCGGTCCAGCCGGTGACGCCGGAGGAATGGCAGGTGATCTGCGAGTTGGGCGGGATTAGTCCCTAATTCGTGGTCAGCGCGGCGGGTGAGAACAGGACGCCGAACTGTTCGCACCAGATGACAACGGATTGATAGGCCGACAGGTCCGTCCCGGCGGGGATGTCATAGTTCTGATCCCCGATATTTCCCTTCAACTGGCCCAACGCCAGCCAGTCGGCATCGGCCACGTCCGAAGATCGTTGCGGATCGGGATTGGCAGACAGCCACACTTCCAGATCGGGGCCGTTCGTCACCTCAAACTCCGTTAACCGCAACACAGCCGACCCATCGGGTCGTTGCAGGATGGTGGCAACGCCCGTCCCTTTATGCGCGCGGTCCGCATCCCGGAACGTGCCCGTGGCCACCGGCGTGAGCGTATCGGCACCGGCCAGGCTCTCATTCACCTCGACATCGATCCAAAGCGGAGAAGCCAGGTACCAAAACGCGTTTCCGGCGACAAAGCCCACCAGAAACACAGGGATCGCGATGGTCAGAAATCGTTTCATGGCGGCTCTTCTTCATTGGGGCGCGGGTGTTCGGCCGCATACTAACAGGGAGGGATGAAGATAGATATCTGATTGGTGATCCTGGCCGCAGGAGGCCTAACCGGAGACCGATGTAGCCAATTGGGCTAGCTTCCTCGTCGCGATCCCGATAGACGGAATGACCCAAAACATCGTTCAAATCCGCGGGATAGACACTATTGGGGCAGGGGTGCCGACCGGATTTGATCTCCGCTTCTTCATCGCGATGCCTTGGATTGCGAATTGTGAAATCCTCGCTCAACGCACATGTGCGCCTAGGTTTATTGCCAAGACTAAAGCCTCGGTCGGTCGCGCGGTGGTGCGGCTGCCGATGCTCAGAGATGTGCGACAAGCGTCGGGCCACTAGCACAAAGGCGCCACGTATGACCGGCGGTTCACAAAGGTTCCTACAATGATCCGCTTAAGCCCGTGCAGAAACGGCTCTGCTCACCGCTCGCATATGCGTCCGAGCACGAGAGAGTACCGATAAAACGGGAAAGGGGGTTTCGCCCAGGACGAAACCCCCTTGTCACCCCGCATACTCACCCCGTGGGTATGTCGAAGAGTCAGAAAGTCTAGACCGTCCTGGCCACCGCACCAAAACACTACTAGCAGCGTGCGCGACGCGCAAAGCCAAAGTAGTTTCATTTTTAGGGAACAGATCGGGGCAGGGCGCAAAACGCCCCGCCCAGCAAGGGCTTAGCCGTAAACCGACTCTTTGCCGAAATGCTTGGTCAGCATGTAATAGACAACCGCGCGATACTTGTTCCGCTCGGATTTGCCATAGGTTTCGATCACCGAGTTGATCGCATCCATCAACTGGGGCCCATCGGCCAGGCCAAGCTTCTTGATGAGGAAATTATTCTTCACCGTTTCCAGCTCGCCCGGTTGCGAGGCCGCAACGGTCGACGCATCCGCATCATAGATCGAGGGGCCGCAACCGATCGTGACCTTGGTCAGCAGATCCATGTCTGGCGTCATGCCGCACTTGTTCTTTAGATCGTCCGCGTACTGAGCGATCAGCTCGTCTCTTTTCCCCATGGATGTCTCTCCCACCTGTTGGGTTTGTTTGTCGTCGTGCCGCAGTATCTTGCGATGACAGCGGAACGATACCCATCAAGTGGGCCGCAACAAAGGGAAAATGCAATCCGCTTTCCCCACAAGCATCCAAACCGGCGGATCAGTACCGATAGTGTTCGGGCTTGAACGGGCCTTCCGGGGTCACGCCGATATAGCTGGCCTGGTCGGAATCGAGCTTGGTCAGCTTGGCCCCGATGCGCCCCAAATGCAGACGGGCGACCTTTTCATCAAGGTGCTTGGGCAAGATGTAGACCTTGTTGTCGTACTCATCGCCTTTGGTCCACAGCTCGATCTGGGCCAGCACCTGGTTGGTGAAGGACGCCGACATAACGAAAGACGGGTGGCCAGTGGCGTTTCCAAGGTTCAGCAGGCGCCCCTCGGACAGCAGAATGATCCGGTTGCCCGAGGGCATTTCGATCATATCCACCTGTTCTTTGATGTTCGTCCACTTGTGGTTCTTCAGGTTCGCCACCTGAATTTCATTGTCGAAGTGGCCGATGTTACCGACGATCGCCATATCCTTCATCGCGCGCATATGCTCGATGCGGATGACGTCTTTGTTCCCGGTGGTGGTGATAAAGATGTCGGCGCTGTCCACCTCATCTTCCAACAGCGTGACCTCGAACCCGTCCATTGCGGCCTGAAGGGCGCAAATAGGGTCTACTTCGGTGACTTTGACGCGCGCGCCCGCGCCCGCAAGGCTGGCGGCCGAGCCTTTGCCCACGTCGCCATAACCGCAGACCACGGCAACCTTGCCGGCCATCATCGTATCGGTCGCGCGACGAATCCCGTCGACCAGGCTTTCCTTGCAGCCATACTTGTTGTCGAACTTCGACTTTGTGACGCTGTCATTCACGTTGATTGCGGGGAAGGGCAGCTGGCCGTCTTTGACGAGCTGATACAGCCGGTTCACGCCCGTGGTGGTCTCCTCCGACACACCCTTGATCTGATCGCGGACCTTGGTGAACCAGCCGGGGCTCGCCTCCATACGCTTCTTGATTTGGGCCTTGATGACTTCCTCTTCCTCGGATTGCGGCACGGGAATGATATCTTCGCCCGCTTCCGCCCGTGCGCCCAGCAGGACATAGAGCGTCGCGTCTCCGCCATCGTCCAGGATCATGTTCGGGCCGTCTTCGAACATGAAGGACTTGTCGAGATAGTCCCAATGTTCTTCCAGCGTCTGGCCCTTGATCGCAAACACCGGCGTTCCGCCATCGGCAATCGCCGCGGCTGCGTGATCCTGGGTTGAGAAGATGTTGCACGATGCCCAGCGCACATCCGCACCCAAGGCGACCAGGGTTTCGATCAACACGGCGGTCTGGATGGTCATATGAAGCGAGCCGACAATCCGCGCACCGGCCAGCGGTTTGGCATCGCCATACTCTTCGCGCAGGGCCATCAGGCCCGGCATTTCGGTTTCAGCGATGTCGAGCTCTTTGCGGCCGAACGCGGCGAGCGAGATATCCTTGACGACAAAATCCTTGGGCATGAGTCGCTCCTGCAAAAATGCCTTTTCTTTCCGCGATCCCTTAGCAGGCGTACCCCCCAAGAACAACGCGACAGGTCGCTTTGATTTACGTCATGTTGGATACGTCCAAACGTGATCTTTTGTCGTCAATTCGGAAACGCAACAGATTTCAGGAGGTACAGATGTCCATCCCAAAAACAATGAAAGCTGCCGTTGTTCCTTCGCTGGGGGCGCCGCTTGATATTCGCGAGGTTCCGACGCCCGAGGTGGGCCCGGGGCAGGTGCTGATGCGGGTGCGGGCGTCGGGCGTCTGTCACACCGATCTGCATGCCGCCAAAGGCGACTGGCCGGTCAAACCCAGCGCACCGTTCATCCCAGGCCACGAAGGCGTGGGTGAGGTTGCGGCGGTGGGCGCCGGGGTGACGCATCTGAAAGAAGGCGACAGGATCGGGGCCCCCTGGCTGCACACGGCCTGCGGGCATTGCGAACACTGCGTCGGCGGTTGGGAGACGCTGTGCGAAAGCCAACAAAACACCGGGTATTCGGTGGATGGCGGCTATGCCGAGTTCGTGCGCGCCGATGCCAATTACGTGGGCCATATTCCCGATGGGCTGGAGTTCGGGCCCGCGGCCCCGGTGCTGTGCGCAGGCGTGACAGTCTACAAAGGCCTTAAAGAAACCGAGGCCAAGCCGGGGGATTGGGTCGCGATCTCGGGCATTGGCGGGCTGGGGCATATGGCCGTGCAATACGCCAAGGCCACGGGATTTCATGTGGTTGGCGTTGACGTTTCCGACGAAAAGCTGGCCCTGGCGAAGGAGCTCGGTGCAGACTTGACGTTCAATGCTGCCACCGAAGACCCGGTCTCTGAGTTGCAAACCCAGATGGGCGGGGTTCACGGCGTGTTGGTCACAGCCGTCTCAAACACTGCGTTCGAACAGGCGGTGGGCATGTTGCGGCGGCACGGTACCATGTCACTGGTTGGGTTGCCGCCAGGGAACTTCCCGTTGCCGATCTTTGAGATTGTCCTCAAACGGATCACCGTGCGCGGGTCTATCGTTGGCACCCGCAATGATCTGGCGGAATCGCTTGCCTTCGCAGGCGAAGGCAAGGTCACATCCCACTTCACTTGGGACAAGCTGGAAAACATCAATGCGATCTTCGATCAGATGCGCGCTGGCACGATCGATGGCCGCATCGTGATGGAGATCTAGCCCGGCACACCCGCAGGCCGCCGCACAGACTCCAGGTCACGCCAGTTCGTGCCCGATGCCATAACGCAGGATCGGCCATCCGCCATGGTCATCAGGATGGTCCAGGTGCCTTTTTCGTCAGATTTCCAGATCTCAAAAATGCTTTCTGCATTCCGGACGCCGCCGCCGGCGTAGGTTTCGCCATAGCCGGATTGAAGGCGGTCTGTGATGGCCTGGCGTTCGGCACAAAAGGTTTGGGCCTGGCCGATCGAAGGCAAAATTGCTGCTGCCGCCGCGATGGATGTGATCAGATTGCGCATTGGATGCTCCTTTCTGCGACGCAATCGCCGCACCTGCGCGTTTGATCCCCCTGACACTTATTGTTGGTCGTGCCGGTAACAGATACGCCTGAAATGGCAAAAGTTCCTTAAGCCGCTGCAGACTGTGACTCGTCCTGAAACAATTGCTAGGGACGAAATCGTGCGGTGAGCGGGCAAGTTTGGGAGGATTCTATGGCACGTGCTCCTCGGGCGTGGCAGCGGATGTTGTCGGGCCGCAGGCTGGATCTGTTGGATCCCACGCCCATGGATATCGAGATCGAGGATATCGCCCATGGCCTTGCCTTTGTGGCGCGGTGGAACGGACAGACGGCGGGCGATTACCCCTATTCGGTGGCGGAACACTCGCTCTTGGTCGAACGGCTCTTTGCTCGCATCGCGCCCGATGCCCCGCCGAAATGGCGGTTGGCCGCGCTGTTGCATGACGCCCCCGAATACGTGATCGGCGATATGATCTCGCCCGTGAAAGCGGCGGTGGGTCCGGGCTATGCCGAGCTTGATGTGCGGCTAACGGCGGCGATCCACCTGCGCTTTGGCCTGCCCGCCGCACTGCCAAAGACGGTCAAACAACAGATCAAACGCGCTGATCGCGCATCGGCCTGGCTTGAGGCGACGCAGATCGCGGGCTTCACGCTGGCTGAGGCGAACAAATTCTTCGGTAGCCCGGCGGAAGGTCTACTTGATGGCCTCTCGATCCAGCTGCGGTCCCCGGCGCAAGCGCGCGAGGACTATACTAAACGCCACGCCGAACTGATCGGGGCCTGCACATGATTGTCAGACGCGCTAAACGGGCCGATGCCGCTGCCATGGCCGAGATACTGAATGGCCTTATCGCGGCAGGCGGGACCACCGCATTGCAAACGCCCCTCACTCCGGACGCCCTGTGGCAATGGGTCGAGGCACATCCGGATCGCAATGCCTGGCATGTGGCCGAGGCGGAAGACGGCCAGATCCTGGGGTTTCAACTGGCCGAACCGCATGCTGACTTACCCGAAGACGCTATCGACATCGCGAGCTTTGCCCGGATCGGCGCAGGCGGGCAGGGGGTCGGGGCGGCGTTGTTCGCGGCCACATCTGAGGCCTGCCGCGCCATGGGATATCGCTGGATCAATGCGTCGATCCGATCCGACAATCGCAGTGGCCTGACCTATTACGCGCGCATGGGCTTTGTCGATTGGCACGTCGATCCAGATGCCAAACTGGCCGATGGCACTGTGACAGGCAAAACGCACAAGCGCTTCGAGCTCTAGCCCTGCCGTTCGCGCGCGCAGGCAGGGGTCCTGTCGCTCTGGGGCGTCTGCGCCCAGGCAACAAAAGCCGCGTCGTCGAAGAAAAGCGTGACAGTCGACGGGCCATCGCGCCATTCGCTGTACCTTTGGGTCTGGCTGCAAATACCTGTGTCGACAGGCCCAGCGCCGACCAATTTGGACATGGCTGGTACCGTACTGGCTTCGGTCCGCCCGAAATCGATCCGAAGCGGCTGACCCACAAGTTGCACGCCACCAGCGTCCAACAGATAGGGGATGCGGTCCGGGTTAGGGCCCGCGCCGCAACTTGCCAGCGCCGCGAGACCCAGAAATGCGCTAGCGCGGGCTGCGTTTCGCAAGAATGCGCTGCAGCGTGCGCCGATGCATGTTCAGCCGCCGCGCCGTTTCGCTCACGTTGCGATCACAAAGCTCATAGACGCGCTGAATATGCTCCCACCGGACCCGGTCTGCCGACATCGGGTTTTCGGGCGGCGGCGGCAACTCGTCCGGCGTCGCCAGAAGGGCGGCTGTCACGTCATTCGCATCCGCAGGCTTTGACAAGTAATCGGTCGCGCCGATCTTGACCGCGGCGACTGCTGTGGCAATCGCGCCGTAACCCGTCAAAACGACCACACGGCTATCGGGGCGCTTGTCACGGATGGTCTCCACCACATCCAGACCGTTGCCATCATCCAGCCGAAGGTCGATCACCGCATAGGCCGGCGGACGCGCTGTTGCGATCGCGCGTCCCGCTGTCACCGATCCGGCGGTCTCAACTTCAAATCCACGTTTCTCCATCGCGCGGGCGAGGCGCTTCAGAAACGGTTCGTCATCATCCACCACGAGGAGGGTCTTATCCTCGCCGATGTCCTGCAAGGCACGTTCGGCCATTAGGTTCCCTTCCGATTTTCCTTTATTCTAAAGGGACGATAGGCCGCATTGGTATTTCGGTCAAACTGTAGCTCACGCCGCGGCGATGAAACAGGCGGCGCGTTCGGCAAGGTCTTCGGCGCTTAGGTCACGTCTGAAGAACTCGACAAAACCGTGCTCAGGCAGCACGAGGTACGAAAATGTCGAGTGATCGACGAGGTAGAAATCGTCCTCCGGCTCGTGCCGCCGATAGTAGGTTTTGAACGCTTTTGAGACCTGATCCACCTGTTCAAGGCTCCCGGTGAGGCCCAACATATCGTCGTGAATGTAGTTCGTGTACTCGGCCATCACCTCGGGCGTATCGCGTTCTGGATCGATCGAAATGAAGATCGGCAGCACGTCTTTGCCTTGTTCCGTCAGTAGATCGACAGCCTCGGCGTTGCGCACCGTGTCGAGCGGGCAAACGTCCGGACAGAACGTATAACCGAAGTAAATAAGGCTTGGTTTTGTGATCACATCTTGATCGGTGACCGTTTCACCCGTCTCGGAAACAAGCGTGAAGGGCCCACCAATCGCGCCAGTGCCGCCCGCAACCGTCGACGCCCGACACTGCGCGAACTGATCATCTGGTGACTGGACGCTGGCGAGGTAGGTCGCGCCAAGGCCCGCCAACACAACAACCACTGCCGCTACTGCAAAAACTCTGGTCATGGTCTTGTTCCCCGCCCAAGATGTAACCGGATTGATCCCTATACGCAGCTGCGCCTACAACGGTCTGACACGCAACGCCAATCACAGATATGTAGGCGCATTCCAGATGGCCAACCCAACCCTAGGACTTTTCGACGCACGTCACCGTGTAAACTGGGTCAGGCTGCGTACAGTGATCGTTTTGCGCTGGATTGCGATCGCGGGACAGCTCTCTGCGATCACGGTGGCGCAGCGGTTGTTTGACCTCAATCTCGATCTCGGGCTCGCGTTTTTGGCCATCGGCGCATCAATCACGGCCAACCTCATCGCAATTTTTGTCTACCCCGAAAACAAACGCCTTACCGAGGCGGAAGTTGCCCTGCATCTGATCTTTGACATCACGCAGCTGGGCTTTCTTTTGTATCTCACCGGGGGCCTGCACAATCCGTTTGCGCTGCTGATCCTCGTACCTGTCACCGTCTCTGCCACGGCGCTGCAACTGCGCACGACGGTGATGCTGGGCGCAATCGCCATCGTGATGGTGACCTTCGTGGCGCAGTATCACGTGCCGTTGCGCACCGATCTGGGGTTCCTGATGCGGATGCCCACCGACTTTGTCTTTGGGTTCTGGGTGGCCATCGTGATCGGTGTGGTGTTCCTGGCCGGGTTTGCGCAACGCGTGACATCGGAAATTCACGCCATGTCGGATGCCCTTGTGGCCACTCAAATGGCGCTCGCCCGCGAACAGAAGCTGACCGACCTGGGCGGGGTCGTTGCCGCCGCCGCGCATGAGCTTGGAACGCCGCTTGCCACCATCAAACTGGTGAGTTCCGAGTTAATGGATGAATTGGACGACCGCCCGGAACTCCTCGAAGACATGGCCCTGATCCGTGATCAGGCCGATCGCTGCCGCGATATCCTGCGGTCGATGGGGCGCGCGGGCAAAGACGATCTGCATCTGAAAAACAGCCCCCTTGCCGCCGTTATCCGCGAGGCGGCCGAACCCCATGGCGACCGGGGTATCCAGATCAACTACGACATCGCCCCGCGCGATGGGGCCGATCCCAGGCAGCCTGTCGTCGAGCGGCGGCCTGAGATCATCCACGGCCTGCGCAATCTCATTCAGAACGCCGTGGATTTCGCACGCTCAGACATCTGGATCGATGTCCGGTGGACCGAAGATGAGATTGCGGTGCGCATCATTGATGATGGCCCTGGGTTCCCTGTCCAGGTGCTGGGGCGGATCGGCGACCCGTTCGTGCGCCAACGCCGGTCACAACGGACCGACACGCAGCGGCCGGAATATGAAGGCATGGGGCTTGGCCTCTTTATCGCCAAAACCCTGCTGGAACGGTCCGGGGCTGAACTGACCTTTGCCAACGGCCATGATCCGCTATCCGCCCAAAAGGCACCCGCGGAACGCAGTGGGGCCATCGTGGACGCAGTTTGGCCGCGGCACGCCATCACAATCGCAGACGATGCAACGGCGGCCGGGCTGGGACAGAACCAACCCATCAAAGCGTAACGCGCTCAACGTTCGGTTAACGTTGCGTTAAGATTTATGACCCAAAGCTAAACCCGCTGCTGCTGGGTGTTTGTTTTGCCATTTGTGCCTATCGATATGCTGACCAGTCTGGTTGCTGCCGGAATTTCATTCGCCGCAGCGCTCCTGGCCCTGTTCGCCTTTCGCGTGCTCGATGGCCGGCGCACCAGGGCTTCGTTGGCTGACACCTCAGAACCCGCGGCGGTTTTCCTGTTCAGCGGGCGGCATCTTGGCGATGCCTCGGCCCTCGCGACCGATCTTCTGGACGCGGCCCCCCGCGGTCGCGATGTCTGGGCCCGACTGACCGCGTTTTTCTCAACCGAAGGGGTGGCGCTGCCGTCCGACCCAGATGCCGTCATGGATGGCGAGCCTTTGCGCCTGATCACGTCGGACATGTCGCGTGACATCACCATCGAACGGCTGGGCGAAAATGTGCGGGTCACCGTCAAAAACCGCGATGACGACCCCCAACTTGTCGAGATCGAGACACTGGCCTGGCAGGCAACCCAGAATGAGCTGGCCACCCTGCGGACCGCGACCGACAGCCTGCCGTATCTGGTTTGGCGGCAGAATTCGGATGGGCGGATTGTCTGGGCGAACAGAGCCTATTTCGCCGCAATCGATGACGTCGACAGATCGGACACCCCGCAAACCTGGCCGCCGCGCGCGATCTTCGATGCAGAGTCTTTGGCCCGGATGGCCGCCACCGGCGTGCCGGGTCGGCTGGCGCTCTACCTCAGCGACCTGCCCACGCCACAGTGGTATGAATGCACCGCGCGCCCGTTGGCCGACGGGCACCTGTTTTCCGCCATCAACGTCAACGACGCCGTCAGCGCGGAAAGCCACCGGCAGGCCTTCACCCAGACCCTGGCTAAGACGTTCTCACACCTCACAGCGGGCCTCGCGGTATTCGACCGATCCCGTCGCCTTGTCCTGTTCAATCCCGCGCTGACCGATTTGACGGCGCTGTCTGCCGAGTTTCTGGCGGCACGGCCCACGCTTTTCACCTTCCTCGACCGGCTGCGTGACAAGCAGATGATCCCCGAGCCTAAGGACTACATCGGATGGCGCGGCCAGATGGCCGAGCTTGAGGCCGCTGCCGAACACGGCACCTACTCTGAAATCTGGTCCTTGCCGGGCGGGCGCACCTTCCGCGTCACGGGCCGGCCGCATCCCGATGGTGCAGTCGCCTTTGTTTTTGAGGACATCAGTGCCGAGATGTCGCTCACCCGCCGGTTCCGCACCGAACTGGAGTTGGGCCAGTCTGTGATCGACAGCTTTGACGAAGCCATTGCCGTCTTTGCCCGCGACGGCAGCCTGATCTTGTCGAACCGCACCTATGACCGGCTGTGGTGCCCAGCGGGCGGGGCAGGGCTTGTGACAGAACACATGACCGTCAAGGAAGCGTCCCGCTTCTGGATGGCGGGCAGTCGACCGACGCCCGTTTGGGGCGAGATCCGCGACTTTGTCCTGAATAGCCGGGACCGCGCCGGTTGGGATGAAGTGATCGAACTTGCCGACGGGATCGAAATGCTGTGCCGCGTCCAACCGTTGGCGGGTGGTGCGACGCTTGTGGGCTTCTCGACCGAGGCGACCGATCGTCTGGGCGAACAGATCGACCTGATCCGGGCCTGATCGGGCTTGCGGCGGGCGGGCGCCAGCGCCACAGTCGCGCCATGTCCGACGCATTCGCCCCCCTGACTTGCCCAACACCCGACGCGACCGCAGGCTTTGCAGCAGCGCTGGCCAGGCATCTGGGGCCAGGCGACACGCTGCTTTTGAAAGGGGGAATTGGGGCAGGAAAGACCCTGTTTGCCCGGTCTTTGATCCAGAAACGCCTCGCCGATGTGGGCCTATACGAAGACGTCCCGTCGCCCACATTCACACTGGTCCAGACGTACTCGGACGGCTCGGTTGAGCTGTGGCATGCCGATCTCTACCGCCTGAATGCTGCCCCCGATCTGGCCGAACTCGGTCTGGATGAGGCGTTTGCCACATCCATCTGCCTCATCGAATGGCCTGAGCTTTTGGGCGACCTTGCGCCCACGGATGCCTTGACCATTGAGTTTGCTGAGACGTCGGACAACGCGCGTGTTTTGCACTTCACCGGGCCCTCCCGCTGGGCGTCCGTGATCGCTGCTGCTTCCCAGTCGGTGCAGGTCCCGCATGACTGACCGCGCGACCGAGATCGACAGATTTCTGCGCGCCACAGAGTGGCTGGGGGCCGAACGGGTTGCCTTGGCAGGCGATGCGTCGTCGCGCCAATACCTGCGCCTGACGACGCAATCCGGTGACCGTGCTGTTTTGATGGATGATCCGACCCAGGACACCGTGCGCTTTGCCCAAGTGGCGGAACATCTGACCGACCTCGGCTTCAGCGCCCCGCGCATTCTAGCCCATGAGGAAGGGGTCGAGCTGATGCTGCTGGAAGATCTCGGGGATGCGATCGTCGCGCATGTCTGCCAGTCCAGCCCGGGGCTTGAGCCGGAGATATACGACGCAATTGTCGACACCCTGGTGGATCTGCACCAACACCCGGCACCACAATGGGCACCGCGCTTTACAAGCGCCGTCATGGCAGACCAGGCCACGCTGGCGGTGACGGCCTACGCGCGCACAACCGAACCAAAATCGGCCGCGATCCTACGCGACACATTGAACGCTGCCCTTCAAGCGCTCGACGCAACGCCATCGGTTCTCCTGCTGCGCGACTTTCACGCCGAAAACCTGATCTGGCTGCCGTCGCGCACCGGGTCGGCCCGGATCGGGCTTCTCGACTTTCAGGACGCGGTGGCAGGGCCTGGGGCCTACGATCTGGCATCGCTCATCGCCGATGCGCGCCGCGATGTGGCGCCGGAACTCGCAGACCGCCTGATCGCGCGCTACGCTGATGCCACCGGACAAGACCGGGACGCATGCGTCCGCGACGTGGCAATCCTTCGGGTCCAGCGCACCCTTCGGATCCTCGGCGTCTTCGCGCGGCTCAGCACCCGCGATGGCAAGGCCACTTACATCGATCTGATCCCACGCGTCTGGGGGCAGTTGCAGACAGCGCTCGCAGATTACGGTGATCATGGCCTAACAGACACTGTTTCAGCGCTTTTGCCCAAACCCACCCAATCCTTCCTATCAGACCTGAGAACGTCATGCGGCACGCTCCCGACGCCCTGATGATCTTCGCCGCCGGGTTCGGCACGCGGATGCGCGCGATGACGGCCAACCGGCCCAAGCCCCTGATCCCGGTGGCAGGCAAGCCGCTGATCGATCACGCACTGGCCTTTGCAGAAGAGGCTGCGATCCCCCGCGTCGTCGTCAACGCCCACTACCTGTCCAGCCAGATCACGCAGTACCTATCGGATCGCGATGTCACCGTGATCGAGGAACAACCCGACCTCCTCGATACCGGCGGGGGTTTGAAGAATGCTGCATCCCTTCTATCGGCGGACCCGGTGTTTACCCTGAACTCAGACGCGGTCTGGGCGGGTCCGAACCCGCTCGACACTCTGGCCGCGGCCTGGGACCCTGAGGTGATGGATGCCCTCCTTCTGCAAATCCCGATCTCTCGCGCCCATGGGCGGCAGACCGGCGGGGATTTCGATATGGACGGGGAGGGGCGGCTGACCCGGTCCGGGGATTATGTCTATTCCGGTGCGCAGATCATCAAGACCGATCTCGTTGCACAAATTCCCGATACCGTGTTTTCCTTGAACCGGGTCTGGACCGATATCGCGGCGGAACAGAGACTGTTTGGCACCGTCTACCCCGGCCACTGGTGCGATGTTGGCCACCCGGATGGCATTGCTGAGGCCGAACGGATGCTGGCCCGTGTTTGAACCCTCCGACACCCCCCGGATCTTTGGCCTGCCGCCGGGCGCCGATTTCCCGAAAGCCCTGGTTGAGGGGTTGGCCGCGCGTCTGGAGGGCGCCGGCCCCGCCGATTGGGCGCGGGTCCAGATCTTCGTCAACACCCGCCGGATGCAACGCCGCCTGCGCAGCCTGTTTGACGCGGGACCGGCCCGTCTTCTGCCACGCATCGACGTCGTGTCGGATATCGGGCGCAACACGCCCGTGGCCGGGCTGCCACCGTCGGTGTCCCCCTTGCGCCGCCGGCTGGAACTGGCGCAACTCGTCAGCGAACTGATCGCCGTCCAGCCCGATCTTGCGCCGGGCTCTGCCGCATTTGATCTGGCCGACAGTCTGGCGACGCTGATGGACGAAATGCAGGGCGAGGGGGTGAGTTTCGACACGCTTCGCACCCTCGACGTCTCACGCCATTCGGCTCATTGGGCCCGCAGCCTCAGATTTATCGGCATTGTCGAGGCGTATCTGGCGGCCTCGGGCACTGACGCGCCCGATCCTGAGGCGCGTCAACGCCTGGTGATCGAGGCCCTGATTGCCCGGTGGCAGGAGGCGCCGCCGGACCATCCGGTGATCATGGCCGGCACCACCGGGTCACGCGGGACCACTGCGCTATTGATGGATGCAGTGGCCCAGCTTCCCCACGGGGCGGTGGTATTGCCGGGCTATGACTTCGATATGCCGGACGCGATCTGGGAGCGGCTCAAGGCCGACCCGACACAGGAAGACCACCCCCAGTACCGGTTTGCTGCGCTCTTGGATCGGCTTGATCTACTGGCCACCCGCGTCCCACCCTGGACGGCGCACGCCGCACCGGCACCTGCACGCAATGCGCTCGTCTCGCTGTCCTTGCGGCCCGCGCCGGTGACAAACCAGTGGCTGAGCGAAGGGGCCAAACTGCGAGATCTGGACCTCGCGATGGCGGGCGTTGCCCTGCTCGAGGCCCCGTCCGACCGGCACGAAGCCACCGCGATCGCCCTGATGATGCGCGATGCGCTGGAGGCCGACCGCACCGTCGCGCTGATCACACCCGACCGGATGCTGGGGCGGCGCGTCACCGCCATGCTCGACCGATGGGGGATCGAGCCCGACGACAGTGCGGGCCGACCGCTGGCGCTCTCCGCGCCGGGGCGGTTCTTGCGCCATGTCGCGGCGCTCGCCCCGCAAAAGATCACGTCCGAGGCGCTGCTGGTTCTCCTGAAACACCCCCTGACCGCCACGGGCGGCGACCGGGGCCAGCATCTGATCTTCACCCGCAACCTTGAGCTTTGGATCCGCAAGGCAGGCGCACCGTTTCCAACGCGTGCAACCCTTGATGCGTTCCGAAAAACGTCAGACGACCCGCGGATTACGACGTGGTGCGCCTGGGTGGCGGACGCCCTTCTTGAGGCAGAGGATCCCCGGCCACACGCGCTTCAGACCCATGTCGAGGCGCTTTTGTCCCGCGCGGAACAGATCGCCGCCGGCCCCGAGGGGGGCAATAGCGCGCTGTGGCTGGAGGCCGCGGGCCGCACGGCGCGGGCGGCGATGGACGATCTTGCGCGTGAAGCCGGGGCAGGCGGCACCATGCACGCGACCGAGTTCGAGGATCTCTTGCGCACGCTCTTGAACCGGCAGGATGTCCGCGATCCCGTCCGCCCGCATCCCGGCGTCATGATCTGGGGCACGCTGGAGGCGCGGGTGCAGGGGGCCGATCTGGTGATCCTCGGGGGTCTGAACGATGGTATCTGGCCCAGCCTCGCCGCGCCGGATCCCTGGCTCAACCGGGCGATGCGGCGCGAGGCCGGGCTGCTTTTGCCCGAACGTCAGGTGGGCCTGTCTGCTCATGACTATCAACAGGCCATCGCCGCACCCGATGTCGTGATCTCGCGCGCGGTGCGCAGCGGGGATGTGGAACCGGTGCCGTCGCGCTGGCTCAACCGGCTGACCAACCTGCTCGACGGCTTGCCCGACCAGGGCGGCAAGCGCGCGTTAAAGGCGATGCGGGCGCGAGGGCAAGTCTGGGTGGACCGGGCCCGCGCGCTTGATCTTGAGGCCCCACAGCCACCGGCACCCCGCCCGTCGCCCCGGCCCCCCGTCGCCGCGCGGCCAACCAAGCTGTCGGTCACCGCGATCCAGCGCCTGATCCGCGATCCCTATGCGATCTACGCGCGTCATATCCTGGGCCTGCCGGTAATCGGCCCGCTGCGCCCGCAGGCCGATGCACTGGTCCGCGGCAATGTCCTACACGCGGTGTTCGATGCTTTTGTGGGCGACACGTTCGATCCTGACGGTGCCGCGGAACGCCTGTCTGAAACGGCAGAGCGCGTGCTTGCCGACCGCGTGCCCTGGCCTGTCGCACGGCGGCTATGGCAAGCGCGGATCACGGAAATCACCGACTGGTTCCTCGATCTCGAAACCCGGCGCAGGCGCAGCGTGTCTTTTGTGGCGTCCGAATGCCGGGGAGAAGTCACCTTTGATGAGATCGGCTTCACCCTGCATTGTATCGCCGACCGGATTGATCGGTTGGGTGACGGGCGACTGGTGATCCTTGACTACAAGACAGGCCCCCCTCCGACACCCCGCGTCATGCAAGCCTTCGACAAACAGCTGCTGCTTGAAGCGGTGATTGCCGAGGCGGGCGGGTTCGACGGTATCCCCGCCGCACCGGTGGATCATGTCGCCTATATCGGGCTGGGCTCCGATCCGACATTCGCACCGTACCCCCTGATCGATACGCCTGAGCGCACCTTTGCAACCGCATCGGTCCGGGCCGGTCTCATCCGTCTGATCCGCCGGTATCAAAGCCGGTCAAGCGGATATACCGCGCGCCGGGCCATGCAAAAGGTGCGGTTCGAGGGCGATTATGACCACCTCGCCCGCTTTGGCGAATGGGACGACAGCGCGGAAACCACGCCTGAGGATGTCGGATGACCGCGCTGCACCCCGCCACCCAGGCGCAGAACCGCGCCGCTGACCCGGCCAGTTCCACGTGGCTCTCGGCCAATGCGGGGTCCGGCAAGACGCGCGTTCTGACCGACCGGGTGGCGCGGCTTTTGTTGAACGGTGTCGATCCCGGCAACATCCTGTGCCTCACCTACACCAAGGCCGCGGCCAGTGAGATGCAGAACCGCCTGTTTCAACGGCTTGGCGCGTGGTCGATGCTGGCCGACGGCGAGTTGAGGGGTGAGCTTCAGGGGCTGGGCGTTCGCGATCTGGGCGATCTGGGCGATGCCCGAACGCTCTTTGCCCGTGCCATTGAGACACCCGGCGGGCTGAAGATCCAGACGATCCATTCCTTCTGCGCCGCCCTTCTGCGCCAGTTCCCGCTGGAGGCGGGGGTGGCACTGGGGTTCACCGAAATGGACGATTCGGCCCAGTCGCATCTGATCGCGGATGTGCTGGACGCGCTGGCCGATGGTGATCAAGGCGATGTGGTTGCCGGCATCGCGCGCCACGTGAGCGGGGATGATTTGATCGATCTGGCCAAAGAGGTGGCCAAGACCCGCACATCGTTTGAGACGCCGCTGACCCGGCAAAAGGCGCTGGCCCTATACGATCTGCCACCCAACGCCGACTGGGCGGATATTGCCGCAGCGCTGGCCGACGCCGATGCCTCCCAAGTCCTAGCCGACGCGGTGCCAATCCTGCGTATGGGGTCATCGAATGACGAAAAGCTCGGCCTCAAGCTGGCGCCGCTCGCCAGAGCTACGCTTGGGGCCGCACATCTCCCCGTTCTGGAAGGCGCTTTCCTGACCGGCAAGAACACCAAGACACCTTTCGGTTCCAAAGCCGGCAAAATCCCCACCAAGAAAACCCGCGAGGCGCATCCCGCACTTTTCCAACGCCTCGATGCGCTGATGGACACGGTAGAAACCCTGCGCCCTCTCCGCCTCGGCCTCGCTGCTGCAGAGAAAACCCTGGCCCTGCACGCCTTCGCCCAGGCCTTCCTGCCGGCCTACGAGGACGCGAAATCCGCGCGCGGATGGCTGGATTTCGATGATCTGATCCTGCGCAGCACCGCGCTGCTCAGTGATCCGTCTGTTGCGGCCTGGGTGCTCTATCGTCTGGACGGCGGGATCGATCACGTACTGGTGGACGAGTCCCAGGATACCAGCCCCGCACAATGGCGGATCATCGAGCTGTTGACGCAGGAACGCGGCACCGGGGAAGGCGCGCGGGCAGATGTGCCCCGCACGCTGTTCGTCGTCGGCGACAAGAAACAGTCGATCTATTCCTTCCAAGGCGCCGATGCCGAGGCGTTCGACAGGACGCAGGCGCGGTTTGCAGATCGGTTGCGGGCCGAGGGTGGGTTGCAGAGCCTGAACCTGCGCCATTCCTTCCGATCCTCGACAGCGGTTTTGGAGGCGGTCGATGCCACCTTCGAAGGCGTGCCGGGTCTGGGCGACGATACCCGCCACGTCGCCTTCCGGGACGAGATGCCAGGCCGCGTCGATCTGTGGCCCATCGTGCCTAAGGCCGCCGCGGTGGACGATGGCGACTGGACCGACCCGGTGGATCAACCCGCCCCCAACGCCCCGGCGAATGTGTTGGCCGACATGATCGCGGATGAGATCAGGCAGCTGATCGATGCTGGCACCATGATCCCGCATCCCAAGGACGGCCCCCGCCCGATGACCGAAGGCGATGTCCTGATCTTGGTGCAGACCCGCGAAGGTGCGGACGCGCTGTTTCACCGAATCATTCGCGCCTGCAAAGCCGCCGGGCTGGCCGTCGCGGGGGCCGACCGTCTCAAGATCGGGGGCGAACTTGCGGTTCGCGATCTGGCCGCGCTTTTAGCCTCTCTCGCCCTTCCCGAAGACAGCCTGTCCCTGGCCGCCAGCCTGAGATCGCCCCTTTTTGGTTGGTCCGAGCAAGAGCTTTACGCCCTCGCCGCCGGACGGGATGAGCCGTTTCTGTGGGAGACGCTGCGCAAGGCTAAGGACGCTCACCCCGACACCTGGGACATGCTGCAGGACCTCGCGCGCGCCGCTGACTTTCTGCGCCCCTATGACCTGCTTGAACGCATCCTGATCCGCCATCGCGGCCGGTCTCGTCTGATCGCGCGGCTGGGGCCCGAGGCGGAGGATGGGATAGACGAGCTTCTGAACCAGGCCCTGCAATACGAGGCTCAGGAAACCCCCAGCCTGACCGGGTTTCTGGCCTGGCTCGATGGGGAAGATGTTGAGGTCAAACGCCAGCTTGAGGCCGCAGGCGGGAAGATCCGCGTGATGACCGTGCATGGCGCCAAAGGGCTGGAGGCACCGGTGGTGATCCTGCCCGATACCCTTCGGACTCGGGCAAATGAGCGCGACAAGATCCTGAGCGATCCGTCCGGCGTGGCCCACTGGCGGCCGCGCGCGGACGACACGCCCGACACCCTCGCGCCCGTGCGGGCCCAGGTGCAGGAGGCCGACCGCCAGGAACGCCAGCGTTTGCTCTACGTCGCCATGACCCGCGCCCAAAGCTGGCTGATCGTCTGCGGGGCAGGGGATGATAATCCGTCCGACGGCACCTGGTATCGGACGGTCGAAGCGGGTCTGTCGCGGCTGGAAACCACCCAGCTAGACGCGCCGTCGGGGCCCGGGCGTCGCCACCAACGGGCCGACTGGCCCGCCGCAGAATACCGCGATGCGACCGGATCCGACACCCCGCCAGCAACACTTCCGCCCAGCGCCACCACCGCAGCACCGCCCCCTGAGCCCACGCCAAAGACACTCTCGCCCTCCGACCTTGGCGGTGCCAAGGCCTTGCCCGGCGATCCCGGGCGCAGCGAGGAAGACGCGCTGGCCCGGGGTCGGCAGATCCACTTGCTGTTGGAACATCTCCCCGCTGTGGCACCGACCCTCCGCCACGAGACGGGGGAAGCACTGCTCAGCTTTGGCGAGGATGCCATACCTGCAGACGCGGCCTACGCCCTAACCGATGAGGTGAGCCAGCTTCTGGACGCCCCACACCTGTCGCACCTGTTCGCGCCGGATGCCCTGGCCGAGGCGCATATCACCGCCACGCTGCCCGAACTCGACAACCGCCGGATCCACGGCGCGATCGATCGCCTGCTTGTCGACGAGGCCCGCGTCCTCTGCGTCGATTTCAAATCCAACGCCATCGTCCCGACTACGCCAAACGATGTGCCCGACGGCCTCCTGCGTCAGATGGGGGCCTATACCGCCGCTCTCACGCAGATCTATCCCGACCACCGGATCGAGCTGGCCATTCTCTGGACAGCCACCGCCACGCTTATGCCGCTTCCCAACGACATCGTGATGAAGGCCCTGGGCGAGACGACCATATCTTGACCTTCCGCGCAGGCGTTCCTACCTTCCGTCCCTGACCCGCTAGCATCAGGAGAGCTGCCATGGCGACCGTCGCCGTCACCGACGATACCTTCGACGCCGAAGTCCGGAATTCCGACGTTCCGGTCGTTGTCGATTTCTGGGCCGAATGGTGCGGCCCCTGCAAGCAAATCGGCCCCGCGCTGGAAGAACTCAGCGCCGAGTACGAAGGCAAGGTTAAGATCGTGAAGGTCAATGTCGACGACAACCCCAACTCGCCCGCGCAAATGGGCGTTCGGGGAATCCCCGCGCTCTTCATGTTCAAGGACGGCGAGGTTGTGTCGAACAAGGTGGGCGCAGCCCCCAAGGCCGCCCTGCAAAGCTGGATCGACGAGGTCGTCTGAGCCACGTTAATGCGATTTCAAAGGGCGCCCGCCACGGGCGCCTTTTTTGTTGGCGGCTTGTGGCCGCTGCGGCCCGCCTCCATATAGGCGAAACGCAATGAACGGAGCAGGCGATGGCCGACACAGAATTTCCCGGCTGGCATGGCACGACGATTATCGGTGTGCGCAAAGGCAGCAAGGTCGTCATCGCAGGTGACGGGCAGGTGAGCCTGGGTCAAACCGTGATCAAGGGCACCGCGCGCAAAGTGCGCAAGCTCAGCCCGGGCGGGTTCGACATCATCGCGGGCTTTGCCGGATCGACGGCGGATGCGTTCACGCTCCTGGAACGGTTGGAAACCAAGCTGGAGGCCACGCCCGGGCAGTTGCAACGCGCGGCGGTGGAACTCGCCAAGGACTGGCGCACGGACAAGTACCTGCAAAAGCTTGAGGCCATGCTGATCGTGTCCGATGGCACAGAGCTTTACGTCGTCACTGGTGCAGGCGATGTGCTGGAACCCGAACATGACGTGACGGCCATCGGATCGGGCGGGAACTATGCGCTGGCAGCGGGCCGGGCGCTGATGGATACCGACATGGATCCCGAAGAGATCGCGCGCAAGGCGATGGCCATCGCGGCGGATATCTGCGTCTACACCAACGGCAATCTTACCGTGGAAACGCTGGGCGGGTAGCTAAGTCCTTGATGCGAATCGGTCTTTTATACCATTGAGACTCTTGAGTTTTTTCTGAAATCAACTATACTAACTAGGCTACGCTAGGAACTGTGAAGACGGTCACCGGCGTGGCAGCAATCTGGCCCCGGTGGTTCTGCCACTGGGGCTTTTCTACCTAATTATCCCAAGTCCTCGAGGATCGTTTGCAAACGCTTGCTTTACCAATACTCTCTCCAGTATCTCGAAAGACCGATTGAGACCCAGCTTGTTTTTTGATGGCAACGGTCGTTCGCTTCGCAATAGTGAGTAGGCACAAGCATCCGCAGCTTGAATGAAAACGGAGCGAGAAGAGTCGCGATATACAAGATCTTCAAGAATACGCGTGGCAGCAATGTTTTTGGAGCTACGACCGTCCGCCCATGCACCGAACTTACTGGGCACGAAGTTAAACACTCCCATTCGCCGACGGATGGCATCATAGCTCTTTCCTTCGTCGGAAAAAATCACACACCTGCTTCCGGCAAACCGCATGTTGTTTTCAATCCTTTGCAATAGAAACTGGAATGCCCGATCCTTTTCACCGAGAGGGACGCACGCATTGATGATTTGGACACTTGGCAACATCGCAATGCTGGAAACGAAGAAGTCGAACAACCGCGCACGCCGCTCCTTGGATACAGGTCTTCGGGAAATTCGGCCTTTTCCACTGTTCCAGTCGGTTGAGTGGAGTTCCTTCGCGACGTAGATGCCATCAGAGTCTCTCATCATCTTTCGAGCGGCGATTAGGTGATCAAAAGATAAGCGCCATGTATCAGCTGGAATGATTAGAGCGGAAAAACAAGAGACATCGTTGTCTCCTGAGTCGTCAATATACACGAAATGCACAGGGCCAATTCCTCTTTAGATTGAATCCAGAGTATTCGACGTCCGCAGTCTTGCAAGTGCCCATAGTATCATCCACGTGGAAACGTGCACATTAGAACGGACGTCCCATGACCGACCTCACGCCCCGCGAAATCGTCTCGGAACTTGATCGCTTCATCATCGGCCAAAAGGACGCCAAACGCGCGGTTGCCGTGGCACTCCGTAACCGCTGGCGGCGCAAGCAATTGGCGGACGATCTGCGGGACGAGGTGTATCCCAAGAACATCCTGATGATCGGCCCCACCGGTGTCGGCAAAACCGAAATTTCGCGGCGTCTGGCGAAGCTCGCCCGGGCACCGTTCCTCAAGGTTGAGGCGACCAAGTTCACCGAAGTCGGCTATGTGGGCCGCGACGTGGAACAGATCGTGCGCGATCTGGTGGAGGCGGCGATCACCATGACCCGCGAACACATGCGAGAGGATGTGAAGGCCAAGGCGCAGTCGAACGCCGAAAACCGCGTGTTGGAGGCAATCGCGGGGAAAGACGCGCGCCAGCAAACGCGCGAGATGTTTCGCGACAAGCTAAAGCGCGGGGAACTGGACAACACGGTGATCGAACTGGACGTCGCCGACAGCTCCAACCCCTTCGGCCAGATGGAGATCCCTGGCATGCCGCCGGGGCAGGGGGGCGGCATGATGAATATCGGCGATCTTTTCGGCAAGGCGTTCCAGGGCCGGACCGTGCGCAAGAAGATGACGGTCGCCGACAGTTACGAAGTGCTCATCGCGGAAGAGGCCGACAAGCTTCTGGACGACGAATCCGTCACCAAGGCCGCGCTGGAAGCGGTTGAGCAAAACGGCATCGTCTTCCTGGACGAGATCGACAAGGTCACCGCACGATCGGAAACCCGCGGCGCCGATGTCAGCCGCGAAGGCGTCCAGCGGGATCTGTTGCCCCTGATCGAAGGCACCACGGTCTCCACCAAACACGGGCCGGTCAAGACCGACCACATCCTCTTCATCGCCTCAGGCGCCTTCCACATCGCCAAACCCTCCGACCTCCTACCAGAACTGCAAGGCCGCCTGCCGATCCGCGTGGAACTGCGCGCGCTGACCGAAGAAGACTTCGTGCGCATCCTGACGGAGACCGACAACGCGCTGACCCGGCAATACACTGCGCTCATGGGCACCGAAGAAGTGACCGTGACCTTTAGCGACGATGGCATCGCCGCCCTCGCGCGGATCGCGGCAGAGGTGAACCAAAGCGTCGAGAACATCGGCGCGCGGCGGCTCTACACCGTCATGGAGCGGGTGTTCGAAGACCTGTCCTTCACCGCGCCGGACCGGTCGGGGGATGAGATCACGGTGGATGCGGGATTTGTCGAAGAACACTTGGGATCGCTGGCCCGCGCAACGGATGCCAGCCGGTATGTGCTCTAGAGCCATACAGTCTGGGCTGACGGTCCTCGCCCTTCTCACGCTCGCATCCTGTGCGCCACGGGGGCCTCTGACGCTTGTGCCCGAGGCGGCTGAGATCGCCAGCGTTCACACCATTTTCACCGCGACGACCCGGTCGCAGGCAGGGGTGGGAACCCCCGGCTCCGAGCGGATGGAAACGCCGCAGTATTCCAAGCTCAATATCGCCGTCCCGCCCAACCGCACGCCCGGAACAATCACCTTCCCCCGCGGCACACCCGATCCCGACACCGATTTTCTGGTGACGGCCAGCACATCCTTCGATAGCGCGCGCGCCTTCCGGCGCGACCTGGCCCGCGCACTGGCCGCGACACCCGCCAATGATCGCGAAGTCATCCTCTATGTCCACGGCTTCAACAACACCTTCGCCGAAGGCGTCTTGCGCATCGCCCAGCTCAACCATGACATCGAATTGCCTGGGGTCGCCGTCCACTATTCCTGGCCCAGCCTCGGCAACCCGCTGGGCTATGCATATGATCGCGACAGCGCCCTTTTCGCGCGCGACGGGCTGGAACAGCTTATTACTGAGATCCGCCGGGCTGGCCCGCGCCGGATTACCATCGTAGCCCACTCCATGGGTGCCCTTCTCACCATGGAAACCCTGCGCCAGATGTCCATTGCCCGCCCCGACAGCGTGAGCCGGGACATCGATGCCATCGTGATGCTGTCGCCCGACATCGATATCGATCTCTTCCGCGCACAGGCCCGCCGCATCGGAAAACTGCCCGAGGACTTCGTGATCTTCACGTCAGATCGGGATCGTGCGCTGCGGTTGTCGGCCCGGCTGACCGGCCAGCGCGAACGGTTGGGAAATATCACCAACCCTGTCGAGGTCGCTGACCTGACTGTGACCCTGATCGACGTGACCGCGTTTTCCTCGGGCGTCGGGCACTTCGTCGCCGGATCCTCGCCCGCGCTGATCCAGATCTTTCGCGGCATCCCTAGCGTTGACGATGCATTCCGTCGCGACCCTGCTGGCCGGTCGGGGTTTTTTCCGGGCACGGTCCTGACGATCCAGAACGTCACGGAAATTATCCTGTCACCCAACGCCGCGCTGTCACGATAGGGCTTCCCAAGCGGGGCGCCAGCCGTCACAGATGGCGCGATGGCTTTCCTGCGATTTCTGCAAGACAACGCACGCTTCCTATCGGCCGGGGCGCTTTTGACCTTTGCGTCGAGCTTTGGGCAGACCTACTTCATATCGGTCTTTGCAGGCGAAATCCGCGCAACCTTCGGGCTGAGCCATGGTGGCTGGGGCGCGATCTATGCGGCGGGCACGGTCGCGTCGGCCATCGTGATGATCTGGCTGGGCACCTTGACCGACCGGTTTCGCGCGCGGTCGTTGGGCGCGGGCGTTCTGGCCTGCCTTGCGCTCGCGTGCCTTTTCATGGCGGTTGTGCCGACGCTTTGGCTACTACCCGTTGCAGTCTTTGTCCTTCGGCTGGCCGGTCAAGGCATGGCAAGCCAGGTGGGCACCGTTGCCATTGCCCGCTGGTTCGTGGCCACCCGGGGCCGCGCGCTGTCCATCGCATCGCTGGGCTTCGCGATGGGTGAGGCCCTCTTGCCGATGCTTTTCGTGGCCCTCCTTGCATTCGCGCCCTGGCGCTCCCTCTGGGTCGTTGCCGCCCTCATCGCCCTCTTGATGATCCCGGTCTTGCGCCGCCTTCTCACCCATGAACGAACCCCGCAATCGGTCTCGTCCGAAAACCAGTCCACCGGAATGGATGGCCGCCACTGGCCGCGGCGGCAGGTGGCCACGCACTGGCTTTTCTGGGTGATGGTCCCCTCGATCATGGGCCAGTCGGCCTTCCTCACCGCCTTCTTCTTTCAACAGGTCCATCTGGCCGAGGTGAAAGGCTGGTCGCATCTGGAACTTGTGGCCCTTTTCCCGTTCTACACCGCGGCCGGCGTCACCGCGATGCTGACGGCGGGATGGGCCATCGACCGGTTCGGGTCAGGCCGGGTGGCGCCAGCGATCCAGATACCGGCTGCCCTTGGGTTCCTGGCTTTCGCTGCCGCAAACACCCCCACCCTGGCCTTGCCCGGCGTTATCCTCCTCGGCCTCTCCGCAGGGGCCAGCGCAACTCTGCCCGGGGCCTTCTGGGCGGAGTATTTCGGAACAAAACACCTCGGCGCGATCAAGGCCCTGGCCACCGCTGTCATGGTTCTGGGTTCCGCCATTGGGCCGGGGATCACAGGCTTTGCCATCGATCGCGGTATCGACTTTCCCGATCAAATGACGGCCATCGCGATATACTTCCTGATCGTCGCGTTGATCGTCAGCGCCGGTGTCTCAATCGCGCGGCGGCGGCTACCGCCTGCGGCGGAGATAGACGTAGTACGCCCCTGACCCGCCATGGCGGCGGTGCGCCTCGACCACTTCCAGAACGGCGGGGCGCAGGGCGGGGCTTTGCAGCCATTGCGGCACGTGATGGCGCAGCACCCCGGTGGGCGTCGGCATAAAGTCGGTGTCGCGCGGCTTGCCCTTGCCGGTGATGACCAACACCAGCCGATCCCCCGCCGCGTGGGCTGACAGGATGAACCGGTTCAGCGCCCCATGCGCCACATCCAGTGTCATCCCGTGCAAGTCGATCTTGGCATCGGGCGTCAGCTTGCCCTGCTTCAGTTTGCGATAGGCCTTGCTGTCCATATCGGGCGCAGGCTTGACGGTCCGGGCCGCCGGGATCGCCGCCGTTTGCGCGCGGTCGCCGATGCGGAACGCAGGGGTTGGCGCCGTCTTTTTAGGCTTGGGGGCAGGTGCCGCCGGCGGGCCCTCGTCGCCTACGTCAAACACCTGTTTGGGCCGCTTGCTCAACGGCGTCGTCGTCTCGGCAACCTTGTTCCAAATCGCGAGGTCTTCGGCGTTTGGGCGTTTCGGCGTCCGTTTACGCGACACGCGGGTCAGCCCTCGGGCGCAAGCTCAAAGGCTTTCTTGATCGGCAACAGCACAACCATCCGCCCGCCATCGCGGACACGCCCCGCAGTGCGTCCCGCCTCTTCCCCGGTGCCATAGAAAATATCGGCCCGCTGCGCCCCCTTGATCGCCGATCCGGTATCCTGCGCGATCATCAACCGCTGCAACGGCTCCGCCCCCAGCTTTTCGACCCAGACCGGCGCCCCAAGCGGGGTATAGTCCGGATCCACCGCAATGCTGCGCAGCGCGGTGATCGATCGGTTCATGGCCCCAAGCGGACCGTTCGCCGCGGGAACGGCGGACACTTCGCGGAAGAAGATGAACGATGGGTTGTGCTGCAACAATTCGCGCCCTTCTTCGGGGTTCCGGCGCACCCAGTTGCGAATGACACTGGCCGACACCTGATGCGGTTCGTAGATGCCCCGCCGCACGAGTTCGTTCCCGACCGATCTGTATTCGTGCCCGTTCCGACCGCCATAGCCCACGCGGATTTTGCCGCCATCGGGCAGATGCACCCGGCCTGAGCCCTGGATCTGTAGGAAGAACACATCGACCGGGTCGTCGATCCACGCGATCTCAAGCCCACGCCCGTCCAAAAGCCCGCCGTTCTCAATCTCCGACCGGCTGTGCCACAGCCCGCCCTGCTGTACCTCGGGCGGCTTGCGGTAAAGGGGATAGCGATAGCGACTGGTCCGTTCGAGGGATCCATTCAGTTCCGGTTCAAAATATCCGGTGAAGAGCGGTTTGGCATCATCTTCGATCAGGACGGGGCGAAAGAAGAGCTCAAAGAACGCCCGCGCATCCTGCTCTTTCTGGCCCAGCGCACACAGGGCCTGCCATTCGGGATCGTCCAGATCAGGGCAGGTCTCCATAAACGCGGTTAGGGCCTCGGCATGGTTATCCTCGGCCCAACCTTGCAGCTCACCAAACGGTAAAATGCTGTATCGTGTCTCTGCACTGGCGCCAGTCACGGCCAGCGTCGCACCCAAGGCCAGTGCTGCCGCGACGCCGCGCATTATTCCCCGGTGGCAGCCAGAAGCCAGTTCGGATCCTGCGATCCCATCACGCGCGAGAATGTCCAGACATCCTTCTGGCGCTTGATCTCATTGGGATTGCCTTCGATGATTTCGCCCTCGGCATTCTTCACCGCCGATGTCAGCTCACCCACAAACCGCACAGTCACATCGCCCGTCGACGTGTCACGATCAAACGCAGCATCGACCAGGGTGACTTCGCGCACACCCACAAAACTCGCGTCAATCGTCAGGCCCTCGGCCTCACGATGGGCAATCACGCTATCAAAGGCTTCGGCCACATCGCCCGACAGGAATGACCGGATCTCTTCCAGATCGCCATTCTCGAACGCCATCAGAATCATCTCATAGGCGCCGCGCGCGCCTTCCAGAAATTCGCTGACGTTAAAGCCCGGCTCAGCCATTTTCATTGCCGCCAGCGCTTTGGCAGCCTCCGATCCGTCATCGACGTGATCGGTGATGTCACGGTCGGGGCCACCTTCGATCACATCGAACTCGGGCCGGCCACGGCGCGGCGCATCATCGCCCTGTAGCGGCACGGGCGGTTTTTCGAACCCGTCCCGCGTGCCCAGAACGCTGCGCAGGCGCAGGATCAAGAATACGGCAATGCCGGCAAGGACCAGCAGTTGGATGATGGCAGAGCTCATCGAAACCTCGTATATGTGTCAGCCGGGTTGGTATCTGGCCGCGTGCCGCACATATGTAGGTCACGAGGTGCACCAAGTCTACCGCACCCCCAAGCTCTTGAGGATGACATGTGGCTGTTTGCTCTATTTCTTGCCGTTCCGCTGATTGAAATCGCGTTGTTTATCCAGGTCGGCGGGGCAATTGGCCTATTTCCGACCCTTGGAATTGTGGTGCTTACGGCGATTTTAGGCACATTTCTGGTCAAATCTCAGGGTGCACAGGCGATTGATAGGCTGCGACGGTCCTTCAACGAACTGCGCGATCCCGTCGAACCGCTTGCGCATGGGGCAATGATCCTGTTTTCCGGGGCACTGTTGCTGACCCCGGGGTTTTTTACCGATGCGGTGGGCTTCGCGCTTCTGATCCCGGGCGTGCGGTCGGCGGTATTCCGGTACGTCCAATCCCGCGTGAAGGTGGCGCAGTTCGAGTACGGTGAGCCCCCGCGCCATCCAGGCGAGCCGGATATCATCAATGGTGATTTCACCGAAATCGATCCTGAGACCCGGCCTGCGCGCGACGAACCATCGGGGTGGACCCGGCATTGAGGGCCCGCGCCCGGTCTGCTAGACGAGGCGCGACCTGAAAGATTCCCGTCGGAGACCACTGAAATGGCAGAAACCGAAAACGGCGCGGCCCCCGCGGCAGCACCGCAGATCAAGATGCAAATCCTGGCCCAGTTCGTCCGCGATCTGTCTTTTGAGAACATCGTTGCCCAGAAGGGTATACAAGGCGATGTGGCCCCCGACATCCAGGTGCAGGTCAGCATCGACGCCAAGAAACGGTCAGCTGAAAACCAATACGAAGTGGTCTCGAAGTACAACATCACGTCCAAGAACAAGGGCACCGAAGACACGATGTTCGTGATGGAGCTCGACTATGGCGGGATCTTCCAGATCGAGAACGTGCCCGATGAGCAACTGCATCCCTTCCTTCTGATCGAATGCCCGCGGATGCTGTTCCCGTTTGCCCGCCGGATTGTGAGTGACATGACCCGCGACGGGGGTTTCCCGCCACTGAACCTCGACAATATCGATTTCATCGCGCTGTACCGTCAGACCCTGCTGCAACGGCAGGCGGCTCAGGAAGCAGCGAAGAAGGCCGAAGCCCCAGAAAACTGAGTTACCAGAGCGCGCTGTCGCCCAGTTTCTCGACAAAAGCCGCATGCGCGGCGCGTTCGTCATCGGTCACGCGGGGTGGCAGCGGCTCGGGCCTTGGCCGGGGCCGCCATTCATCGCCCGCGTCACCTGATTTCGATACGGGCCCACCCTGAATCAGCCCAAAGCCCGGTTGCCGCCCGCCGATCAGCTCAAGATAAACTTCCGCCAGAATTTCACTGTCCAACAACGCGCCGTGCAGAGTTCGCGCCGAGTTATCGATCCCGAACCGCCGGCACAACGCATCGAGTGAGGCGGGTGATCCGGGGAACTTCTTGCGGGCAATCGCTAGGGTATCGATCGCTTGATCGTAGGGTAATTGCGGCAGGCCCATCCACCCAAGCTCCGCATTCAAGAACTTCATGTCGAACGCAGCATTATGGATCACCAGCTTGGCATCCCCCACAAAGTCCAGAAACGCCTGCCCGACCTCTTTGAACACCGGTTTGTCCCGCAGAAACTCATCGCCCAGCCCGTGAACGGCAAAAGCATCTTCGGGCATCGCGCGTTCGGGGTTGATATACTGGTGATAGGTCCGACCCGTCGGCACATGGCCCGACAGCTCAACCGCCCCGATCTCCACAATCCGGTCGCCCGTCTCAGGATCAAACCCGGTGGTTTCGGTATCCAGTACGATTTCACGCATCTGCCCGCCCCTCGCGTATCTCATCGACGATAGTCTGAACGGCAGCGCGCGCGCCTTCAAGACTACGGGTCGGGATCACGTAATCCGCCTTGGCCCGCTTCTCCGCATCCGGCATTTGCCGCTTCAAGATCGTGGCAAACATCTCTTCCGTCATGCCGGGCCGGGCAAGGACACGATGTTTTTGCATTTTGGCGGGAGCGGATACGACCGCAACCGCATCGAACTGACCCTCGGCCCCAGTTTCAAAAAGCAAAGGGATATCGCAGACAACGATGTCAGAACTTGCCTGCGCAATAAAAGCGGCACGATCCTCGGCCACAAGCGGATGTACGACACTTTCAAGGCGGGATAGAGCCTGATCGTCTTGGCTGATCCACGCTTTCAAGCGCTCTCGATCAATGCCCTCATCGACCACCGCATCGGCGTGTAGCTCTGAGATCGGCGCAACCGCCGCGCCGCCGGGTGCATAAAGACGATGGACCGCCGCATCCGCATCCCAAACCTCCGCGCCGACCTCGGCAAACATCTTGGCTGTGGTGGATTTCCCCATCCCGATCGATCCGGTCAAGCCAAGAACAAACGGACGGGTCATGACCCCAACACAACCTTTCGGGTATCCTCGTCAACGTCAGGACGATGCCCGAACCACCGCTCAAAACCAGGCGCGGCTTGATAGAGCAACATCCCCAACCCATCCACGATGGTGCACCCACGCGCCCGTGCGCTGCGCAGAAATCCGGTTTCCAGCGGCGTATAGACCAGGTCATTGACCACCGCATCCCGGCGCAACCCATCAAGGGGCACCCGAAACTCCGCGCTGCCGGACATGCCGAGAGATGAGGTGTTCACCACCATCGCCGCCCCGTCTATGGCATTGCCCGCGCGTACCCAGTCAAAGACCTTAATCCGCGTCCCGAACTCATCTCGCAGCGCATCACTGCGCGTGCGGGTACGGTTTGTCAGGCGGATCTCGGGAACACCGGCCTCAAGCAATGCCGACAGCACAGCCCGCGCGGCACCTCCTGCGCCGATAACGGCTGCGGGCCCATCCTTGGGCCGCCACTCGGGCGCGTTGTGGCGCACGTTTTCCAGAAAACCGATGCCATCGGTATTGTCCGCATGAATCTTGCCGTTCGGCTGAAACGTCAGCGTATTCGCCGCCCCAATCAAAGACGCCCGATCCGATACCAAATCAGCCAGCCCCAGAATCGCTTCCTTATGCGGGATCGTAACGTTCGCGCCAACAAACCCAAGCTTCGGCATCATGGCCAGCGCGTCCGCCAGATCGCCATGCGAGATATCCAGCGGCACATAATGCCCCGGTAGATCGTACTTGCGCAGCCAGTAATTGTGCAGCTTTGGCGATTTCGAATGCGCGATCGGCGATCCGATCACGCCCGCCAACGGGATGCGTCGGTCGGTCATGTCTCAATTTCCCCCCGCAGACCGAGATACGACAGAACCTCAAGCAGGGGAAAGCCCAGAACATCAAACGTGCTTCCGTCGACGCGGGAAAACAGTCGAACCCCTTCCTCTTCCAGCTTATAGCCCCCCACGGAATGCCGAATACTCTCCCAGTTACGGTCCACGTAGCTTTGGCGATACGCATCGCTCAGCACTCGCATTTGCATCCGGACCTGCCCGATATGCCGCCAGATGGGTTTGCCTTCATCAAAGATCACGGCCGCGGACCACAACATATGCCGCTTGCCCGACATCCGTTCCAACTGATCCAATGCCTCCGCCGGAGATGTCGGCTTTGACAGGATCGCGCCTTCGAACTCCAACACCTGATCCGATCCGATGACCAGATGCCCTGGGTGTTTCGCCGACACCCGCGCGGCTTTGGCTTCGGCCAAGGCATCGGCGATATCACGCGGCGACACGCCTTCGGCCAGCAAGCTTTCCTTGATCATCTCCTCATCGACACGCGCGGTCTCAACGCTGAAATCAACGCCCGCATTCCGCAAAAGCTGGGCGCGGATCTCGGACGCGGACGCAAGGATAAGCCGTGTTCTCATTATGATCCTGTGGAGAACGCAAGGGTATGTGGGGGGAGGGAATGGGGCCAAATCGGTGAGAGTGCAAGCTTGACTCACATCTCGGCAAGTTGCGCAGAGATTCGGTGAAAATGATCCTGTGTGTATAGGCGTAGTCTGCAACTATCCCGAGGTTGGGACAGTTTGCCCGTGGCCTTCTATGCTGCCGCGGAACTATATCTAACCATCTGATAACATTTAAAATTACAGAATTGAATTTTCTGAGATCAGGTCTTCCTCACCTGAGCCCCACCAGAATCGCTGTGGATAAATTTGCGGACAGATCGTTAATCCACACTGTCCACAGCCCCTACAAACACCTCATCTTTTCTTTCTTTTCTTTTTTATAATAAGGAAGGCGCGTGGACATCCTGATCGCCCTTTATCCCTGGACCAAGTCCCTGCACGTGATCTCGGTGATAGCCTGGATGGCAGGGTTGTTCTATCTGCCTCGATTGTTCGTCTATCACACTGAAAGCGTCAGTGCAGGCGGTGCAACCGATGTTCTGTTTCAGACGATGGAACGCAAGCTTCTGCGGCTGATCATGAACCCAGCGATGATTGCAAGTTGGGTCTTTGGCCTGTGCCTGGTGGCCACGCCCGGAATCGTTGATTGGGGGGCGGCCTGGGCCTGGCTCAAGGCGGGGTCGGTGCTGGGCATGACCTGGTTCCACCATTGGTGCGGCTTGCGGCGGAAAGAATTCATGGCCGGCGCCAACACCCGATCAGGTCGCGACTATCGCCTGATGAACGAGGTGCCGACGGTCCTGATGATCGTGATCGTCGTGTCGGTGATTGCGCGCCCGTTCTGACAGGTCATTGACTCAAGTGCATCCACCCCTTACGTAAGCGTCGCGCTGCCGTCCGGTGGCGATCCAATCCGATCATGACACCGCCCCGCACTTTCGCGCTGGCGCCCAGGATTTTCCATGACCACTGACAGACTGAATCTCTCCGCGCTCAAGGCGCAAAGTCCCAAAGACCTGCTCGCGATGGCCGAAGAGCTTGAGATCGAGAATGCGTCGACCATGCGCAAGGGCGACATGATGTTCGCCATTCTCAAGGAACGCGCGGAAGACGACTGGGTCATTGGCGGGGACGGGGTTTTGGAAGTGCTGCAGGACGGCTTTGGTTTCCTGCGCTCGCCTGAGGCGAACTATCTGCCCGGTCCGGATGACATCTACATCTCGCCCGACATGATCCGCCAGTTCGCGCTGCGGACGGGTGATACCGTTGAGGGCGTGATCCGCGCTCCGAATGACAACGAACGGTACTTCGCGCTTACCAAGGTCGAAAGCATCAACTTCCAGGAACCAGAGAAGGCCCGTCACAAGGTGGCCTTCGACAACCTGACACCGCTCTATCCCGATGAACGCCTGAAGATGGAGATCGAGGATCCGACGATCAAGGATCGGTCTGCCCGCATCATCGATCTGGTGTCACCCATTGGTAAGGGCCAGCGCTCGCTGATCGTGGCGCCGCCTCGCACGGGTAAGACGGTTCTGTTGCAGAATATCGCGCACTCGATCGAGGCGAACCATCCTGAATGCTACCTCATCGTTCTTCTGATCGACGAACGGCCTGAGGAAGTTACCGACATGCAACGCTCGGTGAAAGGGGAGGTGATCTCGTCCACCTTCGACGAACCCGCCACGCGGCACGTTGCAGTCAGCGACATGGTCATCGAAAAGGCCAAGCGCCTGGTGGAACACAAGCGCGACGTGGTGATCCTGCTCGACTCGATCACGCGCCTTGGTCGTGCGTTCAATACGGTGGTGCCCAGCTCGGGCAAGGTGCTGACCGGTGGTGTGGACGCCAACGCCCTGCAGCGGCCTAAGCGGTTCTTCGGTGCGGCGCGGAATATCGAGGAAGGTGGATCGCTGACGATCATCGCGACGGCGCTTATCGACACCGGCAGCCGCATGGATGAGGTGATCTTTGAAGAGTTCAAGGGCACAGGTAACTCGGAAATCGTGCTAGATCGCAAGGTGGCTGACAAACGCGTTTATCCGGCCATGGATATCCTCAAATCCGGTACGCGGAAGGAAGACCTTCTGGTGGACAAGGTCGATCTGCAGAAGACATTCGTCCTGCGCCGGATACTTAATCCGATGGGGACGACGGATGCTATCGAGTTCCTTCTGTCAAAGCTGAAGCAAACGAAGTCGAATGCCGAGTTCTTCGACTCGATGAACACCTAAAAGACTATATTTATCAATGGGTTGAATATGTCAGACACAATATTCGCCCTCTCCACCGCCCGCGGAAAAGCCGGCGTCGCCGTCGTGCGCGTCTCAGGCCCTCAGGCCGACGCATCGGTGCAGGCGCTGGCTGGTCGCTTGCCCGACATTCGCCGTGCCAGTCTGATGATGCTGCGTACCCCGGACGGGGAGATCATCGACGAAGCACTGGTGTTGCGGTTCGAAGGTGGACGCAGCTTCACCGGCGAACCGACAGCTGAGTTCCATGTCCATGGCGGCATCGCGACCGTGGAGGCCCTCCTAACCACGCTCGGGGCCATGGACGGGTTTCGGCTGGCCGACCCTGGGGAGTTCACGCGCCGCGCGCTGGAAAACGAACGCCTCGATCTGGCGCAGGTCGAGGCGCTGGGTGATTTGATTGAGGCAGAGACATCGGCGCAGCGAAGCCAAGCGCTGCGGTTGCTGTCAGGGGATCTTGGGCGGAAGTCGGAAAACTGGCGCGTCCAGCTCCTTCGTGCCGTCGCCCTGATCGAAGCCACAATCGATTTCGCGGATGAAGACGTTCCCGTCGATGTGACGCCGGAAGTGTTGGAGCTGACGGGATCGGTGGCTCAATCGCTCAAGTCGGAGCTTGCCGGCGCAACAGCGGCGGAGCGTATTCGGGAAGGGTTTGAGGTTGCGATTATGGGTCCGCCAAATGCGGGGAAGTCCACCTTGCTGAATGCCCTCGCGGGGCGGGATGCCGCGATCACTTCTGAAGTCGCTGGCACTACGCGCGACGTGATCGAAGTTAGGATGCAGATCGCGGGGTTGGCGGTGACGTTGCTGGACACAGCCGGTCTGCGGGATGCTCAGGATGAGGTGGAACAGATCGGTATCGCGCGCGCGATTGACCGCGCGCAAGCCGCCGACCTGCGCATCATCCTTCTGTCTGCGCCAGATGCAGATCCCGCCATGACACCACAACCCGGCGACATCGTTGCGGTGTCCAAAGCAGATCTCGGGCAAACGGGCCCTTTGGCCATTTCAGGGGTAACAGGCGAAGGCCTTGATACGTTGATCGCTGCCGTCGCAAACGAGCTGGAAGGTCGCGCCGCGGGAGCATCCTCAGCAACGCACCTCCGCCACCGATTGGCGATCGAACGCGCGCAGGACAGGCTCACGATTGCGCAGAATATGCTGCGTGACCCGGCTGTGCCCACAGAACTCGCCGCGGAAGAGCTTCATATGGCCATCCGCGCGCTTGACTCCCTTGTCGGACGGATCGATGTGGAGCATATCCTTGGGGAAATCTTCGCAACCTTCTGTCTGGGCAAATAGGAGTGTTTCACGTGAAACATCCGGCATTTGATGTTTTGGTGATCGGTGGCGGTCACGCCGGCGCAGATGCCGCGCATGCGGCGGCCCGGATGGGGGCCAGGGTGGGTCTGGTCACGCTTAGCCGCGACGGGATCGGGGTGATGTCCTGTAACCCGGCCATCGGGGGCCTGGGCAAAGGCCACCTGGTGCGTGAGATTGATGCGCTGGATGGCGTGATGGGCCGGGTGGCAGATGCCGCTGGCATTCAGTTTCGACTGCTGAACCGCCGCAAGGGTCCGGCCGTACAGGGCCCCCGCGCGCAATCTGACCGACAGATCTATCGCACGACGATGCTAGCCGAGATGGAGGCTGCGCCCGGGATCACGATCATCGAAGGCGAAGCTGCGGATTTCCTGATGGCAGGCGACGCGGTGACGGGAATTCGACTAGGGGATGGGCAGGATATCCCGGCCAAAGCGGTTGTGCTGACTACAGGGACGTTCCTGCGCGGCGTGATCCATATCGGGCCAGAGCAGCGTGCGGGTGGCCGGATGGGCGAACGCCCGTCGGTGCGCCTCGCCGAGCGGATCGATGAATTTGGATTGCCGCTGGGCCGCTTGAAAACCGGCACCCCGCCGCGTCTCAATGGTAAAACCATCAACTGGGATCAGCTGGAGATGCAGCCCGGGGACGAAGATCCGGTGTTGTTTTCTTTCTTGTCCAAGGGCGTTCAGGCGCGGCAGGTGGCCTGCGGGATCACCCACACGAACGAACGCACGCATGAAATCATCGCAGATAACCTCGATAGATCCGCGATGTATGGCGGTAGCATCGATAGCGTCGGCCCGCGTTACTGCCCCTCAATTGAAGACAAGGTGGTGCGGTTTGCCGAGAAGGACGCCCACCAGATCTTCCTTGAGCCTGAGGGGCTGACCACCGACACCGTCTATCCCAACGGGATTTCGACGTCTTTGCCGGTGGATGTGCAGCACGCCTATGTCCGGTCTATCGCCGGGTTGGAGTCGGCTGAGATCCTGCAGCCGGGTTATGCGATCGAATACGATTACGTTGATCCGCGATCCTTGCGATCCACGTTGGAGTTGCGCGATGTGCCAGGGCTGTTTCTGGCGGGCCAGATCAACGGAACCACCGGTTATGAAGAGGCGGCGGCCCAGGGGCTGGTCGCTGGCCTCAACGCGGCAGCGCGGGCGCAGGGCAGGGATCCGATCACGTTCTCGCGCCGAACCTCGTATATCGGCGTCATGATCGATGATCTCGTCACGCGCGGCGTGACCGAGCCCTATCGCATGTTCACCTCACGCGCGGAGTTTCGGCTGTCGCTGAGGGCAGATAACGCAGACCAACGGCTGACGCCGATGGGTGTGGACGTGGGATGCGTCGGTGAAGCGCGGCGCATTGTGTTTGAGGAGAAGGCTGAAGCGTTGGAGCGCGGGCACGAAGCCCTGACTGCACAACAGTGGTCACCGCAGGAACTGGCGCCCCATGGCATTCGCCTGTCCAAAGACGGAACGCGGCGCACGGCGTATGACCTGCTCGCACTGCCGGATGTGACGATGGCGGATGTCGTCGCACTCGATCCCGCTCTGGCGGATATCCCCGCGGATATTCGGGATCAGCTATCGCGCGATGCGCTTTATGCGAACTACATCGCGCGTCAGGAACGGGATGTGGCAGCACTGGCCCGGGATGAGGCCCAGGTGATCCCCGAGACGTTCGATTACACTGCGCTGTCAGGGCTGTCCTCTGAACTTGTCGCCAAGCTGACCGCCGCACGCCCGCAGACGCTGGCACAGGCTGGGCGCATCGAAGGGGTGACACCGGCGGCGCTGACGCTGATCCTCGCCAAAGCCCGTCAGGCAGAGCGTCGGTCTGCGTGACCGACGCGGACGTCTTTGCGCAGCAAACCGGTGTTTCACGTGAAACACTTGCGCGGCTGCAGGTCTATGCCGGTCTCCTGTCAAAGTGGAACCCGCGGATAAACCTCGTGGCGCCGGCCACGTTGCCAAACCTTTGGCAACGCCATTTCCTCGATTCCGCGCAAGTCCACGAAGCTGCCCCACAACGTATTGGCCACTGGGCGGACCTTGGAACGGGCGGCGGCTTTCCAGGGTTGGTGGTGGCCATCCTGGCCGCTGATACGCCAACCAAGGTCACCCTGGTTGAAAGCGATCAGCGAAAGGCGGCGTTTCTGCGCACCGTTGTCCAGGCGGTTGGCGTAGATGCCACCGTAATCGCGAAACGGATCGAAGAGGTCGCGCCGTTGGCTGCGGATGTCGTGAGCGCCCGCGCACTGGCGCCTTTGCCAAAACTTCTCGATCTCTGCACGCGCCATCTTGCCCCCGGCGGCGTCGCGCTTTTGCCGAAAGGTGCGCGTGCGGACGCGGAAATCGCCAAAGCGCTTGAAACATGGCAGTTCCGCTGCGAGAAGACGCCAAGCCGAACAGAAGACGGCGCAGTCATCCTCAAGCTATCGGAGATTCAGCGTGAGTGACCTCACAGGATCATCGGCCCCCCGTATTATCGCTATCGCGAACCAGAAAGGCGGCGTGGGCAAGACAACTACGGCGATCAACCTTGGTGCGGCTTTGGCTGAGACCGGGCAGAAAACGTTGATCATCGATCTTGATCCGCAGGGGAACGCGTCTACCGGCCTCGGCATAGCAACGTCTGACCGGTCGATCAGTACCTATGATCTTCTGATCGAAGACGCGCAGATTGACGAGGTGGCCCGGACAACGGGGACCGAGAACCTCTGGATCGCCCCGGCGACGACCGATCTCAGCTCATCCGATATCGAGCTCGGCGGACATGAAAAGCGCAGCCACCTGCTTCATGCTGCGTTGCGTGGGCCGGCGATGGACGAGATGGGCTTTGCTTTTGTCCTGATCGACTGCCCTCCGTCGCTGAGCCTGCTGACGGTCAACGCGATGGTGGCGGCGCACTCCATCCTGGTTCCGCTACAGAGTGAGTTCTTCGCGTTGGAAGGGTTGTCGCAACTCATGCTGACCGTGCGCGAGGTGCGCCAGTCCGCCAACCCCGATCTGCGGATCGAGGGGGTGGTGATGACGATGTTCGACCGCCGCAACAACCTGAGCCGCGCGGTTGAGTTGGATGCGCGGGAGACGCTGGGCGAGATGGTGTTTGACACGATTGTTCCGCGCAACGTGCGGCTGAGCGAAGCGCCGTCTTTTTCCATTCCCGTGCTGGAATATGACGAGACGTCGAAGGGCAGCGTGGCGTATCGGGCGCTTGCTCAAGAAATGGTGGATCGCTACGCTGTGGCCACAACATAAGGTGGGATGCTGATGGCTGAGAAGAAGGATCGCCGTGGATTGGGCCGTGGGCTGTCGGCGCTGATGGCGGATGTCGCGCCTGCGGCTGAGACGGCGGTGACTGAGGATGCTTTGCCCGCTGATCACCTGATCGCCATCGACCGGATCGCCGCCAATCCCGAACAGCCCCGGCGCCACTTTGATCCCGACGCCTTGCAAGACCTCGCCGCCTCGATTGCCGAGCAGGGGATCATTCAGCCGCTGATCTTACGCCCGGATCCTGCCGATGCGAACCGGTATCAGATCGTCGCGGGTGAGCGGCGCTGGCGGGCGGCGCAGATGGCGCAGTTGCATGAGGTACCGGCAATCGTCAAAGAATTTGACGATCTCCAGGTGCTTGAGATTGCGATCATCGAAAACATTCAGCGCGCGGATCTGAATCCGGTGGAAGAGGCCGCGGGCTACAAGCAGCTGGTCGACCGCTTTGGGCATACGCAGGAAAAGATGGCGACGGCCCTGGGCAAGAGCCGAAGTTACATTGCGAACGCAATGCGGCTGCTGTCCCTGCCGCAAGAGGTGCTGGACATGGTCGCTGATGGGCGGCTGAGCGCGGGGCATGCGCGCGCGATGATCACGGCGCCTGATCCGGTGGCATTGGCGCGGGAGGTTCTGAAAAAGGGTCTAACCGTGCGGCAAACGGAGAAACTGGCGAAGGCGGGGCCTGCGGCTCCGGTTGCCAAGATCGCCCCATCGCAGGACAAGGATGCCGATACGCGGGCGCTGGAGCAGGACCTGATGGCGGTGCTGCGGATGAAGGTCAGCATCGATCATCCGCCCGGTCAGGAAAGCGGGGCGATTACGATCCGGTATAAGTCACTGGAGCAGCTGGATGATCTGTGCCGCCGGATGACGAGCGATACCTAAGCCAGGATCTCGCGCAGAACCGCGTTGAGGAGGGGGCGGCCTTTATCCGTGAGGGTCAGGCGATCATTGGCCATGGATACTAAGCCGGTTTCTGTCAAGCCATTGATTTTACGATCATTAATCGCGTTCGTGTTCAGCGAGGCAAGATCGACACCTTCGCTCAACCGCAAACCCATCATCAAACGCTCGACCCCGACATCGCTGGCGCAAATCCGTTCCCGCTTTTCTTCGCCCGATCCTGTCTGTTCCACCTGATCCAACCATTTCGCTGGCGACAGGGGGGTTGTCGTGGCCCAACGCACCCCGTCGATACTCAACCGCCCGTGGGCCCCGGGGCCAATTCCGGCATAATCGCCACCCCGCCAGTAGATCAGGTTATGTTCCGACTGTTGGCCCGTTTCCGCATGGTTCGACACCTCATAGGCAGGCAATCCTGCGGCATCACAGATCTCTTGCGTGGCGAAATACATGTCCGCCCCGGTGTCATCGGTGGGCAAACCCGGCAATTTGCCCCGCGCGAACCGATCGCCAAAGGCGGTGCCGTCTTCGATCGTCAGCTGGTAGAGCGACAGATGCCCACGCGCCATCTGCATGGCCTCTGACAGCTCCGCCTGCCACTGCGCCAAGGTCTGGTGTTGGCGGGCATAGATCAGGTCGAAACTCACCCGGTCGAACTGTTGGAAGGCGATGGCCAGCGCCGCCTTGGCCTCGGCCACCGTGTGCAAACGACCAAGCGCGCGCAGATCTTCGTCGTTGAGCGCCTGCACTCCGACCGACACCCGATTGACGCCGGCATCCCGATAGCCCGCGAACCGTCCGGCCTCGATAGAGGTTGGGTTGGCTTCCAACGTGATCTCGGCATCGTTGGCCACGGTCCAGGTGTCGCGCACGGCATCGAGGATGCTGGCGACAGTGTCCGGAGCCATCAAGCTGGGCGTGCCGCCACCGAAGAAGACCGAGCGCAGGACGCGATCTGGTGTTTCGCGGCCGACGCGTTCGATCTCGGACACATAGGCCCGGGCCCAACGCGTTTGATCGATGCTGGCCGCGACGTGGCTGTTAAAGTCGCAATAGGGGCATTTTGCGGTGCAATAGGGCCAATGGATATACAGCCCGAACCCGGCGCGTTGCCAGTTCTCAGGCAAGGCAGGCCTGGATCAGCTGGGCAAAGGCATCGGCGCGGTGGGACATGCTGTGCTTCCTGTCGGGGTCCATTTCGCCGAAGGTTTCCGTCTCACCGTCCGGCACGAACATCGGATCAAAGCCAAAGCCTCGGGTCCCCCGCATGGGCCAAACGAGCCGCCCTTCGACCTTGCCGTCAAACACCGCATCGGTGCCGTCGGGCCAGGCAAGACATAAGGTGCACCGGAACCGCGCGGTGCGGGGCTCAGACGCGCGCTTCTCTTCCAACAGATCCCAAACCTTGCCCATCGCCATGGGAAAATCGCGCCCTTGCGGGGTTTCGGCCCAATCCGCCGTATACACACCCGGCGCGCCGTCCAGCGCGTCAACTTCAAGCCCGCTATCGTCGCTCAGCGCGGGCAGGCCCGATCCCTTTGCGGCGAAATGCGCCTTGATCCGGGCATTTCCGGCGAACGTGTCCTCGGTCTCTTCCGGTTCGTCCAAACCGAAGGAGGCGGCGGATTTGGTCGTGATGCCGAAGGGCCGCAAAAGCGTGTCTATCTCACGCAATTTCCCCGCATTATGCGAGGCGAGGACGATCTCTTTCTCTGTCAGTCGCCGGGTCATGCAACCGCTGCGTTTTGGGCGGAGACAAGGGCGGACACACCCGCATCCGCGAGGTCCAGCATGGTGCCCATTTCATCGCGCGAAAAGGTGGCGCCTTCTGCGGACATCTGCACTTCGATCAAACGACCACCGCCTGTCATGACGAAATTGCCGTCAACGCCCGCTTCGCTGTCTTCGGGATAGTCGAGGTCGAGGACCGCCTGACCCGCGTAAACGCCGCAGGAAACAGCGGCGACGTTGTCCATGATCGGATCGCTGAGGACATCGCCCGCCTTCATCAGCTTATTCACCGCCAGCCGCAACGCGACCCAGCCCCCCGTGATCGAGGCGCAGCGTGTGCCGCCATCGGCCTGGATCACATCGCAATCCACGGTGATCTGCCGTTCGCCCAGGGCAACGCGGTCGATTCCGGCGCGCAAGCTGCGTCCGATCAGCCGCTGGATTTCCTGCGTGCGGCCCGATTGGCCATTCTTCGCCTCCCGCCGCATCCGGCTGTGGGTGGCGCGGGGCAGCATGCCGTATTCCGCTGTGACCCAGCCCAGCCCAGAGTTTTTCAGGAACGGGGGCACGCGTTCGTCCACGCTGGCCGTACACAGAACATGGGTGTCGCCGCATTTGATCAGGCAGGATCCTTCCGCATGCCGGGTGATGCCCGTCTCGATTGAAATCGGGCGCATTTCGCTTATTTGACGGCCAGATGGGCGCATGGGATGTCCTTTCCGGGAATGGCTGGGGTGATACCTGCGCGCGGACGCGATGTGCAACCCGATTGACGTGCGCGGCCTGGGCTTTTTAAGTGCGCCCTGATCCTGAGGCAGCATCGATGAACGACGGCACCAAGATCTTTGACGAGATGAACGACCGCAGCCGCGAGGTGTTTCGGCGGGTGGTCGAGGGCTATCTGGCCTCAGGCGATCCGGTGGGGTCGCGGACATTGACGCGAGAGATGTCGGAACAGGTCAGCGCGGCGACGATCCGCAATGTGATGCAGGACCTGGAATATCTGGGTCTGTTGGACAGCCCGCATGTGTCGGCAGGGCGGGTGCCCACGCAAATGGGTCTGCGGATGTTCGTCGACGGGCTGTTGGAAGTGGGGGATTTGTCCGATGACGATCGCCTGAAGCTCGACGCGACGCTGGGCAGCAACGAAAGCGATGTGTCGGGCCTTCTGGATCGGATCGGGTCTGCGCTGTCGGGGGTGACCCAAGGGGCAAGCCTGGTGTTGGCGCCCAAACATGAAGCGCCGATCAAGCATATCGAATTTGTGAGCCTCGCGCCGGATCGGGCGCTGGTGGTTCTGGTCTTTGCCGATGGCCACGTTGAAAACCGCGTTTTCACCCCGCCGCCCGGTCAGACGCCGTCTTCCATGCGTGAGGCGGCAAATTTCATCAGTGCCGTGGCCGAAGGCCGGACGCTGAGTGAGTTGGGTGGGGCCATTGCGAATGAGATCACGACGCGGCGGCGGGAGTTGGATGAGCTGGCGCGCGATATGGTCGAAAGCGGGGTGGCGATCTGGGAGAATGAGGGGGAACGGCACGAGCGTTTGATCGTGCGCGGTCGGTCGAATCTGCTCGAGTCCCCAGAGAACGAGCAAGATCTGGAACGCATCCGAACGCTTTTCGACGATCTCGAACGCAAGCGTGATATCGCCGATTTTCTGGAGCTGACCGAAAGCGGCGAAGGTGTACGTATTTTTATCGGCTCTGAGAACAAACTCTTCTCACTTTCGGGTTCCTCTTTGGTGGTCTCTCCTTATATGAACGCGGACCGTAAGATTGTGGGTGCTGTGGGTGTGATCGGGCCGACGCGGCTGAACTATGGACGGATCGTTCCGATCGTTGATTACACGGCGCAACTGGTGGGCAAATTATTGTCTGATCGAGGGTAGTAAGACCGCATGGCGAAAAGAAAGATCGAAGAGGACGAACAGCGCGACGTGTTGCAGGACGCCGAGTTGGAAGCGCTGGCCGAGGATTTTGAGCCATTGGCCGAGGAGGCCGAAGGGGATGCGCCAGAGGCCGAGGCCGACCAGATCGCTGCGCTGACGGCGGAACGCGACGACATGCGCGACCGGTTCATGCGCGCGCTGGCCGATGCCGAAAACGCCCGCAAACGCGGCGAGCGCGATCGGCGCGAGGCCGAGCAATATGGCGGGTCGAAACTGGCGCGGGATATGCTGCCTGTCTTTGACAATTTGCGGCGGGCGATCGATGCGGCGGGTGAAGGGGAAAGCCCTGCGGATAAGGCCCTGCTGGAAGGGGTGGAGCTCACCCTGCGCGAGTTGATCAACGTCTTTGGCAAGCACGGGATTGAGCCTATTCAGCCCGAAGTGGGCGATACGTTTGACCCGCAACTGCACCAGGCGATGTTCGAAGCCCCGGTGCCTGGTACGTCGGCTGGTGAGATCATCCAGGTCGCCGCGACCGGTTTCATGATCCATGACCGGCTGTTGCGGCCCGCGCAGGTGGGCGTGAGTTCGACGCCCAAAAGCTGATCACCCGGCCTTTGACGCGGAGTTGAAGGAATACCGCGCATTTTAACCCTCGGGGGTTTCACAAGCTGCAGCGAACGCGCTATGTTCCGCGCAGTGATTTCGAATGGTCTCGCAGCGCCAAGTCACCCAAGAACAGACACGCGCGAGGCCAGAGGCAGAGACAGTTGGAGGCTGCAGGACAGCAATGACAGGACGCAGTGTGACGGGCCTTGCGGTGGCCGCCGTGGTATTTGGCGGAGCCACGGCATTTGCGCAGGAATCTTCGAACCGGGTGGCGGCGGAGACCGATTGGTCGGTTTTCGTTGAAACCGATCCGACCGAGTGTTGGAGCGTGTCAGCGCCGAAGGAGACGGTGAACACCCGCGACGGTCGGGTGGTGGCCGTGCGGCGGGGCGATATCCTTTTGTTCGTGACCCATCGCCCGGGATCGGGTGTGTCGGGCGAGCTGGCCTTTACCGGCGGTTATCCGTTTGCCGATGGATCGACCGTGTCGATGCAGATCGGGGACACGACTTTCGAGCTGTTTACCGATGGCGAATGGGCCTGGCCCGCATCCGCATCGGATGATGCCAAGATCACGACGGCGATGAAACGCGGATCGATGGCCGTGCTGACGGCGCGGTCTTCGCGGGGAACACAGACGCAAGACACGTTTTCGCTTTTGGGGTTCACCGCGGCAATGGAAGAAGCTGAGAACCGCTGTTCCAGCTGATAACGGGGCCGCGCGGCCCTGTTCCAATTCGCCCACGAATCCTATATCTGCGCGTATCCCCTGATGGAGATACCGATGACCGCCTCTGCCCCAATCACGCAGGATCTTGTGACGATCCCGCGCAAGCTGCCCGAAGGCCCGATCAATCTGGTCGGTCTGACGCGGGCGCAGTTGCGTGAGACGCTGATCGCGCATGGCACGCCTGAGAAACAGGCGAAGATGCGCGTGGGGCAGATCTGGCAGTGGATCTATCAGAAAGGCGTGCGGGACTTTGCGGAGATGACAAATCTCAGCAAGGCGTACCGGGCCGAGCTGGCCGAGCGCTTCGTAATCGCGGTGCCGGAGGTTGTGTCGCGGCAGGTTTCTGACGATGGCACGCGGAAGTATCTCGTGCGGATTGCGGGCGGGCATGAGGTGGAGACGGTGTATATCCCCGAAGAGAACCGGGGGACTCTGTGCATCTCGAGCCAGGTGGGTTGCACCCTGACTTGTTCGTTCTGTCACACCGGCACGCAGAAGCTGGTGCGGAACCTGACGGCGGGGGAGATCATCGGCCAGGTGATGATCGCCCGCGATGATCTGGGCGAATGGCCGGAACCGGGCCGTGCGCCAAAGGATGAGACGCGGCTTTTGTCGAACATCGTGCTGATGGGCATGGGCGAGCCGCTGTATAACTTTGAGGCCGTGCGCGACGCGATGCAGATCGCGATGGATGGCGAGGGGATCAGTCTCAGCCGGAGGCGGATCACGCTATCGACCTCTGGCGTGGTGCCCGAGATCGCGCGGACGGCGGAGGAGATCGGGTGTTTGTTAGCGGTGTCGTTCCACGGGACGACGGATGAGATCCGTGACAAGCTGGTGCCGATCAATAAGAAGTGGAACATCGAGACGCTGCTGGAGGCGCTCAGGGCCTATCCGAAGCTGTCGAACTCGGAACGGATCACGTTTGAATATGTGATGCTGAAGGGCGTGAATGACAGCGATGCGGATGCGCGGCGGTTGGTGAAGCTGATCCAGGGCATTCCGGCGAAGATCAACCTGATCCCGTTCAACGAATGGCCCGGCGCGCCCTATGAGAGGTCGGATTGGGCCCGGATCGAGAGCTTTGCCGATATCATCTACAAGGCGGGCTATGCCTCGCCCATCCGGACGCCGCGAGGCGAGGATATCATGGCGGCCTGCGGGCAGTTGAAATCCGAGACCGAACGCGCGCGGAAAAGCCGGGCGGAGATTGCGGCGGAAGTCAGCCGGGGCTGAGTGTTCGGGCAACAGCGCTCGAGTTTTCTCAAATTGTATCTACAATCTGATGGTCGGTGCTTGGCCCTGCACTCTGCAGGCCCTATTTGTCTATACAATAAAGATAAACACTAGATCCTTAAGGCACCGACATGACCACATCTTCTTCGCCAAACGGCGACGAGATCCGCGCGGCATTTGCCGATCTCATGCGTCGTGCGCGGCGATCCGAGACCCCTGAAATTACCCCGCGACAGAGCCTAACGCGGCACGATCCGACAATTTCGGCGCATCCCCGCCGCACGCGTGGGCCGCAGAAGACACCGACCAAGGTACAGGTCAGCATCCGGTTTGACGCCGATCTCGTTCGGGCGTTGCGCGAAACGGGAAAGGGCTGGCAGGGGCGGGCGAATGATATTCTTCGGAACGCCCTGGCGCTTGATAAAGACGCGATGGGGGGTTAGCGCCCGGGAATTTCCTCGCGCTTCTGACCGGCACCTTCCCAGGTGTCGATGGCCTCCACCGCTTGTTCGGCGGTCTCGATGAACCGGAAAAGCGCCAGGTCTTCGTCCGAGATCGTGCCGGCATCGGCCAGCGCGTCCCAATCGATGATCTTGCGCCAGAACTCTTCGCCGAAAAGCAGGATGGGCACCTGTTGCATGCGGCCGGTCTGGATGAGGGTGAGGGACTCGAACAGTTCGTCGAGCGTTCCGAACCCGCCAGGGAAGACGGCGATGGCCTTCGCGCGCATCAGGAAATGCATCTTGCGGATGCCGAAATAGTGGAAGTTGAAGCACAACTCGGGCGTGACGTATTCGTTGGGCGCCTGTTCATGGGGCAGCACGATGTTCAGCCCGATGGAGACCCCGCCTGCATCCTTGGCCCCGCGATTGCCGGCCTCCATCACGCCGGGGCCGCCGCCGGTCACAATTACATCGTCGCGGTGGCCGTTTTTGACCGAGCGTAGCGTCATCAACCGCGCGAATTCCCGCGCCTGGTCGTAGTATTTCGACAGATCGGCGAGGGTCTGTGTGCGTGCGCTGTCTTTCTTGGATGGCTCCGGAATACGCGCACCACCGAAAAGCACGATAGTACTTTCCACGCCGTATTCGGACATCAGCAGTTCGGGCTTCAACAACTCCAACTGCAACCGCACAGGCCGCAATTCATCGCGGCACAGGAAATCGGGATCGTCGAAGGCCAGCCGATAGGCAGGGGCACGGGTTTGTTCGGTATCCGGGATCTCATGCGTTTTCGCGATGTCCTGATGGGCATCGGGAAACTGGCGGTTGCGGTCGTCTTTCACGGGGTCTGTCCCTCCGAAGGCATTGATTGCGCGCCTGTGGCTTACCGCTTATAGCCTCGCCCGACCCGGACACCAGACAGGATTTTGGAGGAGCTCTCATGTCGAACGCCGCCCTGGAACGCGCCATCGAAGCGGCATGGGATGCCCGCGATACCATCACCCCGGCGACGACGGGGGAGACGCGCGAGGCGATTGAGGACACGCTGAACGCACTGGATGGCGGCGGCCTGCGGGTGGCCGAACGCCAGGACGACGGCTCGTGGCATGTGAACCAGTGGGCCAAGAAGGCGGTTCTGCTGGGGTTCCGGTTGAAGGATATGGAACAGCAGGCCGGTAGTCCGCAGGGCGGATCCTGGTGGGACAAGGTCGACAGCAAGTGGAAGGATTGGGGCGATAATCAGTGGAAGGCAGCGGGCTTTCGCGCGGTGCCGAACTGCGTGGTGCGCAAGTCGGCCTATATCGCACCGGGCGTGGTGCTTATGCCGTCTTTCGTGAACCTTGGCGCCTATGTCGATAGCGGGACAATGGTGGATACCTGGGCCACGGTCGGGTCCTGCGCCCAGATCGGCAAGGATGTGCATCTGTCGGGCGGTGTCGGGATCGGTGGTGTGTTGGAGCCGATGCAGGCGGGCCCGACGATTATCGAGGACAACTGCTTTATCGGCGCGCGGTCCGAGGTGGTCGAAGGCGTGATTGTGCGCGAAGGGTCGGTTCTGGGCATGGGCGTCTTCATCGGCCAGTCAACCAAGATCGTCGATCGCGATACGGGCGACGTGATGTATGGCGAGGTACCGCCCTATTCGGTGGTGGTCGCCGGGTCGATGCCGTCGAAGAACGGGGTGAACCTCTACTGTGCGGTGATCGTGAAGCGGGTGGATGAAAAGACCCGGTCTAAAACCGGGATCAACGAGTTGTTGCGGGATTGATCCTGGCGTCTACGGCTGCGAGTCGCTGACGACGAACGACCCGTTGCATTCCGGTCCATCTGGTTAATTCCCGTTACCTTCGGTGCCAATCAGAGGTGGCCTTGGGCTTTGTTTCCGATTGGCCGCGGATCGCGGCGCGCGCGACCATTCTTTGGCCCGATTGCGCTGCTACCCAGCGGGGATGATGAGTGGTGACGTATCGGTTGATTTTCGCACGGCGCAGGCGCTTGCCGATCTGCAAGCCGCCGCCCGCGCGGCCCCGCCGGACGTTGTAACCGCTCTTGCCAATGGGTCCCCGGTTGCGGGGGCTGAGGGTGTTTTGACCCGTCTGATCGCGGACAGCGGTTGTGATTTGTCCGGTCCCGGCGGCCAGGCGCTCTACCCCGCTTTGAAGCTGGCGGCGACCTTGCCAGAGAACGGGTTGGACAGCTTCCTTTTGGCCACGATCATTCTGGTGGCGAACGGCCTGAAGAACGGCGGTGACGGGGATGATTTGTTCTGGCACTGGGACGCGTTTCGCAGCCGGTATCGAGAGGCGGAACCCCCGGTGCGTGCCGCGATCTATCAGGGGTTCCGGCGGTTGGACGAGTTGGGTCAGATCGACCTGTTCGATAAGCCCCAGCCGCAAGAGTTGTGTCGGTACGAGACGGGCGCGGTGATAGCGGACTTGACCCGAAGCACTGATCCCGATGCCAGCGCGCTGTTGGCTGCACTTGCCGAAGACGGCTCCGTTGCGGCCGCGACCGAGGTGTGGGAACGGCGGGGTTCGCGGCTGGTGGCCGAGCGGGCCGATGCGATGTTGACCGGCATGCGGCATGTCTTTGAGAGCTCAGCCTCGTTTGCGCCAGCTGCCAAACGTGGCGATGCGATCACCGTGATCCCGTTCGACACGCACTGACGGCGGCTTGTGGCGGGCCGCGTTCTCTGCCATCCCGCGGCCATGGCGAAGAAGACCAAGCACGACGTTTATACCCTTGTGGTCCAGGTGGGCCGGAAAGAGGGGGACGGTCTGCCCGATGGGGCGACTGGGGCGGGGCTGATGTGTTTTGCCAGCGGCGTGGATGAGGCCGAGGCGGTGCGCGAGACGGTGGCTATTCTCAAGCAGGCCGACCTCGCGCCTTTGGATGTCACCGGGTACGGCACGGCGGCGGATCGTCAGGCCCAGGGGCATGAGATCGGGGCCGAGGAACAGGCCCTCATGGACCGCGCGCGGGAGGAGAACGCCGTGATCGTGGCCGAGATGACGCCGTTTTTCGGCGAGGATTGATGGTCTGGCCCCAGCGCGCTAGGCAAGGCCATGGCTGAGTTTACCCCCCTTGATCCCGTTGATCTGAGTGCACGCCTGATCCGGTGCAATAGTGTGACCCCGCTGGAAGGCGGCGCGATTGCGTTGATGGAGGCGGAGCTGTCTGCCGTGGGTTTTGCCTGCACCCGGGTGGATCGCGGCGGAATTGCCAACCTCTATGCGCGGTGGGGCGACAAGGGGCATCCGCGCACCTTTGGGTTCAACGGGCATACCGATGTTGTGCCGCCGGGCGATGTCGCGGATTGGACGGAGGATCCGTTTTCCGGTGTGATCCGTGACGGCAAGCTGTGGGGCCGGGGGGCGGCGGATATGAAGACGGGCGTGGCAGCTTTTGCCGCCGCTGCGGCTGATTTCGTGCGCCGGAGCCCGCCGGATGGCGCCGTGGTGATGGCGATCACCGGGGATGAGGAAGGCGATGCGGTGGATGGGACCGTGGCCCTCTTGGACTGGATGGACGAGGCGGGTGAGCGCTTGGATGTGTGCATCGTGGGGGAACCAACCTGTCCCAACACCATGGGCGAAGTGATGAAGATCGGGCGGCGCGGGTCCATGACGGCGTTCTTCACCGTCACTGGTGTGCAGGGGCATTCGGCTTATCCGGAACGCGCAAAGAACCCGGCGGCGGCGATTGCGCGGTTGGGGGCGCTGCTGGCGGGCCATGTGTTCGATGAGGGGACCGAGCATTTCGGGCCCACGACCCTCGCCGTGACGACGATTGATACCGGCAACCCCGCGAACAACGTGATCCCGGCGCAGAGCCGGATGACAGTGAATATCCGGTTCAATGATGCCCATAGCTCGGCCACTCTGACCGAGTGGTTGCGGGAGGCGGCGGATGGGATCGCGGCTGAGACTGGGTGCGAGTTCGAGATGGCGACCAAGGTGTCGGGGGAGAGTTTCGTGACGCCGCCGGGCCGGTTGTCCGATCTGGTGGCCGGGGCCGTGGCGGCAGAGACTGGGGTGACGCCTGAGTTCTCGACCACAGGTGGCACGTCGGACGCGCGGTTTGTAAAAAACCACTGCCCGGTGGTGGAGTTTGGTCTGGTCGGCCGGACGATGCATCAGGTGGATGAGCATGTGGAGGTGGCCCATATCCACGCGCTGAAGGCGATCTATGGGCGCATTTTACGTGACTATTTCGCCTGAATACCGGCCTCGGCTGGTCATCATGGTCAAGGAACCGCGCCCGGGCCGGGTGAAGACGCGGCTGGGGCGGGATATCGGGATGGTGCCGGCCGCGTGGTGGTTTCGGCGTCAGGTGGCGGGGCTGTTGCGACGGGTGCGCGATCCGCGGTGGGATCTGGTGCTGGCGGTCAGCCCGGATGCGGAGGGGCTGGCGAGCCGGGTGTGGCCGAGGGATCTGGCGCGTGTGCCGCAGGGGCCCGGGAACCTGGGCGATCGGATGCGGCGGGTGACGCGCGCGATGCCGCCAGGGCCGGTGGTGATTGTCGGGGCGGATATACCGGGGATTGATCGGGGGTGCATCGCGCGGGCGTTTGCGGCACTCGGCGATCATGACGCGGTGTTTGGGCCTGCGCCGGATGGTGGCTACTGGGCCGTTGGGTTGAAGCGGGTGCGGGCGGTGTCACCGGGGTTTCTGGCGGATGTGCGGTGGAGCGGGCCGGATGCGCTGGCCGATAGTGTGGCGACGCTGAAGGGCGCGCGGATTGCAATGGTCGATACGCTCGCGGATGTGGACACGGTCGCGGATTTGCGGCGCCTTTCTGCATGACGCGCACCGGCGCGCGTGTTAGCTCCCACCCATGGCCGTGATCCCCAGCAAAGAGCAGATCCTTGAGTGGATTTCCGACAACCCTTCGAAGACGTCGAAGCGGGATATCTCGAAGGCGTTCGGCATCAAGGGGTCTGACCGGATCGAGTTGAAGCGGCTGTTGCGCGAGTTGGAAGCGGACGGTCATCTGGAGAAGCGCCGCAAGACCTATCGCGATCCCGACAAGCTGCCGCCGGTGTCGGTCTTGCAGGTGCTGGCCCCCGATGCCGAAGGCGATCTGTTCGTCCGGCCTTTGGAGTGGCAGGGCGAGGGGCCGGAGCCCGTTATCCTGTTCATGCCGCGAACCTCCGACCCGGCGCTGGGCGAGGGGGATCGGATCCTCGCGCGGCTGACCGAGGTGTCGGGGCAGGACCATGCCTATGAGGCGCGGCTTATCCGGCGGATCGGGACGAACCCCAAGAAGGTGCTGGGCGTTTTCCGGAAGGGCGCTGAAGGTGGGCGGATCGTGCCAATCGACAAGGGCGCCGACCGGGAATGGCGCGTGATGGCCGATGGGGTGCATGGCGCGAAAGACGGGGAATTGGTGGAGGCCGAGCAGGCGGGGCCGAAGGATCGGCTTGGCCTGCCGCGTGCGCGGGTTGTCACCCGGCTGGGCGATCCGTCTGCGCCGAAGGCCGTGTCCCTGATCGCGATCCATCAGCATGGGATCCCGGACGATTTTCCCGATGAGGTGATTGCCGAGGCCGATGCGATGGTGCCAGCCAATCTGGGCGACCGGCGCGATTTGCGGGATCTGCCGCTGATCACGATCGACCCCGCGGATGCGCGGGACCATGATGACGCGTGCTGGGCCCATGCGGATGACGATCCGAAGAACCCTGGCGGGCATATCGTCTGGGTCGCGATTGCGGATGTGGCGCATTACGTGCGGCCCGGCTCGGCGCTGGATCGCGAGGCGCGGAAGCGGGGGAACTCGACCTATTTCCCGGATCGCGTAGTGCCGATGTTGCCGGATCGGCTGTCGGGCGATCTGTGTTCGCTGCACGAAGGGGTGCCGCGCGCCTGTGTGGCGGTGCGGATGCAGATTTCGGCGCAGGGGGAGAAGCTGGGGCATTCCTTTTGTCGGGGGCTGATGCAGTCACTGGCCTCGCTGAATTATGAGGAGGCGCAGGCGGCGCAGGACGGCGCACCGAATGAAAAATGTGCGCCGTTGGTGGATGAGGTGATTGCACCATTGTTTGCCGCCTATCGCGCCCTGGCGGCGGCGCGGGAGGTGCGGCAACCGCTGGATTTGGACCTGCCGGAGCGGCAGATCGTGCTGGATGATGCGGGCGTGGTGCGGTCGGTGAACTTCAAGGACCGGCTCGATGCGCACCGAATGATCGAAGAGTTCATGGTGCTCGCCAATGTCGCCGCCGCGCAGGAATTGGAGAAGCGGAAGACCGAGCTTCTCTACCGCGTGCATGAGGAACCGGCGCCTGAGAAGCTGGAGGCGCTGCGCGAGACGGCGAAGTCCGCGGGGCTGGTGCTGGCCAAGGGGCAGGTGCTGAAGACGCGGCATCTGAATGCGTTGCTCCATCAGGCGGAAGACACGGATCATGCGGAACTCATCAACCTCAGCACGCTGCGCTCAATGACGCAGGCGTATTATTCGCCGGACAATCTGGGGCATTTCGGGCTGGCGCTGCGGTCGTATGCGCACTTCACCTCGCCCATTCGGCGGTACTCGGATCTGGTGGTGCATCGGGCGCTGATCGCGGCGCATCGCTGGGGCGACGATGGGCTGACCGAGGCGGACGTGGCCGGGTTGGACGGGACGGCGCAACACATCTCGGACACCGAACGCCGGTCGATGACGGCGGAGCGGGACACGACAGATCGCTACCTGGCGTCCTACCTGTCAGAGCGGGTGGGGACCGAGATGTCGGGCCGTATCTCTGGCATCGCGCGGTTCGGGGCGTTCGTGAAGCTGGATGAGACTGGAGCGGACGGGCTGATCCCGATTCGCAGTATCGGGCGGGAATTCTTTCATTTCGACCGTGAGGCACAAACGCTAATGGGCGCGGACACGGGCATGGAGATCGGGATCGGCCAGCGTGTGACCGTGCGGCTGACCGAGGCGGTGCCGGTGACGGGTGGTCTGATGCTGGAACTGTTGGAAATCGACGACAAGAAGATGCCGTCGGGGCAGGGTCCGCGTTCTCGGACGCGGGGCAAGCCGCGGTCGCCGGGGCGAAAACCGAAACGCAAGGTCACCCGGCGTAGACGTTAGCGACCACCCGCCTGTTGCGCCATTGTGACTAGGAGCATCCGCAGAGTTGCGTTATCTTGGCGCGGAGCAGGTTAGAAAAATGAAACAGGTGACCCCATGCGCTTTGCCGCCGTTCTTGCGGTGTGTACCGCCGTGTTTTCCATGTCTTCCGCCCAGGCAGTTGCGCCTGAACGATCCCCGCGGCCCGAGTTTCGGACGGTGAGCCCGCAGGTGGTCAGCACCCCGACCTCTGTCTCGAATCGCGGGTTTGAGCGTTGGATCTCCGATTTCCGGCGGCGGGCTCTGTCGCAGGGCATCCGCCCCCAGGTGTTTGACGCGGCCTTCCAAGGCGTGCGCTACAACGCCGACGTGATCCAGCGCGATCGAAACCAGTCGGAGTTCACCAAGCAGATCTGGGAATACCTCGACAGCGCCGTGTCTTCGACGCGGGTGCGCAACGGTAAGGCGGCGCTGCGCGACAACCGGCGGGTGCTGGCACAGATCGAGGCGACCTATGGCGTTGAGGCCGAGGTGGTCGTGGCGGTCTGGGGACTGGAAAGCGCTTACGGGGAATACAAGGGCAACACGCCGATCATCGGGGCGCTGGCGACGCTGGCTTTTGACGGACGGCGGGGGCGGTTCTTTGAGGAACAGCTGGTTGCGGCCTTGCGGATCATCCAGTCGGGCGACGTCAGCCCGCGGGGGATGACCGGGTCTTGGGCCGGGGCGATGGGGCATACGCAGTTTATTCCGACGTCTTACCTGGCCTACGCCGTGGATTTCCGGGGCGACGGCAAGCGGGATATCTGGTCGGACGATCCGACGGACGCTTTGGCCTCGACCGCGGCGTACCTCAACCGGTTTGGTTGGACCAAGGGTCAGCCTTGGGGCGTTGAGGTGCAACTGCCGCGCGGATTCGATTACTCGCAGGCCGGGGAGCGGGTGAAGAAATCGCCGCAGACCTGGGCACAGATGGGTGTGCGCGATATGGCTGGCCGCCCGGTGCCAAACTACGGCGAGGCGTCGATCCTTTTGCCTGCGGGCGCGCGGGGTGCGGCGTTCATGATCTTCAACAACTTCCATGTGATTGAGCGGTATAATGCGGCGGACGCCTATGTGATCGGAGTGGGCCATCTGGCCGACCGGATCGCGGGGGGTCCGGGGATCCAGGCAAGCTGGCCCGTGGCGGATCCGCCCCTGCGGTTTTCCGAGCGGCAGGAGTTGCAACGGCGTCTGACGCGGGCGGGGTTCGATACAGACGGGGTCGACGGGATCATCGGGCCGAACACGATCGCGGCGATCCGGTCGTTCCAGCGGTCTGTAGGGATGACGCCGGATGGGTATGCGAGTTACGAGATTTTGCGGCGGTTGCGGTAGGCACTTTCTCTAGTCTCGGCGCATTGCAGTATGTCTTCGCCCGGCCGACAGGCCGGGCAGCGCCGTCCCGCCCCCCCGGGGCGGCGCTTTCGCACCTCCCCGGCGTGCCGACGCTGCCCTCAGCTGGTAGAACCAGCGTGACTTAACCCCCATGTTTCCAACACGTCCGCGCGTGGTCGTTTACCAGCCCCACTGCCTGCATGTAGGCGTAGATGATGGTGGAGCCGACGAAGCTCATGCCGCGTTTCTTGAGGTCTTTTGACAGGGCGTCGCTGATATCTGTCTTGGCCGGGATATCGTCGGTCGTTGCCCAGTCCCCAATCAGCGTGTGGCCTTTCACCCAGTCCCAGAGATAAGCGTCGAAAGACCCTGCTTCGCGCTGAATCGCCTGAAAGACCTGCGCGTTCTTTCGGGTGGAGGCGACCTTTTGCTTGTGGCGGACGATGGCGGGGTTCTGCAGGGCGTCGGCGAGTTCGGTGTCGGTCATGGCCGCCACGCGGTCCACATCGAACCCATGGAACACCGCGCGATACCCCGCGCGCTTGCGCAGCACCGTCTCCCAGCTGAGCCCTGCATGGGCGCCTTCGAGGATCAGCATTTCGAATAGCATCCGGTCGTCATGCACCGGCACGCCCCATTCTGTGTCGTGGTAGTGGGCGTAGAGCTCGGAGTTTGAGCCGAAGCAGCGGGGTTTGTCGTCGATGGTCATGGGGAGAGCCTATCTGAGGACAACTGACAGGGCATGTCAGGAGGCGTAAGCCTCTCCCGCAAAAACGCCATGGGGTGTTTGCGCAAGGTCAGCCGCATGGCCACGTAATCCTCCACCACTTCCTCGCCTTCGGTCATCGCGGGCAGGTAAGCGGTGGGCTCTACGATGCCCTCACCGTCGAGATCCCCCCCGAACAGGGGCAGGGGCTTTGCCGCCCCAATCGCGCGTGCGTCCCAAAGCGCTTCTCGTCGGGTCATGCCGAGGGTGGCAAACACATCCGCCTCGGCCAACCGGCGCAGGCTGCGCGGGTCGATTCCGGCGCGGCGCCAGACGTCTTCGACGCTTTGGTATCCGTTGCCGCGCGCGGCGGCGATCCAGGCGGCCTCTTCCTCGCGCATGGCCTTGATCTGGCGGAAGCCGAGGCGCAGGGCCAGGCCGCCTTTGCCATCAGGCTCCATCACGTTGTCCCAATAGCTGGCGTTGATGCAGATCGGGCGCACCTCGACCCCGTGTTCTCGAGCGTCGCGCACGATCTGGGCGGGGGCGTAGAAGCCCATGGGTTGGGAATTGAGCAGGGCGCAGGCGAAGATGCCGGGGTGGTGGCGTTTGAGCCAGCTTGAGGCATAGACGAGAAGCGCGAAACTGGCCGCGTGGCTTTCGGGGAAACCGTAGGAGCCGAAGCCCTCGATCTGGCTGAAACAGCGTTCGGCGAAGTCTTCGTCATAGCCTTTGGCCAGCATCCCCTTGAGGAACCGCCCCCGAAACTCGCTAATATTGCCGTGTTTCTTGAAGGTGGCGAGGGATCGGCGCAGACGGTCGGCCTCTTCGGGGGTGAAGCCTGCCCCGACGATGGCGATTTGCATGGCCTGTTCCTGGAACAGCGGCACGCCGAGGGTTTTGCCCAACACCGTGCCCAGCTCGTCGGACGGAAAGCTCACCTCTTCCTCGCCGTTGCGGCGGCGGATGAAGGGGTGGACCATGTCGCCCTGGATCGGGCCGGGGCGGATGATGGCGACCTGGATCACCAGATCATAGAAGGTGCGCGGGCGCATTCGGGGCAGGAAGTTCATCTGCGCGCGGCTTTCGACCTGGAAGACACCTAAGGAATCCGCCTTGCAGAGCATGTCGTAGACGTCCGGGTCCTCGGGCGGCAGCGTCGCCAGCGTATAGTCGATCTGGTGGTGCCGCCCGATCAGTTCGAACGCCTTGCGGATGCAGCTGAGCATGCCCAGCGCCAGGATATCGACCTTCAGGATGCCCAGGCTGTCGATATCGTCCTTGTCCCAGGGGATGACGGTGCGGTCCTCCATGGTCGCGTTTTCCACCGGCACCAGTTCGTCCAAACGCCCCTCGGTCATGATGAACCCGCCCACGTGCTGGCTCAGGTGCCGGGGGAAGCCCTGGATTTCGTAGATCAGTTCCATCGTCTGGGCGAGGCGGCGGTCGGACGGATCGAGCCCGATTTCGCGCAGGCGTTCGTCTTCGAGGCCGTTGGTCGAGAAAAACCCCCAGAGTTGGGAGGAAATCGCCGAAATAGTGTCTTCCGACAGGCCCATCGCCTTGCCCACCTCGCGGATCGCGCGCTTGCCGCGATAGTGGATGACGGTGGCGCAGAGGCCCGCGCGGTGGCGGCCGTAGCGTTCGTAGATGTGCTGGATCACCTCTTCGCGGCGTTCGTGTTCGAAATCGACGTCGATGTCGGGGGGTTCATCGCGCGCCTCGGAGACGAAGCGTTCAAACACCATCGTGCCGATCTCAGGCGAGACAGAGGTGACGCCTAGGCAGTAGCAGACGACCGAGTTCGCCGCCGACCCGCGCCCCTGGCAAAGGATGTTGCGGGAGCGGGCGAAGGCGACCACGTCGTGGACGGTGAGGAAGTAGGGCTCATACTTGAGTTTGGCGATGAGGGTGAGTTCGTGTTCGAGCAGGGTTTTGACCCGGTCGGGCGCGCCGTAGGGGTAGCGCCATTTGAGGCCTGCGTAAGACAGGCGGCGCAGGCGGTCGGTCGGGCTTTCGCCATCGGCGATTTCCGAGGGGTATTCGTAGCGCAGCTCATCTAGGGAGAAGGTGAGTTTGTCGGCGATTTGGCCGGCGCGGGTGACGGCGTCGGCGTGGGGGCCGAGGATGCGGCGGAGTTCTGACTCTGAGCGGAGGCGTTGTTCGGCATTGGCGAGTGCGGCGCGGCCGAGTTCATCCACCCGCAATCCTTCCCGCACGGCAGTCAGCACATCGGTCAGCTTGCGGCGGCGGCCGTGGTGCATGAGGGGGGCGGCGCTGGCAACTGTGTCTATTCCGAGGGTTTCGGCCAGTTTTGCGAGCTTGTCGAAGCGGGCGGCGTCTTCGCCATCATAGCGCGGGGAGAGCATCAGGTGGCAGTGCGGCCCGAAGCGGCGGATCAGGCGGCTGGCTTCATCGGACCAGCGGCCATGGGTGAGCCGGGTGGGGATCAGCAGCATCTCCTGCCCCTCGGCCCACTCGAGCAGATCCTCCATCCGAAGCTGGCATGTGCCCTTTTCCGCCCTTAGCCGCCCGGTGGAGATCAAGCGACAAAGCCGCCCCCAGGCCGCGCGGTCGCGGGGGAGCACCACTGCGGTAAACCCGTTCTGCAGTACGATCCGCACGCCGGGGATCAGGCGGGGGGCGTTGTAGATATCGGCGGAGGGCGGTTTCGGCAGGTGGTCCGGGGCTGGCGGTCCGATCAGCGGTTCTTTCCGCCGCAACTGTACCGCCCGCGCAATCTCGCGTGCCTCCGTATGGGCGCGCACGATCCCCGCGACCGTGTTCTCATCGGCAATCGCGATGGCCCGCAGCCCCAGATAGGCCGCACGGCGCATATACTCCTCAGGGTGGGAACCCCCGGTGAGGAACGTGAAGTTCGAGGTTATGTTCAGCTCGGCCATCATGAGTCGGTGAGTATATTCACCTTTTGTTCTCATTTGGAGTCCGAAGATGCGCGCCCTTACTCAGGCTTCCGCAGCTTCATCATCAGATAGCGGTTATAGGTCTCGAAAGCTTCTGCCGTGCGCGTATGCTCCATCAGCCGCTGGTGCAGCTTGTCTCGGCGACGCTGGCTGAGGATCAGCCGATAGGCGCGGTTCAAGAGCCAGCGCGACTTGGGGCGTTTGTCCGTCAACTCGGTGTCGATCCGGGTGATGGCGAGGCCAAAGACGTGGAATAGAGCCTGTTCCAGGTCAATCGAGGGGGAGACAGCGGCGGTGATGTCCTCTTCGGAGATGACCGAAAAAGTGCTGTCACCCAGCGCGGCGCGGAACTTCTCGATAGCGTGGCCGCCGCCGGGTTGATGCAGGTGGCCCATTTTGAACGCCTCTGATCGGAAGCAGTCCGACAGGATGAGGTGCCCGCCGGGCTTCAAGAGCCGGGCAGAGATGGGGAGGCTTTCGCTCAGCGGGATGTATTGGAAGCTTTCCGAGAACAGGACGAGGTCGAAACTGCCATCTTCCCCGGCAAAATCCTCGTACATCATCTCATGCACGCGGGCCTTGGGCGCGTTCTCGCGGCAGCGTCCGGCCAGAAAGGCCGAGGGGACCACGATATCGACATCATGGCCCAGCGCAGTGAGCTTTTTTGCCGTCTCCCCCGCACCGCCGCCCACATCAAGGATCTTAAGCGGGCCGTCGGGCAGCAGTTCGAACAGCTTGGTTGTGTAGGCCTCTTGCGCCTGGCGCAGATTGCCAGCGCTGACCTCAAGCCCTGTCCACAGCCCATAGTGCAGGTTTTCCGCCCCGGTCAGCCAGCGAATGAATGCCAGCCCCACATCCAGCCCGATGGCCTTGGTATCGATCTTTTGCTTCATGGGCCCGGGTGTACCCGTGACCCGCGGGTAGCGAAAGGGGCTAGAGGTGGTCTGCGAAATGCCCAAGGACCTGGGCGTAGACATCGCGCTTGAAGGGCACGATTTTCGCCAGCAGATCGTGCGGGACGAGCCATTGCCAGGCGGAAAACTCCGGATGGTCGGTGACGATGTTGATATCGCTGTCTTGGCCTGAAAACCGCATCAGGAACCAGCGTTGTTCCTGCCCGCGATAGCGCCCCTTCCAGACTTTGCCGATCAAATCATCGGGCAGGTCATAGGGGATCCAACCCGGGGTTTCCCCCACAATAGACACTGATTTCCCCTCAACACCGGTCTCTTCCCAAAGCTCGCGTAAGGCGGCGTCTTCGGGGCTTTCGCCCGGATCGATGCCGCCCTGTGGCATTTGCCAGGCGCCGGGTGTGTCGATGCGTTCGCCCGCGAAAATGTGCCCTTGGGCATTCATCAACGCCACACCGACACAACGGCGATAGGGCAGGGCGGCTTTTTCTTCTGGGGTCATGCTCGCGACCGGGGCGGGTGTGCCCCGGCCCCTTTATTCCGCGCCGGGTACCAGGGCGCTCAGACCCTTAAGGATGTCGATGGCATAGGCCAGCTGATAATCCTCACTTCGCAACTCGGCGGCGGCTTCGGCCTTTTCCCGATCCGCCTCGATCTGGCGGCGTTCGTCTTCGGACAGGCTGTCATTACCCAGGCTGCCCCGCAGATCCGCCTCTGACCGGCCCGGACGCGCGTCATCTTCTTCCGTCTCGGGCAGGCGGGGCGGTTGTTCCACGACGATATCAGGCGAAATGCCCAGCGCCTGGATCGACCGGCCCGACGGGGTGTAATACCGCGCGGTGGTCAGGCGCATCGCACCCTCCTGCCGCAGGGGCATCACCGTCTGAACCGAGCCTTTGCCAAAGCTTTTTGTGCCGATGACAATCGCGCGGCGGTGATCCTGCAAGGCGCCGGCTACAATCTCGGACGCCGAGGCCGACCCGCCGTTGATCAGCACGACAATCGGCTTGCCGTCGATGATATCACCTTCGGTTGCGTTGAACCGATCGCCATCCGCCGGATCGCGGCCCCGGGTAGAAACGATCTCACCCGCATCCAGGAAGGCATCCGATACCCGGATCGACTGGGTCAGCAGCCCACCGGGGTTGTTGCGCAGATCCACGACCACGCCATTGATGTTGTCGAGCCCGCCCGCAGCCTCAATCTCGCGTTCCAGGCCGTCTTTCATGTTCACATAGGTCTGATCGTTGAACGTGGTCACGCGCAGGACGACTGTGTCCCCCACCGTCCGGGTGCGCACAGCCGTCAGTTTGATCGTGTCGCGGATGATCGACACGTCAAAAGGATCGTCCACGCCTTCGCGCACGATCGTCACGATGATCTCGGATCCGACCGGCCCGCGCATCATCTCGACCGCGTCATCCAGCGTCAGGCCCAGCACGCTTTCGCCATCGACATGGGTGATGAAGTCGCCCGCCTCGACACCCGCATCGTCGGCAGGCGTTCCATCCATCGGGGCCACCACTTTGACGTAGCCTTCTTCCTGCGTGACCTCGATCCCCAAGCCACCGAATTCGCCCCGCGTCTGGATCCGCATCGCCTGCGCATCGTTGGGTGACAAATAGCTGGAATGCGGATCGAGCGACGTCAGCATGCCGTTGATGGCCGCTTCGATCAGTTCTTCCTCATCGACGTCTTCCACATATTGCGCGCGGATACGTTCAAAAATATCGCCAAACAGATCGAGCTGTTCATAGACCGACGCCTTGCGATCGGCCTCTTGCGCGATCAGGGGGCCGGCGATCTGCGTGGTGACGATCACACTGGCCAAAGCACCGCCTGCGGCCGCGAGTACAAACTTTTTCATCATCCCGTTCCTACCTTGCTGCAAGGGCAAACCAATCGGCCGGATCGACCGGGTCTTGGCCTTGCCTCAATTCCATATAGAGCGTTTCGGGCCGATCTTGACCGGCCCCTTCTGAAGTGTCGATCAAAATCTGTTGTGCACTGGGGGCATCGCCCCCCATCAGGCCCAGGGGCGCACCTTGTTCAACCACCATGCCGACTGCCCCGTAAGCCTCCCTAAGGCCCGACAGGATCAGCAAAAACCCCGCCTCGGGTTCCAGGATCACGACTTGGCCATAGTCCAACAGCGGGCCGACATAGCGGATCGTGGCCGACCAGGGTGCAGTGACCAGGGCGCGCGGCTCTGTCGCAATCAGAATGCCGGGGCGACGCAAACCTGCGGCGTCGGGGGCATTGTAGCCGGCGATAATGGTGCCGGGGGTTGGCATTGGCAGCGTGCCCTTGGCCGTGGCGAAATCGGACGCGACGCGCTGGGCCTGGGTCAGATTGGCGCTGGCAAAGACGCCTGCGAAATCCTGCAGGGTTTCGGCGCTGGAGATGAGGGCCTCCAGCGTAGCGGCCTCGGTGGCCGACGGTTCGGGCATATCGGTGCGGTCCGAGATTGCCTGGCTCAGTGCGGCGCGGGCGGCCTGCGCCCCATCGAGCCCGGCCTGAAGGGTGAGAAGGGCGTCGTCTTGCAGGGTCTGCAGGCGCTGCAGCTCTTCCAGTTGCGCGCGCAGATCGCGGACCCTGTCGCTGATCGCGGGCGTGACGCTGGCCACGATCATCGCGGACTGGGCGGAGGCCACGGGGCCTTGGGGGTGCAGCAGCGTGCGCGTCTCAGGCGCGGTTTGCATCGTCTGGATCACGCCGAGAAGGCGCGACAGAGCCTCGGATTGCGTATCGAGATCGCTGCGAAGGTTGCGTTCGCGCAGGGACACCTGACGCATCCCCTGGCGCATGGCGGCTAGCCCATCCTCATACGCGCGGATCGTGGTGGTGAGCGCTGTCACGCGATCCCCCGCGCCGTCCGACAGCGACAGAAGACCGGCGGCATCGGCAAGCGCTGCGGCCGCCTGTTCTGCGGCGGTCACGGCATCGGAAGCTGCAGCGGGCGCGGCCAGCGTAAGGGACAGGGCAAGGGCAGCGGCGCGGATCATGCGGTGATCAGGCTTTCCCCGGTCATCTCGGGCGGCTTGTCGAGGCCCATCAGGTGCAGGAGCGTCGGTGCGAGATCGGCCAGCTTGCCATCGCGCAGGGCTGCACCATCCGGCCCGCCATAGAGGATCACGGGCACCGGGTTCGTCGTGTGCGCGGTATGCGGCCTGCCGGTGTCAGGATCCACCATGGTTTCGCAGTTGCCATGGTCGGCGGTCACGATCATCGCGCCGCCTGCCTTCTCCAGCGCGGCGACCACCTGGCCTAGCCCCTGATCCACCGCCTCGCACGCGGCGATCGCAGCGGCCAGATCGCCGGTGTGCCCTACCATATCGGGGTTGGCGAAGTTGGTGACGATCAGGTCGTATCCCGCCTCGATGGCTTCGACGAACTTCGCGGTCACCTCCGCCGCCGACATCTCGGGCTGCAGGTCATAGGTCGCGACCTTGGGCGAGGGCGGCATGAAGCGGTCTTCGCCTGGTTCGGGGTCTTCCTTGCCGCCGTTGAGGAAGAAGGTGACATGTGGGTATTTCTCGGTCTCGGCCAGCCGGAACTGCCGCAGGCCCTGTTTGGCGACCCAGGCGCCGAGCGTGTTGACGATATCGCGCTTGGGGAAGACCGTTTCCATGAAGCTGTTGTGGTGGTCGGAGTACTCGACCATGCCGAGGGTGGCGGCCCATTGGGTCAGCGGATCGCGGTCGGCTTTGTCGAAACCGGGGTCGGCAAGAGCCAACAGGATCTCCCGCGCGCGGTCGGCGCGGAAGTTCAGGAAGAACAGGCCGTCGCCGTCTTTCACGCCGGAATAGTCCCTGATCACGGTGGGTGTGATGAACTCGTCCGACACATCGGCGGCATAGGAGGCCGTCACCGCCGCCTCAGCACTATCCGCGCTTTCGCCTTCGCCCCGCTGGATCGCGGCATAGGCGGCCATCACCCGCTCCCACCGGTTGTCACGGTCCATGGCGTAGTAACGCCCGATCACCGTGGAGATCTTTGCCCCCTCGGGCAGCGCCGCTTCCAACTCCGCCAATTGCTCCCGCGCCGACCGGGGGGCCACATCGCGCCCATCGGTGAGCGCATGGATCGCCACCGGCACGCCCGCGCCCGCTACGACCCGCGCGGCCTCGGCGATATGGGTCTGATGCGCATGCACCCCCCCGGGCGAGGCGAGCCCGATCAGATGCGCGGTGCCGCCGCTCTCCTGCATCCGGGCGATGAAGTCCTGCAGCGCGGGTTGTTCGGCAAAGCTGCCATCCTCGATGGCCAGGTCGATCTGTCCCAGATCCATCGCCACCACGCGCCCTGCGCCGATATTGGTATGCCCCACCTCGGAATTCCCCATCTGCCCGGTGGGCAGCCCGACCGCGGGGCCGTGGGTTGTGAGCTGCGCATTGGGGCAGGTCGCGCGCAGGTGGTCAAACGTGGGGGTATGGGCGAGCGCGGGGGCGTTATTCTCCCGCTCGGGCCGGTCGCCCCAGCCGTCGAGGATGCAGAGAACGACGGGTCTCAGAGGGGTCATGCGCGCTGCTCCGGGTGGTTTTGGGGCGTTTTAGCGGGCTGGGTGGGGGAGCGGAAGTGGATGTGAGGGTTACCTAGATCACTATTGCAGTCCCGCGTGCGCTAAATGCTATGCTTCTAACAGTCCACACCGAGTTCAGAGGTGAATTTGCCCGAAATCTTCGCGTCAAGAACGTTTGAAATCGGCGGTCAAGCTGTTGAGTGTCGCTTTCATAAACCCGAGAGAGACGGCATTGACTACTCATGCCAGTATGAAATCGACTGGCCTAGCGCGCCGGTGACAAAGAGGGCGTTTGGCGTCGATCAAGTGCAAGCGCTGCTCATGGCAATGCAGAAAGCGCACGTCGAGTTACTCCATGCGCGGGATGCCAAAGCTATGACTGTGACTTGGCTAGAAGATGAGAACCTTAGCTTGCCTATCCCGGAAAACGTCAAAGACTGGGCTCCTAAGAATCTATTCTAGGCCCCACTAGGTAAATCGCATGAATGGGAAACATGCCTAACCTAGGAAAGACATTTCGTTATGACCGATTAGACGCTCTGATGTCTTGCCAAAAAAAGCCCCGCCAGCTCACACCGGCGGGGCAAGTCGTCGTGCCGTGGATGGGCCACAGGCACGGGCGGTATTCAACGCATCTCGGCGCGGATCTGTTGGCGCAGGATGTCTATGGGGATCTCCTGGCCTTCGCGTTTGAAGTGCCAGTAGGTCCAGCCGTTACACGAGGGGGCGTGTTCCAATGCGGCGCCGACCTGGTGGATCGAGCCCTTCACATCGTCGGCAATCAACGTGCCATCGGCGCGGACCTTGGCGGTCTTGCCGCGGGGGCTTGTCAGGATCTCACCGGGGCGCAGCATGCCGCGCTCGACCAACTGGCCGAAGGGCACGCGGGGCTCGGCGCGTTTTGATTGGGTGACCTCCAGGGCCTCATTGTCCAGCTTTCGCACGGATTTGAGACGCTTTTCCGCGACGGTGCGATAGGCCTCTTCCCGCTCGATCCCGATGAAATCACGGCCCAGCATCCGCGCCACCGCGCCCGTCGTGCCGGTGCCGAAGAACGGGTCGAGCACCACGTCGCCCGGGTTCGTCGTGCCCAGGATCACGCGGTGCAGCAAACTCTCAGGCTTTTGCGTCGGGTGGGCCTTTTCGCCGTTGGCATCCTTCAGCCGCTCGTGGCCTGTGCAGATCGGCAGCACCCAGTCGCTGCGCATCTGCACCCCTTCGTTCAGCGCCTTCAGCGCCTCGTAGTTGAAAGTATATTTCGCTCCCTCGGCCTTAGACGCCCAGATCAGCGTCTCATGCGCATTGGTCAAACGCTTGCCGCGGAAGTTGGGCATCGGGTTCGACTTGCGCCAGACCACGTCATTCAGGATCCAGAAGCCCGCGTTCTGCATCGCCGCGCCGACGCGGAAGATGTTGTGGTAGGACCCGATCACCCAGATCGCACCGTTCGGCTTTAACAGGCGGCGGGCGGCGGCGAGCCAGTCTTCGGTAAAGCGGTCATAGGCCTTGAAGGACGCGAACTGATCCCAGGCATCGTCCACCGCATCCACGCGGCTGTTGTCGGGGCGGTGAAGCTGACCCTTGAGCTGCAGGTTATAGGGCGGGTCGGCGAAGATGAGGTCGATGGAGCCCTCGGGCAGGCTGTTCATCACCTCGATGCAGTCGCCGGCCACGACCTGATTGAGCGGCAGCGCGGATGCGCCCTTCGCGGTTTTGGTTTTCATGTTCTGCCTCGGTCCCCGTGCCTGTCCCGGCACGCCGTTTGTTGGACCCAAGATGAGTCAAAGGTGATTCGCCGTCAAATTCTTTTTTGAATCAAGAGCTTACAGATTTCGCGTGACACAAGATCTTGTGTACCGGGGCGAAGGAACGCCTATGATGTGGGGTGACGCCGAGGCGTTCGAGGGCCTCGATATGCGCCTTGGTGGGATAGCCTGCGTTCTTTTCCCAGCCGTAGCCGGGGTACTGTTGCGCCAAATCCACCATGATTTTGTCGCGGGTGCATTTGGCGATGATGGAGGCGGCAGCGATTGAGAGCGAGCGTGCATCGCCCTTCACCACGGGCTCGCAGGGCAGGGGCGCATCGCGCGGGATCAGGTTGCCGTCGATGAGGGCGTAGTCTGCTGCGAGGGGCAAGGCGTCCAGGGCGCGGAGCATGGCAAGGTGAGAGGCGCGGAGGATGTTGATCTCGTCGATCTCGGCCACTGTCGCAATGCCTACGCCAACGTCACATGTCTCCTCGATCACAGGGAACAGCGCCTCGCGCGCCTTCGCGGTTAGCTTCTTTGAATCGTTCAGTCCCGGGATCTGCACGCCGGGTTCCAGAACGACGGCGCCTGCCACCACCGGACCGGCCAGGGGCCCGCGCCCCGCTTCATCCACACCGGCCACGCGGGCATGGCCTTGCGCATGCAGCGCCACCTCGAAACTGTCATCCGGTCCCATACCCGCACCAAACCGCCCCGGGCAACGCTCTGCAAGCGAATAGGGCCGAAGGTTGCCCCCCGGCCCCGCTGCTCGGGTCTTGGCCTGTTATCTGTTTGCCGCCACTGAATGCCGGACCCACCCATTCTGGCGCAGGCACCGCCCGGCATAGACCGTGCGGACCCCACGATTGGTGCGGACGTGGAAGGCGCAGGTGCTGGGCAGGCGGGCGGTGTTCACGCCGTTCCGCTGCAGGCAGCGCTGGCCGAACACCCGTCGGATGCCGTCGCGCGTCTCGATCGTGCGAAAGCACTGGTCGGGCAGGACGCGGTCGCTGCGATAGATGCGGCTTTGGTGGCCATGGCGATGGAGGCGCGTGGCGTTTGGGTTGTTGTGGAACCGGGTAGCGCGCTGGGCCCGGGCGCGGGCTTCCTCTTCCTCTTTGTTGTCTTCAATCGCCTTCGCGATGATCGCCAGCGCGGCGATCCCGGCGATGACGCCGACAATCGCTTCGCCCCCTTCGGCCTGCGCGGGGCGGGGCATGGCAAGCCCGAGGGCGATTGCGAGGGCAAGCATAAGCATTCTGATGGTCATGGCAGTCCTTCCTTTCCTGATCCGGCCCCCAAGCGGAGCAGTGTCCGGGCCGTTGATGAGAGAAGGCTGGCATCCCCGAACGGGCTACCCAATATCGGTGCCGCGCTATGCGATAGCTGTGGGGTGGTGCGGGGAGTTATTGAATATCGCTGCTCGCTGGATCATGGTTGCAGCCATGACAAGACGCCCCACACATACAGGCCTCATTGCCGCGGCGTGCATCGCCCTTGCCACGGGGGCCGAAGCCGCCTGCTATGCCGATTACAAGGCGAAACAGGATGGGCCTTTGCGCCTGCACTATGGCGTCGTCGAGCTTCCGCAGGCGATTTGCGACCGGCCCGGTCAGATCCAAAGCAACGTGGCAGACCGCCTTCGCCAGAACGGGTGGGAGTTATTGAACGTGATGTCGGTCTTCGACGCCTCCGGCCTCGACCAAAGGAAAGACAGTGCTGCCGAGTTCTTCCTCCGCTTCTGACAGCCGGGCGACCGCCGGGCGCATCATCACGTTCGGGATCCTCGCCATTGTCGCCATCCTTGGGATCGCGGCGGTGCTGCTGTTCCTGAACCTGCCCGATGCGAACGCTTTCAATGCGCGGGTGGAGCGGCTGTTTATCGAGAATGACGATCTGACATCCAATGCCGAGATCAAGCTTTTGGAGATCCTGGCCCAATCTGGCACCGCGTTTTCCGAGACTTTGACGAGCTACCGCGTGGTGATCTTCGTGCTTCTGGTCTTTGCCACGGCTTTGCTGGTGGCGTCGCTGGTGTTCGTAGTGACGATCATCATGCTGAACCGGCGCATGGGCGAGATTGAGCGGCAGGGTATCCAGGTGTCATCCCTGTTGATCAGTCGTGAGGACAACCTCGTTTATCTAAACGACATGGAATTCAAGCTGACCGACGCCGCGATGGAAACGCTGTCGGTTCTGGCCGAGGCGCGGCTGGATGATGAGATGATGACGGGGGCGGAGATCGAGGCCGTGATCTCTGGTCGGGATGCCGCCGATTGTGAAGAGGCGGCAGGGGCCACGCGGATCAAGCGGCTGCGCGATGCGCTGGGCAACCAGATGGTGGCCGAGCTTTTGGTCAAGACGATCGCGCGGCAGGGCTATCGGTTGGCCATCGACAAAGACGTTATTCGGATGGTTTAGGGTCGCATCAGCGCTTTCAGGCGGCCGATTTGCATCGCCAGGGTCACGAACTGATCGGCGAGGCGGTCACGTTGCAGGGTAACACCATAGAGTAGCAGGAGGACGAGCGACCGCACCAACGTCGCCGCCACGCCTAGTCGGGTGTAGGGCTGGATCTGAGGTTGGCCGATGCCGATCCTCTGGTAGCGCTCGAATACCGCACCAAGGCTCATCTCGCTGGGCCGGATGATGTGGCGCACGCGCGCGGCTGGCACATGAACGATATCCCCCCCGGCCATCGCACGGGCCCGCAGGACATAGTCGGTATCTTCATTGCCGCGGGCCCGTTTGCCGCCGCCGTAGTTTTGCGCGTCGACCCCGAACCGCAGCGCGCGCGCAACGTCGCCTCGGACCATAAGGTTGGGGCCCTTGGCATGGTGAGGCTCAGACGGGCCTTCGGGCAGATCTTCCGGTGTGCAGGCGAAGGACCGGCCCCGTTGCGCGAGCCCAGCCAGCCAAGCAGGCGGTTGATACGGCCATTCAGGCCGGATTTGGCCGGAAAAGACACTTGAATTGGGATAGCGCCCAGCGGCTTCGATGTACGCCGTGATCCAATCCGGGTGGGGCAGCGTGTCATCGTCGGTAAACACCACAAGCCGCCCCTGCGCGTGGTCCAGCCCGGTGTTCAGCGCAAAAGCCTTGCCCTGCCGCGGCTCCGATAGGGCGATGGCGCCGAACTCTTCCTCGAACGCTTCCATCAGCTGCGGCGTCTCGTCATTGCTGTTGTTGTCCACCAGGATGATCTCACACTCGCCCGCCGGCCGGTCGACCGCGGCCAGCGCTGCCAGTGTGCGCGGCAAGGTCGTGGCCCCGTTGTAGGAAGCAAGAATAATGCTGACGTCCATGCCGCAATCCGGTGAAATCCGGAGCCTGGTCTACAGGACCCACGCCCCCCGCGCTATCTGACAGAAAGGCCGGCCATCTGGTGAGTCGTTGGTGCAACATATGCGTGCGGCCCCGCCCCGCACGTTGTAGCGCTGCGCGGCGGCACCTACTGTGGGCACGATGACGGAGACGCGTCCGGTGACGGATCAGACCCCCAGCGTATCGGTTGTGATGGCCGCCTATAATAGTGCGCGCCATCTGCGTGCGGCTGTGGACAGTATTCTGGGCCAGACGCTGGAGACACTGGAGCTGATCGTCGTCGATGACGCCTCGACCGATGACACGCCTCACATCCTGGCCGAGTACGCGGCCGCCGACCCCCGCGTGATCGTCCTGCGCAATGAGACCAACCTTGGGCCCTTTGCCAGCGGAAACCGTGGGCTGGCTGTGGCGCGGGCCCCGATCATTGCGCGGATGGATGCCGACGATATCTCGGACCCGACGCGATTGGCGCGGCAGGTTGGGTTTTTGCAGGCGCACCCCGACCACATCCTTGTCGGCAATGGCTATCGGGCGATCGATGACGAAGGTCGGGTGGGTGTCGTGAAGCGGAAACCGATGGACGCGTTCGGCGTGCGTTGGATCATGCGGTTCCGCTGTCCCATCGAACACCCTGGGTCCACGTTTCGGGCGCACCTGCCCGATGGAACACCGGTGCGCTATGACGAAAGCCGGCCCATTGCCCAGGATTTCGAGCTGTTTGCCCGGCTGACCGAACATGGCAAGGCCGCGATCCTGCCGGAGGTTCTGTTCAACTACCGCACCCATCCCACCAACATCTCAAGCACCCGCACGGGCGAACAACGCCGCATCAGCCTGGACATCGCGCGATCCGTGCAGGCCCGCGATCTGCCGCCCGAGTTGAAGGGGCGGCTGGACGGTGTGCTGGAAAGCTATCTGTTGGGAGAGGCGGCGACGGTTGAGCGGGTTCGGGCTGGGGTGGCTGCGTTTGATGCGGTGCTTGCCCATGATATCGCCGCGCATCCTGGTGCGCGACGCTGGCTGATGCGGCAGTCGGCGGCCATTCTGGCCGAGGCGTTCCTGCGCCGGGGGGGTGGCCTGCGAAATCCGCGCATCCTGTTGACGTTCCTCGTGACCGCGCGCCGATACTTGGGCCCGCTGATTATGCGGCAACTTGAGGAAAGCGGGCGTTTGCCCAGTGCAGTCACAAGCTTTCCTGACATGACAGAGGTGCAGGCCGAGACCTGGCGCCCAACTGACACGGCGGTGCAGCGGTGAAGATCTCGGTCGTCATCCCGGCCTATGGCCCGACCCCCTACCTCGAGCGCTGTTTGACAGCGTTGGAGGCGCAGACCTTGCCGCCGCTGGAGATTACGGTGTTCCACTCCGGCCCCGATGATCCCACCGAGGCACTGTCAGCCACACACCCAAACGTCCGCGTCACCCACAGCGATACCCGCCACTTTGCTGGTGGCGCGCGGAATGCGGGGGCACAGGGGGCCTTGGGTGATCTGTTGGTCTTTGTCGATAGTGATGTCCTGGTCGCGTCAGGTTTTTTGGAGGCCATCGCAAGGGCTGCAGATGACCACCCCGATAGCGTCTTTATTGGATCTTTGGGACGGTACCCAGCAGGCGGTGTCTGGTCTCGCGTCGCATGGTTCATCGAATTCGGTAGCGTCTTTCCCAACCGCCCGGCGCATTCCGCGAACTCAGCCCCTTCCGCTTGTTTCGGCATCAGTAGAGTCGCTTTCGAGAAAAGTGGCGGGTTCAGAACCGATCTATTTGCCGCTGAAGATGGCGATTTTTTCGTAAGGCTGCGGCAGGCCGGCCTTACGCTGCGCTTTGTGCCGACGGCACAGGGCGATCACGTGTTCTCGGGCGGCGGACGGCGAACACTAGCACGGCTGGCTGAGCTTGGGCAGGCGGCGGCGTTCCTGCGTCGGACCCACGAGCTGCCGGGCTCGGCGGCTGTGCGGCATCCGCCCTTGGCCGCTTTGCTTCCCTTTGCGCGCATGGGGCAGATGTTGCGACGGCTGGTCACCGAAAACGGGCCGGTGGGGCAGTTTCTGCTTCTGTCGCCCCTGATCTTTGCGGGGCTTTGCGCCTGGGCCCTTGGGTTCTACCGCGAAGCCCGTCGCCCGCTTTACCCGACCCCCAGCGATACGGTGGCCTGAAATTCGCGTCGCGATCATCGGCCCCATCGCGCCCTTTCGCAGCGGGATCGCGCGCCACACAACCGCGCTGGCGCGGGCGTTGGCCCGGCGCCAGGATGTGGTGGTCAAGGTGTTTTCCTTCGACCGGCTGTACCCGAAATGGGCCTATCCGGGAGAGTCGGAAAAAGACGACAGCCTTGGAAAACCTGCCGAGTTAGACACTGACTACACCCTTGATACTCTCAATCCGCTGACATGGCGCCGAACCACGCGCGCCTGCCTTGCCTGGTGCCCCGACCTTGTGGTGATCCCGGCGTGGAGTTTCGTTGTCGCGCCCGCGCTGGGCACTATCGCGCAGCAGCTTCGCGCAAACGGTGTGCCAGTGACGATGATCGTTCACAACGCGCAAGATCATGAGGCCGCTGCGTGGAAGACCGCTCTGTCGCGGTTCCAACTGCGTAAGGCCCAGCGGTTTGTGACCCACAATACCGGGCTGCAACAGACGCTGGCGACCATGGTGCCGGGGCGGGAGACTGCGATTTCGCCCCATCCGGTCTACGATGACTTTCCGAAAGCCATGGGCACGTTGCCCCGCCGGGCCGGGATTGAGCTTTTGTTCTTTGGGCTCCTGCGGCCCTACAAGGGCCTCGATATTGCGCTCAAGGCGCTGGCCCGGGTTGAGGCGGATGTCCATCTCACGGTCGCTGGTGAGTTTTGGGACGGGCGGTCTGAGACCGAAGAGCTGATCCAGACCTTAGGCCTGGAAGATCGGGTCGAGTTGCTGCCAAGGTACGTGGCCGATGCAGAGGCGGCTGAGCTGTTCCATCGCGCCGATGTCCTCCTGGCCCCTTATCGATCGGTCACCGGATCCGGCGTTGTGGCCATGGCGCAGTGGTATGGTCTGCCAGTGGTGGCGAGTGATCTGCCGGGGTTTGCCGAGGCCATTCGCCCGGGCGAAACCGGATGGCTTGTTCCGCCGGAAGACGTGGATGCCTTGGCGAAATGCCTTGGCTCAGACGTCACACCGGCGTCTGTGGCGGCGATGGCCCCCGCGATTGACCGCGCGCGGGATCGGCTGTCGTGGGCGCAGTTCGCACGAGTGGTGATCGACGGGGTCGATTAGGCCCAGAGCCTGCTGGAAGCGGCGGACGAATGGGTCTATCGTCGCGCGAAACCCCGCAAAGCGAGACGGCTGTTTTGCGCCACAAGCCCACCAATGTGATCCTGCGCGCCCGCAATGGCGACGTGATCGCCTATGACGAAACGGGGCTGATCCTGCGGCTGTCCGATCAGGTGATCCGGGATATCTCCCGGCGTGTTGGCGGTGGTGGGGATACGCTTGATGCCGGTGTTCTGGGCGACGTGGATGCGTGGAACCTGCGCTGCGCAGGCGAGTGGTACGTCTTTGATGCCAAGATGCCCGAGTTCGATCACACCCGCGCCTACAGGCGACCGGTCGCGGGCGGGGATATCATTGCCGATGCGCCGGGTCCCGTGCAGGCGGTGCTGATGCTGGGCGGGCCGCGGGTGTCTCAGGGCTATAACGCGCCGGTGGCGTTTCCGAGTCATGTGGTTGCGCCCGCGGATGAATTGGGCAGTGCCGGTGGTATGGGCACGGTGGATAGGCCGCCGCCACCGGGGTTTCAGCGCCTGTTTGAGGCCACCCAGATCAGCGCGCTGGGCGATGCGATCCTGTCGCAGAGACTGGCGTCGGGACGTGCGTTGCCCTTGATTGTGGCACGGACGGAAAGTGATGCTTCAAGCGCAATAGACACGTTTTCTGGCGGAACGGCGGTGTCTGCGCTGGCCGGGGTGATTGCGTCCCTGACCGAGACGGCCAAAGGCCTAGGCAAACGCGGGCGGGTTCTGGCGTTCGTCCTGGATTTTGCGGAAGAAGATGTCATCAGCGCACCCGGTCATCTGATCTTAGGTCTGCGCGGGTTGATCTCCGACCTCCAGGATCTCTGCCACCAACACGGCATGCCGGAGCCGAGTATCCTGCTGCGCGCGGATGGTGCGTTCCGTCTGGTTGAGCAATGGGCCCTCGCCGTTTTTCCGCCCAGCCGGCGCGTTTGTGTTCCCGGGCCGCGTTACGCCGTTGAGACGGACAGGTTTGGGCGGTTGACCCATACCGGTATCAAACGGCAGGCGGCGCTTGATGCCCAGGCGATTGCGGCGATCGAGTCGGGCGCACGGTGGACCTGCCCCGTTCCCCTTCTGGCCGAGTTTGGGTCTGATCCCGGCACCATTGACGTGACCTTTCAAGCCGCGGAGCCACTGGTGATCGATCCCGCCGATCCTTTCGCCGCCGGGCCGGATGCTGGGTTCGAAGTTTGGGATGCCAAAGGGCCGATTTCAGTGAAAACAGTGTCTGTTTCAGGGAAAGATGAGCGGATCATTCGACTGGAGTTCGATACACAGCGATCTGTAGGGGCCGTGACCCTCAGCTATGCCTCCCACCGTCCCGGCGCCATTCGTGACAGTTGGGACGCCGCCTTTGCGCCAGGGGAACCCCCGCTGCATCGCTGGGCCCTGCCTGCGCGGTTGGAGGTGCGGTGATTCTGACGCTGGATGTCGACCTGCCTCCCGGGGCGTTGTTGCCAGCCGTTGGCCCCGATGCGGCACATATGGCGGCGGAGCGGGGCGTGGTTTGGTTTTCGGCCAATCCGCCCGGGTGCCGCGTAGCCGATGGCCGGGTTGAGGGGATTGAGGCCGTGGGCGGTGGTTCTGTGGCTGAGCCAGTGGAGGAGAATACGGGGAACTGCCGGCATGTGGTTGCAAACGGACAGGCCTATCTTAGCCTGACGGATCGCAGCGCTTGCGGATTTTCCGCTGAAATAGGCTCTGTTTCTGGTGTTTTGAGCTTTGCTGTGATCTTTGCAGCGCCCAAGGGACCGGCGCGCACGCTGGCCGCAGTCTCTGCTGCAGGGGCGCGCGATTATATCGCGCTGACGCAGGACGCCCGCAATCTGACGCTGGCGCGGCGCAACGGGGCGGAGATTGGCGTTCGTTGCCCGCCGTTGGACCAGCCGGTTCTGGTCCTTGCGCGGGTCGATGCCGATGGGCTGTGGCTGGCACAGGGCGATGGTCCGCCGGTTCATGCGGCAGATCCCGAGGCCCTGCCGACCGGCCCGGTTGCGGGCTTCATCGGATGCCGTCGCCAGCGTGCGGGCCTCTATAAGACCCTCGGCGCAGGTCACTTGTATGATATCGCCTTCATGCCAGAGATAGACGTGTTTTCCCCCGCGTTAGACACGCTTCGCGCCGCGATGGTGGCCCGCACAGAGGATATCGGTGCCTATGCCGTTTAAACGCGACAGCATTGCGGGCGACAACATCGTTGTCATCTGGATCGATGATCTGATCGATGTGCATACCTGGCGGGATGCGTTCGGTGTGCGGATCCAGACCCCGAACCTCGACCGGTTCATGGAACGCGGGGCGCATTTTCGGAACGCCTATGCCACGATCCCTCTTTGTGCGCCGTGCAGGGCCGAGCTCACGACGGGCCTGTCCCCGTTTCGCACGGGGCTGGTGGACCTCAACCGGATGTGGCGCGATGTGCTGCCGCCTACGGAGGCCTGGCAATACGATCTGCGGCGCGCGGGGTTTCGGACGTTCACGACGGGCAAGACCGATGCCACCTATAAGCCGATGCCGGAAGAGGTGCGGCGGGTGTTGTTTCATGAGGATGTGCCGGCGGTCAGCAAGCAGAACCGGACGGGGCAGAAGGCGTATCTGGAGAAGGGGCCGGGGATCAAGGGGATCAACCACCCCGATGATGACGGCAGCCAGGATGACCGGTTCTATGATTGGTCGGTGGCGCAGAATGCGATCGACTATCTGGGCCGGGCCGATCCCGCGCGGCGGCATCTGATCCAGCTGGGCTTTCAACATCCGCATTACAATCTGGTCTGCCCGGACCGGTTTTATCAGATGTACGATGTGTCGGCGATCAAATGGCCCGACATCGCAGCAGAGGAAGACTATCACGGGCCGCCGCCGGGGATCGCTGTCTATGAGGCGGCCTATATCGTGAACGGGCAGTGGACGCCGGAGAATGCGGGGGATGAGGCGTGGCGGCAGGTGGTGCGCGGGTATTTCGCGGCCTGCAGCCATATGGATCATGAGTTGGGGCGGTTTCTCGATGCGCTAGAAGCCTCGCCCCTCGGCCAGAACACCACGGTGGTTCTGCTGTCGGACAACGGGTTCAACTTGGGCAATCACGACAGCTTCCACAAGATGAGCCAGTGGGACAGCGCCGCCCATGTGCCGTTGGGCATCTGGTCGCCGCGGATGGAGGCGGGGCAGGTGATCGACCTGCCGGTGTCGCTGCACAATCTGCCCAAGACGATCATGGATCTGGCGGGGTTGCCGTACCGCGCGCATTGGGTGTCGGGGCAAAGCCTTTTGCCTTTGATAGACACTGATTTCGGCGATTATGACTGCTCCAAGTCACCCATCACATGCGTGTTTGGCACGCTGTCGGTGCGGCCTTCGGTCGAGGGACTGAGCCACCTGCGCTATTTCCGCTATCCGAACGGGGAAGAGCATGTCTACGACGTGGTGAATGATCCGGGCGAGACGGAGAACTTGGTGGACACCGCGCCGATGGAGACGTTGCGGGCCGAGTTGATCGAGGGGGCGCGGCTTTTGGGCCTTGATCTGACCGGGTTGGAGGATCCGGGGCTGGGCGTGCATGCGATGATGGCGGTGGACGGGACGGTTGTGCTGACCGGGGGGCGCGGCGACACGCAGTATTGGGCTTATGGCGCGGATGCCGAGAAGATCGTTGAAGAAGAAGATGGTGGAACAGACACGCTTTGGTACATGGGCGGACCGGATGACTATGTGCTGAAGCTGCCGCCGAATGTGGAGAACATTCGGATTGCCACAGTGCGGTCGCGGCATGAGGAGAACCCCAAAGAGGGCAAGGTGATCCATATCGTGGCCCACCCAGACAGCCCGATTGACTTTGAATCGTCGGAACGGGTCAGCGTGCATGTCACGGGGAGCGACGGGAACGACGTGATGATGGGGCCCAAGTATAGCGGGGCAACGTTTGATGGCGGGGCTGGGGATGACGTTCTGATCGCCAAGTCGCGCCGGGCCAAGGATCGGCATGTGTTCTACGGCGGCGCAGGCGATGATGTTCTGATCGGCGGTGCGGGGGCCGATCTGTTGGATGGCGGCCCGGGGAACGACCGGATCGAAGGCGGTACGGGGCGCAATACGATCTATGCGGGGCCTGGCAATGATGAGATCATCGACGGCGACGGTGGTTCAGAGATCCATACCGGTCCGGGGCGGAATAGGGTCACATCGGAGGGTGGAAATGACACGATCCATGTGGGTGCAGGCCTCAACACCCTGACCGGTGGGCCGGGGGACACGACCTATGTCGTGGCCTATGGCGGTGTAACGGTGATCACCGATTGGGGCGCGGGCGACAGGCTGGATCTGTCCACCTGGCCCAAAACGCCAAAGATCACCGCCGAGGGCGATGACCTTATCCTGCGCCTCGGCACAGCGGTGATCGTTTTGGAAGGTGTCCACGACAGCGATCAGGTCGCTGCCGCGATCACAGGGCCCTAGTACTTGTATTCGTATCCATAGGCCTTTTCGGTGTAGAGGCACTTGTTGAGAACGACACCCATGATGTTGGTGTGCTCAGCCGCCTCTTTTTCCGTGATGTCGAGCTGTTCGGTTGTCGTCATCTCGGCCGCGGCGATGATCAGCGCACAATCGACAACTTTCAGCAGCGCGAGCGTATCGTCCGTCGCCAAAAGGGGCGGCGTGTCAAAGATCATCAGATCCGGCGCATAGTCGCGTTCGATCCGGTCGATGATCCGTGGTGTGCTGTCGGCCAGCATCAGCTTTGAGGGGTTCGCCGCCGGGGCCTGGTTCATCGAGATTGCCACATTGTCGCCAATGCGCACGGCTTGCTCACCAAAGGTGACGGTGCCTTCCAAAACGTCCGACACGCTGTATTCCCCGCGATAGCCAAAGGCCTTGGCCATGTAGGGGCGGCGCATGTCCATATCAAACAGCATCATATGCCGGTCCGACTGGCGGGTCATGCTGGCCGCAAGGTTCGAGCAAATGGTGGTCTTGCCGCAGGATTTGGTGGGCGAGGTCACCAGAACCCGACGCCAGCCGTTATCTTTGCACTGCTGGAGGATCTTGGTGCGCAGGACGTCAAAGTACGACGCTTCGGTCGTTTGACCTTCCATAAAGATCCGGCTGCGGTGCAGGTCCGCGGCGCGGGGCTCGAACTCGGTCAGTGCGCCCCAAGCCTCGGGGCCAGCGCTCGACGTTGCCTGCGATTTCGAGCGGACCATCCGTTCACGCTGTTCGCGCGCCTTTTCGATCGCTGCCTGAAGTTTTTCCATCTTACATGGCCCTCGTTACTTGGCTGGCATCAGATGCCGAATGCACTCAACAGATTTTCGATCACCAGGTCGATCGGCATGATCGCAAGGTGGATGTAGTACAGGATCAGCGGAATTCCGATCAGGACGGACAAGACCCCAAAGGATATGATCGACCGGCGCCGCAACGTCTCAGCTGGGGTCCGGATCACCGGCAGTGTCGCCAGCGGCACGATCCCGAGCGAGCGGCTCAGCTCAACCGGTCGACGGATCGACTTGTTGAGAAGCTCAAGCAGCATCACAACCCCCGCACCCGCCGCAAGGCCCAGAACGATCCCCGCGAGCGAATAGAGCTGGCGGTTCGGGCTGGAGGGATTGCGAGGCACGACCGGCTGGTTGAGGATCAGAATCCGCTCGCCCTTAGACAGTAGCTCAATCCGTTCGCCCGTGGCCGCCTCAGACTGGCGCCGAACGGCCTGTTCGTATTGGCGTTCGATGCTGGCGTAATCGCGTTCCAGCGATTCCAGCAGGATGCCGTTGCCGGGCGTTGCTTCGATCGACTGTTCAAGCTCATCAAGTTCGGTCTCGATCTCGACGATTTCCGCCTCGAGGCGTTCCCGTCGGCTGTCAAGATCGCCCAGCTGGATCTCCAGGATGTTTTCGCGCCGCTGAAGGGGGCTAACCTCTTCTTCCTGGGCGCGACCAGCCTGCGCGGCCACCCGGCGTTCCAGGTTGTTAATGCGCGCGCGCAGGGTGCGAACACGCGGGTGCTGTTCGGACAGAACGGCAAGCGCTTCTTCCAACTCCAGCTCAGCCGCGGCCAGATCCCGTTCTTCATCCGAGCGTGTATCAAGGTCGCGATCGCCCACACCACCAGTGGCGTTAAAGACCAGCAGAAGGCGTTCGCGTTCTTCGGCCAGGTCGCTGATTTCCCGCAGGATGCGCGTGCGTTGCGTGCGCAGGTCAGCCTGTTCGGCCATGCGGAACCGCATGGTATCGGGCAGGGCGTTGATGTTGGCGTTGGTGAAATCCAGGATCCGCTGGCTCTGCGCGGCTAGATCGGTTGCCAGACGTTCGACCTCTGCATCGAAGAATTCCATCGTGTCTTCGGCACGGCCCGTCCGGATTTCCACATTCTCATCCAGAACGCGCGTGACATAGGCGTTCACAACAGCCGCAGCCGTATTGGGATCGCTTGCTTCAAACGAGATGTTGAAGATCGTCGCGCGGTCACGGCCCGTGCTGGCCTCAAACACCGTGTTGCGACGCATGCGGGCCACGATCTGATCGGGGAACAGCTCATCCGCGTTGGGATAGACGTTCAGCTCATCCGCGATGTCCAAGAGATTGGCACGGGTCAGCAGGCGCTGTTCGATGATTTCCAACTGCTCCCGCGGGCCGGTGCGCACGGTCGAGGCCGCAAGCTCATCCGGGATCGCAGGCGCTTCGATCAGAAGCAGGGCGTCCGACGTGTACTTGGCCGGAATCCGCATCGAATAGACAATGGCTGCAGCCGCAATCGATAGTGCGATGATCGCGAAGATCGGCAGCCGCCGGAAAAAGATCGAAATGTAGAATCTTACGTCACTGTTCATTTTCGACGCCCTCGTTACCCATGTATCCGGCGAAGAACACACCGTCCTCCACCACTTGGTCGACGACCGAAGACAAGACCAGCTTCTCTTCGCTCGACGCGGCATAAACCATTGCAAAGTCACAGATCTGGTTGACCAGACGCGGGACCCCGCCCGACACTTCCCAAATGCGTTCGCACGCTTGTTTGGTGAACTCGTTGCCTTGACCGCCGGCGACTTTCAGCCGGTGGCTGATGTAGGCGGCGACCGTTTCCTTATCCATTGCGGGCAGGTGGAAGTTGGCCACCACCCGCTGTGCGAACTGGCGCAACTCGGGCCGCAGGACCATCTCGCGCAGTTCCGGCTGGCCGACGAGGACCAGTTGCAAAAGCTCGTCCTTGTTCGAGTTGACGTTGGTGAGCATGCGAAGCTCTTCCAACCCCTCGATCGACAGGTTCTGCGCCTCATCGATTACCAGGATCGACCGACGGCCCTGTGCATATTCTTCAATGAGGAAGTTCTGCAGCATCTGGAACAGCTGCACGTAATCCTCGATTCCCGACGTATCTATATCAAGTGCGTTCAGCACCCAGCGCAGAAGCTCACCCCGTCCGCCCTGGGCGTTGGAGATCAGGCCGATGGTCACGTCTTCGGGGATCGACTTCAGCAGCTTTTGCAGAAGTGTCGTCTTGCCGGCCCCCACTTCGCCCGTGATCACAGTGATCGGGGCGTGGGTCATGATGCCATATTCCAGGATCGAGTAGGCCCGGCTATGCATCGGCGTCCAGAAGATGAATTCGGGATCGGGTAACAGCGTGAACGGACGCTCGGACAGAGCGAACTGTTCCGTGTACAACCCGGCTTCAGGCATCATTTGCACCACAACCTCTCCACACAAGATCGACCCGTACTGTACCGATCACGCCCCTGTCTGACCTGTCCGACGCTCGGAGTCACACTGCATTCCTTATTTGCGCCTCGTTTCGGCGGGTTTGAACGTCAAAGACCCGTGATCTCGGCCGCCGTTGCCTGTTCGGAAACGGATCTGCGCGATTCACGACCCATTAGCATTTACCCGCCGATCCCCCAGGTTTGCCTTGCGATTCTTGGAAGACTTCTCAGCAATTTCTCGAATCGACGGCTTTAAGCGTCTACAAACCAGCCGAAATTGGAACAAGAATACAGAAATTGTTTCGGGATGATCGACAAAATGTGCCGTTTTTTGGGCACACCTTCTTACAAAATGACATATTTGTGGGGCCTTAATTTTCAAAATACCTTTGTTAACAGTGCGTTAACCTAATCCAGAGCAATTATGGCAAAACAACCATAGTTTGCCGGAGAAATCATCGAATGCTACCAATTACGTGTCGGTCGCTGGGAACCGGCTTGGGTACCGAGGGTGTTCGCCCTCATGGGAAAGACAGCACGTCTTTCCTTGGTTCAACGAGTAATTGGGGGAGCCGGCCTTTTTCGGCCGGTGCTGGGTTTATGACAGTTCACTTTGAGAACATCGACCGCGCAAAAGACATGCAGGTTGGCGTTCCCACGTTCAATACACCCGTTCGGGCAGGGTTTTATGGTCGGTTTGGCAAACGTCTGTTCGATGTGGCGCTGATCCTTATCGCACTGCCGATCATCGTGCCCGTGGTCGGGATCATTGCATTGTTGATCCTCATGACCGGTCAAGCGCCGTTCTTCCGTCAGAAGCGTGTCGGTCGTGATGGCCGCGAATTCACGATCTGGAAGTTTCGGACGATGGTCGACGATGCCGACGCACGTCTGGAAGAGTATCTGGAGGCCAACCCGGTCGCCTATGCTGAGTGGCACAACCATCAAAAGCTGAAGAACGATCCGCGCGTGACCGCGATTGGGCGCGTGCTTCGGAAGACGTCGGTGGACGAGCTTCCCCAGCTTTGGAACGTATTCCGCGGCGAGATGTCGATTGTCGGGCCCCGTCCGATGATGCCTGACCAGCGGCGGCTGTATCCTGGTACTGTTTATTACGCGCTGCTGCCGGGCATCACCGGCCCGTGGCAGGTGTCCGAACGCAACGAATCTGAGTTCAAGGCCCGCGCCAAGTATGACACTCAGTATGGGCAGCGCGTGTCACTGCTCACCGATATTCAGCTGATGGCGCAGACCGTCGGCACGGTGTTCAAGGCCACAGGGTACTAACGGCCTTTTCCCAGTATCCAAGGCGGGCTATCGTGGGCCCGCCTTTTTTCTCGACTGTCACATTAGATGCCTGGATGCGGGTGCGCGCAGCATGTCGTCACGGTCTTCCCTGATCCTGCCCTTGGCGGTTGTCGCCGCCCTGATGACGGCTTGCGATTCCGCGGAAGAACGTGCCGAAAACCATTATCAGTCGAGCCTTGCTCTGCTGGAGGATGGCGACGTCAATCGGGCGGTGGTCGAGCTTCGCAATGTGATCCGTCTCGATGCCCGCCATAAAAAGGCGCGGCGACTGTATGCGGATCTGATGTTTCAACGGCAAAAGTGGCGTGAAGCGTACCGAAGCTATCTGGCGCTGGTCGAGCTCTATCCCACCGAGGTCGAGCCACGTATCATGGTCGCCAATATGGCCATACGCGGGTCGCGTTGGGATGAAGCTATCTATCACGGGAACCGTGTGATCGCCGATGCGCCGCAAGACCCACGCGCGCAACTGATATCAGCCGCGCTTGATTTTCGCAGCGCGGTTTCGCGGCGCGATCGGGCGGCGCGGCAGGCGGCAGCGGATCGGGCGCATGCGCTATTGGGGGATCTGGAAGATCCCTCACTGGCCCGGGAAATCGTCATTGACGACTATCTGCGGGATGACGCCTTCGCTGATGCCCTACCCCATGTGCGCGCAGCCATCGACGCAGGCGACGCCACGGAAGAGCAGTTCCGCACCAAGCTGAACATCCTGACGGCACTGGGGGACGATGCGGGGTTTGAGGCCGCGTTGGAAGATGCGGTTGAACGCTTTCCAGAAGACACCGACTTCGCCGATGAGCTGTTGGCTTGGTACACCGGACAAGGCGATTTCGCCTCGGGCGCCGCCTTTCTACGACAGCAGGCCGAGGCCGCCGATGGGGACGACGACGCCTTGCTTACGCTGGTTGGATACATCCGCGAAACCGGCGGAGACTCTGCGGCGCTCGCCGAGCTCGATACGATCATTGCCGCAGGGGTAAATCCGCCGTTATTCGGCTCTATCGCTGCGGAAATCCGGTATTCAGCAGGTGACGCTGAGGATGCGATCGCCCAGATGCGCGCGATTGTCGAGACGGCTGAACCCGGCGCGCAGACCCGCGATATCGAGGTGGGCTTGGCGCGGATGCTGGCCCAGACCGGCCAACTGATCGTGGCACGCCAGTTGGTGGACGATGTGCTGGCCGTTGATGCGGGCCATGTGGATGCGCTCAAGATGCGGGCGCAGTGGTTGATCAAGGATGACCGGCCCGACGACGCGATTACCGCGTTGCGCGCGGCCCTCGACCAGGCCCCGCGGGATGCCCAGGCGATGGGTTTGATGGCGCAGGCGCATCTGGGGAATGGCAACCGGGGGCTTGCGGGTGAGATGCTGTCCCTTGCCGTTGAGGCCAGTTCTTCCGCCCCGGAACAGGCGCTGGACTATGCGCGGTTCCTGATTGCGGATGGCAATGACCGAACAGCTGAGACAATCCTGGTTGATGCGCTCCGCGTCGCGCCCCAAAACGGAGAGCTTCTGCAGTCGTTGGGTCAGATCTATGTGGATCGGCAAGACTGGACGCGGGCGCGCGGGATCGAAGCGGATTTGCGTGCAATAGACACGGAAATTGCGTCAAACGTGGCTGAAGACCTGCGGATGGCGCGGCTGAACTCAAAACAGCTGAGCGAAGAGGCGATCGGCTTTATCGAAGAACTGGCCGCGCGTCCCGATACAAATGCGGGGGAGTTGGCCGTTCTGCGAGGCCATTTTGCGGCGCGGGATTACGCATCGGCGGAACGCTATATTGATGTGGCGCTGGCCGCGGACCCAGACCAGCGGGTGATGCGGTATCTCAAGGCGTCGGTGATGGGGGCGACGGGACGCAGCGATGCCGCGCGGGCGATCTACCGCGACCTAGCCAATGAAGATCCCACCGATGAGATCGTTTGGCGCGCGCTTTACGCGACCGAGCTGCGCGATGGATCAGAGGACGTGGCGGCAGAGATCTTGGAGGCTGGCTTAGCGGCGCTTCCCGACTCTGAGCATTTGCTTTGGGCCAAGGCAGGCATGCTGGAGGCGGCGGGCAACTTTGACGGCGCAATCGCGGTGTATGAGACCCTTTACGCCAAAAACCCCAACGCCCCGGTTCTGGCCAATAACCTGGCCAGCCTTCTGAGCACCCACAGAACCGCACAGGCGGATCTGGACCGGGCCTATACCGTGGCAAAACGGTTGCGAAACGTGTCTATTCCGGCGTTTCAGGACACCTACGGATGGATTGCTTACCGGCGGGGGCTGTTTGATGAGGCGTTAGCCCATCTCGAACCGGCGGCGCAGGCTTTGGCGGATGATCCGATGGTCAACTACCGGCTTGCTATGGCATATCTTGCCGCTCTGCGTGAAAGTGAGGCGCTGAGGTTTTTCCGTCGCGCAGTGGATCTGGCCGGTCCGGGCGATGTGCGGCCGGCCGTCGAAGAAGCCCGATCCGAGATCGCCCGCCTTGAGGCGACTATCGAAGGATCGGACGCCAATTGACGGTTTGCTCGCGGATTGTTGTTGCCGAAGCGTTACGGATCACGTGCGAGCGTGCGAATCTGGTAAGTTCCGCCTGAAAAGGCTTCAAATCAACCTGGGCACCCGACATAGTGTGCCCGTCTCTGGGAATGTAGAGGTGTGTGATGCTGAGACGTATGTTTTTGATACTTGTTGCGACACTGTTCGCGTCCGCAGCCGTGGCGCAGGATGGTTATCGGATCAAGTCCGGGGACCAACTTTCGATCGAAGTACTGGAAGATCCGACGCTGGGCCGGGAAGTTCTCGTGTTGCCCGATGGCAGCATCTCGTTCCCGCTGGCTGGTAGCGTTCGCGCCGGTGGCCTGACGACAACGGCGGTACAGCAGTCGATCGCAAGCGCGATTGCCCCGAATTTTGCCGCCCCGCCGACTGTCTTTGTGTCGGTATCGCAGGTTGGCGAAGCACCTGTGGTCATCGGCGGTGGTGGCGGTGTTGCCGCACCGGCAGCGCTGAATGTCTTTATCATGGGTGAAGTTGGAAATCCCGGCATGGTCCAAGTTGCCCCGGGCACAACCATTCTGCAGGCTCTGGCCCAAAGCGGTGGCTTTTCCAAGTTTGCAGCAACCAAGCGCATTCAATTGCGCCGGACCGACCCCGCTTCGGGCGAAGAAAAGGTCTACACGTTTAACTACCAAGCCGTGGAATCGGGGCAGTCATCGTTCGCACGCGCGCAAGTGGCGCCGGGTGATGTCATCGTTGTCCCGCAAAGACGGTTCTTTGAATAGAAAGAGGGACAATGACAGGCAAGTGGGGTAAGAACAGCGCTTCCACGATTGTTTGCGCAGCACTTGTTGGACTGGTTTCACCATCGGCGTTTGCACAAGACGCCGGTGGTTTGAACGTGACTGCGGACATCCGCAGCAGTCTGACAGTTGACGACAACGCAGATCTTGACGTGGATTCAGCAGGCACAACGAGCGAGTTCGACACGCGACTTGCGCTGGGCGTGTCAGGTGGATCGGCCACCACGACCTTTGAAGCGGAATTGGGCGGAAGCATTGCGTTTGAAGATCGCCCACTGGGTGACGAAGAACGCAACGGCTTTGTCGATCCGTTTCTGAACCTGCGCTATGGTGTAGAAGGCGTAAACAGCACCCTCGATCTTAGCGCACGGTTCCGCGAGTCGGCGGTCCGGTCGTCTTTCTTCATCGACGAAGACGGTGACTTTATCGCCGATGACTTGATTGTAGACGATGGTGACGTTCGAAATACGCGGTTCGCTTTGTCTGCCAGTGTTGGCGTAAACTCCCCACTCGGCGCAGACTTCCGGGTGACGCGCAGTACCCGAAACTACTCAGATACGATAAACCCGGATCTCTTCGATCGTGAAACGGACACTGCCCGCGCCGTCGTCCGGTTTCAGGTATCGCCGCTTGCAACCGCAAGCCTGATCGGGACGTGGCGTGAGTATGATGCCGAAGATGCCGTGGAAACCAACCGTGTGACCACGGGGGTTGGTGTCGGCCTGACCTTTGATTTCACTCCAGTGCTGCAGTTCCAGGGTGAGGTTCTGTCCAACACGATCGAGGCGACCGCCTCCGGTGTGACAACGGAAGACGAAGAGATCACGACCGGCGTTGCCCGCCTGATCCGTGAATTGCCGAACGGCGAGGTGCGGTTTGAGGCAGAGTTGGATGCCAGCACAACGACCGAGCGCACGACCCTGACCGCGTCGCGCGAGATCGATCTGGAAGGGGCACGGTTCGGTTTCGGTCTGGGCTTCTCGGATAGCGATACCGGTGACGGCGTGTTTCTTGGAAACCTCAACTTCCAGCGCGAGTTGCCACTGGGCCGCTTCAACGCCGCGCTTGATCAGCGCGCCGTCATCAATGACGACGAGGAAGAGCTTGTGCGCACCAGCGTTGAGCTTGGTCTTCTGCGCGAGTTCGGGGAAGCCTCGGCGATCGAACTGGGCCTGAACGTTGCTGACGTCAACGACATCGGCAACGGATTGGCGACCGAGCGGACCCGGACCGAGTTCGAGATCGCCCTGCGCCGCCAGATCTTTGAGAACTGGGATTGGTCGCTGGGCTATCGCGCGCGCTTCGAACGGACCCCCACGACGGAGACGGCCCAGTCGAACGCGATCTTCACAACGATCGGACGGTCGTTCGCCCTGCGCTAACGCCCACTTCGACGATGGAGCATTCCCAGCGGGCGCCTTCGGGCGCCCGCAATCGTTTACGGAATATTTGCACCCGTCGCCTACCACGGTGACCGGGTGTGGGCGAAGGGGGTGCTATGTCAGCGCAATCCAACGCGCCTATTCTCATCAAACGTAAAAAAGTCGTGTCTGGCGACGGTCACCATGGTGGGGCATGGAAGGTCGCTTACGCCGATTTCGTGACAGCCATGATGGCGTTCTTCATGCTGATGTGGCTGCTCGGTGCGACCACGGAAAAGCAACGCAAGGGCATCGCCGACTACTTCAATCCAACGATCCCAGTGGTGCGTGCCTCAGGCGGCGGGCAGGGGGCCTTCGGCGGGGACAGTGTCTATTCCGAAAACACTCTAGCCCAGAACGGCACCGGCGCCGGGCTTGCCCGCCCAACCGAGGCGCGACAGGCCCGCGGCGATAGTGGCACAAGTCCAGCCGAGGCCAATGATGCGTCGGAAAACGGGCTCGTCTCGGAAGACGCGCTGAAGGATATCGAACGCCGCCTGTTGGCCGCTGCTGGCGAAAGCATGTTCAGCGAGCTGTTGCGCCGGCATGTGGTCACCCGGATCAGTGACGAAGGGCTGGTCGTCGAGTTGTTCGATACCGATGACACCATTCTCGTCGACGATCAGGGCCGCGCCACGCCCCAGTTGCGCAGTTTGATGTCACAGATCCTGCCTGTGTTTGCGGTGGTGACGAACCAGATCGCCATCAAGGGCCACGTCCGGGCGCAGCCGTTGGTCGTGCGTGAGAACCGCAGCTGGGAACGCTCGACCCAGAGGGCCGATATCGTGCGCGGCCTGATCGAGGCCGAGCCATCGTTTGCCGCCCGAGTCCAGCGGGTGTCTGGCCTGGCCGATCGCATTCCGGCAGCCAGCGATCCGATGTCGGTTCGCAATGACCGGATCGAAATCGTTTTGCTTCGTAACTGAAGTTGGGCGGGATTAGCCCCCGCTTAACGCCTTGCAGCTATTGCCAAGGCCAACAGAGGATCGCGCAACAGAAGGGTGCTTTATGACGATTTCTTCCTCTCTCAACGCAGGTGTGGCCGGTCTGGCCGCAAACGCTAGCCGACTGGCGACGATTTCGGACAACATCGCCAACTCGGCGACCTTTGGGTACAAGCGGGCCGAGGCGGACTTTTCCTCGCTCGTTATCTCGTCGGGTGCAGGCACCTATTCCGCCGGCGGTGTGCGGGTCACGACGCAGCGGCTGATCGATCAACCGGGTGCGCTCGCCACAACGAATAACGGGACCGATCTGGCCGTGCGGGGCCGGGGGTTTCTTCCAGTGACGAATGAAAGCGCCCTGAATTCGGTGACCGGGGACTTCCCATTGTTCCTCGCGACGACCGGGTCATTCCGAACAGATGCGGAAGGGTTCTTGCGCTCCAGCACCGGGGTCACGCTGATGGGCTGGCCTGCGGATCCCGATGGCACCATCCCGACGTTCCCGCGGGACACGGGCGATGGGTTGGAACCGGTTCAGATCAACGTCAACCAGTTCACATCCGAGCCGACAACACGGGTGGCGCTGGGCGTGAACCTGCCCGCGACCGAGACTGAGTTCGGCGCAAGCGGCGGGCCGCTGGAGCTGTCGGTGGAGTATTTCGACAACCTCGGCACATCGCAAAGCATCAACATCCAGTTCTCGCCGACCGTGCCCACCGCACCGGGGGCATCGAACACGTGGACCATGCAGTTCAGGGACTCGGCCCAAGGCGGCACGGTGATCGGCGAATATACCGTGGTCTTTGACAACACGCGGGGCAGCGGCGGCACCATTGCATCCGTCACAACGGTGTCAGGCGGTGCCTATGACGGCACAACCGGTGAGATGACGGTGAACGTGGCCGGTGGCCCGATTGCGATCAACATCGGGGCGGTGGGGTCCGGGCAGGGCCTTACCCAGTTGTCCGACAGCTTTGCCCCGACCTCGATCTCCAAGGATGGCTCACCCGTGGGGAACCTGATCTCGGTTGAGGTGGATGCCAACGGCTTCGTGCGGGCGAATTTCGACATCGGCATCACCCGCACGATCTATCAGATCCCTCTGATCGACCTGCCCAATCCCAACGGGCTGATCGCGCAGGACAACCAGACTTACCGCACATCGAATGAAAGCGGGACGTTCTTCCTGTGGGATGCCGCTGATGGCCCGACCGGCGATATCGTGGCCTTTGCCCTGGAAGAGTCTTCGACCGACGTCGCGGGGGAGTTGACGCAGCTGATCCAGACGCAGCGGGCCTATTCCTCGAACGCCAAGGTCATCCAGACGGTGGACGAGATGCTGCAGGAAACCACCAACATCAAACGGTAAGATAGCGAGGCTGCCCCAATGAGCTTGTCGACATCTCTTGCAAACGCCCTGTCGGGTCTGAATGTACAGGCGCGGGCGGCCTCGGTTGTTTCGGCGAATATCGCGAATGCCACCACCGAAGGCTATGGCCGGCGCGAGCTTGATATCGTGACCCGCCAGATCGGCGGTGGTGTGCGCGTTGAAGGCGTGACGCGCAACGTCGATGAGGCGGTGATCGGCGAACGGCGCGGCGCCGATGCCGGGTTCGGGCTGGCGGATACGCGCGTGTCCTATCTTAGCTCGACCCTGGATATCATCGGCTCGCCCGAGGATGCGGGATCGCTCTCAGGCCGGTTGCGTCAGTTTGAATCGGCGCTGATCGAGGCGTCGGGTCGCCCCGATGAACCGGTGCGCCTGGCCAATGTCCTGGCAACAGCGCAATCGCTGAGCGGTGAGGTGAACGCGATCTCGGACGGGATCCAGACCCTGCGCCAGGATGCCGATCGCGAGATTGCGCTGCAGGTGGGGGCCCTGAATGCAGGTTTGGAGGCCGTCCGCGACCTGAACGCAGCGATTGCGGGGTTCAACGGCGCAGGCCGGGATGCCAGTGCCCTGATCGACCAGCGGCAAGTGGCGATTGACCAGATCGCGTCGATTGTCCCCTTGCGCGAACTGCCGCGGGACGATGGCAAGGTTGCGTTGATCACCGAAGGCGGCGCCATCCTTCTGGATGTCACCGCGCGCGAGATCGGCTTTCAGCAGACCCCGATCATTACCCCGGACATGACCCTGGCCAGTGGGGCCTTATCCCCGATCACCATCGACGGTGATCCGGCGGCCTTCGACGGGCCTGCGGCGTCGTTGGCTGGGGGATCTTTGGAGGCTTTGATACGGCTTCGGGACGAAACCCTGCCTACGCAACAGGCCCGCGCCGATGCCTTTGCCCGCGACCTGGTGGATCGCTTTGCCGACCCGGCGCTGGATGCCACGACCGCGGCAGGGGCTGCCGGTCTCTTTACCGATCGCGGTGCCGCGTTTGCGCCAGCGGATCTGGTCGGGCTGGCCGGCCGGTTGGAGGTGAACCCGGCCGCCGATCCCGACCAGGGCGGTGCCCTTTGGCGGTTGCGCGACGGGCTTGGGGCCACCGTAGAAGGGCCCGTTGGAAACGGCCAGCTTCTGGGGGCCTATTACGATGCGCTGACGACCGTCGCACCCCCGGCGGACACCACGATTACCACTGCTGCCCGCAGCACGGCAGGGTTGGCATCGGACCTGTCAAGCCTGATCGGGGGTGAGTTGTTGATTGCGGAACGCGATGCGGAGTTTCGAACGGCCCTGCGCGATAGCCTGCTGCAACAGGAACGATCTGGCGGTGTGAACACGGATGATGAGCTCCAGAAGCTTTTGTTGATCGAACAGAGCTATGCCGCGAATGCCCGGGTCATTCAGACCCTTGATGAGCTATTCCAACAAATCATCGGATTGTAGGTGATGAGCTTTCTTGCCATTGGCGATCTGGCCCAGTCGTTTCAGAGCCGCCGGGAAAACGCACAACTGACAGCTGATCTTCAACGCCTCGCGCAAGAGGTGGCGAGCGGGCGAAAGTCCGAACTGCGCAACCCCACGACGGGGGATTTTGGTGCCTTGGCCGGGATCGAAAGCGCGCTTGCGCGGCTTGACAGCTTTACCCGCGTCGCGATGGAAACCGCCGTGGAATACGACGCGGCGCAGCGTGCGTTGGAGCGCATCGAACGCGACGGGCAGCAGTTGGCCGGCAACCTGCTGCTCACGGCAAGCGCACCGCAGCCCGCTACGGTGGATGCCGTGGCGTCCGAAGGGGCGCAGGTGTTTGAAGCGGCAATCAGCACGCTGAACACCGCGGTTGGCGGGCGGTCGCTCTTTGCGGGGACGGGAACGGATGGGCCCGCGCTGGACAGTGCTGCACAGATCCTGACCGATCTTCAGACCGCGACGGCAGGTGCTGCCACAGCCGAGGATCTGCGGGATGCCGTGGCGCTTTGGTTCGCACCTGGTGGCGGGTTCGAGACGGGGGCCTATCTGGGCCAGCCCGCCGCCGCCGATGGTAAGCGTTTGTCGCCCGAAAGCGCGGTGGACCCACTACCGCTGGCCAATGACCCGGCCATTGCGGGGTTTCTAAGCGGTGCGGCGCTGGGCGCGTTGCTCGATGCCGGCGCGCTCACTGGGCAGGCTGATGCGCGCGCCGAGGCGGCGCGTCTGGCGGGGGATCAGATCCTGGGGGCGACACCGGGGTTCGTGACCCTGCGCGCCTCGGTCGGCACCGCCGAGGAAGGGATCGCGCGCGCAACCCAGGCCTTGGCGGCCGAAGAAGCCGCGCTGGAGATCGCGCGCAGTGACCTGGTCGCCGTCGATCCGTTCGAAGCCGCGTCCGAGCTTGAGACGGTGCGCGCGCAATTGGAGACAAAGTATCTGTTGACCGCGCGCCTGTCGCAGCTGAGCCTGTCGAACTTTCTGAGATGATCCGCGCCTTTGCCCTAACCCTGGTGATCCTGTTTGGCCTGCCGGTGCAGGCCGACACGATCCGCATCAAGGATCTGGTTGAGTTTGAGGGTGTCAGGGGCAACGATCTTGTGGGCTATGGCCTGGTCGTCGGGCTGAATGGCACGGGCGACGGGTTGCGCAACGCGCCCTTTACCGAAGACATCATGACGAACATCCTCGAACGGCTGGGGGTGAACGTCACCGGCGAAGAGTTCCGCCCCCGCAACGTGGCGGCGGTGTTCGTCACCGCCACCCTACCACCCTTCGCCCGCGCCGGGGCGCAGATCGATGTGACCGTATCGGCCATTGGCGACGCCAATAGCCTATTGGGCGGGACGTTGATCATGACCCCGCTGAACGCCGCGGACGGGCAGATCTATGCCGTGGCGCAAGGCACGGTCATTGCGGGCGGGGCCTCGGCCACCGGCGCGGCGGAAACCGTAGTGGATGGGGTGCCCACATCCGGGTCGGTGCCGTCGGGCGCGCGGGTCGAGCGTGAGGTCGACTTTGATTACGGCGCGCTGCACGAGGTGCGTCTGGCCCTGCGGACGCCGGATTTCACCACCGCCGAACGGATTGAGGCCGCGATCAATGCCGCCGCGGGGCGGGATACGGCGCTGATGACGGATGCGGGCACGGTGTTCGTGGATGTCGCGGGCATGGGCGCCCGGTCGACGGCGCATGCGCTGGGCATGATCGAAAACCTGCGGATCGCGCCGGAAACCCGCGCGCGCGTGGTGGTCGATCAGCGATCGGGGACGATTGTGATGGGCGCGGATGTCCGGATTTCGCGGGTGGCGGTGAGCCAGGGCCGGCTGACCCTGCGGATCAGTGAAGAGCCGCTGGTCATTCAGCCAAACCCCTTTGCCAATGGTGAGACGATTGTCGTGCCACGCACGACCGCCGCGCTGGAAGAAGATGACGCGCCCGCAGGCTTGGCGGAGGTGCAGGGCGGCACCTCGCTTACCGATGTGATCGCGGGGCTGAATGCGCTGGGGGTGGCGCCGCGCGACATGATCGACATTCTCAAGAGCATCAAGGCCGCAGGTGCGCTGCATGCCGAGTTTGTGGTGCGCTGAGGCCGGTTGCGACTGGCCTGAGGCCCCGTGTCTTGGTTGTTCTACCGTGGGACGGTTGGTGCAAGCAGCTCAGGGCACGTATCCCTAGAAGTACCCTTCGACCAGCGCGCGAGACACCAGTGTCCAGCCGTCGGCCACAACGAAAAACGCGAGCTTGAAGGGTAGGGCCACGATTGCAGGTGGCACCATCATCATCCCCATCGACATGAGGATCGCCGCCACAACGAGATCGATGATCAGAAACGGTAGGAAGATCAGAAACCCGATCTCAAACGCGCGCTCAATCTCGCTCAGCATGAAGGATGGCAGCAGGATCGACAGCGGGGCGTCCGGCGCGGGCGCCGTTGCGCCAAACCCGCGCATCTCCGACAGGCTGGCAAAGGTGTCTGCATCAATCCGCCCGGCCATGAAGACGCGAAACGGTTCAAGCGCGGCGGTCAGGGCGGCATCGGGGGGCAGGCGGCCTTGGGTTAACGGCTCGATCCCGGTGACCCAGGCCTCGCGAAAGACCGGTTCCATCACGAAATACGTGAGAAACAGCGCGAGACTGATCAACAGCATGTTGGGCGGCGAGGATTGCAGGCCGATCCCCTGGCGCAGGATCGCCAGCACGGTCACGATGAACGGGAAACAGGTGATCATCACGGCCAGACCGGGCACGAGGCTCAGAACCGTAACCAGCAGGATCAGCTGGACCACGCGTTCGCTGAGGTCGAGGCTGTCGGGCAGGCCGAAATCCGGCGTTTGAGCGATTGCCGCGCTGCCCGTGAGGGTCAGAAGCGCAGCCGCGGCGATGGCGGCCGTCCGCGCGGGCACGGGCCGCGTCACGGGCCGCCCTTGCCGGGGATCTCGATGATACGCACGGCGAGGCCAGTGCCGTCTTCCTGGGTTTCCAGCTCGCCCTTGGCGATCAGGCGGTCGCCGACATAGACGAGGACCGGATCATCGATGCGGCTGGTGAGCGGGATCACCGAATCGCGGGTGAGCGACAGAACCTCACCCACCAGTGGCGTGGCCGTGCCGATGACAACGCGGATGTCCACGGGCAGGTCGTGGAACACGGTGTCGACATCCATGTCTGGCGTGTCATCCGTGCTCATCTGACCGGGTGCTTTCACGGGGTGGGGCCGCCACATCTTGGAGCCGTGCCACGACCGACTGAAGGTCGATGTCGATCTCCGCGCTTTCAAAGACGATGTGGGCCCGGCCCGGTGCAAGGGCCGGTTCGGGCCGGACTGTGATCGTCAGCGCGGTGTCGTCGGGCAAAAGGGCGCGCACGCGATCCGCCTCGTCGGCGTGGACCATAATGTCGATTGCATCGGGGCGGGTGGTGGCGGCGATCTGATCCAGCTCGGCCAGGATGGTGGCGCGTAGGGCCGGCGACAGCAGTGTGGGAAACAGCAGGGTCAGCGTTTCATCCAGAAACGACGACATCGATTGCAACAGGGCATCGCGCGCCTCGAAATAGGTAAAGCCCAGATCACGCAGGTTCCGCTCCAGCTCGGCTGAGATTGCGTCGCGCGCGGTCTGCGCCTCGGTTGTCGCGTCGTCCCAACCCTGGCGATAACCCCGCTCATAGGCCGCTTTCACAGCGGCATCGTCGGCTGTCGGGCGGGGGCGGTCGACGGGGGCGGGGGTGCTGAAATCCTCAAGCGTGATGCCGCTGGTCATGCCGGTTCCCTCGGCTCATCGATCCAGCGTTGCAGCAGCGCGGCAGATTCGTCGCGGCGTTCTTCGATCAGGCCGCGCAGACGGTCGGCAGGTGTTTCCTCTGCACCGCCAGCGAAATCAATCGACCCCAGCGGCGGCAGGGCAGAGACCACGGGCAGATCGGGCAATGGCCCGTCATCGTCAATCTGCCCGCTGAGTGGGGGCAGGTCGGCGGGGCCTGCATCAGGCAGGGGTGCCGGGGGTGGAAGCTCGGCAGAGACCGGGCTTTGCCGTGATGCGGCAGCGAGCGCGGGGCGCAGCACGAACAGCCCCAGAATCACCACGACCACCGCCACCAGCCCGGCCATGGCCAGACGCATGGGATCAAGACTGGGCCCCGCAAGAAACGGTGCAGACGCCGGTCCCGACCCATCCATGGCAGGCGGCAAAAACTCCAAAGACTCAATTGTCAGATCATCCCCACGATCGGGGTCAAACCCCACGGCGGAGGCCACAAGGGCACGCAAGGCCTCAAGCTCCTCCGCGCTGCGCGGCTCCCAGGTGGGGGTACCTGCCGCATCAACCCCGCGGACGCCGTCGACCAGAACCGCAACGCTCATCCGCCGGATCGCGCCGGGCATCCGCACGACTTCGCGCTGGGTTTCGGCGACTTCATAGTTGATCCGTTCCCGCGTCTCGGAATCTTGGGATGACGAGGCACCGCCGTCTTCGCCCGCCTCGCCATCGGGCAGGTTGCTGGCGGCGGTGACCGCGGTATTGCGGGTGTCATTGGCCGAGCGTGATGTTTCTTGCGTGTCGGTGCTGATGGCCACGCGGTTCTCCGGATCGAACCGCCGTTCCATGATCTCCTCGCGGTCCGTTACGGCGTCGATGTTCACCTCCACCACCGCGTTCCCGGGCCCGACCCGGGCGGCCAGCAGCCGTTCGGCGTTGCGGCGAAGCTCATTCGCGCGGGTGCGCATCATAGCGGTGTCAACAGCACCTGCATCGCCGCCGCCGGTGATAAGACGGCCCGCATCATCGATGACCGAGACGTTTTCGGGCGCCATGCCGGCCACGGCCGAGGCCACGAGAAACCGTAGGGCCCGAGCCTGCCCCGCGCCAAGCGCACCGCCGGCGGTTGTGATCGTGACCGAGGCGGATGGCTCAGACGATGGTCCAAACCCGCGGGACTGGCCGCTCGAGATATGGACCCGGGCCGAGCGAATGGCCGGGCTAGTGGTGATCGTCCGGGCCAGTTCCCCTTCCTTGGCCCGCCAATAGGCGGCATCGAACATCTGCGACGTAGTGCCAAAGCCAGACAGAGAATCGAGCAACTCGTACCCACGTGCCCCATTGGCCGGCTGCCCCTGAGCGGCGAGCGACATCCGCAGCGAATCGCGTTGTGCGGCATCGACAAAGATCGCATTGCCGCGCACCTCATGGGCGACACCGGCTTGTTCGAGGGATTGCACAACCTCGCCCGCGGCCGCGGCCTCAAGCCCGGAATAGAGCAACGCCATGCGTGGCGCATTTGCCATCTGCGCCAACAGGATAATCCCTGCAAAGACCCCCACCGTTGCCACCACGATAGCCAGGCGTCGGGCGGGGGAAAAAGTCATGAAAGCAGTGCCCAGATTCTGCACGCAGCCATACTCCATCCCCAAGGGGCTTCGCCCCGGTACGCCGCCCTTCTGACAGAGCCCGCTTAACAATCGGTTAGTTACAACCGGTTATGAGCTAACGAAATTTCGGGGACATGCGGATGACCGACGTCACGGACGATACTGTTGAGGACCCGCCGAAAAAGCGCAGCTTGCTGCCGATGCTGATCGGGCTTGTGCTGGGCATCGCTCTGGCGGGCGCTGGGTATTTTGCGGTGCATAGCGGGCTGATCCTGGCCCCGGGTGAGGCCGAGTCTGAGCCGGTGGAAGAGGGGCCGGATATCACGTTTCTGCCTGTGGATCCGCTGGTGGTCTCGCTTGGGGGTGCGGCTGGTGGGCGGCATTTGCGGTTTCAGGCGCAGCTTGAGGTGCCGGGCGCATCGGTGCGGGAGGTGACCGAGCGGATGCCGCGGATTACGGACGTGCTGAACGGGTATCTGCGCGCGGTGGATGTCGCGCTTTTGACCGAACCCGCGGCACTGGTTCAGTTGCGGGCGCAGATGTTGCGCCGGGTTCGGATGGTCGTGGGGGATGACAACGTGCGGGACCTTTTGGTCATGGAGTTTGTTCTGAACTAGGGGTGGTCATGGGAGTTTTGGCGGACATCTTGCTGGTCTTGGCCGCGCTCGGGGCGACGGTCTATTGTGTTGTGCTGTCGCGGCGGCTCAGCCGATTCACCGATCTTGAGAAGGGGGTTGGCGGGGCCATTGCCGTGTTGTCGGCGCAGGTCGATGACATGACGGCGACGTTGCGCTCGGCCCAGACCTCGGCCTCGCAATCGGCGACATCTTTGGGTGATCTGACAGGCCGGGCGGAAGACGCAGCGCGGCGGCTGGAGCTATTGGTGGCGTCGCTGCATGACTTGCCGGAAACGCCTGCGGCGACGGCTGCGAAACGGCAACAGGGTGATGCGGCCAATCAGTCAGAAGAAGAGGCGCCGCAAGAGACATCCGTCTTTGTGTCCAACCGCGCCCGTGCGAACGGAGCGTCGGTATGATGCGCGCGGCCTGGGGGCGGGGCGCGCTGTTCGTTCTGGCGCTGACCTTTTTGGGGTCCGGCATTCTTCGGATCGCCGATGGTACCGCGATGGCGATTGCGCGCGAAGGTGCCGAAACCGGTGCCGCAGAAGACACCGCCGACAGCCCGACACCCGCCGCGCAACCGGGATTGAGCGAGGCCTTGGCCGCCATTCGCGAACGCGAGGCCGCAGTGACTGTGCGCGAGGCGCAGATTGAAGATCGGCTGGCCGCGCTGGATCTGGCCGAAGCGGCAATTGCCAGGCAGCTGGCCGAGTTGGAAGCGGCCGAGGCCCGTCTGATGGCGACCATGGCGCAGTCAGAACGCGCCGCAGAAGATGATCTTGCCCGGCTTACCTCGGTTTATGAGAACATGAAGCCCAAGGACGCCGTGCCCCTGTTCCAGCAGATGTCGCCGGAGTTCGCGGCGGGGTTCCTGGGCCGGATGCGGCCCGACGCGGCGGCCGAGATCATGGCGGGCCTCTCGCCTGACACGGCCTACACGATCAGCGTCCTGCTGGCGGGCCGAAACGCGCTTGCCCCGACCGAGTGAGGGTCAGGCTTTCTTAAACTGCTTTTGCCACAAGTCCCGCAACAGACGCGCAGGGCAAAAGGGGATGCGGGCGCATGATCGGCATAGTCGGCATAGTGGTCGTTTTCGGCATGGTCTTTGGTGGCTACATGCTGGCCGGTGGCAAGTTTGGGATCATCATCAAGGCGCTGCCGTTTGAGATGATGATGATCATGGGCGCGGCCACTGGCACATTCCTGATCGCCAATGACGGCGCTGCCATCAAGCATACGCTGAAGGATCTGGGAAAGGTCTTCAAAGGCCCGCGTTGGAAGCCCGACGACTATCGCGACCTCTTGTGCCTGTTGTTCGAGCTGATCCGTATCGCACGCCAGAACCCCGTCGCGCTGGAAGAACATATCGAGGCGCCCGAAAGCTCGGAGATTTTCGCGCGCTATCCGCGGGTCTTGGCGGATCATGAAGCGGTTGAGCTGATTTGTGACACGTTGCGTTCTGCCTCGATGAACTACGACGATCCGCACCAGGTCGAAGAGGTTCTCGACAAGCGGATGGAGGCAAGCCACCACCACGCGTTGCATTCGGCCCATGCGTTGCAGGTGGTGGCGGATGCCTTGCCTGCGCTGGGGATCGTTGCGGCGGTTCTGGGAGTGATCAAGACCATGGCCTCAATCGATCAGCCGCCCGAGATCCTGGGCAAGCTGATCGGGGGTGCGTTGGTCGGCACGTTTTTGGGGGTGTTCCTAGCGTATGGCTTTGTGGGCCCCTTCGCCAACCGCCTGCGCACGATCACCGAAGACGATGCGCATTTCTATCACCTGATCCGCGAGGTTTTGGTGGCGAACTTGCACAATCACCCGCCCAACATCTGTATCGAAGTCGGCCGCCAGAACGCCCCGCACAGCGTTCGGCCGAGTTTCTCGGATCTTGAGACGGCGTTGCAGGATGTGAAGCGGGATGCGGCGTGAGGGCCGGGGTCGCGCTGACAATCGGGCTGCTGCTGGTGGCCTCAAGCGGGGCCGCGCAGGACCAGCGGCGCATTGTGACGGCGGGCGAATATCCCGGTGTTTCACGGCTGGTGATTTCCTTTCCCGAACCGCCTGATTGGGTCTTGGGCCAGACCGAGGCGGGTCTGACCCTGCGGCTTTCTGGCCCGTCGATGTCGTTTGATCTGACCCGTGTGATGCCCCGCTTGCCTGCGGGCCGGGTGACGGCGATTGCACCCCAAAACGGTGGCACGGAACTTGGCATGCGCCTTGGCTGTGAGTGTGGCGTCCGGGCCTATCTGATGGACGACCTCTATCTGGTGATCGACATTCTGGATGATGCGGCGGCGGGCAATCCAGCGTTTGCCCAAGCGCTTCTCCCGCTCGACCCTGTGCAGGCGATGACCCAAGCGCCCGATCATCCGAGCGCTGGGCCGGACGACGCCGATCCGCCCATGGCGCTTTACGCGTCGGGTGCCTTGGGCGAGACGGCCATTGTGCTGGAGAACCTGCGCCTGACGCAGGCGCAGTTGCCGGACACGGGCCTGTCGCTTGATCTGCCCGATCCCCTGCCGCTTCTGCCCGCGCCTGAGGCGCTGGCGGCACGTCAAGCCATCACCGATGCGCTGGCTGGTGAGATTGCGCGCGCCTCGTCCCTTGGTCTGCTTGAGCCTGAACTGAGCGCACCCAGCCTGGGTGATCTGGCCCCTGCACCCCCGACAGCCCTGGCGCCATCCGGCAACATTCGGATCGACATGGGCCTTGATCCAGCGACAGGGGTCACCCCGCCACCTTTGCAGACACCGCTGCCCGCCTGTCCGCCGCCATCGGCGTTAGACGTGGCGACATGGGGGGGACCGCTGGAGGGCATATGGGCAGACGTGGCCACTGTGCGGTCAGATTTGTTCGATCCGTTCGATATGCCGCGGCCTGACGGCGTGCGCGATCTGGCCCGGCTTTATGTGTACATGACCTTTGGGGCCGAGGCGCAGAGCCTTCTGGCGCAGCTGGCGGTGCCGTCTGGTGACCACGACATTCTGTCCGCCCTCGCCACGGTGATCGACAACCCGGCCTCGCCCACGGCCGACGCGCTGAGGGCGCATCAGGACTGCGGGTCTTTGGCGCGGATGTGGGCCCTTCTGGCCGGGGCCGCGCCGCCCGATGTGCGCGTGGATACCAATGGCGTTCTGCTGCAGTTTTCGCGGCTGCCCCGCCACCTGCGCCTGCATCTGGGCCCGCCCCTTGCGGCGCGGTTTCTCGACCTTGGCCAAAAGGACGCCGCCTTGACGGTGCGCAACGCCACGCCGCCGCCACCCTTTGCCGGGGCACCAGCGCTTCAGCTGATCGATGCGCGGCTGGCCGAGGAAGGTTTGCGCCCGAATGCCAAGACCGATCTGCCCGGGCTCGCGCGCTCCACCTCGCCAGAGGCGGCGGCGGCGCTGATTGCGTTGATCGACCAGTCGATTGAAATCGGCCGCCCGGTTGAGGCCGAGATCGTCGATAGCGCAGGCCTGATGGCGTTTGAGCGCGCGGGCACCCCGGACGCGGCTGACCTGCGCGCGGCAGAGATCCGCGGGCGGGTGTCGCGGAATGAGTACTTCCTGGCGCTGGAGACATTGGACGCGACCTTGCAATCGGGGGTGTTCGACGCCGCCCAGGCCGCGCAGTTCCGGCAGGAGGTTTATGCCGCCGCCGTTGCGCAAGCCCGCGATGCGGCCTTTGCCCAGCTGATCTTCGATCCGGCCAGCCAGCGGTTTCTGAGCGGGGCGCCGTCGGGTCTGAGGCTTGCGGTTGCGGCGCGTCTGGCGGATCTGGGGTTTGCGTCACGCGCGGGCCAGGTTTTGGCGACGCTGCCGGATCGCGACAGCGCGGATGTGCGCCGTATCCGGGCCCGGATCGCCCTGGCCGAAGGCCGCCCCGAAGATGCCGCGCGGGTTTTGAGCCCGCCGATCACCGCCGATGATGCGGCGCTTGTTGCCTCGGCCGATTTGGCAGCCGGGCGGTTCAGCGACGCCCGTGATCGCTGTGCCCAGGTCGATGATCCGGATTGCGCGCTGCGGGCCGCGCTGCGCGCCCGCGATTGGCCGGGTCTGCGCGACACCGCGCCCGACCCCATTGCCGCGGCGGCCGGACTTGCCATCGCGGAGGAGGCATCTGAGCGGCCTGCGGCCCCCCCAACGCTGGCCGAGGCGCAGGAACTTATCGACGGCGCAAGATCGGCCCGCACCCAGCTTGATGAGATGCTGCGTGCGGTTCCGGGGGTCGCGCGCAACGGTTCGTAAAGAGACGCGCGCTATCACCCGGGCCTGACGACGCAAGAAGTGCGGGGCCGCGGGGCGGATGCGCCAACTGATCTGTTCGATGGTTCTTGCCCTTGGGCTTTGCACCGCTGCGGGCGCGCGGGCGCAAACGGGCACAGCGGCGGATTACTGTCTGGCGGCCACGGTTGCGGCCTCGGCCAAATGGGGTGTGCCGCAGGATGTGATGCGGGCGATTGCCCTGTCTGAGACGGGCCGTACCCTGGACAGCGGGTTTCATCCCTGGCCGTGGGCGCTCAACCCCGGTGGTGCGGGCACTTGGTACGGGTCGCGGCAAGAGGCGCTGGATGCCGCCCGCGCCCATCGTGCGACCGGGCGCACGAACCTCGATCTGGGATGCTTCCAGATCAACTATCGCTGGCACCACCACGCTTTTCGCGACCTGGCCGAGATGCTGGATCCGACTGCCAACGCAGACTATGCCGCCCGCTTCCTGTCGGAGCTTTATGCCGAGTTCGGCGATTGGGGGCGCGCCGCGGCGGCCTATCATTCCCGCACCCCGGAACACGCGGCCCGCTATCGCACGCGGTTTGAGCGTATCCTGGCCCGTCTCGACCCGATGCCTGAGGGGACGCAGGCCGAGGTCGCGCTGGTGCGCAGCCCGCGCCCTTGGCCGCTTGCCGCGCCCACGGGCCAGCAAAGCGCGGGATCGCTGGCGCGGATCGGATCCGGCACTTCCGTGACGCTTTGGTCCGACGCGCCGCGGCAGGCGATCCTGTGGTAGGGGGCCTGTGATGCTGGCATCGGCCTTCCGGCCCACGATCCTGCTGGCACTCGCGCTGATGGCGGTGATCGTGATGATGATCCTGCCGATGCCGGCATGGGTGCTTGACATCGGTTTGGCCGCGTCCTTTGCCCTGGCCATCCTGATCTTTACGGTCACTCTGTTCATCGAACGACCGCTGGATTTCTCGGCCTTTCCAACGGTCCTTCTGGCCTCGCTCATGCTGCGGCTGTCGCTGAATGTTTCCTCCACTAAGCTGATCATCGGAGATGGGCACACAGGTACGGACGCGGCCGGCGGCGTCATCGAAGGCTTTGCGATGTTCGTCATGGGCGGCAGCCTCTACCTCGGGCTGGTCGTGTTTGGCGTGCTATTGATCGTCAACTTCATCGTCATCACCAAGGGTGCCGCCCGCATGGCCGAGGTGGGCGCCCGGTTTGCGTTGGATGCGATGCCCGGCAAACAGCTGGCCATCGACAGCGATGTGTCGGCAGGGGCCATCGATCACGCCGAAGCCCGCGCGCGCCGCAGCCTGGAACAGGAGGAAACGACGTTCTTCGGATCGCTCGACGGCGCATCGAAATTCGTCAAAGGCGATGCGATTGCGGGCTTGCTCATCACCCTTCTCAACCTGGTGATGGGTCTGATCATCGGTGTGGCAGCCCACGGCATGCCCCTAGGCCTCGCGTTTGAGACCTATGCCATCCTGACCGTAGGCGACGGGCTGGTCAGCCAGATCCCCGCGGTGATCATCTCGATCGCAGCGGCCCTTCTGCTGGCCCGTGGCGGGTCCACCGGATCAACCGACCTGGCCATGTTTTCGCAACTCGGCGGCTATCCCGAGGCACTCGGCACGGTTGCGGTTCTTTTGGCCCTGCTCGCACTTGTGCCCGGGCTTCCGTTTCTGCCGTTTGTCGCAGGGGCGGGTGCTTTGGGGGCCGCAGGCTGGCTGGTCGCCCGAAACCGCAGCCAAGCGCGCGCAGAGCCTCAAGCCGAGGATGCCCCCGATACGCCACCCAAAGACAAGCCCCTGGGTGATATGCTCGATCTCGATGACATCCATGTGCAGTTCGCGCCAGATCTTGTGGCCATGGTGCTGGACCCCGCGACCGGGATGGATGCCCGGATCGGCAATATGCGCTCGCACGTGGCGGGCATGTTCGGGCTGATCCTGCCCGAGATTCGCCTGACCGATGACGCCACCCTGCCGCCGGGCACCTATGTGATCCGGATCCAGGGGGTCGAACAGGCCCGCGATCAGCTGCGCCCACAGAAGGTTCTGGCGCTGCTGGGCCAGGCCGGCGCGGACTCTGCGCCGCCGGGCGAGGATGTGGATGAGCCGGTCTATGGTGCGCCCGCGCGCTGGGTGGCTGCCGAAGCGGCGGACGATGCGGCGGTGGGTGGTCTTACCGTCGTCAACCCGACCGAGGTTTTGGCCACCCACCTTTTGGAGGTGATCAAGCGCAACTTCAGCCGTCTTCTAGGGATGAAATCCCTGCGGCGTCTTCTCGATGAAATGACCAACCTCTCGGATGCAGACCGCGCCGCCGCAAACCGCCGCCTGCTTGATGAGTTGGTGCCCGACAAGGTGCCGGTCGACCTGTTGCTGGCAGTCCTGCGGCTGTTGCTGGAAGAGCGTGTGTCGATTCGGAACCTGCCCCTGATCCTGGAAGCGATTGCGGAAGCGCGTACAACGCACGGCGCGCCGGAGGCCATCGCCGAACATGTGCGCCAGCGGCTGGGCTTTCAGCTGGTCGCCGAGTTGCGGCGCCCGGATGGATCGGTTCCACTGGTGCAACTGGCACCCGAATGGGAAGACCGGTTTGCCCAGCACGAGTTCGATCGCGGCGGTGTGTTCGATATCGCCCTGCCGCCGGATGAGTTCAATCGGTTGGCCGCCGCGGTGGCGGAACGACTGACGCGGGCGGGCGAGAACGGTGATTATCCAGCCGTGGTGACATCGGTCCGCCGCCGCCGGTTTCTGCGCACTGTTCTGGCTGCCAAGGGAATATCCAACCCGGTCCTGTCCTTTGAAGAGATCGGAACCGAGGCGCAGCCGGCGCTTTTGGGCCTGGTGGCTGCGTGACCGCGATCGCAACACTGTTGGGCACATGGCAAGGCATTCTTGTCGACGGGGCCTTCGTGTTCCTTCGGATCGGTGCTTTGATGGCCCTCTTGCCGGCCTTTGGCGAGCGCACGGTGCCTGCCCGGGTGCGCCTGGTCCTGGCGATTCTCTTCACAGTGGTGGTCACCCCGCTCAGCGATGGGGTCCGCGCGCCAGTGGACCCGGCGCTCTATCTTGCCCGGGGCGGTATCGAAATCGTTGTGGGGTTGGCGCTGGGCCTGGCGTTGCGGCTGATTTTTCTTAGCCTGCAGATGGCGGGCACGATTGCGGCGAACGTCGTGTCACTGTCACAAATCCTCGGCGGGGTCAGCGTTGATCCGCAACCCGCGATGGGCCACATCCTGGCCGTTGCCGGATTGGCGCTGGCCGTGATCCACGGGCTGCATCTGAAGGCCATCCACGCGCTCGTCGAAAGCTATGCTGTGTTTCCGGGCAACGTGGCCCCGCCCGCCGCGGCCTTGGCAGAGTGGGGCACTGCAAGGGTGGCCCAATCCTTTGCGCTCGCCTTTTCCCTGTCGGCGCCGTTCGTCATAGCCTCGGTGATCTACAACCTCGCACTTGGCGCCATCAACCGCGCGATGCCGCAGCTGATGGTCGCCTTTGTCGGTGCGCCCGCCATCACTATGGGCGGGCTGGTCCTGTTGTTCCTGTGCGGGCCGATGATCCTGTCGGTCTGGCTTGCCGCGTTTGATGCCGTGCTGGCAGATCCGTTCGGGACGCGCTGATGGAAGAAGACGAAGACAACAGTGAAAAGCCCTTTGAGCCGTCGCAAAAACGGTTGGATGAGGCGCGCCGCAAGGGCGAACTGGCGCGCTCTGCCGATCTGACGACGGCGGCGGGATATGCTGGCCTGCTAATCGTCGGGGCGACGGTCGGGTCTGCCACGCTTCTAGCGCTGGGTGAAGGAATGGCCACGCTTCTCGACCGGGCCGATCCCTTGGCCCGCGCCCTTTTCGATGGCCCGGCCCATCCGGTTGCCGCGGGTGCAGGGCTGGTGCTTTCCCGACCGCTTGTGCCCTGGTTTCTGGTGCCTGCTGTCGCGGCGCTTCTCGGCGTGATTGCCCAGCGCGCCTTCGTTGTATCGCTGGAACGGATCACACCGCGGCTAAACCGGATTTCCCCCATCGAAGGCGCCAAACAAAAATTCGGCCGCGGCGGTCTGTTTGAGTTCGCAAAAAGCACCGTCAAGCTGATCATCTACACCGTTGCGCTGATCGTCTTTGCCTGGATCGAACTGCCGGACATTTTGGCCACCGCCGCCCTCACGCCCGCGCAAGCCACGATCACACTCTTGCAGATGTCGCTGCGGTTTCTGGCCATTGTCGTCGTCGTGGCTGGCTCCATCGGTGTGGTGGATTTTCTGTGGCAACGCGCCGAACACCTGCGCAAGCACCGGATGTCACACAAGGATCTGACGGATGAGGCCAAGGACAGCGAAGGCGATCCGCAGCTGAAGGGCCGCCGACGGGAACGTGCGATGGAATTGGCGACGAACCGAATGCTCGCCGATGTGCCGCAGGCGACAGTCGTCGTCGTGAACCCCACCCATTACGCCGTCGCGCTGACCTGGGATCGGGGGCCGCGCAGCGCGCCGGTCTGCGTTGCAAAAGGGGCCGATGAAGTGGCGGCCCGGATCCGGGAGGTGGCGGTGTTGCACGGTGTGCCGATCCACCGCGATCCGCCCACGGCGCGCGCGCTCTATGCCAGTGTGGCCATCGGGGCCGCGATTGCGCCTGAACACTACCGTGCTGTGGCGGCGGCGATCCGATTTGCCGATGCGCTGGCGGCGCGGGGCAAAGGGTGAAGCGCGCAGAGGCCGCCGGCGCCCTCGTCCGGCTGGCCCGCCTGGAATTTGAGCGGCACGCGGCCGGATTGGCCGATGTCGATGCCCGCTTGCGCGCTGCGCAAAATAGGTTGCATGACCTCGGCGAAACTCTCGCGTCGCCCAGTCCCGAAGCATCCGCGGCGTCACTGGCCGCGACCGCGCGCTGGCATGCCTGGCGCCGGGATCAGCGCATGACACTCTTGCGCTCCATTGCCGCCCTCCGCGCCGAGAGGGAAGGGGTGGCCACTGCCGCGCAGCGTGCCTTTGGCCGATGGCAGGTGCTCATGCGCGCAACAGAAAGGTCTGCGCGGCGAGGCTAGAGACGTGTGGCAGTGAATTGAAAAGGGCCGCGTCTTTTGCGGTTGCGCGGTGCCGACAGGACGCCACTGAAATCTCGAAGAGCCCCGCGCAGTCTCGTGCCGGCGTTTACGCCAAGGTTGGCGCGGAGCGCCTTAGCTTTCAGGCAAGAGAAAGGCTTGGAGGCGATCGTGAATTGATGAGCTGTGAACGGCCAATTTTGGTCGGCCAGCACGCCACGGGTTCAACGCGCGGCAGGCAAGCCAAAGTACAACGGTGACGTCGAACGGTTGATTGCGGGCGCCGTACTCTCGCTAGCGCCAAGTGCGCGCCTTTGCCGTGCCCTGCGCACAGAACTTGGAACTGGGCACCCCGGCAGTTCCCGTTGCCCGCGACGGAAGATCCTCGTTGTGTCTGAGGCTCGTGTCCAACCGATATGTCCATACCAGGACCCCAAAGTTATCTTGATCGATGCAACCACCGCCAGGAACCACGCGCATGCGTTCCTTCAAAGGCGGGCATGAACGTGGCGGCGATGACCAAGTTAAGAAGATGGCTGAAGACCAAGATTCATATCGCCGTTCATGCGCCAACCTTTCCGGTTCGACCAGGTGAAACACCTGGTCAATGGAGAGAGCCACCGCAAAGAGCGCAGTTTGATCGAAGGCCTTGTGGGCCGTCGGCCCATCATCATGGATGCAAACTACGCTTCCGCTCGTTTGTCATCGCCGTCGTGACCAGCCCGGTTGCGAAGTTTGGTTTCGATCTCTAATCGCTCCAAAAAGGTTTTGTCGGGCCTCGTGCGCTTCGGACGAAGAATCTTCATCCTACACCTCTTGCCGCAGAATGTCGGTGATGAGGATGTCGTTTACTACATCGCCCAGCGTCTCCTGCGCGGTATCGAGCAAAGCTGCCCGCAAAACGGCCAGGTTCCCCGATTGCGTAAAGCCGATGTCGAACCCGCCGATATTGGCGTGATCGAAGAGATCGCGCAGAAATCCGTCCCTCAGCCGGGGCTCGCGGGCGAACACAGTTTCGCTTTCCCCGACTGAAATTTCGAGCGTCAAGGACAGCACCACCAAAGCCTCAATCGCGTCGCCGCGCACCACCGGCACGACGAACTGGTTATTGAGGCGCGCGTAATCGAAGTTTTCGTCATCCCGCGGCTTGTCGCCTGGGGCCGGAACAGGGGCCGCAGGTGCGTCGGGCTCTGCCACCATTTCTTCTGCGGGGTCCGGCTCGGGGCGGGTGAAATAGCCCGCGCCCACACCAATCGCCAGACCGATCACGGCCAGAAGAACCGGGGCTAGGACACCCATCAGAACGGCAGGACCTTGTCGGCGACCTGCTGCCCGATGCGGGGTTGCTGCACGTCGGTGATCTGTCCCCGCCCGCCATAGGAAATTCGGGCCGACGCGATTTTGTCATAGGTGATTTCGTTCCGGCGCGAGATGTCTTCGGGCCGGACGTAGCCATCCACCAAAAGCTCACGGATCTCGAAATTGACGCGCACTTCCTGGGATCCGCGGATGCGCAGAACCCCGTTTTGCAACACATCCACCACGGTTGAGGCGACCCGCAGCGTTAGCTGTTCGTTGCGACTGACCCGTCCGTTACCCGCGGAATTTGAGCTGGACTGGAGGTCGACCGCGTTTGCGGGATCGGGCGCGCCCGGCAGGACGCGTTGGGCCAGGCCCTCTAGCCCCAGAAGCGATGGCACACCCAGCGATTCCGATCCGCTGCGCGACCGGTCGGTGCTGTTTGAAATCTCCGCGCTCTCATCGATTTCGATCACGACGGTCAGGATGTCACCCGCCTGTCGGGCGCGCCGATCGCCCAGCAACGATCCGCGGCCCGCGGTCCACAGCGATGGCCCGTCCAGCCGGGTTTGCACAGTGCCCTGGGGCGAATGCATCGCCTGATGTTCAAGCCCGCCTGTGACCGGGGTGAAGGTCGGGGCCTTTCCCACTTCGCTCAGCCCCCCGCAGCCCAGAAGGGCCGTCAATGCTGCGGCCAATGTGGCCCATCGCATAACGCTCATGGCACCACCCTGACATGGCCCGGTCCGGTAATGGTGGCGGTGATCGTGGTGCGCGACGCCAGGTTCATGACCCGCACGCGATCGCCCGCAGCGCCACGTTCGAGCGCGCGGCCTTCGGTCACGATTTCCAGATGCGGACTGGTGAAGGTGAGGGCGACCAGATCGTTGCGTTCGACCACAGCGGCCGGGCCGATATCCACGGATCGAATTGGCCGGCCTTGATACAGGATCGTCCGGGTCTCCTGCCCGATGGCCTTGGCGGGATCGCGCAAGGCGCCGGGCTGCGCAGTGCCCGCGACGGCAAGATCGCTTGCGACCAGGATCGTCTGCGCAGGAATCGTGCGCGCGGCCATCAACGTGTCGGCCAGCGACAGCGTCGGTGCCCCATAGAGGCAGGCGATCAGGAGCCAGCGGATCATTGCGCCTACCTCAGCTGTGTGGTCGCGCCGAGCATCTGGTCGGCGGCAGTGATGACCTTGGCGTTCAATTCATACCCGCGCTGCGCTTCGATCAGGTCGGTGATTTCGCGCACCGCATCGACGGAGCTTTCTTCTAGATAGCCTTGGCGGACGGTGCCCAGACCATCGGTGCCGGGATCGGTCACAAAGGGGGCGCCGGAGGCAGGTGTTTCGAGAAACAGGTTCGATCCGATGGCCTCAAGCCCCTTGTCGTTGGTGAAGCCTGCCAGGGTGAACTGGCCAAGCTGTTCGGCCTCGACCTGATCGTCGAAATAGGCAAAAACCTCGCCCGCAGAATTGATGGAGATCGATCGTGCGTCTTCGGGGATGGTGATGTTCGGCACAACCGGGTTGCCGTCGGATGTCACGATCAGACCATCGGCGGACCGTTTTAGGCCGCCGTCGCGGGTATAGGCCGCCTGACCGGAGGGAAGTGTCACCTCCAGATATCCGGCGCCTTCGATGGCCAGATCCAGATCGCCGCCGGTGCTGGAGAGGGATCCTTGCATGAAGGTGACCGATACCGCCGCTGGGCGAACGCCCAAGCCCAGTTGTACGCCGGTGGGCAGAACGGTTCCATTGGCGGCGTTCACCGTGCCTGCGCGGGCGATCTGCTGGTAATGCAGATCGGCAAATTCGGCGCGGCGGGGGTTGTAGCCTGTCGTGCTCATGTTCGACAGGTTGTTTGAGATCACTTCGACCCGCATCTGTTGCGCGGACATGCCTGTGGCGGCGATCTGCAAGGCTTTCATCGACCAGTCTCCCTTTGCCCTATTGGCCCAGCGCGCGGATCGTCGCCCGCACGCGTTCGTCTTCGCGATCAAGCAGGCCCTGGCCCAGTTCATAGGCGCGCTGCACTTCGATCATGCGGGTGATTTCCGTCACGGCTGAGACGTTGGACCCTTCCAGAAATCCCTGTTGAATGGTGCTGCCGGCATCGGCGGGAAGGGGTGCGGCATCGCTGCGAAAGACCACACCAGCGGCGCGGTCGAGGCGGGCACCCTCTGCCGGTTGCCACAGCCCGATCTGGGCCACCGGGGCCCCGCCCACTGACAGCGTTCCATCCGGGGCGATGCGGGCCGCGCCGGCCCCAGGCGGTATTTGGATCTCTGCCCCGCCCGCGTCGAGCAGGGCGTAGCCATCGGGTGTAACCAGCCGTCCATCGGGCAGGGGCGTGAAGGATCCCGCGCGGGTCAGCCCATCGCCATCGGGCGTTGCCACTAGGAAGAATCCAGGGCCTTGGATCGCGATGTCGTACTGCGCTCCGGTCATCCTGATGGGGGCGGGGGTGAGATCGCTTTGCCCCACCCGGCCCGCAGCCATTGACAGGGCCGGCGTGTCCGGCCCCGTGGCCTGCACGAATTCAGTAAAGATCACGCCTTCGCGCCGATAACCGGTCGTCGACATGTTCGCGATGTTGTTTGCCACGCTCTGCATTTCGCGCAGAAGCCCTGACTGGCGGCTGAGCACGGCATATCCGGCGTTATCCATCAGCCCGTGCCCCCGGCGATCAGCGGCACCACGCCATCGTGGAAAAAGTTGACCAGCACTTCCGTCATGTACCCCATGGAGGCCCAGAACACCGCAACCATCGCAGCAAGCTTGGGCACAAAGGTCAGCGTCATTTCCTGGATCGACGTCAGCGCCTGAAAGAGCCCGATCAAAAGGCCCGTTGCCAGGGCGACCGCCAGGATCGGTGTCGACATCAGGACAGAGACCCAAAGCCCGCCCCTGAGCGCGTCAAACATGGTTGCCTCGCTCATCGCGCTATACCGGCATGCGCAGAATTTCCTGATAGGCTTCCACTACCCGGTCGCGCACGGTGACCGCGGCTTCGACGGCAAGCTGCGTCTCGGCCAGCGCCTGGACCAGTGACATCGGGTCCGCCCCGGTGGTGAGTGCGTCGACAGCCTGTTCCTCGCGTTGTTGCAAGGCCCGGGCGAATTCGCCCACCGGCGCGACGGTGTCGCCCGCAGTTGCTTCCGTTGCTGTAGCAGGCCGCGTTGCGGCATAGCCCTGTGTGGCCAGTACTGATTTCAAATCCATAGTTGCCCCCAATTAGCGCCTGAGAAGCTCGAGAACGCTGCGCGACATTTGCCGCGCCTGCTCGAACAGTTTCAGATTGGCTTCGTAACTGCGTTGCGCTTCGCGCGCGTCGGCGATCTCGACCACCAGATCGACATTCGATCCATCGTGGTAGCCGGCGGCATTGGCCAGCGGATGCGCGGGATCGTAGATCCGGCTCAGCTCGCCACGGCCCAGTTCCACTGGGCCGGTTCGCACCTTTCCGGTGCGCTCACCCCCGCTGACGATTTCCTCGAAGGAAACGATCTTGCGGCGGTATCCTGGTGTATCGACATTGGCGATGTTTTCCGACACGTGGCGCAGGCGTTCGGTCTGAGCCTGCATCCCGCTGGCCGAAATTCCCATGGCTTGAAGCAATCCAGACATCGCGCCGCCCTACCGCCCGCGGCCCAGGGCCGTGCGCATCATGTCGAGCGCGGCCTTGTAGACCGACAAGGCGCGATCATGTTGCGACCGGGCGGCAGCGGCGCGGACCATTTCGGTTTCAAGCAAGACGGTGTTGCCATTGGGCGATGCCTCAATGCCAGCTACAAACAGAATTTCAGGCGTATTGGTTCCTTGCATCGGACCCAGATGCGTCCGACGCGTCTGGCGCATCGGATCGGCTACTTCGCCCAGGCCCGCCCGGAACGCGGCCACATCGCGGGCGCGGTATCCGGGGGTATCGGCGTTAGCCATATTCTGGGCCACGATCCCCTGGCGAAAGGCCGCATGCTGGGCCATTTCGTGGGCCAGGCGCATAATCCTTGGTTGGTCAAGCATCGGGGTTTCTCCCTCGATCCGGTGCAACCTTGGCTTAACTGCGATTCCCTAAGAAACAGTATGTCCGCGCAAGAGACTCAAACCCGCAAAACCGTCGATCCAGCCTCGTTGCTGGCCGAGTTGCGGCATGCGCGCCCGGTGGCCCGTGTCGGTCGTATTGCGTCGATTGCGGCGGGCAAGATCCAGGTCACGGGCCTGACCGATGTCGCCGCGATGGGCGAACTGGTTGCGTTCGAGGATGGCAGCTATGGCGAAGTGATCGAGATTGGGGAGGCGCATGTGACGGTTCTGTCCGAGGCGGCCCCGGACGGTATGGTGCGGGGCAGCGCGGTGCGCCATCTGGGGCCAGCCGGCATTGCGCCCGATGCGGCTTGGGTCGGGCGGATCGTTGATCCGTTTGGTCGTCCGCTCGATGGGCGTCCGCTCTTGCGCGGCCCGGACATGCGGCCCTTGATCCCGCCCCATGGCAACCCCGCAGACCGCCGGGGTTTGGGATCACGGCTGGCCACGGGGCAGACGTTGTTCGATACCCTTCTGCCGATTGCGCGCGGCCAGCGGATTGGCCTTTTCGCCGGGCCGGGGGTTGGTAAGTCGACCCTTTTGGGGCGTCTCGCAACAGGGATCGAGGCCGATGTTGTGATTGTTGCGCTGATCGGCGAACGCGGGCGCGAGCTTCGGGAGTTTACCGACAAGATCCTGGGGGCCGCCGGTCTTGAAAAGTCGATCGTCGTGGCGGCCACTGCCGACCAATCCCCGCTTCTTCGCCGCCGCTGTGCCTATACGGCGATGACCCTGGCCGAGCATTTTCGCGATGCTGGCAGCCATGTCCTGCTTCTGGCGGATTCGGTCACGCGGTTTGCCGATGCCCATCGTGAGATTGCCCTGGCAGCGGGGGAGGCAGCGGGGCTTGGCGGTTACCCTGCGTCGGTTGCGCAGCGGATCATGGCGCTGGCCGAACGGGCAGGGCCCGGGACGGATACCTGCAACGACATTACGGCGATCTTCACCGTGCTGGTCTCGGGCGAGGATATGGACGGGCCTTTGGCCGACATTCTGCGGGGTGTTCTAGACGGGCATGTGATCCTGGATCGCGCCATCGCGGAGCGCGGGCGGTTTCCGGCGGTGGATATCCTGCGCTCGGTGTCGCGCGCGCTGCCCGGCGTCGCGACCGCGGATGAGGTGGCGATGATCTCGGACGCGCGACGCATGCTGGCGGTTCATGAGGATGCGGCCTTGATGGTTCAGGCGGGGCTCTACCAACCCGGCTCTGACGCCGATATCGACCGGGCGCTTGAGATCGTGCCGCGGCTTGAGGCGTTTGTGCAGGCCCGTGCGCCTGGCGGGATATCCGAGAGCTTTTCGGAACTTGCGGGGGCACTGGTCCCCGATGACGCGGGCGTTCCGGGGTCAGAAGAGGGGTTGGGTTGACTGCAGGATTGCCAGAGCCGCAGATCCCCTGACGGTTGCGGATGGTGCGGTTTGCAGCTCGGACCGGGCCAGGAACAGGCGCACCAGTTCGTCCTGCCGCTCAGGATCCGCAAACTGCGCGACCGTGCTGTCGCCAAACAGCGACGCGGCCTTATCGCGAAAGATCTCAAGCTGGCGATCGATGTCGAGCGCACCGACCGAGGTGGGCAAGGCAAAGGCGCGTTCAAAGACCGTGCGCAAGGGCGGCGTCGCCATGATGGTGAACCAGGCCGCATCGTCTGATTGACCGCGCGCGTTCAGCGCACTCAACTCGTCCGACAGACCGAGGGCCAGACGCATGTCGGGATTTTGCGTTCCGATCGCAACCTCAAACTGTCGCGTCTCGAAGCGTTCGGTGATCTGTGTGCCAAAGTCCGACAGCACCGTGTTGGGCGGGAACTGATCCCCGAACCCGAAGGCCTCGGCCAGGGCCAGATAGCGTTTATCGGACAGGCGGTTTGCCAGACTGTCGGGGTCCAGCGTGCCTTCCTCCAAAACCTTGCGGATGAAGAACGTGTTGTTGATGTCGTCGTCCAGACCAAACGCGCCTAGCGCCACGGTCAGCAGGCGGCGATCCTCCATCAGCGCTTCGGCGGTTGTCACCGATGCGATCGTTTCGCGGAAATACGTCGTGTCGCGCTGGATCGTGGCGGATTGTTCAAAGGCCTCCTGCTGGGCCTCGCGTGTGCGCTGAAGGAACGCCCAACCTGCGTTACCACCTAGGGGGACGACGGGTTGAAAGGTCATGACTGCGCCGCCGCCATCAGGCGGTCTTCCCGCGCCATCAACAGCCGCAGCGCTTTGAGCGCCTGATAGTGCTGGTCGGCCAGAACCGCATCTGTTGCCGCGGCAAGCGTCGCGCGGCTGTCAGTATCCTGGAACACCTGGCTTAGCTGTTCGATTCCGCGCAACAGCTGATGCCTGGCATCCTGTGGCGTGACATCCCCCGACAGGACAAGCTGCGCGATATAGCACACGCGGCGGACAGGTGTCGTCACCTCGTCGGGATGGATCGCATCGCGCAGTCGCAGAATGCTGGCGTTCGGCGTGACAATCGACAGCCGACTGCGCCGGTCGCCGTTTTCGATCACGGCGCCGTTGATCAGGATCCGTTCCTTGGGGGCGAGCTTGAGGACAAGGCCGCTCATGACGGGGGGCCTTCGCCGCGCAATCCTTGCATTACGCGCATGTTGATCTCGATGAGGGCGCTTGCGTCAGCCTCGCCCGCCAGGATGCGGGAGGTCTGCACTTGAGTGAATTCAGCCAGGTAGAACAGGGTCGATTTGAGGTCGGCGGGCAGGGCATTGTCCGCATCGGCCACGCTGCTGGCGAGCAGGGCCCAGAGGCGGCGGTTGTCATGCAAGGCGGCGGCCAGCGCGTGGAATGCCGGTTTGCCGGACTGGTTGGCCGCGTGCAGGCGTTGGGTCACGCGGGCGAATGCGTCGTATTCGGTGCTGCGGGGCGAGCGTGTGGGCGCGGCCCCAGCGCCGTAAGCCGTTTGGGCTTGCTGCGATGCGTTCACGGAAAGGTCCTTTGACGGTGCTTGTCAGATCACGAGAGGCGGTCAGGGCCCAGGAGTGTTCCCGGGCCCGTCCACCTTTACCGGAAGAGCGACAGGATCGACTGCGGCGCCTGGTTCGCAATTGACAGCGACTGGATGCCCAGCTGCTGCTGCACCTGCAGGGCCTGAAGCCGGGCCGAGGCTTCTTCCATATCGGCGTCCACAAGCGAGCCAATCCCGGCCTTGAGCGAGTCGGTCAGTTTGCTGATGAAGTCCGACTGAAGCTCGATCCGGCCCTGGGCCGAACCAAAGGACGCGGCGCTGTCAATCGCCGTGTCGATCAGCGTCTCGATATTGCTGAGCGCAGCCAATGCGCCGGTATCCGTGGTCACATCGATTTGGTCGAGACCAAAGAGACCGCCTGACGCCTCACCACCGGCGTTGCCGATGGCGGCCAGGGTCATGGTGGTGGTCGAGTCGTTGTCGATCTTCAGGACGAAATCGTCATTGGCATCGGTCGTCACCTGGGCGGTAATTCCCTCCAGCTGGCTGCCGCCAATGGCCGCTTGCAGGCCCTTGGCCACATCTTCGAACGTCTCGTTTGGACCGGCGACATAGGTGAAGGTTTCGCCACCGAAGGTCACGCGATAGCCATCACCGTCATTCACCGCGGCCGCGCTGTCGAACGTCACGCTTTCTGCGCGTTCGGCAATGGTGGAGTTGGTGCCGGTGTTGGTTCCGCTTGGGGCCCCGCCGTTCACCGCGCTGATCGCTGTGCCGGCCGCGTTGCCGCCCACACTATCGATCACGACGTTCAGCCCTTCGAACGCGCGCGTTGACGTGATTGTCAGCGTGCCGTTGGTGCCTGCGGTGCCAGCAGCCGCAGTGACCCCATCGATCCCAAGCGCATTGATCCGCGCCGCGATCACGCCCGCAGCCGCCTCATCGTTGGCGCCCAGTTCACCAGCGCCAAAACCGATAGCGACACCGCCGATTGTGAAGGCCGCCGTTGCGCCGGAATAGTCAGCGTTGTCGTTGAGCGTGATGACAGCGGTGTTGCCCACATTGCTCAGCGCGTCGGCGGCCGTATCGCTGACCGTGGCGTTGGCGTTTAGGACGGTGCCGCTGCCAAAGGTACCCGCGCTTGTCGTGAGGTCCTGACGGTCGATATCGATGTTGTTCGCCGTGACCGATCCATCACTGGCCCGGTCGAGCGATCCAAGGATGCTCGCATCCTCCGTGCCTTGCACCAGGTTCAGGCCGTTGAACTGGGCCGCGCTGACGATCGAGTTGATCTGATCGCGGATCGCACCGATATCGTCCTGGATCTTGCTGCGGTCGACGTTTTCTTCCTGCGCCGCAACGATCTTGCCCTTCATGTCGGTCAGAAGGTCGGACACCGTTTCCGAGGCCTGGCGGGCAACCGCAACCGTGGATTCGCCCAGGCTGAGGCTTTCCGAGATCGCCATGAAGCTGTTGACGTCGGATTCCATCACTTTCGAGATGGCCCAGATTGCCGAGTTATCCTTGGCCGAGGCGATGGATTTACCCGTGGCGATTTCGTTCTGGGTCTGCGTCAGGTTTGCATTGATCCCGCGCAGGGTTTGCAGCGCGACCATCGCGCTGGTGTTTGTCAGAATACTAGACATTTCGTGTTCCTGTGTCTGTCGGCGCTTTTGCGCCCGGTTATCGAACCACACCGGTTTATGGTGCGGAGTGAGCGCCGTTCTGACGTATGCGGAGCAGTTGTGCCGCTGCCGCGCCACCCGACCATCGGGTGCAGCGCCTCCCTATAGTGGAAGTCCTAACGCGGTCCTAACTGCGACGCTCGAAGTCTGGGCTGCTTGGACCAATGGCCTGGGCCGCACCGGATTTGTCATAGCTCGTGAACGGATTGCCGGGGGAGGACAGCGTGTCGATTCGCGATATCGCAGCGCGAAGGCCCGCCGCATGCGCGGCCAGAAGGGCATCGTTGCGGGTGGCGGCGATCCGCAGGCGCTCCAAATCCACCCGGTCAACGCCGGCCTGGGCCACGCGCTGCATGACCTGCTCCTTTGACTGGGCCACGGTCTTGAGCTGATTCAGGTCGCCCGACGCCAGCGCCTTTCGCTCCTCATCAAACAGCGCGAGGAGCTTACCCGCGGGCACATGTGACCTAGCCATTATCGCTGGCCACAAGCGCGCGATAGATTTGTTCCGCGAGCCCAACGCCACCGGCCTGGACCATTTGGTCGACCTGCAGGTCCCGCATCATCGACCCAAACTGTTCCTCCCCCGCGCCACCACCAAAGGACGCGCGCGGTGCGCCGAGACCGGCGGATTTCAACATCTCGGAAAGAAAGGCCCCCTCAAGCCCCTGGGCCGCCGCCCATAGTGCTGGGTCCCGCGGGGCAGGTGGTGTTGGTGTAACGGCGTCGATCATGGGTTGGGTCCTTTTTCGAGGGATCGCCCCGTTTTCCACGGCAGCGGTAAAGATCGGGTAATCTCTTTCAGAAATTATGCCGGGACATGGCACAGAACGTCCGGGCGGCTTTATGCAATTGACCAGCATCATCTCTGACCTTGGGACCCCTGGTCGGGGTGAGGCGGTGGTTGGGGGTGAGTCGTCGGGCAATGCCGCGACCAACGCCGGTTCCGGGTTCTCGGACGCATTGTCCAAGCTTGCGGGCACAGTTGCGGTTGAGGATCTTTCTGTTGGAGAGACCAGTTCCCCGCAGGCGCCTCTACCGGCATCCCCTAAGCAGAGGATAGTGCCGGAGGGCTCCGATACCGACCAGGCGCCTTTGCCGGTCGTTTCTCGTGATGTTTCTGGTGATGCCGATCTCTCGCCAGACCTGGCTGTTGCCCCTGTGGCAGATCCTCAGATGAAAGCCGTCATGCCCCGCGATCCCACCCCGCAAACGTCGCTTGCATCGGGCAGATCGTTGGCGCCGCTCACAGCAAACGTCCAGCCACAAGGGCGTCCGGCAATCGGTAATGCGCCGACCGTTCAGGTCCCCGATGACGCAGCCCAGCCGCCTGCGTCATCAGTTCGTGCCGTGGTTCAAGAAGCTCCGACCGATCAAGCGCAACGCGCGGTCATTGCACCGGCGGATCAGTCGCCTGTGAGGAAGGTAGCCGTACCCGTTGAGGTGGTCCGGGACGCAAGGTCCGAGGCACCTCGCCCGCCGGTGACTCCGGTTGCCCTGGATGCACCGCGGACGCCGCCCAGCGCCTTGCCGCCGCTGCAAACCGAGCCGCCGTCGCCCCAGGCACCAGTCGAGACACCGCCGCCCAAACGCAGCCCGTCGACACAGGATGCGTCCATTCAGCCCGACACCAGCACATCCGCTTTAGAGCAACGCCGGGCACCGTTCGGTGATGCAGATGTGCGTCCTTCTGAGGCGCGCGTGGCGCCTGAAAACCCCCGACCGACGGGCATTGCAACCGGCGGTCCTGCCACCTTTGAGGCTGCTCCGAGGGTATCACCGCAACCGGACGAGACTTTGCGTGCAGATGCGACTGCCCCTGCACCGCGGATATCCGCGGCCCTATCGGGTCCGCGCGATACGTCACCGGTTCTTCCGACACTACAGTCGGTTGGTGTGACAGGGGCAACAGGCCCCGACACGCCGTTGCAGCCACAAGGCGGCAGTACAGAACCCCTTACGGATGAAACGCCCCTTGTGCGACGGGTGGCTGACGTGCCAACCGCCCGGACAGACGGCCAGCCAGTGGCGCAGCCCCCCGTGTCGCCATCGCCCGTTCAGGTTGCCCCCACTGCAGGTCCGCCCACGACCTGGATCACGTCACAACCGCCTGAGCGATTTGCACCACTTACCCCAGCAACAACGGCGCCAGATCCCGACGCGTCCACACCGCAGCCCGTGCCTCCGAATGCCATCGCTGGGCCAACTTCGGTCGCCATACCGACTGTAGCGCCCGTCCAGTCCGCTCTCGCGCAACAGATCGTGCAAGGACGCACGCTCGAGCCAGGAAATTTGCCGGCAGACATCGTTCGCGCTGATCTGGCCTTGGCCGGCGAAGCCTCGTCCCGCACGGCGCCAGCTTTGCCCGTCACGCCGCCGCCCGCCACGCCAGAGGCGGCGCGCGCGATCTCCTTGCAGGTGATCGAAGCCTTGCGCCAAGGATCAGGGACGATCGATGTGACGCTCGTGCCCGAAGAGCTGGGCCGCCTGCGCCTGTCTATTGGGGTGAGCGAAGGGGCGATGCTGGTCACGCTCTCTGCCGAGCGGCCCGAAACGCTCGATCTCATGCGCCGCCATATCGACATCCTGCAAGCGGAAGCCCGGGCCGAAGGGTTCGCTGAGCTCGCGTTCGCCTTTTCCGGTGATGGGCCGCCGCAAGACCAGACGCCGCCCAATGCGCTAACACTTGCCGCGATGCCTGACCCCGAACCCCGGCCGTTCCTGCCCGCGCAAGGGCCACAGGCCGGCCTCGACCTACGCCTTTGAAAGGAGCCTTCATGGAAGTAAACACCGTCACCACCGCACCAAGTCCTGCCCCGCAGCCGCCTGCGAGCAGCACGTCGTCGCTGAGTTCGGACTTTGATACGTTTCTGCGCATGCTCACGGCGCAGATGGAAAACCAGGACCCTTTGAACCCGATCGAGAGCACGGATTTCGCCGTTCAGCTCGCGACGTTTTCGGGGGTGGAGCAGCAGGTCCTTACCAATGACCTGCTGTCTAGCCTGAGCGCACAGATGAACATCGGTGGCATCGGTCAATATGCCGGTTGGGTCGGCATGGAGGGGCGCGCGCCTGTGGCCGCCGATTTTGACGGAACCCCCGTCACCGTCTTCCCCAATATTCCGACCGACGCGGATCAGGCAACCCTGGTGGTCCGCGGGTCCGATGGTGGTGAGGTGCAGCGCATGGCCCTCGCCTTGCCGGCAGACCAAGTGACATGGGACGGGACCGATGCGTCTGGCGCGCCGGTTCCCCCCGGCTTCTATAGTTTTGAGACCGAGGCGTCCGCACAGGGGCAACCGATTTCATTTGAGCCAGCAGACGTCTATGGCCGCATCACCGAAGCGCGGATTGAAGACGGTGCCGGTATGGTTGTGTTCTCCGACGGATCGCGTGTGTCGGTGGACAAGGTTACCGGTCTGCGGTCGGATTAATTTGGCCGGATACGTCTGGGGCTTAGCGCTTGGGGTGTGAGAGGGTCACCGTCCCGTCTTGGTGGCTGGGTGTCGGTGCATGTGCGAACAACCGCAGGTCAGGTGGCGCTGGCAGGGGTGTGCTGTGTTGGGATCAGCGGCCTTTTCGGTGTGCGCGACCGAGGATGGGCGTTTCCTTGGGACCCGCCGAGACGGTCCATGTATCCGCCGTTGCTTCTGAAGAGGGCCATTTGGGTAAACGAGCACAACTGCCTTTGCTTTTGAAAGGGGCCATTTCCGCGAACCATCAAGGCCGCCTTCGCCATCCGGTGAAAGACATCTGGAGACAACGTTCGTTCGATCACATGACACGGCCCGCTAGAACGGACCTGCGTTCCGGGACGCTGCTATAAAGCTCATAACGGTTCGCCGTGCTTGAGTGGTGGTGGCCGGCGCCGGTTACCGTGTTCGATCCGCGTGGTTCGGGTCGGTCTGTGCCGAAACGAGCCTCCTAGCGTGACAGCGAAAACGGGGCGAGATCGATACCCATCTCGGGTGAGTTTCATGGCCTGGTACCGGGGCCCCGTGATTGGATGCTAGATTGGGGTCTATATTCACACGCGCGAGAACGTACCGGACGGTGGATACCAACATTCGGGTCTGGGACTAAAGGGCTACGGCAGCCGGAACAGGGCAGCGTCCACGCGGCTTCAGTGCGAGCTCGCTGAGCTGCGTTTTCCTCTCCCAGTGCTGCCTCTATGTTCTCGATGGTGTTTGGGATGTGAAACCGACGCTTATATTGGCCGTGCTTAAGGGCTGCTTCGAAGAGCGAAGCAATCTCGACCGCTTCCGGCATCATCTCAACTACGCATCGTCTTTCCCGACCCAATTGAGTGCGAGTGCCGATGACTGGTCGTTACATGGACGGCTGACAACACATTTCAGGATCCCCATTCCCGCCGATCCTTCCTTTATTCCTTGGAGACTAGGGCGACGTGTTGAATCGATGTGCCGCCTGTCAGCGCCTCTCAAGGCGCGTCCCTCACAACGCAGTATCCGCTCCGGCGGGTTCTTGAGTATTTCCGGCAGTCTCAAAGTCGTCCTTCGCTGCCTCTCGCCCACGGCTCAAACGCGAAAGCCGATCTGCGTTTCGAACTAAGCCGGAAACGCCCTAAAGCGCCGACAACACTGCGACCACCAACGCCCCGATGGCGGCGCCAGACAGCAAAAGGGCTGTCGTCTGCAAGGTGTTTCGCTGGGCAGGGGGCGGCGTGTCTTCGGTCTGACGGATCAGCGCGGCCTCGGCCAGACCTGGCAGCTTCGGACCAAACCGCGCCAGCACCCGCGCCGTCAGGGCGAGGTCGCGCAGCAACGCTTTGGGTCCAACGTTTTCCTTAATGTAGCTCTCGACCACCGGCCGCGCTGTGTCCCAGATGTTGATCTGTGGGTTCAAGGATCGCGCGACGCCTTCGACCACCACCATTGTCCGCTGCAACAAGATCAGCTCGGTCCGCGTTTCCATGCCGAAGCGTTCGGTAACCTCGAACAGGTAGGTCAAAAGCCGCGCCATCGATATCCGCGACGCGTCCATCCCGAAAATCGGCTCGCCCACCGATCGCAACGCGCGGGCGAATTCATCAATGTCCTGATCAGCCGGAACATACCCGGCCTCAAAATGCACCTCGGCCACGCGGCGGAAATCCTTTCGGATAAAGCCGAAGATAATTTCGGCATAGACCCGGCGCGTGTACTCGTCGATCCGGCCCATGATCCCGAAATCCAGCGCGATGATATCCCCATTGGGCGCAAGCTTGAGATTGCCCTGGTGCATATCGGCGTGGAAATACCCATCGCGCAGCGCCTGGCTCAGAAACAGCGTCAGCACACGCTCACCCAAGGCGTTTGTATCATGCCCCGCCGCGCGGATCTCGTGCACGTCTCCCAGGGCGATCCCCTCGGCCCAGCCCAGGGTCATCACCCGTCGCGACGACAAAAACCAATGCACGGGCGGCACCTGAAAGCCTGCGTCGCCTTCGGTGTTGGCCTTGAACTCCGCCGCGCTCGATGTCTCTAGCCGCAGGTCCAATTCACCGCTGACCACGCCTTCGAAATGCGCAATCACATCCATGGGCCGCAATCGGCGCGAGGCGGGCGATAGAGTTTCGATCATCCGGGCGGCAAAGTAGAAGGCGTCGATATCCTTGCTAAAGGCGCGCTCAATCCCCGGCCGCAACACCTTGACCGCGACCGCTTCGCCCGTATCGGCTAGCCGCGCTTTGTGGACCTGCGCGATTGAGGCGGCGGCAACGGGTTCGCTGAACTCGGAAAACAGGGTCTCGACCGGTTTTTCCAGCTCTGCCGCGATCACGCGCCGGGCGACTGAGACGGGGAAGGGCGGCAGCTTGTCCTGCAGGACGCGCAGTTGCATCGCCAATTCATCGCCCACCACATCGGGCCGCGTCGACAAAATCTGTCCAAACTTGATGTAGGCTGGCCCCAGCGCCGTCAGCGCCCGCGTGACTGGCGGCAGGGCCGGGTCGCCCTTGATCCCAATCCATCGGAACGGCCAGCCCAGGATGCGCGCGACAAGCCGAAGCGGTCGCGGGGCGTCGAAGGCATCCAGAACCACCCCCATCGCACCGGTCCGTTCCAACGTGGCCCCGGTGCGGATCAGCCGAAATATATTGTGGGGGCCACGCACCTAGAGCTTCCACCCCGAATGCAGCGCGGCGATGCCCATTGACAGGTTGCGGTACTTGGCATTTTCAAACCCCGCGGCCCGCACCATCGCCAGAAAGCGATCCTGGTCGGGAAACTTGCGGATCGACTCGACCAGGTACTGATAGCTGTCGCGATCCCCGGCAATCGCCTGACCCATCGCCGGGATCACGTTGTAGGAATAGCGATCATAGGCCCATTGCAGCCCGGCATTGGGAAGCTGCGAGAATTCCAGCACCATCAACCGCCCGCCCGGGCGCAGCACGCGGTAGGCCTCGGCCAGCGCATCTTCGATCCGGGTCACATTCCGGATGCCGAAGGAAATCGTATAGACATCAAAGCTCGCATCGTCGAAGGGCAGGGCCATCGCATCGCCCACGATCCAGTCCAACCTGTCGGTAAAGGTTTCCGCCTCGGCCCGGCGCTTGCCTTCGGTCAGCATCGGCTCGGTCATGTCGCAGACCACCGCCTCAGCCCCCGGTGCGCGGCGCAGGAACCGGAATGCGATATCCCCGGTGCCGCCGGCCACATCCAGCAGGCGCTGGCCGGATCGCGGCGCCAGCCAATCCATCATCGCGTCTTTCCAAAGGCGGTGAATGCCCCCCGACATCACGTCATTCATGATGTCATACTTCGATGCCACATTGGAAAAGACGCCGTGGACCAGCCCTGCCTTTTCGTCTTCTCCCACGGTGCGGTCACCGAAATGCGTTGTTTTTCCGCTGTCGTCACTCATCGGGGCTTGCCGTCCTTGTCACCAAGCCCTTCTTATAGGGCGCTGCAACGGCGCTGCAATGTGCGCCTCACCGGGGAAGGAGCGCGGCGTGCCTGAATTGCCAGAGGTCGAGACTGTTCGCCGCGGCCTGCAGCCAGTCATCGAGGGGCGCGTGATCACGCGCGCCGATGTGCGGCGGCCCGATCTGCGCTGGCCTTTGCCTGAGCGGATGGCCGACCGGCTGACCGGCCAGCGCATCACGGCCCTGCGCCGTCGGTCGAAATACATTCTGGCTGACCTGGGGTCGGGTGAGACGCTGATCATTCACTTGGGCATGTCGGGCCGGATCCTGATCGCGGGCGACACGTTGGGCCAGTTCCACCACGAACACCCCGCGCCCGAGAAGCACGATCACATCGTCTTTGATATCGAAGGCGGCGCCCGGGTGACCTTCAACGATGCCCGCCGGTTCGGGGCGATGGATTTGACCGCCACCGATGCGGTTGAAGATCACTGGCTGATCGACAAGCTGGGGCCTGAGCCTTTGGGGAACGCGTTCAACGAAGACTATCTGGTGGCCGCACTCATGGGCCGGATGACGCCCATCAAGGCCGCACTTCTCGATCAGCGAATCGTCGCGGGGCTTGGCAACATTTACGTCTGCGAAGCGCTGCACCGGGCCGGGATCGCGCCAACGCGCAAGGCCGGGCGGATTGCCGCCCGGCGGGTTCGGACGCTTGTCCCGGTGATCCGTGACGTTCTGGCCGAGGCGATTGCTGCTGGCGGATCATCGCTACGCGATTACCGCCAAGCCGATGGGGAATTGGGATATTTTCAGCATGCCTTCCGCGCGTATGGCCGCGGAGGCGCACCTTGCCCGACACCGAATTGTGGCGGGACCATTGAGCGCATCGTCCAGTCGGGCCGGTCGACCTTTTACTGTCGGCAATGCCAAAGATAGCTTGAACCGCCCGCTACGGCTGTTAAGCCTTGCGACTGTTGTCCATGCACGTGGGGATCCATGGCTTTCAATACGCTGATTGTCGAAACCGAGGATCATGTCTGCCTCATCACCCTGAACCGCCCCGAACAGCGCAATGCGCTGAGCCTTGAGCTGTTGGGTGAGCTTTCTCAGGCCCTGCGCGAGGCGGAAGAAAATGACAAGGTGCGCTGCATCGTCATCACCGGGTCGGACAAAGCGTTCGCCGCCGGGGCCGACATTACCGAGATGGCAGGCCGCAGTTTTGTCGATGTGTTCACTTCCGATCTGTTCGGCAAGGATGTCCTGACGGTCGAGACCTGCCGCAAACCGGTGATCGCTGCCGTTGCGGGCTATGCGCTGGGCGGCGGGTGCGAACTGGCGATGATGTGCGATTTCATCATTGCCGCCGACACCGCCAAGTTCGGCCAGCCTGAGATCAACCTGGGCGTTGTGGCGGGCATGGGCGGGACCCAGCGCCTGACCCGCGCGGTGGGCAAATCGAAATCGATGGAGATGCACCTGACCGGCCGCTTCATGGATGCCGAAGAGGCGGAGCGGGCAGGTCTCGTCAGCCGCGTGGTGCCGGCCAAGAAGCTTATGGAAGAGGTGATGGCCGCCGCGCAGAAGATCGTCGAGAAGTCGACAATCACCAGCATGGCCGTAAAGGAAGCCGTCAATCGCAGCTTTGAGACGACCCTGGCCGAGGGGCTTTTGTACGAACGCCGCCTGTTCCACGCCCTGTTTGCGACAGAGGATCAGACCGAAGGCATGAATGCCTTTATCGACAAGCGCGAGGCGCAGTTTCGCGACAAGTGATGCTGGCCTTGGTATGCCTGCCCTACCCGGTTGACAGGGCGCCGACTCGCGCCTAGAAGCGCGGCTTCGAATGATCAATCCGACCCGAATGGGAACCGTACCGCATGGCTAATTCGCCCCAGTCCAAAAAGCGCGCCCGCCAGAATGAGCGCCGCTTCGCCGTTAACAAAGCGCGCCGGTCGCGCATCCGCACGTTCCTTCGTAAAGTCGAGGAAGCGATCGCCTCGGGCGATAGCGATGCGGCAACAACGGCCCTGCGCGCAGCTCAGCCCGAACTGATGCGGGGCGTGACCAAAGGGGTCTATCACAAGAACACAGCAGCGCGGAAAATGTCGCGGCTGTCGGCCCGGGTGAAGGCCATCGGGTGAGGATACCCCCGGCCACAAAGTCTCAAAAAGCGCGCTTTTCTGGCGCGCTTTTTTGTTGAAAGTACGCGCTTAAATACAACCAGTAGTTGTCGCAAAACAGCCAGTGGGATTCGCCCGCACAATCTCAGAGTCAACAATGAAGATGTGTTGCCACCCGCGCGAGCGGCTTGCTAACACAGTCCTGCGATTCACATCGTCTTGGGGGGACATGAGATGAGGTCGGGGTTGCAGGTCTGCTGAACGCTGTTCTGTGTGACACTGCCAAGCCGATGCGCTGCGTTGGATTTGACCTGATCTTAGCCGGATAGGGCAAGCCGTATTTGCCACGTGACCGGCGCTGACGGAATAGTATTGACCGCGTATGTGTGTTCCACGCGGCGCCTATTTCCGCCATGTCCATTGGAACCTGCGCCATTGCGCAGCGCACCACCGGGTCGGGGCCTGCCAGCCTCGTCTCACTACGGGTCCGCTGTGTTACAGGTGCACGCTATCGGTGCCACACGTGGTTACCGACACGCTATCCATTCCTCAGGTGATGCTGGGTGCGGGGACACCGGAATCATCCCAATCATAGGGGTGGCCCGGCGGTCGGCGGCAGCCGACTGGCAACACATTAAAGGACAGGTCGAGTCAGGATGACGAATGAGACATGGGGACACCTTCGTGAAAGCCTTATTGGGACAGTCGGAAAAAACAACTACACCAATTGGATAGAGCCGCTTGAGTTCGCTGCGCTGGAAAACGGCGTGGCCACGTTCAACGTGCCGACCCAGTTCATGGGCACCTGGGTATCGCGCAACTTTGGCGATCAGATCCTGCGTGTGCTCAACACTTCGGGCGAACCGGTGGCCCGCGTCGCCTTCGAGGTGACCAACATCGATGCAGTGCCAGAACAGAAGACAAATGGGGTGGACATGTCAGAAAAGACCGCAACGCTGGCCCCCGCTTCGGTTGACTTGCCTGGTGCGCCGCTGGACGCGCGCTTTACGTTCGACAGCTTTGTTGTGGGCAAGCCCAATGAACTGGCCCATGCCGCGGCCAAGCGCGTGGCGGAAGGCGGCCCAGTTACGTTCAATCCGCTGTTCCTCTATGGCGGTGTCGGTCTTGGTAAAACGCACCTGATGCACGCTATCGCGTGGGATCTGCAAAGCCGCAGCCCGGATTTGCGCGTCGTCTACCTGTCGGCGGAACAGTTCATGTACCGCTTCGTCCAGGCGCTGCGCGACAAGGAGATGATCGGCTTCAAACAGCTTTTCCGCTCGGTCGATGTGCTGATGGTCGATGACGTGCAGTTCATCGCAGGCAAGGACGCCACGCAGGAAGAGTTCTTCCACACCTTCAACGCGCTGGTGGATCAGAACAAACAGATCATCCTGTCGGCCGACCGCGCGCCAACCGAGATTCGCGGTATCGAGGATCGGATCGTCAGCCGGATGCAGTCGGGTCTGGTGGTCGATCTACACCCCACGAACTATGAGCTGCGCCTGGGCATCCTGCAGCAGAAGGTCGACCAGTATTCCGACCAGTTCCCGAACCTTGAGATCGCCGATGGCGTTCTGGAATTTGTAGCTCACCGCATCTCAACCAACGTACGCGTGCTCGAAGGCGCTCTGATGCGGCTCTTCGCCTTCGGCAGCCTTGTGGGCCGGGAAATCACGCTGGAGCTGGCGCAGGACTGTCTCGCCGATATCCTGCGCGCCTCGGATCGCAAGATCACGGTGGAAGAGATCCAGCGGAAAGTGTCGGATCACTACAACATCCGCCTCAGCGATCTGATCGGGCCCAAGCGCGTGCGCACCTTCGCGCGGCCGCGCCAGATCGCGATGTATCTCTCGAAACAGCTGACTGCGCGGTCGCTGCCCGAAATCGGGCGGCGGTTTGGTGGGCGCGACCACACCACCGTCATGCACGGGGTCAAGCGCATCGAAGAGCTGAAGATGAAAGACAGCCAGATCGCCGAAGATCTGGAGCTTCTGCGTCGCTCGCTCGAAGCCTAGGGCCGCGTTCTCGCCAGCGTCATCTGGCGCTGGCGTTCGCGAAACCGGGCGCGGTCTGCGTCCGAATGCTCATCCATACACCGGTGGCAACTCACGCCCGCCTCGTATTCGGGGCGGGTTTTGTCTTGCTGGGTCACAGGGCGTCGACAGCCGTAACACAGCTCCAGATCGCCTTCTTCCAGCCCATGCCCCACCGACACCCGCTTGTCGAAAACGAAACACTCGCCTTCCCAGAGGCTCTCGTCTTTCGGAACCTCTTCTAGGTATTTCAGGATCCCACCCTTGAGGTGGAACACATCCTCAACCCCTTGGGACAACAGCCAGTTCGTCGATTTCTCACATCGGATCCCTCCGGTGCAGAACATCGCGATCCGTTTGCCCTCGAACCGGTCCTTGTTCGCCTCCCACCAGGCCGGGAAGTCACCAAAGGCCGCCGTCTTGGGATCGACCGCGCCCTGAAACGTCCCGATCTCGACCTCATAGTCGTTCCGGGTATCGATCACCGCCACATCCGGGGCTGAGATCAGCGCGTTCCACTCTGCCGGATCGACATAGGTGCCGACCGACCGCGATGGATCGACGTCGGGTTGGCCCATCGTCACGATTTCCCGCTTGAGCCGTACTTTCATACGGTTAAAGGGCTGGTCCGCCGCGGTGCTTTCCTTCCATGTGAGATCCGCACAGCCGGGAAGCGCGCGAAGATGCGCGATGACCAGGTCAATCGCCGGGCGCGACCCCGCGATCGTGCCATTGACCCCTTCCGGCGCCAAGAGAATCGTCCCCGTCACACCGTTTGCGCAACACAGCTTCGCCAGCGCGGGCTTCAGCACGGCGGGATCTTCAAAGCGTGTGAACTTGTAGAAGGCGGCAACAGTGAACATGGGACCCGACTTATGCCAGCGCCTACCCGCCCTTCAAGGCCCGTTGACGGCACCGGGGCCAGCGCCTAGGCAGGGGCCGTCTGACAAGAGGACTGCCCATGCGCCCCGCGAACGAAGCCCTGATCGTGATCGACGTGCAGAACGATTTCTGCCCCGGCGGGAACCTCGCCGTGCCGGGGGGCGACGATATCGTGGCCCCGATCAACGCGCTGATGCCCGAATACCAGGTCCGCGTCCTGACGCAGGATTGGCACCCGGCGGGTCATTCCTCCTTCGCCTCCAGCCATCAGGGGCAAGACCCCTACGCGGTGATCGAGATGCCCTACGGCCCGCAGGTGCTGTGGCCCGATCACTGCATCATCGGGTCTGACGGCGCAGCTTTCCACCCGGGTCTTCAGGCCGATGCCGCCGATCTGGTGATCCGCAAAGGGTTTCGGCGAGAGATCGACAGCTATTCCGCCTTATTCGAGAACGATCACACCACGCCCACGGGCCTGGAGGGGTATCTGCGCACGCGGGGCGTCGACACGGTGACGATGGTGGGTCTTGCCACCGATTTCTGCGTAAACTTTTCCGCCGTCGATGCGGCCAAGCTGGGCTTCAAGGTTAACGTCATCGAAAGCCTGACGCGTGCCATCGACCTGGACGGCTCGCTCGACGCCGCAAAAGACGGGATGCGGTCTGCTGGCGTTACGCTCGCATGAGCCGGGCCGACCGGCGGCGCGCAAAGTCGGGTCCACCAAAAGACACGGCCAGCCTCCTTGCCGCCATCGCGACCGCCCGTCTTCCTGCCGTTCCGCCCCAGGGGGCTGACCGCGCGCGGCGTATTCTGACCGCGTTTGTTGAAGCCGCCGCCCGCCAGAACAAACCCTTTGCCGAAATCCTGCGAGACCTGAAGTCCGGCGTGCCCGCCGTAACCGTGGCCCGTATTGAACTTAGCCAGGCGCCAGACGATCCCGGCTACGCCTGTGCAGAAGGCTGCGCCTTCTGCTGCATCCTGCCGGGCCAGGACGGGGGTACGATAACCGAGTCCGAGGCGCGCACGCTCCACGCCGCGCTCCTCCCTCTGGCGGGCCAACCCGATGGCCGCGCCTGGCACCCCCGCGCCTGCCCATCGCTTGACCCCGAAACCCGGAAATGCCGCGCCTATGACGCACGCCCCACGATTTGCCGCAGCTACGTGTCTTTTTCCGCCGCCGCCTGCGAGCAGATTTCCCAAGGCACCCCGGCGGAAGGCAGCGGTGTGATTTCGGCCCATATCACCGCGCTCCACGTTCACGCCCACACGCGTGCCGTCCTCACGGGCGTTGCCAAAGTCGCAACCTACTCGCTGGCCGAAACCGCCGCGTCAGCCGTCGAAGGGGCCGACATCGACGCGGCCCTCACCCGCGCCCGCCACCGCCCGCGCGAGTTGGAGGATGAGGTCAAACGCGCCGCCCAAGGCTACGCCGCCGCGCGCGCCGCCGGTTAGCGCCCCGCTGGACACCCGCCCGCCCGCTTGCTTTAACCATTCGGCAACGGTTGGAGCCTGCCATGGTCGACATCGCCACCCGCGTCTATAACCACAAGTGGAAGATCGACCCGATCGTCCGCTCGCTGATCGACACCGATTTCTACAAGCTGTTGATGTGCCAATCGGTGTTCCGAAACCGGCCCGATACGACCGTCACCTTCAGCCTGATCAACCGTTCGAAATCGATCCCGCTGGCCGACTTGATCGACGAAGGCGAGCTCCGCGAACAGCTCGACCACATCCGTTCGCTCAAGCTGACCCGTGGCGAAAGCACCTGGCTGCGCGGAAATACCTTCTACGGCAAGCGCCAGATGTTCCGATCCGACTTCATGGAATGGTTCGAAAACCTGTCGCTTCCACCCTACCACCTCGAAAAACACGACGGGCAGTACGAACTAACGTTTGAGGGCAAATGGCCCGAGGTCATGCTTTGGGAAATCCCCGCGCTTGCGGTGTTGATGGAGCTTCGTGGCCGGGCCGTGCTGGGCGAGATGCACCGGTTCGAGCTTCAGGTGCTTTATGCCCGCGCGATGACCAAGCTCTGGGAAAAGATCGAAGTCCTGCGCCCGCACAGCGATTTGCGCATCGCCGATTTCGGCACACGGCGGCGGCATTCCTTCCTGTGGCAGGACTGGTGCGTGCAAGCGATGACCGAGGGGCTCGGTGCGTCGTTTGTGGGCACCTCGAACTGTCTGATCGCCAAGAACCGCGATGTGGAGGCGATCGGCACGAATGCGCACGAACTGCCGATGGTCTATGCCGCGCTGGCCGATACAGACGCCGAGTTGGCGCAAGCGCCCTATGACGTGCTGTCTGATTGGCACGAAGAACACGAGGGCAACCTGCGGATCATCTTGCCGGACACCTACGGGACCGAGGGCTTTTTGGAAAACGCGCCCGACTGGCTGGCCGGATGGACGGGGATCCGCATCGATTCCGGGGATCCGGCGGCGGGGGCCGAGGTGGCGATCAACTGGTGGAAGTCTCGCGGCGAGGACCCGCGTGAAAAGCTGGTGATCTTCTCCGACGGGCTGGACGTGGAGAAAATCATCGAGCTTCACCAAAGGTTTGCGGGCCGGGTGCGGGCGTCGTTCGGTTGGGGGACATTGCTCACCAACGACTTCCGCGGGCTTGTTCCGGGCGACGGGCTCGACCCGTTCAGCCTTGTGTGCAAAGCGGTGTCGGCGAATGGGCGACCGACGGTGAAACTGTCGGATAACCCCAAGAAAGCGATGGGGCCTGCGGACCAGATTGAGCGCTACAAGCGGGTGTTCGGGGTGGGGGCGCAGGAAGAGTTGGAGGTTGTGGTTTAGCGCTGCGGCCCGGTTATTTTGCTAGCTTGATGGCCAATTTCCGCGCCCGCTCCGGCTCAGTACACCAGCAACAGGCAACCTCCCAGGCCAACGCCGCGGCCCGTTCGTCTGCCGTTGCCTTCGTAACCTGAACTGCGTCGAACAGCGCCAAATCCCGGCGACACTCATCCCAATCAAGCAAGGCCGCGCGCCCATCAGTCGTCCAGATCAGGTTTGAAGGGTTCAGATCGCCGTGGACAACTCCGGTCGGCGTATCGGCCACCCGTGCCCACGCCGCGCGGCAGGCGGTGACGATTGGTTCTGGCATAGTGCGCAGATCAACGTCGCCCCCCGTGTCCTCTATGAGCAGGTCCGTGGACGACCGAAACCCGGGGCGTTGGGCAATCGCATTGGTGGCGTTGTGGAACGCCGCGATCAGCGGAGCGATTGTGGGCAAGTCTCCGGTGGAAAACGGCTGGCCCTCAATCAACGGTTCACAGGTCCACCCTGCTTCCACAAGGTTGCCGCCGAGGCTTGGCAGATATCGCGGAATGACGAGCCCGGCGTCCTCGGCATGACGATGCACGTCCGTCAGCCAATGAATGGCGTCGAGGCCGCGCGTGGTCGTCTTGAACACAAGGTTCCGCCCCAAACCGACCGTTCGCAGTACAGTGTTTCTGGCGCCGCCCGCCATGGGACGCAGTTCGGTCGAGACCCCCCACCGGTCAAGCGGCGGCCCGATCATCGCGACCGCGTTGGCCTAGAAATCCAGATTCTCCACGCTGAGAGCATTCGACTGAATGAACTCCCGCCGTGGTTCCACCACGTCGCCCATCAGCTTGGTAAAGATGTCATCCGCCTCGGCCACATCGTCGATCTTCACCTGCAGCAGTGTCCGCGCCTCAGGATCCAGCGTCGTTTCCCACAGCTGATCGGGGTTCATCTCGCCCAGCCCCTTGTACCGCTGGAGTGACAGCCCCCGTTCCCCTTCCTCCAGGATCGCGTCAAGCAGCTCGGTCGGCCCGTGGATTAGGATCTCCTTATCCCGCCGAATAAGCCGCGCGGGCGAGCCGTACACCTCTTTCAGCCCATCGGTGAACCCGCCCAGACGCCGCGCCTCGCCCGAGCGCAGGATCGGTCCGTCCAGCGTCCGCGCCTCTTCCACCCCCCGCACCAGCCGCGTGAACCGCATGCCTTTGTCTTGGGTCGGTCGTCCCTGCCACCCGCGTTCGTATTCCAGCGACACGAGATCAAGCCGCGCCGCCACCGCATCCGCCGTGCCCTGCAGATCGGCATCGACTTGACCTGGAACAAACGCCCCGGCAATCGCCGCCTGTTCCAGGATGAACGGCATGTAATGGGTCGGAAACGCCTGCAACACGCGGCGCACCTGCCGGGCCTCTTCGACCACACGCGCGAGGTCCGCCCCCACGATTTCCTCGCCGGACCCAAGGCGCAGAGTCGCCCCATCGATCCCCATCTCGATCAGGTAGTCTTCCAGCGCCGGCTGGTCCTTCAGATACACCTCGGACTTACCCCGCGCGACTTTGAACAGGGGCGGCTGCGCAATGTAGAGATACCCGCCCTCGATCAACTCCGGCATCTGACGGAAGAAGAACGTGAGCAGCAGCGTCCGGATATGCGCCCCGTCGACATCCGCATCCGTCATGATGATGATCTTGTGGTACCGCAGCTTTGAGATATCGAACTCATCCCGCCCGATCCCGGTGCCGAGCGCGGTGATCAGTGTCCCGATCTCCTGGCTCGACAACATCCGGTCGAACCGCGCCCGTTCCACGTTCAGGATCTTGCCGCGCAAGGGCAGCACCGCCTGATTGGCCCGCGCGCGCCCCTGTTTGGCCGAGCCACCGGCGCTGTCACCCTCGACCAGGAACAACTCGCGCTTCTCGGGATCCTTCTCCTGACAATCCGCCAGTTTCCCGGGCAGCGATGCCACATCCAGCGCCGACTTCTTGCGCGTCATCTCGCGAGCCTTTCGCGCCGCCTCGCGCGCCAAGGCGGCTTCGATGATCTTGCCGACGATCATCCGCGCCGGCGCCGGGTTCTCCTCAAACCACTCCGCCAGCTTCTCGTTCATCAACCCCTCAACCGCCGGCCGCACTTCCGATGACACCAGCTTGTCCTTGGTCTGGGATGAGAACTTCGGATCCGGCACCTTAACCGACAACACACAGGTCAGCCCCTCGCGCGCATCATCGCCCGAAAAGCTCACCTTCTCCTTCCGCGCCACACCCGATTGCCCGGCATAAAGGTTCAGCGTGCGCGTCAGCGCGCCGCGAAAGCCCGCCAGATGCGTGCCCCCATCGCGCTGGGGAATGTTGTTGGTGAACGGCAAAACCATCTCGTTATAGCCGTCGTTCCACCACATCGCGACTTCCACGGTGATGCCGTCCCGCTCACCCTCGATAAAGATTGGCTCTTCGATCAGCGGGTGCTTGTTACGATCGAGATAGCGCACAAACTCCCGCACCCCGCCCTCGTAACACATGTCCGCCGTCTTCGGCTCCACCCCCCGCTCATCGGTCAGGATGATCCGCACGCCCGAGTTCAGGAAGGCCAGCTCGCGCAGCCGGTTTTCCAGTGTTGTAAACACATAGTTCAGGTCCGAAAACGTGTCGGTCGAGGCCAGAAACCGCACCTCGGTCCCCTTGCGCCCGTCTGCGTCGCCCACGACCTCCAGGTGCTTGACCGTCTCACCGCCCTCAAACCGCGCGATATGCTCTTTCCCATCCCGCCAGATCCGCAGCTCCAGCCAATCCGACAGCGCGTTCACCACCGAAACACCCACGCCGTGCAGGCCCCCGGACACTTTGTAGCTGTTCTGGTCGAACTTCCCGCCCGCATGCAGCTGGGTCATGATCACTTCGGCCGCCGACACCCCTTCCTCGGGGTGCAGATCCACCGGAATCCCGCGGCCATTGTCGCTGACCGACACGCTGTGATCGGCGTGAATTGTCACCGTCACGGCATCGGCATGACCGGCCAAAGCCTCGTCAATTCCGTTGTCGACGACCTCATACACCATATGGTGCAGGCCCGAGCCATCGTCCGTGTCCCCGATATACATACCGGGACGCTTCCGTACTGCCTCTAAACCTTTGAGAACCTTAATAGAATCCGCGCCGTACTCTTCCGGCTGGCGGGCTGCTTCGGCCATGCGTGCCTTCCTTGGTCTTTTGACCCATTTTATAGGCGTTTATGGGGGGATTGTCACGTGGGAGACACAATATTTGGTGTCTGCGGGGTATGGGTGCAAGGGTTAGTCGCCGTTGCTTTTGCCGCGCGTTTCAAAGTCGAGCAGAAGCTTGTTGACCCGATCAACGTCAGCGCCTTTGAACACGGTCTGTTCTGTGTCCGACAGAATGCTCATCAACAGTCGAAATTCGGATTCTTCCCGGATGCTCCCACGACGAACAATAGCTTTGGCGGCTTTGTGCGGGTTTTCGATATCTGACCAGAAATCGCGGCCTGTTCTTTCTCGATAGTAGGCCAAGAAGCTTTCGGCTTCGTGTGGCACGTAGCGCTGTATGTCGAGAATGTGCTCGCCGATTTCGCGTAGGTTCTCCTTAAGGCCGATTTCAATTCCTGAATTGCGGATACCTTCTTCACGAAGTCGCTCAATGCACCAATCGATGGTCATTTCGTCATAGGGCTCGGGGCGCGCGCCATGATAGTGATCATCCCATTGCTCATAAACCCTGACAAGCTCCGTCAACCGCTCGATGCTCGCAAGAATCTCTTGGCTGCTCCGCCGCGCCATCACCGCCCCTCCGCGTCCCCAAACGCCCCCGTATACGCCTTCGTAAACGCCACATACCCCGGCGCCGTCGTCACCAGATGCGCCTCGGCCAGGCGGTGCAACTCCGGCAATCGGTGAAACGGCACCGACGGATAGGCGTGATGCTCAATGTGATAGGGCATGTTCCACGCCAGGAACCGCATGGCCCGGTTGGTGAAGGTCGTCCGGGTGTTCTCGAACATATTGGTCACCGCCGGACACCGCCCGTGTTCGGCCAAGAGGTAAACCCGCAGAAACGGTTGGCCAAGCAGCACAGGGATCACCCAGAGCCAAAGCACCAGATCGCTGACCATCAGCGTCCCCAGCGCCCCCGCATAGATCGCCACCATCCACCGCGCCTCGGCGACGATCCGCGCCTGCGCCCGTGCGGGAAGATAGTCCGCCTCGGCTCGCCCCATCGCGTTGATGACCAGCTGCCGGATCATCGCCCCCCAATAGGGCAGGCCCGACACATGCCAGATCCACGCCGACCAACTCTCAGGTTTAGGCGCGGCGAGCTCCGGATCCCGCTCGGGATCGTTGGTGAACCGGTGATGGGCGAAGTGGAAATAGCGAAACCAGGTGAACGGCAGGATCAGGATCAGCCCACAGGCCCACCCGACGAGGTCGTTGAGCCGCTCAGATCGAAACGGGGTTTGATGGGTCGCCTCATGCTCCAGCGTGAAGAGAAACACCAAAAGGATGCCGTGCACGGGCAGGAGCAGCCACCAAAACGGTAGGCCGCCCGCGATCAGCCCCCCGGTCACACAGATCAGCCCCAGATGCCCGGCCAGATGCAAAAGCCCCGCCCGGTCGCTCCGCTGGGTCAAGTGCGCCTTGGTCTCCGCCGGCAAGGTTTTCAGAAAGGCCGTGTGATCCATCGGCGTCACGTTAGGGCAATGACCGCACCCACGGCAATCAACAACACCCCTGCCACGAGGTTCGTCCGCCTCAGCGCCGCGGGCGAGGTCAAAACCCGCCGCGCGCGGTCGATGAACAGCGCAAAGCACACGTTTCCGATGAGCGGCACGATCATCGAGGCGGCCACAATCGCTGCAATATCCCACGCCGTCACCGCCGTCAGATCAAAGAAGCCCGGCAGCACGCCCATGTAGAACAGGATCGCCTTGGGATTGCCCAGGATCACCGCGACCCCCGCCAGAAACCCCGCCCACATGCCGGGGCGGGTCAGGCGGCTGTCGCTGGCAATCGTCTTGTCGGCGTTCCGCAGGATCAGCGCCCCCATGATGACGAACACCAAAGCCGCCACCCATTTCAACGCCACCATGAAGCCCGAGAACACCGAGACGATCCAGGTCACCCCCAGGATCGCCAGAAACGGCCAGATCGCATCGCCCAAGACGACACCCAGCGCCAGGGGCCAGGCCGCATGAAACCCGCCCGACAAGGCCCGCGCGGTGAGCGCCACCCAGACCGGCCCCGGCGTCAGAAACAGGATGAAGAGCGCACCCACGTACAGCGCGAGATCGCCTACTGAGATCGTCACACCCGAACCACTTCCGACGCGCCGTCTGACTCACGCACCTCCAGGTAATCCCCCCGGTCCCCCAGCGCCTCAAAGAGCCCCTGTTCCGTCCCCGTCATCCACGCCTGCGCCCCCAGCGCACAGATCTCATCGTACAACGCCGCCCGCCGATCCGCATCCAGATGCGCGGCCACCTCATCGAGCAGAACAATCGGCGGCGCCCCAACATCCTCCGCCAGCGCCCGCGCATTGGCGAGGATCAGCGAGATCAAGAGCGCCTTCTGCTCCCCCGTCGAACACTGCTCCGCGGCAACACCCTTCGCTGCATACACAGCCCCCAGATCCGCCCGATGCGGCCCGATCAACGTCCGCCCAGCCCGCAAATCCGCGCCCCGGTTGTCGGCCAGCGCCTCCGCCAAAGCCTCCACCCCCTCGGGCGCCGCCCCGCCTTCAGCAGCGGTCAAACTAAGCTCTGCCACCGGAAACACCGTCTCCGCCCCCGCCTGCGCCTCCATCAACCTGACAATCGCCGCGACCCGAACGCTGCGGATCGCCTCCCCCGCCTCGGCCATCTGATGCTCCAAAGCGGTGTACCAATGCGAGTCCCGCACTATGTCCTTCAGCAATCGGTTCCGCTCCCGCATCGCCTTTTCATAGGCCAGGACGGCTTCCGCATGCCCCGGCTCAAACGACAGCGCGATCCGGTCCAGAAACCGCCGCCGCCCCTCGGCCCCTTCGATCCACAGCCGATCCATCGACGGCACCAGCCACAGCACGCGCGCAATCCGCCCCAGCGCCACCTGCGCCGCCGCCTTCCCGTCGATCCGCACCTGCCGACCGCTCCCAGGCTCCGCCCAGGTCTCCACCTCATGCACCTGATGAAGCGAGCGAAGTTCGCCGGCGATCTTCCACCCAACCCCCTCGGGTTGCCGCCCCAACGCCTCCGCCGTCGCGCGCCTGAGGCCCCGCCCCGGCGACAACATCGACACCGCTTCCAGGATGTTGGTCTTTCCCGCCCCGTTCGCGCCAAAAATCGCAATTGGCCGCGCCGTCGCCTCGATCCGGGCGAGGCGATGCGACCGGAACTGGGTCAGGCGCAGCGATGTAACGGCAAGTTCGGGCACGTCAGGCCCTTCTTTGGTCTGGAAATATCCTCGCCGAAGGCAAGAAGACTTTTCTGGCGCTACACGCGCATCGGCATCACGACATAGACGGCCGAGGGATCATTCCCCTCCCGCATCAGCGTCGGATCGCCGGCGGAGTTGAACAGGAACACCGCATTCTCGCGATCCACCTGGCTCGCGATCTCCAGCAGGTATTTCGCGTTGAACCCGATCTCCAACCGCTCATCGCCATAGGCCACGGCCAGCTCTTCTTCCGCCGCCCCACTATCGGGCGCATTCACCGACAGGATCAGCCGGTCATCATCCAGCGCCAGTTTCACCGCGCGGGACCGTTCCGATGACACGGTCGCCACCCGGTCCACGGCCTGGGCAAACTCGGACGCGTCCACCTCCAGTTTTCGCGCATTCGCCGTGGGGATTACACGGGTATAGTCTGGGAATGTCCCGTCGATCACCTTCGACGTCAGAGTAATATCGGGCGTCGCGAACCGCACCTTCGTCTCAGACACCGATACCGCGATCTGCGCCTCGTCATCATCCAGAAGCTTGCGCAATTCCCCCACCGTCTTGCGCGGCACGATCACGCCCGGCATCACCTCGGCCCCTTGCGGCAGCATGGCATCGATCCGCGCCAGCCGGTGGCCGTCGGTGGCGACACAGCGCAAGGACTGCCCACTCTCTCCCTCTGCCACATGCATATACACGCCATTGAGGTAATACCGCGTCTCTTCCGTCGAGATCGCGAATTTCGACTTGTCGAACAGCCGCCGCAGGATTGGCGCGGGCGCAGAGAAATTTGCGGTATACTCACTCGACGCCATCACCGGGAAATCCTCGCGCGGCAGCGTCGCCAACGAAAAGTTCGACCGCCCGGCATCTACCGTCATCCGCCCCGAGGCCCCATCATCGGTCAATGTGACCAGCGCCCCGTCGGGCAGCTTTCGCACGATCTCGTGCAAAGTCACCGCGGCGACCGTCGTGGCGCCCGCCCGCTCCACCTGCGCCGGCGCCCGGTCCACCACCTCGATATCGAGGTCAGTCGCGCGGAAGGTGACTGCATCGCCTTCCGCCTCGATCAGAACATTGGCCAGGATCGGGATCGTGTTGCGCCGTTCGACAACCGACTGCGCCTGGGCCACGGCCCGCAGCAGGTTTGCGCGTTCGATGCTGATCTTCATGCCCTTGCTCCCTCAGATGCCGGGGCGGCGACCCTAGCCGTTTTCCTGCCCCGCGCAAGTGGTTTGCCGCGACTGTCTGACGTTCGCGAATCGGGGTCAAGGGCGCTTGTGCCCTCTACGGGTCGTCGACCCGCCCGCGCATCGCCTTTACCGCGCTGCGCACCTTCTTTGCTTTGATCCGCCGCTCGACCGATCCCTTAGTGGGCCGGGTAGGTCGCCGCTTCTTCGGCACCACGGTTGCCCGCCGGATCATCTCCGCCAAACGCTCCCGCGCGATCTCGCGGTTGCGGGCCTGGCTGCGCGCCTCGGACACCTGCAGGACCACCGCGCCGTCCTTGGTCCAGCGCCGCCCCGCGATGCGTTTCAGCCGGGCCTTCACCGCATCGGTGAGGTTGGGCGACCGCGCCGCCTCGAACCGGAGTTCCACCGCCGTCGACACCTTGTTGACGTTCTGCCCACCCGGGCCCGAGGCGCGGATGAACTGTTCGGTCAGTTCCCAATCTTCGATCTGGAGGGTGTCGGTGATCTGCATCAGGTGTACTCGGCGGTGTACAGGGTGTGTACAGCCTGTGTACGGGTTGTGCAGGCTAATTCTGCACGGAAAAGGGCCGCCGGATGTCGGCGGCCCTTCGAGTTATTCAGAGATGGGCCAGTTAGGGACTGGAGCCCAATCAGGAGTGTTCTGCCTTCAGGATTGCCCTCAGGCGATCATTCCCCCGACTGTTCCGACACCTCTCTCCAATATCACTCTCGACACTGGACCACCTCCTTTCATTTGTTGAACCGATACATGGAGGTTGGCACAGATTTGGTGTGGGTCAACTGTTTTCACGCAACCTGTGCGGTCAAACGCCTCACAATTAAGCGAAATGGCACCAATGCGATCAAGGCGAGCGTAATTTTTACGCCCCAATCCGCCACGGCGAGCGACACCCACAGCGGAACAACAGGGCCTGCGCCTAACAGGGGCAAGGCTTCGTTGGCCCAGCTGACGTCATTGGCCGGCTCGATGAATGCGAGCGTCGCACTAAAGGCGATGGTAAAGAACAACGCCGTATCCACCGTCGACCCCACCAGGGTCGAGGCCAGCGGCGCCCGCCACCACGTGCCCTCGCGCAGTCGGTTAAAGACAGCAATATCAAGAAGTTGCGCTGTCAGGAATGCCAGCCCAGAGCCGATCGCGATCCGCCAGGTGACCAGCGGCCCGAACTCGCCCATGATCTGCGTCCCGATCAGCGAACAGGCCACACCCGTGAGGAATCCAACGAAAACGACATTTCGCGCCGTCGACGCCCCATAGACGCGGTTCATCACGTCGGTCACCAGAAACGCAATGGGGTAAGTGAATGCCCCCCAAGTCAGCCATTGGCCGAAGAGAAACTGCACAAGGATGTTTGAGGCCACGACAACGGTGGCCATGGCAAGGATGCCAGGAAGAAGGCGGGTCATAACTGGGTTCCGTTTTAACAAGGTTGCGGAGACTTGGCCCCAGCCGCGCCGGGACGCGGGCGTTTAGCCCGGGCCACGTTACGGCGTCAACCGGTATTCGACGAACTCGGTCCGTTGAAAGACGCTGAAATTGTTGTCGGAAACCATGGTCAGGCGCAGTGCCCCGTCTTCATCACTCCAAACGGCGATGCCTTCCAGGTTGTCATGGGTGCCGGGGGGTGTGTGGAACAGAACGTCGCCCGTCACGACACCGGTGGACCCGGGATCAAACCGTCGGACCCGGCTGGAGAAGCCGAAAATCCCGTGAAACGACCGCTCCAGCAGGTAGAGCGCGCCGTCAGGCCCAAAATCAGCGCCAACCGGGCGCATGCCGTCCACGCCGAGGATGCGAAAAGGCGTTGTCCAGATGTCGTTTTGGTAGACCAGCACCGGGTAGTCCGGGATGCGGCGGCGTTTGTTTTCCGGGATGGCAAAAAGCCGGCCTGACGTGTCGATGGCAAGCGCTTCCAGGCCGCCGTTCTCGTAAAGACCCTCGGGAATGGTCGGTGGGGCGAGACGCGTGGGGCTTGCCGTGAAGGTATCGTAGAGGTCCACCCGGTGAACGCCTTCGAAGGATACGAAATGCGAGCCGTCAGGTAAGCTCGCCAAGCCCTCGGCATCGAAAATGCGCCCAGATGCCGCTGGAATAGGGTCGATTTGCATCCCAGTGATCTCGACCATCTCGACCGAAGAAATCACGCCGTTTTTTCGCCTTAGCGTTCCGCGAATGGACGACCCTCGATCGCTGATCGCCACAAACGATTGTCCGTCTTCCGAGACCTCAAGCCCGCTGAGCCCACCAAAGCTGGGGTTATCTACCGTCCAAGCGAGCTCAGAGACGAAGCGCGCTTGTTCAGGGTACGTCGATCCCGCCCAGAGACAGAGCGCCGCGGCTAGCGCGCCGACACGACGGTTTGGCATTGCTGCGGCAGGTCGGCCATCACCAGTTCGCGTCGGGGCTGAGGCGCGGGGGCATTGGGGTCTGGTGGCGGCGGGTTGAGGATGTTGCGAACCCAGTCTTCCGCGTCGGCGCAGCCATCGCCGGGGGGTGGTGGGTTTTGCTCGACACAGGCGCCTGCGTTGCTGGGGCATTTCAGGCGCACGTGGAAATGATAGTGATGCCCCCACCAGGGCCGGATTTTGCGCAGCCACGACCGGTCGCCGCGCGCGTCGTTGCACATCTGTACCTTGGCACCGGGGAAGACGAAGATCCGCGTCACCCAAGGGTCGCTGGCGACGGCCTTGAGCACTTCGTGATGCGCGCGGGTCCAGTTGCCGTTCACGAAAGCGCCGTTCTCGCGCCGCATCGAGATCGACGACAGGTTTTCACGGTCGCGGCGGCTGAGCGTCAGATCGGATGCGGGCAGCATCCAGAAATCGACATCAAGGCCGATCTGATGCGACCGGTGGCCGGAATGCGGACCACCGCGCGGGGGGGAGATGTCGCCGACATAGAGACCGTTCCAGCCAGGTTGGCGGGCCGCGGCGGCCGACACGCGTTCAATGAACGATATCGTCTCCGGGTGGCCCCAATGGCGGTTGCGCGATAGGCGCATTGCCTGCCATGTCGGCCCGGTTTCCGGCAGTTGTACGGCACCTGCGATGCATCCGCGCGAATGGCTACCGAACGGGGCGGACTTGTGGGGGGACGGCGTGTTTTTGGCGCCGAACACCTCGCTCGCCGGGGTTTGCGCCGCTGCGCCTTGCGCAAACGCCAGTAGCGCCGCGACGGCGAATAGACTGCGGATGATCATTATGCTGCTCGATCTCCGTTGGGTTTTACCCAGACTAGCAGGACCAACCCCACCACGAAAAGCACGATCAACGGGGTCACGCCAAGTTGTTGGCTGCCTGTGGTGGCGGTGACAATCCCAATGGACAGCGGGGCCAGGAACGACGTGGCCTTGCCAGCCAGCGCGTAAAGACCGAAGGCTTCGGTCATCCGGTCGGGATCGGCCTGGCGGACCATCATGGTCCGGCTCGCCGTTTGTAGCGATCCCCCCGCGGCACCGATCACCGCGCCCACGATGTAGAAGGCGATATTGGGCAAGTTAGACCCTTCTTCTACGGGTAACCCGAGGACTGACGTGGGCGAGACAAAGATGATCGCGATGGCCACGGCAGTGAGGGCCAGGATGCTGACAAAGATGACCGGTTTTGGGCCATAAGCCGCATCCGCCCGCCCGCCGAGCCAAGCAAAAAGCGCGCCGGTGATGATGGCGAGGATGCCGAAGATCCCAACGTCCACGACAGTCCAGCCCAGGACACCAGCCGCGTAGATGCCGCCGAAGGTGTACATTCCGTTCAGTGCATCGCGGTAAAACATCGACGAGGCGAGATAGGCAAAGAGGCTCGACCGTGCTGGCAAGCTGCGGATCGTGCGCCCCAGATCGGCGAGCGCAGGGCGCAGGGCACCTTTCACGTGACCCACGGGGCGCGGATCGCGGACATAGAGGAAGAAGGGGATCATGAAGACGATGAACCACAGTGCGGTTAGGGGGCCGACGAACCGCGTGCCCTCGCGCGTTTCCGCGTCCAGCCCGAAGGCGGGGTCGAGCCCAAGGAAGGTTTTTCCGGTCTCTGCGCTTTCGGCGAAGAAGAACAGCATGATAATCAGCGCCGCCAACCCGCCGAGGTAGCCAAAAGCCCAGCCGTTGCCCGAGATCCGCCCGATCTCTTCCCGGGTGCCCAGATCGGGCAGCATCGAGTTGGTGAAGATCGTGGCAAACTCCATCCCGATCAGGCCGATCGCGAAGAAGCCCAGGATCAGGACGAGGTTGTAGCCCTCGGGCACAGCCAGCCACAGTCCCGCGCTGCCCACCACGTAGAGGCCTGAAAAGACCCAAATCCAGCGCATTCGCGTGCCCGAAGTGTCGGCCAGTGCGCCCAATATCGGGGCAGACAGTGCAATGATGATCCCTGCCGCGCCGATGCCAAAGCCCCACGCGGCCTGTGCGGCCGAACCGTCGCCCATTATCTCGTTTATGTACGGCCCGAAGATGAAGGTGAGCAGCAGGGTGTTGTAAGGTTGGCTGGCCCAATCGAAAAAGAACCAGCCCCAGATCCGCTTTCTGGTCGAGATCTCTGCCATTGGCCTGTCCATATGCCTGCGCTCGGGCGTGAGTAAGACAGGGCGCAGGCGGGTTGTCACCCCTTGTTAGGGCGCTTAGGTGTAGCCCTCGGAAAACGGAGACACCCAGATGAACGCAATCTTCGGCATTCTTGATATGCTGCTCGACGTGGCCTTCTTTATCATGATCGTCCACATCGTGTTCAGCTGGCTGATCACGTTTCAGGTGCTGAACCTGCACCAGCCGCTGGTAGCGCAGATCTGGGATGGCCTGAACCGACTGTTAGAGCCGATTTACACGCCCATCCGGCGCTGGCTGCCGAACACCGGAGGCCTCGATCTGGCCCCGCTGGTGGCGTTTCTGATCCTGATCGCAGTGCGTGACTTCATCCTGCCTGATCTTTATCGCGCGCTCGTCTGAACTCGGTATTGTTCACCGATTGTTCATGTGAGATGGTTCAAACAAAACACGAGCAGTTTGAACCAAATTCAGCATGTCCAATGGGTGAGCCGCGCGCTCTACTAAAATCCGTCTTCGGCTTTGACGATTTCCGCCCCGGCCAGGCCGAGGTGGTCGACGCCGTGGTGGCGGGCCGCAACACGCTGGCGATCATGCCCACGGGGGGCGGCAAGTCGCTGTGCTATCAACTCCCTGCGCTGTGCCGTGACGGGGTGACGGTGGTGATCTCGCCGCTTATCGCTCTGATGCGGGATCAGGTGCGCGCCCTGCGTGAGGCGGGTGTGGCGGCAGGCGCGCTGACATCGGGCAATACCGATGAGGAAACCGATGCGGTGTTCCAGGCGCTGGATGCAGGCGCGTTGAAGCTTCTCTACATGGCGCCGGAACGGCTTGGGTCGGGGGGCACGCTGCCCCTCTTGCGCCGTGCAGGCGTCAGCCTGATCGCGGTGGACGAGGCGCATTGCGTTAGCCAATGGGGCCATGACTTCCGCCCAGACTACCTGCGGATCGGGGAGTTGCGCCGCACGCTGGATGTGCCCTTGGCCGCTTTCACGGCAACCGCAGATGCGGAAACGCGCGAGGAAATCGTTACACGCCTGTTCGATGGGCAACAGCCTGAGACGTTTCTGCGCGGATTTGACCGCCCGAACATCACACTGGCCTTCACCGCGAAAGACAAACCCCGCCAACAGATCCTGGAATTTGCTGCCGCGCGCAAGGGGCAGTCGGGCATCGTCTATTGCGGTACGCGGGCCAAGACCGAGACGCTCGCCACCGCACTGCGCGATGCGGGGCATGTGGCCTGCCACTATCACGGCGGGATGGAGCCTGGGCCCCGGCGCGAGGTTGAGGCGCGATTTCAGCGCGAAGATGGGCTGATCGTCGTGGCCACGGTGGCCTTTGGGATGGGGATCGACAAGCCCGATATCCGCTGGGTCGCCCATGCGGACCTGCCCAAGTCGATCGAGGCCTATTACCAGGAAATCGGTCGCGCGGGCCGGGATGGCGCACCTGCCGACACGCTTACGCTCTACGGTGCAGATGACATCCGCTTGCGGCGCACTCAGATCGACGAAAGCCTGGCCCCGCCCGAACGCAAGGCGGCTGATCATGTGCGGCTCAACGCGCTTTTGGGGCTGGCAGAGGCGCTGACGTGCCGCCGTGTCACGCTTCTGGGCTATTTTGGGGAGAAGGCCGCGCCGTGTGGGAACTGCGATCTCTGTGCGGCGCCGCCTGAGACGTTTGACGCGACCCAACCGGTGCGTATGGCCCTGTCGGCAATTTTGCGCACGGGCGAGTGGTTTGGCACCGGCCACCTGATCGACATCCTGTTGGGCGCGGACACCGACAAGATCCGGTCGCGGCGGCACGACGAATTGCCCACCTACGGTGTGGGGCGCGACCTCGACAAACGCCAGTGGCAGGCCGTCTTTCGCCAGATGATGGGCCACGACTATGTGCGCCCCGACCCCGAGCGGCATGGCGCCTTGCGGATGACCGACCACGCGCGGCCTGTGTTGAAGGGGGATGCGCAGGTGACCCTGCGCCGCGATGTAATCCAGCGTGCCGCATCGCGCCCAACCGTGAAAACCCTTGTGTCGGAAGAAGACGCCCCGCTTCTGGCCGCGCTCAAAGCCAAACGCCGCGCGCTGGCGGAGGCGCAGCGGGTACCAGCCTATGTGATCTTTCCCGACCGCACCCTGATCGAGATGGCCGAAGCCCGGCCCGATACCCTTGATGCGATGGCGCGGATCAGCGGGGTGGGGGCCAAGAAGCTGGAACGCTATGGCGCCGCCTTCCTGGAAGTGATCTCGGGCGAGGTGCCGGAGACCCCGCACCCCTCGCGGCGCAAACTGGCCGGACGGGCCGAGGGCGCGGTTTATGATCGGTTGATGGCCGCGCAGTTGCGTCTGGCGCGCGGGGAAACCGGGCAGGACAAACCGCTCACCTGTTCGGCGGCGCAGGTGGCGCGCGTGGCGCAGTTGCGGCCCGATGATGCTGGGGCCTTAGAACGGCTCTTGGGCGACAGGCGCGCGGACCGCTTTGGGGCGGCGTTCCTTGATATCCTGCGCGAGGCTTGAGGGCCGGGGCAGACGGCATACGTTGCGGCGCAGAAGGAATGTGGGGGATAAGTTATGCTGGTGGTGATTTCGCCTGCGAAACGATTGGACTGGTCGGCCATTGCAGGGCAGACGACCGCGCCGCGCTTTCAGGCCGAGGCCGCGCGTTTGGCGGGTCATGCGCGGCAGTTGACGCTGGGCAATCTGAAATCGCTCATGGATCTGAGCGATGAGCTGGCTCGGTTGAACCGGGACAGGTTTCGCGCCTTTGCCGCAGAGCCTGAAGAAGAAGTCACGCGTCCCGCGCTTCATGCCTTTGCCGGCGACACCTACATTGGGTTGGACGCCGCCTCACTGGATCACGAAACCGTCCGGTATGCGCAGGATCACCTGCGGATCCTGTCGGGCCTTTACGGTGTCTTGCGGCCCCTCGACGCGATCCAGGCCTATCGCCTGGAAATGGGCAGCCGCCTGAAAACGCGGCGTGGCAGCACGCTTTATGATTTCTGGGGTAAAGAGATCGCCAAGGCGTTGCGCGGCGATGCGGCGGCGGTCGGGGCAACCACGGTCGTGAACTGCGCGAGCCAGGAATACTTTGGTGCGGTGGATGCCAAGGCGCTGGGCCTTGAGGTGATCACGCCCAGTTTCCTCGAGGATCGCGGTGGGCAGGTGAAGATCGTCAGTTTCTTTGCCAAAAAGGCGCGTGGGGCGATGGCGCGGTTCGTGCTTGAGCGGCGCGTCACCACGCCGGATGGGCTGCGCGATTTTGATACTGGCGGCTATGCCTATTGCCCGGAACGCTCGACGGCGACCCAGCCGGTCTTTGTGCGCGACTATCCTGAGACGGCTTGAGGCGGTCCATCCTCGCACAAGGCATCGTCCCGGCCACAAGACTAAATGGCTTGGGGCGCGCGAACTTCTTTTGCCCGTTCAGAGAGATCGCAGGTGGCGCACTCCAGACCCGGTCACGGATCATCGCTCGGTTCGGCCAGCAGAGACGCATCAAAGGTAACCAGTTCGACGGTGTTGCCTTCGGGATCCTGGGTGAAGATGCCGCGCCAGCCGATCCAGTCGAAGATCTCAACGCGGTAAGGCTGGCCGAGTGTGTCGTACCAGCGCATGACCGCGTCCTGTTCGGAAAACGGCAAAGATAGCGCGAGATGATGAAGCGAAGACCCAGCCCCTGTGGCAGGCGCCGCGGTTGAGCTTGGGTGCAGGCCCGGCCGCACATCCACGTCATTGCGAAACAGCGCTAGGACACTTGTGTGTCCGCCAAAGCCCGGCCCGATGTCGAAGAAAACAATGGCCCCGTCGGACCGATCTGACAGCGGGCGAAGGCCGATGACGTTTTCGTAGAAATCAGCCATCGCGCGGATATCGGCGCAGCGGATGGCAATCTCACCCAAGGCGCGAGGTCGGAAAGGCGGGCGGTCCGTCATGGGACAGATCTAGGGTATTTCCGGCTTTCCAGGAATCGTCTTTCGCGGCATCTCGCTCACCGCTCACCGCTCACCGCTCACCGCTCACCGCTCACCGCTCACCGCTCACCGCTCACCGCTCACCGCTCACCGCTCACC
>JBCBGF010000001.1:0-227303 GCA_038526915.1 Pseudomonadota bacterium | reverse complement strand
CGCTCAAAAGCGAAAGGCGACGCATGTTACAGGCAAGGCCGAAAGCCCACGAGTCTAGCCCATCCGGCGGTGCCACACGTTCAATCCGCACACGCGGCGTGCCAGGGTGTGATGTACACGGCCAACCCCCCAACGGATCGGATGCCTGTAACACTGGGCATCAGGGATGCGTTCGCGCTTCACTCTGTCTCCCGTATGGGCAGCTCTCCTTCCGGTGCGACGGAGCGCAAATGCTCGGCCAGATCGTTGCGGCGTAAAGGTTTGGTCAGGCAGTGATCAATCCCAGCCGCCGTGATCTCGGCCGCCATCTCTGCCCCGGCATGGGCGGTCATCGCGACAATCGGGATCGGATCCAGGCCATGGGCCGCCTCATAGGCGCGAATTTCCCGCGCGGCGTCTTTGCCATCCATCAGCGGCATGGAGATATCGGTGAACAGGATGTCGGGCCGTGCCTCGCGATAGGCGGCGACCGTTTCGCGTCCATTTTCAGCGATGCGGAGGTCGATGTCGTAGGCGCTCAGAAGCTTCTTGAGGACCAGCTGATTTGTCTTGTTGTCTTCGGCCGCCAACACCTGAAGGCGTGTTTGCGGGGGTGCTTGTTCCGCCAATGGGGGCTCAGGCGGCGGGTCGGCGACGACGGGCGTCGGCAGGTTGGCCAGACGGTCGCGCAGTTGGTGGCGCAGGAACGGCTGTGTGAGAACCTGACCGGACGGCGGCAGATCCATATCCGGCGCCACCGGGCCCTGGCACAAGACGAACATCGCCGCCGGGGACGCCGTGGGCGCGGTTGGAATTTCTGCGACGAGGGACGCGGCAATGAATACGACATCGCGCGGGCTCCAGGCCGTTTCGGGAACGTCGCCAAGCCCATCGAACACCTCGGGGGCCAGCCCAAGGGCCGAGAGTTGTTTGTGGACGAGCGCCCGGCCCACATGGTTGGGATCGATAATCGATATCTGGCCCAGCCAATCGGGCAGGTCGGGTTCGGGCACATCCCCCCCGCGCGCAGCGGGCAAGGTGATGTGAAAGCCGAAAGACGACCCCTTGCCGACGTCCGAATCAAGCCAGACCTCACCCCCCATCAGGCCCACCAGGCGTTTGGTGATGGCGAGCCCCAGGCCCGTGCCGTCAAACGATCGGTTCATCTGATCTTCGACCTGGTTGAACTCGCCAAAGATGTGCTGGCGCATGTCTTCGGGGATGCCGATGCCCGTGTCTTCGACCACGATGTGGATGCGGTAATGGCCCGCCTCAATCGCAGGCAACCCGACCACGCGGACCAGAACGTGGCCCGCCTCAGTGAACTTGACGGCGTTGCCGACCAGGTTCGTTAGAACCTGCCGAATTCGGCCCTGATCACCCACAAACCCGGTGGGCAGGAACATGTCATAGTCGATCAGCAGGTCGATGCCCTTTTCGCGGGCCGATGGCTGGAGCAAGAGCATCACGTCGTTGACGCATTTCTCCAGGTCGAACGGGGCCGGCGTCAGGGCCAGTTTCCCGGCCTCGATCCGGCTGTAGTCGAGCACATCGTTGATGATGACAAGCAGCGCTTCGCCCGAGTTGCGGATCGTGTCGAGGTAGAGGCGCTGGTCGGCCGTCAGATCGCTTTCGCCCAGAAGCTCTGTCATGGCGAGGACCCCGTTCATCGGCGTCCTGATCTCGTGGCTCATGTTCGCCAGAAAAGCTGATTTGGCGCGGCTGGCAGCCTCAGCCTTGATCCGGGCGTCGTCCAGTTCGCGGGCGCGGGCCATCGTTTCGGTCATATCGACGACCAGCAAAACCATATCGCCATCGCGCGTCCGGCGTTCGATGATCCGCACGAAGGTATCGTTGAAGAAACGGATCGTCAGCGGTTTGCGATCGTCGAGGTTCCATCGCGCAACCATTTCCGCGATCCAGTCATCGGTAGACGAGCCTTCAAGATCCACCAGACCTTCTTCGGCGGCCAGGCGCACGATGCGGGCAAAGGGCACTCCGATCTGAATTTCTTCCAGGCCCTGAAACGGGGCGAGAAAGGCACGGTTGGCGGCAATCAGACAGTTGTTGGTGTCAAAGACCGCAAACCCGTCTTCGATGGTCTCAAGCGATTCCCACAGGCGCCGTTCCGCGATCTGGATGGCACTTTGCGCACGTTGCAGATCATGGCGCACCTCGGTGTTTTCGTCGCGCAGCGTTTCGGCTTCGGACTTGACCAGGGCGATTTCCGTTCGGCTTTCGATGACCTTTTCGGTCAGCTGCCGGGCATGGGCCGCGATCTTTGAATTGGCCTCGGCCAGTTCGGACTGTTTTTGTTCCATCGCACGCTCGGCTGCCAGCCGAACGCGCAGATCATCGGGAAACCACTCGGTTGTTTGCATCAGGCCCTCCGGTTATTGCGGCGTGGCGCCATCTTTCGGCCGGAGCGGTAAACATGGTCTTAACCGGTGGGCAGGCTGTGCGGTTAGGCGGCCTCGAGCGCGATGGCGATCCCTTGCCCGCCGCCGATGCACATCGTAACGAGGGCGCGTTTCCCGCCCGTCCGCTCAAGCTCATAGATCGCTTTTACAGCCAGGATTGCGCCCGTGGCACCCACGGGGTGACCCAGTGCGATGGCCCCGCCGTTGGGGTTGACCTTAGCCGGGTCAAGGCCCAGCCCCTTGGTGACGGCGAGGGCCTGCGCGGCAAATGCCTCATTGGATTCGATCACATCGAAATCGTCGACTGTCAGGCCGGTTTTCTCCAACAGACGCTGCACCGCTGGCACCGGACCGATCCCCATCACTTCGGGGCGGACACCCGCATGCGCATAGCCCAGAACATGCGCGCGCGGCTTCAACCCCGCTGCCTCCGCCGCCTCCGCCCGCGCGAGCACAACTGCGGCTGCGCCATCGTTGATACCCGAGGCGTTTCCTGCCGTAACAGACCCGTCTTTGCGGAAAACCGCGCGCAGACTCCCGAGCTTCTCAAGCGTGGTTTCCTTGGGGTGTTCATCGGTGTCGAAGGCCACCATCTCACGCTTGACACGCACCTCTACGGGCACGATTTGGCTGGTAAAGCGCCCGCCTGCAATCGCTGCAGCGGCGCGTGTCTGGCTTTCCAGGGCGAAGGCATCCTGAGCCTCGCGGTCAATCTGGTGTTCATCAGCCACATTCTCGGCCGTGACCCCCATGTGGCCGGTCCCGAACGGGCAATTGAGCGCGCCCAGCATCATGTCCGCCCCGCCGGCATCCCCCATCTTCTGGCCCCAGCGGGCCTGGGGCATGCTGTAGGGCGCGCGGCTCATGCTTTCGGCCCCACCGGCCAGGCCAAAATCGGCGTCGCCCAGTTGCAGGGACTGGATCACCGACACAATGGCCTGCGCGCCCGAGCCGCACAGGCGGTTGACGTTCATCGCAGGCGCTGTGTCCGGCACGCCGGCATCCATCGAGGCGACACGGCTGAGGTACATGTCGCGCGGTTCGGTGTTGATCACATGGCCAAAGGCGACATGGCCGATCTGGGCCCCGTCGACCCCGCTCCGCTCCAGCGCGGCCTTGGCGGCTGTCGCCCCAAGTTCGATGGGTGGTGTGGCTGCCAGCGAACCACCAAACGTTCCGATCGCGGTGCGGGCGCCATCCAGCAGGACGATGTCAGTCATGGTGTGTCTTCCTTTGTCTTCTCTAGGTGATCTGTGGGCATAAGCGTGTCTAAAGCACTGCGAAATGCCTGTGCCTGGGGGCCAAGCGCGTTCATGATCTCAGCCTCATAGGCCCGTGCGATTGAGGCCAGCGCGTCGATCATCGCCTGCCCGCGGTCCGTCAGTGTCAGTTCCACCAAGCGCCGGTCCATTGGATGCGCCCGCTTTTCGATGAACCCGTTCTCTTCCAGCCTTGTTGCGGCGCGCGAGACCTTCGATTTGTCCATGTCCACGCGGCGGTGGATTTCCCGCACGCTCACAGCACCACCCTGGCTTAAGTGTGCGACCACGCGCCATTCGGGGATCGAGATGTCAAACTCCTGCTGATACCTGTCGGCAAAGTCCTGGCTCACGCGCCGGGAGACGACCGCGAGCTGGTAGGGCAGGAAGCCATCGAGTGTAAATCCGGCCATCGTGACCCCCGGCTCGTTTCATCTGCAATGAATGCATGGGCGCTGGGCTGGGCGCAATTGGACAGAATGCGGCATTGCGCGACGTATTTGGCGTTGTTTGGGCGCGGGCCGGGGCGCAGAGTGCGGCCATGACAGAGTTTCATAACCATATCGCGAGCCAGCTGGCCGAGATTGAGACGGCGGGCCTCTATAAACGCGAACGCCCGATCGCGGGGCCGCAGGGCGCACATATCTCAGTCGATGGGCGCGAGATGCTGAACCTGTGCGCCAACAATTACCTCGGGCTGGCCGATCATCCCGCACTCGAAGCGGCGGCGAAGGCAGCAATTGATGCGCAGGGCTATGGCATGGCTTCCGTCCGCTTCATCTGTGGCACGCAACCTCTGCACCGGGATTTGGAGACTGCGCTGGCGGAGTTTCTCGGCATGGAGGACTCGATCCTCTTCGCGGCCTGTTTTGACGCGAATGGCGGTGTGTTTGAGCCGCTTTTGGGCCCCGAAGACGCGATTGTCTCGGACGCTTTGAACCATGCGTCAATCATCGACGGCATCCGCCTGTGCAAGGCCAAACGCTATCGCTACGCCAACTCCGACATGGCGGATCTGGAGCGTCAGTTGCAAACCGCCCGAAACGATGGCGCGCGGTTTGTCATGATCGCGACGGATGGGGTGTTCTCGATGGACGGCTACCTGGCCAATCTACCCGAGATCCGGCGGCTGGCAGACGCCTATGATGCGTTGGTGATGGTGGATGATTGTCACGCGACGGGGTTCATGGGGCCAAAAGGGCAGGGGACGCCGGCGCATTTCGGTGTGACGGTCGATATTCTGACCGGAACACTGGGCAAGGCGCTGGGCGGGGCCATTGGCGGTTATATCGCCGCGTCGCAGCCAGTGGTCGATCTGTTGCGCCAGCGGGCGCGGCCATACCTCTTCTCAAACTCACTGCCGCCTGCCGTTGTCGGCGCGAGTATTGAGGCCTTGAGGCTGGTGGAGGCGGGCGATGATCTGCGGGCGCGGCTTTTCGACAATGCGCGGTATTGGCGTGCCGGGCTGACCGAGGCTGGATTTGACCTGCTGGAGGGCGAGCATCCGATCATCCCCGTTATGCTGGGCGAGGCGCGTCTGGCCCAGGATATGGCGGCCAAGCTTTTTGATCTGGGCGTTTACGTCGCGGGCTTCTTCTATCCCGTCGTGCCCAAGGGCAAGGCCCGCATCCGAACCCAGATGAATGCGGCTCTCACACAGGCCGATCTGGACAAGGCTTTGGCGGCCTTTGAACAGGCTGGCCGGGAAACGGGGGTCTTGGCATGACCAATCAGATGCGCGCGTTGGTGAAATCCAAACCCGAGACCGGTCTTTGGATGGAACAGCGTGCGGTGCCCGAGATCGGGCCGGACGATGTTCTGATCCGCATCCGCAAGACTGGCATCTGCGGCACCGACATTCACATCTGGAACTGGGATGACTGGGCGCAGCGCACGGTGCCGGTTCCCCTGATCACCGGCCATGAGTTCGCGGGCGAGATCGTGGATATGGGACGAAATGTCGAGGGCCTTCGTTTGGGGCAGCGTGTGTCCGGCGAAGGGCATCTGATCGGCAAACAGTCGCGGCAAAGCCGGGCGGGCAAGTTCCATCTGGACCCCGAAACGCGGGGGATCGGTGTGAATGAAGAGGGGGCTTTTGCGGAATACCTGCGTTTGCCGGCCTTCAACGTGGTCCCCCTGCCCGATGCCATCGATGATGAGATTGGGGCGATCCTCGATCCGTTGGGCAACGCAGTTCATACGGCACTGTCCTTTGACCTGGTGGGTGAGGATGTGCTGATCACCGGGGCGGGGCCCATCGGGATCATGGCCGCGGCAGTTGCGCGGCATGTGGGGGCGCGGCACGTGGTGATCACGGATCTGAATGCGGATCGTCTGGCCCTGGCTGAGCGTGTTGCTGACGTGGTTGCGGTGAACGCAAAGACGCAGAGTCTGGCCGAAATAGTGTCTGATCTGGGCATGAAGGAAGGGTTTGACGTTGGCCTTGAGATGTCGGGTAGTCAGGCGGCGCTAGATCAGATGGTCGAGGCGATGGTGATGGGCGGGCGGATCGCCCTGTTGGGTATTCCACCGGGCAAAAGCCCCGTCGACTGGTCGCGGATCGTGTTCAAGGCGATCACGATCAAAGGCGTCTATGGGCGTGAGATCTTTGAGACCTGGTACAAGATGATTGCGATGCTGGAAAACGGCCTCGATGTGCGGGGGGTGATCACACACCGGTTCGGGGTGGAGGACTTTCGCGAGGGGTTCGAGGTGATGCGTGGCGGGTCGAGCGGCAAGGTCGTGCTCGACTGGGGCTAGGCGCCTTCCGGAATGGGCGTTGCGTGCCGCGTATAGGGGCGCCAATCGGTCACTTCGGGATAATGATGCGCCCGCCAGGCGCGCACGCGCGGGTTCATCGTCCGCCGCCAGACCGGCGGGATGAGCGCAGCCAACGTCATGATCGGATAGCCGTAGGGTAGTTCCGGCGCTGTGCCCGGCACATGGGGCTGGAGCAGCGGAAAGGGCCGAGCCGGCTTGGCATGATGGTCCGAATGCCGCTGGAGATTGATCAAGAGCCAGTTGGTGGCGCGGTGGTTGGCGTTCCAGCTATGGCGCGGGGCCACCGGTTCGTACCGCCCGTCGCCCAGGTGTTTGCGGGTCAGCCCGTAGTGTTCGACGTAGTTCACCAGCTCCAATTGCCAGATCGCGACAAGGCCCTGGAACAGGACCAAGGAGACCCCGACCCAACCGCCGATCCCGAAAGCGGTGATCAGAACCGCTGCCTGCAGGCCTGCATACCGCCAGAACGGATTGGATCGGTGCGTGGCGGGTAGCCCCTTACGCGCGAGTTGTGCTGCCTCAGCACGCAGGGCGGATTGGAAGGATTGGGGGATCACGCGAAAGAAATAGGCGTGGAAGTGTTCGTTGTACCGGGCGGTCACGGCGTCGCGCGGCGTTCCGACATGGCGGTGATGGACCATAAGGTGTTCGGTGCGGAAATGGCTGTAGAACACTGTCGCTAGCAGCAGATCCCCGAGCCAGCGCGAGGTGCGGTCTGTGCGGTGGATCAGCTCATGCGCGTAAGGCATGCCGATGGTGCCGGTCAGGACGCCGACGCCGAAGAACAGACCGATCTGGCCGAGCGTCGACAGGTGGTCGGTTGCCGTGACATAGGCCAGCACGCCAAACAGCGTGGCAACCTGAATGGGTGGCCAGAGCCACAGGATCAGGTCGTACCAGATAAGGCCTGAATCCGGCGTATCAGGGTCTAACGCGGCTGAGCTTTGCCCTAGCACAGTGTCGAGCAGCGTCGCGAGGTGCCAGGCCGCAAGCGGAACGATGAGTAGAGCCCAACCGCCAACACTTGCCGCCCAAAACAGCAGAACGGGCAAGAAAAGAGAGCCCCAAAAGGGCAATGCCTGAATAAACCCGTTGGATCTGATGCCACTGATCATGCTGCGACCGGTGTGTGCCTGTTTGGTTAACGATAGGCTAATTCTCAAGGAGCCTCAATTCCGGGGCGGCCAGGTCGAACGCCTTGCGCATCAGCGTCGGCAAATCGTTGGGGCGGAAGGCGGATGGCGGGATGAATTGGCCACGATCAGGCTCTAATCCAGGGGAAACGGTCGCAATGCGCAGCGCAAGGCGCAGGTGGAAATGCGTGAAAGTGTGGCGCACTTCCGCCTTTGGGTCCCGCCATTCTGTGTGGATGGGCGGGGCTTCGACCGGGGCGTCCGACCAGTCGGAAACTGGCCAGCCCAACATACCGCCGAGAAGCCCCTTTTCTGGCCGCCGTTCGAGCAGCCAAGCCCCGTCATCGCGTCGGGCCACGTAAACGTAGCCTTTGCGGATGGGCTTCGCGGCCTTTGGAAGCTTGCGAGGCAGGTCTTGGGCGGTACCGGCCAACCGGGCCTCACACCCAGCCGACCACGGGCAGATCCCGCAAGCGGGATTGCGTGGGGTGCAGATCGTGGCCCCAAGATCCATCACCGCCTGGGCATAGTCGCCGGGCCGGGCATCGGGTGTTAACCGCGCAGCTAGGTCCGTCAGCTCAGGCTTGGCGGTGGGCAAGGGGGTTTGCACGTTGAAGAGCCGGGCTATGACTCGCTCGACATTGCCATCTACGACGGTCTCGGGCCGGTCGAAAGCAATCGCCGAGATCGCTGCTGCCGTGTAAGGTCCGATCCCGGGCAGGCCAAGCAGCGCCTGGTGATCATCCGGAAAACGCCCGCCATAATCGGCCACCACAACCCGCGCGCATTTGAGCAGGTTGCGCGCCCGGGCGTAGTATCCAAGCCCGGCCCACGCCGCCATGACATCGGCATCATCCGCTGCCGCCAGAGCCTCAACCGTGGGCCACCGCGCCTGAAATGCGGTGAAGTAGTCTCTAACTGCTGCGACAGTCGTCTGCTGCAGCATGATTTCCGACATCCAGACGTGATAGGGATCCGGGCGCTGTCCGGCCTGTCTTTCCGCCGGGCCGACGCGCCAGGGCATCGTCCGCGCATGCCGATCATACCATTCCAAAAGCGCCGCAGCCCGCCCCGTGTCACGCATAGTTTATGGTTTTCCTTATCGCTTTGAGGTGGCATGGCAGCCTTGGCGCATTAAACTAGCGTCAAAGACATTCGCGGACAGGCATGGCAGACACCGTTCCATCACAGCGCCCCAAACGCAGCAAGGGCTTTCGCCAGGCGGCAACGCTTGTCTCGCGCGACGTCAAAGGCGTGGCGGAACGGCGGGGCTTTGCAGTGTCGAAAGTGCTGACGCATTGGGCTGAGATCGTGGGGCCTGAGGCCGCCGCCATCGCTCGGCCAGTGGATATCAGCTATGGCCGTGGCGGGTTCGGGGCAACGCTGACACTGCTGGCGACCGGCGCGCAGGCCCCGATGCTTGAGATGCAGAAGGAACAACTGCGCGAACGGGTGAACCGCTGCTACGGCTATTCCGCGATTTCGCGCATTCGGATCACGCAGACGGCGCGCGAGGGATTCGAAGAGGGGCGCGTGGCTTTCCAGCCGGCGCCGAAAACCCGCGTCACTGCCCCGGCCGATCCGGCGCTGGCCGCGCGCGCAGAAGCGTCAGCCAAGCCTGTCGCCGACGAGGGCCTTCGCGCAGCATTGACGGCGCTGGGCGCGAACATTCTGAAACGCACATCCACCTGAAAAGGGACTATCCATGAACCGCATCCTGATGCTTGGCGCTGTTGCCGTGATTGGCCTCTTTGGCGCGTTCCTTTGGTATAACGCGCAATCCCCCGCCCCCGGCCTGACCGTTGGCGCAGTCTCCGCCCAGGAGGCCGGAGATGTCGACACCTCCGGTGTTCTTGAGATGTCGCTGGGCGATCCGAACGCGCCGGTCACGCTGATCGAATATGCCTCGTTCACCTGTCCGCATTGCCGTACGTTCCATGAAGGCCCGTTCAAGGACCTCAAGGCAGACTACATCGACACCGGAAAGGTCCATTTCATCTACCGCGAGGTGTACTTTGACCGCTTCGGCCTTTGGGCCGGGATGCTTGCGCGGTGCGGCGGGGAAGATCGCTATTTCGGCATCGTTGACCTGATCTATGAAAACCAGCGCGACTGGACGGCGGGCGGTGATCCCGCCGCTGTGGCCGACAATCTGCGGCGGCTGGGGCTGACCGCTGGATTGGAAGCCGATGAGGTCAATGCCTGCCTGCAAGACGGCGACATGGCGCAAGCGATGGTGGCAAAGTATCAGGAGAATGCGTCGGCAGACGACATCAGCTCGACGCCCTCGTTCCTGATCAACGGCACCAAACACGCGAACATGAGCTACAGCGAAATGTCTGCCCTCATCGACGAAGCCCTCGGGAGCTAATGGCCGACGCGCCCCTTGCGGGCCTGAGGGTCGTTGAACTTGCACGGATCCTGGCCGGCCCTTGGGCCGGTCAAACGCTGGCTGATCTGGGCGCGGATGTCATCAAGATCGAAAGCCCTGAAGGCGACGATACCCGCCGCTGGGGGCCGCCATTTGTTGAGCGCGAGGGCGATCGGTCGGCGGCCTATTTCCACAGCTGCAACCGCGGCAAACGCTCTATCGCGCTGGACCTGAGCCAGGAGGACGACCGTGCGGTTGCGGTCACACTGGCGCGTGAGGCCGATGTTCTGATCGAGAATTTCAAGGTTGGCGGGCTGGCCAAGTTTGGGCTGGATTACGCGGGCGTCGCCGCGACGAACCCGGGCGTTGTCTATTGCTCAATCACCGGGTTTGGGCAGGATGGCCCCTACGCCCACCGGGCGGGGTATGACTACATCATCCAAGGCATGTCCGGCCTGATGTCGATCACCGGCGATCCGTCAGGCCAGCCGCAGAAGGTGGGCGTTGCGGTGACGGATCTCTTCACCGGTATCTACGCGACCACCGCGATCCTTGCCGCGCTGCGACAGAGGGATCAGACGGGGCAGGGGCAGCACATCGATATGTCGCTGCTCGACGTGGCAACCTCAATCACCGCGAACCAGGCAATGAACTATCTGGTGACGGGGACGCCGCCGGAACGCATTGGGAATGCGCATCAGAACCTCACGCCCTATCAGGTGTTCGACTGTGCCGATGGCTGGATCATCATCGCGACCGGGAATGACGCGCAGTACCGGCGGTTATGCGACCTCTTGGGCGTTGGTGAGATGGGGGTGGATCCTGACTACCTCACAAACGCCGACCGGATTGCGAACCGGGCGGAGATGACGCGGCGGCTCACCGAGGCAACGGTTCGGTTTGGGCGGGATGACTTGCTGGCGCTGTGTGAGGCCAAAGGTGTGCCGGCGGGGCCGATCAATGACATGGGCCAGGTCTTCGCCGATCCACAGATCCAGCACCGGCAGATGCAAATCGACGGGGACGGTGTTCCGGGTGTGCGCAGTCCGTTCCGGTTTTCAAACGCGGTTCTGGCGTTGGGGCGTGGGGCGCCGCGATTGGATGAAGATGGCGAGGCGATCCGTGATGAGGTTAGCCGGGGTTGAGGCGATCCAGCAGCGCGTCGATGGGGCCGGGATCGTCGAAGATCAGCCGCACTGGGACGGTCAGGACCTTGGACCGAAACGTGTCGGGAAGGCGCACGGCGTCTTTTTCGGTGGTGACCAACTGTGCCGCATGGGCCTTGGCATCGCGTTCGAGCCGGGCCATCAGGGCAGGGGTCAGCGCTTGGTGGTCCCCCAAAGGCTCGGCATGGACGAGGTCTGCCCCCAGGCCCCGCACCGTTTGAAAGAACTTCTCGGGATGCCCGATTCCGGCGAAGGCCAGAACCCGCAAGCCCGCCCATGGCATACCGGTGTTCAAAGGCTCTAAATGCGCGCGGACGCGGGGTAGGGTGACCTCGCTGGCCCAGTGAGCGTCAAATTGCGATTGCGCCGCCTCGTCGCCTACTGTCAGCACCAGATCCGCACGGGCTTGTGCAGCGGCGATTGGTTCGCGCAGGGGGCCCGCCGGGACCATCAAACCGTTGCCAAATCCGCGCGCCGCGTCGACCACGATGATCGCGGCGTCCTTGGCCACGGCGGGGGATTGCAAGCCGTCGTCGAGCAGTATGATCTGAGCGCCCGCCACCTCGGCGGCCTTGACGCCCTCCGCCCGATCCCGCGCCACCCAGGTCGGCGCGAAGGCGGCGAGCAAAAGCGGCTCATCCCCCACATCCTCGGCACTGTGACGGGCGGGATCGACCTGGAGGGGGCCCGCCTCCCGGCCTTTGTACCCGCGCGAGACGATCGCAACGGATAGTCCGCGCGCCACCAGCCGTTCCGCCATGGCGATTGCTGTGGGGGTCTTGCCAGTGCCGCCTGCGTTGACATTGCCCACGCAGAGCACTGGAACACCTGCGCGGTATGTCGGGCCCTTGCGAAGGCGGCGTTTGGTTCCCGCGGCATAGAGGGCCCCGAGTGGGCGGAGAAGCGCTGCCTGCCACGGCACGCCGCCGTCAGCCGGATACCAAAAACGCGGTGTGCGCATCAGGTGGGTGCCTTGGCAGCAAGGGCCCCGTTGATCAGTTCCAACGCGCGGTCGGACACTTCTGCCCCCTCGGAAGAAATCTGCCAGGCGCGGTGCGCCATTTCGGCGGCCTTGTCGGGCGACAGAAGCTCGGACACGGCCCCGCCCAATGCGCCTGCGTCGCTCACCCGCCGCGCGGCGCCAACGGCGTTCATGCGCGAATAAACCGCCTCGTGGTTACCGATATGGGGCCCGTGCAAGACCGCCGATCCCAGGGCGGCGGGTTCATAAGGGTCGTGGCCCCCGCCGGGCGTGGACAACGTGTTGCCAACGAAGGTGATCGGCGCCAACCGGAACCAAAGGCCCAGTTCCCCATCGGTATCGGCCACATAGACCTGGTTTTCCTCTAGCACGTCGTCGCCCGTGCTGCGCAGGGCGGTGTTCCAGCCGTGCTTGTCGAAGAACGCCTGAAACTCACCCCCGCGTGAGATCTTGTTGGGCACAATCACCAAGAGCAACCGGTGCGCCAGTCGCGAGGCCTGGCGATGTGCGGCCTCAACCGCGGGCAATTCGTCAAAACAGACCCGGGCGGACAGCCATACCGGACGGCCAGCCAGATCACGCGCTACGGCATCACGTTCCCCCTCGTTGCAGGGGAGCGCCGCAGTGCCTTCCTCGATAAACCCCGGCACTTCGACCTTGGCCTGATCCACGCCCAGATCGCGCAGGGTTTGCGCATCGGTATGGGAGCCCGTCAGGATCGTCTCGAACCGGCCCAGCAGACTGCGCGCCGCGCGCGGGGCCCAGCGCCAGCGGGTGCGGTTCTGGCGGGGGAAATGGGCGTCAAACATCAACAGAGGGATACCGGCCTGCGCACAGCCTGTGATGCAGGCGGGCCAGATTTCACTGCCCGAGAACACCGCCACATCCGGGTGCCAGTGTTTGAGAAACCGCGCCACCGCCCGCGGGCTATCGACCGGGCGCAGGACGTGGATGATTCCATCTGGAAGGGGTGCGGTGATCTGGTCCGCGCGGGATGTCGTCAGCAGGACGGTGCGGATGCCTTCGGACAGGATGCGCTCGATCAATTGGATCAGGGCGGGCAGGCGGCTGCCTTGGGCGGCATGAACCCAGATCAGATCACCCTGCGGACGCCCCGCGACGGGTTCGGTCGTCCAGTCTGTGGGCGTCAAACCCCGCGCCGCGGTTGCGTTCCCGTCGCTCTTCCACCAGCGCAAGACGGGGGCGGCCAATCGGCTGACCCGCAGATACAGCCAAAGTCCCGGGGCGGCGGCCATTGGGCTAGTCGCTCAGCTCCTCGGTTGATGAGGCCTCGGCCTCCTCATCCCGCAAGCGGTGCAGGTGGGCGATGAAATACCGGGTATGGGCATCGTCCACGGTGCGCTGGGCCGCCGATTTCCAGGCGTCGTAGGCCGAGGCGTAATCGGGGAAAATGCCTACGATGTCGATGTCGTCGATATCCTTGAAGGCGGTCTTGGTGGGGTCAATCAGCTCGCCGCCGAAAACGAGGTGCAGTCTTTGGGTCATGTCCGCCTCCGCAATGCTGGCCGCAGCCTACGCATTGCCCGTGCCGGGTCAAGAAGCGGCGCGGGGGCGGGTTTGGTGCGGCAGTCTTGCGATGATCTCGGCGGCGATCAGGGGGGCGTTTTCTTCATGCATCAGGTGGCCGAGGCCCGTGAAGTCCTGCACCGTCGCGTTGGGCATTCGCTTGGCCGCACGGTGAGAGACGTCGGGCGGCACCGTCCCGTCCTCGGTGCCGACCAGAAGGGTGGTTTCCGTTTCGATCTGCGGCAGGCGGGCCACAAGCGCATCGATGTTCCATTGCGACATCATCGTCAGCGTGCCGTCGATATGGTTCTTGTCGGACATGAGCTTGCGGTAGAGCGCGACGCCTAAGGGATCGAGCGTTGAGCCTGTGGAGGCCAAAAGCTCGCGCGTGCGGTCTTCGCCCCCGGCCATGCGGGCGAGAAGCGGTGGGATCAGCGGGTTCAGCGCCATCATCTTGGCCATCAGCGGGAAGAGCCACCCGGCGACCCCTTCGAACTGGCCAAGGGCCGCGTTGATGCCGATGACTGGGGGATCGCCGAGGTGCGGGGCCAGTTGCAGAGCAAGCGCGGCGCCAGCCGAATGGCCGACAATCAGGGTTGGTTGCCACCCCTGGCTCTCGCACAGGTGGGCCACATCTTCCGCCATGGGGCGGATGCCACAGCGTTGGCGGGTGCCCATCCGGGTGAAGCCTTGGCCGGGCAGGTCGGGGGCCACGACATGACAGGCCTCGGCCAGGATCGGCAACAGATTGCGCCAGCTTTGCGTGGCCCCGCCTGCGCCGTGAAGCATCAGAACAGTGTCTCCGGTGCCTGCGATCTGCACATGCCAGCGATGCGGTTTGATTGTGAAGAATTGCGAGTGTTCGGCGTTGGGCCAGATCTCGCGGTCGCGCGTCCAGTCCACGGCGGTCAGGCGTCCAGCCGGTCGGAGACCGCGGCGGACAGGCGGTGGGCATCGGCGCGGGGCATGGCGAGGTAGGGGGCGTCCATGGTTTGGGCCAGCGTGGCGAGCGCGGGCTGGGGACGCACCGAGGTGTCGATTACGAGGCCCGGCACGCCTTCGCCAGCGCAAAGGCGGGCCAGGCGTTGGGCATCATCTCCCGCGGCGCGGCGGTCGGCGCTGCCATCAAGGGCGATATTCGCGCGGCCATCGGTCAGCACAACGAGCGTCGGCGTCATGCCGTGATCGCGACCGCGCCGGGCGATGTCCATGGCCGTTTCCAGACCCGCGGCCAACGGTGTGCCACCGCCACCGGGCAAGGCGGCGAGGCGGCGTTTGGTTTGGACGAGGGATCGGGTGGGGGGCAGAAGAAGTTCCGCGGCCGTGCCCCGGAACGCGACAAGCGCCACATGATCCCGGCGCGCATAGGCTTCGGCGAGGAGCAGTTCGACCGCGCCCTTGGCCTCGGCCAACCGGGCCATGGCGGCTGAGCCCGAGGCATCGACGGCGAAGACCAAAAGCCTGTCAGAGCGTTCCTCGAACCGGCGCACGCGGATGTCTTCGGCACGGATGTGCAGGCTGTGACCTTGGGGTGCCGCCTTGCGCCGCATCGGTTGCCATGGGGCGGCGGCGCGCAGGGTTGCCACCAGATCAATGCGCGATTGCCCGTCGAGCCGACCGGGGCGTGACGGCAAAGGCCGGCCCCGCCTGTTGCCGCGCTTCGTGGCCCCACTGCCAGCCGCGCCAGAGCGCGCCCGCGTCGCGCGGCCTGCAGCAAGCGCGGCAAGGACATCGGGGGGGAGGGCGGCCTGAACGGCTTCGAGCAGGATTTCCTGTGGGAGGGACTGGTCCTGATCGCTTTCTGTATCGCCGCCGTCCGTCTGTGCGTCTTCGGGTGGGGGTGGTGGCGTTTCGGCTTCCTGTGCCTCTGCTGCGTCGGGGAATGCGGTCGCGCGGTGGGCGAAGACGAGTTCTGCGGCGAGGCGGATGTGGTCGGGCTGTACGACATCCTCGCCGAAGAGGGCAGCGATGGTCCGGGCCGCCGCTAGCGCCAGCAGGGGCGCGCGCAGGCTTGAGACGCCGAGAGTCGCGGCGATGGTGACGAGGTCGTCGCGCAGGGCATCCGGGCAGGTCACCTGGGGCAGCCGCTGACGCACGGTTGCGATGGCGCCCGCATCGATCAGTTCGGTGGACAGCGCGGACAGGGGGATATCGTCGAGGGTGACGAAGAGCCCCAAGGGCTCGGTCAGGGACGGCGGTGCGACCTCTTCACTGTCCGCCCCTTCGTCGAGCGCGATCAGTGTATGGGTGCCCTGATCGAGGGCGGTCGCGAGGCGGGCCGCGAGGCCTGCGGGGCAGCGTTCGGCCATGGTCAGGACGATTGCGCAAGGGTTGGTGAGGATGCCGGCGGTGTTGACGACTTTGCCGCCGCCCAGCGTCGCGCTCAGGTCGAGACCGCCGTAAAGCTGTGTGTCGCTGATGCCGGGATGTATCTTGCGCAACGGCAGGGGCAGGGCGTCTAGCGCCGCCAGAAACCGGTCCCGCGCAGGGCCAGAACGGGCGCGCAGCCACAGGCCGCCAAGCCCGGTCGGGTTTACGGCCAGCACTGACAATGCCAGACCCGCCCGCGCCCAGCGGGCCTCGGCGTCAGAGATGGTCCGCGCGTCCACTCACTCCGCCGCTGTCAGAAAAGTGCCGAAGAGTTCCCCCATCGCGCGGGAGACGCGGGTGGTTGAGCCGGATTCGTCCAAGGGATCGCGGCGCAGGCGGTGGCGCAGCGCGGAGGGCGCGATCTTGCGCAGGTGGGCGCGGGTGACCTCCGTCGCGCCTTCGAAGGCGGCCACGGCACGGGCGGCGCGCAGAAGCGTCAGTTCCCCGCGCAACCCGTCGGATCCCAGCGCGATGCACAGCTCCGCGCAGTCAATCAGTGTCTGCTCCGGCGTCTCCAGGCTCGGCAGCGCCTCCTTCGCGGCAAGGATCTTCTTGCGCAGCTTCGTATCCGCAGCACGCCAACGCTTCAGAAACGCGGCGGTGTCGTTTTCATAGGCGTCGCGGCGGCGGATGACTTCGATGCGTTGCGAGATATCGGTGGGTGAGGCCACTTCGACCGATAGACCGAACCGGTCAAGAAGCTGGGGCCGGAGTTCGCCCTCCTCGGGGTTGCCCGAGCCCACCAACACGAACCGCGCCGGGTGGCGGATCGACAGACCTTCGCGCTCAACCACGTTCTCGCCCGACTGCGCCACATCCAGCAGAAGGTCGACGATGTGATCTTCAAGCAGGTTGACCTCATCGATATAGAGGTATCCCCGGTTCGCCCGCGCCAGCAGGCCGGGCTCAAACGCCTTTTCCCCGCGCGTCAGCGCGCGTTCGATATCCAGCGCCCCAACGACGCGGTCCTCTGTCACGCCCAAGGGCAAATCGATCACGGGCGTCGGACGTTTGACGACCCGTTTCGACCCTATTCCAGCCCATTCGGGGCAGTCTTCCAGTTTGGCAGAGTTCACGGGGCACCCCTGCACGGCCGTGATCTCCGGCAAGAGCGCGGCCAGCGCGCGCACCGCCGTCGACTTGCCCGTGCCGCGGTCACCAAAGACCAGTACCCCGCCGATCCCGGGATCGATCGCCGTCAGGATCATCGCTTGCTTCATCTCGTCTTGTCCGACGATGGCCGAGAATGGGAACGGCTGGGTCATGCCGCGATCCTTTCGAGTTGTGACAAGGGGCTGGTGCCGCCCCAAGTGCCGGCTTCGCCCAACAGGCGGAAACGGGCGTAAAGCTCTTCCTTGAACCACTTGCCTTCGCGAACGGCGCGGATGGCGTTCGCGTGCGGGCCGCTTTTGCGGGCAAAGGCATCCATCGAAGACACGTCGGGCCAGATCGAGAAGGTGACCTGGTGGAACCAAGGCACCTCGCCGATCCCGATCTTGAAGGCGACGTTCGGGTCATCTCCGATGACATCTTCGATATTCGGGACCTGGCCCCAGAATTTCATGAGAACCGAGGGTTTGATGGTGGCTCGCGTCAGGGCAACGACCGGGCCGTTTGGCGCATTCCCGGGCTTCTCGGTCAGGAACGGCTCCACCCCCGACCACGCGCCCCGCGACGATGTGGGCGACAGGAACACGGTCCAGGATTCATCGGCCCGTTCCCGCCAGCGCTTGTAAACTGCAGCCTCGCCCGTCCGCTTGCGTGCGGTCGCTTCGTCCGGCCAGGTGGCCAGGATTGCCCAGACGGCGGTGTTGGGGACCGGGGTGAAGCCTTCGCCGGTGCCAGACCCGCACAGCTTCCAGAAACCCACATCGGGCAGGCGCATGAAAGACAGGCGCGCGGCCCCCATCTGGCCCAGCACCCAAAGACGCGTGGCGGCTGATCCGAAGCGGAACAGGCTGAGTGTCACGGTCTGAATGGCCCGATTCCTCCATTAACTGTCAACTAAGTCTGACATAATGAGGGTGTGAAGGGAAGCAGAAGCGTATTGATGTCAGGTTATTTCTGAAAGATTGTAAAGCAAACTAGACAGATATAGAGTGTGTCCATGTTGAAGCGAGTCTCTGACCCCGAGGCACACCGCCACCGTGCCGTTGTGATAGGCGCCGGTCTGGGCGGTTTGGCCGCCGCAATGCGGCTTGGGGCCAAGGGGTATCACGTCACCGTGTTGGATCGGCTCGACACCCCAGGTGGGCGCGGGTCGGCGATCTGGCAGGATGGGCACCGGTTCGATCTGGGGCCCACAATTGTCACCGTGCCGGATGTGCTGCGCGATCTGTGGTCGGCCTGTGGGCGGGATTTCGACGCAGATGTCGATCTGCGCCCGCTGGATCCGTTCTATGAGATCCGCTGGCCCGATGGCACGCGTTTCGCCGCCTGTGGTGATACCGACCGGATGGTGGATGAGGTGGCGCGGCTGTCGCCGGGTGATGTGAAGGGCTACCTGCGGTTCCTTAAAGACAGCGAAACCCGCTATCGCATCGGGTTCGAGGGGTTGGGCCGGCGGCCGATGCACCGGTTGTGGGACACGATCAAGGTTCTGCCCACGTTTGCGATGCTCCGCGCCGACCGATCGATCTTTGGTCACGCCAAGGCGCGGGTGCGCGATCCTCGTTTGCGCATGGCGCTGTCGTTCCATCCCCTCTTTATCGGGGGCGATCCCTGCCATGTGACGTCGATGTACGCCCTCGTCAGCCATCTGGAGAAGGAATACGGCGTTCACTATGCGATGGGCGGTGTGGCCGCGATCGCCGATGCCATGGTGCGCGTGATCGCGGATCAGGGCGGATTGGTTCGGCAGGGTGCGGAAGTTGATGAGATTCTGGTGGAACAGGGTCGCGCGTCGGGTGTGCGGCTGGTCGGCGGTGAGGTGATCGGTGCCGATGTCGTCGTATCCAATGCCGATGCCGGGCACACCTATTCCCGCCTATTGCGTGGCCACAAACGCAAGCGGTGGAGCGATGCCAAGCTGAAGAGCCGCCGGTGGTCGATGGGCCTTTACGTCTGGTATTTCGGCACCAAAGGCACGCGGGGCATGTGGCCCGATCTTGGGCACCACACGATCCTCAACGGGCCGCGATATGAGGGTCTACTCAAGGAGATTTTCCTCAAGGGCCGCCTTGCCGATGACATGAGCCTCTACATCCACCGGCCCAGCGTTACCGATCCCACGGTGGCGCCAGAGGGCGATGACACGTTCTATGTCCTGTCGCCCGTCCCGCATCTGGGCCACGCGGATCCGGTGGACTGGCAGGCCGAGGAAGAACCCTATCGCGCGAAGGTGACGAAGGTCTTGCAGCAGGTCATGCCGGGGTTTGAGGATCATGTCTCAACCAGCCTGACCTTCACGCCGGAAACGTTCCGCGACCGCTATTTGTCGCCCATGGGCACCGGCTTCTCGATTGAGCCGCGGATTCTGCAATCGGCCTGGTTCCGGCCCCACAATGTCAGCGAAGAACTGCCCGGTCTCTACCTTGCCGGGGCGGGCACGCATCCGGGTGCCGGTCTGCCCGGTGTGGTCTGCAGTGCCGAGGTGTTGGCGCAGATGGTGCCCGAGGTGGCTGAGATACCTTTCCCCACGAAAATGGCGGCGGAGTGATGAACCCAAACGATCTGGCCCACTGTAAGGAAGCGATCCGTCACGGGTCGCTGTCCTTCTATGCCGCGTCCAAGCTGCTCCCTGCGAAAGTGCGCGATCCAGCGCTGGCGCTTTATGCGTTTTGCCGGTTGGCAGACGACGCGGTGGATCTGCATGAAGAGAAGGGCGCGGCGGTCCTGACCCTGCGGGATCGGTTGGATCTGATCTATCGTGGACAACCTCGGAATACGCCTGCCGATCGTGCCTTTGCGGCCGTGATAGACACGTATGAGATGCCGCGTGCCTTGCCCGATGCGTTGCTCGAAGGGCTGGCCTGGGATGCGATGGGGCGGCAGTATCAGACCTTGTCAGAGCTGTTTGACTATTCCGCGCGTGTGGCGGCGGCAGTGGGCGCGATGATGTGCGTGCTCATGCGCGTGCGCGACTATGATGCGCTTGCGCGGGCCTGCGATCTGGGCGTGGCGATGCAGCTGACCAATATCTCGCGCGATGTGGGCGAGGATGCGCGGGAACGGCGGATGTACCTGCCGCTCGACTGGCTGGAAGAGGCTGGGATAGACCCTGATGCGTTCTTCGCAGACCCCCTGCCCGATGAGCGGGTCCGAGCCATGGTGCGGCGGCTCTTGCGCGAGGCGGAGAAGCTTTATCTGCGCTCTGAGGCCGGCATTCCAGCGCTGCCCCGGAAAGCCCGCCCGGGGATCTACGCCGCGCGGCACGTCTATGCCGGGATCGGTGGCGCGATCCGGCGGAACGGGTATGATACGGTGTCCTACCGCGCCCATACCTACAGATCGCAGAAGCTGGGCTGGCTGGGCCTGTCGGTCCTGCGAACAGGGGTCACGATGGTGATGCCGAAATCGGCGGTGCTATACGCGAAACCACTGGATGAGACACGGTTTCTGGTCGATGCAGCAGCCCGCAGTGCGCCGAGCGTGAACGCCTGGGGCGACGGCCGGTCGGGGGCGTTGATCTCGGCGCTGGCAACGTTGGAGGCGCGAGATCGCCGTCTGCATTTGGAACATTTCGGCGCCTGACCTACCTATGCGGTATGGATTGGCTTCTCTTTGCGATATTTTTCATGGCCTGCGTCGCGGCGGGCACGACCGGTGCGATGTTTCAGCCGGGGGAATGGTACAAATCCCTGGACAAGCCCAGATGGACACCGCCTGACTGGGCCTTCCCATTGGCGTGGAGCGTGCTCTACCTCTGCATCGCTGCCGCAGCTGCGCTTGCCGCGCCTGTGTCGGGCAGCGCCGTTGCGATGGCCCTGTTCGCTGTTCAGATCGCGCTCAATACTCTTTGGACACCGATATTCTTTGGCTTGCGCCGGTTGGGCGCGGGAATGTTTGTTCTGGTGTGTCTGTGGGTGTCGGTGGCGGCGACGATGGTGGCGTTTTGGCAGCTCAACTGGATCGCCGGGCTGTTGTTTGTACCATACCTGGCCTGGGTGACGGTCGCGGGCGCGCTGAATTTTTCGGTCTGGCGGCGGAACCCGAGTGTGGCTGTGGCGGCCGAGTAGAGGGGGTCTGGTGCGTTAGAGCTAGCGCGATGGGTTTGGATGTTGTCAAGACCAAGCCCACATTCGATGCCCCCCATTGCTTTCGCAGTAAACATTGGCCGGCGTTGCCTCGTCTTCGCCGCGCTACAGCGTCGGTCGCCCCGATAGCCTTTCAGGCAGCGTTCCAGTGTACTGCTCCAACCTGTACTTGTTCCGCATGATCTATGGACAAGTCAGCTACCGAAAGGCGGATCGTTCGTCCTAGCGTTCCAAGACATACGCTGCGTATCGACCCGGGCGAAAGGCTGCTTCAGGGAATTCAGAACCCCAATTCGATGCAATTAGACTGCTCCTGCGGCGGGAAGGGCATCGACTAAAGTCGCACTCAAGGCTGTAACTGTGAGCTGACGAACAGAACGTGTTTGCAGTCGCGAGTTGGAGTCGCGTCAAAACGTGCTCAGTTGCACAGTATCGACCGATCTTCAGGAGTTCCCAAATGATCCGTACACTTTCGCTAGCGAGCGCTGCAGCCGTCGCTACGCTTGCCTTCACCGCCCCCGCTAAGGCCGACCCCGTGGCCTACGCGATTGATGCCAGCCACGCGCAGGCGCTTTTTTCCTATAACCACCTTGGCATGTCGACGACCTTCGGCATGTTTTCGGGTTGGGAGGGCGAGATCTTGTTCGACGTCGATGCACCGGAGAACTCTTCGGTGACGGCAAGCATCCCGACACTTTCGATGTTCACCGGCTGGGAGGCGCGCGATGGCCACTTCCAGAGCGATGACTTTTTCGGCACGACCGAAGATGACGTCGTGACCTTCGTCTCAACTGATATCGAGGTCACCGGCGAAGACACCGCGCTTATCACCGGCGATCTGACCATCAACGACGTTACCCAGTCGATCACCCTCGACACAACGTTGAACTTCGCTGGCACGCATCCGTCGCCCCAAGCAGGCGGCGCTGATGCGATCGGGTTCACTGGAACCACGACAATCCTGCGCTCTGACTTCGAAGTGGGCGCATTTGCGCCTTTCGTCAGTGACGAGGTCGAGGTGACAATTTCACTCGAAGCCATGGCGCCGGCGGGCTAAGCGAGCGTGCACGATCTGAAGAGCCCGACCGCAACCACGCGGTCGGGCTCTTTTTTACTGGCCGCCGCGCGTTGCAGTTACGCCAATGCTGACATCGACCGTGAAGCCAACCGTTGCCTCGTCCTGATAGGTCGCCCCCATGCCGAAGTCTCTCCGGTCAATCGCGACCGTGCCCGTGGCGGTCGCCGTATCGCCATCGACCTCCAGTGCAAAGGGCAACGACAGGGGCACTTCTTGACCCACAAGGGTCAGGACGCCATCAACGACATAGCCGTCGTCCGCCGCCAAAATCGGCCCTGAAAAGGTTGCCGTTGAAAACGTGCCTGCGTTTAGGAAATCGGCGGCGAGCGCCTGTGTCGTTACGCTGCCAAGCGTCAGCGATGGGACAGATACCGTGACATCGACCTGACCGTGAACGCCATCGCGCGCCTCTTCGTCGAACGCAATCGCCGCGGTCCAGTCGGCGAACTGGCCCGTAACAGGCTGGTTCAACTGCTGGACAGTGATTGCGAGGGTTCCCTCCTGCACCACCCATTCCGAGGACACAGCCTCTAACTCGGCCTGAACAGCACTGGAGCGTTCCCCGCTCAAGCCCACTGTCAAACCAATAACTACGGCGAGGCTCCAGACGGCCGCCGCTGTAGCCGCAGGGGCTGCGTGGCCCGTCGCACGCTCCAGCGCAGGCGGCAATTCACATGTCCCCGGCATCATCCGCCGCAGCGTGGCGTCGCCGTCAATGACATGGTGCTTGAGCGCGCCGCCGATATGGAGCGCCAGCGCCGCCACAAGAACGATATTGAAAACAAAGTGCAGCCCGGCAAAGGCATCAGCGACAGCCACGCTCTGGGGTACAAACGGCAGCGTTTGGCCAAACGGCCACCAAATAGGCGCAAATCCCGTGGAGGCCGCATGGTGTATCCAGCCACTCAGCGGGACCAAGACCAATGCCGTGTATAGGGCGAAATGAACGGTTTCGGCGGCAAACGTCTGCGCACGGCTCCCCGCGGGTAACAAGGCTGGACGCGGCTGTACGATCGCCCAAGCAATCCTAAGAAGGGCCACTACGAAGGTGACCAGTCCCAGCGTCTTGTGAAGCGAGAACAGGTCAGCTTTGACCGCCAGAGCCTCTGACGTGTCGTAAGGCCAGTATTGCGCAACGATGCCAAGCGGGATCATCGTCAAGATCAGAAGCGCTGTGAGCCAGTGAAATGTTTTGGCAACACCGCCAAACCGGCTCTCTGTGTTGCCGAACCGTGCCGGCCCTGTGTCGACCGCTGTCGTCAAATCGCTCATTGCCGCACCATGTCTGATGGATCTTTGTTACGCGGCACAAGTTGGCGTCGATATCCGGGGTTTCAACGCACACAGCCTGTTCGCAATCGCGCTGATAGCTGAACTTCGCAGCGAAGACTGTCGTGGCTGCACACGCGAAACCCGGGCGAGCTCAGAGTGTTACTGACGATGCAGGGTTGACCGGCAGCTCGCGGCATGCTGCACTGCAGCATTTGGAAATGGAGTTTGCTATGGCGATGCGAATTACAGCGCCCTTTGGAGGTGCCGTGACCCAAGCCTTTGAAATCTGGTCAAGTTGGTTCGAGAATGTCGGACAACTGGGCTTTATCAACATTGATCTGGGGCGCACGGAAAAGCCGGATCTTGAGCGTCGTATTTTGCGCGATGTTGGGAGTTATGGTCGGCAGATCGGGCGCATGTCTGAGGCGCTTGATGTGCTGATTGAACACGCTGATCTGGACAGAACCAAGCTGAACGACGGGCAAATTGCAGCTCTGCATGATTTTCGGCAGATGGTCGAAGACATCAAGCGCTGCAAAAGACTGTAGCCTCTGGTGACGCTGCTAGGTTTGCTTGTGAACTAGGGAAACAAGTTCCTTGTCCAAGTCGGCCCAGAGCCGACCTTTGACACATGGTCATAATGCCGGGGGAGCAGTCCGCAACACAGACGTTCGGGAACTCCACTGGACAATCAGCAAAATGGCCCCGCCCGATCTGTGCCGGGCGGGGTTGTGTCAGCGGCGGCCTTTCCGGCTTCGTTGAAAGCGGGGAAGTTCTCCGGCCATGATGCATCCAAAGGGGTCGATCCAGTCTTCAACCTCGGCCAGTCCGAACTCTGCGATCTGCGCCTCGACCGTCGCCGCAGGCTTATAGCTCGACGGCAGCTCTGATGCGTCCACCTTTCCGGCGAAGAACCGCACGTCGAGCCCCTTGGTTTCTTTGGCCAAGGCCTCTTCTGCTGTTGTCGTTCCAAGCCGGCGCATATGCTCGGTGCGCGACCAGTTACGCCCCGCCCCATGAGGGCTGAACCCCAAAGCGTTGTCAGCGTCTGATCCTTTAACGATCAAGACCGGCTCCGCCATGTTCAGCGGGATAATGGTCCGACCCGCAGGATCGGCATCAGCGGCAAAATCGGCCCAGGCTGGCGTTGCCCCTTTGCCATGGAAGTACAGATCGCCACGGCGGAAGACAAAGTTATGCTCGTTCCAGAAACGGTCAGACGCCGATGCACCAACCGCTTCGACGGTCGCTTGATGGATCGAGTTGTGGTTCGTCTTCGTCCACTTCCGAATAATCTGAAGGGCATCCCAATAGGCTGCGCCATCGTCAGTGTCCGCCGGAATCCAGGCGTTCTGTTTGAGCGTGTCTTTCGCGTGCTTGCGCCGATAGCGCTCTGCAACCTCCATGCCGGCCTTGTAGAGCTTGGCCCCCGGACCGCGCGACCCATGATGCGTGATCAGCATCGTGCGGCCTGTCGCCCGCGACGTCCCGACGAACAGGAAGTGGTTGCCATCGCCTTGGGTGCCCATGTGCTCCTGTGCGGCGCGGATAGTCTTTGCGCTGTTCAGGAACGGGTTGGCCCGGAAAGCATCCAGCAGGTCCAAAGATACTGTGAACCGTTGGCCCTGAGGCCGCCCGCCCGGTCCGAAATGTGTGACCGAAGCTGCTGCATCCAAAACCGCCTTCGGGTCAGCATCGCCAAGATCGCTCAGCATCAACGAGCAACAGATGTCGGCAGAGTGCATCCCCGGATGGATGGCATTACGAGCAGCAATGACACCACCCACAGGGATCGTTCCGACAGGTCCCGCAGGGCAGGCATCGGGCATGATTGCCCCAGCGACGACAGTTGGGGTGCGCATCACCGCCTCCATCGTGTCGCATACCTTGGCCAGGTTCGCGTCCTCATCAGAGTTGCCTGGTTTCAAGTTCACATGAAGCGGCACCGCGCCCGGGTCCTGCAGCGAGAACTGGATGGGCGGTTGAGGGAGATCTGCTGCCAGCACGCCTCGAATTTCCTCGGCGCTTCGGCCGTTGGCCAACAGATCATTGGCGCGCGCCAGCAAAGCTGGAAATTGCGGGCCGGGTGTATGGCCCCATGCGGTCAGATCGTGGCCCGTCAGAGGTGTCAAATCGTTCATCTTCACGTCCTCTCGTCAATACTCCCCACGTCGGGGTGACAGCGTGGCGGCCCGGGAATGGGCCCGGGCCGCCGGTCTTCGGGATGCGGATCATCCGTTGCTTTCTCTCTTCTTCTCTTTTGTGAGTCTGTTCTGGCCGAGTCTCGTTCTGTACCGAAGAAAAAACGCAATATCTTATAAGTCATTGATAAAAATATATAATATCGAGAATTGCGTGAGATAGTATCGTAAAATACTATCGTACAAGATCACATTATATAAATTTGGATCAGGCATGCGAAACGTCGTTCTTGGGTTTCTAGGGACTCAGTTGGATCGGGGTGGGCGTCGCGGTTGGCGCCCCACAGTAGCCATGTGCCAGGAGCCAGGCTTTGAGATCGACCGCCTTGAATTGATCTATGACCACAAATTCAACCGCCTGGCCCATGATGTGAAGCGCGAGATTGCCAAGGTCTCGCCAGATACCGATGTACTGCTCCAAAGGATGGATCTGGAGGATCCCTGGGACCTGCAGGAGGTCTATGGAAAGCTGTTCGACTTCGCTCAGAACTATGGGTTTGACGAGGATCGGGAACGGTATCACATCCATCTGACGACCGGCACACATGTCGCCCAGATTTGCTGGTTCTTGCTGACTGAGAGCCGTCACATTCCGGCCGCGCTAATTCAAACCGGACCGCCCCGAAAAGATCGCGATGAGGCCGGCACATTCGACCTGATTGATCTTGACCTAAGTCACTACGACGCAATCCAGAAACGGTTCGATCAACAAACCCGGGAATACGGGTCCCTCCTGAAGGGTGGAATTGAGACGCGGAATGCCGCATTCAATCAGGTCATCGACCGCCTCGAACAAGTTACGGAGCGCTCGGATGCCCCGGTTTTGATCTTGGGCGAGCCCGGCGTTGGGAAGACGCAGTTGGCACAGCGTATCTTTGAGATGAAACTGCAACGGCGGCGGGTAAAGGGGCGCTTGGTTCATGTCAATTGCGCCGCCTTGCGCGGCGACATGGCATATCCAACACTTTTCGGGCAGCGCCGAAGCCACACAGGTCTGGCCGGAAGTGAGCGGGGCGGCTTGTTGCGGGAAGCAGATGGCGGTGTCCTGTTGCTTGATGAAATCGACATGCTTGGCTTGCACGAGCAATCGTTACTGCTGAATGCCATCGAGACCGGTCGCTATTACCCACTTGGCTCGGACGCCGAGGTAACCAGTCGGTTTCAGATTATTGCCGCAGCAACGCAGGACCTGGGTGCATTGGTGGCTGAGGGCAAGTTCCGCGCCGATCTGTTTTCACGGCTGAATACTTGGACTTTTCGCCTCCCTCCGTTGCGTGACCGCCGCGAAGACATGGAGGCCAATCTGCACCATGAGTTGCAGCAGGCAGAGCAAAAGCTGGGCAGTCGCATCGGGTTCAACGCCGACGCTTCTGAGGCTTGGCTGCGCTTCGCCCGCGCGCCGGACACGCCATGGCGAGGGAACTTCAGAGACTTTAGCGGCGCAATCCTGCGGCTGTGCACGCTGGCACCGCGCGGGCGCATTACGCTGAACCAGGTAAAGGAAGAGATCGCGGCACTGAGACTTCGGTGGGACAGCGAAAACAAGGACAGTGACGCGGCACTGGTCGCCGCTTACACCGACAGGGAAGTGGACCCTTTTGACGTGCCTCAACTGGCCCAAGTACTGCGAACATGTCAGTCTTCAATGACGCTCAGCGAGGCGGGACGGAAGCTCTATGTTGTCTCACGCAAACAGCGCAGCAGCGTAAACGACTCAGACCGGGTCCGAAAATATCTGGCTCGGTTTGATCTGACGTGGGACGATGTTGTTGGTCGTTGAGTGCCTATAGCCGACGTCGGCTACTTTCGCTGAATGCTGAAGACGCAGCCCTAATGACAGTTCCTCGCTGCAACGTCTGCTCATGCTCACCTAGGGTTCGAAAATCCGGTTGTGGTGCGTCTCCTGTAAGCTGGGGCCCGTTTCTGCACAACGTCACGGGCGAGCTCGCAAGCGATTGACCAACAGGTCGTTGCCAATGATCGCGTCCTTTTGGGAAGTAAGCTCCAAGACGTCCCAAGTGGCGCTAAGATACCGGCCTTTCGCCCAGTCTGCTGCCCCGGAACTGAGCCAGACGGCGAAACAGGCGGCCAGATCCGGTGTGTCGGTCAGGTACTCGTGCAATTGTTCCGGCATCGCGTGACCAAGCTCGGTGGCAACGCCGCCGGGATGGATTGCAAAGCACTTGATGCCGTCTTCGCCGTGATCGCTCTGCACGAATTCGCACAGCCGATTGATGGCATGTTTCGCCGTCTGATAGTCCGAAGCACCGGGCATCAGAAGCTGTGCGCCAATCGAGGACAGCAGGATAAGGTGCCCGCCGCTCTGACCTTCTTCGGCATGAACTTTCGCGCTCTTTATCAGATGCGGCAGCGTGAACCGGATGACATGATAGGCGTCTTGAACGTTTACCTGCCAGTTCTTCCACCAGCTTTCGGGATCGCTTTCACCGATCTTGACCCATGGGCCGAGGAAGCCGGCATTGGCGTCGGCCACGTCAATCGCACCAAACTGGGCAATGCAATCGGCGGTTGCCGCTTCGACCTCTGCCGCGACGGTGACATCGCAGACGGAATAGCTGCATCGCGTCTCAGGATTGGCCGCTTCGACCAGTGCTTTCGTTTCCCTGAGCGCGGCCTCGGTACGGGCAGTGAAGTAGACGGCCTTCGCACCGGCTTCCGCAAAGGCAACCGCTGTCGCCTGGCCGATGCCACGTGAGCCACCAGAGATGAAGACCACCTTGCCCTTGGCGCTGCCTTTGAGAGTCGTGCGAGGATCAATGGACCCGTACCGATCGTGACGTGCGGTGAAGTCGAGAAACTGGGATTGGATCGAGGACATCTGCCCCTCCTTCGATCATAGGTTGCAAGTGTCGAGTTCTGAAAACCGCTAGTGCAAGTGCTCCGCCTGAATGCGCAGCCGGATGGTTTGCGGAAAGCTTCGGCCGACATTGGGACAGTCGTTCCCCAAGAATACCCGCGACAGATCACACAGTTCTACCGACTGGTCGGCTGTGTTGTCGGACTGCACTCCCAAACTAAGCGGGTGCGACCCGAGTGTCATTTCAGAGAGGCGGAGGCTGCGGCTAAGACTGCGCAAAGACGAATGGTCCGAAACCTCTGCTTCGCCGAAGAAGACCACACCGGATGCTGATGCCGCCAAACATGTCTCTCGAAGCGCCTTGAACACGAGGTCGAACGTGTCGTCGGTCGTTAGACAGAACAGCGCGTCAGCCGCTTGCCCGCATTCCAAGAAGACGGACGTTTCCGCGGTTGCAATCACCCCGGCGGCCTGAACGGTTGAGCGCAACTGGCCAATGGACCCACTGCCTATGAAAACAAGGCCGCGCAGCATCTCGTGGGATGCGGTGCGCCAGAGTTGCGTACCGTGACTTCCAGACATTTCTGCGACTGCAAGTTGGCCCGCGTCGCCGAGTGCCAAGGCAATCGCGTCGGCTTGAGCTTGTTCGGCTTGTTCAAGGATCATGGCAGATCGCCCGATCTTGCCCGAGACAGTCATTAGGTCTTCCATGGCGAAATCCTCTCCGCTTGCCTGATTAAAGTGAGAACACGACAAGCGCGGCCGCTGATTGTGCGACAGCCAAGCCGCCGACGACGAGGCAGCTCTTGCCTGCTACGGCGAGACCGGTTTGAACGCTGGGTTTGCGAATTTGTTCAACGATAGCAGTCATTTCAGTCTCCCTTCAGTCTGATCTCTTGCGATTTCTGCTAGCGGATCTTCCACCGCTGTCTGGCAAAAGACGTAAGACATCAGGTGGGGAGAAGCTTGACTGATCCTCGGCAGGTTTTGCCTATTTCTACTTTTTGACACGGCTCGGGCAGGATCTGACATCCCAGCGCTCGTACTGCGCGCACCGGGCAGTTTGCTGAGGTGAGGCTTCACCCTATCTCTTCGGCAGTACCAATCCGCACCTGCGCAGGGAGTGTGCAACCGGGAGGTCGTATGCTTGAACAACTTAAGTCTGCCGTCTCCAACGCTTTCCGTAGCGAGCGGATGGATGATGGTCTTCTGTTTCCCGCAGATGGCCTGATCCTCGTCAGGCACTCTTGCACCACGGATTGGATGGATACGGTTTATGAGCCCAATTTGTGCATCGTCCTGAGCGGCGCAAAGGACACGCGCGTCCGCGATGATGTGTACAAGATTGTTGCTGGTCAGGCGCTGATCGTAAGTCACCACCTTCCGGTCGCATCGCAAGTCGTCAAAGCGTCATCCGATGAACCCTACCTCGCCATTGTGCTGAAGTTGGATGTGCCTACGCTGCACAACTTCGCCAAGCGGATCGACAAGGCTGGTTTCCAGACTGACGGTGCGGCATCCTTTGCTGTCGATCGCGTGACAGAGGATCTTGTCGAGTCGATTCACCGGTATCTTGAAACCGCCGATGATGCCGCGGCTGCTGAGATCATCGGGCCGGCGCAGTTTCAGGAGCTTCACTTTCGACTTCTCAAGTCGTCCCAGGGCGGGATGCTGCGCGAGCTCATCGCCAAGACGAGCCATGCCAGCAAGATCGCCCGTGCAATCGACATCATCAACTCGAACTACGCAAAGCCATTGTCGATGGGCGTCCTTGCGGCACAGACGGGGATGAGCGAGTCCGCGTTCTATCAGCACTTCAAGTCGGTGACGCGGATGACGCCGCTGCAGTATCAAAAGCAGATGCGGATGCACGAGGCAGAGCGCATTCTGACGTCGGGCGTCGCAACCGTGACGGAAGTTGCGTTTCAGGTTGGCTATGAAAGCCTCTCGCAATTCAGCCGCGAATACTCCCGAAAATTTGGCGTTCCGCCAAAGGCCATGAAACAGGTTGCCGTGTGACTTGTAGAAGCAGCGTGATCCGCTAGGTGCTTTGCTCCCGAAAACGGGATCGGCATCTGGTTCGCAGGCACGCTTCGAAGAACCCACAGTACAGGAACGCGCCGCTTCTCCCCGACGCACCTGCGTTTTGGAGAATTGTGCAAAACGTATAGAGGATCGGGAAAGCGAAATACCTGCCTTCGCGCCACTTCATGGTCATCACCAACACAGGAGACCTGACCATGAAGAATGAACACCCCCAAAACCCCGCCTCCCAAGTTGAAACTGTCGAACGCTCCCCACTGATGAGCCGACGCGCGGCCCTGACGAGTGGAGTGTTCGGCGCGGCGGCCGCGGCCGCCACCGGCATGGTGACTACTCGTGCGGCGATGGCGCAGGACGCCCCGCAAGGCGAACTCTCCGGCAAGACGGCTTTCGTGACCGGCGGCGCGCGCGGTATCGGACTTGCTTCGGCAGAGGAATTTGCAAAAGCCGGTGCCAACATTGTGCTGTTTGATATTGCCTCGTCGAGCATGCCGCATGTGAGCTATGCTTTGCCCAGCGCGTCTGATCTTGCCGAAGCACAGGCACGGATTGAAGCGCTCGGCGTTCAGTGCCTCACCTACCAGGGTGACGTCCGGAATCTCGAAGAGCAGCAGGCCGCAATGCAACAGTCCGTTGACCGCTTTGGCAGCCTGGACATCGTTCTGGCCAACGCGGGCGTCGGCCATGCCGGCGCATTCGACAGCGTGACCGCCGGCGAAATCTCAACGCTCTACGAAGTCAACGTCGGTGGCTATATCAAGACAACGCAGGCCGCCGTGCCGCATCTGCGGGCTGCCGGTGGTGGACGCATCATCTACATCTCCTCGGGTCTTTCGCGGACCGGCAATGGTATCTTCGGTGTCTACGGGGCGACCAAGTGGGCCGTAAACGGCATCGCAAAGAGTGCTGCGATGGCGTATGGGCGCGAAAACATCCTGTGCAACGTCGTGGCACCGGGTCTTGTGCGGACACCGTTTGCTGACAATGAGGCGGTGTTGAGTGCGATCTTACCAGATGCGGCCAACCCGACTTTCGACGATGTGTCAGCGGCGATCGCATCCGGCAGCACGCTGGGGATCGGCCATCACGAAGTCGAGGATATTGCGAAGGCCGTCATGTTCTTCGCGGGCGACGCCTCTAGTCGCATGACCGGAGAGGTCATGGACGTCAGCTACGGGGACGCCGCCCGTCACATCGGCTGATCTTCAGCCGAAACGATGGACGCTGAACCAGCAAGTGCGGCTGACACCCCGCCGAACCACATGCTGCCTTGCCGAACCGGTCGTCCAAAGCCCGGGGGAACCAGTCGTGCCATCGGCTGGCTCTTCCCGAATTCAACCAACTGATCGGGCCTCGCGCCGATCAGCGCCAGCTTTCCAACGCGCGAACACCCTCAGATGACACCGCTACAAAGGACCGGACAAAATGGATATCGCCGACTTGATCAAACCCGTTGAATGGGCCGCTCTCGATCAAACCTGTTCGCACGCCGGCATCACGCGCAAGAACACCTATGTTCGTTGCTTGCGCGAGACGGCAACGACCGCATTCAACGCGATGATATACGAGCCGGTGGTCTGCCTCGTCGTCCAAGGCGGCAAAGAGATCATTGCCGGCGGGCAGACCGTAATCGCGACGCAAGGAGATGCCGTCATCGTCAGCCACGATGTCCCGATTGTGTCCCGCATTACCGGCGCCGATGCGAAGATGCCTTATCTCGCGGCGATCATTCCAATTGATCTTGAGCTTCTTCGAAGCATCGATGGGGAAATCCAGGCGGAAGGATATGACGACGCCTCAACGAGCGTTGTGCATAGCCACATCGCAAGCCCGGCCTTGGTCGACGCCGTGGGACGTTATCTGCACTTGGAGCAATCGACGATCGAAGGCCGCGTGCTCGCACCGGTGCTTCTGAAGGAGATCCACTATCACCTGTTGCTCGCACCGAATGGCGGCATGCTACGCCAGCTTCTTGCGCCTGCGAGCATCCCAAGTCAGATCAACACGGCCATTGGCCTGATCCGCGAGAGCTATTCGGAATCACTGTCCATCCCGGAGCTTGCGGACCGCGTCAATATGAGCGCTTCGGCTTTCTACAAGAACTTCAAGCGGGTCACCGGAACGTCGCCGCTTCAGTTTCAAAAGGATTTGCGGCTGGTTGATGCGCGCAACAGGCTCACGAGCCAAGCCCGCTCTGTATCTGAAGTGTGCTTTGAGGTGGGATACGAAAGCCCTGCGCAATTCAGTCGTGAGTACGCCCGCAAGTTTGGAACTTCTCCCAAACACGACTTGGTTCGGCAGTGAGCTAGCTGGCCTGTCGGCGGTGTTGGCTTTTTAAGTTTCGCTTGGCACTGTCCGCCCTTGGTCACAGGATAATGCTTGCGTGGCGTGAGGGGGGGTTACAGCTTCCGCAGCGCGACAAGACGCATACAGTTTTGTCACAAAGACACCTCGATCATCCGCTTCAGGCCCGCGCATCCCAACCGCGTCAGGCACTCATCATGCGGCCACCGGTCCCAGCAACCACGCTGACGAAAGCCCAAATCAGTGGCCCGGAACCAGTTGACCAGACCCTGATCTCAAAGACTGTCATTTGTGTTCAGGCATGCACGTTTAAGCCTCTGTTAAGTTCCAATCCCGCGCATTACGAGGTCGAGATGCGCCTCTGCGAAACTGTCTTCGTCCAGGGTTTCAACTGATCCGAAGACCATAGAATGGATCGCGTAGAACATTGCGGGCGCGATTAGAATTTGCGGGATGCGGCCGGCTGAGTCTGGCCTTACCTCTCCACGCGCGATCCCCCGGGCAATGATCCGCTCGAGGAGGGTGCGCCCCGTGGTGAGGATCTGAGAGTGATAGGCTTCCACCAGATGCGGCATCGCGGGGCCTTCCGAGATGAGAATGCGCAAAAGCGCGCCGTTCTTGGTGCTCATCATTGTGCGGTAGAACTGGCTGAAGAGCGCGCGCAGCGTGTCTTCGGTCGTATGATCGCCGATCTCGATCTTTTCGCTGGCGGCGCGCGTGAACCCCGACATGGCCTCCTCGGCCACGGCGAGGAACAACGCCTCCTTGTTCTCGAAGTAAAGGTAAAGCGTCGCGCGGGACACGCCTGCGCCCTTGGCAATGCGCGCCATGCTGGCCCCAGCAAAGCCGCGGTCGTGAAATTCGTGTAGGGCGGCCGCGATGATTTCATCGGGGCGGTCGGCTTTGCGGCGGCGATAGGCAGGGCTGTCGCTTGGGGCGGTCATTGTCAGTATCTTAGGGTCCCAAAGCGCTACAAAAACCGGCATTGTGCGATTTCGCGCGCATCCCGTTCGGAAAAAGCATAGTCGAGCGGGTTGAAGATTGCCAATTCCTCCTAGTTGCTGACAGTATTGTCAGCAAGGAGACATCCATGTTTCGCAAAACCCTTGGGACTGCACTGACCATCGCGCGGGAAGCGTTCTGGTTGCTCGTGGCTGCAGCGATTGTTGCGGGCGGTGTTTTCGGCTTCCGCTATCTCGGCGAGAACCGCGAGGTCGTGGAAGCCACGCCCATCGAGCGGCCAGTGGCGCTGGTGGAAACCGGTGCGTTGACACGGCATGAGGGCCCGCTGCCGATCCGCGGCGAAGGGTTTGTGCTGCCGTTTCGGCAGGTGGCGGTCGCGGCGCAGGCCTCGGGTCTTGTGACAGAGGTACACCCGGCAATCATCAATCGCGGTGCCTTTGCGGAAGGCGATGTTCTCGTCCAGATCGATGACCGCGCGCAGCAGACGACGCTGACCCAGACCGATGCGAATATCGCGGCGTCTGAGGCGCGGTTGCGCCAGTTGCAGGATGACTTGGAGCGCACACAGTCGCTCTTTGAACGGCAGGTCGCGTCGCGCACGCAGGTGGATCAGCTGCAATCACAAATCACCGAGCTTGAGGCCAACTTGGAAGGGCTCCGGGCGGCCCGGGCAGCGGCAGAGATCGCGATAGAGGACCGGCGCATTCGTGCGCCCTTCGATGGGTCGATCCTGACAAAGGCGGTGGAGGTTGGCGATGTGGTCAACCCCGGCCAGGTGCTGGCCGAAGCCTTCACGCCGGATGAACTGGAAGTCGACATCGCCATCCGCCAAGCGGATGCGGCTTTGATCCCCGGCCTGTTTGCCGGCGCACAGCCCCGCGCCCGGATCGATATCCCCTTTGCTGACTATGTGTTTCAATGGAGCGGGTATATCGCCCGGGTCGAACCCCAGCTCGACCGCGCGACCCGCACGCTGACGGCGGCGGTGCGATTGGACACTCTGATCGGTGTCGAAGGCAACGGCGAAGAGACAGATCTTGCCTCGGGCGCGCCGCCGGCTCTGATCAACGCGTTCGCCAATGTGTTGATCGACGGGGCCGCGCGCGAAAACATCTACCGCGTGCCCTCTGTAGCCGTTCGCGGCGGCAATGCGCTGTGGCTAAACGACGGGGATGCGCTGCGGATCATTCCGGCCCGCCGGGTGCATGTGGATGGCGAGTGGTCGTTTGTCGAAGTGCAGGATCCACCGCAGGAGGCGGCCGTCATTCTCACCGCGCTGGCCGCGCCCGTGCCGGGGATGGCCCTGCGTGATGCGGGTGATAGTGCAGACCAGGCGGCGCTGGCCACGGAGGCGTCGCAATGAACGCCGCGATCCGCTGGTGTGGGGAGCATCCCGTTGCCGCAATGCTTACGATCATCCTCGTGGGCGCGCTGGGCGCGCTGTCGGCCATTTCGATCGCGCAGAAAACGTTTCCCGAGATCACGCTCGACAGTGTGAACATCTCGGTCAGCTATCCCGGCGCCTCGCCGACCGAGATCCAGGAAAGCGTCGTGCGGCCCATCGAGGATGAGCTGACGGCGGTCGACGGGATCGATGAGATCACCGCCAGCATCTCGGAGGGTCGCGGTGGTGTAACGGTGACGTTCCTGCTTGGGGAAGACCTGCAGGAAAAACTGGATGAGATCCGAACCGAGATCGACAGCATTGATGTCTTCCCCGAAGACGCCGAAGAGCCTGTAGTCACGCAATCCACCAATTCCTCGCGTGTGCTTGAGATCGCCGTCCACGGCACAGCGAGCGAGCGTGTTCTGACCGAAGAGGCGGAACGGCTGCGCGACGAGTTGTTACTGCTTGATGCGATCTCTTATGTCGAGGTCGCCAATCGGCGCGACTATGAGGTGACGGTGGAGGTCGATCGCGACACCTTGCGGGCCTACGGGCTCAACATGACGGAAGTGGCAAACGCGATCCGCCAGAACTCGCTCGAGCTACCAGGCGGCGCGATTGATACCGATACGGTGAGTTTCCCCATCCGAACAGTGGGGCGGAACTATACGCAGACCGATTTCGAGAACATCGTGTTGCGCACAGGCGAGAACGGCGGGCGCCTGTTTCTACGTGACGTTGCCACAGTCACCGACGGGTTCGAAGACACTGATCTGTCGGCCTCCTTTAACGGCGAGCGCTCGGTCTCGGTCAACGTCTTTCGGGTGGGGGAAGAGCAGGTTCTGGAAATTGTCGATGCGGCGCAGGCGTATCTGACCGAGAGCTTTCAGCCATCCTTGCAGGAAGGCGTCTCAGCCACGGTCTGGCAGAACGATGCGCGCGAATTGCAGTCGCGTCTGGACCTGCTTTTGACGAATGCGGTGATTGGCCTCGCGCTGGTTGTGGCCTGCCTTGCTCTATTTCTGGACTTTCGCCTTGCCGCATGGTCTGCCGTGGGCATTGCCGTCTCGTTCTCGGCGGCCCTTGCGGCGATGGCCGCACTTGGCATGTCGATCAACATGATCTCGCTCTTCGGGTTTATCCTCGCCATCGGGATCATCGTCGACAACGCGATCGTCGTCTCTGAGAACGTCTATACCTACAACGAACGGGGGATGTCGCCGCAAGAGGCGGCAGTGCGCGCCACCCAACGGATCGCGGTGCCGGTGGTGTTCTCCACCGTAACAACGCTTGTGGCGTTCTGGCCGCTCCTGGAATTGCCCGGCACGCTGGGCAAGTTCCTCTCCGACATTCCGCTCGTGGTGATGATCGTACTGGTGATGTCGCTGTTGCAGGCGCTCTTCATCCTGCCGCGCAACCTTTCAAAGCTCGATGTGTCGCCGGACTACAAGCCGAACCTTGTACTGCGGGTGCTCCGCCTTCTGCGCGCTTGCGTCGACCGCGTGCTTCAGGCGTTTATCCATGGCCCGCTTGACGCAGTGCTGCGGTTTACCACGCGTCGGGTTCTGATCCCCATCGCTGGGGCCGCGGCGTTGATGATCGTCACGTTCGGCCTGTTGGCCCATGGCTATGTGCGGTTCAACTTCTTCCCGTCCATCGACGGTACCTTCGTGACCGCGAGCATCGAGATGAGCGACGGGACCACCTTCGCGATGACCGAGCGGGTGGCCGAAGACGTGCGCCTGGCCGCCGAAGACGCAGCAGCGACCATTCAGGAGCGGCTGAGCGCAGGTGCACCACCTGTCTTGGTGGGGCAGAACGTGGTTGTGGGCCTTGGCCCCGCGCAAGGTGGGCCCGGTGGCGGGCAGGTCTCAAGCGGGGCGACGGTTGCCAATGTCGTCGTCGAGATCACCGACCCCGAACTGCGCGACTGGCCGACATCGGATTTTGAGACGGCTTGGCTGGCGGCCATCGGGGATGTGCCGGGGGTCAACAGCCTGACCGTCTCGGCGCAACTTGTCGGTGCAGGCGATCCAATCGCGGTTGAGCTGTCGCTGCCCGATGGGCAGGACATCGCGCCCGTGGTGGCGGACCTTCGCGAGAGCCTGCGGGCGATCCCGGGCGTGTTCTCGATCCGCGATGACAACTCTGCCGGTCTCACCGAATACCGCCTCGCGCTGCGGGAAGACGCACGCATTTGGGGAGTGACGCTGGAAGACCTCGCCACCCAGACCCGCGCCGGGTTCTTTGGGCTGGAGGCAACCACCGTGCAGCGCGGGGCCGACAACGTCGCGGTGATGGTGCGCTATCCTGCAGAAGATCGCGACAGCCTTGCCGATTTGCTCGACAGTTGGGTGACCACGCCATCGGGCGACGTCATCCCCCTCTCCGCCGTTGCACGGGTGGAGGAAGGGCTGGCCCCCTCCGAAATTCTGCGCCGAAACGGGCGGCAGATCACGACCGTCACGGCGGATGTGGACCCTGCGGTGATTACGGGCCAAGAGGCCAACGGAATTATCCAAGGCGACATCATCCCTGTCCTTACCGAGCGCTACGACGGCCTGATCGTCGATTTCGGCGGCGAACAGCGCACGCAGGGGGATGCCGCTGCCGCCCTTGGCCAGGCAGTTGCCATCGCGCTTTTCGTGATCTTTGCGCTTCTGGCGTTGATCTTCCGATCCTACATCCAGCCGGTTGTGGTTATGCTGGCCATCCCGCTGGGGCTGGTGGGGGCTGTGGCGGGGCATCTCATTATGGGGCTGCCGCTGACGCTGTTGTCGATCTTCGGGATCATCGGTTTGGCCGGTGTCGTCATCAATAACTCCCTGGTGATGGTCGACCTCTACAACGAGTACCTTGCAGAAGGGCTCGACCTGCAAGAGGCGGTAGTGCGCGGCACCAAAGAGCGGTTCCGCCCGATCCTGTTGACGTCGCTGACAACCTTCCTTGGGGTGTTCCCGCTGATCATGGAGACGTCGCTTCAGGCGCAGTTCCTGATCCCGCTGGCGGTCTCAATCGGCTATGGCGTGTTGTTCGGCACGCTGATCGTGATCGTCTGCGTCCCTGCGGTGTTTGTCCTGCAGGCGCGTGTGACGCACGCCATTGGCCGCCTGGGCCGTGCCTTGGCGCCCGATGCAAGCGGGACGGCTCCGACCCAAGGCACAGGTGTCGTGCCGATGGCCGAGCCGGCTGTGGCGGAGCGCAAGGTCGCGGCGGAGTGAGGCAGCAATGACCGAGAAAGACCCCGGCCCCGATACCTCAGGAGATGACGATCTGCCGCTGGAGGTCGTGGATCGGACAGCACCACCGGCGCAAGCGCGACGCGATAGGTCGCCACGCCGCCGACTTCTTCTTGTGCCGACCGTGATGCTTCTGCTCGCCACGGGCGGCATTATCGGCCTCTACTTCCAGCCCCCGTCGCTGCAGGCGTTTTTCCGCACCTTCGGGCTTGCCCCGGGCGGCGGTTCCTCCAGCCCCATCGCGCTGCCTGCCGATGTGGTTCTGCCGGAAGACGTGGCTGCAACCTTGCAGCCCACGGACGTCGTCGGCCTCGCCCGTATCCTGCCCCGAGGCGATGTCTCGCCCGTTGCACCACCTTTCGGGGCAGGTGACGCGCGGCTTGCCGAGTTGAAGGTGTCCACCGGCGCCCGCGTGGCACAGGGCGACCTGTTGGCCCTCCTTGACAACGAGGCCGCCCTGCAAAGCGCCGTGCTGGCCGCCGAAGCGAACGTCGCTTTGCAAGAGGCCAACCTCGCCCGCACCCGGCAAAGCGTCTCTCTCAGCATCGCAGAGGCGGAGGCAACGCTGGATGAGGCGGCGGCGGCAGCCGATGTCGCCGCGCAGGATCTGGTTCGTGTGCGCGCGCTCTTTGATCGGGGCGTCGCCACCCAATCCGCGCTTGACCAAGCCGCCGCCGCCGCGCGCCAATCGCAGCAAAGCCGCGAACGCGCGGCAGCCACGCTTGCCCGCTATGAGGCAGGAGATCTCTCCGCGCAGAACGACGTCATCGTCGCCGAACGCACGCTGGAGGCCGCGCGGATCGAAGCGGACCGCGCCCGGCTTGACCTGGCACGCGCGCAGGTGACCGCGCCGATCAGCGGGACGGTGCTGGCCATTGATGCGCAGGTCGGTCAATCGGTAGGTGGGCAGACGCTAATGCGCATCGGCGATACCTCGCGGATGATGGCCGAGGTCGAGGTCTATCAGGACCGGATCGCCGATATCGCGCTGGGCCAACCCGTGGAGGTGCTTGCCGACGCGGTGGGTCTCGCGCTGGAGGGTGAGGTGTCGGAGATCGGGCTTGAGGTGGAGCGTCAAGAGATCGTGTCAGACGATACCGCCGCCGCCACCGATGCCCGCATCGTGCGGGTGCTGGTGACACTCACACCAGAAAGCTCCGAACTGGCCAGCCGCTATACCGGCCTTGAGGTGATTGCGCGGATCGACACGCGCGACGCAGCCCCGCAATGACCGCACTTCTGCAACGCCTCCTTGGCCGCCTGCCGCTGGGGTGGATGCAGCTGACGCACAATCCCGGCCGCCTGGCCGCGGCTCTGGCTGGCGTGGCCTTCGCGCAAGTGCTGGTCTTTGTGCAGCTCGGCATCATGGGCAGCATGAACAGCTCGATCATCAAGAGCTATGACCTCTTCAACGCCGACATCATGATTTCGGCACAAGATGCCAACACCCTGACCGAGGGCGGCAATGTCGCGCGGCAATGGATGTTCCAGGCGCTGGCCGATCCGGGTGTCGCGCGGGGCACCGGGCTTTTTCTGTCGAATGCCCGGTGGGAGCGGGAGGGGGATCAGACCACCTTTCAGGTCTATGCGTTGCAGCCCGAACACCTCGATTTCCTGAGTGGTGACATAAGCCGGAACGCCCGCGCGATTGCGTTGCCGAACGTGGCGATCATCGATCAGCAAACCCGCGGCCTTGATCCCGATCTGATGGCCGGCATCCGCCCCCAAAGCCCCCTTGTGACCGAGGTGAACGGCCAGCAGCTTGCCTTTGCCAACACGTTTCAGGGCGGCGTCAGCTTTTCCGCGGACGGCTACATGGTCACGTCAGAGCAGACATTCCTGAGGCTTTTCCCCGCGCGCACAAGCGGCGCGCCCAACCACATCCTGCTCAAGGTTGCGGCGGGGCATCAAGCGGATGCGGTCGTTGCTCGCCTGAGGGCCGAACTGCCCGAAACCCTGCAAATCCGGACCGTTGCAGATGCCGCCAGCGAAGATCTGCGGTTTCAAACGACCGAACGGCCCACAGGCCTCATCTTCGGCTTCGGGGTCGTGATGGGCATCATCGTGGGCATCGTGATCGTCTATCAAGTGCTGTCATCCGACGTGGCCGACCATTTGCGGGAATACGCGACGCTTAAGGCGGTGGGGTATGGGCCGGAGTATTTCCTGGGTGTTGTCTTTGAAGAGGCCGTCATCCTTGCTGTGCTGGGCTTCATCCCGGGGCTTCTGATCTCGCTCGGACTCTACGCTCTGCTCGTCGCCCTTACGGGCCTGCCGGTTGCGATGACACCCGCTTTGGCGATCGCAGTTCTTTTGGGCAGCCTGGCCGCCTGCACTGTCTCCGGCGCCATTGCGACGCGCAAACTCAACGCGGCCGAACCGGCTGATCTGTTCTGAGCCTGCGATGCGCAACGAACCCGCCATAGATGTACGTCATCTCAACCACTGGTTCGGCAAGGGCGATGCCAAGAAGCAGGCGCTCTTTGACATCAACCTGAGCGTCACGGCGGGCTCACTCACCATTCTGATGGGGCCGTCGGGTTCGGGCAAAACAACGCTTTTGACGTTGGTGAGCTGCTTGCGTGAGGTGCAGGACGGGTCGGTCAATCTGCTGGGCACAGAATTGCGCGGCGCGACCGTGGCGCAACAGGTGGCGATGCGCCGCCGCGTAGGGTTCGTGTTTCAGGCCCACAACCTGCACGACAGCCTCACAGCATCTGAGAACGTGCGGTTAGGTCTTGAGGTCCAGCCGGAAAAACGGCGACGGATCGATGACCGACTGGCCGCCAACCATGTTCTAGGTCTTCTCGGGCTTGATGACCGCGTCGACTACCGCCCTGGAAACCTTTCAGGCGGCCAGAAGCAACGGGTAGCCATCGCGCGCGCCCTTGTGGGCAATCCAGAGATCGTTTTCGGCGACGAACCCACCGCCGCCCTCGATAAAGAGTCCGGCCGCAACGTGATCAAACTGTTGAAACGCCTGGGCGAGGTGCGCGGCACCACCAGCCTGATCGTCACCCATGATAACCGCGTGCTCGATTTGGCCGATCGGATCGTAACGCTTGAGGATGGGCGGCTGGTCTCTGATGAGCATCGTTAGGAGATTACTTTTGTCTTGCCTTCGGTGGGGCTGAGAGGCCAATGGCTCGGCCTCCAGTTTGAGTAGCGAAGGACCACTTTGAGCCCATGCTGCTGTATGCTGTGGCCGCTATCAATGTCGCCCATGGGCTCATTCGCTCCATCCGCCACAACTCAGCCCGTGCCCAAGTCCCGCCCATAGTTGCCCTCAGCGGAGCCGACCCGTAGCTTAACGCGCGAACCGCGCTCTCCGTTCCTCGCGCGCGCGCTTATAGGCAAAGACATCCTCCCGCGCGTGCCAGACATAGTCGGGGTCTTCGTCGGTGTGGACCCATGTCAGCACCCCGCCAAGACGCCACGGATCTACAACGATGCCATCGAACATCCCGTCGCCTGCGCGGCTGACAATGGTAGTGGAGTGCTCGATCCGAAGCGGTCTGTCGTGGTTCGCGATGGCGCGGTGCAGGTCGAGCGTTTGGAAGTTTTCCTGTGCCAGCCGGGTCTCGATGTCTTCGGCCCAGTGCCAGCAGAGGCCTCGGGGTTTCAGCCCCATGTTGACCTTTGTGTTGTGGATCAGCGGCGGGTCGGTGATCTGGTACTGCAGCGCCAAGGTGTAGGTGTGTTCGTAAGCGATGCGGGCGGCGCGGGCGGCCTCTTCGGGGTCGACCTCGGGGCCGAGCGCCTGGATCGCGCGGGTCAGTTCGATGACGTCCTGGGTTGCGGCGGGGCCGGGGGATTGGGTGGACGGGGTGCTGCAGGCCGCAAGCACGGCGAAGGCAAGGATGGCGAAGGCCCGCAGAACGCTGGGAAAGATCATCAGGGCTACCCGACGTAATGGACGTTGCCTGATGGGCTAGCCGCGCGTGTATGGCTTGTCGAGAGAGGGACGGCATCACGATTGCGCGTGTTGCAGAGGGCCTGCGGGAGTTTGCTCACTCTCAACGCGTAAAACCACGAAACGCCGGTGCGGGGGGCGCGGCATGGCGTTTGTGGGCCGACGAGAGCGCCGTTAGTCTGCGAACGTCCAGCCTGGCCGCCGTGGCACGCGCACCGCGAGCATCGGTTTTAACAGTGGCGAAGCGAAACGGTTCAAATCCAGCGCCTCATGGACGCCCACCGTCTCTTCGCCATGGATCTGCGTTCGGATGGCCGATCGGCTGTAGAATGGCGCATCGAGCATCGCCTTGACCTGGCGCGGGCGATAGCCGGCATCAGCGCGGGTTTCACGCTTGACCGCCCAGAGGGAGCGATTGAACCGGGTGAGCGGCGGCATTTCCATCGTGTGGGCGTGGCCGTCACGATCGAAGGCCAGCCCGACGCTCAGTTCGGACCCGTCCCGGCGCACGGCATCGTAGAAGCAAGCCGAGCCTTCAGACGTCGGAAACCGGCCCCAGGTCCAATAGCTGAAGTCATCCTCCAGCGCGCGCGTGCCGAAATTGGCATCGAAATACCCGTGCCCGTTCCATTGCCAGCCTCGGTTGAGGTCTACTTCGATATCTGCGGTGGGCGCAAAAGGGCGCCAGACATGGGTGCCTTTGGGGTGGAGCGGCAGTTCCACATCCGTCAGCCCGGTGGGCCGCACCGTGATCTTGCCCTTCACCCGGCTGACCAGTGGCAGAGACGAGATCTCATCAATATCGATCTCCAGCCGGTCGCCCAGCCAGCGCAGCTTGCTCGGCCCGACCTCGAACGTGTCATTGGTCTGGCGCAGCGCGCCTTCGCCCCGGTCGGTCATGGTGAACCGCCCGCCGGGGCCATAGGTCGCGACATTGATGCAAACGTGGTTGTGCGGGCGTTTGCGCCCCGTCCAGCGGTACCAGGGTGAGAAAACAGACCCTATGAAGGCGATAACAGAGACCGCGCGGGTGCCGTCGTCGCTTATGCCGTCGACATACCACCACGCGTAGCCATCGGACGGGACGTCGAGGTTGAAGCACGGTCCGTCAAGATCGCCTCGGCCGCGTGCCGGCCGGAGAGGGTTGCCATCGGGACCCCCGCCCCCGGATGCGCCCCGCCCCCCGCGAGGTACAGCCCCGGCAGGGACGTCCGCGCCGTGGGCCGGTCGAAGGCTGCTGTCAGCCCATGCGGGCTCCGCCCGTACAGGGAACCTTGGCTGGCTGGAAAGAGCTGGTCGAAGCCCGCGGGTGTCGTCAGTGCCGCGTCCTCCGGCTCGGGCGAAAACCTCACCCCGTGCTGGGCCAGTGTCTGGAACGTACGTGTCCGACATGTTGCGATATCCTCCGGCTGAGCGCCGGGCAGGGCCGGGGCATTCATGATGATCTCAAAGCGTTCTGTCGCGGGTGGCGTGCGTGTGCCGCCGCGATCCTGGGCGCAGATGTAAAGTGTCGGGTCTTCGGGCAGGTGTCCCGCAGCAATAGGGTCGAATTCCGTGCGGGGATCACGTCCGAAGAAGACGTTATGATGGGCGAGGTCCGGGCCGCTGTATTCCGCCGCGAATGCCCAGACATTGGCCGACAGGCTGCGCGGTTCGGTGGCTTTGCGGGGTACGGCGCCCACCGCTTCTTGGCCCAGACGACCGATGGCCAGCGCGCGGGGATCGCCATTGAAGACTGCGGTGGTGCAGGGATAGCGATCCCCGTCCTTGGTGCGTATCGCGGCCATGCGGCCATTCTCGGTCTCAATGCTCGCTACGGGTGCGTTGAAGCAAAAGCGCACGCCCAGAGCTTCCGCCGCTCCCTGCATCGCGCGGGCCAGGGCGTTCATCCCCCCTTTCACGCGCCAGACACCGGATGCCTCGGCATGCCAGATCAGCGACAGGACCGCCGGCACCTGATAGGGCGATCCGCCCACATAGGTCGCATAGCGTCCAAACAGTTGTCGCAGGCGTGGGTCGGAGAACTGCCGCGCCAAGCGGGACGCCAGGGTCGAAATCGGGGCCATGGCGGGGATCAGCCCGGGCCGTGCAGCGACATGCGCAATCAGGCCGCTCAGCCGCGGGGCGGGGGCTTGCATGATCGGCTTGTCAAAGGCGGCAAAGAGGCGGGCGGCGGTGGCGGAGAAGGCGCGAAACTCTTGTTCTGCTCGGGCACCCACAAACTCGCGCACGGTGGCGGCGCTGGCCTCCGTATTGGCGTGAAGATCAAGGGTCGATCCGTCGGGCCACCAATGGCGGGCGAGGATCTCTTCGGGCTCAAGCGTGACATGATCGTCCAGCGACAGGCCCACATCCTCAAAAAGGCTGTCGAAGACCTGGCGCATCGTCAGCACCGTGGGGCCTGCATCCACGGGGCCTGCCGCGCTGGGCACGGTGCGCATCTTGCCACCGGGGCCATCCTGCGCCTCTAACACTGTGACGCGTTGGCCTGCATGGGCCAGCCGCATGGCCGCCGCCAACCCGCCCATTCCGGCGCCAATTACAATTGTTTGTTCTTCGGATGCAGGCATCGCGGGAATTGTTGACTCGCCGGGTCCATATGTCCACTATGATTTACACAATTGTGTCAGATATATTGGACACATGCGAAAAAAGGGTTCGCGCATGCCACTCAGCGAGAGAATTGAAACGGCTATTTCCGGTGCGATCCGGCAGGGACAGGCCGCGCCTGCGCCTGATCAGCTGGCCCGCGCGCTCGACTATGCGGTCACCCCCGGCGGGGCGCGGATCCGGCCGACGATCCTGTTGTCTGTGGCAAAGGCATGCGGCGATGATGCCCCCCGTGTCGCCGACGCCGCTGCGGCGGCGCTTGAGCTGATCCATTGCGCCAGCCTCGTGCATGACGACATGCCCTGCTTTGACGATGCCGATGTGCGGCGCGGCAAGCCATCTGTCCACCGCGCCTTTTCTGAGCCGTTGGCCTTGCTCACTGGCGATAGCCTGATTGTCATGGCGTTCGAGGTGCTGGCCCGCGCGGGTGCGTCTGATCCCGCACGCGCGCTGGAACTGATCCGTATCCTGGGCCGCCGCACCGGCATGCCCAGCGGGATCTGTGCCGGCCAAGGGTGGGAGAGTGAGGCCGAGGTCGATCTGTCGGCCTATCACCAGGCCAAGACGGGTGCGTTGTTCATTGCGGCGACCCAAATGGGGGCCGTGGCTGCCGGGCAAGAGGCCGAGCCTTGGGAAGAATTGGGCGCGCGCATTGGCGAGGCGTTCCAGGTGGCCGATGATTTGCGCGATGCGCTCTACGATGAAGATGCGCTTGGCAAGCCCGCGGGCCAGGATGACTTGCACCACCGCCCCAATGCCGTGGCGCAACTGGGCGTCGAAGGCGCAATCGCGCGGCTGAAGAACATTCTGGCGGGGGCGATCGCCTCGATCCCGCATTGTCCGGGTGAGGCGGCGCTGGCCGAGATGGTCCGGATGACCGCCCAAAAGCTGACCCCAATGGCACCGGAAAAACGGACCGTACCAGGTGAGTGACGCCACCCATGGGCCGATCCCCCGGCCACATCCCCGGCGGCCAAAGCTACGAGGCTGGCGCAACCGATTGATCGCATCGCGCGGGTTTCAAAGCTGGGCCGCGCGCTTTCCCCTGACCCGTGGCATCGCCCGCCGCGATGGCGAAGCATTGTTCGATCTGGTGGCGGGTTTCGTGCATAGCCAGGTTTTGCAGGCCTTGGTGGAGTTGCGGGTCCTGCATCTGTTGGTGGACGGGCCTTTGCCCCTTGATGAGATCGCGCGCCGCACGGGCATGCCCATTGACCGGGCGCGTGTACTGGCCAAGGCCGGGGCGTCGCTCGGCTTGCTGCGGTTGCGGCGCGGTGACCGGGTGGCTTTGGCGCAAAAGGGCGCGGCGCTGTTGGGCGTGCCGGGGCTCGAGGCAATGATCCAGCATCACAGTGTGCTCTACCGTGATCTCGCAGATCCAGCGGCCTTCTTCCGGGGTGAGACCGAGACGGAACTGGCACAGTTCTGGCCCTATGTCTTTGGTGCGGCCCAGGCCGAAGATCCGGACACGGCCGCGCGGTATTCCGATCTGATGTCCGACAGTCAGGGTTTGGTGGCCGAAGAGACGCTGCGATATGTGTCCTTTTCAGACACGCGCCACCTCCTCGATGTCGGTGGCGGAACGGGTGCGTTTTTGGAAGCCGTTGCGCGCAGCTATCCGGGGATGCGGGCCACGCTTTTTGACCTGCCAGCGGTTGCCCCCGCGGCAACACAGCGATTCGAAGCGGCGGGGTTAAACGACCGGATCGACATTGTGCCAGGCAGTTTTCGTGATGAGGCTCTGCCCCAAGGTGCAGATACCGTCAGCCTGATCCGTGTTCTATACGATCATTCCGACGACACGGTTCGCGCGTTGTTGCGGCGTGTCAGGCAGGCCTTGCCCGCCAATGGGCGCCTTATCGTGTCCGAACCGATGTCGGGCGGCGACCGGCCCGAACGCGCGGGTGATGCTTATTTTGCAGTCTACACAATGGCCATGGGCACCGGAAAAACCCGGTCGCAACATGAGATTGCCGATCTTCTGCGTGAGGCGGGGTTCGTTGATATCGGGACGCCCCGCACCCATCGGCCCTTTGTCACGGGCGTTGTAACGGGCCGCACACCCACGTGACTAAAATGTGTCCAAATTAGTTGACACTTAAGACTGTAAGTTTACACTGACAACTACTGCGTGATCTGACCGGGCTGAGTCCCGACGCAAGATTCGCGCTTTCGTGGGATTGGAGGGTCAGTTGGACACCGCGGCGATCATTCTAAAGGGTCCAAGGGACATCGCGCTGGAAACCCTCGCGCTGACCGATCCCTGTGAGACGGATCTGGTCGTCGACATCCAGCATTCCGGGATTTCCACCGGCACAGAAAAGCTGTTCTGGGATGGCACCATGCCGCCCTTCCCCGGCATGGGCTATCCGCTTGTCCCGGGCTACGAGGCTGCTGGTGTCGTGGTCGAGGCTGGCGCTGCCACACAGTACCGTCCGGGTGATCATGTCTTTGTGCCTGGTGCCAATTGCTATGAGGGGGCGTTTGGCCTGTTCGGCGGGGCCGCAAACCGCGTGGTCACCAACGCGGACCGGGTCATCAAGATTGACGCGGGCCTTGGGCCAGAAGGCGCGCTTCTCGCGCTGGCGGCGACGGCTCGGCATGCGATGGCGGGGCTCGACAAGACGCCGCCCGATTTGATTGTCGGCCATGGGGTCCTCGGTCGGCTGCTAGCGCGGCTCACAATTGCTGCGGGATCGCCGGCTCCGACCGTTTGGGAAATATCGGAAGATCGCTCGCACGGTGCAGAAGGCTACGACGTTGTGCATCCCGATGCCGACAATCGGCGCGACTATACCTCGATTTATGATGCATCCGGCAATGCGGGCCTGCTCAACAGCTTGATCGGCCGTATTGAGAAGGGCGGCGAAGTTGTTCTGGCGGGGTTCTATACCGACCCGATCTCATTCGCGTTCCCACCGGCCTTCATGAAGGAAGCGCGCCTGCGTATCGCTGCGGAATGGGATCGCGCAGACCTGACCGCGACCCGTGCCTTGATTGATGCGGGCGCTTTGTCCCTGTCCGGCCTCATCACGCATGAGCGGTCGGCGGTCGATGCCCCCGAGGCCTATGCCACGGCCTTCAATGACGATGCCTGCCTGAAAATGATCCTGGATTGGAGTGCGGTTGCATGACCCTCGATGTCCCAAATCTCAAGGCGTTCGACCAGCGTTTGCGCGATGAAGCGCATGAAGATCTGGCCGATATCATCGCGGAAGAGCCCACGTCGAAAACCCAGATCATTGCGATCTACGGCAAAGGTGGGATCGGCAAGTCGTTCACGCTCGCAAACCTCAGCCACATGATGGCGGAACAGGGCAAGCGTGTGCTGCTGATCGGGTGCGATCCGAAATCGGACACCACCAGCCTGCTTTTTGGTGGCAAGGCCTGTCCCACGATTATCGAGACCTCGACCAAGAAGAAACTGGCCGGGGAAGAGGTGAAGATCGGCGACGTCTGCTTTAAACGCGGCGGCGTCTTCGCGATGGAGCTTGGCGGGCCTGAGGTTGGCCGGGGCTGTGGTGGTCGCGGCATCATTCATGGGTTCGAGCTGCTGGAAAAGCTCGGCTTCCATGATTGGGATTTCGACTACGTGCTCTTGGACTTCCTGGGGGACGTGGTCTGCGGCGGCTTTGGCCTGCCGATCGCGCGGGACATGGCGCAGAAGGTGATCCTGGTCGGGTCGAACGACCTGCAGTCGCTTTATGTCGCCAACAACGTCTGTTCGGCGGTGGAGTATTTCCGCAAGCTGGGCGGGAATGTCGGTGTCGCGGGTCTTGTGATCAACAAAGATGACGGATCGGGCGAGGCGCAGGCCTTTGCCAAGGCGGTGGATATCCCGGTGCTGGCCTCGATTCCGCAGGACGATGACCTGCGCAAGAAATCCGCGAATTATCAGATCGTTGGGACGGCAGAAAGCCAGTGGGGCGAGCTGTTCGCCGGGCTTGGGCTCAACGTCGCAGAAGCCCCGCCGGTGCGTCCGGCCCCCCTTACCCAGGATGGCCTGCTCGAGCTTTTCGATGGCTCGGACACCGGCGCGGGCGTTGTTTTGGAGCCTGCCACAGATCAGGACATGCGTGGCAAGAACGCCGCGCCTAAGCCATCGCTGGAGGTGATCTACGACGATGTGTGAGGCGTGCCGCACCCAAAAGACTGACTGCGTGGATCGCCTGATCAAGGCGGCGCGGCCGGATCAGATCCGGCGGCTACTCTTGGACATCCTCACCTCGTCTCAACGGCCCGGAGGCTCAACGTCATGACGGGTGAAATCACCTATGACGCGGCCGGCGAGGCCGAGGTGACGCTGGGCACCACAGTGGCTGGAGAGTCCACGCCCGACCTGCAAGGCGGGGATGGCATGGGCTGTCACGCTGGCGCGGCCGAGATGGAGGCTGCGGCCCGTATGGCTGGCAAGTCTGAGATCCTCGATCAGTATGCCGAGGACTATCCGCAAGGGCCCCATGACAAACCGCAATCTATGTGCCCGGCGTTCGGGTCCTTGCGTGTGGGGCTGCGCATGCGGCGGGTGGCGACTGTTCTGTCCGGCTCGGCCTGCTGCGTCTATGGGCTGACCTTTGTGAGCCATTTCTACGGGGCGCGGCGGTCGGTCGGCTATGTGCCGTTCAATTCCGAGACGCTGGTCACGGGCAAGCTGTTCGAAGACATCCGCGAGGCGGTGCATGATTTGGCGGACCCCGATCGCTATGACGCGATTGTGGTGACGAACCTGTGCGTGCCCACAGCCTCTGGCGTGCCGCTGCGCTTGCTGCCGTCCGAGATCGACGGAGTGCGCGTTGTTGGCATCGACGTGCCGGGCTTTGGCATTCCGACCCATGCCGAGGCCAAGGATGTGCTGGCCGGCGCGATGCTGAAATACGCTCGCGAAGAGATTGAGGCCGGGCCGGTGCAAGCGCCCGCCTCTGGCAAATCTGACCGCCCGACGGTTGCTTTGTTGGGCGAGATGTTCCCGGCCGATCCGATGATGATCGGCGCGATGCTGGCGCCCATGGGGTTGGCTGCGGGGCCTGTCGTGCCATGTCGTGAGTGGCGCGAGCTTTACGCCGCGCTTGATTGCGGGGCGGCGGCGGCGATCCATCCGTTCTACACCGCCGCGATCCGCGAGTTTGAGGCGGCGGGTCGGCCCATCGTGGGATCGGCACCTGTTGGACATGACGGAACAGCACACTGGCTTGGGCAGATTGGCGCGGCGTTTGGCGTGCACGCCGATCAAGTGGCCGCCGCGCAGAACGCGTTTCTCCCCGCGATCAAAGGCGCGCTGGCGGCCACGCCCATCAAGGGCACGGTGACGCTATCGGGATATGAAGGTAGCGAGTTGTTGGTGGCGCGGCTCTTGATCGAAAGCGGTGCGGATGTGCCTTACGTCGGTACCGCCTGTCCGCGCACGGCACAGTCGGACTGGGATCGCGAATGGCTGGAATCCCGCGGGGTTACGGTGAAATTCCGCGCCTCGCTGGAAGATGACTGCGCGGCGATGGAGGCGATCAAGCCAGACCTCGCCATCGGCACGACCCCGGTGGTTCAGAAGGCCAAGGAGTTGGCCATCCCGGGGCTCTATTTCACCAACCTGATTTCGGCCCGGCCCCTGATGGGGCCTGCAGGCGCAGGGTCGTTGCAGGAGGTCGTGAACGCGGCCATCGCCAACAAGGACCGCATGGATCACATGCGCGAGTTCTTCGAAGGCGTGGGTGCGGGCGATACCGCGGGCGTCTGGGAAGGCGACCCAAACCTGCGGTCCGATTTCCGGGCGCAGCATCAGAAGAAGCTCGACAAACAAGCGCGCGCAGCCAAAGCGCAAGAGATGATTTGATGCGGATCTATGCACATAGATCCGCAGCGCGCGGGGAAGGGATCGGCGCAGCCGATGGTGGCCGCGCACCCGGAAATTGGGCTGAATTCGCCCAGCACAACCCGTACACAGCCTGTACACAGTCTGTGCACCGCGGGGTGTCCACATGCTGATACAGGACCACGATCGCGCGGGTGGCTACTGGGGGGCGGTCTACGCCTTTTGCGCCGTCAAGGGCCTGCAAGTGGTCATCGACGGACCGGTCGGGTGCGAGAACCTGCCGGTGACATCTGTGTTGCACTACACCGATGCGCTGCCTCCGCACGAGTTGCCCATCGTCACCACCGGGCTCGGCGAAGAAGAGCTGGGCCGCGACGGGACAGAGGGCGCGATGAAGCGGGCCTGGGGCACGCTGGACCCGGCGTTGCCTGCGGTCGTTGTGACCGGCTCGATTGCCGAGATGATCGGTGGCGGGGTCACGCCGCAAGGCACCAACATCCAACGCTTTCTGCCGCGCACCATTGATGAGGATCAGTGGGAGTGCGCCGACCGGGCGATGACCTGGATCTTCACCGAGTTCGGCATGACCAAGGGCCGGATGCCCCCCGAGAAGAAGCGCGAAGAGGGCGCCAAGCCGCGGGTGAACATCCTGGGGCCGATGTATGGCACGTTCAACATGCCGTCGGACCTGGCCGAGATCCGGCGCCTGGTCGAAGGGATCGGGGCCGAGATCAATATGGTGATGCCCTTGGGCGCGCACCTGGCCGAGATGCGGAACCTCGTGAATGCGGATGTGAACATATGCATGTATCGCGAGTTTGGGCGCGGGCTGTCAGAATGCCTTGGCAAGCCGTATCTGCAAGCGCCGATCGGGATCGACTCCACCACCCGCTTCCTGCGCACGCTGGGTGAGATGCTGGGGCTGGACCCTGAGCCGTTTATCGAGCGTGAGAAGCATTCCACGATCAAACCAGTCTGGGACCTGTGGCGGTCCGTGACGCAGGATTTCTTTGCGACCGCCAGCTTTGGGATCGTCGCGAATGAAACCTATGCCCGCGGCGTTCGGCATTTCCTGGAGACCGATCTGGGCCTTCCTTGCGCTTTTGCCGTCGCACGCTCGGCGGGCAAGAAGACCAATAATGATGAGGTGCGCGGGCTGATGGCGCAGCACCGGCCGCTGGTTGTCATGGGATCGATCAACGAAAAGATGTACCTGGCCGAGCTGAAGGCCGGTCATGGCCCCGCGCCTGCATTCATTCCGGCGAGTTTCCCCGGCGCCGCGATCCGGCGGGCCACGGGCACGCCCTTCATGGGCTATGCCGGCGCGACGTATCTGTTGCAGGAAGTGTGCAACGGGCTCTTCGACGCGCTGTTTCACATCCTGCCGCTGGGGTCCGAGATGGACAGCGCGGCGGCCACCCCCACGACCCTTCGGCGCGACTTTCCCTGGGATGCCGATGCGCAAGACGCGCTCGACCGGATTGTCGCGACCCACCCGATACTCACACGGATTTCGGCAGCCAAGACGCTGCGGGACGCGGCTGAACGCGCCGCGCTCGAAGCCGGGGCTGAACGTGTGGTCAAGGAAACCGTCGAGGCGTTGCAGCCCGCAACCCCCGGCGCAAAACGAGGAGAAGACACATGACCGATCAGACGACGGACAGCGTGATGGGGGCCGCCCCGCGCGCCACGCACCGCCCGCCAAGGACCGAGTTCCTTGTCTATTTCGGCATCATCTTCGCAGCGACCCTGCCGCTGGCGTTCCTGACCTGGGCGCTGCACGCGATCAAACAAGGCGGTCTGCCCGACAAGGGCCCGGTGGCCCGTGCCTGGAGCCAGGCGCGGATCATCACGCCCATGATTTTCTCGGCCTAAGGGCATGAGAGCGAGATTCCACTTCTCCCCCCCGGGGGAGTGGATGCCCAAGGGGCATGACGCCCTGAGGGAACCCGGCCGCGGGGGACGCGGCGTCAGTCTAACGATCCGGAGGAGAGTTTATGGCTGATAGAACCGACCTGTCGTTCACAGGTCTTACCGACGAACAGGCGCAGGAACTGCACTCTGTGTATATGGGCGGGCTTTACCTTTTCGCAGGTATCGCCGCAGTGGCCCACTTCGCAGTGTACATCTGGCGTCCGTGGTTCGCGTGGTAAGGGGAGACAGAAGAAATGGCTAAGTTCTACAAGATCTGGCTGATCTTCGATCCGCGTCGCGTATTCGTGGCGCAGGGGGTCTTCCTTTTCCTGCTGGCAGCAATGATTCATCTCGTGCTGCTCAGCCATCCACACTTCAACTGGTTTGAGCTTACAGCGGCTGCTGCTGCTGGGGGCTGATCCCGGTGTGGACAAGACAAGGCTGCGGGCGGGTATCGCCCGCCCGCGGCAAATCAATCGCACGACGGCACACCGGCCACGACCGCACGCCGCCTGAAACGGAGTAAGAAGTATGGCGATGCTCAGCTTCGAACGAAAATACCGTGTGCCTGGGGGCACACTCGTCGGCGGCGAGTTGTTCGACTTCTGGGTCGGACCCTTCTATGTCGGCTTTTTCGGGGTCATGACGATCTTTTTCGCCGGCCTCGGTACGGTCCTGATCTTTTACGGGGCCACGCTACAGGGCACCTGGAACCCGTGGCTGATCTCGATCAATCCGCCGCCTTTGTCCTATGGATTGGGGCCCGCGCCCCTACAGACCGGCGGACTATGGCAAATCATCACGATCTGCGCGCACGGGGCCTTTATCGGCTGGATGATGCGCGAGGTTGAGATCTGCCGAAAACTGGGCATCGGCTATCATGTGCCCTTTGCGTTTGGCGTGGCGATCTTTGCCTATACAACGCTTGTGGTGATCCGCCCCGTTCTGATGGGCGCCTGGGGGCACGGCTTCCCTTATGGGATCTGGAGCCACCTCGATTGGGTGAGCTACACCGGGTATCTCTACGGCAACTTCCATTACAATCCGGCGCATATGATCGCGGTGACGTTCTTCTTCACCAACGCACTGGCGCTCGCCTTGCATGGCTCGCTGATCCTGTCGGCAGCCAACCCCGAGAAGGGTAAGGAAGTACGCTCGCCAGAGCATGAAGACACGTTCTTCCGCGATTTCATCGGCTACTCGATCGGGCCGCTTGGCATCCACCGTCTGGGCCTTCTTCTGGCGTTGAACGCAGGGTTCTGGAGCGCGATCTGCATCGTGATCTCGGGCACTGTCTGGTTCGACCAGTGGGTTGTCTGGTGGGATTGGTACGTATTCCTGCCCTTCTGGGCAGACATCGCTGGAGGCGTCAATGGCTAGGTTCTACGAAAGAGAGTACCAAAACATCTTCACCCAGGTGCAGGTCCAGGGACCGGCCGAGATGGGGATGGTCGAAGATGGCGTCGACCTGGGCGACCGGTCCAAAGGGGCAAGCTTTTCGCAGCTCTTTGGCTGGTTCGGGAACGCACAGCTGGGGCCCTTCTACCTTGGGCCCTGGGGTGTGCTGTCGCTGATGTCGGGATCGATCTGGTTCGTGATGGTCGGTGCCTGGTTCTGGAACGAGGTGGATTTCAATGCCGCGGTCTTCATGCGGGATCTGTTCTACCTGTCTCTTGAGCCGCCATCGCCGGAATACGGCCTGTCCTTCCCGCCGATGGCCGAGGGGGGATATTACCTGATTGCGTCGTTCTTCCTACTGGTCGGCGTGATGAGTTGGTTCGTCAGGTCCTGGGTGCTCGCCAACCAGCTGGGGATGGGCAAGCACGTCTGCTATGCCTTTGCCAGCGCGATCTGGCTGTTCCTGGTGCTGGGTCTCTTCCGTCCGATCCTGATGGGATCTTGGTCTGAGGCCGTGCCCTATGGCATCTTCACCCACCTTGACTGGACGAACCTGTTTTCGCTGACCTACGGGAACCTGTTCTACAATCCGTTCCACGCGCTCTCGATCGTGTTCCTTTATGGCTCGGCGCTTCTGTTTGCGATGCACGGTGCGACGATCCTGGCGGTGACCCGCTTTGGCGGCGACCGCGAGCTTGAGCAGATCTACGACCGGGGCACTGCCTCGGAACGGGCGGGTCTGTTCTGGCGCTGGACCATGGGGTTCAACGCGACGATGGAAGGGATCCACCGGTGGGCGTGGTGGTTTGCGGTGCTGACGACGCTCACGGGCGGGATCGGTATCCTGATCACCGGCACAGTTGTGGATGACTGGTTCCTCTGGGCCCAGCAGCACGGCTACGGCGCGGCAGAGAACTATGTGCCGGCCGAAACGCCCGAAGACTTCCTGCCCTATCTACCGCCAGCGGAGTAACTGACCCATGTCGAAGAACGAATACTGGTATGTCGACAACACGCCGAAACCATCGCTTAGGGTCTGGATTCTCAGCCAGATGACGATGGGCGCAGCCTATGCGGCCGTGGTTCTCTTCGGTGTCATTGCGTTCATCCTGATCCTGCGCGCGATCTCGTTCCTTTTGCCGGAAGATCCCTTTGCGGCATTGGAGTTCGGGAGTCAGGCGCTGAACGCACTTGTTTGAGGGGCGGCGGTGCATATCACCGCCCCTCACAACCGGTTCGGGCGCTTAGCCGCGTCCGATCCTCGGGGTCTCCACACCCCGGTTCCCTTCCTGTTGGCTACAGGAAACTGGCGCCGCGAGGGTTCACACCCTTGCGGCGTCCTTTTGCGATCCCCTGACCCGCGGAGGCTGCCATGACGTCCCGACCGACAACCACCATGCTGGACCGAGTTGCCGGACCGGCAGATTTGCGCGGCTTTTCCGATACCGACCTCGACACCCTTGCCCGCGAGCTTCGGGCCGAGGTGATATCCGCCGTCTCGGAGACCGGCGGGCATCTGGGATCGTCCCTGGGCGTTGTCGAGTTGGCGGTGGCGATTCACGCGGTGTTCAACACGCCTTTTGACAAGCTCGTGTGGGACGTGGGCCACCAATGCTATCCGCATAAAATCCTGACCGGGCGGCGGGACCGTATTCGGACCCTGCGCCAGAAAGACGGGCTGTCGGGGTTCACCAAACGGTCGGAAAGCGAGTTTGATCCCTTCGGTGCAGCGCATTCGTCGACATCGATTTCCGCCGCGCTGGGCTTCGCAGTGGGCCGCGACATGGGCCAACCCACAGGGGATGCGATTGCGGTGATCGGCGATGGATCGATCAGCGCGGGCATGGCCTATGAGGCGATGAACAACGCAGGCCACGAGAACCGGCGGTTGTTCGTGATCCTGAACGACAATGAGATGTCGATTGCTCCGCCCGTGGGGGCGATGTCGAAATATCTCTCTGGCCTTTACGCGAGCCCCCAGGGCGCGGCGTTCGAGAAGATGGCCGAAGGGTTTGAGGCCGCGCTGCCCGGGCCGTTCCGTGAAGGCGCGCGGCGTGCGCGGCAGCTGGTCACCGGTTTTCCGGGCGGTGGTACGTTGTTTGAAGAGCTGGGCTTTTCCTATGTGGGCCCGGTCGACGGCCACAACATGTCTGAACTTTTGCCGGTTCTGCGCGCGGCGCATGCCCGCACGACCGGGCCTGTGCTGATCCATTGTTGTACCGTGAAGGGCAAGGGCTATGCGCCTGCTGAGAACTCGGCCGACAAATACCACGGTGTGGCGAAGTTTGACGTGGGCTCGGGCGATCAGAAGAAGGCCAAGGCCAATGCGCCAAGCTATACGAGCGTTTTTGGCAAATCGCTGACCACTGCGGCGGCGTCGGACCCGCGCATCGTCGCGGTGACCGCGGCTATGCCATCGGGGACGGGCGTGAACATCATGGCCGACCGGTTCCCTGAGCGGGTGTTTGACGTGGGGATCGCCGAACAACATGGGGTGACTTTTGCGGCCGGCATGGCGGCTAGCGGGCTGCGCCCGTTCTGCGCGATCTATTCGACGTTTCTGCAGCGTGGGTACGACCAGATCGTCCACGATGTGGCGCTGCAAAACCTCCCGGTGCGCTTTGCCATCGACCGGGCGGGACTGGTGGGTGCGGATGGCGCGACGCATGCCGGTGCGTTCGATGTGGCATATCTGACGAACCTGCCGAACTTCGTTGTCATGGGCGCGGGTGATGAGGCGGAACTGATGCACATGGTGGCAACGGCGTCCGAGTACGATGATGGGCCTATCGCCTTCCGGTTCCCACGTGGTGAAGGCGCAGGTGTGGACTTGCCGGAAACCGGCACTCCCCTTGAGATCGGGAAGGGCCGAATCGTGCGTGAGGGGACGGGGGTCGCGCTTTTGTCATTCGGGGCGCATCTGTCGGAATGCCTGGCTGCGGCGGAGGAACTTGAGGCCCTTGGGATTTCGGCCACCGTGGCCGATGCCCGTTTTGCCAAGCCGCTGGATACCGCGATGATCCGGCAACTCGCGCGGCATCACCAAGCGATCCTCACGGTGGAGCAGGGTGCGACGGGCGGGTTTGGGGCGCATCTGCTGCATTACCTGGCTAATCATGGGGCGCTCGATCGCGGGCTGCGGATCAGAACGCTGACCCTGCCCGATCGGTTCATCGATCAGGCGAGCCCGGCAGATATGTATGCCGATGCGGGTCTGACCGCGCGGGATATCTCGCGCGCGGCGGTTGAGGCTTTGGGCGCTGTGACGGTGCCGTTTGGTCAGGCGCGGGCCTGACCCGGATCCGGCTGCGTCGCCCGCACAGATGTTTCCCGAACCGAACTTGGTCCGGTCACGTCGTTTGCGAATAAGAAGTGGGTGTGGGGCAGGCCTCAGGCCCGGACAAGACGACCGAAAATCCGGTCCTTGTGTTCGTCAAGATAGATGCGCAGCCAGGGTGTGAACCGTTCGGGCCACCGCGCGACCTCGGCCGCCAGATCGTAGAGATCGACCCAGCGTGTGTCCTTCACCTCGGCGGGGTTGAGCGTCATCACCATATCTGCCGGCGCCTCGGCCATGAAGATATCCACGACCTCATGTTCGATCATCCCGCCGCCCACGTCGGCGCGGTATTCGATCCTGTCCCGGTGCGCGGGGTAGAGGCCGGTGATGCCCAATTCCTGCCGCAACCGGCGGATCGCGCAATCAATCGCGGGTTCATCCCATTCGGGGTGCGTGCAGCAGGTGTTCGCCCAAAGGCCGGGGGTGTGGTACTTTTCCAGCGCGCGCTGCTGGATCAAAACGGCTTCGCCGCGCATCACAAAGACCGATACGGCCTTGTGACGATAGCCTTTCAGATGGACTTCAAGCTTGTCCACGGGCCGTAATCGGCCGTCTACCCAAGCTGGAATCGTATTGGTCATGTATAGGCTTCCGGCACCAACCGTGTGAGGTGCGCCAGGTTTTTCAAGCCGATCCTGAGATGGGCCATGGGCCGGGCGCGTACGAGCTTTTTGTTCATATACGCCTCGAAGGTCAGACGTTGCACGTCGACATCATGACACAGCGACACAAAGCGCTCTCGACGCTCATCCGACTTGTAATAGGCGTCCTGCATCGCGCGGAGGACTTTGAAGACGGTTTTGTGCTCCTTCATGAAGAGCTTGCGAGCCAGCGCGAGGTCACGCGCCTTGCCCGATGCCAGTGCAGCCTGGGCTGCTGTCGCGGCGACGCGGCCGCCGACCATGGCGTAATAGATCCCTTCGCCTGAGGAGGGGGCGACGACGCCTGCGGCATCACCGGCCAGCACGACATCCTTTCCGTTGTCCCACTTGTCGAGCGGTTTCAGTGGGATCGGAGCGCCCTCCTTGCGGATGGTTTCGCAGTCGGCCAGGCCGCTGGCTGCGCGCAACTCGGCGGTGGCTTTCTTGAGGTCGATGCCTTCGATGCCCGTGCCCATGCCGACCGAGGCGGAGGCGCCGTGGGGGAAGACCCAGCCGTAGAAGTCGGGCGAGATCGTGCCGTCATAGACCACATCGCAGCGCTCAGGGTCATAGGCACCAACAGCACCCGGGGCCTTGATGATCTCGTGATAGGCGATCACGTAGGGGATCGCGTCGCCGCCCGGCACGTTCTGGCGCGCAACGTCGGAGCGGGCGCCATCGGCTCCGATCACCAGTTTGGTCGTCAAGCGCATTTCGTTTCCGCTGACCTTGTCGCGGAAGATCACGTGGGTGCCGTCGCCATCGCGTTCGATGCGTTTGAAGGTGCCGGTGTTGCGGTGGGCGCCAGCGCGGGTGGCGCGTTGGCGCAGGAATTCGTCGAAGTGTTCACGGTCGACCATGCCGACAAAGCCGTTCTCGATCGGGATATCCACATGGCGGTGGCTGGGCGAGATCATGCGGGCGGTGCTGATCTTGGCCACGAGCTGGCTGTCGGGGATATCAAAATCCTCAATCAGCCGGGGCGGGATCGCGCCGCCGCAGGGTTTGATGCGGCCATCGCGGTCGATCATCGCAACCTTGTTGCCGGCCCGGGCCAAGTCTTCGGCGGCCGTGGCGCCCGAGGGGCCCCCGCCGACAACGACGACATCGTAGATCATGCTCATTCTCCTGGAACCAGATGAGAGGCCGTGGGCGCGCGCCCGGCGTCAAGGATGCGGACCGCCATGAGGGCGGCGACGATGAAAAGGGCCGCTTCGGCGACGAAGACGGTGCCGAAGGCGGCGCTGTCGGTCAGCGTGGTGCGCATGGTATCGACGGCGGCGGCACCGAGAAGGCCACCAAAGCCCGCGGCAATCGCCTGTGCCGCGCCCCAGAGGCCCATCCTTGTGCCTTCGCGTCGGCCGCGGCCTTCGCCCGCCAATGCCATCATCGATCCGATGGCGGCCACGGCGAAAACGCCGTTGAAAAGGCCGAGGGCGACGACGGCGGGCATCAGGATGGCCAGTTGCATTGTGCCCGCCATCGCGATGGCGGTGAGGGCGGCGGCAGAGCCGAGGCAGCCGACGATCACCCATGTGCGCAGCGATCCGACCCTGAGGCCGGTGGCCGCGATGCCGACCGTCAGCATGCCAAGGAACACGCCGCCGTTTTGGGCTCCTGACAGCGACGTCGATTGGCCGGGGGTAAAGCCGAAGACAAGGCCGGAATAGGGCTCTAGTATCAGTTCCTGCATGAAGTAGGCGGTCATCGAGACGAAGACGAAGATCGTGAAATTCCGTGCGCGGCGTTCGCCCCAGACCTGGGCGAAGCCTTCGCGGAAGCTGGCGGTCTCGGGCTCGGCCCGGGCGGCGACGCCGCGTTCGACGCGCCAGATGGCGAGCGTGGTGACGGTGATGGCACTCAGGACAACGATCCCGACGATGCGGAGCAAGAGGGCGGGGGTGTAGGGGTCAAGGAAGCTGCCCACCACGGTGGCGGTCACGGCGATGCCAAAGACCATCATCAGCCAGGTGATCGTCGCGGCCGCCGCGCGGCGGCGGGGCGCGGTGGCGGTGGCCAGAAGTGCCAGGAGCGATGTGCCCGAGGCGCCGACGCCCAGGCCGATCAGCGTGTAGGCGAAGATCGACAGGGCCAGGCCGGCGGCGAAGTTACCCTCGAAAATCGGGATTGCGGCCGCGGCGAGCCAGGCACCTGCGCCCAAGACGGCCATACCGCCGATGATGAAGCTGGTGCGGTTGCCGCCCTTGTCGCTGAGAAATCCCCAGGACGGGCGGGTGATCTGGATGCCATAGTGCAGCGCGACCAATAGGCCGGGCAGGACGGCGGGCAGGGCCAGTTCGACGACCATCAGTCGGTTCAGTGTGGAGGTCGTGAGAACAACGATGGCGCCCAGCGCCATTTGCACAAAGCCCAGCCGGACGATGGAGAGCCAGGACAGCGTCATAGCCCGTTTCCAATCGTGCGGATGGCAAAGGCGGTGATCATCATGCCCGCGACATAGAGGGTGACCCCGGTCGCGTTATACCATGGCGCCTTGCCGCGCGGATCACGCAGCATCACGCGCATGGCCGCGAACTGGGCCAGAAGTACGGCGGTGACGGCCAGCGCGTGCCAGGGCCGGCCCCAAACAAACAGCATCGAGATCACGATCATCTGCGGAACCGCCATGCCGATGCAGGCGATTTTGGCCGCAACATCGGGGCCGACGGTGACGGGAAGGGAACGCACGCCCATTTGCCGGTCGCCCTCAAGCGCTTTGAAATCATTCAGTGTCATGATGCCGTGGGCGCCCGCAGCGTAGAGGAAGGCGACGATGATAACAGGGGCGGCAGGGGCACCGGCGGACAGAACGGCGGCGCCGGTGAACCAGGGCAACCCTTCGTAGCAAAGGCCGACGAGGCCTGGACCCCACCAGCCGGACTTCTTGAGCCGGATGGGTTCGGCGGAATAGGCCCAGGCGGCGATCACACCAAAAACGGTGGCGCCAAACCCCCACGGGCCGAGGAAGGACCCCATCCAGAGGGCGAGGGCCGACATGGCGAGCGCGACGTAGAGACCCCAGCGGCCCGGGATGCGGCCCGAAGGGATCGGGCGGTTTGGTTCGTTGATGGCGTCTACATGCCGGTCGCACCAGTCATTGGCCGCCTGGCTCATCCCGCAGACAACGGGGCCGGCCAGGATCACGCCTAGGATCATGAGCCCCCAATTGCCGACGGGCGAGACCCCGGCGGAGACGATCCCACAGAGATAGGCCCACATCGGCGGGAACCACGTGATCGGTTTGATCAGCTCCAGCAGGGCGGAGGGTTCGGGCCAGCGGCGGCCATGTATGACAGAGGTGACAGACATACTGTCAACCTAAATTGACAGCACGAGTCGCACAAGCGCTCATTGCCCGTTAAACCGGGTAAAATCGTCTCATTTGTCAGGATTGCCGTTTAGTTGGGCGACTTGTTCAAAAGCCCATATTTACGGAGCTTTACATACAAGCTCTGCCGGCTGAGGCCCAGCATTTCGGCGGCGGCCACGCGGTTGTTGCGGGTCAACTCCACCGCCGTTTCGATGCACATCTTTTCAACGACATCGGTGGTTTCGCTGACGATGTCTTTCAGCGTGGCGGAGCCCACCAATTCCATCACGCTGCGCACGCCATCATCGCTGACCGCCACGCCGGGCCGCCGCACGGCATCGACGCGGCTTGCGTCGCGGATGACATAGACAAGCGCCGGCTTGGCCCGGTCATTGAGGTAGGTGGCGGAGATCTCTACCGAGGTTTCGGCCCCAAACTCGGACGTGAGCTTGGTGGCATACATGCTCATGTTGCCCGAGCGGGTGGCGTTGTCGATCAACACCTTGCTGTCTACCGATCCGCGCGCGAGGTAGTCGGCCAAGGGCCGCCCTCGGGCCAGCGTGACATGCGCGATGTCGGCCATGTTCAGGAATGCTTCGTTCGCCGACAGGATCAGGCCGCCTGCATCGGTGAACACGATGGCATCGCTGCCTTCCTGATAAAGGCCGTTGAGGTTTTCGGTCAGCTCATCGGTCGTCGGTTCGACGTCGTCGGCGTTCTCGAGGCGGCACAGTAGGTAGCGATCACCGGCAGCGCGGAACAGGACGGGGGCGATCAGCAAGCGCTTTCGGGATCGGCGGGCCATCAGCTCAACCGGTTTGCTGCCCTCGGTGATGGCCATGTTGGCCAATTGGTCGATCAGTTCGCCTTTGCGCCGGGATTCGAACTCTTGCGCAAAGCCCGCGTTGTGCAACTCCGATGGAGATCCGCCCAACAGGGCGCAGGCCGGACCGTTGACATCGGTGACGCGCCCTGAGCTGAGCGAGACAAAGGCAACAGCTTCGGTCACGCTGTCCATCAAAACGCGGAAGCGGGTGTCATGTTCACGCTGCTGTTCATAGTCGCGTTCCAGCGCGAGCTGAGCCTTGACCAGCTGCTGCTGCATCTCGGCGATTGGGCGTAGGTCGCGACCCAGCATCAGAAGCGCGCCATCCGGGCCGATTTGATGCAACGTGTACCGAATAGGGAACTGCCAATCGCCGTTATCGGTGTGGTTCAGCTCCATGGACCGCGTGGTTTCTGCGCCCGAGGAGAAGGCATCAAGCTGGGTCTCCAGCTTTGGGATGCTTTCGGTGCTCAGGAAATCGCGGATGTCGTGGCCTTCCCAATGATCGAGGCGGCCGAAACTTGCGTGGGTCGGATTGACGAGGACGCTCAGGATCTGTCCAACGTCCGAAATCACGATGCCGATATCGCCCGCGGTGGAGATGATGTCGCCAAGGACATCAGGCCCGATCAGGGGGATGGAGCCCGTGCTCCAATACCGCGTCCCGCGCGAGCTCAACTTGCCGTCTCCGATGGTGGCGGCAGGATCATCGGCTACTCCGACGTGGCGCGTTGCCTTGCGCCTTGAGGTGAAATCTTCAGACCGCATAGACGCAGCGCTTCTTTGAGGTCTGTTGTCGCGTGATCGGCACCGGTCAGCTTCTTTATGTTCAGTCCACTCGTCCCAACGGCACCACCAACCACGATTGGAGTGGGCTTGGGCAACACTTGGCGCACCTGGTCGATCAGATCACGAAGCGGACCCAACCCCTCAGCCACCGCCAATGAGAAAAAGATAGCGTCGAAATCGCCCGTGGCAACAATGCGTTGCGTGTCGCGGGCGTCATCGCCCAGGAGCAGTCTCACGGATACACCGATCCGGCGGAACTGTTCGGTTAAAACCATGGCGCCTAGCGTATGGTAATCGCCCTCGGCCACGGCCACCAGGATCGATACGGTCCCACGTCCGGCGTTCGCGTGCTGGCGCGGGTCGATGGAGAGATCGCGCATGGCCCGCTGGAGCCGTGCAACCCCAATTGTGACGTCCGCGAAGCCCATCTGATCTTCGCACCATTGCTCCCCCATGCGGCGGGCCGCCTCGGGGATGTAGTAATCAATAATCTCTTCTGGCGGGATACCAGTGTGCGTCAAATCCACGACGGCGGTGCGCAGCCTGTCGGGATCGTCGGCTTGGGCGCCATCTATCAGGTCCAGCACCAGGCGTTCGGACAGAACCAATCCGCCCGGTGCCCGCTTGGAAGCGAGCATGGCAATCGCATGCTCGGCCAGACTTTCGAAGGTGGGCGCAGCGCCGCCTTCGGTCCGTAGTCTTCTGCTGTCCTGACGGTCTGTCATTCCGGGCAATCCCGAGTGGCACGCGGCCCGACATAAGGTGAGTCGTCATCGGCCCAATGGCGCCAACAGTCGTATAGCGCGGTCAGAATGTCAAAGAAAATTGACAGTTTTAGCGTGTTTATCGGCGGGTTTCTGGACCAAAACAGGAGAAAACTCCTGTTTTTTCAGTTAAAAACGCATGCCCTGGCGGGGTTCTGTTCACCGCTGGGCGGTGTCAACGAACAGATTTCCAGAGTGTAAGTTATAATTGACACTTTCCGCGATAGAGCAGTAGTCTGCGGTTGGCGATAGTCCGCTGGGAGTCTTTTCATGCCTGCACCTGCAGTCTCCGGTCCGCCGGGAACGCGGCTTTACACACCTGATGAACGTGCGCGTCGCGACGCATCGGTGTGGACCGTGGTTCAGGGTGTTCTGGCGCCAGCGCAATTCGTGGTATTTCTGATCTCACTGGCGCTGGTTCTGCGCTATTTGTGGACCGGCGAAGGCTATATGGCGGCCACCATTTCGATCGTGGTCAAGACCGGGTTTCTGTATGCCATCATGGTCACCGGATCGATCTGGGAGAAGGTCGTTTTCGGCAAGTGGCTGTTTGCGCCTGCGTTCTTCTGGGAAGACGTTTTCAGCTTCGTCGTGATTGCCCTGCACACCGCATATATCTGGGCGCTTTCAACGGGTTCGCTGGATGCGTCCGGTCTGATGGCAGTCGCACTGGCGGCCTATATGGCCTATGTCATCAATGCCGGTCAGTTCCTGTGGAAGCTGCGCGTTGCGCGCCTTGAGGGCGAGGTGGCGGCATGAACGATCACAGCCCGATCGCGCCCGACGCCGGATGCCGGAATGCGCCCGTTTTGAAAGAGCGGGGGCAGCGTGAGGTTTTCTGCGGTTTGACCGGGATCATTTGGTTGCACCGCAAGATGCAGGACGCCTTTTTTCTAGTCGTCGGATCGCGCACATGCGCGCATCTTTTGCAGTCTGCGGCTGGGGTGATGATTTTCGCCGAGCCACGGTTTGGCACGGCGATTCTCGAAGAGACGGATCTGGCCGGTCTGGCAGATGCGCATGAGGAACTGGACCGCGAAGTGGCGCGGTTGCTGTCACGGCGGCCTGACATAAGGCAGCTTTTCCTGGTGGGATCGTGCCCGTCGGAGGTGATTAAGCTCGATTTGGCGCGTGCGGCAGAACGCCTCAGCATGCAACATGCGCCCCATGTGCGGGTGCTGAACTTCTCAGGCTCCGGGATTGAGACGACTTTTACGCAAGGTGAGGATGCGTGCCTGGCGTCCATGGTGCCGGCGATGCCCGCGACCGAGGCGCGTGAACTCTTATTGGTCGGTGCCTTGCCGGATGTGGTCGAGGACCAGGCGCTGGGCCTTCTTGAGGCGCTTGGTATCGGGCCGGTGCGGTGCCTGCCGTCGCGGCGCGCGGCCGAGATTGCGGGCGTGGGGCCGAACACGGTCTTTGCGCTGACCCAGCCGTTTCTGGGCGATACCCACGCGGCGTTGGAGCGGCGCGGTGCCCGGCATATCGAGGCGCCGTTTCCGTTTGGCGATGAGGGCACAACCGCGTGGTTGCGGGCCGTGGCCGATGAATTTGGCGTCTCCGATGAGGTGTTTGAGCGGGTGACGGCCGCCCCTCGGGCGCGGGCGCGCAAAGCGATTGCGGCGCAGGCGGCGGAGCTTCGGGGCAAATCGATCTTCTTTTTCCCCGACAGCCAGCTGGAAGTACCACTGGCGCGGTTCCTGACACGCGAATGCGGGATGGAGGCGATCGAGATCGGATCGCCCTTCATCCACAAGCGGATCGTCGGGCCGGATCTCGATCTGATCGCGCAGGGGCCGGTGATCTCCGAAGGGCAGGATGTCGACCGGCAGCTGGACCGTGCGATTGCGTCGGATCCGGACCTGACGGTGTGCGGCCTGGGCCTGGCGAACCCGCTGGAAGCGCGAGGGATGGCTACGAAATGGGCCATCGAGCTGTTGTTCACGCCGGTGCATTTCTACGAACAGGCGGGCGATCTGGCGGGGCTCTTCTCACGACCTTTGGTGCGGCGCGAGAGGCTGCGGCTGGAGGCGGCGACATGAAGCTGACCGTCTGGACATATGAGGGCCCACCCCATGTTGGCGCGATGCGTGTCGCGACGGGGATGAAGGGGCTGCACTATGTGCTGCATGCGCCTCAGGGCGATACTTATGCGGACCTCCTGTTCACGATGATCGAGCGGCGGGATCATCGCCCGCCGGTGACTTACACGACATTTCAGGCCCGCGACCTCGGCTCAGACACGGCGCATCTGTTCAAGGATGCTTGCCGCGATGCGTATGAGCGGTTCCAGCCGGAGGCGATTATCGTTGGTGCGTCATGTACCGCCGAGTTGATCCAGGACGATCCGGGTGGGCTGGCCGAGACGATGGGCTTGCCGATCCCGGTCATTCCGCTGGAGCTGCCGAGCTATCAGCGGAAGGAGAACTTTGGCTGCGACGAGACGTTTTTCCAGATTGTCCGGCATCTGGCCCGACCGCAGGAGAAGACGGCGGCGATCACGGCGAACCTGATTGGGCCAACGGGGCTGGGGTTCCGGCATCGCGATGACATCGAAGAGGTGACAGCGATCCTGCATGACCTCGGGATCGGGGTGAATGTCTGTGCGCCGATGGGCGCGCGGCCTGCGGATATCGCGCGGTTGCCGGCTGCACATTTCAACGTGTTGATGTACCCTGAGACGGGTGAGGCGGCGGCGCGGTTCCTGGAGCGGAACTTCGATCAGCCCTACACGAAGGTGGTGCCGATCGGCGTTGGCGCGACGCAGGATTTCATCGCTGAAGTGCGGGAGATCACCGGGATGACGGGTGTCGCGGATACGTCGCGGCTGCGGTTGCCCTGGTATTCGAAGTCGGTGGATTCAACGTATCTCACGGGTAAGCGGGTGTTCCTGTTTGGCGACGCGACCCACGTGAAGGCCGCCGCGCGGATTGCGCGGGATGAGATGGGGTTCACGGTTGCGGGCCTTGGCTGCTACAACCGCGAGTTTGCGCGGGATATCCGGGCGTTGGCCAAGGAGTTCGGGGTCGAGCCCTTGATCACCGATGACTACCTCGTTGTCGAGGAGGCCATCGAGGCGGCGCAGCCCGAGATGATCCTTGGCACCCAGATGGAACGGCATATCGGCAAGCGTTTGGGCATCCCGTGCGCGGTGATCTCAGCGCCTGTTCACGTGCAGGATTTCCCCGCGCGCTACAGCCCGCAGATGGGCTGGGAAGGCGCGAATGTGATCTTTGATACCTGGGTCCATCCGCTCGTGATGGGTCTGGAAGAGCATCTGTTGCACATGTTCCGGGAAGACTTTGAGTTCCACGATGCGGCGGGGCCGAGCCACCATGGCGGGCATGCGCCACGGGTGGAGAGCGCCGGGGGCCAGCCCCCGGACCCCCGGGATATTTCGGGACCAAAGAATGAAGTGCCGGTCGTGCAGACCGATGGGTTGGTTGTTTGGCAGGCGGATGCGGAGCGGGAGTTGAAGAAGATCCCGTTCTTTGTGCGCGGGAAGGCGCGGCGGAATACGGAATTGTTTGCCGCCGAGCGTGGCGTGGCCGAGATCAGCGTCGATACCCTCTATGAGGCGAAAGCACACTATGCGCGATGACAGCCACATCCCCGGCTACCGCGTGGTGATTGTCACGCTGGACGCGCATTCCGCGGGGCCCGCGGCGCGGGTGTCTGAACGTTTGGCGGGGGAGTTTCCCGGACTGTCGGTGACTGTGCATGCCGCCGCCGAGTGGGCCGAGAACCCCGCGGCACTCGATCTGGCGCGGGATGCGGTGCGGCATGCGGATATTGTCGTGGCGAACCTTCTGTTCATCGAGGAGCATATCACGGCGATCCTGCCCGATCTGCAGGCGCGGCGGGACCACTGTGATGCGATGATCGGGGTGATTGCCGATCCGCAAGTCGTGAAGCTGACGCGGATGGGCGATCTGGACATGGCGAAACCGGCGAGTGGGGCGATGGCGCTGCTCAAGCGGTTGCGCGGTTCGTCGAAACCGTCGGCGGCGTCGGGCGAGAAGCAGATGAAACTGCTGCGCCGGCTGCCGAAGATCCTGAAATACATTCCAGGCAAGGCGCAGGATCTGCGGGCCTGGTTCCTGACGATGCAGTACTGGCTGGGCGGGTCGGACGATAATGTGGAATCGATGATCCGGTTCTTGGTGTCGCGGTATAGCCATGATGCCGCGTGGCGCGGGCGCGAGGCGGCAGCGCCGATCGATTATCCGGAGGTAGGGCTCTATCACCCCGATCTGCCGGGGCATCATATCACCACGGATCTCGACGCGTTGCCGGGGCCTGCGGAGCCGGTGGCGACGGTCGGGCTGTTGATGTTGCGGTCGTATATTCTGGCCTCGGACGCCGCGCATTACGACGGGGTGATCCGGGCGTTTGAAGCGAGAGGCATCCGGTGCTTGCCGGCTTTCGCTGGTGGGTTGGATGGCCGGCCTGCGATTGAGGCGTTCTTCAAAGGCCGGGTCGATGCGATGGTGTCGCTGACCGGGTTCTCGCTGATCGGCGGGCCTGCCTATAACGACAGCGATGCGGCGGTTGAGGTGCTGAGCGATCTCGATGTGCCTTACGTCGCCGCGCATCCGCTGGAGTTCCAGACGCTGGGGCAGTGGGCGGCCTCAAGCGGTGGGTTGGGTCCGGTTGAGACCACGATGCTGATCGCCCTGCCCGAGATTGACGGGGCGACAAACCCCACGGTGTTTGCAGGGCGGCATAGTGAGCATGGGTGCCATGGCTGCGCGCATGACTGCGTGATGTCGTCTGACTGCCGCGCGATGGCGCCGTGTCTTGAGCGGATCGACAAGCTGGCCGAGAAGACGCTGCGGCTGGCGCGGCTGCGGCGGGCGGAGAATGCCGAGAAGAAAGTGGGCATCGTTCTGTTTGGCTTCCCGCCGAATGCGGGGGCTGTAGGAACGGCGGCCTATCTGTCGGTGTTTGAGAGCCTCTTCAACACGCTGACGCGGATGAAGGCCGAAGGCTATGATGTGGAGGTGCCCGCGTCGGTCGATGACCTGCGCACCGCGGTGCTGCACGGCAATGCCGAGCAGTATGGGCAAGAGGCGAATGTGGCCGATCACGTCAGCGCCGACAGCATTGTTCAGGGCACGCCCCATCTGAATGCGATCGAAGAGGTCTGGGGCCCGGCGCCTGGGCGGGTGCAGTCGGACGGGCGCGGGGTGTTCGTGTTGGGCCAGCATTTCGGCAAGGTCTTTGTGGGGGTTCAGCCGACCTTTGGGTACGAGGGCGATCCGATGCGATTGCTCTTTGAGAAGGGCTTTGCGCCGACGCACGCGTTCATGACCTTCTACACCTGGCTGCGGGATACCTATCAGGCGGACGTGATCCTGCATTTCGGGATGCACGGCGCGCTTGAGTTCATGCCGGGCAAGCAGACGGGGCTGGGGGCGCATGACTGGCCCGACCGGCTGATCGGCGAGATGCCGAACGTGTATCTCTATGCCTCCAACAATCCCAGCGAGGCGACGCTGGCCAAGCGCCGATCGAACGCGGTGACGGTGACGCATCTGACGCCGCCTTTGGCCGCGTCGGGTCTCTACAAGGGCTTGCAAGAGTTGAAGGACAGCGTGACGCGCTGGCGCGGGCTGGAGCCTGGGAGTGCCGAGCGGGTTGAGCTGGAGGCGTTGATCGCCGATCAGGCGGCGGCTGTGGATATCGCCGAGGCGGATCCGGAGGCGCTGTGGCTGACGCTTTTGGAAACCGAGGATGCGTTGATCCCCGAGGGGATGCACGTGGTCGGGCGCCCGATGAGCAAGGATGCGCGGACCGAGCATTTGCGGGTGATGGCCGAGACGGATGACGAGACGCGGGCGCGGGTGTCTGACCTTTTGATGGAAGACACGGAACTGCCCGCGCTGATGCGGGCGTTGGACGCGAGGTATATCCCGCCGGTGCCGGGGGGCGATCTGATCCGGTCACCTGAGGTGTTGCCGACGGGGCGCAACATTCATGCGTTCGATCCGTTCCGGATGCCGACGGCGTTCGCGATGCAGGATGGCGCGAAGCAGGCGCAGCTCTTGCTGGAGACGCATGACGCACTGCCGCGGTCGGTGGCGCTGGTCCTCTGGGGATCGGACAACATCAAATCCGATGGCGGGCCGATCGCGCAGGCACTTGCGCTGATGGGCGCTGCGCCGCGGTTTGACAGTTATGGGCGGCTCTGCGGGGCGGACCTTGTGCCGTTGGCGGAGTTGGGGCGGCCCCGGATCGACGTGGTGATGACGCTTTCGGGGATCTTCCGGGACCTCTTGCCCTTGCAGACGCGGATGTTGGCCGAGGCGGCGTGGAAGGCGGCGCGTGCGGATGAGGCCCTGGAGCAGAACTTTATCCGCGCCCATGCGCTGGCCTATGCCGAGCAGATGGGCTGCGATCTGGAGACGGCGGCTTTGCGGGTCTTTTCCAATGCGGAAGGGGCCTATGGGTCGAACGTGAATATGCTGGTCGACAGCTCGGCCTTTGGCGATGAGGATGAGCTGGCCGATGCCTATGAGGCGCGGAAAAGCTTTGCCTACGGGCGCGATGGCAAGGCAAGTGCGAATGCGGCGCTGTTGCAGCGCACGTTAAAGGACGTCGACGTCGCCTATCAGAATCTCGAGTCGGTTGAGCTGGGGGTCACGACGGTGGACCACTACTTCGACACGCTGGGCGGGATCAGTCGGGCGGTGAAACGCGCGCGTGGCAGCGATGCTGCGATCTATATTGGCGACCAGACCCGCGGGGCGGGGAAGGTGCGCACGCTGAAGGATCAGGTGGCGTTGGAAACGCGGTCGCGCAGTCTCAATCCGAAGTGGTTCGAGGGGATGCTGCAGCACGGTCATGAGGGCGTGCGCCAGATCGAGGCGCAGGTGACGAACACGCTCGGTTGGTCTGCGACGACCGGGCAGGTGGAGCCCTGGGTGTACCAGCGGATCAGCGAGACCTTTGTCCTGGACAATGAGATGCGGCGGCGGTTGGCGGAGCTGAACCCCAAGGCGTCGGCGCGGATGGCGAACCGGCTGCTGGAAGCGAATGACCGTGAATACTGGCAGCCCGACGATGCGACGCTCGCGGCGCTGCAGGACGCGGCGGATGAGTTGGAAGATCGGATCGAAGGGGTGGCTGCGGAATGAGACGTCAACGCTCGATGACACCCGTGGATCGGGGCCAGCCCCGCCGCCTGGCGGCGGCCCCCCGGGATATTTCCAGACCAAAGAAAGGGCTTTCGGGCTCTGCAATGGGAGAGACATCATGAGCCCACTGGACGCAAAATCGCCGCCTGCCGCACGGGCCAATGAACGCGAGCGTGCGGGTCTCAAGGCGCGGGGGCTTGCGACGCCGCCGGTGCTGAAGGGCGAGGACGGCGAAGGCTCGGTTCAGGTGCATCAGGACGCGTCGATGAAGATCGACGGGGCCAAGGTGTTTTCGGTTTATGGCAAGGGCGGCATCGGGAAATCGACGACCTCGTCCAACCTTTCAGTGGCCTTTTCCAAGCTGGGCAAGCGGGTGCTGCAGATCGGTTGTGACCCGAAACACGACTCGACCTTCACGCTGACCGGGCATTTGCAGCCGACGGTGATCGACATCCTGAAGGACGTGGATTTCCATGCCGAGGAGTTGCGGCCCGAGGATTTCGTGACGGAAGGCTTCAACGGGGTGATGTGCGTGGAGGCGGGTGGGCCGCCGGCGGGCACGGGCTGTGGCGGCTATGTCGTGGGGCAGACCGTGAAACTGCTCAAGCAGCACCACATGCTGGAGGACACCGATGTGGTGATCTTCGATGTGTTGGGCGACGTGGTTTGCGGCGGGTTTGCGGCGCCTTTGCAGCATGCGGACCGTGCGGTGATCGTGACGGCCAATGATTTCGACTCGATCTATGCGATGAACCGGATCATCGCCGCGGTGCAGGCGAAGTCGAAGAATTACAACGTGCGGCTGGCGGGCTGTGTGGCGAACCGGTCGAAGGATACCGATGAGGTCGACCGGTATTGCGAGACGGTGGGGTTCCGGCGGATCGCGCATATGCCCGATTACGACGCGATCCGGCGGTCGCGGCTGAAGAAGAAGACGCTGTTCGAGATGCCAGATGATGAGGATATCGTCGTGGCGCGCGCCGAGTACATCAAGCTGGCAGAGACGCTTTATGCGGGGACGGAGCCGTTGGCGCCTGCGCCGCTGCCCGATCGGGATATCTTTGAATTGTTGGGTTTTGATTGATGGTGGCCACCGCCTCATATGATGCGACGCGCGCGCGGGTTGAGGACTACTTCGACCGGACGGCGACCCAGACGTGGGAACGCCTGACCTCTGACGCGCCGGTGAGCCGGGTGCGCGAGACGGTGCGCAAGGGCCGTGACCGGATGCGGGCGGTGATGCTGTCGAGAATGCCCGAGGATCTGCACGGTGTGCGGGTGCTCGATGCGGGATGCGGCGCGGGGCAGATGACGGCGGAGCTGGCCGCACGGGGCGCGGATGTGACGGCGGTGGATATCTCACCACAGCTGATTGAGGTCGCGCGGGCGCGGTTGCCGGAAGGCGATGCGGGCCGGGTGCGGTTCGTGGCGGGCGATATGCTGGGCGATCTGGGCGAGCATGACTTCGTCGTCGCAATGGACAGCCTGATTTACTACAGCGTGCCGGATATCACGGCGGCGCTGGACCGCCTGGCCGAGCGGACGCGGGGCGGGGTTGTCTTTACCGTCGCGCCGCGCACGCCGTTTCTGATGACGTTCTGGGGCTTGGGGAAAGTGTTCCCACGCTCCGACCGGTCGCCTGTGATGGTGCCGCATGCGCATCGGAAGCTGGCGCAAACCGTTGGCGGTGACCTGACCCAGATCGAGCGGGTGACCAGCGGGTTTTACATTTCTGAGTGTTTGGAGTTGCGGCCATGATCGTCACGAAATCCATGGTCAAGCAGCTTTCGGGCCGGTTCCTGCCCTTTGCGGATGCGGCATCGGATGCGCTGCCTTTGGGGCAGTTGTTGCGGCTGGCGCTGTTCCAGGTGTCGGTGGGGATGGCCACCGTCATGCTCTTGGGCACGCTCAACCGGGTGATGATCGTGGAACTAAGCGTTCCGGCGATGATCGTCGCGGTGATGATCGCGCTGCCGGTGCTGATCGCGCCGTTCCGGGCGCTGCTTGGGTTCCGGTCGGATACGCATCGGTCGGCAATCGGTTGGAAGCGCATTCCGTTCCTGTGGTTCGGGTCGCTTTGGCAGATGGGCGGGCTGGCGGTGATGCCGTTCGCGCTGATCGTTTTGTCGGGTGAACAGACGCTTGGTCCTGCTTGGGCGGGGGAGGCGCTGGCGGCGCTGGCCTTCCTGATGACCGGGCTGGGGATGCACATGACCCAGACCGCGGGGCTGGCGCTGGCCGCCGACCGGGCCACGGATGAGACGCGGCCGCGTGTGGTGGCGCTGCTTTACGTGATGTTCCTGATTGGCATGGGTGTGTCGGCGGTGATCGTGGGCTTCCTGTTGCGCGATTTCTCGGAGCTTCGCCTGATCCAGGTGGTGCAGGGCGCGGCGGCGGCGACGCTGATCATCAATGTGATTGCGCTTTGGAAGCAGGAGCATGTGCGCCCGATGACGCGGGATGAACGTGCTGCACCACGGCCCAAGTTCGCGGACGCCTGGGCGGATTATGCCAAGGGTGGCGATGCTGGGCGGCTTCTCGCGGTGGTGTTCATTGGGACGATGGCGTTCAACATGCAAGACGTGCTGCTGGAGCCCTATGGGGGTGAGATCCTGGGGCTGTCGGTGTCGGCCACGACGCTGTTAACGGCGCTGTGGGCCGCGGGCGCCCTGGTGGGCTTTGGGTTTGCGGCGCGCTGGCTGGCGCGGGGGCTGGATAGCTTCCGGATGGCGGCGCGTGGGATCTTGATCGGGATTACCGCGTTTTCCTGTGTTGTCTTCTCGGCGCCCATGGCGTCGCCCGCCTTGTTCTTTGTGGGCGCTGTTTTGATCGGACTGGGCGGCGGGCTGTTCGCTGTGGCCACGCTGACGGCGGCGATGACTTTGCCGTCGGCGGGCATTGCGGGCCGCGGCTTGGCCTTGGGCGCGTGGGGCGCAGCACAGGCCACAGCCGCCGGCGCGGCCATCGCGCTGGGCGGGACGATCCGCGATGGCGTCGGTGCACTGGCGATGTCAGGCGCGCTGGGCGAGACGTTGGCCACCCCTGCCACCGGTTACTCTGTTGTCTATCACCTGGAGATTGCACTGCTCTTTGGCACGTTGATCGTGCTGGGGCCGCTGGTGCGCCTCTCCTTCATTCGAATTCAACCCAACACCACGGAAAGCGGCAAGATCGGCCTTGCCGACTTTCCCACCTAACCTCTGGAGGTCCCCAACATGGTCGGTGTCAACTTCTTTGGAAATTTCGATCTGGCGAGCCTGAGTATCTGGCTGTTCTACATCTTCTTCGCCGGACTGATCTACTATCTGCAAACCGAAAATATGCGCGAGGGGTATCCGCTTGAGGATGAGGACGGCAACGTCACCCCCAACCAAGGGCCGTTCCCGGTGCCCAAACCGAAAACGTTCCACCTGCGCGATGGCAAGGGTGAGGTCGTTGTTCCGTCACCGGAAAACGAGGATGCGCATAGACGGAAAGATCTGCCGCTGACGCGGGTCTCCGAATCCACCGGGTTTCCGCTGGCGCCAACGGGCGATCCGATGGTCGACGGCGTGGGTCCGGCATCCTGGGTGCCGCGCCGGGATGAGCCCGAACTTGACGGCCACGGCCATCCCAAGATCACGCCGATGGCAGGGCATGAGTCCTTCTTTGTGTCAGCTGGGCGCGACCCGCGCGGTCTGCCGGTGTTGAGCCGGGACGATCAGGTCGTGGGCCACGTGACTGAGATGTGGATCGACGCGCCAGAGCATCTTGTGCGCTATGTCGAATACGAACTGGTCTCAGAATGGGGCTCAGGCAAGCGCCTGGTGCCGATCACCATGTGCCGGATCAACGAGAAGTGGGTCATGATCCGCTCGCTCAACGCCGCGCATTTCGACGGTGTGCCGACGATTGCTGGCAGCACCCAGATCACCAAGCTCGAAGAAGAAAAGGTCTGTGCCTACTACGCGGGCGGCACGCTTTATTCGTAACGACTTTGCCGGGCGCCGTGGGGAACCGGCGCCCGGCAGAGGATCAACGTGTTTCCAATGGAATCGGAAACGCACCGTAGGGAAGAGAAAGGGCACCAGCCATGCCACATGATGATTTCGCAGTGGAGCCGATCGAAGGCCTGCCGGAGACACCGCCGGCGGGGGAGATGATCCTGTGGCAGGGCAAGCCAAAAACCTACGCCCTGGCGCGCGATGCGCTGAACCTACACTGGGTCGCGGGGTATTTCGTGTTGCTCGCGATCTGGCGGGCGGGTGTCTCATCAACCGAGATGCCGTTTTCCCAGGCCGCGGTGCTGGGCATTCCGTTCCTGATATTGGGCGCGGTGACCTGTGGCGTGCTGCTCTTGATGGCTTGGGTGATGGCCCGCACGACCGTGTACACGATCACAACGGCGCGGGTTGCCCTGCGCGTGGGGGCAGCGCTCACAGTGACGCTGAACCTGCCCTATACGCGGATCGGGTCGGCGGATCTGAAACTGCGCGGCGACGGCACCGGCACGCTGGTGTTCGACACACTGGGCGAGACGCGGCTGAGCTATCTGGTGCTCTGGCCGCATGTGCGGCCGTGGCGGATGAAAAAGACCCAACCTGCAATGCGGTCGATCCCGGACGCCGAAAAAGTGGCGGCGATCTTTGCCGAGGCGGCCGAGACCCGCATCACCCAGCCTGAGATTGCGATCAAGCCCGCGCAAAGCGGTGCGGTTGCGGCCGAATAGGGAGGACGATCATGGCACATGGACGCATACCCAACGGGTTTTACTACGATGCTGAACGCGCCGAGATGGAAAAGCGCGACAAGGAGATGATCCCCAAGCGTTTGGTCTATGCGATGTTCGGGCTGGCGCTGGCCTCGCTCGCGATCACGAGTTTCGCGGTTCTGACCGACCGGCCTCTGGTCGGTGTCGCCCCGGACGAGCCGGTGGTGGCCGAGCATCAGGTGGTGCTGGCGGGGGAAGGCAACGCCGCGCGCGTGACGACGCCCGAGGGTGCCGTTTTGATGGATAGCGAGCACGGAGCCTTTGTCACCGTGATCCGGTCCGGCCTGACGCGGGCGCGGCTTGTCGCCCGGGTCGAGGGCAACCCGCCCGTGACGATCAAGCAATTTGAAAGCGGTCGCATGACGCTGACCGACCCCGCAACCGGATGGCAGGTGGAGCTGTCGTCATTCGGACAAGGCAACAAGGCGCATTTTACGCGCCTCTTCCAAGAATAATCGAAAGGGAACCGATTATGGGACTACTGACACGAGAATACGAGACGGTGCCCTGCACCGTCGAAGTGAGCCACAAGTTCGAGAGCCTGCATGCGCATGTGAAGTTTGAAAACGGCGCGGTTGTGCACCCGGGCGACGAGGTCGAAGTGAAGGGCGCGCCGGTGATGGCCCGCTATGGCGAGGTTGTCGTGGAGGAGCGTGAGGCGCGGATCACGCGCGCCAGTGCCCTGGAGCGGCTCTGGACCCGGCTGACGGGCGATATGGAATTTATGGAGCTGTGTGAGTTTTCGTTCTCGGAGGAGGCCAAGCTATGAACGTGCAAACCGCCCCCCACACCGCCGATGCCACCACGGTCGAGGAAGGCCTGGCCATCCAGGAAGCGCAAGCCGTTATCGATAGTGAAAGTGCAACCGCTGTCGCGATGCAGGATACGCTTCTGACGCCGCGGTTCTATACCACCGATTTCGATGAGCTGGACGCCATCGACGTGTCGTCCGTTCGCGAGGATTGGGACACGCTGATCGCCCAGATGGAAAGCGATCCCAACAAGGGGCATTTCCGCAAGAATGAGGACTGGGACCACATCGATTGGGATGGGATGGATCCTGAGCTTCGCAAAGAGTTCATCGATTTTCTGATCTCCTCCTGCACCGCGGAGTTTTCGGGCTGTGTCCTTTACAAGGAAATGAAGCGGCGCGGGAACAACAAGGACATCACCCAGCTATTCCAGCTCATGGCGCGGGACGAGGCGCGGCATGCAGGGTTCATCAACGATGCGCTGCGCGAAGTGGGTGTGGCGGTGAACCTGGGTTTTCTGACCCAGAAGAAGAAGTACACCTACTTCCGGCCCAAGTTCATCTACTACGCCACGTATCTGTCCGAGAAGATCGGGTATGCGCGTTACATCACGATCTTCCGGCATCTGGAGGCGAATCCGGAGCATCGGTTCCACCCGATCTTCAAGTGGTTCCGTGAGTGGTGCAATGACGAGTTCAGCCATGGCGAAGCCTTCGCCCTGCTGATGAAGACCGATCCCAAGCTGACCTCGGGCCGCAACGTGCTGTGGATCAAGTTCTTCCTGACGGCTGTCTATTCGACGATGTATGTCCGCGATCACCAGCGGCCTGCATTCCACAAGGCGCTGGGTGTGGATCCCGACTGGTATGGGCAAGAGGTGTTCACCAAGACCTCTGAAATTTCCAAGCAGGTCTTCCCGATCACGCTTGATATTGACCACCCGCGCTGGATGCCAGGGCTGAAGCGGTTGCAGAGGGCGTCGGCGGATATGGACGCTGCGAAGAAGCGCGGTGGCCTGGCCGGTAGGTTTGGTCAGATCACGGCGGGCGCGCGGGCGGGGCTGGCGTTTCTGTCGCTCTACACGATCCCGGCGAAGAGCCATGTGGTGCCGGAGAATACGCGGCTGGAGCCGGTGTATTGACGCAAGCGCGGGATCATAAGGTCCGACGCGTCCCGGGCTTGACCCGGGACCTGCTGCCATGGCGCGAGGCCCCGGGTCCTGCCCGGGGCGGGGAGCGGCGTGAATGCTAGCCTCGCCCTGGATCGCCGCGTTTTTTGCGCTTTTCATCTGGTGGTTTTCTACCGGGGCGATCCTGTGGGTGGTCAAAAGCGCCGACGCGCGCGGGCGCGATGCGCATGTCTGGTCCGTCCTGTTTGCCTTGCCCCTTTTGGGTCTGGGCGTGGCGGCCTTCTTCGGCACGCTGGGCAGTGGAGAGGTGCGGAGCGTCTATGTTGCATTTATGTCTGCGTTGGCGATCTGGGGCTGGATCGAGCTCGCGTTTTTGTCAGGTGTTATCACTGGCCCGAACAGCTATCGCTGCCCGATTGGGACGGCGGGATGGGAGCGCTTCCTGCGCGCCTGGGGGACGATTGCCTATCACGAGATCCTGCTGGCCAGCATCCTGGCCGCGATGCTGTTCTTTTCCCTCGGCGCGGAAAACACCTTTGGATTCTGGACTTTCGCGGTGCTGTTCTTCGCCCGCATCTCGGCCAAGCTGAACCTCTTTTTCGGCGTGCCCAAGATCAATACCGAGTTCCTGCCCGAACCGCTGGCGCATCTGCCCAGCCACTTCCGGCATGCGAAACTCAACCCGGTTTTCCCCGTTTCCGTCACAGCGCTGTCCTTTGCCGTCGCCTGTTGGATGGAACGGATCTATGCCGCGGCCACACCGGCGGAGGCGGTGGGGTTTGCGCTTTTGGCCGCGCTCACGGCGCTGGCCCTATTGGAGCATTGGCTGATGGTGCTGCCGCTCCCCGATGAGAAGCTCTGGCGCTGGATGATCCCGGCGCCCAAGACCGACAACAAGACACTACTGCGAGAGGATGCCAATGGACTTTGATGCGCTGTTCGAGGCCCAACTAGCCGATCTGAAGGACGAGGGGAACTATCGGATCTTTGCCGAGCTAGAGAGGAAATGCGGCCACTTCCCGCGTGCCCACAACCACCACGAAGGCGGAACGCGTGAGATCACTGTCTGGTGTTCGAATGACTACCTTGGAATGGGTCAGCACCCCGATGTGGTGCGCGCGATGGTTGAGACGGCGGAGGCCTGCGGCACGGGCGCAGGCGGCACGCGGAACATTAGCGGGACAAACCACCATCACCTGCTGTTGGAGCGGGAGTTGGCGGACCTACACAACAAGGAAGCGGCCTTGCTGTTCTCGTCCGGCTATGTGTCGAACTGGGCGGCCCTGTCGACGCTGGGCGCACGACTGCCAGGTGCGGTCATCCTGTCGGACGCGCTGAACCATGCCTCGATGATCGAAGGCATCCGGCACAGCCGGGCCGACAAGGTGATCTGGGCGCATAACGACCCTGATGACCTCGACCGCAAGCTGGCGGCCATTCCGGCGGATCGGCCCAAGATCGTGGCCTTTGAAAGCGTCTATTCGATGGACGGGGACATCGCGCCGATCAAAGAGATCGTGGAGGTCGCCGAAAAACACGGGGCGATGACCTATCTCGATGAGGTGCATGCCGTGGGCATGTACGGACCCCGCGGTGGCGGTGTTGCCGAACGCGAAGGGTTGATGGACCGGATCACCCTGATCGAAGGGACGCTGGGCAAGGCGTTCGGGACGTTCGGGGGCTATATCACCGGGTCTGCCGCGCTGTGCGATTTCATCCGTTCGTTTGCGAGCGGATTTATCTTTACCACGGCCCTTCCGCCCGCAGTGGCGGCGGCGGCAACGGCGTCGATCCAGCATCTGAAGGTTTCGGAGTTTGAACGGATGCGCCAACGGCGGCAGGTGGCAAAGCTGCGCGACCAATTGGAGGCGATCGGCATCCCGCATCTGCCCAACCCTAGCCACATCATTCCGGTCATGATCAAAGATCCTGTCAAATGCCGGATGATTTCCGACATGTTGATGGATGAGTGGGGCATCTATGTGCAGCCCATCAACTATCCCACGGTGCCGAAAGGCACGGAACGGCTTCGGATCACGCCATCGCCGCTGCATTCGGACAATGATATCGCGTATCTCGTGGATGCCTTGTCAGAACTCTGGAGCCATTGCGCCATCGCGCGGCAGGTTGCCTGACGCCTAGACGCCAGGGCAGTCTTTCGCGGACTAGGGTGTTGGCATTTGATCTAAGATGCCAACCCAAACGGCTGACTCTGCGGCGCGCAGTTGCGTTACCCCGGCTGCCCCGGGAGGCAGCCCTTGCGGCTTTTGCGTCAACCGGCCCGCGCCCCTCTTTCACCGCGACGGTGAACCCGCTAAGAGGCGCGGGTTGGACGTGAAGGAGAGCCTCAATGGGCTATCGTGTGGTTGTTGCGGGCGCCACGGGCAATGTGGGCCGCGAAATGCTGAACATCCTGGCCGAGCGCCAGTTCCCGGTGGATGAAGTGGCCGCGCTTGCCTCGCGCAAGTCGCTGGGCACCGAGGTCAGCTTTGGCGACACGACCCTGAAGACTCAGGATCTGGATACGTTCGATTTTGAGGGCTGGGATATCGCGCTTTTCGCGATCGGATCGGGCCCGACCAAGACATATGCGCCCAAGGCCGCGAAGGCCGGGTGCCTCGTCATCGATAACTCATCGCTTTATCGGTATGAGCCCGACATCCCGCTGATCGTGCCGGAAGTGAACGCGGACGCGATCGAGGGCTACAAGAACCGGATGATCATCGCCAATCCCAACTGCTCAACCGCGCAGATGGTGGTGGCGCTGAAGCCCTTGCATGACCGCGCACGGATCAAGCGGGTGGTGGTGTCGACCTATCAGTCGGTCTCAGGCGCCGGGAAAGAGGGCATTGATGAGCTGTGGGACCAGACCAAGGGCATGTACGTGCCCGGGCAAGAGGTCGACGCCGCGAAGTTCACCAAGCAGATCGCCTTTAACGTGATCCCGCATATCGACGTCTTCATGGAGGATGGATCCACCAAGGAAGAATGGAAGATGGTGGCCGAGACCAAGAAGATCATCGACACATCGATCAAGGTGACGGCGACGTGCGTGCGCGTGCCTGTCTTTGTCGGCCACTCGGAAGCGGTGAACATTGAGTTCGAGGATTTCCTGGATGAAGATGAGGCGCGCGACATCCTGCGTCAAAGTCCAGGCATTCTGGTGGTCGATAAGCGCGAGGATGGCGGGTATGTGACGCCTGTTGAGTGCGTGGGCGACTTTGCCACGTTCATCAGCCGCATTCGGCAGGACAGCACGATTGAGAACGGGCTCAACCTGTGGTGCGTCAGTGACAACCTGCGCAAGGGCGCTGCGTTGAACGCGGTGCAGATCGCCGAGCTTTACGGCAATCGCATTCTGCAAAAAGGCTGAGGTAGCCTGCGCGATCGGGGCGGCTGGTTAATGAGAATCGGCCGGATCCCGATCGGCATGGCGCAAAACGTTTGTTTGCACGCGCGGTTCGTTATGCACCGATGGGATAGGATTGACGGTGGCTCGCGCGCATTGTCGAGCCGAGTAAAACAATCAGTGTTCGCGATAAGGTGAGAACAGGGCGAAACGGTCAAATTCCACATTTTGGCCGCAATTTCTCTCAATTCCTGCCCCAAGTCGGCAAGAACCTGCCGATCAGTCAGCGGGTCCCTCCCGCGGCCAGACTTCTTAACCAAGACCAAACGAAAACACAGACCCTCAGAAAAAAGTAACGATTGTTCTTCTTTGTAAGTGTTGTCTACGAACTCAAGGAGAACCAAAAATGATCGCCAAGCTCACTGAAAAAGCTCGCGCAAACCGTCTCGCCGCTCTGCAGCATGTCGCTGTTCGTAAATCCAAGCTCGTCTCCCTGAGCGATTTCCGCGGCTCGTCCAAGCACACCTCCACCTCGCCAGTCGTCGGCTTTGTGTCGTCGCGTTCGGTTGAGGACAGCACGATCGCAGCATAATAGCCGACCCCGGCCGTTGCCGGCCGGGGCTGACTTGCTGGTCTCTCTCGCCCCTCGTCCAGTAAATCGGCCTCTCTAGCGAATGACCCTTCCAGTTTTGGTGGTGCGGGCCGTGTGGCTGGCCCGTGCCACCCGAATTAGGGACAGATACGTGGCCAGCATGGCCCAATAACGAATTCCTCAGGCAAGACCCGTTGCGAGCAGTCGGTCCGGCGGGTCGGGTCGAAGGTGCAAGAAAATTGAGCACCCGACCGGCCGGTCCAAAGAATTTGCGGGGAACGCCCGCCATTGGAAACCCATTCTTGACGCTCTGATTCTAGATCTGACGCGACAAGATGATGGACTGACTGCTTTGACACCTGTGACCCGCTTGGTGCCCCACGACACCCCGTTCGTGGACCCTTCCTGCATTGAAAACCTGGTGCGCCAGATCGGCAAAGGGGCCGCTGAACGCTTTGTCGGTCGGGCGTTGGAAGACCTGGCCTTGGTGCTAAACCGTGTGGAACGGGCCAAGTCAGACGGCGATTGGGAACGGATGATCGACCATGCGGATTCGCTGGGGTCGATCGCCGAAGAACTGGGGCTGGTCACCTTGGCCACAGTGGCCAGCGCTTTGGCCCATCCGTTACGGCGTGGCGACGCGGCTGCCGCCTTTGCGATTGTCGCGCGGCTTGTCCGCGTGGGGGAGAAATCGTTGGTGTCGGTCTGGTCGACGCACGACATGTCGTTGTGATGACCCCTTGCGGGCGGGGCTGCACCGGATAGGTTGACCCCACCCCAAGGACCGGAGCGCCATGACCGCACTGACGTTTGCTGCCGAAACGACCGCGGCGATCCCGCTTCATACCGTTGCAAAGGATGAGTTGGAGGAGTGGTTGGGTGCATTGAGCCCTGCCGACGCTGCCTGGGCCAACGCAAATGGATTCCGTGCAAATGCTGGGCAAACCCTCGCTATCCCACGCAGCGATGGATCGATTGCGATGGCCGCTGTGGGCATGGGCACGGCAGCGGATCACCGACGCGGGCGGTTTCGCTTTGCCGATGCGCGGGCTTCCTTGCCTGAAGGCATCTATGCGCTGCAGCCTGGCCTAACGGGTGCTGCGCTGGACGAGGCGGCGCTTGGGTGGCTTTTGGCCGGATACCGCTATGATCGCTATGCGTCGTTGCCGGGCCCGAAGGCGGATCTGATCGCCCCTGCTGGTGTCGATGCCGCGCGATTGGAGGCGGTTGCTGCCGGCGAAGCCCTGACCCGCGATCTGATCAATACGCCAGCAGCGGATATGGGCCCGCCGGAGCTTGAGGGCGAGGCGCGTAAACTGGCGACCGCGTTTGGGGCCGCGATTAACGTGGTCACCGGTGAGGCGTTGCTTGAACAGAACTTCCCGATGATCCACGCGGTGGGCCGTGCCGCCGATCGCGCACCGCGGCTGATCGACATGCGCTGGGGCAATGGCGGGCCGCGGGTAACGCTGGTCGGCAAGGGCGTGTGCTTTGACACGGGTGGCCTGAACCTCAAGCCCGGTGGATCGATGGGCCTGATGAAAAAGGATATGGGCGGCGCGGCCACCGTTCTGGGGCTGGCGCATATGATCATGGCGCTGGATCTGCCGGTGACCCTGCGGGTTCTGGTTCCGGCAGTGGAAAACAGCGTTAGCAGCGCTTCGTTTCGACCGCAGGATATCCTGACCTCGCGCAAGGGATTGAGTGTTGAGGTGAACAACACCGATGCCGAAGGGCGGCTGGTTCTGGCCGATGCGCTGGCGCTGGCCGATGAGGAAGAGTGTGATCTCTTGGTGTCCATGGCGACGCTGACAGGTGCTGCGCGGGTGGCCGTGGGGCCTGATCTTGCGCCGTTCTACACTGACGATAGCGCGACCGCGCGCATGCTTGAGACGGCGGCGTTGGAGGTGCGCGACCCTGTGTGGCGGATGCCATTTTGGGAGCCGTATGAGGCGATGATCGAACCGGGTATCGCCGATCTGGACAATGCGCCCAGGGGTGGGTTCGCGGGATCGATCACGGCCGCCCTGTTTTTGCGGCGGTTTGTCGAAAGGGCGCCGCGCTATGTGCATTTTGACATCTACGGCTGGAACCCGAGCCCGGCATCGGCACGGCCCAAGGGTGGCGTGGGGCAAGGGGCACGGGCCCTGCTGCAAGCGCTGCCCGAGATCGCGGGCTGATGGATCGTCGGTTTTTTCCCGGCAATGCGCGGGTCGTGTTGCAGGGGTTTGAGGATGGGTCGGCGGACCGTTCCGTGGTCGCCGGCGAGCGGCGGAGCATCACCAGCCCGGTTGCTCCGCTGCGCGATGCCCCGGCAGGCAAGCGGGACCGCGAGCTTTTGTTTGGCGACGGTTTCTTTTCGCTGGACGAGGCGGATGGTTGGGCCTTTGGCCGGGCCGAGAAGGACGGCTATGTCGGGTATCTGGAGGCGTCAGCGCTGGGTCCGGCGGTTGAAGCGACCCACTTTGTCGCGACGCGGGCCACGCACGCCTATGCGGCGCCGGATGTCAAAGCGCCCGACCTGTATCCCTTAAGCTTTGGGTCGCGGGTGCGGGTCGTGGCCGAAGAGCGGACGCATCTTGAACTTCAGGACGGTGCCCATGTGCCCAAGTCGCACCTGCGCCCGTTGGAGGTGCCGTTTCAGGATATGGTGACGGTGGCGCAGCTGTTCTTTGGGACGCCGTATTTGTGGGGCGGGAATAGCGCTTGGGGCATTGATTGTTCTGGGCTGGTGCAGATCGCGGCGGTATCGGCCGGTCGCGATTGTCCGGCGGACAGCGATTTACAGGCTGCGGGATTTGGGGACGAGATTGCTATGGATGCCCCGGTGGCGCGTGGGGATTTGTACTTCTGGAAGGGCCATGTGGCGATTGCGGTGGATGCGGGCACTCTGATCCACGCGAATGCGCATCACATGGCGGTGGCCTATGAGCCACTGGAGGCTGCCCTAGCGCGGATCGAGGCGCAGGAAGGGGCGGGGATGACGGTGCGGCGGCGGGTTTAATCGACGGCGCGGATCAGTTTGCGTTCGAGAACACGCAAGACCGTGCGCAGATCGTGCCCGCGCTTGAGAATCCGCCCGTCCATGCCGATCACTGAATACATCCCCTGTTTGTCGCGCAGTTTCGGGCGTTTTTCGATGCGGTAGATCGGGTGCTCGGCAGCGCGGCGAAAGATTGAGAAGACGGCGACGTCGCGCAGGAAAGACATGCCGTAGTCGCGCCATTCCCCGGCGGCGACCATCCGACCGTAAACGCCCAGAATCTGGCCTAATTCCTTGCGATCAAACACAACCTGTTCGCTGGAACTAGGGCGTTGGGGCGTTTGCATGTTCATCAGCGAAGACTGGCGAGGGGGCCGCGTGAAATCAAGCCCCGCCTAGGAAATGCCACAAAATAACCGCGGAAACGGACGACGCGCACCGTTTTGCGGCCCCGTTTATACGTGAAACCTGACGTCATAGCGAGAAATACGCTACCCCGGTGCTGCGGATTAACAGCCCCCACCCAGCCCGCGGCACCGGGGACCTCGCTTAAAGACGCTCTGGCCTTGGCCGGGGCGTTTTGCGTTTTGGGCTCAGGCAAAGGCCCCCTGACAGAACCACCCCGCCGACATCGTGCCGCCATGGGCGTAGTAGAGCCACAGCCGGTCCCCATCCGCCGTCGTCACCCGCCAGTAATCGCGCACGCCGGTGCGCCAGTCGGGCTCATCCAGCCACCATTCAGGCGCGATGCGCTCGGGGCCGCTGGCCGCGACCGTCTCGAACGCGCGGCGGCGCCAGCGGAAGCTGAGCGGGGGATCGGGGGTGTCTTCGGCGGTGACGGGTTCGGGTCGCCAGAGGGTGAGCGGGCGGGGCGTGGGTGCAGCGGGCCAGTTCTGCGCGGGTTCCGACCAGGCGGCGGCCATCACGCGGGCGGCTTTTTCAGGGATATGACTGTCGGCGGGGTGCAGGCGAGTGACGGCCTCAAGCCCGATCCGCGCACCGATCTTGCCGATTAGGTCGTCGATGGCGGTGTTGGCATTGAGCTGCCGCATCGCGTTTTGCGAGGCTTCCAGGTGGCCGCGATGCTGATGGGCATGCAGCGGTTCGGTGACAGGGGCGGTGATCCGCACCCGGTCGATACCGAAGCCTGCGTCGATCTCGGCCAGTTTCATGGTCAGAAGCGGGCGAATGCGGTCTGGCGAGGCGGTCGGGCGGGCAAGGCCCACCTCTACCCATTGCATCGTGTGATCGGCGCGGTGGCATTCCATCCGCACCCGCCGCGCGCCGCGGCCCTTTTCCGTCAGCATCTCGGACAGCCGAGGCAGCAGGCGGTCGATGGCGGCAGCGATGTCGGACTCTAGCCCGATGGGTTCGGGCAGGGTCAGGCGCACGGCGAAATGCATGGGCGGTTTGGCGGGTGAGATCGGTTCGGGTTCGATCCCCAGCGCCTGGTCGAGCCGTTGCACGAGCGCGCGGCCAAAGCGGCGGCCCAGCGCGGCGCGGGGCTGGCCGGCGAGATCGTCGATCCGGCGCAGGCCCAGGCGGGTGAGTTCGGCCACTGTGTCTTCATCAAGGCGTAGCGCGGCGACGGGCAGGGGGCCGAGGGCGGTGCGAGTCTGCCCCGGTGCAGCGATGGGGGCGGCGCGGTTGGATGGGGCCGTGGCCTTGGGTGCGGGCCCGCCGCGTTCCCAGTGTCGGCGCTTGGCGGCGCGGGAGCGGGTGGCGTAGGCCTCCTGATCTATCGCATCGCCGCTGCGGGCGAGGGGCGCGGATTGGCCGGCGAAGCGGGCGAGTGCCCAAGCGGCACCTGCAGTGTCGGCGATGCCGGTCTGGACGGTGAGGCCGAGGGCGTCGCACTCCTCCATCACCTGCGCCACCAGCGTGGCCTCACCCCCGAACAGATGCGCGCAGCCGGTCAGGTCTACGATCAGCGCATCGGGCGCTTCCTCGGCCACCCAGGGGCTGAACTTGCCCGCCCAGCGGCGCAGGCTGGCCAGAAACGCGGCCTCTCCTTGAGAGTTGCGCAGGCGGGTGATGAGATCTGGGCACATCGCGCGGGCATCACGCAGGGGCTGCTCACGCACCAGCCCGGCGGCGTGGGCGGCGGGGGAGAGGGAGGAGAGAAGCTGCATATTCCCGCGATCCTCGGCAATCGCAAACGGCGCCTCGGCCAGCGACGGGTCGCGGCGGATGAGGCGTTCGGCGCCAAGGCGCGGGAACCAGAGCGACAGGATACGGCGGTTGGGCATCGTCAGGTGGCAGCTGTTGATGTTCTTGCTATGTTCTAAATTAGAGCGCTGGTAGCCATGAGTCGAGTCTGCGGGCAGGTCGACAAAACGGCGCGGGCGGCTAGGGTTTGACCGGGGCATGGAGGTTTGGATATGCGCAAGGCGGCTCTGGCATTGGCTCTGATAGCAGCGGGCGGCATGGCTTTGGGTCATGCGGGCGTGAAAGACGAACGCGTCATGGCCTGGATGCATGGCATGAAATCCATCGCGCAGGCGACCCGGACGGTGGCCCTGATGGCGCGAGGGGAAGAGGCGTTCGACGCCGAGGCGTTGGCCGATGCTGCAGATGTGCTGGAGGCGGAGCATCTGCGCATCCCGGCGCTGTTCGAGGTGCCTACGCAGGACCCGGTGTCAGAGGCCCTGCCCGCGATTTGGGAGACGTGGGATGACTTCGAGGCGAAGTCTGAGCGCGGGCTGGAGGCTGTACAGCAAGTGCGGGCGGCGACCACTTTGGGTGAGTTGCAGGAGGCGCTTGGAGCGTTGAACCAGAGCTGCCGGGCCTGTCACCAGATCTACCGCGAATAACTGATCGTTGAAACGCCGCGCCCTTTGGCGCAGTCTCCCAATCAAAACCAGAAGATAGGGAGAGGGATGATGAGAACACGCGCGGCTGTTGCAGTGGGGGCGGGCAAACCGCTTGAGGTGATGGACGTAAACCTCGATGGGCCCAAGGCGGGCGAGGTTCTGGTCGAGATCAAGTCGACAGGCATTTGCCACACCGATGAGTTCACCCTGTCCGGTGCCGATCCCGAGGGGTTGTTCCCTGCGATCCTGGGCCATGAGGGGGCGGGCGTTGTTGTCGATGTGGGACCAGGGGTCGAGAGCCTGAAGAAGGGCGATCACGTGATCCCGCTTTACACACCGGAATGCCGGGAGTGCGAGTATTGCCTGCACCCCAAGACAAACCTGTGCCAGTCGATCCGGGAGACGCAAGGGCAGGGGCTGATGCCCGATGGGACGTCGCGGTTCTCGACGCTCGATGGCGATCCGATCCTGCATTATATGGGGACATCGACTTTCGCGAACCATACGGTGCTGCCTGAGATCGCCTTGGCGAAGGTGCGTGAGGACGCGCCGTTCGACAAGATTTGCTACATCGGCTGCGGGGTGACGACAGGTATCGGGGCGGTGATAAACACCGCGAAGGTCGAGATCGGGTCGCGCGCGGTGGTGTTCGGGCTGGGGGGCATCGGGCTGAACGTGATCCAGGGGCTGCGGCTGGCGGGCGCGGATCAGATCGTGGGGGTGGATATCAACCCCTCGAAGAAGCCGATGGCCGAGCGGTTCGGGATGACCCACTACGTGAACCCGCTGGAGGTTGATGGCGATCTCGTGCCCTACCTCGTGAACCTGACCAAGGGCGGTGCGGACTACACGTTTGATGCCACGGGCAATGTCGAGGTGATGCGGGCGGCGCTGGAATGCGCGCATAAGGGCTGGGGCGAGTCGATCATCATCGGCGTGGCGCCGGCGGGGGCCGAGATCTCGACCCGGCCGTTCCAGTTGGTGACCGGGCGGAGTTGGCGTGGCACCGCTTTTGGCGGGGCGCGCGGGCGGACGGATGTGCCCAAGATCGTGGACTGGTACATGGAGGGGAAGATCGAGATCGACCCGATGATCACCCACACAATGGGCCTTGATGACATCAACAAAGGGTTCGATCTGATGCATGCGGGGGAAAGCATTCGGTCGGTGGTGAATTATTGAGCCCTAGTGGGGGGCCAGCCCCCCACGCCCCCCGGGATATTTCTGGACCAAAGAAGATGGGTGACGTTGCAGTGCGTCCTGTTGCGGTGGGCGATGGGGATGCGATTTGGGCAATCCTTGAGCCGGTGTTTCGGGCGGGCGATACCTATACCGTCGATCCCGACATCTCGCGCGAAGATGCGCTGGCCTATTGGTTGGGGCCTTTGCACCGGGTGTATTTGGCGGGCGAGGGGCTTGGCACCTATTACATCCGGCCCAACCAGGGTGGCGGCGGGGATCACGTTTGCAATTGTGGGTATCTAACAGCGGCGGAGGCGCAGGGTAAAGGCGTGGCGCGGGCCATGCTCGCGCATTCGCTGGACGAGGCGCGGCGGCTGGGGTTTCGGGCGATGCAGTACAACTTCGTTGTGGAGACGAACACCCGGGCCATCGACATCTGGACACGGGCGGGATTTGACACGGTTGGGCGTTTGCCCGGCGCGTTTCGCCATCCCGAATTCGGTTTCGTCGACGCGCTAATCCTATACAAGGACCTGACGAAGGAGACCTGATGCCTGACCGCGACCGCCCGCTTTACGCCGTTCTGATCGACGCCGATAACATCCCCGCCAAGTATGCCGGGGCGATCCTGAAGGAGATCACGTCCCTGGGCGAACCGGCGTTGCGACGGGTCTATGGGGATTGGTCGTCGGGGCGGTTGTCGAACTGGTCGAAGACGGTGCGCGAATTGGGGCTGGTTGCGCATCAGGAAAGTGCCAACACCGTGGGCAAGAACGCAAGTGATATCGGGTTGGTGATCGATGCGATGGATATCCTGCATACCGGGCGGTTTGACGGGTTCGTCCTGGTGTCGTCGGATAGTGACTTCACGGCGCTTGCAAACCGGGTGCGGGAGCAGGGGATGGATGTGATCGGGATTGGGGAGCGAAAGGCGCCCGAGGCGCTGCGCAATGTGTGCAATCGCTTCATTCTGATCGAGAACATCATGGACGAGCCGGAGCCGCCGACACGCGGTCAGCCCGCACAAAAGAGCGACAAGCTGCCCCCCACCGAGGCGATCCCCCTAATCCTCAAGGCGATGGATAAGATCGAACAGGATGATGAGTGGTATGCGCTGGGCCAGTTGGGCCAGTACATCATCGCCGATACTCCGGATTTCGATACGCGGACCTATGGCAAGCGGAAGCTGAGCGATCTGGTGCAAGGGCTGAAGCGGTTTGAGACCAAGAAATCCGGCAACCAGTTGGTGATCCGGCGGATCGACTAGGAGTTGGCGCCGTAGCGGGCCATGAAGGTCTCAACCGCGCCGTCTGCGACCCGGGCGATTTCGTCATCGCTGAATTCTTCCTGGATGCCGAAGACGAGCTTGGGGAAGAGGTCGGCCTTGCAAAGCTCCGCGAACTGATCGGCGGCGAGATCGCAGTCGTCTATCTGCAGTTCGCCGCGTTCGATGGCGTGGTTGAAATAGGCGATCATCTTGGCGCGGACACGGGCCGGGCCGGATTCCCAGAACTCACGCCCCAGTTCGGGAAAGCGCTCGGATTCGGCGACGCAGACGCGGAAGACGTTGCGACCGAAGGGGGATAGGATCAGGGCCATCATCTGGTGCGCGGCGGATCTGAGCGCTTCACGCGGGGCAGCGTTCATGCCGATCATCTCATCGGTCGCGGTTTCCTGGCGCAGGCATTCGTTCTTGGCGACCTCTAGGAACAGTATGCGCTTGTCAGGGAAGTAGCTGTAAAGCGTGGCCTTCGAGACGCTGGAGGAGCGCGCGATATCGTCGACGCTGGCCCCTTCGAACCCGTCGCGCAAGAACACCGTTCGCGCGCCTTCCAGCACCTGGGCGAGCTTGCGGCCTTGCTTAACGGGATCGGATTGGATGTTCATGGCGTCTCCTGCATGTGTCCTCATATAAACTGCACAGTTCAGTTTTTTCAAGGAGCGTCGGGTTGGCGGACGTGTGAGTTACCGAGGAACTTGGGTCGATACCGGCCTCGGCAGCGCTTGAGATGAACAGGCCGATGCCCACGAAGGCGGATGTCAGAAATAGGCGCATCAGAGATACCTTCAGGCTGCAAACTAAACTGTATGGTTCACTTTTCTTTGCCACGGCTTGGGCGAACAATGCAAGCCTTAACTGAACTAAGCCGTTCACTTTCGGTCGCTGATCGTGATTGCGCTTTGGCGGGCCAGTGGGTAGGCCGCTGTTATGGTCGACATCCTTTTGCAGACACTGCCGTTTTTTGCCCTGATCGGCCTGGGGTATTGGGCAGGGCGGACGGGGTTCTTCAATGACGAGGCCACGGCCTATCTGACGAAATTTGTCTTCTACTTCGCCTTGTCGGCGATGCTCTTTAGGTTTTCGGCAAATCTGTCCTTGGCTGAGGTTTTGGACTGGAATTTCGTTGGGGCGTATCTGTCGGGCACCCTGGTGATCTACCTCCTGGCGACACTCGTCGCCTTGTTTCGCAGCCGTGGGGTGGAAGAGGCCGCGGTTGAGGCGCAATGCGCGGTGATCGGCAATGTCGGGTTTCTAGGTGTGCCGATGCTGGTTCTGCTGTTGGGCGAGGCGGCGGTGGGGCCGGTGCTGCTCGTGCTGGCGGTGGATCTGACGGTGTTCGGCAGTCTGATCGTGATCCTGATCACCGGCAGCCGGGATGGGCGGATGACTTTGGGGGTTTTGCGCACGGTCGGTCTGGGCCTTTTGCGGAACCCCATGATCGTGTCGATCTCGCTGGGGCTTTTCTGGTCGGCCTATGCCTTACCGATCCCCGGTCCGGTCAATGAGTTTTTGTCGATACTTGGGGCCGCGGCGACACCGGGGGCCTTGTTTGCAATCGGGGCATCGCTGGCGTCCAAATCCGCGGAACGGGTGAGTGTCGCGGTGTGGCTGTCGACCTGCAAACTGGCGCTGCATCCAGCCGCGGTTGCCATCGCGGCCCTGATGTTCTTTCCGGTGGAGCCTTACGCGGCGGGGGTGATGATCGCGGCGGCCGCGTTGCCCGTGGCGGGCAACGTGTTCATCCTGGCGCAGCATTACGGGGTAGCGCCGCAGCGGGTGTCGGCGACGATCCTGATCTCGACCGTGGTGTCGGTGCTGACGGTCAGCGGTGTGGTGGCCTGGGTAAACACGTTCTGAGGCTTGCCCCGTTGGCGTCGGCCCGGTAGCGAAACGGGAAAGGGAGCATACGCATGGAAATTCTATCGGAGAACCGGTGCTTTGGGGGCGTGCAGGGTGTTTATCGCCACATGGCCCAGACGACTCGGTGCGAGATGACCTTTGGCCTCTACCTGCCGCCGCAGGCCGAGGCGGGACCTGTGCCGGTGCTTTTCTTTCTGTCCGGTCTGACCAGCACGCACGAGAATGCGATGCTGAAGGCCGGTGCCCAGGTTTGGGCGGCGAACGCTGGGATGGCGGTGGTGTTTGCCGATACCTCGCCCCGGGGGGAGGCGGTGGCCGATGATGAGGCTTACGATCTGGGTCAGAGCGCGGGGTTCTATGTGGATGCGACGCAATCCCCTTGGTCGGCGCATTACCGGATGTGGAGCTATGTGGCGCAGGAATTGCCCGCGTTTGTGGCCGATGCGTTTCCGGTGGATGCGGCAAGGCAGGGGATCACGGGCTATTCCATGGGCGGGCACGGCGCGCTGACAGCGGCGCTGACCTTTCCCGACCGGTTCAAAAGCGTGTCGGCCTTTTCGCCCATCGCAAACCCCACGGCGAGCGATTGGGGACGCAAGCAATTCGCAGCCTATCTGGGCGACTATGAAGAGGAATGGGCCGCACATGATGCGAGCCTTTTGATCGCCGAGCGTGGCTATCCGGGGCATGTGCTGGTGGATCAGGGCACCAATGATGAGTTTCTCGATCTACTTAAGCCCGAAGCCTTGGCCCTGGCCGTTGCCTCGCGCCGACAGCCGGCCACGCTGCGCATGCAAGCGGGCTATGACCACAGCTATTACTTCGTGGCGAGTTTCATGCGCGACCACGTGCGCTTCCACGCCGAGGTGTTGGGCGCGTGATCTATGTCGATGCCGATGCCTGTCCAGTGAAGGCGGAGGTTGAGAAGGTGGCGACGCGGCGTGGGGTTGCGGTGGCCATGGTGTCTAACGGTGGGTTGCGGCCATCGGAGAACCCGCTCGTCGAGATGGTTTATGTGCCCGATGGCCCGGATGAGGCGGATAAGTGGATCGCTGAGCGGGCTGGGGCGGGTGACGTGGTGGTAACCGGCGACATACCCTTGGCTGCGCGAGTGATCGAAGGTGGGGCGTCTGTGTTGAAGCCCAACGGGGAGGCGCTGACCGCACGCAACATTGGCAATGTGCTGGCAACACGCGATCTGATGACCGATCTGCGGGCAGCGGATCCGTTTCGGCAGGGCGGTGGTCGGGCGTTCTCAAAAGCTGACCGCACGCGGTTTCTGGAAGCGCTGGACCGCGTGTTGCCGCGTCCGGCGGTGTAGGAGGCAGGATGGAGATCATTACTTCTGAGGCCGCAGAACCGCTATTGGACTGGCTGGATTTGACGGACGTGCTGGCGCAGGGACACACACTGCCCAAGGCCACTGTCGGTGACACGTTCCTCTACCGCGACCCCGATACGATGCTCAGCCGCTCGGCCTGGATCGACGGGCTGGGCCTGGCGGTGAAGACGGCGACCTTGTTCCCCGGCAACCGCGCGGAGGACAAGCCCAGCGTGAATGGCGGTGTGATGGTCTACTCGGATGCTGATGGTACACCCGAGGCGCTTATCGACTTTCACCTGATCACAAAGTGGAAAACGGCGGGGGATAGCCTTCTGGCCGCGCGCCGGTTGGCACGGCCTGATAGCGACAAAATTCTGATCGTCGGGGCGGGGACTGTGGGGCGGAGTTTGCGAGAGGCCTACGGCGCCGCCTTTCCGGAGGCCGCCTTCCGCATCTGGAACCGTACGGCCTCGGGGGCCGAGGACTTGGCCACCGGGTTTCCGAATACAGAGGCCATCGACGATCTTCAAAATGGCGTCGCATGGGCCGACATCATCACCTGTGCGACGATGAGCGCCGATCCCATTATCCGCGGCGACTGGCTGAGGCCTGGCCAGCACATCGATCTGATCGGGGCTTATCGTCCTGACATGCGCGAAGCCGATGATGACGTGCTGCGCCGCGGGCGAATCTTTGTGGACAGCTATGACACGACGCTGGACCATATTGGTGAACTGAAAGTCCCCCTGGCCGAGGGGGTGATCGGGCGCGACGATGTACTGGCCGATTTCTATGACCTTGCCGCCTTCACACGCGCGCCGGAGGATATCACCGTCTTCAAGAACGGTGGCGGGGCGCATCTGGATCTGATGACGGCGCGCTATGTCATGGCGCGGTGGGCGGCGCGGTAGATCAGGCGGCCTGTGCGGCGGCGGATTGCGGGCGTTCGCGGATGGGCAGGTGGACGATGGCGCTGAATGCGCCCACGCCGACCCCGACCCACCACACAAACGTATAGTCGCCGGTCGTGTCGTAGAGGCGGCCCCCCAGCCAGATGCCCACAAAGCTGCCGATCTGGTGAGAGAGGAAGACGATGCCGTAAAGCGTACCCATATAGCGCAGGCCGTAGATGTAGCCGACAAGGCCCGAAGTTAGCGGGACTGTCGCCAGCCAAAGCGCCCCCATGACGGCTGAGAACACGAGGACGGTCAGCGGGGTGATTGGGACGAGCATGAAGGCTGCGGCAGCAAGGGTGCGCCCGGTATAGATCGTGGACAGCAGGTATTTGCGGGGGAACAGGTTTCCGAGGTATCCCGCGGCCAACGTGCCCGCGATATTGGCCAGACCGATCACCGAGATTGCAATGGCGCCGAGGGCCGAGGTGGTGCTGACCCCCATACTATCGAGCAGGCCACCCGGGGCGATGGGGCCGCACATCTCGGTGACGAATGCTGGGAAATGCGCGGTGACAAAGCCAAGCTGATAGCCGCAGGAGAAGAAGCCCACGAAGATCAGCGTAAAGGACGGGTCGCGAAAGGCGCGGGACAGGACGGCGCTGAGGGGTTCGTCGGGTTCGTTTGAGGCTGCGCCCTGGTCGCCGCCGATCAGGGGGAGCAGGAGGAGGACCGCGAGGATGGCCGCGGCGAAGATCAGGAACACGGTCTGCCAGCCGACGACCTGAAGCAGCGCTTCGGCGAAGGGCGGGCCGAAGATCTGGCCGCCCGACCCGGCGGCAGTTGCGATGGCCAGCGCCATGGAGCGTTTTTCGTCCGATGCCGCACGGCCCACGATGGCCAGGATGATGCCAAACCCCGTGCCCGCGATGCCAAAGCCCACGGCGATTTCCAGGATGTAATGCTGGCCCGGTGTGACTGCGAAGGCCGACAACGCCAGCCCGAGGGCATAGAGCAAAACGCCCATAACAATGGCCTTGCGTTCCCCGATCTTCTCGGCGACGGCACCGAAGATCGGTTGGCCGATGCCCCAGGCGAGGTTCTGGATCGCGATGGCGGTAGAGAAATCCGAGCGCAGCCAGCCGAATTCGTCCGCAATCGGGATCTGGAAGACGCCAAAGGCCGAGCGGATCGAAAAGCTGACCAGCAGGATCAGGCAGCCAGCGATCAGAACCGGCGTCAGATTATCGGTGGACGATTTGCGCATGGCGCAGTTAGGGATCAAATGCGGGCCACCGTCAAATCAGGAGTTTTGGACCATCAGTTCAGAATTCTTGATGCGACAGGTGCGCGCTTTTCAGGGCCTGCGCTTGCGCGTAACACCTGTGCCATGAGCGAGGGACTGGTTGAGATCTATACCCGGTTGGCCGGGGAGGGGCGATTGACGCCGGATCCAGCTCAGTTGGACGTGCTGCCCGAGCTTCAGCGTTTGCGCGATGCGGTGGAAGTGCCGGTGGCGCGGAAGGGCTTGAAGGGGCTTTTCGGCAAAGCCCCCGAAGCGCCCAAGGGCCTTTACATTTGGGGCGGGGTCGGGCGCGGCAAGTCGATGCTGATGGATCTGTTCTATTCCAGCGTGGGGATCGAGGCGAAGCGGCGTGTCCACTTTCATGCTTTCATGCAAGAGGTTCAGGCTGGCCTGCACGAGGCGCGGAAGACGGGCGTGGATGATGCGCTGATCCCGGTGGCCGAGAGTGTGATCCGCGATGTGCGACTGCTCTGTTTTGACGAAATGCAGATCACCGACATCACCGATGCGATGATCGTCGGGCGGCTCTTTGAGGCGCTGATGGGCGCGGGGGTGGCGATTGTCACCACGTCGAACCGTGTGCCCGATGACCTTTACAAGGACGGGTTGAACCGGCAGTTGTTTTTGCCCTTCATCGCTTTGTTGAAAGAGCGGATGGTGGTGTGGGAACTGGCCTCGCCCACCGATTACCGACAAGATCGCCTGACCGGGGCGCCAGTTTACTTTGCCCCGGCGGATGTGGCGGCGCGGGATGCGGTGTCAGAAATCTGGGTGGATTTGACCGGTGGCGGGGGCGGTGCGCCGCTGGTGCTGACGATCAAGGGGCGCGCGGTCGAGCTGCCCGCCTTTCGCAACGGGATCGGGCGGGCCGCGTTCTGGGATCTGTGCGCCAAGCCGTTGGGGCCGGGGGATTACCTGGCAATTGCCGAGGCGGTGCGGGTGTTGATCCTGGAGGACGTGCCGCTTCTATCCAGTGAGAACTACAACGAGGCGAAGCGGTTCGTGACGCTGATCGACGCGCTCTATGAGGCGAAGGTGAAGGTGATCATGACGGCGGCGGATCAGCCGGAAAAGCTGTACCTGGAGGGGGCGGGCACGTTCGAGTTTGAGCGGACAGCCAGCCGGCTGCGCGAGATGCAGGCGGCGGACTGGGGCAGCTAGCCGTTGGTGCGCAAGACGTAGCCTGCGAGGTAGAGTGAGCCGCAGATCAGGATGCGGGCATTGGGGCTGGTCGCGGTGATGTCGTCGATTGCGGCGTCGAGCGAGGCTTCCGGGCTGGCGGTCAGACCTGCGGCGGTGGCGGCAGCGGCCGTGTCATCGGCGCTGAGCGTTGCGGTTTCACCCGGGATTGAGATCGTACGCACCGTCTCAACCTGGCCTTTGAGCCCTTCGAAATACCCTTGCGCATCTTTCGTCCGCAAAAGCCCGGCAACGGCGTGGGTCGGGCGTTTTGGCAACTGTGCCAAGGCCCGGCCCGTCGCGCGGCCTGCGGCGGGGTTGTGCCCACCGTCAAGCCAAAGCTCGGCAGCGTCGGCGCGTTCCACAAGTGGGCCGTGCTTTAGACGTTGCATCCGGGCGGGCCAGCGGGCCTGGCTCACGGCAGCCTCGCAGGCGGTGTCGTCAAAGCGCAAATGGCGCAGGGCAGCCAACGCCGTGCCCGAGTTTTCGATCTGATGCGGTCCGATCAGGTTTGGCAAGGGCAGGTCCAAGAGCCCTCGTTCGTCCTGATAGACCAGCCTTCCGCGTTCCTCGGCCACATGCCAGTGCTGGCCATGGACCAGAAGGGGCGCGCCGACCCGGGCCGCCTGGTGTTCGATCACCTCCAACGCCGCGTCCTTCTGTCGGCTGACGACGCAGGGGATGCCGCGCTTCAGGATACCCGCCTTTTCGCTGGCGATCTCTGGCAGTGTGTCGCCCAGGAACTGTTGGTGATCCATGTCGATGGGGGTAATGGCGCAAATAGCGGGGTGGTCGAACACATTGGTGGCATCCAGCCGCCCGCCCAGACCCACCTCTATCACGGTCCAGTCCGCGGGTGTGCGTGCAAACGCGAGGAGGGCGGCGGCGGTGGTGATCTCGAAATACGTGATCGGTTCGCCGCCGTTGGCCCGCTCGCATTCATCGAGCACTTGTGTCAGATGCTCTTCTGAGACCGTCTCACCGGCCAGATAGATGCGTTCGTGAAACCGCGCGAGGTGGGGCGAGGTATAGGCGTGGCAGGTCAGCCCCGCGCCCTCGATCCCCGCACGGATCATCGCCAGGGTCGAGCCCTTGCCGTTGGTCCCAGCAATGTGGATCACCGGTGGCAGATCGCGTTCGGGGTGGCCCAGTGCGGCCAGCAACCGCCACATGCGGTCCAGCGTCAGGTCGATGATCTTTGGGTGAAGGGACATCATCCGCTCTAGGATGACGTCGGATTGCGGCGCGCTCACCCCGCCTGGCTCTCCGCTGTTGCAGGGGGTTGGGTCGGCTCGGCGGGGGCCGGAAGCTCACCCTTCACGGGCGGGGGCATGTCCATCAGCATGCGCGTGATCGTGACCAGTTCGTCCTTCAGGTCGCGGCGGTGGGTCACGCGGTCGAGCATGCCGTGATCCAGAAGGTATTCGGCCCGCTGGAACCCTTCGGGCAGCTTCTCACGGATGGTCTGTTCGATCACGCGGGGGCCGGCGAAGCAGATCAGCGCGTTGGGTTCGGCGATATGCACGTCACCCAGCATCGCAAATGAGGCCGTGACACCCCCCGTGGTGGGATGGGTGAGGACGACGATATAGGGCAGGCCCGCTTCCTTCAGCATCTGCACCGCGACGGTCGTGCGGGGCATTTGCATCAGCGACAGGATCCCTTCCTGCATGCGCGCGCCACCAGCCGCGGAAAAGAGGATGAGCGGGCGTTTCAGCTTCACCGCCCGCTCGGCCGCGGCGATGATCGCGTTGCCCACATACATGCCCATCGATCCGCCCATGAAGGAAAAATCCTGTCCAGCGGCAATGATGGGCGTGCGCCCGATCTCGCCCTCGGCCACCAGCATCGCCTCAGCCTCGCCCGTGGCCTTCTGCGCGGCTTTCATACGGTCAGGGTACCGTTTCTGATCGCGGAAATGCAGCGGGTCGGCGACCGGGTCGGGCACCGGAACCTCGGTGAAAACACCGCCATCGAACAACGCATGAAAGCGTTCGCGCGGGGTGATGGGCATGTGGTGGTTGCAGTTCGTGCAGACGTTGAGATTGTCCGTCAGTTCCCGGTGGAACAGCATGGTTCCGCAGTTGTCGCACTTGGTCCATAGGTTTTCGGGCACTTCGCGGCGGGAAAACAGCGAATTGATCCGGGGGCGGACGTAGTTGGAGATCCAGTTCATATGCGCGCGCGGCCTCTGGGTGCCCGTGTCTGATTGGCGTGTGAGATAAGCCCCGTCTGCATGAATTGCAATCAGCGGGTCACGAGGCGGCGGATGATGAACCAGGCGATCAGCATCATCGCCAGATCGAAGAAAATCAGGTTGGACAGGGTGCTGGTGTCGCTGACGGCATAGGGCGTGGTGTAAAGCGCGAGACCGGTCAGCGACCCTTCGGTCGAGATGATCAGGACGGCCAGCGTGTTGTTGGCGAAATGAAAGCCCCAGGCCGCACCGATGGTCCCAGTATGGGCCGTCAAATCCCCGGCGATCAGGCCAAAGATCGCGGCAGCCCCGACGACGATCCAGACGCTGGAGCCTGCGCTTTGGGCGTCGTAGTGGACAAGGCCGAAAACCAGCGCAGGGATGATCAGCCAGATCACGGGTGAGGCGAACCGCGCGGCAAGTTGCTGTTGCAGGTAGCCGCGGAACAAGATCTCTTCCGCCCCCGTTTGGATCAGAAGGCCCACAAGGGCGAGGGGTAGGAGCGACAGCCAGGTACCCCAGGGCAGGCCGGGGACCGCGTCGTAGAAGAGAGACCAAACCACGACAGACCCGCCTAGGATGACGGCGACCACGGTTGCCGCTGTCACGAAATCGCGCAGCGTGCGGGCCGCCGGGCCAAACAGCGTTTTGGCGGAGCGTCCATGCATCACGCGGGCGGCTGCCATCGCCCCAAGGGCCATGCCAGCGAAGGTAGAGAGCAGCAACAGAAGTGCGTTCGGGTCGGACGGGTTCAGTTGGCGCTGGGCCCAGGCCAACCCGTCGCCTTCGGCATCTGACACAAACCACGCGACCAGAAACAGCAGGAAGACCACAGCGATATAGACGATCAGCGCCAGGACCAAACCCACGACAAGGCGCCAAAGCTGCGGGCGCGCGCGGGCGGGGGCCACAAAGCGGGCGTGGTTGGAATAGGGCACTGCTTGATCCTGCCTTGTTTGCGCGCAGGCTACCGGCTGGGCTCAGCCCATGCAATCGCGCTTGTGATGCTGGGCACGCTCACCTATTCCACGTGGCAAAGCCTGTTTCGCGGAGGATCCCATGCTCAAAGGTAAGCTCGATAAATCCAAGCTCCCCAGTCGGCACGTGACCGACGGGCCGTCACGGGCGCCGCATCGGTCGTATTACTATGCGATGGGGCTGAGCGAGGAAGAGATCGCGCAGCCTTTCGTCGGTGTGGCGACCTGCTGGAACGAGGCGGCACCCTGCAACATCGCCCTAAACCGCCAGGCGCAGGCGGTGAAGCTGGGGGTAAAGCACGCCAACGGGACGCCGCGTGAGTTCACGACGATCACCGTGACCGACGGGATTGCGATGGGGCATGAAGGGATGCGGTCATCGCTCGCCTCGCGTGAGGCAATTGCGGATACGGTAGAGCTGACCATGCGCGGGCATTGCTATGACGCAATCGTGGGTCTGGCGGGGTGTGACAAGTCGCTGCCCGGGATGATGATGGCGATGGTGCGGCTGAACGTGCCGTCTGTGTTCATCTATGGCGGGTCGATCCTGCCCGGGCGGCTTGAGGGCAAGGACGTCACCGTTCAGGACGTGTTCGAGGCGGTGGGTCAGCATCAGGCGGGCAACATGTCGGACGAGGCGTTGCGCACGTTGGAGCGGGTGGCCTGCCCGTCGGCCGGGGCCTGTGGCGGGCAGTTCACGGCGAACACGATGGCCTGTGTGTCCGAGGCGGTGGGGCTTGCTTTGCCGAACTCGTCCGGGGCGCCTGCGCCCTATGAAAGCCGGGATCAGTACGGTGTCGCTTCGGGCGAGGCTGTGATGCAGCTTTTGGAGAAGAACATCCGCGCGCGGGATGTGGTAACGCTGAAATCGCTGCAGAACGCGGCGCGGGTGGTGGCCTGTACCGGTGGGTCGACCAATGCGGGTCTGCACCTGCCTGCGATTGCGCATGAGGCAGGGATCGCGTTCAGCCTTGAAGACGTGTGCGACATCTTCCGCGACACGCCGTACTTCGTCGATCTGAAGCCGGGTGGGTCCTATGTGGCCAAGGATCTCTATGAGGTGGGCGGCGTGCCTGTTGTCATGAAGGAACTGCGCAAGGCGGGGCTGATCCATCAGGATTGCATCACCGCGACGGGCCGCTCGATGGGCGAAGAGCTGGACCTGATCGAGCGCGAGGCCGATGGCAAAGTGATCTATCCCATCGAGACACCGATTACGCCCACTGGTGGCGTCGTCGGGCTGAAGGGCAACCTCGCCCCGGAAGGCGCGATTGTGAAGGTCGCGGGGATGAGCGAAGACGAACAGGTCTTCACCGGCCCGGCGCGCATCTTCGAATGTGAAGAGGATGCCTTCGCCGCCGTGAAGGCTCGCGAATACGAGGAAGGCGAAGTGATCGTGATCCGCAACGAAGGCCCGGCAGGCGGGCCGGGGATGCGGGAGATGCTGGCGACCACATCCGCACTTAGCGGCCAGGGCATGGGCAAGAAGGTGGCGCTGATCACCGATGGCCGGTTCTCGGGTGCGACGCGCGGGTTCTGCGTGGGCCATGTCGGGCCTGAGGCGGCGCATGGCGGGCCGATTGCATTGATCGAGAACGGGGACGTGATTACGATCAACGCACTCACGGGTGAGATCTCAGTCGCGCTGGACGATGCCGAGCTTGCCCAGAGGAAAGAGCAGTGGGCGGGGCCGCGTGAAACGATCTATGCATCGGGCGCACTTTGGAAATATGCGCAGCTGGTGGGTTCCAGCCGCCTTGGTGCCGTCACGCATCCCGGTGCCAATGCGGAAAAGCATGTCTACATGGATCTCTAAGGCCCTGATCGCAGCGGCGGTGCTGACGCTGGCCGCCTGCGAGGACGGGTTCGATATGGGGCTGGGCATAGCGGGGCAAAGCCTGACCCGCACGGCGCCCGAGGTCGTATCGGTCACCAGTGACAGCGTGATCGTGGCGGGGCCACCCGGCTACTGTATCGATGGGTCTGCCACGCGCGATACCGGTACGGCGGCGTTTGTGCTGATGGGAAGCTGCGCGTCGATCTCACGCGATCCGGCGCAGCCGCGTCCTGCGGTGCCTGGGATTTTGACGGTGGCCGTCGCCCCATCGGGTGCCCCTGCGGTCGCCGACCGAACGCGAGAGTTGGAAACTTATGTTCGGAGCGAAGCGGGGCGGGCAGCGTTGAGCCGGGGCGGGGATGCCCAGAGCCTTGAGATTTTGGAGACGATCACCGCCGATGGCGCCCTCTACATCCATGCCCGCGACGTTGAGACCGGACGGGGCGGGCGGATCGGGCAGGAGTATTGGCGGGCGTTGATGGGGGTTGAGGGGCATCTGGTCACGGCGTCCGTTGTCAGCTTTGCCGACCAGCCGATGACCCGAGATATGGGGCTGTTTCTGCTTGAGGCACTGGCCGCGCGGTTGCGGGTGATCAACGCATGATGGCGGCGGTGCGGCTTTGGCGGGGCCTGACCCGGATTGCCGATCGCGGGTATCTGCGGCGCTGGGAACGGGTGGCGAATGCCGCGGGTGACATCGATGTCGAGACGCTGAAGAGCCACCGGTCGCGCGCGCGGGCGCTGCGTCGGCGGCTGGACCGGGTGTTGCATGTGGCCGATGGCCGTTTGGCGCTGCCCCTGATCGGATCGACCGCGATCCAGCGGCCTTTGCATTCCGACTGGGCCTACAGGCCGCAACTGTGGCGCGGGCCGGTGTTTCCGTCGGGCCATGTCGCCGTGGAAACACAGACGCGGTTTGGGGATGAGGCTACGGTCTATCACGATTGCAAGGTGTCGGAACTGACGTTCAGGCAGGTTCGCAATACCCGCGAAAGCGACCTGGCGCCATTCGGTGTGCGGTTGGATGTGTTTGGCTTTGACGGGTCGTTTCTGAGCCTGGTGGTCGATCTGCCGGACGACGCCGTTGCGGGTTTGCAAAAACGGCATCTGGTGCGGTTGACCGCCGCGCTCGAGACGGAAAAACCGCTGGAGATTTTTGCGCGTCTGAACATCAAGCATGGGCCCAACACCGAACAGATCGTGCGTGAGTTGCCGGCGAGTTCGGGGGATACCTGGGTGGAGTTTGATCTGGCTTATTCCGAACTGAACGAGCGCAGGATTGAGCGGATGTGGCTGGATTTGATTTTCGAGGGGCCTGAGCTGAACCAGATTCTGCTGCGCGATGTCACCCTGGCGCGCAGGCCCCGGGCCGAGATCTGAGGAGGCAATCGGTGAACGCACCAACGTTGACGAAAACGCGCTTGCGGGCCGGGATCTGGGAAGGGCGCCTGGGCGGGGCTGCGCATGACGCAGGCGTCCCGCAACTGGCGGCATACCACCTTGAACGGCCGTTGGACGACTTGTCGATCGAGGCGGTCAAGGACACCACCGATCAATGGGCCGTTCACCTGCCGATCCCTGCGTCGGTCCTGTCGGAAGGGGTGCAGACGATCCTGATCAAGGATCAGGCCACAGACGATACGCTGGCCAATATCACGCTAGTCGCAGGCACGCCGTTGGAAGAGGATCTTACCGCCGAAATCGCGCTTCTGAGGGCCGAGCTCGACATGCTCAAACGCGCGTTCCGGCGGCATTGTCTTGAGACGGCCTAGCCGTCGCGCGGGGGCGTGTTGAGGCCCGTCTGCACTGCGGGGCGTTCCAGGAACCGGTCGAGATAGGCCACGAGGTTGGGGTTGTCGAACCAGCCCACCTGGTCGCGGACGCCGTAGTAATCGAGCCCGCGCAGCCAGGGCGCAATCGCGATATCGGCGATGGAGTATTCGCCGGTGATCCAGTCCTTGCCGTCCAGTTCCTTTTCCAGAACGGCCAGCAGCCGCCGGGCTTCGCCCAGATAGCGCTCGCGCGGGATCGGGTCGGTTACGGCGGTGCCTGCGAACTTCATGAAGAAACCCACCTGACCGAACATCGGCCCCACCCCGCCCATCTGGAACATCAGCCACTGGATCGTTTTGTACTTCTGCGCGGGCGTGCTGCCGATGAGCTTGCCGGTCTTTTCGGCCAGATAGATCAGGATCGCGCCCGACTCGAACAGGGCCAGAGGCTCACCCCCGGGGCCGTCGGGGTCGATGATGGCCGGGATCTTGTTGTTGGGGTTGAGCGACAGGAATTCAGGGCTTTTGACATCGGCATCCGCGAGCGTCACACGGTGGGCTTCGTAATCCAGCCCCATCTCTTCCAAAGCAATCGAGACTTTGACGCCATTGGGTGTGGGAAATGAATAAAGCTGGAGAATGCCCGGATTTTGGGCAGGCCAGCGGGCGGTAATCGGAAATGGGCTGAGATCGGTCATGCTTTGGTTCCTTTTTGCCGAATGACAAAGTTAAGGATTTTCTCCCCCTCGAAAAAGGTCCGAGACTGTGAGATTTCAGAGGTGGCGGTGTGCGCGTGTGGAGAGCGAGCGCATACCCCAAGTGCTGACAACAAGGGAAGCTCGCTATGCTACAGGAGTTCAAGGATTTCATCGCCAAGGGCAATGTCATGGACATGGCCGTTGGTATCATCATCGGTGCGGCCTTTACGGCCATCGTCACGTCGCTGGTCGACGATCTGATCAACCCGATCATCAGCCTGTTCTTGGGCGGGATCGATTTCTCAGGCATGGGCTACCGCCTGAGCGACGGGGAAGACGGGGCGATCTTTGCCTATGGCAACTTCATCATGGCGCTGATCAACTTCCTGATTATTGCCTGGGTTGTGTTCCTTCTGGTGAAGATGGTGAACCGGGTGAAAGATGCCGCTACCGCGCTAGAAGAAGAGGCGGAAGAAGAGCCCGCAGGCCCGACCGCGGAAGAGCTTCTGGCCGAGATCCGGGACTCGCTGAAAAAGCAGGCCTAAGGGCCGACGGGGCGGGCCCGTATGGGCCCGCGCCTTCCCCCCTAGCGTTTGAGGGCCAGCTGTGGTGACAGCACGTCTATCTCAAGCGCCTTTCCGACAGCATAGTTCGTCAATGCGCCGGCATGGACGTTGAGGCCTGCCAACAGGTGCGGATCGTCTTCGCAAGCTGAGCGCCATCCTTTATCGGCCAGCGCGATCAGGTACGGCATCGTTGCGTTTGATAGGGCGATAGTCGACGTGCGCGCGACGGCGCCCGGCATGTTCGCCACGCAGTAGTGCATTACCCCGTCGACCTCATAAATCGGATCCTCATGGGTCGTGGCTTTTGACGTCTCAAAACATCCGCCTTGGTCGATGGCGACATCCACGATCGCCGCGCCGCGTTTCATGCCTTTCAGCTGATCCTTCTTCACCAGCTTGGGTGCAGCGGCGCCGGGGATCAGGACAGCGCCCACCACCATGTCGGCGGTTTTTACCAGTTCCGCCGTGTTCGCTTGGGACGCATAGCGGGTGCGGAATTGGCCGCCGAAAACCTCATCGAGCTGCCGCAGCCGTGGCAGCGACATATCGAGCACGGTGACATCCGCGCCCATGCCGGCCGCGACGCGTGCCGCGTGCGTGCCGACCACACCGCCGCCGATGACGACAACTTGCGCAGGGCCCACGCCCGGGACACCGCCCATCAGAACACCGCGCCCGCCATTGGCCCGTTGCAGCGTCCAGGCGCCGACTTGCGGGGCCAGTTTGCCCGCCACTTCCGACATCGGGGCCAGAAGCGGCAGCCCGCCCTGGGCATCGGTGACGGTTTCATAGGCGATCGCGGTGGCCCTACTTTTCAGCAGGTCATGGGTCTGATCGGGATCAGGCGCGAGATGCAGATAGGTAAACAGCACCTGCCCCTCGCGCAGCATGGCCCGTTCCCCGGCTTGCGGTTCCTTGACCTTTGCAATCAGGTCAGCGGTGGCGAACACCTCCTCCGCCGTGTCGACGATTATCGCGCCTGCGGTTGTGTAGTCGGCATCGGTGAAGCCCGATCCCATGCCGCACCCTGTTTGCACGACAACATCGTGGCCATGGGCCACCGCCTCGCGCGTCGCGTTGGGCGTCAGGCCGACGCGAAACTCTTGCGCTTTTATTTCTGTGGGGCATCCGATTTTCATGGCACTCCCTCCTCCTCCATGAGCGGAGTCTGTCGGGGGCGGAGTGGAATTACATTGAAATGATGCGTGTTGTTTTGGCGGGAGTGTCGTAGGGTTTGCGGAGTTTAATCGTATACAGCGAAGAATCTTCGACGATGATTGATATAGACGACACAGATCGGCGCATTCTGAGGGTTTTGCAAAGACGCGGACGCATTTCGAACGCGGACTTGTCGGAACAGGTGAACCTGTCGCCGTCGGCCTGTCACCGGCGGGTTCATCGGTTGGAAGAGGCGGGCTATATTGCGGGCTATGTCGCGTTGCTGGATCGGCGGCGGATGGGGCGGCCGACGACGGTGTTTGTCGAAATCACCTTGTCAGGTCAGGCGGACGATGTGCTGGAGGCGTTCGAGCAGGCAGTGGCGAAGATTCCGGACGTTATGGAATGCCATCTGATGGCCGGGACGGCGGATTACCTGTTGAAGGTCAGCGCGATGGATAGCGAGGATTTCGCGCAGATCCATCGCCGTTCGCTCGCCCGATTGCCGGGCGTGGCGCAGATGCATTCCAGCTTTGCCTTGCGCACGGTGATGCAAACCACCGCGCTGCCGGTGTAGCGGCCTATTTGTCGTCTTCGTCCTCGTCGCCGCCGCCTTCGGGAAGGTTGAAGAAGCTGTCGGCGTCTATGGGCTCTTCCTCTGGCTTATCATCATCCGTGTCGGTCAGGCTGAAGGTCTCCAGCCCGGAAATGGCCGTCGGAATCTTGGGCTCTTCCGGCATGCCAAGCGATTGTTCGGTGGACACCAGCTTGCGGCGCTCGTCATCCGACATCACCGCGCCCTCTTTAGCCTTCTTCGCGGCGGCTTTTTGCACGGCGGCGTCAAGCTCGGTTTGCTTGGTCAGGCCCAAGGCCACCGGATCGACCGGCTGGATGTTCGAGATGTTCCAATGCGTCCGCTCACGGATCGACTGGATCGTGGGCTTGGTGGTGCCGACAAGCTTCGAGATCTGCGCATCGGTGAGTTCGGGGTGAAATTTCACAAGCCAGAGGATGGCGGCGGGCCGGTCCTGTCGCTTCGACAGCGGCGTATACCGCGGTCCGCGGCGCTTTTCCTCGCCCACGGCGGCGGCGTTGAACTTGAGCTTGAGCTTGTAGAGCGGGTCCTTTTCGCCCTTGTCGATCTCGCTTTGCTCCAACTGGTTGTTGGTGATCGGATCGAAGCCTTTCACGCCGGTCGCGACGTCACCATCGGCGATGCCCTGCACCTCCAACTCGTGCAGGCCACAGAAATCGGCGACCTGCTTGAACGTCAGCGTCGTGTTGTCGACCAGCCAGACGGCGGTGGCTTTTGCCATGATCGGTTTGTTCATCTGCCTCACTCCATGGGCCAAAACTTCCCCGTGCCGGGAAAACGGCTGTTCCAGACTGGAACGGTTCCTCGTTTTCGGGGAGGGTTGAAGGGTATATAGTCATCCCTTCGGTTGGAGAAAAGCGAAAATGCGTTGGTTTCTGGTTGCGGTGTTCCTGCCCTTGGCGGCTTGGGCCGAGGGTGAGAAGGCGGGCGAGTTCGACTATTACGTCCTGTCGCTGTCCTGGTCGCCCACCTGGTGCAAGCTGGAAGGCGAGGCGCGCGGGTCGGATCAATGCGACGCGGATCGGGATCTGGGATGGATCCTGCATGGGCTTTGGCCGCAGTACCATCAGGGGTGGCCGAGCTATTGCCCGACGTCTGAGCGCAATCCGTCGCGCGGGGATACGGCGGCGATGGCGGATATCATGGGGACGTCGGGCCTGGCCTGGCATCAGTGGAATAAGCATGGGCGGTGCAGCGGGCTGTCGTCCGATGACTATTACGCGCTGTCGCGGGAGGCGTATGGGCTGATCACGCGTCCGGATGTGTTCCGGCGCTTGGACGAACCGGTGAAACTGCCCGCCAAGGTCGTGGAACAGGCGTTTTTGGAGGCAAACCCGCAGCTCGAACCCGACATGATCACGATCACCTGCAAGGCGGGTCGGATCCAGGAGGCGCGCATTTGCCTGTCGCGCGATTTGGACCCTGTCCCCTGCGGACGCGATGTGGTGCGCGATTGCAGCATGGAGGATGCGCTTTTTGCCCCGATCCCCTGAGCGCGGGAAGTTCTTTCCAAACGATCCAATCTGCTGTAAGGCCGCCCAATCCAAGACGTCAGCGCACGGACCCCGGCGCTTTTGAACGTGGATCAGGGGTCGGCGGCAATGGGGCCGCCAATCAAACGGGCACTCGGACCGCCGAGATCGGCCCAAACAGGATACGATATGTTCAACACAACGACGAAATCTATGCAGTGGGGCGAGGAAACGCTCACACTGGAAACGGGCAAGGTTGCCCGTCAGGCAGACGGCTCGGTCATCGCCACCTATGGCGAGACTTCCGTCATGGCGAACGTGACGTTCGCGAAAGAGCAGAAGCCGGGGCAGGACTTCTTCCCGCTGACGGTTCACTACAACGAGAAATACTATGCCGCGGGCAAGATCCCCGGCGGCTTCTTCAAGCGCGAAGCGCGGCCGACCGAAAAGGAAACGCTGACCTCGCGCCTGATCGACCGGCCGATCCGGCCGCTGTTCGTCCCGGGCTTCAAGAACGAAGTTCTGGTGATCTGCACGGTGCTGAGCCACGACCTGGTCAACGATCCCGATATCGTGGCGATGATCGCGGCCTCTGCCGCGCTGACCCTGTCAGGTGCGCCGTTCATGGGCCCGATTGCAGGCTGCCGCGTCGGCTATACCGATGGCGAATACGTTCTGAACCCCGAAATCGACGACATGCACGATCTGCGCAGCAACCCAGAGCAGCGGCTCGACCTCGTTGTTGCGGGTACGAAAGATGCCGTCATGATGGTGGAATCGGAAGCCTATGAGCTGACCGAGGCCGAGATGCTGGGCGCAGTGACATTTGCGCATGAGCAGATCCAGCCGGTGATCGACCTGATCATCTCGCTGGCCGAGGAAGCGGCGAAGGAGCCGTTTGAGTTCACGCCGCCGGATTACTCCGATCTGTTCGACGCCGTGAAAGCAGCTGGCGAAGAGAAGATGCGGGCGGCTTATGCTATCACCGACAAGCAAGAGCGTGTGTCGGCGGTTGGTGCGGCGCGTGAGGCGATCCTTGAAGCCTTGAGTGAAGACCAACAGGCCGATGAGAACCTCGGTTCCGCGCTGAAAAAGCTCGAGTCGATGGTTCTGCGCGGCGATGTGGTCAAGAACGGCCGCCGGATCGATGGCCGTGCCACCGATGAAGTGCGCGATATCGTGGCTGAGACGGGGCTTTTGCCCCGGACGCACGGGTCGGCGCTGTTTACGCGCGGTGAAACTCAAGGTCTGGTCGTGACCACGCTTGGCACCGGCGATGACGAGCAGATGATCGATGCGCTGCAGGGCACGTATCGCTCGAACTTCCTTCTGCACTACAACTTCCCGCCCTACTCGGTGGGCGAGGTTGGCCGCTTTGGTCCTCCGGGTCGTCGTGAGATCGGCCACGGCAAGCTCGCTTGGCGCGCGTTGCAGGCAGTTCTGCCCGCGGCAACGGACTTCCCCTACACGATCCGGCTGGTCTCAGAGATCACCGAATCGAACGGGTCGTCGTCAATGGCATCGGTCTGCGGCGGGTCTCTGTCGATGATGGATGCGGGCGTTCCGCTCAAGTCGGCGGTGGCCGGTGTGGCCATGGGTCTGGTGCTGGAAGAAGATGGCTCCTACGCGATCCTGACCGACATTCTGGGGGATGAAGATCACCTCGGCGACATGGACTTCAAGGTCGCTGGCACCGAGAACGGCATCACGTCCTTGCAGATGGACATCAAGGTCGCAGGCATCACGCCCGAGATCATGGAAAAGGCCCTGGCACAAGCCAAAGAGGGCCGGATGCATATCCTGGGCGAGATGAACAAGGCGCTGTCGGAAACCTCTGACTTCAGCGTTCACGCCCCGCGCATCGAGACGATGAACGTGCCCACCGACAAGATCCGCGAAGTGATCGGGTCGGGCGGCAAGGTCATCCGCGAGATCGTGGAAGTCTCGGGTGCCAAGGTCGACATCAACGATGACGGCGTGGTCAAGATCGCCTCGCCTAACGCCGACTCGATCCAGAAGGCCTATGACATGATCCACTCGATCGTGGCCGAGCCGGAAGAGGGCAAGGTGTACAAAGGCAAAGTCGTCAAGATCGTCGACTTCGGCGCCTTTGTGAACTTCTTCGGCAAGCGTGACGGTCTGGTGCATGTCAGCCAGATCGAAAATCGCCGCCTAAACCATCCCTCGGATGTCCTGAAAGAGGGCCAAGAGGTCTGGGTTAAGCTTCTGGGCTTTGACGACCGCGGCAAGGTGCGCCTGTCGATGAAGGTCGTCGATCAGGAGACCGGCGAAGAAGCCAAGAAGGAAGAAGCGGCGGAATAACGCCACTTTGTTCCAAAGACGTGACCCCGGCGTTTCCGCGCCGGGGTTTTTTGTCGCCCGCCCGCCACATTTCAGACCGAAACGCGCCATGATCGCGGCGGAGCATGAACCTGTTCCAACAGGTAGTCAGTGCCCGGTTTTCGTTGACGTGACGACGTAAGAGGCGCGCAATGATCGATCAATCCGTGATACTCGATGCGGCCCGCGCCTTGCATCTTGTGGGTTTGGCCCTTGGGGTCGGGCTGGCCTTTTTGGCCGATCTGACGGCATGGCGCGCGATGTTCCGTCCGCTTTATGAGCCCGAGCATGAAATGCTGCACCGGCTGCACAACCTGGTGGCCTGCGGGATCATTTTGTTGTGGGTCAGCGGGCTGGTCATTCTGTGGCACCGCACCGGCTTTCAACTCGATCAGTTTTCACCAAAGCTGATGGTCAAATTGGCGGTGGTTTCGATGCTGACCTTCAACGCCTTTGCCATCGCGCAATTCGCGCTGCCCGCGATCCTGCATTATCGTGGGTTCCGGTTCGGGGAAATTCCGTTGATGGACCGGATGCGGCTGGGTGCGATTGCCGGGCTGTCGACGACCTGCTGGATTTCGGCACTGGCGCTTGGGGTGTTCAGCCAGATGAAGACGATGGATTATAGCGAGCTTGCCGACACCTTTGCCCCGCTGGTCGCGGTTGTCCTTGGGGCGTCTCTCGCACTTGCGCTTTTATCACCCGTCGTCTCGTTCGTTTCCGGTCGACTATCGGCACGCAATCGCACCGGGCGCGAGGCGGCCTGGCGCTAGGGCCCAACCCGCCCTCAACAACTTGTAACGTGGTTCGCACTGTCTTGCAGAGCACCCGAACCGGTGCCAGTGTGACCTGCGTTCAGGGAGATCTCTCATGATTGAAAACCGCCAGTTCTACATCGACGGAAAGTGGGTTGATCCGGCCGAGCCGCGCGATTGCATCGTTACCGATCCTTCGACCGAAGAGGCGTGCGCAGTGATTTCGCTGGGAAGCGAGGCTGATACGAATGCGGCCGTTGCGGCGGCGCGGCGGGCGTTTCCGGGATGGGCGAACACGCCTGTGGAAACGCGGATCGGCTATGTCGAGAAGGTGCTTGAGATCCACGAGCGGCGGATGGATGACATGGCGTCCGTGATCAGTCTTGAGATGGGCGCGCCGATTCATATGGCGCGGACGCAGCAGGCGACGGCGGGCACCGAAAACATTGCCGACGCGCTGGAGGCCGCCAAGCACATCGCGTGGGAGCGGCCCCTGGGCGATGGTACATCGGGGGCGCATCTGCTGATGGAGCCCATCGGTGTCGTGGGGATGATCACGCCCTGGAACTGGCCGCTGAGCCAGGTCACGCTTAAGGTATTCCCGGCCATGATCGCGGGCTGCACGATGGTGCTGAAACCATCGGAGTTCGCGCCGCTGGACGCGATTTTGATTGCCGAGATGATTGACGAGGCCGGCGTGCCGCCGGGGGTGTTTAACCTCGTGAACGGCGATGGCGCCGGTGTGGGCAGCGCGCTCAGCGCGCATCCGGATGTCGACATGATCAGTTTCACCGGGTCGACGCGCGCAGGCAAGGCGATATCGCGCAACGCGGCGGAGACACTGAAGCGGGTGTCGTTGGAACTGGGCGGCAAGGGCGCGAATATCGTCTTTGAAGATGCTGGCGAACGCGCGGTGAAGACCGGTGTGCGCCGGTGTTTTAACAACACGGGTCAGTCGTGTAACGCGCCGACGCGGATGCTGGTGGAAGGCAGCTTTTACGATCGCGCGATCGAGGTGGCGCGGGAGGCGGCGGAGAACACGACCGTGGGCAGCGCGCATGACGATGGGCGGCACATTGGGCCGCTGGTCTCGGAGATACAGTTCGAGAAGGTGCAGGCGCTGATCCAGACGGGGATCGACGAAGGTGCGACGCTGGTGGCGGGTGGTGTTGGTCGGCCTGAGGGTTTCAACCGGGGCTACTATGTGCGTCCCACGGTGTTTGCCGATGTGACGCCGGACATGACGATTGCGCGGGAAGAGATCTTTGGACCTGTGCTATCGATCATGCGGTTCACGTCGGAGGAAGAGGCGTTGGAGATCGCCAATGACACCCCCTACGGCCTGACCAACTATGTGCAGACGGCAGATGGTGCGCGGCGCAACCGGTTTGCGCGGGGGCTGCGGTCGGGGATGGTTGAGATGAATTACAAGTCGCGCGGGGCCGGGGCACCGTTTGGCGGGGTGAAAGCGTCAGGTCGGGCCCGCGAAGGCGGTGTTTGGGGGATTGAGGAGTACCTTGAGGTCAAATCCATATCGGATTGGGCGGCGGAGTAGAAAATACCGCGTTTAGCTCATGTTTGAAAATGCACAAAGATGGCGCTTAGATCGGGAATAGCATAAATCATCGCACATGATACCTCTGGATCAAACGCATTCAGAGGAGCTTTCTCATGCTGAACCAAATCAAAGGCCTGCACCACGTCACCTCGCTCGCGAGCGGTGCCCGTGAAAACAACGACTTCTTCACGAAAACGCTCGGCCTGCGCCGGGTGAAGAAAACCGTCAACTTCGATGCGCCCGATGTCTATCACCTCTACTATGGGGATGAGATGGGCACGCCGGGGTCGGTGATGACCTATTTCCCGTTCCCGAATGCGGGCCGTGGCACGCACGGTGCGGGTGAAGTATCGACCACGTCATTTGCCGTCCCAACGGGTACGTTGCCCGCATGGCAGGAACGGCTTGGCAATCTGGGCGTGACCGGCCTGAAGACTGACACACGGTTTGGCGAGAATCGCCTTCTCTTTGACGGCCCGGATGGCGATGGCTTTGCCTTGGTCGAGGCTGATGATGACCGTGCGCCATGGACGGGTGACGGCGTCAGCGCCGACACTGCGATCCGTGGGTTCCACGGGGCGGCCATGCGTCTGCGGGATGCGGATGCCACTGCAGAGCTGATGAAGTTTATGGGCTATGAAGAGGTGGACCGCGCCGATGGCGTGACCCGTCTGGCCGTGCCCGATGGCAACGGGGCGGACGTGATCGATCTTGAGGCGATCCCCTCGGCAGACTGGGCGCAGCAAGGCGCGGGCTCGGTGCATCACATTGCCTTCGCCGTTGAGAACCGGGCGCGGCAGCTGGAAGTGCGTGAAGCGCTGATGGACACTGGTTACCAGGTGACGCCGGTGATCGACCGCGACTACTTCTGGGCGATCTACTTCCGCACGCCGGGTGGAGTTCTGTTTGAGGTGGCCACCAATGAACCGGGCTTTGACCGGGATGAAGACACAGCCCATCTGGGCGAGGCACTGAAGCTTCCCGCGCAGCACGCGCACTTGCGCGAGCGGTTGGAGCGGCTGCTTGAACCGATCGAGGCCTGAGCCATGAGCTATGTCGCAAAACGCAGCGAGGGGGCGGCAGGCCGTCCCCTCTTCCTGACCTTCCACGGAACCGGTGGGACCGAGGATCAGTTTCATACCTTTGCCGAGCGGCTGGTGCCGGGGGCGCATGTCGTCTCGCCCCGCGGGGACGTGTCTGAGATGGGCGCGAACCGGTTCTTTCGGCGGACGGGCGAAGGCATCTATGACATGGACGATCTCGCCCGGGCGACTGAGAAGATGGCCGGGTTCATTGCGGATGAAAAGGCGCGATCCGGCGCAGATCGGGTGATTGGCCTTGGCTATTCGAACGGCGCCAACATCCTTGCAGCGGTTGCCCTGGCTCAGCCCGATTTGGTGGATGACTATGTTCTGATGCATCCGCTCATCCCGTGGACCCCGGCGCCGCAACCAGGGCTGGCGGGACGGCGCGTGTTGATCACTGCGGGACGCCGCGACCCGATCTGTCCCGCGCCGATGACGGAGGCTTTGGCCGCTTATCTGGCGGACCAGAATGCCGATTTCTCAGTGACCTGGCACAATGGCGGGCATGAGATCGGGATCGAAGAGAGCACGGCGATCAAGCAGTTCCTCGCAACTGTTCCCGCCTGACTAGAACGGGGGCCTGGCGGAGAACGTCAGGCCCTTGCCGCCGTCGGGATGGCGGAACCGCAAGCTTTCGGCATGCAGCATCAGTCGCTCGTAGTCGCGGGCGGGGCCTTCCGCATAAAACGGGTCGCCAAGGATCGGGTGGCCAAGCTCGCGCATGTGGACACGTAGCTGATGCGACCTGCCAGTTTTGGGGTAGAGCCGCAGGCGCGCGGTTCCATCGCCTTCACGTTTGACTACACGCCAATCGGTGATCGCCTCGCGCCCGTTTTCATGGTCCACATGCTGGCGCGGGCGGTTGGGCCAATCCACAGCAAGTGGCAGGTCAACTGTTCCGGTGTCATCGAGCGGATGGCCCCAGACGCGCGCGACATAGACTTTGCGCGTCTGCCGTTTTTCGAACTGCAGCCCCAGATGGCGCTGGGCGTGGGGGGTCATGGCAAAGACCATCACACCGGATGTGTCGCGGTCGAGGCGGTGGATCAGCAGGGCTTCGGGAAAGGCCGCCTGGATGCGGGTGAGCAAGCAGTCGGCCAGATGCGCGCCCTTTCCGGGCACAGAGAGCAGCCCCGCGGGTTTGTTGGCAACCAGCACTTCGTGATCGACATGGAGGATGTCGAGCGGGTCCGTGGGCGGGTCGTAGGTGTCGCTCACGCCGCGCGGCCGGTTGCGGAGTAGGTGCCAAGGAGCACGCCATAGACGATGAAGCACACTGCCATCGTCCGGCGGAACCAGACGTTGAGAACGGCGCCGAGCGCGACCTTGCCGAGGCCTGCGCCGATGGCGGTATAGCCGGTGTAGCTAAGCGCAGTGATTGTCAGCGCGGTCGGCATGATGGCCCACATCTGGGTCCAGATGGGGATGTCGGGCTGGACGAATTGAGAGAAGGCGGCGAGGTATCCGGCGACCGATTTCGCGTTGATCGTGGCGATCAGAAAGGCGCGGCCATAGATTGATCGGGCGCTGGTGGGGCGTGCTTCGACGGGGCGTGTGGCGGTGAGCCAGCCGCGGATGCCGAGCCAGATTAAGAACCCCGCACCGATGAGTTGGAGCCAGCCGAAGAGGGCGGGCGAGGCTGCGATGAGCGCCGTTATCCCGGCCGCCGAGAGCAACAGGAACAGGGTCGCCTGCGTTAGGATCGCGGCAACACCCGGCAGGGATCGGCGGAAGCCGAATGACATGCCGTTGCCGATGCAGTTGACGGCATTGGGGCCCGGGGTCGTGACAAAGACGACCCAGAACAGCGCGAAGATGAGCCAGGCCTCAAAGCTCATGCAAAGACGCTTTGAAGAAGGATCGTCAGCTCGGCTTCATCGGTTTCGGTGAAGGCGGCGGGTTGGTCGCTGTCGATATCGAAGACGGCGATCAGAGTGCGGTCGCTGTTCCACACCGGCAGAACGAGTTCGGATCGCGTGGACGACGCGCAGGCGATGTGACCGGGAAAGGCATCGACGTCATCGACGCGCTGCGCGGTTTCGCTGCGTGCGGCGGCCCCGCAGACACCACGGTCGAAGGGGATGGTCAGGCAGCCATGTCCCCCCTGGTAGGGACCGATCTTCAGAAGGCCGGGTGAGACGACGCGGTAAAAGCCCGTCCAGTCGAACCGGTCGTCGCTGTGATGCACCTCGCAGGCCACGGTGGCCATCAGGGCGACCTCATCGGTTTCGCCGTCGGTCAGGGCCTGGATGCGGGCGTGTAGTGCGGGGTAGTCCATCAAAGTCGTTCGATCGCGATGGCCGTGCCTTCACCCCCGCCAATGCAGATCGCGGCTACGCCCCGCTTGAGATCGTGGTGCTCAAGCGCGTTGAGCAGGGTCACGATGATGCGCGCGCCCGAGGCCCCGATGGGATGGCCCAAAGCGCAGGCGCCACCGTGGACGTTCACTTTGTCGCGCGGCAGGCCCATCTCACGCATGAACGCCATGGGGACGACCGCGAAGGCTTCGTTCACTTCCCACAGGTCCACATCGTCCTTGGACCAGCCGATGCGGTCGAGCAGCTTCTGCGCCGCCGGGACCGGGGCAGTGGTGAACAGACCGGGGGCCTGGGCGTGGCCTGCATAGCCGACAATTCGGGCGCGCGGGGTTAGGGCGCGGGCCTCGGCTGTCTGGACGGTGGTTAGGGCGAGTGCCGCAGCGCCATCGGAGATGGATGAAGAGTTGGCGGCAGTTACCGTCCCGTCCGCGCGGAACGCGGGCTTTAGCTGCGGGATTTTGTCGGGGCGAGCGTTTGCGGGTTGCTCGTCCGCGGATACGACCACATCGCCTTTCCGGCCTACCACTGTGACCGAAGCAATCTCGCGCTCAAACGCGCCAGAGGCCTGAGCCGCCAGCGCGTTTTCGAGTGATCCGATGGCGTAGGCATCCTGATCCTCGCGCGTGAACTGATAGGCTTCGGCGCAGTCCTCGGCAAAGGTGCCCATGAGGCGGCCCTTGTCATAGGCATCTTCCAGGCCATCGAGAAACATGTGGTCGATCACCTGACCATGGCCGATCCGGGCACCGCCCCGCATCTTGGGCAAGAGATAAGGCGCGTTTGTCATGCTCTCCATCCCGCCTGCGATCATGGTGGTGTTGCGCCCCAGGGCCAGAGCATCCGTTGCGGTCATCACCGCCTGCATGCCCGAGCCGCACATCTTGTTGAGCGTGGTGGCCGGAACCTTCTCCCCGAGCCCCGCTTGGAACCCGGCCTGGCGTGCTGGCGCCTGGCCCTGGCCCGCGGGCAGGACACAGCCCATGATCACCTCGTCCACATCGGTCGGTGCAAGCCCGGCATCCTCAAGGGCAGCCGACATTGCCGCCCCGCCAAGCGTAGGGGCGTCGACGCCTTCGAACGCACCTTGAAACCCGCCCATCGGGGTGCGCGACGCACCGACAATTACCACGTCCTGCATGATCCGCTCCTGCCCATGACAAGGTCCTGCTCTTACCGAATGGTAATACCTGTCGTCTAGCGTGTTGGGAACACTGGGAGAGACGGCATGCAACTTGTATCAAAGGTCATCGGCGACGTTTTGGTCGTGCGCGTGAACGAACCCCGCATCGATGCGGCGGCAGCCGTCGAGTTCAAGGATGCCATGCGTGCAGCCACCCATGACGCCGCCGGGCGGGTCGTGTTGGACCTGTCGCAGGTTGCCATGATCGACAGCAGCGGTCTGGGCGCGATTGTGACAGTGATGAAGACCCTTGGTGATGACCGACCGCTTGAACTTGCGGCGTTGACCGTGAATGTTGCCGCCGTCTTTCGCCTGACGCGTATGGAATCCGTGATGAAAATCCATGACTGCGTCGATGATGCGATGGACGCCGTGCGCTCTGATGCCTGACGCAGCAACCGATGCGGAACTATCCGTCATCTCGCTGGACGTCCCCGGCACGTTCGAAGGTGTCCGGTGGGCCCTGGCGCAAACCCTGCAGCACCTTGGGGAGGAGCGGTACTCGGTGGAGGAGCGGGGCACAGTCGAGTTGGTCCTGGCAGAGGTGCTCAATAATGTGGTTGAGCATGCGTATTCCGGGCGGGACGATGGGAAAATCGCGCTTGAGGTGCGCCAAACAGAGGCCGGTTTGAACGTGCGCGTTGTCGACCATGGGCGACCGATGCCCGAAGGCGGACTGCCTATCAAACCGTTGAGCCAACCATCGGATGATCTCTTGTCGCTGCCCGAAGGGGGCTTTGGCTGGTTTCTGGTCGGGCAACTGGCCCATGATCATCAGTACCGGCGGGTGGACGACTGCAACTGTCTGACGTTTCGGGTGACTGTGGGGTAGCCTGCGGCGTTTGAGACGGCGTGGCCTCAAACGTTTCGTCTGAAACTGCATGCCTTTTCGCGGCCGATTTCTTTGCGCGATCGCAAAAAGCGAAGCGCGCCATTTCAAGTTAAAGTCGAAACGCTGTAGGGTGCGCCGACTTAAGCGAGCAGGCCCCCTTATGCGTGATTTCCACCTCCCCGGCAGGTCGCCGGTCTTTGCAGAAAACGGGATGTGTGCCACGTCCCACCCCCTTGCCGCGCAAGTGGCGGTTGAGACGCTGAAATCAGGCGGAAACGCGGTGGATGCGGCCATTGCTGGGGCCGTTCTTTTGGGCCAATGCGAACCGGCGATGACCGGAATTGGTGGTGACTGCTTTGTGCTGCTCACACCGCCCGGGGAAGACCGGGTCATTGCGCTGAATGGGTCGGGCCGTGCGCCGGCGGGCATTTCCGCGGATGCGTTGCGGCAGGCCGGGCACAAGACCGTGCCGCTCAACGATCCGGCCGCGATTACCGTGCCGGGGGCCATAGATGCGTTCTGCAGATTGGCCGAAGACTGGGGCAAGTTGGGAATCGCGCGCTGTCTGGCCCCCGCGATCCACTACGCCGAAGCTGGGGTGCCCGTGGCGCCGCGTGCCGGGTTTGACTGGCAGAGCCATGCGGCCAAGCTGTGGGGGGCGGGTCGGACGCATTATCTGGCGGATGGTGAGGCACCTGCTGTCGGCACGCTGTTTCGCATGCCCGCGGTGGCGAAAGCGCTGCGCTTGATTGCGGAAAACGGACGCTCAGGGTTCTATGATGGTCCGGTCGCCGAGGATATGGTAGCCACCCTGCGCGCGGCAGGCGGGTGCCATAACCTGGAGGATTTCGCGAACTGTCGGGCCGAGTATACCGATCCGATTTCAGGCACCTACGGAGGCCACGAATTTCTGGAGCATCCGCCCAATGGGCACGGAGCAACGGCGATCCTTTTGGCCAACATCCTCAAACGGTTCGATATCGCGGGGATGGATCCTTATGGCACGATACGGGCGCATATCGAGACCGAGGCCGCAAAACTGGCCTATGACGCGCGCGACCGGATCATCGGGGATGCCGATCACACTACGCGGCTTGATGCGATGCTATCGGATGCCAAGGCAGAGCAGCTGGCGGGGCTGGTGGACCCCAAGCGGGTGAATGGCAATGTCACCGCGCTGACTGAGGAAGTGCATCGGGAAACGGTGTATATCACGGTGGTCGACCGCGACCGGATGTGTGTTTCGCTGATCTATTCGATCTTCAAGGATTTCGGGTCGGGCCTTGCCGCGGATGACTATGGTATCCTGTTCCACAATCGCGGCGGCGGATTCTGCCTGACCCTGGGGCATCCAAACGAGATCGGGCCGGGCAAGCGGCCCTTGCACACGATCATCCCGGCGATCCTGCGCCATCAAGGGCGCGTGGTCATGCCGTTTGGCGTGATGGGCGGCGGGTACCAGCCCCACGGGCATCTCCGGCTTTTGTCCAACATGCTGGATTTCGGAATGGACCCGCAGGAAGCGATCGATGCCCCGCGGGTGTTTTTTGAGAATGGCGAGCTACGGGTCGAACGGGGCTATTCCAACGCGGTTCACACGGATCTGGCGGCGATGGGGCACAACGTGGTGGTGCCCCGCTTCCCGATCGGCGGCGCGCAAGCGATCAGGCTGCACCACGACGCGGGCGTACTGGAAGGGGCCTCGGATCCGCGCAAAGACGGGTGTGCGCTGGGCTACTGAGCAGGCGCGTTCAGTTCAGCTGAAAGTGCAGCGGATAATGGCCGTCAGTGAAATCGCCGAACAGTTCGGGGAGGTCAGGATGGCTCACCGGTTGACCGGAATAGTCGGCGACGAGGTTTTGTTCTGACACGTAAGCCACGTAGTAGCTTTGGTCGTTCTCAGCCAGCAGGTGATAGAACGGCTGTTCTTTCGAAGGACGGCTCTCTTCCGGGATGGCGTCATACCATTCCTCGGTATTCGAGAACTTTGCATCGACATCGAACACAACGCCCCGGAAGGGATGTTTGCGGTGGCGGACCACTTGGCCCAGGTGATACTTGGCACGCGTTTTCAACATAGTAAGACCCCCGTAGCCACGTTAGTAGAGAAACGCCGTGACGGTGTCCACGAAACGAAAATCGAAATTGTAGAAACAAACTGTGAACCTCGTCCTGACAGTGTTGGAGGTGGTGGCCCCCGTTTTTCTTCTTGGTGGCCTTGGATATCTTTGGGTGAAGCTGGATTTTGAGTATAGAATTCAGTTTGTTACAAACATCTCAATGACACTAGCCGTCCCGGCGTTGATCTTTGTGTCTCTGATGCAGACCGAGATCGACCCTGCGGCGTTGACGACCGTCTCATTGGCCTCGGTTGCCGCCTATTTCATCATCACTGTCGTCATGTGGGTGACGTTTGCGGTGATTGGCCTTGATCGTCGCACATATCTGGCCCCCGCGATCTTTGGCAACACTGGCAATATCGGCCTGCCGCTCGCGCTTTTTGCATTTGGCGATGTCGGGCTGGACTATGCGGTTGTCGTCTTTGCCGTCATGTCGATCTTTGCGTTTTCCTTTGGCGTCTGGCTCGTCTCGGGCGGCGGATCGCTTTCGCGGGTTGTGCGGGAACCCATGGTCGCCGCCACGCTTTTGGGCGGGGTATTCCTGTGGCAGGGATGGGAAACACCGACGTTCCTGACCAACACGTTGACCCTTTTGGGGCAGATGGCGATCCCGTTGATGCTGATCACGCTGGGTGTCGGGGTTGCGCGTCTGACGCCGGGTCGGCTGGGTCGGGCGGTGTGGATTTCTCTCGCCAAAGCCGCAGTCTGTGTGTCGGCGGCGTGGGGTGTCGGGATTTGGTTCGAACTGGAATCTGTCGCCTTTGCCGTTTTGGTGCTTCAGATTTCGACACCGGTTGCGGTGACATCGTACTTGCTGGCGGAAAAGTACGGGGCGGATGGTGAAGCAGTTGCTGGGCTTGTCTTTGCGTCCACGCTGCTCTCGATCGGCCTGATCCCGGTGCTGTTGGCGTTCCTCCTTTAGTACACGCGTTTTTTCGTTTTCTGCGCCCGTGGGTTACGGTACAGTCGCAAAAAACAAATACGCGAGCGTGAGGCAGATGAGCAGGTTTCTCCGTGCCGCGATCCTTCTGGTGTTCGTCACCGGATGCGGCAGCACGAACTATTCGGCGCCCCGGAACTTGGACAATGCGTGTAGCATTGTCAGCCAGCGACCGAACTATCTGGATGCGATGCAACGCACCGAAGCGCGCTGGGGCGTGCCGGTGCCGGTGCAGATGGCGACCATCTATCAGGAATCAAAATTCATTGGGAATGCGCGAACCCCGCATCAATATGCGCTGGGCGTGATCCCGATGGGGCGGCAATCGTCGGCCTATGGGTACAGCCAGGCCCTGGATGGGACATGGGACGATTATCGCCGCGATACGGGCAAGCGCTTTGCCCGGCGCGATGATATCGACGACGCGACCGATTTTATGGGATGGTACATGCACGAAACGCAGGAGCGCCTGGGGATTTCCAAAGGCGACACGGAACGGCAGTACCTGGCCTATCACGAGGGGCGGACCGGATATGCGCGTGGAAGCTACCGCCAAAAGGCGTGGCTGATGCGGGTGGCCGGAGAGGTGGCGCAGCGGGCCGTGACCTACGAGGCGCAGTTGATCAGCTGCGGAAAGCGGTAGGACCTGATGAAGGTCGGTTGGTCCTAGACCTAACCCCCGCGCGATTCCTGCTCGAGAACGATATTGAACAGACGGGACGGGAACTGGAGCCCGGTTTCCATCCCGTCGAGGATCACGCGGGTACGGGCCCCGCCGCCATCGATGATCGTCCATTCGGCAAGGGCGATGGGATCATTGGTAAACACGATCTCGATCTGCCCGTTCTCAGGCGCTTTGGGATCCTGCGCGACAAGCTTTGTGTGCGTGTCATCGCCCACATGGCCCACGACCATGTTCCGGTTGCCCAGATCAACCTGACGCTCAAGGATCAGGTTAAGCGGTGTACGGCGTAGCGGATATTGCTCGGGCCGCTTTGAGTTGGACCGGCCATCAAAGATCGCGACGTGTCCGCCACCGGCCATTACCAGTGCTTCATCCGGGGGATCGTATTCGAACCGCGCCCGACCTGGACGGCGGATGTAGAGCGTACCGGTAGACTGCGATCCGTCATCGTTGAATTGACGGAATGTGGCGCGGGCGGTCACCAAATCGTTGAAGTAGGCCGAAAGCTGGTCGAGCGACACCATTGCAGAGGCGCGCGTGCCCATTGTGGCCGCGAGGGCCGCGAGGGAGACTGAGAAGGTTCGTCGCGTAATCATAAGGGTCACCTATGCCTGTCACATCGAAGCTGCACCCCCGAACGCATCACGATCGGGCGAGCGGGCCGTGCGTCAGTTGGGTTCGGGCACCAGGATCTCGCGCTTGCCGACGTGGTTTGCCGAACTTACGAGGCCCTGTTCCTCCATCTGTTCCACCAGACGCGCGGCCTTGTTGTAACCGATAGCCAATTTGCGTTGGATATACGATGTCGAACACTTGCGATCGTTTATCACAATCTGCACGGCCTGGTCGTAGAGCGCATCTTCGCCGTCGGTATTGCCGCCAAGGCCAAGAACGAGGTCGATATCGCTCTCCTTGTCATCCTCGGGCCCCTCGACCACGCCGTTGACATAGTCTGGCGCGCCGAACTGCTTGAGGAAGGTCACGATTTCCTCGACCTCTTCGTCGGACACGAACGGCCCGTGGACGCGGGTGATCCGCCCGCCGCCGGCCATGTAGAGCATATCGCCCATGCCCAACAGTTGCTCCGCCCCCTGTTCGCCCAGGATCGTGCGGCTGTCGACTTTGGAGGTCACCTGGAACGAAATCCGGGTGGGGAAGTTTGCCTTGATTGTGCCGGTGATCACATCGACCGATGGGCGCTGCGTGGCCATGATCAGGTGGATACCCGAAGCACGCGCCATCTGTGCCAGACGCTGGATGCAGGCTTCGATCTCCTTGCCGGCCACCATCATCAGGTCGGCCATCTCATCGACGATGACGACGATGTAGGGCAGGGTTTCAGGCTGGATTTCCTCGGTCTCAAACACAGGTTCGCCGGTCTCATCATCGAACCCGGTTTGCACCGTGCGGCTGAACATCTCGTTCTTCGACAGGGCCTCACGCACGCGGCCGTTGTAGCCTTCGATATTGCGAACGCCCATCTTGGACATCTTGCGATAGCGCTCCTCCATCTCGCCCACGACCCATTTTAGTGCGACGACGGCCTTCTTGGGGTCGGTCACGACGGGCGACAACAGGTGCGGGATGCCGTCATAGACGCTGAGTTCCAGCATCTTTGGATCGATCATGATCAACCGGCACTCCTCTGGCGTCAGCTTGTAGAGAAGCGAAAGGATCATCGTGTTGATCGCGACGGATTTACCTGACCCGGTAGTCCCCGCGATCAACAGGTGAGGCATCTTGGCGAGGTTGGCGACGATCGGATCACCGCCGATGTTCTTGCCAAGGGCCAGCGGCAGGCGCTGGTTTCCGTCGCCGAAGTCACGGCTGGACAGGATTTCGCGCAGGACGACCTTTTCGCGGTTCGCATTGGGCAGTTCGATGCCGATGACGCTGCGCCCCGGCACGGTGGAGACACGCGCGGACAGCGCCGACATGGATCGGGCGATGTCATCAGCGAGGCCAATCACCCGGCTGGCCTTGAGGCCTGGGGCAGGTTCCAGTTCGTACATGGTGACGACGGGGCCGGGGCGAACCGACACAATCTCGCCCTTGACGCCATAGTCATCCAGCACGGCTTCGAGCATGCGGGCGTTTTCTTCCAACGCTTCGTCAGACAGGTGGTGACGTTCGACGGACTCGGGGCTCGTCAAGAGGCCCAGCGGCGGCAGGTCGAAATTGGCGTATTTGTCTTCAAACTGCAGCGCGGGTTGGCTCTCGGCCTGTGCCCGGCGGGATGGGGCAACGCTTCGGCGCTGTGGGTGAACGACTTTGCGGGGTTCGCTGTTAATCGCGCGGCCTGATGAGAAGCTGCCGTCGGGCTTTGCGTAGGCGGACGGGTCATCCACCAGCTCGGATTCGGGCAGGGGGGTGGCGTCGTCAGGTGTGTGCAAATCCAGGTTCAGTGGCTGTGACCGCGCCAATGGCGGTTCGGGCCGCCGGACAAGCTCAGGCTCCTGACGGGCGCGGATGACGTCTGCGATTTTGGCACGGACACGCGGGTCAACGGGGCCATCGTCCTCATAGACGGCTGCGGTTTGGGGAGCCTCTTCCGGCGTGTTCCGGCGCAGCAGACGGCCAAGCAACCCACGCCGTAGTGTATCGGCCGGATGCGCCGCGCGGGCGGGGGCGGCGAATGCGTCGGAAGTTTGCGGTCCGGCGGGGATGGGTTCTGCGTCAAGCTGCATCTGCGCCTGCCGCTCGGCGCGGCGCTCCAGGCGGCGGCTGTGCGCTGCCTTGGCTGCCGCGACTGAACCAACAGCAGTTTTTCCAACCATCGCCAATAGCGTGGCATAAACTCGGACCAGACCGCGCAGCAGAAAGCGGCCGAAGGCGGCCAGTTCGTTCCGTGTCGTGCCCAAAACGAACAGCGCCATGGCGAGTGCGGACACGCCCATCACGACAGACATCACCTTTAGACCCAGCGTCGCGCGCACCGGCACAACGCCCAGGATCGCACCCAGAACGGTATCGCCGAAAAGGCCGCCCAAGCCGAACGAGTGCGTCCATTGCGGCCCGGGGATGTGGGTCGAGGCGTAGACGGCGGCAATGGCGATGGCGATGGGGGCAAAGATCAGCCGGTTGACCGACCGTTCGGACCCCACGTGGGCCACAAAGCGCAAACCCCAGACAAAGCACACCGCAACAATGCCCCAGGCACCGTAGCCCGCGATCACAAAAAGCGGTGAGGCGATGGAGGCCCCGAACCGTCCCAGGATGTTTTGAGCGGGATCATCCGTGGCGGACAGCCAGGACGGGTCTTCCGGGGAATAGGACCAGAGGATCAGCGCAGCGATCACGCCAACGCCCAACAGGCACAGGCCCACCAGCTCCTTGCTGCGCCGTTCCAGCGCGGCCTGGGTCTCGCGGTCGAAAAGCGGGTCGCGCTGTCGTGTCTGGTAAGCCATGGTCCCTCGTCCTCACATAAAAAGACAGTCGCGGATCGCCGTCAGACCGCGCTGCATTTCTTGATTGTCATCCGCGACCATTGCGACGCGGATGTAGTTCTTACCCGGATTGCCGTTCTTGGTATCGCGGGCCAGGTATGCGCCGGGCAGAACGCGAATGCCGGTCTCGGTCCAAAGGCGCAGGGCCGCGTCTTCGCCATCCTCGACCGGCAACCAGAGGAAGAACCCCGCCTCGGGCGCACCGCATCCTTCGATGCCTTCGAAGGTGGTGTCGGCCATTTCGTATTTCTGGCGGTATAGCGCGCGGTTTTCTTCGACATGGGCTTCATCCGCCCAAACCGTTTCGGCTGCGCGTTGCAGAGGCAGCGATACCGGTGCGCCCGCATAGGCGCGGAGTTGTTTGATGGCGGCCATGCTTTTCGGCCCGCCCGCGACAAACCCCGACCGCAGGCCGGGCAGGTTGGAGCGCTTGGACAGCGAGTGGAAGATCACAACGCGTTCGGGGTCAGCCCCTAGCTGCTTCGCGATTTGCAATGCGCCGGGGGGTGGAGCATCGCGATAGATCTCGGAATAGCATTCGTCGGCAAAGATGCGGAAGTCATGCCGCTCCGCGAGCGCGATCAGCTCGCGCCAGTAGTCTGCGTCTGCAACGGCGCCTTGCGGGTTGGCCGGCGAGCACAGGTAGGCGATGGCTGTCCGATCCAACAGGTCTTTTGGCAATGCGCCATAGTCGGGCAGGAAGCCTGTGTCTTTGGTGGCCGGGACATAGACCGGTTCCGCCCCGGCTGTGAGGGCGGCCACCGCATAGACCTGGTAGAAAGGGTTTGGCACGATGACAGCAGGACGCTGGCCATTCTTCACCTCGGGGCAGAGCGCCACGGCAGCGTTGAAAAGCCCCTCCCGCGTGCCGTTCAGCACCATGACCTGCTGGTCGGGATCGACTGAAACGCCATAGCGGCGGTGAATCCAGTCGGACATGGCCTGCCGCAGTTCCGGCGTGCCGTCGTTCGGGGGGTATTTGCCGAACTCGCTTGCGTGGGCCGTGATGGTCTCCAACAGCCACGGCGGGAAGGCATGGCGCGGCTCGCCAATAGACATGGCCACGGGCGTACCGCCAGGGGCATGCCCGTCAAGCAATCGCCGCAGACGCGGAAACGCGTATTCCGGCAGGTGTGAAAACCGCTCAGGAAAGCTCATCAATGCCTCGGTTACGGGATCGTTCCGCCCCGCTTTGTGGGAACCTATCCAAGCGAGCGCCAAGCGTCCAGAAAAAGCCCCGGATTTTCGAGGGATGCTCTGAGAATTTGTGGTATTTACGCCAGCGCTGCTTCCACCGCGGCGCCCAGACGCAGAAGCCGGGCCTCTGACTGTGGCGGTCCTTGGAGGAGAAGGCCCACGGATGGCGTGCCGGTGGGCAGCGTGAGGCTGGGACAGTCCAGCAGGCTGCCGATGCGCGTGTTGCGCAGGGTCGCCAGATTGCGTTCGACGAAGAACTCTGGGTCTTCGGACAGTTTTTGCTGATTAGGCGGCAGGATTGGGCAGGTGGGCAAGAGAACGCCATCATAACCGGCTGTTGCGTCGAAGTACTCCGCGCGAAGCTGCGTCAGACGGTGCCACGCGGCGACGTAGTCGGCGGCTGCAAAGGAGGCACCGCCCCGGAAACGTTGCAGGACATTGTCAAACATGGCGTCCGGGTTTTCTTCGATCTTGTCCTTCCATGTGCCGTAAGCCTCTGAGCCGAAGAGAATTTGTGCAAGTTCCATCGCCTCGGCCACCGCTGGGACATCGATTTCGGTGATCGTTGCGCCTTTTGTGGCGAGGCGCGACACAGCCGCCTCGAAACCTGCTTTGGGAGTGTCCTCAGCCTGGTCAGTTGCGACGGTGTTCAGAATGCCAAATCGAACGCCTGCGAGCGTCGCACCCGTCAGGTCCGGGGGCGGTGCCCCTTCCAGGGCCGCCAGCATAAGGGCCGCGTCTTCTACAGAATGTGCTAGCGGGCCGACCGTATCGAATTTCGGGCAAAGTGGGACAACGCCCGCCAAAGACAGGCGGCCATGGGTGGTTTTGAGGCCCACCAGATCGTTCCACGCCGCAGGAAGCCGGACAGAGCCCGCCGTATCTGACCCGATCCCAATTGGGGCGAGGTGATAGGCGACAGATGCCGCGGCGCCAGAAGATGATCCGCCGGATGCGGCCTCTGGATCGTTGATGTTGGGCGGTGACGCGGTCATCGGATTGAGGCCGATGCCGGAGAAGGCAAGCTCTGTCATGTGCGTCTTGCCCAGACAGACAAGCCCCGCCGCCGTGGCGTTCCGCAGCACGGTCGCATCCTGTGATGGCACGCGTCCGGCGAGTAGGCGTGACCCGGCTTCGGTTTCGACCCCGGCAGTGTCGAACAAATCTTTCCACGAGATCGGGACACCATCGAGTGGTGACAGGCGCTGCCCCTGCTTTGCGCGATTGCGAGCGGCCTGTGCCTCGGCGCGGGCGCGATCTGGCGTGAGCCGCGCATAAATCCGATCCGCGAACTGGTGTGCGGCGATGGCGTCCAGATAGCTTTCGGTCAGGTCGACGGGGTCGATCTTGCCCGCCGCGATCCCACGGCCCAGCTCCGCCGCCGGTTGCCTATGCCAGTCATGCGCCATTGTGGTCCTCCACGATAGAGGCCGAGCCTAGCGGCGGCACGGCGCATGGACAATGCGATGCGGCCACACATATTGCGGGGCATGGATACGACCGTAGATGTGGTTATCGCCGGGGGCGGGTTGAACGGCACAGCGCTGGCTGTCGCGCTTGCCTCTGCGAATATGCGTGTGGCGCTGGTTGAACCGCGCTCTGTGGTCACGCGCGGTGATGGTGCATTCGATGGCCGCAGTTATGCGCTTTCTTTGGGATCTCAAAGGCTTCTCAAGGCGTTAGGTCTGTGGGATGGGGTGGCCGAGGCCGCTCAGCCGATCCTTGATATCAAGATCACGGACGGCAATGTGGGCAAGCCGCCGTCACCCATGGTTCTGGAATTCGATCATGCCGAGATCGAGGAAGGACCGATGGGGTACATGGTAGAAGACCGGTTCCTGAGGCTGGTCTTGCTGGACGCGGTTGCGGGATCGGATCTGATAACGGCGCGGGACGGTGTCACGGTCGTGGCGCACGAACCAACCGGTTCGGGCGTTATGGTGACCTTGTCGGATGGTCAGACGCTTGGCGCGAAACTGCTTGTCGGATGCGATGGCAAGACCAGCGCCACAGCGGACCGGGCGGGTATTCGGCGGCAAGGGTGGTCCTACGGACAAACATCGCTTGTCTGCGCCATCGAACATGAGCGCCCTCACCAAGGGTGCGCCCATCAGTACTTTCTGCCTTCCGGGCCGCTTGCCATTTTGCCGCTGACAGGCAACCGATCGTCAATTGTCTGGACGGAAACCGATGCAAACGCAGCCAAGATCAATGGCGGCGATGATGAAAGCTATCTCGCGGCGCTGCGTCCGCGGTTCGGGGATTTTCTGGGTGAGATTGCGTTGGCGGGCGTCCGGTTCACCTATCCGCTCAGCCTTTCATTGGCCGAACGCTTTGTCGCCGAACGCGTGGCCCTTGTTGGGGACGCGGCCCATGCCGTGCATCCCATCGCAGGTCAAGGCTTGAACGCCGGGCTCAAGGACGTGGCTGCCCTGGCGGAGGTGCTGAGCGACGCGCGCAGACGTGGCGAAGACCCGGGCCGGGTGGACGTTCTGGAACGCTACCAGCGCTGGCGGCGGTTTGATACCGCGACGCTGGCCGTTGCGACAGATACATTTAACCGCTTGTTTTCAAATGATAACCCTATTCTGCGGTTCGGGCGCGACCTCGGGCTCGGTTTGGTTAACAAACTGCCACTGGCCCGTCGAAGTTTCATTCGCGAGGCGGCTGGTCTCACCGGGGATGTTCCGAAATTGAGCCGCGGTCTGCCGCTCTGATGCGCGTTACGCGCAGGGTGCCGGGACGACGCTAATCCAGTTTCCGTGCTTCATCGACCAGCATAATTGGGATCCCGTTGCGGATCGGATAGGCCAGATGCGCCGCTTTTGACACAAGCTCTTGCTTGGCGGCGTCGTATTGCAACGGGGCACGGGTTTCGGGGCAAACGAGCGCTTCCAGCATGTGGCGATCGAACGTCGGATCGGTCATTGCATGACGTCTTCGCTCATCCCGCCGCGCAAGGCGAATTCGATGAGCGTGACCAGCGTTTCGCGCCGGGTCGACAGCGACGGGGCTTCGAGAAGGGCCTGTTTGTCTTCTGCGTCAAACGGGCAGAGCATCGACAGGGAGTTGATCAGCAACTCATCCTCGGCTTCTTTGAGTGAGTCCCAATCCGTTGAAAGCTGCCGTTCCTCAAAGAAGCGCCGCAACAGCTCCATGAAATCTGTGCGGTCAAAGGCCTTGTCGTGTTCCGCTGGCCCTAGATCCCGCGAGAAACCATCCCAGCCCACATCACAGCGAATATAGGGGGTGAAGCCGTCCACCTCTTTCAGAACGCGAAACCGCGAAATGCCCGACAGGGTGATCATATACCGACCATCCTCGGTTTCGGAAAATGCTGTCAGACGCCCCGCGCAGCCAATGGCATGCAAGCGTTTTTCCTGCCCCTCGGGCACATCACGGGGTTGAACCATCCCAATCAAACGGTGCGATGTTTTCATCGTGTCGTCGAGCATCGCGAGATAGCGAGGTTCAAAGATGTGAAGCGGGAGTCGCGCACGCGGCAAAAGCAGCGCTCCCGGAAGAGGGAACACCGGGATTGTCGTCGGCAAATCGGTAGGCCGCATCATACACAAGAACTAGAGCGGCAAACACATCAGGCAAATATCATGGATGACAGTTTCCGCCGTCCATTCAGGGCCACGGGGTCTTGCGGCTTGAGCGCTTCAAAGATCGTAAAGAGCTGCGCTTTTGCCGCCCCGTCGTTCCATTCGCGATCCCGGCGGAACAACTCCAACAACTCGTCGACGGCATCTTGCGCATCGCCCGCCGCATAGAGCGCCTGCGCCAGATCCATGCGTGCCTGGTGGTTGTCGGGATCGGCCGCAACGGCGGCTTTCAGTTCGGCCACGGGGCCCGCGCTTTCTGCTTGCCGCGCCAGTTCCAACTGCGCGCGCGCGGCCTCGACCTCGGGTGAGGAAGCGATTGCGTCGGGGGCGTTGGTCAACAGAGCCTCCGCCTGGTCCATCTGGCCCGCGGCCAGATGCGCACGTACCAAGCCGCCATAGGCGGCTGCGTTCTCCGGCTCTTCGCCCAGGATCGCGGCGAATGTCTGTGCGGCATCGGCAGCGGCGCCTTCGGCCAGCATGGCTTCGGCGGCTTCGATCGCCTCCCCCAGGCCACCATCGCCGGCAAGGGCGGCCAGTTTGTCGACAAAAGCCGTCACCTCGGATTGCGGGACGGCGCCCTGGAACATATCCACGGGTCGGCCCTGAAAGAAGCCGACCACCGTTGGAATGGATTGCAAGGGCAGACCCTGCTGGGCCAGCGCGGCGGCGAGCCTTTGTTCCTGATCCACGTCGATCTTGACCATCCGCACCTTGCCGCGCGCGGCGTTTACGGCGGTTTCCAGCATGGGCCCGAGCGTCTTGCAGGGACCGCACCAGGTCGCCCAGAAATCGACGATGACCGGTACATCCTGGCTGGCGTCGATCACATCGGCCATAAAGGTGGCTTCGGTTCCGTCCTTGATCAGGTCACCTGCGGGTGCGTCGCCACCGGTTGGGTTCAGCTCAAGCATGGGTCAATCCTTACGTCTTGTGTTGGCCCTTATATGCGGGCGCAGAGCACGCCTGCCAAGGGTGCAGGTGTCAGAGATCGAAGGTTGCAAAGACAGGGGCATGATCTGATGGCTTCTCCCATCCCCGCGCATCCCGCAAGATGCGCGATCCCCCGGCCCCTTCGGCCAGGTCAGGTGTGGCCCAGATGTGGTCCAGCCGCCGCCCCTTGTCCGCGGCATCCCAGTCACGGGCGCGGTAGGACCACCAACTGTAGAGAAGGCCCTCGGGAATGTCCTGTCGGGTGATGTCGACCCAAGCACCAGCCTCTTGGGTGGCAGCGAGATGGTCCACTTCGATGGGCGTATGACTGACGATCTTCAGAAGCTGCTTGTGGCTCCAGACATCGTCTTCGCGCGGCGCGATGTTGAGATCACCGACCAGGATTGACCGCTGGGGTTTCGTGTCCCGAAACCAGTCGCGCATTCCGATCAGGTAGTCGAGTTTCTGACCGAACTTCTCGTTCCTATCGCGGTCGGGAACATCTCCGCCTGCGGGCACATAGAAATTGTGGATGGTCGTGCCATCTTCCAGCTGTGCGGCCACGTGGCGCGCATGACCGAGGTCCGCGAAATCCATATCGCCCGCATCCGTGATCGGCCGCTTCGACAGGATCGCGACGCCGTTATAGCCCTTTTGCCCCCGTGCTACGACATATGTGTAGCCGAGCGCCGCAAACGCCTCGAGCGGGATCTTGTCGACAGGTGATTTGCATTCCTGCAGGCACAGCACATCGGGGCTTTCGTCGCGCAAAAGCCGGGTCACCAGATCGGCGCGCAGCCGGACCGAGTTGATATTCCAGGTGGCAAGGGTCAGGGCCATGGGCGATCTCCGGCAGGACATGGGGCGCGTGTGTGTCCCTAATGCCCGATCACACCGGCCTCAACCGTCCTGTCTTCTTCGCTTTGGAAAATATCCCGGGGGGCTGTCCCGGACCCTGGTCCGGGATGGCGGGGCAGCGCCCCAGGCAAAAAAAGGCCGGGCACAAGGCCCGGCCAGTCCAACAGGGAGGTATGCCACATCATTACCCCGACGTGACCAGGGGATTCTTTGATCTTGGTCAAGCAACCAAGCGGTACCCGCCACTTTCCGTAACAAGAAGGCGTGCGTTTGACGGATCTGGTTCTATTTTCTGCCGAAGCCGATAAATATGTGTCTCCAGTGTGTGTGTTGTGACACCTGCGTTGTAGCCCCAGACCTCGTGCAGCAACACGTCGCGCGCCACGACCCCTTCGGTCGCCCGGTAGAGGAACTTCAGAATATTCGTCTCCTTCTCGGTCAGACGAATTTTGCGGTCTTCTTCCGTCACAAGCATCTTCTGCGCGGGCTTGAACGTGTAGGGCCCAAGCTGGAATACGGCATCTTCCGATTGTTCGTGCTGGCGCAGTTGCGCCCGGATCCGGGCCAGAAGAACCGGGAATTTGAAGGGCTTGGTGACGTAGTCGTTCGCACCGGCATCGAGGCCCAGGATCGTGTCGGCATCGCTGTCATGGCCTGTCAGCATTAGGACCGGACACTTGACGCCCTGCTTGCGCATCAGGCGGCAAAGCTCGCGCCCATCGGTATCGGGAAGGCCCACATCGAGGATGACCAGGTCATAGATACCGGCCTTTGCCTTCTCCATCGCTTCCGCGCCAGAGCCCGCTTCGAACACGTCGAAGTCTTCGGTCATGACAAGCTGTTCACCCAGCGCCTCGCGCAGGTCATCGTCATCATCAACCAGCAAAATCTTCTTTAGATTTCCCATCTCAGAAACCTCTGTCCGTCCGTTGTTGCGCTAGAGATGAGCGCTTGGGCCCAACCGGGCAAGCTTTGCTGCAGTCAACTCACGCGGTCGTGTCGGGGCCAGCGGAAATGTTTCAATTACGGTCGTTTGGCGCTAGAGCAGGGCAACAGCTTTCACTGGAATGTTTCATGTGTCTTGGTCCCGATCTTGCAGAACGCATCGCCCGCGCGCGGGTCGATTTGCGGATGGGTGTGCCGATCTTGCTGACCTCGGCGACCGGTGAGGCCGCCGTTGTTCTGGGCGCAGAGCCGTTGCAACAGGCGCGGCTCGATGCGCTTGGGGCCTTGGGTGAGGTGGATCTGGCGATCACCGCGTGGCGGGCCGAGACGCTGAAGGCCCGCCCCTACGACGGCGATCTGGCGCGTTTGGTTCTGCCTGCGGATGCGGACGCGCGGTGGATCAGTGACGTTGCGGATCCGGCGCTGGATCTTGGTGCCCCGATGCGCGGGCCGTTTCTGACTAAGCGCGAGGGGCCTGCCGTCGCGCACCGCATCGCGCTGCTTCTGGCTAAGTCGGCGCGGCTGTTGCCCGCGGTGATCGTTTGTGTCGTTGCCAATCGCGATCTCGTTCCGGATGCGTCCGGCATGACAGAACTGCCGTTGGAGGAGGTGGGCGAAATGCTGACGATGCTCAGCCCCTTCAACGATATTGCCGCAGGGCGTGTGCCACTGACTGATGCAGAGAACAGCCGAGTGCATGTGTTTCGGCCGGAAGATGGGGGCGAGGAACACTTCGCGGTCGAGATCGGGCGGGTGGATCGCAATGCCCCGGTTCTGGTGCGCCTGCATTCGGCCTGCTTCACTGGCGATGTGCTGGGATCGCTCAAATGCGATTGCGGGCCGCAGTTGAACGGCGCTCTGGCCGCCATGGCCGATGCCGGGTCGGGGGTGTTGCTGTATCTCAACCAGGAAGGCCGCGGGATCGGACTGGCAAATAAGATGCGGGCCTATGCGTTGCAGGATCAGGGGTTTGACACGGTCGAGGCCAATCACCGGCTGGGGTTTGAGGATGATGAGCGGGATTTTCGGATCGGCGCCGCGATCCTATCGGAGATGGGCATCTCGCAGGTGCGGTTGATGACCAATAACCCCGCCAAGGTGGCCATGCTGGAAAGTTGCGATATCGCGGTGACGGAACGGGTGCCGCTGAAGGTTGGTCTGAACCCGTTGAACGAGCGGTACCTCGACGTGAAGGCCAAGAAATCCGGGCATATTCTGTGAAACCGTCCGATCTTGTCGTTTCAGGCGGGAAGGCGCGCTTTTTCGGCCGGTCCTTTCCATGCACTGTGGGGCGCGGTGGCATCACCGATCGCAAAGCGGAAGGGGATGGGGCCACGCCGCGCGGTGTGCATCGGATTGTGGGGATGCTCTATCGTCCCGACAGGATCGCGCGGCCCACGGATTGGGCCCTGCCGATCCGTCCGGGGGATCTGTGGTCGGATGATCCGAAGGATTCTGACTACAATCTGATGGTGCGTGCGCCCCATGGCTATGGGCATGAACGTTTGCGGCGGGCAGACCGCCTTTATGATCTTGTGATCCTGACGGATTGGAACTGGCCGTACCCGGTGAAGGGGCGGGGGTCGGCGATCTTTCTGCATCGCTGGCGCAAGCCCGGGCATCCGACGGAAGGATGTGTGGCGTTCCGGCCGGATCACCTGCTCTGGATCGCGCAGCGGATCCGCTATGAGACGCGGCTGATTGTGCGCTAGGCAGGCGTTCGCGCGCCGAAAATGGCCGAGCCGACGCGGATGTGGGTGGCACCTTGGGCGATGGCGCTCTCAAAGTCGCCGCTCATCCCCATCGATAGGCCGGTCAGCCCGTTGCGTTCGGCGATCTTGGCCAGAAGCGCGAAGTGCAGGCTGGGTTCTTCCTCGATGGGCGGGATGCACATCAGGCCTTTGATCGGCAAATCCATTGCTCGGCACTCGGCGACGAGTGCGTCGGTGTCCGCAGGAAACACGCCCGCCTTCTGCGGTTCCTCGCCCGTGTTCACCTGCACGAACAGGTCGGGGCAGGTCCCGGTTTCTTGCGCGATGCGGGCGATGGCCTTGGCAAGTTTGGGCCGGTCTAATGTGTGGATGGCGTCAAACAGCTCCATCGCCTGGCGGGTCTTGTTGGATTGAAGGGGGCCGACCAGGTGCAGGTCGATCCCGTCGTAACGCTCGCGGAAGGCGGGCCATTTGCCTGCGGCTTCCTGCACGCGGTTCTCGCCAAAGACGCGGTGGCCCTGGTCCAGCACGGCTTCGACCCGGTCCAGCGGCTGTACTTTGGAGATCGCGATTAGAGTGGTGGATCCGCTATCCCGCGCGGCCTTAGTTTCGGCCTTTGCGATGCGATCGGTGATCTCGGTAAGTGACATGGCCCCTCCGCGTGTTGTGCGAGAAACCTATCTGCCAAAAAGAAAAGAGCGGGCCAAGGCCCGCTCTTCCCTAATCAGGTCATCCCGAAGGATTAGAAGCTCATGGCCAGGCCGAGCGACCAAACGGTCGTATCGACGCCACCAGCAGCTTCGTCCAGGTCGTTGTCGGCGATACCGAACTGAACCTCAGCGCCACCGCCGAGATCGTAGCCGACAACCAGGCCGAAGCCCGAAGCGTCGTCAGCACCACCGCCGCCGTTCAGCAGCCAGTCGCTGTATTCACCGTAGTTCACACCGATGGTGAGCGCGTCCACGCTGTAGCCAACCGCCAGGCCGATGTGCTCGGGATCGGGAGCGCCTTCAACGTCACCGACGATGAAGCTTGCAGCTGCCGAGAAGCCGCCGCCGAAGCCAGCGTCAACGCTGAAACCGATCAGGCTGGCGTCAACACCAGCATTGGTGTCAACCTGCTGGTAACCAAGGCCGAGGCCCAGGTCCGTACCGCCGAGGTCCAGGTCGTAAGAAACGCCGAGGCCGATGACTGCATCACCAACACCGGTGTCGTCCAGTTCTGCCGAAGCAGCGAAAGCAACATCGCCGAACGAGTAGTCATAACGAACGATCTGACCGTCATAGGTACCGTCGAGACCAGCGTTGCCGTTGTAACCGGCATGCTCGTTTTCGTCGGTGATCGAGCCGCCGAAGATGGCTTCGTTCAGCGCACGGTCCAGAGCACCGTCGGTGTCACCCATTGTCAGGGTGCCGAAGCTGCCGCGGATGAACAGTGTCTCACCGCCTTGCGTGGTGTTCGTGAACGCGTCGGCGTCGTTCGACTCGTCCAAGTCGATCGATGCACCGAAGGTCAGACCGCTGTCGGTTTCGCCCGACATGGTGAAGGTGGCGTCGATGTCTGTGTGGAACTGGGTTTCAACATCGTTGTCGATGATGCCCAGTTCTGCAAAACCGCTGATGTCAACTTCAGCAGCTGCAATGCCAGCCGAAGCGACGAGCGCCGTGGTAGCAAAGAGAACCTTTTTCATTTCGTTTTCCCTCGTGTTCAAAGGTGCACCTCAATTCGGATGCACCAAATTGAGTATGCGTTTCTCTCGCTCCGCACGCGTTTGAATGCAAGAAGACCCGTCAGACAGCGCTGAAATGCACCATCATTGGTGCAGCGATGCCACAGTGCGGTAAACCGGCCAGATCAAAGGCCTACTGGAAACGCCTTGTGGCGCAATCTGCGCTCGGATACCAAGGCTTTGATCACCGATCGCGGGGGTAAAATGCAGGCGCGGATCATCGGAAAACTGGCGGGTTTCGGAGCGATTCTCGGCGTTCTGGCGGCTTGTAGCGGTGGTCCGGGTGGAATCTTCAAGCCCCGGAGTGAAGCGGGCGTCTCTGAAGCGGTGCTGGAGCAGCGGCGAAACACCCCCATTCCGGGCGAGGAAGACGACGATTCGATTTTTGACCTGTTTTTGGACCGCGACGACCCGAACGTCACCATTGAGGTCAACAAGTACATCTGGAACGCGGCCCTCGACGTGTTGGACTTCATGCCCATCCAGTCGGCTGATCCGTTCTCGGGTGTGATGGTGATGGGCTTCGGCACGCCGCCGGGGTCAAACCGCGCGTACAGGGCGACGGTCTTTGTTCAAGATCCTGCGCTTGATGCGCGATCATTGCGCGTTGCGCTGGTGTCGCGCAGCGGCCCGGCGTCGCTGCAAACGATCCGTGCGGTCGAAGACGCGATCCTAACGCGTGCCCGCCAGCTTCGGATTGCCGATACCGAACTCTAGATTCCCGCACCCCAAGCCCGTATCACAAGCGCCGGGCCCGTTGGTCCGGCGTTGTTTGTTCAAGGACCCACCCGATGTCGCGATATTCCCCCGCAGATGTGGAACCCAAATGGCAAGCCGCATGGGCGGAGGCTGGCACATTCGCCGCTGAGCGGGACGAGAGCCGGCAGAAATACTACGTGCTTGAGATGTTTCCCTACCCGTCCGGGCGGATTCATATCGGCCATACGCGGAACTACACGATGGGCGATGTGGTGGCGCGCTACAAGATCGCCCAAGGGTTCAACGTATTGCACCCGATGGGTTTTGACGCCTTCGGGCTGCCGGCTGAGAACGCGGCGATGGAACAGGGTGTGCATCCGGGCACCTGGACCTATCAGAATATCGCCGACATGAAGGCCCAGCTTCAGCCTTTGGGCTACACCCATGATTGGAGCCGCAGCTTTGCCACCTGCGATCCGGAGTATTACGGCCAGCAACAGGCCCTGTTCATCGATATGCTGGACCAGGGCCTGGTCTATCGCAAGGCCGCGGTGGTGAATTGGGATCCGGTCGATCTGACGGTTCTGGCGAATGAACAGGTCATCGATGGCAAGGGATGGCGATCCGGTGCGCCGGTTGAGCGCAAAGAGCTGACCCAGTGGTTCTTCGCGATTTCCGATTTCGCGAGCGATCTGCTGGACGCGATCGATGGTTTGGACAGCTGGCCTGACAAAGTCAAAACGATGCAGCGCAACTGGATCGGCAAGTCGCGTGGTCTGAAATTCACTTGGGAATTGACGGAACCTGCTGCCGGGTTTGACGGGATCGAGGTGTTTACGACCCGCCCCGATACGTTGATGGGCGCGAACTTTATCGGGGTCTCGCCCGATCACCCTCTGGCGCGGGCATTGGAGGCCGGAAACGCTGAGTTGGCCACCTTCAACGCCGACTGCCGGCGGATGGGCACATCGCAGGAAGACCTGGAGAAGGCCGAGAAGGTTGGCTTCGATACCGGCCTGACCGTGCGCCACCCGCTGGATCCCGACTGGCACCTGCCGGTGTGGGTCGCGAACTTCATTCTGATGGACTACGGTACAGGCGCGATCTTTGCCTGTCCGGCGCATGATCAGCGGGACCTGGATTTCAGCCGGAAGTACGGTTTGCCCGTCGTCGACACCTTCTTTGCGCTCGACGATGCGACGCCGGTTGGGGATACGGCCTTTGTGCCGCCCAAGTCTGAGCCGGTGCGTTGGGTAAACCACTTTGCGGGCCTTGACGTTGCCACCGGGCAAGAGGCCATCGATACGACCATCGCCTTTGCCGAGAAAAATGGCTGGGGTGAAGGTGTGACGCAGTTCCGCCTGCGCGACTGGGGGATCAGTCGTCAGCGCTTCTGGGGCTGTCCGATCCCGGTGGTGCATTGCGACACCTGCGGGATCGTGGCGGAGAAAAAAGAAAACCTGCCCGTTCGCCTGCCCGATGATGCGACCTTTGATCGGCCAGGCAATCCGCTCGATTGGCATCCGACGTGGCGCAACACGACCTGCCCGAAATGCGGCGGACCTGCGCTGCGCGAAACGGACACGATGGACACGTTTGTCGACTCCTCGTGGTATTTCGCGCGCTTCACGGCACCACGCGCCGAGACACCCACGGTCATGGAAGACGCGGCCTATTGGATGAATGTCGACCAATATATCGGTGGGATCGAACATGCGATCCTTCACCTGCTCTATTCCCGGTTCTTTGCACGCGCGATGCACATCTGCGGTCACCTGCCCGCGGATGCGACGGAACCGTTCGATGCGCTGTTCACCCAGGGCATGGTTGTGCATGAGACGTATTCGACGCCTGGTGCGGATGGGCGCCCAGTCTGGCATTTGCCGGGTAATGTCGTGCGCGGCGATGACGGCGCGGCGCTGTCGGACGGGACGCCGGTTGAGGTTGGCCCCCTGATCAAGATGTCGAAATCAAAGAAGAATGTGGTCGATCCCGACGACATCATTTGGACCTATGGCGCAGATACCGCGCGGTGGTTTGTGTTGTCGGATAGCCCGCCCGAACGCGATGTGGAATGGACGGCTTCGGGGGCCGAGGCCGCGTTCAAGCATCTTGCGCGGGTGTACCGCGTGGCGGCCGAGATCGCGGATGCGCCTGAGCAGGGCAGCGGCGATGAGGATCTGCTGCGCGCCATGCATAAAGCGATCCACGATGTGACCATGGGGATCGAAAGCTTTGGCTTCAACGCAGCGATCGCCAAGCTCTATGCCTTTGCCAATACGCTTGCCAAATCGAAGGCCGGGCGGGAAACGCGGGCCGAGGCGATGCGCGTGATGGCCCAGCTGATGGCGCCCATGACGCCGCATCTGTCGGAAGAAATCTGGTCGATGTTGGGGGGCAAGGGGCTGATCGCGACGGCGCCCTGGCCCAAGTCAGACCCGGCGTATCTGGTGGAAGACACGGTCACCTTGCCGATTCAGGTCAATGGCAAGCGTCGTTCGGAACTAAAGGTGGCCAAGGATCTGGACAAGGACGCCATCGAAGCACTGGTGCTGGAAGATCAAGCTGTTCAAAAGGCGCTGGCTGGCGGTGCGCCCAAGAAGCTGATCGTGGTTCCGGGCCGCATCGTGAATGTCGTTGTTTAGCCGCCGAACACTCCTAGCGCTGCCTGCTCTTCTCGCGGCATGCGGGTTTGCGCCGGTCTATGGCCCTGGTGGATCTGCCGAAGGCTTGCGGGGGCGGGTGGTCGTCGATCCGCCGCGGGACACGGTCGGATTTGAGTTGGTCCGGCAGTTAGAAGACCGGTTGGGACTGGCGGCCGCGGCGCAGTACCGGCTGACGGCGGAGGTGTTTCTGTCCGAAGAAGAGCTGGGGATTACACCCGATCAGGAAATCACGCGGTTCAACCTTTTGGGCCGCGCGGTGTTCCAGTTGCGCGACATCGGGACGGATGCGATTCTGAGCGACGGTGAGCTGACGAACTTCACCAGTTATTCGGCCACGGGCACCCCCTTTGCCACTCAGACCGCCAGACAAAGCGCGACGGATCGCTTGATGAGCACGCTCGCCGATCAGATCGTGGCGCGCCTGCTGATCACCGCGCCGGAGTGGCGGACGTGAAGTTGACCGGGCGAGACGCGGGCCGGTATGTCGATAAACCCGACCCATCGAAAACCGGCGTGCTGCTCTATGGCGCAGACGGTATGCGGGTCGCGCTGAAACGGCAGACCCTGGTTGCGGCGTTGATCGGCCCCAATGGCGATGATGAGATGCGGCTGACCCGCATTCAGGCGGCTGATCTGCGCAAGGATCCCGCGCTGCTCGCGGATGCGATCATGGCGCAAGGGTTCTTTCCGGGGCCGCGGGTCGTTTTGGTAGAAGACGCAGGCGATGGCCTGGCACCGGTTGTTGAGGCCGCGCTGGCCGATTGGCAGGATGGTGACGCACAGGTCGTTGTGACGGCTGGTACGCTTGCGGCGCGGTCGGCCCTTCGCAAGCTCTTTGAAGGGCATGGCAACGCCTATGCCATCGGCATTTACGATGATCCGCCAAGCCGGGATGAGATTGAGAAAGCGCTGGTCGAGGCTGGTCTGTCAGGTGTTGGCCGCGATGCGATGGGTGATTTGGAGGCGCTGGCGCGAACACTCGATCCCGGAGACTTCCGGCAGACGATTGAACGCCTTGCGCTGTATAAACTCGGGGATCCTGATCCCTTGACGCCCGAAGAGGTCGCTCTGCTTGCACCGAACACAGGCGACGCGGATATCGACGACGCTCTGAACATCGTGGCCGAGGCGCGCACGGGTGAGATTGGCCCGCTGATGCAGCGGTTAAAGGCGCAAGGGGTCCAGCCCGTCACACTGTGCATCCGGGCCACCCGCCATTTTCGCACGCTTCACGCGGCGGCCAGCGATCCGGGCGGGCCGTCGGCTGGGATCGCGCGGGTCAGGCCACCGGTATTTGGGCCGCGCCGAGACCGTATGCAGCGGCAGGCGGCCAAGTGGGGGGCCGCGCGTCTGGAGCAGGCCTTGCAGATTCTCTTTGATACGGATCTTGGTTTGCGTTCGGCTCAGCGTGCGCCACAGATGGCGCAGGTTGAACGGGCGCTGATCCGATTGTCGATGCTGGCGGCCCGCTAAGCGAAACGTGGTTGGCCACGGCGTGGCCCGGATCTGTTGGGTGACCTGCCGTGACTGGTATCTCGGGACGTCTCAGCCCTCGGCGAGCACCGGTTGGCTGGGCAACCCTTTGTGGTGCAGCACTCGTTGAGGATAGGGGATCTCGATCCCCGCATCCTTCAGCGTGTTCCAGATGATGAACAGCACCTGAGAGGTGTATTTCTTCGATCCGTCGTCGATCCCGTTCACCCAGAACTCTACCGCGAAGTCGATCCCGCTGTCGCCGAAGCCGCGCAGTTCGCAATCCGGAGCTTCGGGGTCGCTCAGAACTTCGGGATGCTGTGCGACGGCTTCCTCGACCAGGGCGGGGATCTTGTTGATATCGGTGTCATAGCTGACCGAGAATGCGGCCTCGTACCGGTTGGCCGAGCCCTGGTCGGAGTAGTTGACGACGCGGGTCGTGATGAAGTCCTCGTTTGGCACCACGATCCAGCGGCCATCGAAGGTTTCCAGGATTGTCGCGCGCGCCGTCATCTTGACGATGGTCCCGGCCTCGCCCCCGTCAAGTTCGACATAGTCACCCACCGTGGCCTGCCCTTCGACAAGCAGGATGATCCCTGAGATAAAGTTCGACGCGATTTTTTGCAGCCCAAAGCCCAGACCCACACCAATCGCACCGCCAAGCACGGCGAGTGAGGTGAGGTTGATCCCCATGACATTCATCAGGATCAGGAACGCCGCGCCAAAGATCAGAAGCTCGACCGCCTTGGTGGCGAGTTCCCGCGTTGCCGGGCGCAGTTCTTCCTGCTTGGCGATGTAGCTGGCCGATTGTGCGTTCGACCAACGGCCCAGCCAGAACAGGAGGCTGCCCGCGATCAGCCCGCGCACGACCGCGAGAAGCGAGAACTGAATGTTGCCAAGCGCTATGACGGTGGAGGCGAGCCAGGCCGCGAAGGGCTCAAGCAGGCCGACCGTGTAGAGCGCCATGGCTGGCAGAAGGGCGTACCGCCCGACAAGTTTCAGGAACGGGTCCTGTACGATGTCGCGGACAAGCGCCCGCGCGGCAAGAAACAGAAACACTCGTTTGCCGAAAGCGATCACGGCCCCTGATCCGAAGAGGGATCGAACGATCTCTTCCCCGAGCGCTGTGAAGGCATAGGCCATCAAGGGAAGGATCAGCGGCAGGAACTGCAGAACGAAGCGCCGCGCCTGGGCAATGACACCGCCTTGTCCGTCCGCGGGCGTCAGCACGCGTGCCAGGGTCGGGCGCAGGCGCCGTGTCACCAGCAGCGCCAGGATAAAGGCGGTGACGAGCAGGGCAAATTGCGACCATGCGGCAGGGGACAAAAGCCACGTCTGCGCGATCTCAAGCCCTTGTTCGAGATAACCCAAGGCCTGCGTCACGATCTCTGGTTGTTGTTCCATGCCCTTGCCTCTGGTGAGATCTGCCCCAGTGTCTTGCCGCGTTCTGGGGAGTGACACAAGTGAGCGACGACCTGGCCGATCCGACCTGCCCGCTTTGCGGACGCCCGATCCCGGCGGATGTTCCACAAAGCCGCCATCACTTGGTGCCGAAACTGCGAGGCGGGAAGGGGGGCGAGACGGTGCTGTTGCACCATATCTGCCACCGAGAGATCCATGCGACGCTGACCGAGGCTGAATTGGCGCGCGACTATTCAAGCATTGAACGCTTGCGCGATCATCCGCGGTTGGCGAAGTTCATTGCTTGGGTCGCAAAACGTCCGCCCAGTTTTAGCTCACGCGTGCCGGGCAAACGCGGGCGGCGCTAGGCGCTCGGGATCATGGCCTTGATCGCGTGGACGTGTTTGGCGTCGGCCTGGGTCGCGTCCGCGGCAAGGTCGCTCACTGCCTCGGCCAACCCCTCTGGCGAGACCAACCGGTCGATCAGGCCCCAAGCCAGCGCTTCTTCTGCCGTGATCTTCTGGCCTGCCATTAGGATCATCTTGGCCCGCGCGGGCCCGACCAGGCGCGCAAGGCGGGCCGGATCGCTAGGTTGGGGCAGAAAGCCACGCTTCATCACCGGATAGAAGAACTTGGTGCCCGTGACGGCAATCCGCAGATCGCATGCGAGCGCCATGCCGAACGCACCGCCTGCGAGGGTGCCGTTCAACGCACAAATCGTCAGGCCCGGCAGCGCCGCGACCGCGCCGGACAGGCGTTCCCAGACCGGGTCAGTGGCCAACCCATCGCGCGCGCCGTCGAGATCCATGCCCGCGCTGAAAACCTGCCCGGTGCCGGTCAGGACAAAAACCTGTGCCTCTGTCGCGGCGGCTTCTGCGGCATCTGCAAGGTCGGTCAGCATGGCGCGGGTCAGCGAGTTGGCCTTGTCCGGTCGGTCAATCGTTGCGGTCCAGACGGGGCCCGCCTTGTCCAACCGGATCATGGGATCAGCCCGACCCGGCGGCGGATACCTTCGTCGCGCAATGAGATTTCTTCGCCGATGAACTCATCGGCATCCGGCGAACACATCCACACAAGCGCCTTTCCCGGCCAATCGGGTGGGATGTGGTCTGACCAGTCAAGCTGGCTGACAGGGTTGATGCCCGAGGCTTTGATTTCACGCTGCATCTGGGTGGCGACGGTGCCAGGCGACAGGCCAATGGCGCGGATGCCCTGGCCGCGCATCTCTTTGTCGAGGCAGCGGGTCAGCATCGCCGCGCCAGCCTTGGAGGTGCAGTAGTGGCTCCAGGCTTCGACCGGGCCATGCGCTGCGCCTGAACTGACTGTCAGGATGCTGCCACCGCCGGCCTCGGCCATCACCGGAGCGGCGGCGCGCATGCCGTAGTAGACGCCTTTGAGGTTGATATCGATTGTGGCGGCCCAGCTTTCCGGATCCGAGGCGGCCAGGTGCGCGATGGGTTCGATGACGCTGGCGTTGTTGACCACCACGTCCAGGCGGCCAAAGGCGGACTGTGCAGCAGCAACGGCGGCCTGCACTTCCCAATACCGGCTGACATCGCAGGGGATGGCGAGTGCCGCGGCCCCGATGTCACCCGCAAGCTCTGCAATGCTGTCTTCGCTGCGTGCCAAAAGCGCAACCTGGGCCCCCGCATCGGCAAATGCGCGGGCCGCCGCTGCCCCGATGCCGCGACTTGCGCCTGTGATCAGAACGCCGTGACCAGACAGATCATGCATTGTTTCGCTCCTGTGGAATATGCGAATTTGGGGCAATTCCGGTTGCATCATGCTTGACCGACCGACCCTCGCGCCCGAGGCTAGCGGCGCGCGCGCCAGTGCGAAAGGCCCCCAATGTTGAATTTCAAACGCTTCGGCGTTGCCACGCTTGTTGTCACCACGATCCCATGGACCGCTTCTGCGGATGTTACCGCGTTTGATGTCTGGACCAGTTGGCAAAAGATCGCCGGGGACATGGGGCAGACGCTGACGTCAGACGGCGAGGCGCGCAGCGGGAACCGATTGATCGTGTCAAACGTTACCGTGGCGATGAATATGCCCGACGGCGCGGTCTTTGCGCCGGTGGGGGATGTCGTCTTCGTGGAAAACGGGGATGGCACCGTCGCTATCGAGTTTGGCGCCAGCTATCCGTTGCGCGTGACAGGCACCGGCGCGGCTGGGGAAGACTTTGACATGACGGTCGTGATCCGTCAGCCGGATCTCTCGCTTGTCGCATCGGGCGATCCGCGCAGCCCGAGTTACACCTACGGCGCGCCAGAAATCACCATTACGTCTGACCGGTTGACCATTGGCAACGAGGTGATGGATTTCGACCTTGATATGTCGCTGCGATCCTTGGACGGCGTTTATGAGGTGCTCAGATCGTCCGAGGCTGACCGCCGGACGTCGATCGGGGCCCTGGCAATGCGCCTTGCGATGGAAGGCATCGAGGGGCCCGATACCAACGTCGCCGTAAACCTAACCGCGCAAAATATAGCAACCGCAAGCTCGGGCGCGGTAACACCCCTGAACGCCGCGCAGTCAATGGGCGAGTTGTTGGGCCAGGGCTTCGCCTCTACTGGCGAGACCACCTATGGCCCGGTGACCTACTCGGTCTCAGGTGGCGACGGGGAAGAGCAGTTCGAGATTGGGGGGAGCATTGAAAGCGGCGTGACCAGCGTGCAAATGGGTGCGGGTGGTCTAAGCTATGGCGGCGAAAATATCGGTACTGAGGTGAGTGTTTCGGGGACACAGATACCCTTTCCCGATCTCACCTTCGCGATGGAACGCTCGGCCGCAACCGTCACCTTGCCACTCGCGCCATCGGAGGAAGCACAGGATTTTGGTCTGTCCACAAGCTTGTCGGGGGTCACGATAGATGACCGGCTGTGGGCGATGTTTGATCCGGGCAGAATGCTGCCCCGCGATGGCGCTGACTTCGCAATTGATCTGGCTGGGAGGGGCAACCTGCTGGTCGATGTAACGGACCCCGCCATTGCCGAGACGCTGGGAACAAGTGGTGAAATGCCTGGCGAGATTGAATCCCTCGATATCCGAGAATTGCGGCTGTCGGTGGCGGGCTTGGAGCTTTCCGGGACGGGCGCGTTCGCGTTTTTGGAAGGCGCGATGGGGGGATCGCGACCAGAGGGTGATCTCAGTCTTCGGCTAACGGGGTCGAACGCTTTGCTCGACAGGCTTGTTGCGATGGGCATGCTGCCCGAAGCCATGGCGGTACAAGCCCGTCTGATGTTGGGCTTGTTTGCGCGACCCGTTGCGGGATCGGACGCGTTGGAATCGACGATCGAGTTGCGCTCCAACGGGGCGGTGTTTGCGAACGGCCAGCGTATCAGGTGACACGCTGGCCTTGCGAGGCGGCGGTTGTCGGACTAGGTGCCATGGGAATGAAAGGACCTTCCCATGGCAGCAGACCTTCCGACCCTCGCGGCTGACCTTCTGGCCGCGGCCAAGCGCGCCGGTGCCGACGCAGCCGATGCCATGGTTGTGGACGGTACGTCGATTGCGATCACCGTGTTGGGCGGCACATTGGAAAGCGCGGAACGTGCGGAAGGTGTGGAACTTGGCCTGCGCGTGTTCGTCGGTCAGCGTCAGGCCATCACGTCTGTTTCGGACAGCGCGCCGGAGACGATCCGAACTATGGCCGAACGCGCCGTTGCGATGGCGAAAGAAGCTCCAGACGATCCGTTTATCGGATTGGCGGACCCCGGCGATCTGGCCACCGATACCGATGCGCAAGGGCTTGAACTGAACGACCCCGCGCCTGAGCCTGCGCCCGAGTACCTGCAGGATCTCGCTGCGCGGGCCGAGGCCGCAGCGTTGGGTGTCAGCGGTGTGTCCCAGGTGCAATCAGCGAATGCCGCCTATGCCGCGCGCCGGATCCACTTGGCGGCAACGAACGGATTGTCGGGCGGATACGCGCGGACAGACAACTCGCTGAGCTGTGTTGCGATCACCGGTCACGGAACGGAAATGGAGCGTGACTACTATGGCGAGATGCGCGTGTTTCAAAGTGATCTGCCATCGCCGGAAGAGGTTGGTCGTCTGGCCGGGGAACGCACAGCTGAGCGTGCGGGTGCCCGCAAACCGCCGACGGGGGCTTACCCCGTTTTGTATGATGAGCGCGTTGCAGCGTCCCTGATCGGGCACCTTTTGCAGGCGGCCAATGGCAGCGCGATTGTGCGTGGCGCGTCGTGGTTGCGCGACGCGCTGGGTCAGGCGGTGCTGCCATCGAACCTGTCTGTTTCGGAAGATCCCCATCGCGCGCGGGCCATGGGATCGAAGCCCTTTGATGCCGAAGGCTTGCCGACAAAACCGCGTACAATTGTTGAGAATGGCGTCCTGACCGGGTGGACGCTGGACCTGGCCACGGGGCGCAAGCTGGAGATGCCCAGCACAGCGAATGCTGCGCGCAGTGTCGCCTCCTCGCCAACACCGTCGAACAGCAACATTGCGCTGACCCAAGGCCCCAAGAGCCGGGAAGAGCTGATCCGGGACATGGGAACGGGGTTGCTCGTGACCTCAATGATCGGGTCGACGATCAATCCCAACACCGGGGACTATTCCCGCGGCGCGTCGGGCTTTTGGGTGGAAAATGGTGAAATCACCTATCCCGTGAACGAATGCACCGTTGCAGGGCATCTGCGCGAGATGCTCATGACGCTGATCCCAGCCAATGACGCGCGGCCGCATCTGTCACGCGTTGTTCCATCGCTTCTGGTTGAGGGGATGACGATTGCCGGAAGCTGATCTGGACCTTCTGATCGCGGCTGCGCGTGAGGCGGGGCAGATCGCGATGGGGTTTTTCCAGTCCGACAACAAGGTCTGGGACAAAGGGCGCGACGACCCGGTGACCGAGGCCGACTACGCCGTCGACAAATACCTGCGCGAAACGCTGACACGTGCGCGACCGGGCTACGGGTGGCTGTCGGAGGAGACAGAAGACAGCGATGTGCGCCTTGGTCGGGAGGCTGCTTTTATCGTGGATCCAATTGATGGGACACGGGCCTTTGTTGCGGGGGAAACCACCTTTGCCCATTCCCTGGCCATTGCCCGGTCTGGCGTGGTGACCGATGCGGTGGTGTTCCTGCCCGCGCGCGACTTGCTGTTTGCGGCGCGCGTTGGGGAAGGGGCGACGCTGAATAGCGCCCCGATCACGACATCGTTGCGCAGCGAAGTCGCCGGGGCGACCCTGCTTGCCTCACGGCCGGCGCTGGAGACGCGTCATTGGCCGGGCGGTGTTCCGGAGGTCGAACGCCATTTCCGTCCATCCCTTGCGTATCGGCTGTGTCTTGTCGGCGAGGGTCGGTTCGATGCCATGATCACACTGCGTGACAGTTGGGAATGGGATATTGCTGCCGGCGCGCTTATCGCGGCGGAGGCGGGGGCCGTTGTGACAGATCGATATGGAGAGATGTTGTCGTTCAATACGCCCGGGCGTTTGACCGCAGGCGTGTTGGCAACGGCGCCAGGTCTTCACCAGGGCTTTGCCAATCGATTGGGTCAGGCCGCCTAGAGCCCAAGCCGGGATTTCGCGGCGTCGCTGGCCACGATGAACCCGTCGTCCAGCAGGCTTTCGACCGTCGGATCCTGCTTTGACGTGGGCAGCAGGAAGGACAAGTCCGGCTCTTCCGCGAAACGGCTGATCCGGAGCACGGCTTCGTTGTGCTTCAGGCGTTGCTCGGCGATCCGCGCGGTTTCCCGTTCCAGAAAGTCGCCCGAAAACTTGTAGTGGCGCAGAACGGCTGAAAAATCGGCGCATGTCACGCCCGTGCTGATGTGCGGATGCACGCCCGGGTTCACTTCGGGGCCCATCTTGAACAGCGGGTGCTTGGTGATGCAGCACTCTTCCCCGAAAAGCGTCGCCCGGATCCCGCCGAACATGATCTTGATGTCGGGATTGGTGGTCTTGTTCTGGTCCATGTACCAGTGCCACCGCGTAACCTTGGAATAGTAATCCCGCGCGTCGATATCGGCGAGGCTGTAGCTGTTGAACGCTTTCAAAGTGTCTTCAAAGCTGAGGCCCTGATGCGCCGACAACGGGCCCGGCGGCACCATTTCCAGCATCTGGCACACCAAGGCTGTATGGCCTTCGGCATTCAGCTTGCGGGTCAGGTCCGGCAATTGCATCCGGTCCGCCCCGGGAAAATCCAGAAGCTCATCGGAATCGAGAACTAACCGCCAGCCGCCTTCAACGAACAGGGTCGAGGCGTAGTGGCGCATGTTCATCTGGTATTCGCGAAACCCAAGCGGGCAGGTGGCGACAATGGTGTTGGGGAACGTCTTGGCCAGCTCGATCGATCCGTCGGTCGATCCGTTGTCGAGGTAGATCAGGTAGTCCGCCCCCATGGCGCGGTGATGCTCAACAACGGTGGCCAAGTGATAGCTTACGTTGCGGCCAAGGACGACCAAAGCCACCTCATCATCGCCCAGCTCGAACTTCTTGGGCCCATGAAGGTGGGTCACCTGGCTGCGCAGAGCGCGGTCGTCGTAACGTTCGCGCAGCCTGCTCAGGAAACCCTTGTCTCTGCCTTTTTTGGCCTGAAAGACCATTTTCGACATGCCTTATTTGTTGGGATCTACTGCCGCGTTCTATGCGGCAGACACCGGCACGGCTGCAACTGTCACTTTTCGCCGTGCCACTGACAGTCACCCCTGGTGGCACAATTTCATCAGAGGCCCTGCTATCGGCTGTTGCCCGTCAACAATCTGTTCGTGACCCCGTGCATCTGGGTGGGTTCGGTTGACAGGTTCGCCCTGCTGCGCCGAATGTCGCGGCACTCCAACGCGATAAGAGGGCGGCATGAGCAGAGTTTCACACGTGATCCAACGGCGGATGCGCGGGCCCGGTGCGTTGGAGATGCTGCGCAGGCTTGGCTACTTCAAGCCTGCCTCGGCCGAGCGTAAACGTCTGGTAGACAAGCATGTTGCGCTTTTTGACGGTGATCTGCCGAACCGACGGGTCGATCCGTTCCCTTATCCGATGCAGTCGTTGCGTGCGGCCAGTGACACGCCACGCGGCCGGTATCGCGACAACTTCATCACGATGCCTGACTATGCCGTCGAACGTCCGATGACGACCACGGCCAATGGCGTTCTTTACATGCCAAATGGGATCGCATGGCACGAACGCGCTGCCTGCGAAGAGTTCAGCACTGGCCGGTTGGTGCGGGCCGAACAGATCCTGCCGTTCCCGGACAAAGAGGGGGCGGCGCGTATTCCAGAGGGCACGATCATTCAGTGTCAGCATGGCCGCACGTGGGGCGATTTTGTCAGCGAGCAGGTTAAGGCGCTGGTCCTGTGCCGACATCGCGGGGTGTCGTTTCCTGAGCCCGTGGTCCTGCCAGCTGCCTATGCGCATAAGGCCTACGTGCGTCCGCAGCTCGATCGGCTGGGGATCACATATATGTTCGCCGAAACGCCAGTTTTGATTGAACGCGCGACCGTCTTGCTCAAGCAAAACTATTCGGTGATCTGGACCCCGGAAGATATCGAGGCCTGGCGCACGGCGAACCGGATCGATCCGGTGGCGCCACGCCGCAATTCCATCACCTATCTGTCGCGCAAGGGGGTGCAGAGCGAACTGCACACCGATCGGACCTATGACAGCGAGCAGACCGGGCGGATTGTCGAAGAGCTGGGTGGCCGGGTGGTGGAGACGCAGCAATGCGGTTTCGATGACTTTGGCGCACTGGCCCCGGATGCCGATATCATCATTGCCGACCATGGGTCCGCGCTGTTCAACATGCTGCAATGGCGCACGCGCGCGGTGATCGAAATCGTCTCGGATGATTGGTGGGATCCGAATTTTACGTTCTTCGGTGTAACCATGGGGATCGAGGATCACATCACGATCCGCGGGGACGGGCTGTCGGAAGATCAGATGCGCGAAAAACTGACGTATTACGTGGACCGGTTGCGGAAATAGGCCTCTGAAACGACAAACCCCCGGCCGTTATGCCCGGGGGTCGTCTAATTGGCGGGTTGCCCCGCCCAGTGTCTTTGAAAGCTTACATCATGCCTTCGCGCTGCGCTTTTTTCCGCGCCAGCTTGCGGGCACGGCGAATGGCCTCGGCCTTTTCGCGGGCACGCTTTTCAGACGGTTTCTCGAAATGCTGCCGAAGCTTCATCTCGCGGAACACGCCCTCACGCTGCAGCTTCTTTTTCAGGGCACGAAGCGCCTGATCGACATTGTTGTCGCGAACACTGACCTGCATGTGGTTGTCACCACCTTTCTAAGTTAGAGTTGCATGAATTGCAGGAGGTAGCCGTATAGCAAACGCGGTCTAGCTTGTCTACTGGCGACACGATGACCGGAAGGACCCCCGATGACTGATGTTGAACGCACTGAAATCGAACGGCTTTTGGATGCGGCCTTGCCGCATGTTGCATTCGATGGGTGGTCTGAGACGACGTTTCGTGCGGCCGCTCGGGATGCCGAGATCGACCTTGAGACTGCGCGCAGCTTGTGCCCGCGCGGATCGGTTGATCTGGCGCTCGCGTTTCATGAGGCGGGCGACGCACAGATGAAAGTGCGCATCGCCGAGACGGATATGTCGGCCCTGCGGTATCGCGACAAGGTGGCCCAGGCGGTGCGTCTGCGGTTGGAAGTGATTGAGGACAAGGAAGCCGTGCGTCGTGGCGTAACGCTGTTTTCACTGCCCCAATATGCTGCGCTCGGGGCCTCGGCCACGTGGGGCACTGTGGATGCCATATGGAACGCGTTGGGCGACACATCCGATGATGTGAACTGGTACACCAAGCGCGCCACCTTGTCGGGCGTCTATGGATCGACCGTGCTTTACTGGCTGGGCGACGAAAGCCCGGGCCATGCCGATACGTGGGCCTTTTTGGACCGGCGGATCGACGATGTGATGCAGATCGAAAAGCTCAAGGCGCAGGTGCGCGACCATCCGGTTCTTAAGACGGTCTTTGCCGGGCCGAACTGGCTGCTGTCGCAGATCAAGGCGCCATCGCGCACGCCGCGCACGGATGTGCCTGGTGTTGTTACGCCTGCTGCCGAGGGTTGATGGCCACGCTGCCCGATCGCATGCGCGCTGTTGAGATCAGTGAGCCCGGCGGGCCGGATGTGTTGCGCACAACTGAACGGCAGGTGCCGAAACCCGGTGTGGGTGAAGTTCTGATCGAGGTGGCCTGGGCCGGGGTGAACCGCCCCGATGCCCTGCAGCGCGCGGGAAGCTATGCCCCGCCACCGAATGCGAGCGATCTGCCAGGGCTAGAAGCATCGGGGACGGTTGCAGCGGTCGGGTCTGGTGTCAGCGATTGGGCTGTGGGCGATACGGTTTGCGCCCTCTTGCCGGGTGGCGGTTATGCTGAATACGTGGCGACTCCCGCCGCACATTGCCTGCCGATACCGGAACCCTTGAGCCTCAAGGAGGCCGCGTGCCTGCCCGAGACGTTTTTCACCGTCTGGTCCAACGTGTTCATGCGCGGCGGCCTGGAGGCGGGTGAGACGTTCCTCGTGCACGGTGGCTCATCCGGGATTGGCACGACCGCAATTCAACTCGCGTCCGTGTTCGGTGCCCGGGTGTTTGCCACTGCCGGGTCGGCTGAGAAATGCGCGGTGTGCGAAAAGTTGGGGGCCCAACGTGCGATTAACTATCGCGATGAGGACTTTGTTGAGGTGGTCCGGGCCGAAGGTGGGGCCGACCTGATCCTCGACATGGTTGGGGGTGATTACATCCCGCGGAACGTCAAGGCGCTGCGGGATGATGGACGACTGGTGCAGATCGCGTTTCTGTCGGGGCCGAAAGTGGCGTTGAACTTCGCGCAAGTTATGGTGCGGCGGCTGACGATCACCGGCTCGACCCTGCGGCCGCAGTCGGATCTGGCAAAGGCACGGATCGCCGAGGATTTGCGCGCGAAGGTGTGGCCACTGCTGTATGCCGGTCGCGTTGCACCGGTGATGGACAGCGAGTTCGCCTTAGAGGACGCGGCAGAAGCGCACCGGCGGATGGAGAGCTCGGGCCATATCGGCAAGATCGTCCTGCAGGTGAAATGAAAAAACCGCGCCGGTGGGCGCGGTTTCCAAATCTCGCGCGTGAGCGCCTTAGCGGCGGATGCCGAGGCGCTTGATCAGGTCCTGATAGCGCGCTTCATCCTTTGCCTTGGTGTAATCCAGAAGCTTCCGGCGCTGGGCCACCAGCTTGAGCAGACCACGACGCGAGTGGTTGTCTTTCTTGTGAGTCTTAAAGTGCTCGGTCAGGGTCGCGATCCGGCTCGACAGGATGGCCACCTGCACTTCCGGCGATCCGGTATCGCCGTCTTTGGTGGCGAATTCCTTCATGATGCGCTGCTTTTCGTCAGCAGTAATCGACATCGGGGTCTCCTTTCGAAGTCAGGGTTATGGCGCAGGCCGGGATGTCGTCCAGCACAGGCCCGTGGAGGTCCGCCCTGTGGCGGATGCGGGCGTATAGGCGAAAGCGGGGGGCTTGGGAAGAGGGAAATCCCGCTACTGCGATTCCTGGATCTGGCGCGCGATTTCGCTGGCCCAGCTGCCGATCACCGGAATGAAATCGATCTGGCTGAGGGTGTAGGCCAGAACCGAGACAAGGATGGTTGCGCCGACGACCGTTCCCAGACCAAGCGCAAGACCCCGGGCGAACTGAAAGGCGAGCATGCGGAAGAGCGATTCATGCAGGCGCATGAAGCGATGGTCGTTCAGCCGCTCAAGTTCCTGGCGAAGCCCTGAAACCTGGTCGGCGAGTGATTGATCTGAGTTGTCGTTGGCCATGCGGATTCCTAGCGGATTGGTCGGCGGTCGCCTAGCTCAGGCCCAAAGCCGCGGTTGTTCGGTGTAGGAGATATAGAGCGGATGGCGCGGGTGGCTGTCTTTGGTCAGGCCCAGGTGATGCAGCGGACGGTCTGTCGCGCGCATCAGCGCCTCGACGGCCCGCCCACGGTCCAGGTGTGCGCCGTGGGTGCCCCAGGCGCAGATGATTGCATCGGCCTGGTGGCAGGCCGCGGTGATCGCCGTGTCGTTTCCCGGCCCGACCGGATCGCTGACCTTGCGCATCTTATGCGGATCGGTCTCGCGCCAGGCGAAGATGTTGCACACCGTGAACGCGCCATGGCCCAGCGCGCGGGCGCGGCGCTCGCAGCGTTCAACGGTGGGGTCGTTCTGCCGCTCAGTCGCAGTGGAGGGGTTCAACATGACGAACAGGGCGTGCGTGCCGCCTTCGGTCCATATCCGCGTCAGGCTGTAGCGATAACGTTCGCAGTCGGAGTACACCGCCGTGCTGGATGCGTCGCCCTTTTGGAATGATCGTTCGATCATGTGTTGAAGACCCGGGATGGGTGCAACTCACCGGCGCGGTAGATCCCCACCGCAACAGCCGCGCCTTGATGCGATGCCCAGGCCTCGTCCCCATAGTCGGCGGTTGTCGCAATGACCGGCGCGGGGTTGCCGTGGCGCAGCCGGTTTGCGGCAATGGCATTGCATTGCGCCTGGGGCAGATCGGCAAGGCCGGTTTCCAGTGGAAGGAGGTACGTGTCGAGCGCTGTGGTGCGTGCCGCGTCCTCAATATCGTCCAGCGTGATTGCTTGGCCGACATCAAAGGGCCCCGACCAGATCCGCCGCAACTGGGTGACGTGGCCTAGACAGCCCAACGCCTGCCCAAGATCGCGGGCGATCGCGCGGACGTATCCGCCTTTGCCGCAAACCATCCGGAGCGTCGCGTGATCCGCGTCAGCACGGTCTGTCAATTCCAGGGTTTCAACGAACAATGGACGCGCCGCCAGGTCCACCGCTTCGCCCGCGCGGGCCCTTGCGTAGGCGCGTTCGCCGTCGATCTTGACGGCTGAGAACGCCGGCGGCGTTTGCATGATATCGCCTGTGAACGCGCCAAGGGCCTGCTGGATGTCCGCTGTCTCCGGGCGGAACTCCGACGTCTCGATAACCTCACCCTCGGCATCATCGGTGTTGGTGGCTTGGCCAAACTGCACCGTGAACTCATAGGCCTTCAGGGCGTCTGTCACGTAGGGCACGGTTTTGGTGGCTTCGCCCAAGGCGATCGCGAGGACGCCGGTCGCCGCCGGATCCAGCGTTCCGGCATGGCCTGCCTTTTTGGCATCAAACGCCCAGCGCACCTTGCCGACAACGTCGTTCGAGGTGACCCCCAAAGGCTTGTCAACGACAAGCCAGCCCGAGATGTCCCGGCCTTTGCGTCTCCGCGCCATACTGTCTGTATCCTTTGACGTATTGGCGCCGGGTCCTAGCGCCGCCCCATCAGCGGGTCAATCCGCGGCGACGGCAGTGCCAAGAATGGGTCCCATCGGGAAGCCGAAGTCGTTGCGTCCTAGGGATGGTGCATAGAGCCGCGAGACGTTGCCATCGATGAAAAGCGCGTTGGGTGTCTGAAGCTCATCTCGAAAAAAGCGACCGAACGAATGGAAGGTTACAGGCCGGTCCGAGATGGCCATGACAACCTGTCCATCGTCGCGAACGCCCACCCCGTTTCGAATGAAGCTCGACGTGCCATCGGGCCGAAAGCGGGGGTGGAGGGTGCCATCGATCACCAGCATTGGGCCCGACTGTGTAGCGAAATCGCAAGCTGTACCTGAGTCCGCGAAGGCATTGGTTTCCAGAACCATCGCGGTCGTCCCCGCAAGGCAGAACACTCCGTTGGGCAGGAGGCCGAAATTGCCGGGGCCTTCCGAGGTGACCAGACGCATCGTCTCAACCCCGTTCTCGACATAGTGGCCCACAGGCCGCCGGTCGTCGTGGTACATGCCACCGTTCATCGCAACACCCAAGGTCAGTCCCTGGGCGGCAAGAAGGCCGTTCACGCGCTCGAACGTGCCAAGGATCGACCCGTCTTCATCGCGGTGCCACAGACGAATGTCATCGACGGACGGATCAAGCGTGCAGACCGACATTGGGGTGTTCTCGAAGATCGCCGTTTCGCAGGTCGCGGCGTGCGCGCTTGCCGGGAGAAGCGGTATTACCAGAGCCGCCAGTGCCGCCCTAATCGCTTTCGATGTCACGGCGCACCGTATCCTCGGCCAGAAGCCTGCGCGTATCGTCCATGCGATCAAACGTTTCATCGAGGGCGAAGCGCAGTTCCGGCGCGTATTTCAAATCAAGGCCCTTGGCCACCGTCCGCCGAATTTCCACCCGGTTGCGGCGCAACGCATCAAGCGCTTCCTCGCGGCCCTCCCCCCCCAGCGGTAGAACATAGGCCGTGGCCACCTTCAGGTCGGGTGAGGCGCGCACTTCGCCCACTGTGATTGACATGGCGTTCAGATCGGGGTCGTGGATATCGCCGCGGGTCAACACCTCGCTCAGCCTGCGGCGAAGAAGTTCCCCCACCCGTAGCTGACGCTGAGACGGCCCCGCGCCGTCGGAAAATCGGTTCTTGGCCATGCCGCCCATCTAAGCCACGGCCCGCCCCGCCGCAAGGCGGGGCTTTCGGCTGGGGCGGCGTTTGGCTAAACACCGCGGGCAATGCCGCTTGAAGGACGGGTCTTATGACAGAAGTGCCGGGAATGGTCGTGGTGGGTGCCTCCGGGCGCATGGGGCAAATGCTGATCCGGACAGTTCTGGATAGCCCCAATGCCAAGCTTGTGGGCGCGGTTGAGCGGGCAGGTCATGCCTGGATCGGACAGGATCTGGGGCTTGCGATGGGCATGGCGCCCTTGGGCGTGATCGTCGCGGACGATCCGCTGGATCCTTTTGCCCAGGCGCAGGCCGTGTTGGATTTTACATCGCCAAGCGCCACGCTGGAATTTGCAGCACTCGCGGCGCAAACGCGGGCGGTGCATGTGATCGGGACGACCGGCTTCTCTGAGGACGACATCGCCGCCTTGGAACCCGCGGCCCGGCATGCCGTGATTGTGCGGGCGGGCAACATGAGCCTCGGGGTAAACCTTCTCACGCAACTGACCCGTCAGGTCGCCGCCGCGCTGGACGTGGAGTTCGATATCGAAGTCGTCGAGGCGCATCATCGCCACAAGGTGGATGCACCGTCGGGCACGGCTTTGATGCTGGGCGAGGCGGCGGCTGAGGGCCGGGGCGTGCAACTTAGCGAGGTTGCGGATCGGGGACGGGATGGCATCACGGGGGCACGCGACACCGGCGCAATCGGCTTTTCCGCGATTCGCGGTGGGGATGTCGTCGGCGAACACGATGTGATCTTTGCGGGTGAGGGTGAACGGATCGTCTTGCGGCACTTGGCAACGGATCGCGCAATCTTCGCCCGCGGTGCGCTGAAAGCCGCCCTTTGGGGCCAGGACAAGTCGCCAGGACAGTACGACATGATCGACGTCCTTGGCATGAGGTGATCCGAGGCTACTTTCCCTGCGTAGTATATGGGTACGCGCAACAGGATAGGTATCATGGTTCGTGCAAGTCTTGCCGCCTTAGCGATCTCGGCTGCCACGACCGCCGGGGCAGAGCCTTGGGCGATGGTGTCAGATGAAAGCTCATTCACGCAGATCACGGATCGTGATCAGTTCGTGGACATCGTGTCCAAGGGCACGCTCAGCCGTTTTGGGATCCAGTTGAACGTCAAACCGGACGGCCAGATCGATGGCCGTGCGTTCGGGCGCGATGTGTCTGGCTCGTGGGACTGGCGCGACGGCTACTTCTGTCGTGATCTGTTCTGGGGCCCGCGCGAGATCGGCGCGAATTGCCAGGAAGTTAAAGTCAGCGGCTCAACCCTGCGGTTCACGTCGGATCAAGGGGCGGGCCGGTTCGCCGACCTGCGGCTGCGCTAGAAATCGACCGCGATCCCTTTTCGCTCCCAATCACCATAGCGCACGGGCTCGGGCCCATCGCGCCCGCCCAGCTCGGGCGCTAGCTCAAGCTCTTTCGCCTTTTTCCGCCGTTCCTCGGCCTCTTGCAGCGCGCGCTGGGCGGCTGCTGGCAATTCATATTTGGGTGTGCTGTCGGACATCACGGGCCTGCTTGTTGCGGTGTTGTGGATGATATACGCCGCATCCACCCCGGAACAAGAAGGCCGTGTCTTCCATGGATGAAACGGGCATCGTGCCCCGCAAAGCCGCGCTGGACCTGGTGTGTGCCGTCACCGAAGACGGCAAGCTTCTGTCCGAGCTTTTGCCACGCGCGGTTGAGAAGCTGCCACCGAAAGATCGTGCGCGGGCTCAACGGCTGGCAACGGAAACCTTACGGTGGGCGTCGCGGGCGGACCGGGTTTTGGGGCCATACCTGCGCAATCGGCCATACGCGCGGGTTCATAACATGCTGCGGCTGGCGGTTTACGAGATGTGCGGCGAAGGGTCGGCGGCGCATGGGGTCGTGAACGCGGCGGTTGAGATCATGAAGGCGTCGCCGACCTACAGCCGCCACGCGGGGCTATGTAATGCCGTTCTGCGAAAGGTGGCGGCAAGCGGCGTCGATTGGGTCGCACTACCTGATCCCGTTCTTCCGAAATGGCTGCGCAAACCGCTTGTGGCCGACTACGGAAAACAGGTCGTGGCTGCGATGGAGCGTTCGCATGCCGCTGCCGCACCGCTCGACATAACACTGCGGCAACCAAACGCCGTCCTGGCGGAGGCGCCCGGTGCGCAGCTGCTGCCGACTGGGTCTCTCCGGCTTGCCAATTCGGGTCAGGTTACGGCCTTGCCGGGATACGCCGACGGCGATTGGTGGGTGCAGGATGCCGCCGCTGCGGTGCCCGCGCGGGTTCTGCGCCCGAAACCCGGCGAACGGATCCTCGATCTGTGCGCGGCGCCGGGCGGCAAGACGCTCCAGCTTGCCGCCGCCGGGGCGAAGGTGACGGCGCTGGATGTCTCAGAACGGCGGCTTGAGCGGGTGGGTGAAAACCTGGCGCGGACGCGGATGAGCGCGGAAATCGTCGCTGCCGATGCGCTGGAGTGGCAACCGGAGGCGCCGTTCGATGCGATCCTCCTCGATGCCCCGTGTTCGGCGACGGGCACGCTGCGCAGACATCCGGACCTGCCGTTTGCAAAGGACGGTTCTGAGTTCCCGGCGCTGTTTGAGCTGCAGCGTCAACTTATCGACCGGGCCGTGAATTGGCTCCGCCCGGGTGGACGGCTTGTTTACTGCACCTGCTCGCTTCTGATCGACGAGGGCGAAGAGCAGTTGCGCGATGCGTTGCAGCGGCACCCGTCCCTGCAGGTCGATACAGAGGCCCTGCACGTGCCTGGTATTGACCCCGCCTGGATTGATGCCGACGGCGGCCTGCGCCTGCGTCCTGATTTTTGGGCTGACATTGGTGGCATGGATGGCTTCTACATCGCGGCGCTGCAAAAGAAGGGGTAACGCGCGACTTCACCGATGACAGGGGCGAATCGGCAGGTTAAACTGCCTGTTAACCAATGCCGGAGCAAACCGGCGTACAGGCAGGACGATGCACGTGTCCCAACCCGAGCCCCTTACCGCGCGGCGCACGCGCATAATGAATCACGTTCAGGCACGCCTTGCGCGCTATGGGCGTAATTCGAATGCGTTCACCAGCCAACCCGAACCCCGCACCATCGGAAGTTTCGCCCGGGGTCAGCAGCTTTGCGAAGGCAAGTTTTTGTTTGCAGGGTTTCTGATTGAGGCGCCTGACAGTTCAATCTGGGATCTGGCGATGCCCGATGTCGCTTTTGAGACCGAAGTGCATGGCTTTGGCTGGCTGGATGATCTGGCGGCGGTGGGGGATGGCGTCGCCCGCGCCCGTGCGCAGGCCTGGACGCATGAATGGGTGACCCGGTTCGGGCGCGGGTCTGGCAACGGCTGGATGCCCGATCTGACCGGGCGGCGGCTGATGCGGTGGATCAACCACGCGATCTTGCTGTTGAACGGACAGGAACGCACGGTCAGCACTGCGTTCTTCCGAACGCTGTCTGCGCAGACCAAGTTCCTCGCGAAACGCTGGAAAACCGCGGAGCCGGGGCTCGAGCGTTTTGAGGCCTTGGGCGGTCTGATCTATGCCTCTCTTTCGCTTGAGCGGATGGACCGGCACGTGGCGTCGGCCACGGCTGCGCTGGCCCATGAATGTGCCACGCAGATCGACGATGAAGGTGGGATCGCCAGCCGGAACCCCGAAGAACTGTTGGAGGTTTTCACGCTTTTGACGTGGTGCATGGATGCGCTCAACGCAGCGGGCATCCCGGTTCCGCCGGAACACCAAGGCGCGATCAGCCGGGTTGCGCCCACGTTGCGGGCCATTCGCCATTCTGATGGGGGCCTCGCGCGGTTCCACGGTGGCGGTCGGGGTGTCGACGGGCGACTGGACCAAGCCCTAGCCACGTCGGGCGTGCGCCAGATGCGCCACACAGGGCTGTCGATGGGCTATTGTCGCCTGTCACATGGCCGCACCTCCGTGATCATTGATGCCGCGCCACCTCCGGTCGAAGAGCATTCGCTGAACGGGCATGCCTCGACCCTGGCATTTGAGCTCACATCGGGGCGGCGTCCGCTGATCGTGAACTGCGGCTCGGGGGCGAGTTTCGGGACAAGCTGGCGCAGGGCAGGGCGGGCGACGCCGTCGCATTCCACGCTGGCGATCGAGGGCTATAGCTCGTCGCGCCTGGGTGGCTCGGGTATCATTGCCGGGCGTCGGACGGAGCTTTTGATCGATACGCCGCATGATGTCACCTGCGTGCGCCCCGATGATGTTCCGACCGCGGTTGCGATCCTCAGCCATGACGGATTTCTCGGCACGCACGGGCTGACCCACTCGCGCCGGCTGGAACTGGCCACGGATGGCCGGGGGTTGGTGGGCGAAGACGCATTGACGGCGGTCACGCCCGAAGCGGAGCGGCAGTTCGATCTGGTGACGGAGCAGGCGAATTATCAGGGTGTGCCGTTCCACGTTCGCTTCCATCTGCACCCCGATGTGCATGCCGAACTCAACATGGGCGGCAACGCTGTTTCCATGGTTCTCAAGAGCGGGGAGATCTGGGTTTTCCGGCACAACGGCACGGCGCAGCTTACACTCGGGCCCAGCGTTTACCTGGAACGGGGCCGGTTGAGCCCCCGCGCCACCAAGCAAATTGTTCTGTCGTCCAGCGCAATTGAATATGCCACCCGCATCGGCTGGACCTTGGCGAAAGCACAGGATACCCCCACCAGCATTCGGGATGTGGCCGTCGAAGAGGATCTGGCCACCCATCGCACCTAAGGGGGGTAACATGGCGGATCTTGTGCCGCTGCGCCGGGCTTTGATTTCGGTGTCGGACAAAACCGGGTTGGTGCCCTTTGCACAGGCGTTGGCCGCGCGGGGGGTTGCGCTTTTGTCCACCGGTGGCACGGCGCAGGGCCTGCGCGATGAAGGGCTTGATGTGACTGATGTGGCTGACATCACGGGTTTTCCCGAGATGATGGACGGGCGGGTGAAGACGTTGCATCCCAAGGTGCATGGCGCGCTTTTGGCGTCGCGGGACAATCCCGACCATGTGGCGGCGATGGAAGAGCATCAGATTGCGCCGATCGACCTGTTGGTGGTGAACCTTTATCCCTTTGAAAATACAGTTGCTTCCGGGGCCGATTACGAGACCTGCATCGAGAATATCGATATCGGCGGGCCTGCGATGATCCGCGCGGCGTCCAAGAACCATGCCTTTGTTACCGTCGTGACAGATGTCGAAGACTATGATGCGCTGTTGGCCGAGTTGGATGCGCAAGGCGGATCGACGACCTATGCCTTTCGGCAGAAGCAGGCCCAGATCGCCTACGGGCGCACGGCGGCCTATGATGCGGCGGTGTCCGGCTGGATGGCAGATGCACTGGACATGGTTAGCCCGCGTCGACGGGCGGTTGCGGGGACAGTGCGCCAGAACTTGCGCTATGGCGAGAACCCGCATCAGAGCGCGGCGTTTTATACGGATGGCAGCGACCGTCCCGGAGTGGCCACGGCGATCCAGCACCAGGGCAAAGAGCTGTCCTACAACAACATCAACGATACTGACGCGGCATTTGAATTGGTGGCCGAGTTTGCGCCAGAGGACGGGCCGGCCTGCGCGATCATCAAGCATGCCAACCCGTGCGGGGTTGCGCGCGGAGACACATTGACGGAAGCGTATACCCGCGCCTTTCAATGCGATCAGACCTCGGCCTTTGGGGGGATCGTAGCGCTGAACCAGCCGCTTGACGGGCCGACCGCCGAAGAGATCGTCCAGATCCTCACCGAAGTGGTCATTGCCCCCGGCGCGGATGAGGCCGCACGGGCCGTATTCGCAACAAAGCCCAACCTGCGTTTGTTGACGACCGACGCGCTGCCAGACCCATCGCAGCCATTGTTGGCCATCCGGCAGGTCGCGGGCGGATACCTGGTGCAGGACAAGGATACAGGGCGTGTCGCTACCAGTGATTTGCGGGTTGTGACCAAGCGTGCGCCTTCGGACGATGAGATGCGCGATTTGCGCTTTGCCTGGACCGTCGCCAAGCACGTGAAATCCAATGCTATCGTCTATGCATCCGGCGGCGCGACCGTTGGCATTGGCGCCGGTCAGATGAGCCGGGTCGACAGCTCGACCATTGCGGCGCTCAAAGCCGAGCGGATGGGCGCGGAGCTAGGTCAGGCGGAGAGCCCCGCCATCGGGTCGGTCGTGGCGTCTGACGCGTTCTTCCCGTTTCCAGACGGGCTACTGGCTGCGGCTGAGGCTGGCGCGACCGCCGTTATCCAACCCGGCGGGTCGGTGCGCGATGGCACTGTGATCGCGGCGGCAGACGAGGCCGGCCTCGCCATGGTCTTCACCGGCATGCGGCACTTCCGGCATTGAGCGCGAACCGCAATATCGCGATCTGGACGGGCGTCGTGGTCTTCGTTCTGGACCAGCTGACCAAGGTCATCGTGGTGCATTGGATGAACCTGAAGGCCGTGGGCGCGATCGACGTTCTGCCGCCATTCATCAATTTTCGCATGGCCTGGAACCGCGGGATCAACTTTGGCCTTTTTTCCAACGATGGCGACATCATGCGGTGGACGCTGATCGCGCTTGCCTTGATGATCTCGGCCTGGGTGGTCTGGTGGATCCGCCGCGAGGGTGGCAACCGCTGGGCCTTGATATCCGCGGGGCTTTTGGTTGGGGGTGCCTTGGGCAACGTGATTGATCGCGTGCTCTATGGCGCAGTGGCGGATTTTCTGAACATGTCCTGCTGTGGGATCGACAATCCCTATGCGTTCAACGTGGCCGATATCTCGATTTTCATAGGCGCAGTTGGCCTGATCGCGTTCACCGGTGAAAAGAAGACTACGTGACGGCCTTTCGAAAGCGCGGTAGACAGGCCGGGATGAAGGGAGCGGGGCATATGCGGCGCGCGGTTTTGACTGGTGTTTTAGTGGCCTTTGCGCTTGCAGGCTGTGCCCGCAGCACTGGGCCGACCCTTCTGAACCTCGACACCGAAACCGGCACGCCTGACGAGTTTGCAATCCTGCCAACCAAGCCCCTGCAAACGCCGCAGAACCTCGCCAGCTTGCCGCCACCGACGCCGGGCGGGGCCAATCGCACCGATCCGACGCCCCAGGCCGATGCGATCGCCGCGTTGGGTGGTAGGCCGGAACTTCTCAATCGCAGCACTGGCGAGGGCGGCCTGGTTGCCTATGCCACGCGGATGGGCGTGAGCCCGGGCATTCGCACGGAACTCGCCCGCGAAGACGCCGCGTTTCGCCGCGCCAACAACGGGCGCCTGCTGGAGCGTCTTTTTAACGTAAACGTCTATTTCGAAGCGTACGAAGATCAACAACTCGACCAACGACGCGAGCTTGAGCGGTTCCGTGCGGCGGGCATTCGCACAGTGGCGGCCCCGCCTGAGGTCGCAGAATAGGCTCACAAGCCCGTTGGGTGTCTTGAACACGCAATTGGGCGGCGTACCTTAGCTCAAACGCCTCAGAGCCGGAGCCCGTATGACCCGTTGGATCGCCGCCGTCACCTTATGGTTTGCCACGATCGTGGCCGCATCTGCAGCCGAGGTGTCAAACTTCACACTCGACAACGGGATGGAGGTGGTCGTTCTTGAGGACCGCCGTGCCCCCGTCGTGGTTCACATGGTGTGGTACCGGGTCGGGTCGTCTGATGAACCCCGCGGTATCTCCGGGGTCGCGCATTACCTGGAACATCTGATGTTCAAGGGGACCGAAACCCTGGGCCCCGGTGAGTTTTCGCGGATCGTCGCGGCAAATGGTGGAAGCGATAACGCGTTCACCTCCTACGACTACACCGGATATTTCCAGCGGGTTGCGTCGGACCGGCTAGAATTGATGATGGAGATGGAGGCGGACCGCATGGTCAACCTCGTGATCGACCCCGCCGAGATGGAGCCTGAGCGCGAGGTTGTGCTGGAGGAACGCAATCAGCGGACAGAGAATGAACCCGGCGCGCTGTTTGGGGAACAGAGACGGGCGGCGCAGTATCTCAATCACCCTTATGGCACGCCCATCATCGGCTGGCGACATGAGATTGAAGAGATCACCAAGGAAGACCTGGAAGCCTTCTATGAGGCGCATTATGCGCCGAACAATGCAATCCTGATCGTTGCGGGTGATGTGGGTCCGGACGAGGTGCGCGAGATGGCAGAACGCCACTACGGCGTGATCCCGGCAAACCCTGACATTCAGCCCCGCGACCGTGTGGATGAGCCGCCGCAACTGGCCGAACGGCGCCTGGTATTCGAAGACCCCCGTGTTTCACAGCCTTACGTCGTGCGCACGTACCTTGCCCCCGAACGGGACGCGGGCGATCAAGAAAAGGCGGCGGCATTGACACTGTTGGCCGAGGTGTTGGGCGGCGATAGCGCGACGTCAGTTCTGGGTCAGTCGCTTCAGTTTGAAGAGCAAAGCGCGATCTACACGGCGGCATTCTATTCGGGCATGTCGCTGGATGACACCACATTTGGCCTCGTCGCGGTTCCGGCGCCCGGGGTGTCATTGCAGGATATGGAGAAAGCGCTTGATGATCGTCTGCGCCGTTTTGTGGAAGATGGCGTCGACCCCGAACAATTGGAGCGGATCAAGACCCAGATTCGGGCGTCGATCATCTACGGGGAAGACGATCTCGGCTCGCTCGCGCGACGCTATGGGGCGGGGCTGACGTCAGGGCTGACGGTGGAGGATATCGAGGCTTGGCCCGATCTTCTTGCCGCGGTGACGGAAGAAGACATCCTGGAAGCGGCCCAGCTTCTGTTTGAACGCAACCGCGCAGTGACCGGCTGGATGATGGCGCCGCAGGGCGACGCCGAGGAGGTGATGCAATGATGATGCGTCTGTTCACGGCCGTTGTTGCCGCTTTGATTCTGACAGCCCCGGCCCGCGCCGCTGTTGAAATACAAGAGGTCACATCGCCTGGTGGGATCACCGCCTGGCTGGTGCAGGAACCATCGATCCCATTTGCCGCCATCGAGATCCGGTTTCAGGGGGGCACATCGCTTGACGCCCCCGGCAAGCGCGGGGCGGTCAACATGATGACCGGCTTGATCGAAGATGGCTCGGGCGATTTGGATGCACGCGCCTTCGCCAAGGCGCGGGACACGCTGGCCGCGCGCTTCTCTTTCGAGGCATTTCGCGATTCCGTCTCGGTCTCGGCTCGGTTTCTCTCGGAAAACCGGGACGCGTCGGTGGCTCTGTTGCGGCAGGCGATCACCCAGCCACGTTTCGACGAAGACGCGATTGAACGGATTCGCGAACAGATCCTGTCCACCATCCGCTCGGACGCACTGGATCCCGGATCGATTGCGCGGAACCGGTTTAACGAGATGGCGTGGGGCGACCATCCCTATGGCAGCTCGGGCGACGGAACGGTCGAGACGGTCAGCGCGTTGACGCGGGATGATATGGTGGCGGCCCATGCGAAGACCTTTGTTCGGGATCGCGTGTTCGTGGGTGCCGTGGGTGACATCACGCCAGATGAGCTCGCTAGCCTGCTGGATGAAGTCTTGGGGGATCTGCCCGAAGGCGGGCCAATCGACGTGACGGACGCCACTTACCAAATGGAACCCGGTCTGACCGTTGTCCCGTTCGACACGCCGCAAGCGGTTGCGCTTTTCGGGCACGAAGGGATCGCGCGCGACGACCCTGATTTCTTTCCAGCATTCGTGGCCAATGAGATCTTTGGCGGCGGCGGTTTTACCTCGCGCCTGATGGAAGAGGTGCGTGCCAAGCGCGGCCTGACCTATGGGATCGGGGCGTTCCTGGCACCGGCGGATCACGGGGCACTGATCCTGGGGCAAGTTGCCACCGACAACGCGCGTATGGCCGAGTCGGTCGAGGTTATTCGCGATGAATGGCAGCGCATTTCGGAAGGGGTGACCGAGGAAGAATTGGAGGCGGCCAAGACCTATCTGACCGGTGCATATCCCCTACGATTCGACGGCAACGCACAGATTGCGCGGATCATGGTCGGCATGCAGGAAGAGGGCCTGCCCATCGACTACATCGCCACGCGAAATGACAAGGTGAATGCGGTGACGCTTGAGGATGTGCGGCGCGTCACGGATCGGATTTACCGGCCGGAAGACCTGCACTTCGTCGTGGTTGGCCAGCCCGAGGGCCTGGACGCCAGCAACTGACGCACACCCTGTCGAATCGGGTTCGGGCATGCTAGGGATAGTGGCATGTCCGCCCCGAACCCCAATATCGTCGAAGATCGGCCAAAAATTCGCCAGCTGGATGAGGCCGCGATCAATCGGATCGCCGCCGGTGAAGTGGTGGAGCGTCCGGCCTCGGCTGTTAAGGAACTGGTGGAGAACGCAATCGATGCCGGGGCGCGGCGGATTGACGTGACCTATGCCGATGGCGGCAAGAGCCTGATCCGCGTCACCGACGATGGGTGCGGCATGGCGGCAGCAGATTTGCCCCTGGCATTGTCACGGCATGCGACATCGAAGATCGACGGTAGCGATCTTCTGGCGATCCACAGTTTCGGCTTTCGGGGCGAGGCATTGCCGTCGCTGGGCGCAGTCGGGCGGCTGAGCATTACATCGCGGCCCGCCGGAGCAGACGCATGTCGGATCGAGGTGTCCGGCGGCACCCTTGGCGCAGTCAAACCGGCGGCAGCTGGTCTCGGCACGATCGTCGAATTGCGCGATTTGTTCTACGCCACACCGGCGCGTTTGAAGTTCCTCCGCTCCGACCGGGCCGAGGCGCAGGCGATTGGCGATGTTGTGCGCCGCCTCGCTATGGCGGAGCCGTCGATCGGGTTCACCCTGCGCGACGTATCTGGCGGCGGCGAGGGGCGCACCGTGTTTCGTGCCGATGCGCAAAGCGGCGATTTGTTCGATACGCTCGCGGCCAGGCTGGGCCAGGTCATCGGGCGGGATTTCATCGACAACGCCTTACGGATCGATGCGGACCGGGAAGGGCTGCGCCTGACAGGCTTTGCGGCGCTACCCACCTATTCGCGCGGCGCGGCGGTGGCGCAGTATCTGTTCGTCAATGGCCGCCCGGTGCGGGACAAGCTGCTGACCGGTGCCCTTCGGGCGGCCTATTTCGATTTCCTCAGCCGAGATCGGCATCCGGTGGCCGCGCTGTTTTTGACCTGCGATCCGCACCGCGTCGATGTGAACGTGCATCCTGCCAAGTCCGAAGTGCGGTTTCGCGAACCGGGTCTGGCGCGCGGTTTGATCGTGTCGGCGCTGCGTCATGCACTGGCAGAGGCAGGGCATCGGGCGTCTACAACGGTCACCACGGCGGCGCTGGGATCCTTTAGGCCGCCCGAAGAGCCGCGCGTCTATCAGATGGACCGCCCCGTTCGGGGCTTTTCAGAGGCGCCACGCCCCGCTTTTGATGGGATGATCCCCACTGCGCGCGTCGAACCGCAACCAGCGGACGGTGCGCCGGTCGCGGACGGGCCGTTGGGGGCCGCACGGGCGCAGGTGCATGAAAACTACATCATCGCACAGACGCGCGACGGGATGGTCGTGGTCGATCAGCACGCAGCGCACGAGCGGCTGGTGTATGAGCGGCTGAAACGTCAGGCGGCGGAAAACGGGATTGCGTCTCAGGCCCTGCTGATCCCCGAGATTGTCGAGATGTCGGCTGGCGATGCCGAGCGCTTGATGGGCGAGGCGGAAGCACTGGCCAAGCTCGGGTTAGAAATCGAACCCTTTGGACCGGGCGCAGTGGCCGTGAGGGCGACCCCGGCGGTTCTGGGCACTGTCGATGCCGCGGGTCTGTTGCGCGACGTGGTGGATGAGTTGACCGATAGCGGCGAAAGCCTGGCCGTCGCCGCCCGTATCGAGGCGGTCCTGTCGCGCATCGCTTGCCACGGTTCGGTCCGGTCAGGCCGCAGGATGAGCGCGGATGAGATGAATGCGCTATTGCGCGAGATGGAGGCGACGCCGCATTCTGGCCAATGCAACCACGGTCGGCCCACCTACGTGGAACTCAAATTGGCCGATATCGAACGGCTGTTCGGGCGCACATGATCGAAATTGCGGGCTACAGCTTTGATCTGAACGATCCGCTTGTCGTCCTGGCCGGGGCCCTCGGCGTGTTGGTGTTGCTGGTTCTAGTGCTCCTCATCGTGGTGCTGCGCCGCGCCGGGCGGCAGGCAGAACTGATTGCGCCCATCGCTGGCCAGGTCGGTGCATTGGGTCAGCAGGTGCGCACGTTGTCAGACGGCCAGCACCAACTGGCGGGCGGTCTGAACACAGTGTCTGAGACGCAGGCGACAGCCCAGCAGAACATGCTGAAACTGATGGAGCAACGGCTGGCCGAAGTTACATCTCGGATGAATGAGAACCTGCAGGGCTCGGCCACCCGTACCGCGCGGTCGCTGGGTGAATTGCAGCAGCGCTTGGAAACCATCGACAAGGCGCAGGCGAATATCGAAAAACTGTCAGGCGACGTCCTCAGCCTGCAAGACATCCTGTCAAACAAGCAGACGCGCGGCGCATTCGGCGAGATCCAACTGCTCGATATCGTCTCAAAGGCTCTGCCGAGCGACAGCTACACGGTTCAGGCCAAGCTATCGAATGATCGTCGGGCCGATCTGCTGATCCACCTGCCGAACCCGCCTGGGCCCATTGTGATCGACAGCAAGTTCCCCCTCGAAGCCTATGAATCGCTGCGTGCGGCCAAGACAGATTGGGAAGTGAACGAGGCCGCGAAGGCGATGCGGGTCGCGGTGAAGAAACACATCAAGGATATTGCCGAACGGTACATCCTTGATGGAGAGACGGCGGATGGGGCGCTGATGTTCCTGCCATCTGAGGCGGTTTACGCCGAATTGCACGCCAATTTTCCTGAGCTGGTGCGCGAAGGGTTTCAGGCGCGTGTTTGGATCGTGTCGCCCACCACTTGCATGGCCACACTCAATACGATGCGGGCGATCCTGAAAGATGCACGGATGCGGGAGCAATCGGGGGCGATCCGCAAGACCCTGCGCCTGCTGCATCGGGATGTCGAAATGGTGGTTGAGCGGGTGGCAAAGCTCGACACCCACTTCACGCAGGCGCGTAAGGATATCGACGGCATATCAGTCGCCGCCGAACGCGCAGGCAAGCGCGCAACCCACCTGGACAATTTCGATTTTGAAGAGTTGGAGCGGGTTGAGGGCAACGACCGTGTCGTCCCCCTCACAAAGCCGGGTGCTTAGATCCGCAGGAAGTGCTGCGCGATGCGCGGGATGAAGGCGTTGAATTTCAAGGGCGCATCCGTGGCAGCGAGACAGATGCAATCTTCGCCTTCTTCGGCAACCGGTGTGTGGTGCAGATCTTCATTGGCAATCTCAACGTCACCACGACCGAAACGATCATGTTCGTCCTTGAACGCTCCTTGCAGCACCAGCGTCATTTCCATACCGCGGTGACCGTGGTCGGGCATCTGAGCGCCGCCCGGGATGCGCAGGAGGCGAACTGACGCGTCGTTCGAGGTCTTCAGGATCGCCTGGCTCACGCCACCGCCAACCTTCCGCCATTTCACGGCATCCAGATCACCATTCACGTATTCCTGCAGTGGGGTCGGAAACACAGACCCAGCCGCAGCCCGACGCGGCGCATCAGCAACCTTTGGTGCGTTTTCAATCATTGCCAGCGTCGCGGCCAGACTATCAGCCGACATCGCAACTTCCGCACAGTCTTCAAGCACAGCACCACCAACCGCATCGAAGCTGTCCAGGCGCGCGCGGCATTCATCACACATCGACACATGTGTCGCGACGACCAGATCGAAAGCCTCGGGCAGCGTCCCTGCCGAATAGGCCATCAAGATCTCGTCGCTCAAATGATGCTTGATTTCACTCTTCATTATCCGTGCTCACTTCATTGCATGGCGCAATCGCTCAAGCGCCAACCTAATCCTCGATTTGATCGTGCCCAGCGGCAGGCCGGTCTCTGCGGCAATTTGACTGTGACTGAGGTCACCGAAGTATGCCTTCTCGATCAGCTCTCTTTGTTCCTGTGGCAATTGGGACAGTGCTTCGCCCAACTGCGCGCTTTCCTGTTGAAGGGCAATGACGTCCTCCGGTGCCGGTTCCGCCTCGGGTCCCCAGGGCAAATCCTCGGGTTCTGGGCGGCGCTGTTTGCGAAGCATGTCGATCCGGCGGTTCCGCGCGATCGTGAATATCCACGTCGACACGCTGGCCCGCGAGGGATCGAACAAATTTGCCTTGCGCCACAGCGTGGCCATTGCCTCTTGCGTACACTCCTCTGCCAGCGTTTCGCTGGCGCCTGACTTCATCAAAAAGGCCTTCACCCGGGGCGCAAAGTGCGCAAACAGCTCGGCAAATGCCGTCTGGTCCCGTTCTTCTTGAATGCGCCGGACGTGTCCGACCCACTCGGCCTTGTCTTTGTGTGCGACCATTGATTTTCCGCGTTTTCGCGCAGGGTTAGCAGAGCGCGTCGGTGAACCATAAATGGCTCTGACACCAGATGCATCTACTTCTTCCGTCGCCGCGACATTGGTCAACATATGCCCCTTACGCAACAGATCGCGATCTAGATCACATAAACGGTAAATTCGTTCCGCTAATCCATTTTACCCCTCTACGCGTAATAAGGTCAGGGAAACGACGGGTTACGGAGACTTTCATGCCATTTGAGACAAGACCGGCCGCGCCGAAACGGATCGCGGTCATCGGCGGAGGAATCTCCGGAATGGGCGCAGCGCATCTGCTGGCCGGGGATCATCGTCTGGTCTTGTTTGAAAGCGAAGCGCGGTTGGGCGGGCATGCACGAACGGTGATCGCAGGGAAGCGCGGGGACCAGCCCGTAGATACCGGTTTCATTGTTTTTAACCATGTGAACTACCCCCACCTGACCCGCATGTTCGCCGATCTGGGCGTTCCAACCGCCAAAAGCGAGATGAGCTTTGGGGCGTCAATCGACGGTGGCCGCATCGAATATGGTCTGGCCAGCATCCGGGCGATTTTTGCTCAGCGGCGCAACTACGCTCGCCCGGCGTTTCTAAAGATGATCCGCGATATTGTTACGTTCAACAAACGCGCCCGGGGTGCGCTGGCCGGCCCCGATATGACGATTGGTGAGCTGACGTATAAGCTGGGTCTTGGCGACTGGTTTCGGGATTACTACTTGGCGCCGTTCTCAGGGGCGATCTGGTCGACGCCGACCGACAAGATCCTTGATTTCCCGGCGGAAGCGTTTGTCCGGTTCTTCGAAAACCACGCGCTGATGAATTATACGGATCAGCACCAGTGGTACACGGTGCAAGGTGGTTCGGTTGAATACGTGCGCCGGTTATCCGACAGCCTGTATTCCCGTGGTGTCGATATCCGGCTGTCTGCCGATGTGAACGCGGTGCGCCGGACAGCCGTGGGCGCTGAGGTGAAAGTGGACGGTGCTGGATGGGAAAGTTTTGACGAAGTGATCTTTGCGACCCATTCCGACGATACGCTCCGCCTTTTGTCGGATGCCACGGGTGTCGAACGCACGGCATTGTCTGCCATCCGGTATCAGCCGAACGATGCGATGTTGCATTGTGACGAGGCGATGATGCCCAAGCGCAAGCTGTGCTGGAGCTCCTGGGTCTATACCGAGGCCGCAGGTCAGACGCCGGATCGCATTGGCCTGACCTATTGGATGAACTCCTTGCAGCCAATCCCCCAGGACGATCCACACTTCGTGACGCTCAACAACACCCGCAGCATTCGCGAGGACCGGATCTATGATCAGGTCACCTTCCGCCACCCGGTCTATGACGTGGCCGCGCTGGCTGCCCAGGATACCGTGCGCGCCATCAACGGGCAAAACCGCACCTGGTTCTGTGGTGCCTGGATGAAGAATGGCTTCCACGAAGATGGTCTGGCCAGTGCGGTCGACGTGGCCGATGCCATCCTGTCGCCGGACCCGATGCAGATTGCCGCCGAATGAGCGCACGCGTCGATCATATTCGTGGCGAGACCTTCCATGGCCGCCGAGGCGCGATTGAAAACGCGTTCCGGTATTCGATCGACTATGTAATGCTGGATGCCGAGAAGCCTGTGCAGGGCCCGCGGCTGTTTCGACGCAACGGTGCCGGGCTTGCAGCGTTGCATGACAACGATCACGGCGGTGCGCCCAAGAAAGGGCGTGGGGCTGCGTGGGTGCGCGAGGTCTTGCGCGCGCACCAGATCGAGCACATCGCCACCGGTCGCATCCTGCTCCTCGCGCAGCCGCGCTTTCTGGGGCATGTATTCAATCCGGTCAGCTTCTGGCTGATCGAAGATGCGGACGGTGACGTGCGCGCGGTGATTTCGGAGGTTTCAAACACGTTTGGCGACCGCCATTCTTACCTGTGCCACCATCCCGATCTGCGCCCGATCACGCGGGAAGACACGCTGGAGGCCACGAAGATCTTCCATGTGTCGCCGTTCCAAACCGTCGAGGGTGGGTACCGGTTCCGGTTTGATATCCGCGACGACCGGATCGGGATCTGGATCGATTACAGGGCGGGCGACGATGGGCTCTATGCCACTTTGACCGGGCCGCGCAGACCCCTCACCAATTCCGCAATCCTGCGCGCCTGCGTGCGGCGCCCGTTCGGCTCGCGCCGCGTGCTGGGCCTGATCCATTGGCAGGCGCTGAAGCTGTGGTGGAAGGGTGCTGCGTACAACGTGCGCCCTGAACCCCCCGCCCACGAGGTATCGCGATGAGCAATGCGCGCGCCATGGGATTGCCTGGATACGCTGTGTTCGCAGCGATGCTCGCGTCCGCGGGACTGCCGATCTATATCCACGCGCCGAAATTCTACGTCGACGAATACGGGGTGAGCCTTGCCGCGCTCGGCGCAGTGCTCTTTGGATTGCGGCTGTTCGACTTTGTGCAAGACCCGCTTTTGGGCTGGGCATCGGAGGCTGCGCGCAAGTCGCGTCGCACCCTTGTGTTATGCGCTGTCGCCTTGATGGCCCTTTGTATGGTGGGTCTGTTCGCCGTCACGCCGCCAGTGGCACCGCTTTTGTGGTTCGCGCTGACCTTGACCGGGCTATTTACCGCGTTCAGCTTTCTGACGATCAATTTTTACGCTCAAGGTGTCCGTAAGGCCGATGAACTGGGTCCAAACGGCCATGTCAGACTAGCTAGTTGGCGAGAAACAGGTGCGCTTTTGGGTGTATGCGTAGCGGCGGTGATCCCGACGGCGCTCGCCTCAGCGTCGGATGCGCCCTTTGCAGTTTTCGCCGCAGGGTTTGTGGGCCTCGCCATCCTGGCGGCCTGGGCCATGCGACGGGAATGGGGAACACGGGCCGGGGCAACGGACACACCCGGTTTCGGACCGGTTTTGTCAGATGGGATTGCACGGCGCCTCCTGCTGATCGCATTGGTTAACGCGACACCCGTCGCGGTAACCTCGACCCTGTTTTTGTTCTTCGTTGAAAGCCGCCTGGCCGCACCGGGCTGGGAAGGGCCGTTGTTGCTATTGTTTTTCCTGGCCGCAGCCGTGTCGGCGCCGTTCTGGGGCAAGGCTGCTGCGCGGTTTGGGGCCAAACAGGCGCTGCTGGCCGGTATGGCGCTTGCGATTGCCTCCTTTGCGTTCGCGGCACTGCTTGGCCCAGGCGATACGGTCGCTTTTGCGATCATCTGCCTGGCCTCTGGGGCGGCCTTGGGGGCGGACCTGACCCTGCTGCCCGCCATCTTTGCGCGGCGCATGGCCGTGATCGCGCCCGATGCGGGACAGGCGTTTGGCCTGTGGTCATTTGTCTCGAAATTCACCTTGGCCTTCGCGGCGGTCACCCTACTTCCGCTGCTAGACATGGCGGGGTTCCAGTCCGGTGAGGCAAACCCCGCGACGGCCCTGACGATGCTGACAATTCTCTACGCTTTGGTGCCCTGCGCACTGAAACTCCTTGCGATCGCGCTTTTGGCCGCGACGCCTTTGAAAGAAAGCTGAACCAATGGACCCGATCCTTTTGATCCTGACCGGCGCAGCACTTGCTTTTGCAGCTGTGTGGCTGCGTCAAAGAAACATGACCTTCATGGCTCAATCGCCGGATGACTTTGCCGGCACGGGCCCCGAGTTCGATCTGCGCGAACACCTGCGCGGTCCGATCCTGTGCGAAGGTGTGATCTATGGCCCGACGGGCCGCGTCTCATCACGCTTTGTCGCTGATATGGATGCCAAGTGGGACGGCAATGTCGGCGTGATGGACGAACGCTTTCACTACGATTCCGGCACACGCCAGGACCGTCAGTGGACGTTGACCCTTGGCAACGACGGATCGATCAAGGCAGAGGCGCCCGATGTGGTGGGTGCGGGCACGGGCCAACAAAAGGGTGCGGGTGTCATGCTGAAGTACCGTATCAAACTGCCCGAGGAATCGGGCGGGCATGTGCTGGACGCCACCGACTGGATGTACCTGGTCGACAACGGGACGATCATCAACCGTAGCCAGTTCCGCAAATACGGTTTCAAAGTCGCCGAACTGGTCGCCACGATGCGCCGCAAGGACGCTGCGTGAGAGAGTGGGCAGGCACACGGTATTGGCTGATCGGCGCATCCGAAGGGTTGGGCCGATCGCTGGCATTCGCCATGTCGCGGGTAGGGTGCCGCCTGGTCCTGTCTGCCCGCAACGATGACCGCCTAGCCGCGCTGGCCGAAGAGCTTCCCGGCCCGGCTGAGATCAAGGCTGTGGACGTCGGTGACCGCGCGGCGGTTGAAGCGGCGGCCGCCGAGATCGGTGAGATTGATGGCATGGTGTACCTGGCGGGTGTCTATTGGCCGATCGACGCCAAGGAGTGGAACACCGAAAACGCCGAGGCGATGTGCGAAATCAATATGATGGGCGGTATCCGTGCTGTGGGCGCGGTCTTGCCGGCAATGTTGGAACGCGGGTCGGGCCATATCGTTCTGACGGGCTCTCTGTCTGGCTTCCGCGGTCTGCCAGGGGCCGTGGGGTACGGGGCATCAAAGGCGGGTCTGATGTCGCTGGCCGAAACGATGCGGTTTGACCTGCGCGGCACCGGGGTTGATGTGCAACTGGCCAATCCGGGCTTTATCCGTACGCGTCTGACCGACAAGAATGAATTCACCATGCCGTTCATCATGGAGCCGGAGGATGCAGCCCGCGACATGATGGACCTGATGAGCTCGGACCGGTTCAGCAAGAGCTATCCGGCTGTGTTCGCAGCGTTTTTCCGCCTCAGCCAATTCATGCCAAACTGGTTGTACTATCGGCTTTTCGCGAATTCATCCTGATCGCACTTGCGCCAAAGGGCGCTTCGGGCTTCACTTGAGGCAGAACATCAGGAGGCTCGGATGCTCAATCTCAGTACAGGTAAGATCGTTCGGATCATTTTCCTTGCGCGCGAGTATGGGCCGGAAAGCGCGCACCTGCATGACTATATCTCGGGCCTTAACGATGACGAAAAGGCCAACCTCGTGGCCCTGATGTGGGTGGGGCGCGACAGTTTCGACGCCACCGAATTTGAAGAGGCCAAGGCCACGGCCCGAGCGGAGGCGACCGCCCCGACAGAGGATTATCTCAGCGGTATTCCAGAACTGCCCGACTACCTGGAAGACGGGTTGGAGGCGATGGGGGTCAACGTGGCAGATGCCGAGGATCACTTCTGACACTGGAGTCTGATCCCCCGGTCTTTGACGGCCACAACGATGTGCTTTTCCGCCTGTGGAGAGGCAGACCAGACGCCACCGCCACGTTCGCGACGGGAAGCGGCGGACATATCGACAAACCGCGTGCCGAGCAGGGGGGCTTTGCCGGGGGCCTGTTCGCGATATTCGTGCCGGGGGATGCAACACTTGATCTGCCCGCGATGCAGCAGGCGGAATACGATCTTCCCGAACCGCCCCAAGTGCCACAACCCGAGGCGCTTGCCGTTACACTGCAGCAAGCCGCGATCCTTTTAGATCTTGATCGGCAGGGGCACCTGACGATTTGCCGGACGGCGGGCGAGGTGCGGGCGGCGATGTCTGCGGGCCAGATTTCAGCCGTGATGCATCTCGAGGGTGCCGAGGCCATCAGTCGCGATCTGATCGAGTTGGATGTGCTCTATGCAGCTGGGCTACGGTCGATCGGCCCGGTCTGGAGCCGCGAGACGATCTTTGGCTACGGTGTGCCGTTCCGGTACCCCAGCGATGGAGATGTCGGGTCGGGCCTGACCGATGCGGGCAAGGCGCTGGCCCAGCGTGCGTCTGAGTTGGGCATGGTCTTCGACACCAGCCACCTGAATGTGAAAGGGTTCTGGGACGTGGCCGACCTCGGCCTGCCCTTGGTCGCGACCCATTCGAATGCACATGCCGTTTGCCCGCATGCCAGAAACCTGACTGACGATCAGTTGCGCGCGATTGGCGAAACGGGCGGGATGGTCGGGTTGAACCTCGTCACCGCGTTTTTGCGCGCCGATGGCAGAATGGTGCCAGAGGATGCCATGGCCCCCTTGATCCGCCACCTCGATCACATGATTGCCTTGGCAGGTGAGGATCATGTGGGCATTGGCAGCGACTTTGATGGGGGGATGGTGCCGGAAGAAATCGGCTCTGTCGCTGGCCTGGGGGCATTGCGAGGTGCGATGCGCGCGGCGGGATATGACCGGGCGTTGATGGACAAGCTCTGCCACGGGAACTGGCTTTCGACGCTGGGCCGTATCATCGGTGACTAGGCCGGTCCCGCGAGACGCCGCAATTTCCGTTCTTTTTGTCGCGTTAGGGCAGCATTGTGGTGGGCCGCAGTGTTCTTATGCTCACGCGGGGTAGGGAGAGATGTGCACCATGGCCGATACTGTTCGCTTCGTGCTGGATGGGCAGGACGTCACCGCAAACGCCGGTGAAACGATCTGGGAAGTGGCAAAGCGGCACGGCACGCTGATCCCGCATCTGTGCCACAAGGACGCACCAGGGTATCGCGCAGACGGCAACTGCCGGGCCTGCATGGTCGAGATCGAGGGCGAGCGCGTTCTTGCGGCCTCGTGCATTCGCACGCCGACCGACGGCATGGTCGTTCAGTCGCAGAACGCCCGCGCCACAACCGCGCGCAAGGCTGTGATGGAATTGCTGGTTGCGGACCAGCCTGCCCCCGATATGACCCATGACGGATCGGCGCATCTGTGGGACATGGCGTCCGCGCAAGGGGTGGAGACCAGCCGTTATCCGACGCTTGAGCAGGATCGGGTGCCTTTGCTCGATGACAGCCATGTAGCGATGCGCGTCAATCTGGATGCTTGCATCCAGTGCGGTCTGTGCGTGCGAGCGTGTCGTGAGGTGCAGGTGAACGATGTGATCGGCATGGCCGGACGCGGGCATGACGCCTACCCGGTGTTCGATTTTGACGACCCGATGGGTGACAGCACTTGCGTCGCTTGTGGTGAATGCGTGCAAGCCTGCCCAACCGGGGCGTTGATGGAAGCCAGCCTATTGGATAACGACCAGGTTGGTGACAGCGCGGCACACGAGAGGGACGTGTCGAGTGTGTGCCCCTTCTGTGGGGTCGGTTGTCAGGTGTCGCTCAAGGTCAAGGACGACAAGATCACCCATGTGGACGGGATCAACGGCCCCGCGAACGAAGGGCGCTTGTGCGTCAAGGGCCGCTTTGGGTTTGACTACATCCATCACGCGCACCGCCTGACAACGCCTTTGATCCGCCGGGACGGTGCGCCCAAAGGCATGAACGTTGACCCCGCCAACCCGCACACCCACTTCCGTGAGGCGACGTGGAATGAGGCGCTAGACATCGCTGCCAACGGCCTAAGAGCGCTGGGCGGAACCAAGATTGCCGGGTTCGGATCGGCCAAATGCTCGAACGAGGAAGCCTATCTTTTCCAGAAGCTGATCCGGCAAGCGTTTGGGCATAACAACGTCGACCATTGCACTCGTCTCTGCCACGCCTCATCGGTCGCTGCGTTGATGGAAAACGTGGGCTCCGGCGCGGTGACGGCGACGTTTAACCAGGTGGAAAACGCCGACTGTGTCATCGTGATCGGCGCCAATCCGATCGAGAACCATCCCGTCGCCGCGACCTATTTCAAGCAGTTCGTCAAACGCGGCGGCACGCTGATCGTCATGGATCCGCGTGGTCAGGCGCTAAAGCGGCACGCAACGCACATGCTGCAGTTCCGGCCGGGCGCGGATGTCAGTTTGTTGAATGCCATCATGCATGTGATCGTCGAAGAAGGCCTCTACGACCAACAGTATATCGACGGCTACACCGAAAACTGGGAAGCGGAGAAGGCGCACCTGTCCGGGTTCCCGCCCGAAGAGATGTCGGAGATTTGCGGCATAGATCCCGATACGATCCGCACGGTCGCACGAGCCTTCGCCGGTGCCCGGGCGGGGATGATCTTTTGGGGGATGGGGGTCAGCCAGCACATTCACGGCACTGACAATTCACGCTGCCTGATTTCGCTGGCGCTGATGTGTGGCCACGTGGGGCGGCCTGGAGCAGGCCTGCACCCGCTGCGTGGGCAGAACAACGTGCAAGGGGCCTCGGATGCCGGGCTGATACCCATGGTTCTGCCAGACTATCAGAGCGTGGCGGATGCCGAAAAGCGCGGAGTTTTCGAGGCGCTGTGGAACAGCGAGATTGACCCCACACCCGGGCTGACCGTCGTCGAGATCGTCAATGCAATCCACGCGGGCGACATTCAGGGGATGTATATCTTGGGCGAAAACCCCGCGATGTCAGACCCCGATGTCGATCACGCGCGTCACGCACTGGCCAAGCTCGATCATCTGGTGGTGCAGGATATCTTTCTGACCGAAACCGCGATGTATGCCGACGTGGTCCTGCCCGCCGCGGCGTTCTACGAGAAAACCGGAACCGTCACGAACACCAACCGGCAGGTCCAGATGGGCCGTCCGGCGGTTCCGCCCCCTGGCCATGCGCGGGAAGACTGGGCGATCACCGTCGATCTTGCCAATCGGTTGGGCCTTGGCTGGACCTACACGCACCCAAGCGAGGTGTTTGCCGAGATGACCAAGGTCATGCCGTCGCTGGCGAACATCACCTGGGATCGGTTGGAGAGTGAGAATTCCGTCACCTATCCATCGCTTGCGCCGGATGATCCGGGCCAGCCGATTGTTTTTGGCGATGGCTTCCCCCGCCCCGATGGCCGGGCGAAATTTACGCCCGCCGCCGTGATCCCGCCCGATGAGGTGCCGGATGCCGAGTATCCGATGATCCTGACGACTGGGCGGCAGTTAGAGCATTGGCACACCGGCGCCATGACCCGGCGTGCCACGGTTCTGGATGCGGTTGAGCCTGAAGCGAACTGTTCCCTGCATCCGCGGACATTGCGCCGGATTGGCGTCGAACCCGGCGAGATGGTGCGGCTCAGCACGCGCCGCGGGTCGGTCGATGTGATGGCGCGTGCAGACCGCGCAGTGGCGGAAGACATGGTGTTTTTGCCTTTCGCCTATGTTGAGGCCGCAGCGAACCTTCTGACGAATGCCGCGCTTGATCCGTATGGGAAGATCCCGGAGTTCAAATTCTGTGCAGTGCACGTTCAAGCAGCAGACTCCCAAATCGCAGCGGAATAGATCCTCCGCGCGTGTCTCCAGACATGTGCTCACACTCGTGAAATCCCCCAAACTATCCCGTTGACGTCGCGGGGCGATTGGCGGCACCATCTGGGTAAGAGACTTCCACAGAGAAGTTGCGCCAGACCAGTCTGGCACCGGGAGGATAACTTGGCTGAGATTTCGGCGTCTTCGGCGGAGCTGGCTTCGATCCCTGCATTGCTGGAACGCAATGCGCGGAAATATGCTGCGCGGCCTGCCTATCGCGAGAAAGAATACGGGATCTGGCAAAGCTGGACCTGGCTTGAGACGCACGAAGAAATCCGGGCGCTCGCACTCGGCATGCTGGACCTCGGCGTAGCGCAGGGCGACCACGTTGCGATCATCGGTGCCAACCGTCCGGCGCTGTACTGGTCGATGGTTGCCGCGCAGATGTGCGGGGCGGTGCCGGTGCCGCTCTACCAGGACGCGGTGGCGGAAGAGATGGCCTATGTGCTGGAGCATTGCGGCGCGCGATTTGTGGTCGCCGAGGATCAGGAGCAGGTGGACAAGGTGCTCGAGATCCAGGACCGGGTCGGGCATATCGAGCACATCATCTATCACGACAAACGGGGCATGCGGAAATACGACCATTCCCGCATGAACGCGCTTGAGGATGTGCAGGCGACGGGCCGTGCCGCGCATCACCGGTTTGAGGAAGAGCTAAAGCGGCGGACCGATGCGCTGGGCTACGACGATACCTGCGTGATGCTTTACACTTCGGGGACGACGGGGCGACCAAAGGGCGTTGTCCTGTCGAACCGGAACATCATCGAGGCGTCGAAGTCATCGTCCGAGTTCGATCATCTTACTGAAAAAGAAAGCGTTTTGGCCTATCTGCCGATGGCCTGGGTGGGCGATTTCATTTTCTCTATCGGCCAGGCGATGTGGAACGGGTTCTGCGTGAACTGCCCGGAATCCGCCGAGACGATGTATGAGAATCTGCACGAGATCGGGCCCACGTATTTCTTCGCGCCGCCGCGATATTTCGAACAGCGCATCACCCTCCTGACCATTCGGATGGAGGATGCGGGGACCTTCAAGAAGTGGCTGTTCAAGCACTTCATGGAACATGCGCGGAAGGTGGGGCCGAAACTGATGGATGGCGAGCCCGTGGGCTTTGGCGATCGGATGAAATACGCGCTGGGCAATGTGCTGGTCTACGGTCCTGTACGGAACCGGGCGGGGATGTCGAACGTGCGGATCGGCTATACCGCCGGGGAGGCGATCGGGCCGGAGATTTTTGAGTTTTGGCGGTCTTTGGGCATCAACCTCAAGCAGCTGTATGGACAGACCGAGGCGTCGGTGTTCATCACGCAGCAGCCTGACGGCGAGGTGCGCGCGGATACTGTGGGAGTGCCGTCACCGGGGGTAGAGGTGAAGATCGGGGAGACGGGCGAGGTGTTCTATCGCTCGCCCGGGACCTTCGTGGAGTACTATAAGAACGCCGAAAGCACCGCGTCGACCAAGGACCCCGAGGGATGGGTGGCGACCGGGGATGCGGGGTTCTTCGAAGAAGGCACCGGGCATCTGCGGATCATCGACCGCGCCAAGGATGTGGGCAAGATGGCCGACGGCAGTTTGTTTGCGCCTAAGTACGTTGAAAACAAACTGAAGTTTTATCCAAACATCTTGGAAGCCGTGGTCTTCGGCGGCGGGCGGGATCGGTGTTGTGCGTTCATTAACATCGACCTGACGGCGGTGGGGAACTGGGCGGAGCGAAACAACATCTCTTACGGGTCGTACCAGGAACTTGCCGGGCACCCGCAGGTTTTGGCCACTGTGCAGGAGCATGTGGAGGAGATGAACGCGAGCCTTGCGGAGGACAAGATGCTCGCCGGCTGCCAGATTCATCGGTTTCTGATCCTGCACAAGGAGCTGGATGCCGATGATGGCGAGTTGACCCGGACGCGGAAGGTGCGGCGGCGGATCATAGAAGAGAAATACGCGGATCTGATCACCGCGCTCTACGATGGGTCGGGGAGCGTCTCGACGACCACGGAAGTCACCTATGAGGACGGGCGCAAGGGCTCGATCTCGGCGACGTTGGAGATCCGGGATGCGGAGGTGGCCCATGTGCGGGCCGGGACGCTGGAGGCGGCGGAGTGAACGAGCTGGCCCCGGACACCTACCTCACCGACGACGGGCGGAAGATCGGACCGCCGGTGTTGGAGATGAAGAATATTACCCTGCGGTTTGGCGGGGTTACGGCGATCAAGGATATCTCTTTCGACATCCGCGAAGGGGAGATCCGGGCGATCATCGGGCCGAATGGCGCGGGCAAGTCGTCGATGCTGAACGTCATCAACGGGTTCTACCATCCGCAGGAGGGTGAGATCTGGTTTCGGGGCGCGCGGCGGCCTTCGATGAAGCCCTATGAAGTGGCCCGCCAAGGGATTGCGCGGACGTTTCAGAACATCGCGCTGTTCAAAGGGATGTCGACGCTCGACAACATTATGACGGGCCGGAACACGATGATGAAATCGGGGCTTCTGGCCCAGGCGATCTGGTGGGGCAAGGCCGAGCGGGAGGAAATCTACCACCGGGAGCAGGTGGAGAAAGTCATTGATTTCCTTGAGATTCAGCACATCCGCAAGACGCCGGTGGGGCGGCTGCCCTACGGGTTGCAAAAGCGGGTGGAGCTGGGGCGGGCGCTGGCGGCGGAGCCAAAGCTGTTGCTGCTGGATGAACCCATGGCGGGGATGAACGTCGAGGAGAAAGAGGACATGAGCCGCTTTATCCTGGACGTGAATGACGAGTTCGGGACGACCATCGCGCTGATCGAACATGACATGGGCGTGGTCATGGATATCTCGGACCGGGTCGTGGTGATGGATTACGGGCGCAAGATCGGGGATGGAACGCCGGAAGAGGTGCGCAGTAACCCCGAGGTGATTGACGCCTATCTGGGGGTGTCGCATGACTAGATCTCAGACGCTGGATGCGGCTGTTGACCGTTGCGGTGCGTATTTTGAACAAGAAGAAGGGTGGGGCACGTGGAGTTTCTGAAATCCATCTTTGTCGATCCTTTCGTGGATATGGTCGCGGCGCCTGACTTCCTGCTCCAGGTGCTGTGGGAGGGGCTAGTTTCGGGCGTGCTCTACGCGCTGATTGCGTTGGGGTTCGTGCTGATCTTTCGGTCGAGCCGGATCTTCAACTTTGCGCAGGGCATCATGGTGGTATTCGCGGCGCTGACGCTTGTCGGCCTGCATGCCGCGGGTCTACCCGCCTGGGTGGCCTTTGCTGCGACCTTGGGAGTGATGTTCCTGCTCGCGGTGGGGATTGAACGGATTGTGCTGCGCCCCTTGGTGAACCAGCCTGACATCATCCTGTTCATGGCCACGATTGGGATCACGCTGTTTTTGGTGGGCGGTGGCGAGATCATCTTTGGCGGTGAGAACAAGGTGATGATCTCGGACGAGCTGGGCATCCCGGATGGGTCGCTTGAGTTCAATCCGTTCGATGGGTTTGTTCTGGTCGAGGCGCGGGATGTGACGGTGGTATTCGGTGCTGTCGTGATGGTGGGCGCTTTGCTCGCTTTCCTGAATTACTCGCGCATGGGCCGGGCGATCCGGGCGCTGGGCGATGACCATCAGGCTGCGCTGTCGGTGGGGATTTCGCTGACAACGATCTGGGTGCTGGTTTGGTTCCTGGCGGGAATTATCGCGCTGATGACAGGGATTGCATGGGGATCGCGCGCGGGGGTGTCCTTTGCGCTGGAGATCATCGCGCTGAAGGCGCTACCGGTGCTGATGCTGGGCGGATTGGAGTCGATCACCGGTGCCATTGTCGGTGGAATCGCGATTGGGCTCTTGGAGAAGCTCTTTGAGATCTACTGGGGGCAGCCGCTGCTGGGTGGCTCGACGGAGGCTTGGTTTGCTTACGTGTTGGCGCTGGTGGTTCTCTTGTTCCGGCCGCAAGGGCTCTTTGGGGAGAAGATTATTGAGCGGGTGTGAGGCGATGCAGGGCCGTCACCAAACTGTTTTGTGGCCATCCCGATCGGGCACGGGCTATGCTGGTGCAGTGCGGTTCTTGAGTGATGGGAGTGGCGATCATGCACAGGTGGGGTTCTTTGGCCTGGGGCGTGGCAAGCGGGGCGTTTGCCCTCACAGCGGCAATCTATCTGCACGCTGCACAGGATATGCTGACACCGGCCTATGGGCTGGCACCGGTGGTGCAGCCAGTGGACGTCTGGTCCGTCGTGGCCCGCGGGGTCCTGGCCGCGTTTTGCGGGGCACTGTCGGCCATCATCGCAGTGTTGCGGGTGCGGGTTCCGCGAGGAGCGCGACAGACCTGAATACCCGGGCAATGTGTGAGGGGACCAGCTGATGCTCTACCGCACGACCGGCCAGTTCAAGACGACCTACCGCACCGATCAGGCGCTGTTCCCGATCCGGCAGGACGCGTTCCTGTTGATGATCATCCTGCTCTTCGCCTGGGTGATCCTGCCGTTCACGGCCAGCGAGTTCGTGTTCCAAACCCTGCTGATCCCTGTGCTAATCTATGCGCTGGCCGCGACGGGGCTGAACATCCTGACGGGATACGCGGGCCAGTTGTCGCTGGGCACGGGTGCCTTCATGGGGGTGGGGGCTTATGCGTGCTATAAGCTGATCACGATCTTCCCCGAGATGAACCTGGTGATCGCGGTGCTGCTGTCAGGGGTGTTCTCTGCCGCTGTGGGCGTGATGTTTGGGCTTCCGAGCCTGCGGATCAAAGGCTTCTACCTGGCGATTGCGACGCTGGCCGCGCAGTTCTTCCTCGTGTGGCTCTTTGAGAAATGGCCGTGGCTTTACAATTACAATGCCAGCGGGGCCATTCAGGTGCCCAATGTCGATATCTTCGGCGTGGCTGTGGCGGGGCCATTGGCGACGTCGACCACGCAATACTATTTTGTTCTGGCGATCGTGACGGTTCTGACCATCGTGGTGATCAACCTGACGCGCGGGTCGCTGGGCCGGGCATGGAAATCGGTGCGCGATATGGACATCGCGGCTGAGCTGATCGGGATTAACCTCTTGAAGGCCAAGCTGATGGCCTTTGCGGTGTCGTCCTATATCGTAGGTGTGTCGGGGGCGCTCTTTGTGTTCCTGTGGCGTGGCGCGGCAGAGCCGAACCTGTTTGATATCGAGCTGAGCTTCCGTGTTCTCTTCATCGCCATTATCGGGGGGCTGGGGTCGATCCTCGGGAACTACCTCGGTGCGATCTTGATCGTGGCCCTGCCGGTGATCCTGAACACGGTGCCAGAGCTTATCGGGCTTGAGATAAAGTCTGCCACCGTCGAACATATCAACGTGATGATCGTGGGTGCCCTGATCATCTTTTTTCTGATCGTTGAGCCGCATGGCCTCGCACGGCTGTGGCAGCTTATCCGCGAAAAACTGATTATCTGGCCGTTCCCGCACTAGGGGCGGATCAACCAAGAAGACCAATAATGGGAGGAAGACCATGAAACACCTGACGAAACTGGCCGTTGCCAGCGCACTGGCTGTTACGACGGCGGGGGCTGCACTGGCCGAAGGGCTTTATCTGCCAAACCTCAGCTACCGCACCGGGCCGTTCGCGGCGACGGGCATTCCGCTGATGAACGGGCAGCGCGACTATATGGAAATGCTGAACGCCCGCGATGGTGGGATCGGCGGCGTGCCGGTGATCTTTGAGGAATGCGAGACTGGCTATTCCACCGAGAAGGGTGTGGAATGCTATGAGCGCACGAAGGGTGAGGCGCTGGTGACCCAGCCCTGGTCCACCGGGATCACGCTTCAGGTGCTGCCAAAGACCAATGTGGATCAGATCCCGATCCTCGCCCCGGGCTATGGCTTTAGCCCGATGTCGGACGGCAAGACGTTCCAGTGGGCGTTCAACCCGCCTGCGTCCTATTGGGATGGGATGTCGATGATCCTGCAAGAGATCTCGGGCGGGGATCTATCCTCGCTTGCTGGGAAGAAGATTGCGCACCTGCATCTGGACCACCCATATGGGAAAGAGCCCCTGCCTTTGCTTGAGGCGATGGGTGAACAGCACGGTTTTGAGGTGCTGCCAATTCCGGTGGGTCTGTCTGAGATGCAAAACCAGTCGGCCCAGTGGCTGCAGATCCGGCGCGAGCGTCCGGATTTCGTGATCATGTGGGGTTGGGGCGCGATGAATGCCGGTGCGATCACCGAAGCGGTTAAGACCCGCTATCCGATGGATCAGTTCATCGGGGTCTGGTGGTCGGGCCACTCCGATGACCTGCAGCTGGTGGGTGAAGAGGGTGCAGGCTATCGCGCGATCTCGTGGTCTTTGCCAAACGCAGATGCGCCGGTGATGGCAGACATCCAGGAACATGTGGTGTCGCAAGGCAAATCGCTCGCCTCAGAGGAGGAGCTGAATGAGGTGTTCTATGGCCGTGGCTTGATCATCTCGGCCATTCTGGCCGAAGGCATTCGCGTTGCCCAAGAGCTGCACGGCACGGGTGAGATCTCGGCCTCGCAGCTGCGCGATGGACTTGCGAACCTCAACTTCACCGAGGAGCGCATCAATGAGCTGGGTCTGACCGGTATGATGGCGCCGTTCTCGACCTCTTGCTCTGATCACACCGGGCATTCGGGTGGCTGGATGATCGAATGGGATGGCGAGAAGTTCGTGCAGGCCTCCGATCTTCTTCTGGCCGATCGCGCGGCGATCGAACCGCTGGAGGCGGAGAAGGCGGCTGAGTATGCGGCAGCCAATGCGCCTTGGCCCATGAATGAGGCCTGCGAAGCCTCTTAATGACGACGGTCCCGGCGGCAGGCGCTGCCGGGGCCAGACGACCCGGAGTTTCCCAATGCTCGATGCCGGCAAGACCGACGAGACCCTGCTAGAGGTCAACAATATCGAGGTGATCTATGATCACGTGATCCTCGTCTTGAAGGGGGTGTCGCTGAGTGTGCCTAAGGGCGGGATCACCGCGCTGCTTGGGGGCAACGGGGCGGGGAAGACAACGACGCTAAAGGCGATTTCAAACCTGCTTCGGTCTGAGCGGGGCGAAGTGACCAAGGGCACCATCAACTACCGTGGCCGCGATATTCGCGAGATGGATCCGGCGGCGATGGTGAAAGCTGGCGTGATCCAGGTGATGGAAGGCCGGCACTGTTTCGAACACCTGACGGTCGAAGAAAACCTGATGACAGGCGCCTATACCCGCAAGGACGGGCGGGCCGAGATCGAAAAGGATCTGGAGCTTGTCTATTCTTATTTCCCGCGACTGAAGGAACGGCGGCGCAGTCAGGCCGGCTATACCTCGGGCGGGGAACAGCAGATGACGGCGATTGGCCGCGCGCTGATGAGCCGGCCTGAGACGATCCTGTTGGACGAACCCTCCATGGGTCTCGCTCCGCAGCTGGTGGAAGAGATCTTCACCATCGTGAAGAACCTCAACGAACAGGAAGGGGTGAGCTTTCTTCTAGCCGAACAGAACACCAATGTGGCTCTGCGCTTTGCGCATTATGGCTACATCCTGGAGTCTGGCCGCATCGTGATGGATGGACCCGCGGCCGACTTGCGCGAAAACCCGGATGTGAAGGAGTTCTACCTGGGCATGTCCGAGGAAGGCCGCAAAAGCTTTCGCGATGTCCGCAGCTATCGCCGCCGCAAACGCTGGCTGAGCTAGGCGTTCCGTATTCTCTTTGGTCCAGAAATATCCCCGCCGGAGGCGTCGCGCGCCAAGGGCGCGCGCCACAAGGGCGTGTGTGCCCGCAGGGTGCGCAAGGTCAGACGTTCAGCGCCCCGCCTTCATTTCCGTGATCCGCTCCAGCGCCTCGGCCCGCGTGTTGCGGATGTTGGGACGAAAGCCCTGGCTTTCCGCGCGCAGCCGGATGTCAGTCTCCGTCTCGGACCCCGGCGCATAGCGCACCGAGCCCAGCGACGCCGCGATGTTCAGCTCCTTGCCGCGCCGGGCATACTGCACCCAGGCCGCGGGCATGATCTGGCATCCTTCATAGTTGATCAGGAAGTACCACTTGCGGTCGGTCTTCTTGATCAGCTCTTCGATGAAATCATAGAAGTCATTGACATCGCGGGCATGGTGAAAGGTGAAGGTGGAGAAGTTCACCTCCATGATTTCATCTTCCAGCAAGAACTCGACGCGCTCGGCGAAATCGGCACGGGTGTAGCTTGGGTCGTGAACGATGGTGGCCAGGCGGCGGCTGGGCATCTCACCGATGCGGGCGAGGGCTGCGTCGCGGCTGGCGAAGAGGTTGGGGTCAAATGCTTCTGTGCCGGCGTCGCGCTTGATCTGGCGGACGGTTTCGGGCGAGGCGTCGTATCGAACGGATCCCATGGAGTGGCCCAGGTTCAGCGACTTGCCGCGGCGCGAGAACGCGATCCAGGCGGCGGGGTCGATCCGGCAGCCCTGGTAGTTTATGAGAAAGAACCACCAGTCTTCGCCGCTGTCGTTGATCCGCTCTTCAACGCGATCGTAGAAGGTGTTCACATCGGCGGTTTTGTAGAAATGGACATGGCTAAGGTCGACTTCCAGCGTCTCCTGCGCGGGCAGAAAGGTCAGCCGGCTGTCGATACCGGCAGGGGTAAAGTCGATTTCGTCCAGGGCGTTGGGCAGTGCGGACACAATATGGGTTCCTTTCACAGCTACGCGAACGCTACAATGCTGCATTGCAGCATACAATGGCACAACCTGTCGCAACGCGGGAATTTCGCTTATCACCGCGCCGATTTGAGGTTTGGAGGTTGAATTGAGCGATTTTTTTGATGACCGCGAGACGCGGAGCGCCGATCAGAGGGCCGCTGAGCAGACGGAAATGCTGCAGGTGCAAATTGCGCGCGCGTCCGCTTTGCCAGGATATGGCGCTGGGCTTGAGCCGGGTCTGCCGCTCGCGGAGTTGCCGGTGCTGCGCAAGAGCCAGTTGGTCGAGGCGCAGACTCCCGATGCCCCGCTTGGAGGCTTCTCGGGGCTGCCAGCGCATGGGTTTGCGCATCTCTTTCAATCGCCCGGGCCGATTTATGAGCCGGGTCAGGTGTCGGATGATTGGTGGCGGATGGGGCGGTTTCTGCATGCGGCGGGACTGGGTGCTGGGGATATCGTTCAGAACTGTTTCAGCTATCACATGACGCCTGCGGGCATGATCTTTGAAAACGGCGCGCGGGCCGTGGGGGCCACGGTGTTTCCCGCGGGGATTGGGCAGACCGAGTTGCAGGTGCAGGCGGCCCATGATCTGGGCGTGACCGCCTATGCGGGGACGCCGGATTATCTGAAGACGATCCTGGAGGGCGCTGATGCCGCCGGGGTCGCGCTGCATATCACCAAGGCGGCGGTGAGCGGGGGGGCACTGTTCCCGGCGCTGCGGCAGTTCTATGCGGATCGGGGCATCGCCTGTCTGCAGTGCTACGCCACTGCCGATCTGGGAAATATCGCCTATGAGAGCCCGGCGATGGAGGGGATGATCGTGGACGAGGGCGTGATCGTCGAGATTGTGCGCCCCGGTACGGGTGATCCGGTGCCCGAAGGCGAGGTGGGCGAGGTCGTGGTGACGACGCTGAACCTCGACTACCCGCTGATCCGGTTTGCGACGGGGGATTTGTCGGCGGTGATGCCGGAGGAGAGCCCGTGCGGGCGAACGAATATGCGGATCAAGGGGTGGATGGGCCGTGCGGACCAGACCACGAAGATTAAGGGGATGTTCGTGCGGCCGGAACAGGTGGCCGCCTTGGTGGCGCGGCATGATGAAGTGTCGAAGGCGCGGGTGGTGGCGACGCGGGCCGACGATCGCGATGTGATGACCGTGCAGATCGAGACCGAGCGGTGCAAGCCCGAGGCCTATGCCGCGTCGGTCGAGGCGGTGTTGAAGTTGAAGGGTGCGATTGAGTTGGTCGCCCCGGGAAGCCTGCCGAATGATGGCAAGGTGATCGACGACCAGCGGCAATACGACTGATCCCGACCATAGCTATCTCCCTGATTTTAAATAACTTTCGAACTTTTTGAGTTACGCACCTCAAAAATTTCTAGACGTGAGGTGCGTACCTCAAGTAGCGTTAACCCATGTCGTGATTCGCCTCTGTGCGGGGCGCGGACCATAAATGGGAGGAATTCATGTCTTACTCGAAACTGGCGACAGCCAGCGCGATCGCGATTGCCGCTTCTGGCGTGGCGTCGACGGCGCAAGCGGAAGAATTGACGCTGTGCTGGGCGGCCTGGGATCCGGCGAACGCGCTGGTCGAGCTGTCCAAGGAATTTGAAGAACAATCGGGCCACACCATGAACTTTGAGTTTATCCCCTGGCCCAACTTTGCCGACCGGATGCTGAACGAGCTGAACTCGGGCGGCAAGCTCTGCGACCTGCTGATCGGCGACAGCCAGTGGATCGGCGGTGGGGCGGAGAACGGCCATTATGTCAAGCTGAACGATTTCTTCGATGCCGAAGGGATCAGCATGGACGATTTCGCGCCCGCGACCGTCTATGCCTATTCGACCTGGCCCAAGGGCACGCCGAATTACTACGCGCTGCCCGCGATGGGCGATGCGAACGGGTGGTTTTATCGGAAGGACTGGTTCGAGGATCCCGAGATCCAGGCCGCCTACAAAGAGGCAACGGGTGAGGACCTGCGCGAGCCGCAGTCGCAGCGAGAGCTTCTGCAGATCGCTCAGTTCTTCCAGGGACGTGAGATCGATGGTCAGACCGTCTATGGCGCGTCGATCTTTACCGAGCGTGGCTCGGAAGGGATCACCATGGGTGTGACGTCCGCGCTGTATCCCTGGGGCTTTAAATATGAGACCGAGCCAGGCACCTATCAGATGGAAGGCGCGGTGAACTCACCCGAAGCTGTGGAAGCGCTTGAGTTCTACAAAGAGCTTTACGAGACCGCGACACCGCCAGGCTATACCAATGCGTATATGGGTGAGAGCCTCGATGCGTTTAAGTCGGGTCAAGTAGCGATGGCGATGAACTGGTTCGCCTTCTTCCCGGGCCTCTATGCCGATCCGAACACCGGTGGCGACAAGATCGACTTCTTCGTCAACCCGCCGCAGAACCAGGCCGGGTCCACGCTGGGCGGGCAGGGCATCTCGGTTGTTGCCTATTCCGACAAGCAGGACGCAGCGCTTGAGTACATCAAGTGGTTCGCCGACCCCGAGGTTCAGGCCAAGTGGTGGGAACTGGGTGGCTATTCGGCGCATAACGCGGTGCTGAACGACCCCGGCTTTGTCGACAGCCAACCCTTTGCCGGCGATTTCCTGGAAGCCATGGATGGCGTGCAGGACTTCTGGCAGGAGCCGGCCTATGCCGAACTTCTGCTCGCGATGCAAAAGCGCATCCATGACTATGTCGTGGCCGATCAGGGGACAGCGCAAGAGGCGCTGGACAAGCTGATCGAGGACTGGACCGAGGTCTTCGAAGACGAAGGTAAGCTCTAACGGGTTCTCCCTGACGGGTCCCCTCCCGGGGCCCGTTTACCCTGACGCGCGGAGCAAGGCGGCTCTTGCTCCGCGCCGATCAACCAGACCAGATGAGGCCCCCATGTCGGACGGCACCATAGATCGCGTTGCCCGGGCGACGCCGCCCAGCGTTGCACGCAAAGTCAAGGGCCTGTCGGATCGGGCGATTGCGTGGATCTTTGTGGCGCCAACGATCTTTCTTCTGCTGGCGATCAACATCTTTCCGCTAATTTGGACGATCCAGCTGAGTTTTACGAACTATCGCGCGAACCGCCTGACGCGGGAGCCGGAGTTCATCGGATTACGCAACTATGAGCGTATCCTGACCGACAGCGACATCTGGCTGAACATGCAAGCGACGGCGCATTTCCTGATCTGGACGATCACGTTGCAGGTGCTGATCGGCTTTGCGTTGGCCTATCTGATCCATAAGAATTTCAAGGGTTCGAACTTCTGGACGACGGTAATCGTGTTGCCGATGATGCTGTCGCCCGCGGTGGTGGGGAATTTTTGGAAGTTCCTGTATCAGCCGCAGATCGGCTTGTTTAACTACATCATCAGCTTCTTCACCGGCCGCGATCCGTCGAGTTTTGAGATGCTGGGGCAGGTGAACCTGGCGCCTTGGTCGATTGTGATCGTCGACACGTGGATGTGGACGCCGTTCGTGATGCTGATCTGTCTGGCGGGGCTGCGATCGATCCCAGACTACATCTATGAGGCGGCGGAGATCGACCGGGCCTCGAAGCTGCGCCAGTTCTTTACGATCACCATTCCGATGGTCCTGCCGTTCCTGATGCTGGCGGTGCTGTTCCGGGGGATCGAAAACTTCAAGATGTTCGATTTGGTGGTTCAGCTGACCGGCGGGGGGCCGGGGTCGGTGACCGAGCTGACGTCGATCAACCTCAAGCGTGAGGCGTTCGAGAAGTGGCGGACGGGCTATGCCTCGGCCTATGCGATCATTCTGTTTGTCACGGTGTTCGGATTGGCGAGCATTTACGTGAAAGCGTTGAACAAGGTGAAGGAGCGGTGATGATGCAGGTACGTCGTCTACCTCTTTTGCCCGATGGGCACCATCGGGCATGCCCGCACCGCCCCCCCGGGGCGGGCATATTGCGCACCCCGCGGCGCGGGCATGCCCTTTCCGCTTTGCCATTTCGTTCGGAGGATTGCCAATGAGCAGCTACTCCATCACCGAACCGTCGGGCCGTACCAAATGGGTCGCCGGGACACTGGTCATCCTTTACGCGTTGATCACAATGATCCCGCTTGTTTGGATCGGTATCACCGGATTCAAAAGCCCGTCGGATGCCATCAGCTATCCACCCAAATACCTGCCAGGCTGCGACGGACCGCAGTGTTTTGAGCCGACGCTAGAAGGGTACGTGAACCTCTTCACCACCCGCACCCGGCAGACGCAGGAATTCCTCGATGCCAACCCGCCTGAGACTTGGGCGGATGAGATCGTGCGCCAGTACGACATGGTGATTGTCGGGCCGTCGAAGTTTGGCGAGCGCTTCATGAACTCGGTCATCATCGGGTTCGGGTCGACCTTCCTTTCGGTGTTCCTGGGCACGCTGGCGGCCTATGCGTTCAGCCGGTTCAAGATCCCACTGGCCGATGACCTTCTGTTCTTCATTCTCAGCACCCGGATGATGCCGCCAATTGCGGTCGCGATCCCGATCTTCTTGATGTACCGCCAGCTGGGCCTGAGCGACACGCATCTGGGGATGATCCTGCTTTACACGGCAGTGAACATCAGCCTCGCAGTCTGGCTGCTGAAGGGCTTCATCGACGAGATCCCGCGCGAGTATGAAGAGGCGGCGCTTATCGACGGCTACACCCGGTTTCAGGCGTTCTACAAAGTGGTGCTGCCACAGGCGGCCACTGGCATCGCCTCGACCGCGATCTTCTGTCTGATCTTTGCATGGAATGAGTATGCCTTTGCGGTGTTGCTGACCTCGGCCACGGCACAGACGGCGCCACCGTTTATTCCCACGATCATCGGCATCGGTGGCCTTGATTGGCCTGCGGTTGCGGCGGGGGCCACGATCTTCCTGCTGCCGGTAATGATTTTCACCATCCTTCTGCGCAAACACCTGCTGCGCGGGATCACATTCGGGGCGGTGCGCAAATGACGAAGTTCGTCAATGGTCTCATGCGCTTCCGCCGCGGCCCGTGGGAGATGCTGGCCACGATCATCATCGCGGTCGGGGTGTTCATGCTGATGCAGCCCTTCGTGATCTGGGCCTTCACCTATTCCTTTATCACCACGCTTGTGGGGACCGTCATGTTCATCATCGTGAGCCATTTCCCGGAATGACCCATCTTCTGAATATCCACGCAAGGCGGGCGCGCTGATATGGCCGAGATCGTTATCAGGAATGTCCGCAAAGAGTTCGGCGACTTCGTCGCGGTGAAGGAATCGAGCTTTACCATCGAAGATGGCGAGTTCTTCATGCTGCTGGGGCCGTCGGGCTGCGGTAAGACCACGACGTTGCGGATGATCGCGGGGCTGGAGCTGCCGACATCGGGTGAGATCTACCTGGACGGCGAAGAGATTTCCCAAAGGCCGCCGTCGGAGCGGGACATCGCGTTCGTGTTTCAGATGTTCGCGCTTTACCCGCATATGAACGTGCGCGGGAACATGAGCTATCCGTTGAAAAGCCAGGGGATGTCGGGCGCGGCGATCAAGGCCAAGGTGGCGGAAGTGGCGCGAATTTTGGGAATCGAAGACATCCTAGATCGGCCTGTGGGTGGCTTGTCGGGCGGCGACCGTCAGCGCGTTGCGCTGGGCCGGGCAATTGTGCGGGAACCCAAGGCCTTCATGATGGATGAACCGCTAGGCGCGCTTGATGCCGAGTTCCGCGAGCATATGGCGGAGGAATTGCGCGCGCTGCATGACCGGATGGGGGCTACGACGGTTTATGTCACGCACGATCAGTTGGAAGCCATGCAGATGGGCGACAAGATCGTGGTGATGAACAACGCGGTGGTGGAGCAGTTTGGCACACCGCAGGAAATTTACGACAAGCCGGCGACAATGTTCGTGGCCAACTTCATCGGGTCGCCGGCAATGAACTTTCTGCCGTTTCATGGGAAGGTTGCGACGAACGCGGCCGACGTATCCTTGCACGGATCCCACTTCACGGTGCCCCATACGCGTGAGCCGTTCGAGGGCGATATGGCCTTGGGCGTGCGGCCAGAGCATATCCGGCTGTCGGATGACGCATCGTACCGCGCTCAGGTTTTGGCGGCGGAGTATCTGGGCACCACACAGATCGTGACGCTGAAGACGGCGGATGGCGAGGTGAAGGCCCGGATTTCGTCGCAGCAGAGTGTGGCTGCGGGGGAGACGGTGGGGCTGGAGTTCAACGCGGACACGATCACGTTGTTTGATCGGCAAAGCGGCCGTGCCCTGAAATCGGAACTGAATGAGGGAGTGCTTCATGGCTGAGGTCACTCTCGAAAACGTCTCGAAATTCTTCGGCAAGACTGTGGCTGTGGATGACATCACGATGACCATCGCGGATGGGTCGTTCGTGGTGCTGTTGGGTCCTACAGGGGCGGGCAAGACGACCACCTTGCGGCTGATCTCGGGGCTGGAGAAGCTTGACGCAGGCCACATCCATATCGCGGGGCGCGATGTTGGGACCGAGACCCCGGCGCAGCGGGATGTGGCGATGGTGTTCCAGCAGTACTCGCTCTATCCGCATCTGACAGTGCGGGACAATCTGGCGTTTCCGCTGCGGTCCCCGATCCTGAAAACGCCCGAGGATCAGGTGCGGCGCAAGGTGGAACAGATCGCCGAGGTTCTGCAGATCCCCCACAAGCTCGACAACAAGGCGACCGAGCTGTCGGGCGGTGAGATGCAGCGGGTGTCGATCGGGCGGGCGCTGGTGCGCGATCCGGCGATCTATCTGATGGATGAACCCTTGAGTTCGCTCGACGCCAAGCTGCGGGCGGACCTACGGGTGGAGTTGAAACGTATTCATGCGGATCTGGGATCGACGCTGCTGTATGTGACGCACGACCAGATCGAGGCCATGACGATGGCGAGCCACGTGGGCGTGCTCGAAGAGGGGAGGCTCGTGCAATACGGCACGCCGAAAGAGATCTACGAGAACCCCACCAGCGTTTATGTGGCGAGCCGTCTGGGCCTGCCGCGGATCAATATCCTGCCTGCAACGCTGTTCCCCGGGGATCATCGCGGGCCGCAGATTGGGCTGCGCCCTGAGAATATCCGACAGGGGGACGGGATCGACGCAACGGTGCTGCGATCCGAGCATCTGGGCGATCAGACGCGGCTGCATCTGGAGGTGCAGGGGCATCCGATCACGACGCTGACAGACCCGCATCAGGACTATGAACCGAACGCCACCATAAAAATCAGCCCGCAAAATCCATTGTATTTCGACGCCTCAGGCGCGCGGGTTCAATAGGGAGGACCGCAATGGCCCAGTTTATCAACGCCAAGGAAGACCTGGTTACCGAGGCCATCGACGGGGTGTTGGCCGCGTCGGGGGGAACGCTGTCGCGGCTGGATGGCTACCCGCATATCAAGGTGGTGTTCCGGTCGGATTGGGACAAATCGAAGGTGGCGCTGGTCTCTGGCGGCGGGTCGGGGCATGAGCCGGCGCATGCAGGCTTCGTGGGCAAGGGCATGCTGACGGCGGCGGTGTGTGGTGAGGTTTTTGCCTCGCCTTCTGTCGAGGCGGTGCTGGCGGGCATTTTGGCGGTGACGGGTGAGGCCGGGTGTCTGCTGATCGTAAAGAACTATACAGGCGACCGGTTGAACTTTGGGCTGGCCGCCGAGCGGGCGCGGGCCTTGGGCCGCCGGGTCGAGATGGTTGTGGTGGATGACGACATCGCGCTGCCCGATCTGCCCCAGCCGCGCGGGGTCGCGGGGACGTTGTTCGTGCACAAAATCGCCGGGGCGATGGCCGAAGACGGGGCGGACCTTGCGACCGTGACCGCCGCCGCGCAGTCGATCATTGGCAAGGTCGCGTCCATCGGCATGAGCCTGGATACCTGCACGATCCCGGGGTCGAGCAAGGAGAACCGGATTGGCGCGGGCAAGGCGGAACTTGGCCTTGGCATCCATGGCGAGCCAGGCGTCGAGCAGGTGGATTTCTCGACCGCGATGAGTGCGATGACCACGGTGGTTGAAAAACTGCGCGGGCATGCGAGCGGCGATGTGATCGCTTTGGTCAACAACCTGGGCTCGACGACGCCGTTGGAGATGTCGGTGCTGACCCACGCGCTGACGGCCTCGGGGATGGTCAAGCAGATCATCGGGCCTGCGCCAATGATGACCTCGCTTGATATGCACGGGTTCTCGGTCTCGATCATGGAGGCGACACCGGCGGAACATGCGGCCCTGGCGGCACCTGTTGCGATGCCGGCCTGGCCCGGCATGGCGGCGGTTGTGGAGCCGCCGGTGGTGGGCTTGCCGGATGGGTTGACCCCCATTGAGCCGATACCGTCGCAAAACGACAGGACGCGCGAGATCATCGAGAAGGTAGCCGATCTGCTGATCTCGGCCGAAGACCGGCTGAACACGCTGGATGCCAAGTCGGGCGATGGCGATACTGGCAGTACTTTGGCCACGGCGGCGCGGGCGCTGAAGGGCAGTCTGGATCGGATGCCGCTCGCCGATCTCACGCAACTCTTCCCGGCGCTGGGCAATGAGTTGAGCCAGACCATGGGTGGATCGTCGGGCGTGATCCTGGCGATCTATTTCAACGCGGCGGGGGATGCCTGTGCCAATGGCGCTTCGGTGCAGAAGGCGCTGGTCGACGGGCTGAACCGGGTGAGCCAGGTGGGTGGCGCGCAGGTGGGCGATCGGACGATGATCGATGCGCTGGCGCCCGCGCTTGAGGCCTTGCCAAGCGGGATTGCTGCTGCCGCAACCGCTGCGCGCAAGGGGGCCGACAGCACGGCGGCCATCCACCGGGCCAAGGCGGGGCGTGCGGCCTATGTGCCGGAGGACAATCTGAAGGGCCATAACGATCCCGGCGCAGAGGCAGTGGCCCTGCTCTTCGATGCGCTGGCCAAGGAAATGGTGACCTAAACTGAACAAGCCCGGTCTCAAAGTCGTCGCGAAGCCAACGGTCAATGACATTGCCCGGGTGGCTGGCGTGAGCCTTGCGACGGTGGACCGGGTGCTGAATGAACGCCCCGGTGTTCGGAAGGTGACGATCAAACGGGTGCATGAGGCGATCGCCGAACTCGGCTATATCCGCGATACGGCGGCGGCCAATCTGGCGCGGCGGCGGGTCTATAACCTGCTGTTTGTGCTGCCGAATACCGAGAACGAATTTGTTTTGGCGTTGCGCAAGCAGATTGGCGAGCAGGCGGAGCGGCTCGCCAATGACCGGACGGAGCTCTCGCTGGCGCTGGCCAAGCCGTTTGATCCGCAGGATTTCGTGGCGGTGCTGGATCGGATTGATCCGGCGGAAACCGACGGCGTCGCGATCTTCAGCCCGGAGACACCTTCGGTGCGCGATGCGGTGAAGCGGCTGCGGGACAAGGGGATCGCGGTGGTCACGCTGGTCTCCGACCTGCCGTCGTCGGAGCGCAATCATTTCGTGGGCATCGACAACGTGTCGGCAGGCCGGACGGCGGGCCAGTTGATGGGGCGGTTCATCCGGCGGACAGGGAAGATCCTGTTCATTACCGGATCGCGGTTCGCCCGCGATCACCTTGAGCGGCGACAGGGCTTCGATCTGGTTATCGGAGAGGCGTTCCCGGATCTGGAAGTGGTGGCCTCGGTCGAGGGGCGCGATGATCCCGACCTGATCTATGCGCTTCTGCCCGAGATCTTTGAGAACCATCCCAATATTTGCGGCATCTATTCGAGCGCTGCGGGCAATGAGGGGCTGGTGCGGTTTTTGACGGACCGGAAGGCGGCGGAAGATATCGTGGTCATCGGGCATGAGTTGACGCCGCTCAGCCAGGCCGCGCTGCGGGATGGGTATTTCGACGCCGTGATCAACCAGGATAGCGGGCATCTGGTCCGATCCTGTGCGCGGCTCTTGCGGGCCACAGCGGACAGTGCGCCGTTCAATCCCGCGCAGGAACGCATCCGCATCGACATCTACATCAAAGAAAACATGCCACCATAAGGCACGATCGATTGGGAGGAGATCGCATGAAAACCATCAAAGGGCCGGCGCTGTTTCTGGCGCAGTTCGCGGGCGACGAAGCTCCGTTCGATTCGTGGGACGCGATCACCAAATGGGCGGCCGATTGCGGGTATGTCGGCGTGCAGGTGCCCAGTTGGGATGGCCGTCTGTTCGATCTGGAGAAGGCGGCGGAGAGCAAGGACTATTGCGACGAGTTCAGAGGCGCCGCCGCCGCGAACGGGGTGGAGGTGACGGAGCTTTCCACCCATTTGCAGGGTCAACTGGTGGCGGTGCATCCTGCCTATGACACAGCGTTTGACGGGTTCGCCGCAGAAGAGGTACGGGGCAACCCGGCGGCGCGGCAGGCTTGGGCGGTGGATCAGGTGAAGAAGGCGCTGACGGCCTCCAAAAACATGGGGATCACGGCGCATGCGACGTTCTCAGGCGCGCTGGCCTGGCCCTATGTCTACCCCTGGCCGCAACGGCCTGCGGGGCTGATCGAGACGGCATTTGATGAGTTGGCGGCGCGGTGGACGCCGATCCTCGATCATGCCGAGGAGTGCGGGGTCGATGTCTGTTACGAGATCCATCCGGGCGAGGATCTGCATGATGGCGTGACCTACGAGATGTTCCTGGAGCGGACGGGCAACCATGCGCGGGCCTGCATGCTCTATGACCCGTCGCACTATGTGCTGCAGTGCCTCGACTATCTGGACAATATCGACATCTACAAGGACCGGATCCGGATGTTCCACGTCAAAGATGCGGAGTTCAATCCCACCGGGCGGCAGGGGGTTTATTCGGGCTATCAGTCTTGGGTTGATCGGGCGGGGCGGTTCCGGTCGCTAGGCGACGGCCAGGTCGATTTCTCGGCGATCTTTTCCAAGCTGACGGCCAATGGCTTTGACGGGTGGGCCGTGGTCGAATGGGAATGCGCGATCAAGCATCCCGAAGATGGCGCGCGGGAGGGCGCGGCCTTTGTGCGCGATCATATCATCCGGCCCACCGAAGTGGCGTTTGACGACTTCGCCGATGGCGGCACCGATGAGGCCGGCAACCGCAAGATGCTGGGGATCGGCTGATGGTCACGGGACGGAATGAAAACCTGACGGGGCGGATCCGCCTGGGCATGGTGGGCGGTGGCAATGATGCGTTCATCGGCGGCGTCCACCGGATCGCGGCGCGGATCGACGATCAGTTTGAACTGGTTTCGGGGGCCTTGTCGTCGACGCCGGAGAAATCGCGCGCGAGTGGTGAGGCGCTGGGCCTGCCACGGGTCTATGACGACTTCAAAACGATGGCGGTCCGTGAGGCGCGGCGGAAAGATGGGATCGAGGCGGTTTCGATCGTCACGCCGAACCATATGCATTACGCCGCTGCGCGCGAGTTCCTGAAGCGCGGGATACATGTGATCTGCGACAAGCCGCTGACCTCGACGCTGGCGGATGCCAAGAAATTGGTCAAGGCTGCCGAAAGTTCGGACGCGCTGTTTGTGCTGACCCACAACTACACCGGCTATCCGATGGTGCGGCAGGCGCGCGAGATGGTGGCGAATGGAGAGATCGGGCCCATTCGTGTCGTGCAGGTCGAGTATCCGCAGGATTGGCTGACGGTGGAGCAGGACTTCAAACAGGCCGCGTGGCGGACAGACCCCGCGCGGTCGGGGGCGGGTGGATCGACCGGGGATATCGGGACCCATGCCTATAATCTGGCGTGCTTCATCACCGGGCTGGAGGCGGAGGAGCTGGCCGCCGATCTTGATGCTTTCGTGCCGGGGCGGCAGGTGGATGACAATGGCCATGTCATGCTCCGCTTCAAAGGCGGGGCGAAGGGGATGCTTTGGTGTAGCCAAGTCGCGCCAGGCAACGAGAACGCGCTGCGCATCCGGGTCTATGGCGAAACCGGCGGGCTGGAATGGGCGCAGGAGGATCCGAATTACCTGTGGCACACGCCGTTTGGCGAACCAAAGCGTCTGATTACCCGTAACGGGGCCGGGGCGGGGGAAGCGGCAGGCCGGGTCAGCCGTATCCCGCCGGGGCATCCTGAGGGGTATCTGGAAGGTTTCGCCAACATATATACCGAGGCCGCGCGGGCAATCCTGGCGCACCGCACAGGCGGAAGTGCTGAGGCGGAGGTAACGTTCCCAACGGTGTTGGATGGGCTCAAGGGGGTTCAATTTGTCGATGCGTGCGTCCGAAGCTCCCAACGCAATGCGGCCTGGGTGAAACTCTAATGCGGTAGTGCAAACGCCGAGAACGCGGATGGGGCAAACGGTGTGTGCGTCCCCGTCGAACCAAGGTTTTTCGCGACAAAGCTGTGGCCAGGTTGGATTTGTTGCGACGACGGGCCCCTCCCGATCACGCCGAAGTGAGGATTTTTTGCCCTGATTTCAACGCATGCTAGGTCTCGTACGAGCGGCTGATCCGCCGCAGGGGGACTTTTTTCATGCTTCAGGAAGTGACGCCAAACCTTGATGAGGTCCGGTCTACCTATGGGTCTTTGGATCTTGCGATCGGGGCGGGGCCGGAGGGGTGGCGCGATGCGTGGAACACCTGCGCCGATGCGGGTGTGTTCGGCTTGCTCACGCCGCGTCAGTATGGCGGGCGGGGGGCGAGCGTCACGACGACAATCACCGCATTGGAAGCGCTTGGTTATGCCTGTCCTAACAATGGCTTCACGCTGTCGGTCAACGGTCAGATCTGGGCGGTGCAAGAGCCGATCCTGACCTATGGCAGCGACGCGCAGAAAGAGACCTACCTGACGCGCTTGTCGACGGGTGCGCTTGTCGGTGCCCATGGCATGACCGAGGTGCAGTCGGGCTCGGATGCTGCCAGCCTTGCCACCACGGCAGAGCGGCGTGACGGCGGCTATGTCTTGAACGGGCACAAGGTCTATGTCGGGATGGCGAGTGTGTGCGATCTGGCGGTTGTGTTCGCCAAGACCGCGCCTGATCGCGGGGCCTGGGGCATCTCGGCGTTTCTGGTCGAAAAGGACGATGCAGGATTTCAGCGTGGGCCGGATCAGGAGAAGATGGGCCTGACATCGGTGCCAATGGGTGAGCTGCATTTCAAAGACTGCTGGATCCCGGAGGATCGCCTGTTGGGCCGCGAAGGGGCGGGTGCTAGCATCTTTCAGTCGACGATGGACTGGGAACGCAGCTTTATCTTTGCCAGCCATGTCGGATCGATGGCGCGGCAGTTGGAAGAGTGTACTGCGTTTGCACGGGACCGCGTTGTCTTTGGCAAACCGATTGCAGAGCATCAGTCGGTGTCGAACCGTTTGGCTGACATGGCGGTGCGGCTTGAGACAAGCCGCTTGATGCTGTACCGCGCGGCCGAGCTGAAGGACGCGGGCGAGACGGCGTTGCAGCACGCCGCGATGACGAAACTGCATATCTCCGAGGCGTTTGCGGCGAACAGTCTGGATGCGATGCGGATCCACGGTGGGGCAGGGTATCTTGCGGGCAGCGCGCCTGAGACAGACCTGCGCGATGCCCTTGGCGGCGTGATTTATTCGGGGACGTCTGACGTCCAACGACAAATCATTGCGCGGATGCTGAAGGGGCGCGAGGCATAGGCACCGGTGTGTCACGCCGCGCGATGTTGAACGAGTGTTGGGTCCTGTGGCCCGGTGAAAGGTAAGATGATGGCGACATATGCGAGACTACGAGCTCTCCTGAGCATCTTGCTGACCTGTCTGGCGGTCGTCTTTTCAGCCACCACCGCTGCAGCACACCGGATTGACGAGAGTTACGTTTATTTCCAGGTCAGCGATGAGGCGCTGACAGGCCGGATTGAGGTGACGGCAAAAGATCTGGCGCAGGCGTTCGAGTTCGATGGCACCGGTGTTCCGGATCAATCCCAGATCGCCGCGCGCGAGGGCGAGATTTTCGACTACCTCTCCGACCGGCTTTTGCTTTTGGCAAACGGGCGCAGCTATCCGATCCGGTACACTGGGTTGGATTTCCTGGAAACCGAAATCGCCACCTTTGCGCTGTTCAGTTTCGATATTCCTGAGCTGGGGCCAACGCCGGACAGCATCGACATCGCCTATGATTTTCTGTTCTCAGACATCGACCCGGGGCATCGCGGCTTTGCTTTGATCGAAAGCAACACGCGCACAGGCGTCAGCAAGAACGAAAGCCACATCTCGCTGGCCTTCCAGGCCGGGATGGCGCCGCAGACACTGAACCTGACCGCCGATCCGCTGGGCGCGGTTTTCGCGAGCTTTCTGCAGCATGGCATCTGGCATGTGTGGCACGGTATCGACCAGCTTTTGTTTCTGACGGGTCTGTTGCTGACTGCGACGATGGTGCGCGAAAGGGGGCGCTGGGCGCCGACATCCGATTTGCAGGGCAGTCTGGTGACGATGGTTTTTCTGGTGACGGCCTTTACGGTGGGCCATTTGATCACGATGAGCCTGGTGGCCTTCGGTGTGTTCCGGCTGCCATCAACCTATGCCGAGGCTGCGATTGCCGCATCGATCGTGCTGATCGCGCTGGGCAATCTTGTGCCGCAGCTTCGCACACGGTCGTGGATCGTGATCCTGATCTTTGGCATGTGTCACGGGTTTGGATATGTCAGCGTCCTTCCGTTGCTCGGATCGGAAGTCGCGCAAAGAACCGTGGCGCTGGGCGCATTTCATGCGGGGCTTGAGATCGGGCAGCTGGCGATTGTTCTGATTGCGTTCCCGATCCTGTTCTTGCTGCGCGAATGGCGGGTCTACCGGTTCCTTGGTTTGCAGATGGGGTCGGTCGCATTGATCGCGATTGCCGCCGTCTGGTTTGCGGAACGGACGTATAACTTCCTTGGCCCCGTGCGACAGACGCTGGCGGGGTTGGTGGGCTGATGGACGGCGTTCAGTACATTGATGAGATCGTGCGCGTCTGGGCACGCGAGACGCCCGATGCCGTGGCGTTCAAGTTTGCAGAAGAAGCTTTGACCTACCACGCGCTGGACGATGCGGCAGATCGATTGGCCAAGATGCTTATTGAAGGTGGAGTGCGTCCCGGTGACCGGGTCGGTGTCTACGTTGACAAGTCGCTCGATACGGCGATTGCGATTTACGGGATCATGCGGACCGGGGCCGCGTATGTGCCGATGGATCCTGGTGCACCGGAGGAGCGTCTGGTCCAGATTGCTGCGGCCTGTGGGCTGAAGGCCATAGTTTCGCAGGAGCGGAAGGCCGCGGGCTACCGCGCGGTGATCGCGGCGGCGCCGGACCTTGCCTGCGTGCTGGGTGCGGACGGTGCGGTTCTTTGGGCAACGGATGTGCCGCAGAATCGCGGGGCGCCGCGGGCCCGGCGCACGGATGATCCGGCCTATATCGTCTTTACCTCGGGCAGCACGGGCACGCCCAAGGGCATCACGCACACCCATGAAACGGGGCTGGCCTATGTGCGCATGTCGGTCGATCTTTACGGCGTTACGCAAGAGGATCGGCTGAGCAATCATTCGCCGTTGCATTTCGATATGTCGACGTTTGACATGTTCAGCGGGCCCTATGCCGGGGCGACGACCGTCATCATCTCGGAAATGCATATGAAGCTGCCGGCCAGTCTGGCGCAGCTAATCGAGCAGGAACGGCTCACGATTTGGTATTCGGTGCCCCACGCGCTGATCCAGCTGGTCGAACGCGGGGCGATCGAAAACCGCGATTTCTCGGCGTTGCGCTGGGTGATCTTTGGTGGGGAGCCGATGTTGCCGGATCAGCTTCGGGCGTTTGGGCTGCATACGCCGAATGCCCGGTTCAGCAATTCGTTCGGGCCGGCGGAGGTGAACCAGTGCAGCTACAAACACCTTGATCTGGCGGATATCGACGGCACCCCGATTTCCATTGGGACGCCTTGTGCGCATGCGGATCTAGTTATTCTCGATGGGGACGAGCGGGCCGATGAAGGCGAGCTTTTCGTTGCGACGCCCGCGATGATGGTGGGCTACTGGAATGACCCGGAACGCAATGCGCAGGCATTTCGCGTTATCGATGGCCGGCGCCACTATCTCACGGGCGATCTGGTGCGCCGCGACAGCGCGGGCGAGTTGCACTTTCTGGGTCGAGCCGACCGGCAAGTGAAAGTGCGCGGTTTTCGGGTTGAGCTGGATGAGATCGAGCTTTTGATGTCGCGCCATGACGATGTGTCGGAAGCAGCCGCTGTTGTGATCGGCAATCCCGCGCGCATCGCGGCGTATATCACCGCACGTCCTGGTGCCACGCCAGACACGGCCGACCTGCGGGCCTTTGCGGCGCAAGCCTTGCCTCCACAGGCCGTTCCGACGATTCTGAGTATCCTGCCCGAGTTCAAACGGACCGCTACCGGCAAGATCGACCGCAAACACCTTGCCGAGGTATATGATGTCTGACCGAACCACGCTCGACCGGAAATCGAAGATCCGGGAATTCATAATCCAGAAACTGCTCAATGGCCGCTCTGTCGCGGATGACGAAAACCTGCTGCTTAGCGGGCTCGTCGACTCGCTGGGGGTATTCGATCTGGTGGCGTTTCTGGAAAAGACCTTTGAGCTGACCATTCCGCTGGATGAGGTCGTGCTTGAGCATTTTAGCTCAATCGACACGATCTCCGCCTATGTCGCGAGCAAACAGGCCGGATGACAGGCGCAGCCGACGATAGGCCGTCTGTCTCGCTGTCGCCCGCCCAAAGCGTCCTTTGGACGGGTCAGCACCTGGCCCCGGATGCGCCGCTTTACAACATGGGCTGGCGTTTCGATCTGCACTGCGCAATCGACCCTCACCGCTTTGAAGCTGCGTTTGAGGCTGTCGTTGCGCGCCATGATGCGCTGCGGCTTGTTTTTGCGGCGAACGCGTCTGGCGCGACGCAACGTGCGGTGGATCAAGGGTTTGATCTTGAGGTGGTCGACCTTTCTGATCATGCCGACCCGGACGCCGCCGCAGACGCGTGGATCGAGGCCAGGATATCGCGGGTCTTTGATCTGTCCCGGCGCGCGCTCGATTGTGCGCTGTTGCGGTTGGAGCCCGAGAACTGGGTGTGGTATTTCAACCAGCACCACCTGGTGACGGATGGGGCTGCCGCGGCGCTTGTCTTCTCAGAGGTATCGCGGGCCTATGAGGGTGCCGACCTAGGCCCGGCCCCGTCCTTTCTTGCTAGATTCGAGGCGGTGGAGACGGCGGATGTTGACGCCGCGCGATCGCATTGGTTGGCGACTGCGGAAACGGCACCCCCTTCGCCGCTTTACGGGGGCGATCACGCAGAGACGCCTGCGTCCACGCGTGTCACGGTGGACGTCTCGAAGGGCCTGCGCGATGCGCTTGAGAGAAGCGTTCGGGACCCGCAGCTTCAGGTATTCACACCGCAACTCACAGAATTCGCGCTACTTTTCACAGCCTTTGCGGCGTATGTGCATCGGGTGACAGGGGATGAGCGTGTCGCCATTGGTGCGCCCGCGCATAACCGTTTGACGCCTGATGATCGTAAGACGATGGGTCTGTTCGTTGAGACGTTTCCCGTGGACGTGGACGTTTTGCCAAGCGACAGTTTCGATCAACTGTTCGTAAAGGTGAAGGAAGCCTTGGCCGGGTATCTGCGTCACGCGCGCCCTGGGGCAAGCACGGGCGCTGCGGCCAAGCGCATGACCGCTGTCTTTAACTACATAACGGCCGAGTTTGGAGATTTTGCAGGGCATCCGGCGCGGGTGACCTGGGTGCATCCCAAGGCGCATGATCCCCGGCATGGGGTGCGTTTGCACGCGATGCGATTTGATGGTCGGGCATTGTCGCTGGCGCTGGATGTCAACGACGCATTGGCGTCCAAGACCTCCGCGCACGACATCCCGCAGCATTTCACCGCGATGCTGGAGGCCCTTCTGCGGGACCGGTCTCTAGAGATTGGGGCCGTGCCGTTGTGTGGCGCGCAAGACGTGCTGACCCTTCGACAGGTGGCCCGAGGACCGGAAGAAGCAGATGCCGCGCTTGTGTTGGACCGCATCGCTGCGCAGCCAGATGGGGCGGTGGCGGTTCGTGAGGGTGTTGAGACCCTGACCTATGGCGCACTTGAGGCGCGTGTCGCGATCTATCGGGGTCACTTGGCCTCGTTTGGTGTGAAGCCGGGCGACCGTGTTCTGGTTCATGCGGGACGTGGCTTGGAGTTGGTGCCGGCGCTCTTGGGCGTTCTGTCGCTTGGTGCCGCCTTTGTGCCCGTTGCGGCAAACACGCCCGCCGCGCGTGTGCGGGAGATTGCGAGGCTGGCGCAGGTGACAGCTGCGGTCTCGGATGGGGAAAGGACTGCCGTGGTTCAGGCCATGGATGTGCCCATCGTACCACTTGGGGCGGAGGCGGGCCCCGCCGCACCGGCGCAGTGGCCCGATCGCGAGCAGGCCGCCTATGTGATCTTCACCTCGGGGTCCACCGGAACGCCCAAAGGGGTTGAGGTGACCCACGGCGGACTTGCCCGCTACAGCCGCTGGGCCGCCAAGGCCTTTGGTGGCGAGCATCCCGCGGACTATGCGCTCTTTTCATCGCTGTCTTTCGATCTGACGATCACCTCGATCTTTGCGCCGCTGACCACTGGGGGCACGGTGGTGGTGTATCCCGAGACCGGGACGACGGACCTAGCGGTGCTGGATGTGTTCGCCGATGACGCGGTGGATGTCGTCAAGCTGACGCCGTCGCACCTGTCCCTTGTTTGCGCTCAGAACACCCCGGTGTCCCGGATCCGCAGCCTTGTCCTCGGGGGCGAGAACCTGACGACCGCGTTGTGCCGCAAGGCGCAATCGGTGCTGTCACCTGAGATTGCCATCTACAACGAATACGGGCCGACGGAGGCAGTGGTTGGATGCATGATTCACCGCTTCGAAGCCGACAGCGATCAAGGAACCTCGGTCCCCATCGGCAGGCCGGCAGATGGGGTTGAGATCACCGTGCGCGATGCGGGCCTGAACGTGGTGCCCTATGGCGTGGTGGGCGAGATTTGTATCGGTGGGCGGCTGGCACGCGGTTATCTAGCGCGGGCTGATCTGACGGCTGAGTGTTTTGTCGATGATCCGATGTCGCCTGGCCGCACGATATATCGCTCGGGCGATCTTGGGCGGCTTCGCCCTGATGGGGTGTTTGAGTATCTGGGCCGCGCCGACACGCAGTTGAAGGTGGGCGGTGTTCGGATTGAGACGTCCGAGATCGCGGCGGCCTTGCAATCGGTGGCGGGTGTGGATGCGGTGCATATCCAAACGCATGTGCAGCGATCCCCTCAGAGCGCCTGTAAGACCTGCGGGCTTCCAGACACGTATCCCGGCGCGGTGTTTAACAGCGACGGCGTGTGCCAGGTCTGCGAAGGCTATGAGGGCTACAGATCCCGGGCGCAGAGCTATTTCCAGAGCCCGGAGGTTCTGGCGGAGAAGATCGAAGACATCGCATCGAAGGCAACCGGCGCATATGACCTGATCATGCTGCTGAGCGGTGGCAAAGACAGCACCTATGCCGCTTACCGCTTGGCGGAGTATGGCAAGCGTGTTCTCGCACTCACTCTCGACAACGGCTACATCTCTGACGGTGCCAAGGACAATATCCGACGGGTGGCAGAGGACCTGGGCTGGGATCACCGGTTCCTGCAAACCGACGCGATGAACCAGATCTTTGTGGAAAGCCTCAAAGCGCACTCAAACGTGTGCCAGGGCTGTTTCAAGACGATCTATTCACTGGCCTTGCGCGTGGCGCGGGACGAGGGCGTTGCGGGTATCGTCACCGGCCTGTCGCGGGGACAATTCTTTGAGACTCGGCTGACGCCCGAGCTTTTCGTCGATGGGGCGCCGAGCGCGGCGGAGATCGACCATCTGGTTGATGCCGCTAGGCGTCAGTATCACGCCCAAGACGATGCCGTGTCGCGCCTGCTCTGTGCGGACGACTTGCGGGACGGGTCCGTTCTGGATCACGTGAGCTTTATCGACATCTACCGCTACATCGATGTGCCGGTGTCGGAGATCTATCGCTTTCTGGGTGAGCGCGCGAAATGGATCCGACCCGAAGATACCGGGCGGTCCACGAACTGTCTGATCAATGATGTGGGAATATACGTGCACTCCAAGCGCGAGGGCTTTCACAACTATGCGCTGCCCTACAGTTGGGATGTCCGACTGGGGCACAAGACCCGCGACGAGGCCTTGCACGAATTGAATGATGAGATCGACGAAGATCGCGTCGTTCAGATTCTTGAAGAGATCGGCTTTGACGAAGAGGTCGCGCCCGCGCGGCCACACCGTATTGTGGCCTATGTGGCGGCGCGGGGCGGCGTTTCGACACCGGCGCTGTGGGATGTGCTTCGGACGCGGCTGGTACCGGAAGCGCTGCCGACCGATATCGTTGTGATCGAGGACATGCCCTTGACGGCCAATGGCAAGGTGGATTCGGCACGGCTGCCATCGCCGTCGCGAGACAGGTCTGCTGCGCGGGCGGACTATCGCGCGCCGTCTGCAGGGCGCGAGGCGGTGTTGGAAGCGATTTTCTGCGAGGTCCTTGGGCTGCCCCGGGTAGGCGTGGACGACAATTTCTATGATATCGGAGGGGACTCACTTGCCGCGATCCAGATTGCGATACAGGCGAATGAGGCCGGGCTAGGCGTGCCTGCCACGGCGGTCTTCGAACACCCGACCATCGCGCGGCTCGCCATAGCCGCGGAAGCGTCCGGGACGTCCGCGCGCGTTGACGACACGCCCCTGGTCGACCTTGACGACGACGATCTGGCCGGGATCACGCGGGCCCTGTCGTGAACGCGAGCCTTCCCGAAAATGTGGAAGCGGTTCTGCCGTTGAGCCCGGTGCAGTCGGGCATCTTGTTTCACTGTATCGGCGCACAGACGCAGGGCACCTATGTTGGCGTGGTCTCCACGGATATCCTTGGGCCGCTGGATGCCGCGCGCTTCCGGGCGGCGTTTCGGGACACTGTCATGGCGTCCGATGCGCTCAGGGCCTCATTCGTGTGGGACGGGGTCAAGCGCCCGTTGCAAGTGATCCATAAGGCGGTGGAGGTTCCGTGGGCTGCGTTCGACTGGCAGGACTTGTCCCCCGATGAACAGGCGGCGCGGTCGCAAGCGTTGGTCGCGCAGTATCAAAGTGCCGGGTTTGATCTGGCGAAAGGCCCTTTGATGCAGGTCGCCATGGTGCGGCTTGGGCCAGAGACCGCGCGTTTGATCTGGGCTGTTCATCACATCGTGTCGGATGGCTGGTCTACTCGCAGCGTTCTGGATGATGTGCTGTCGCGCTACAATGATCCGCGGTCTGTGGCCCCGCGCGCGCAGTTTCGCGATTATCTTGGCTGGCTCAAATCGCGGGATGCGTCGAAAGATGAAGCGTTCTGGCGGGCCTATCTGGCGGGGATCACGGAGCCGACGCGGATTGACGTTCTGTCAGGTATGCTTGCCGACCCCGGTGAAGCGCATCGCCATTTGTCGCACACGATGCCCCCAGAGGTTTTGGAAGGGTCGGAACGGCTTTGCCGTGATATCCGGATTACGCAGAACACGTTGATGTCTACGGTTTGGGCCCTGGTCTTGCGCCGCTACGCGCGGTCCGATGACATTGTATTTGGGGCGACGAATGCGGGGCGGCCCGTTGATCTTGGCGGTGCGGACCGCGCGGCTGGGGCATTTCTGAACACGCTTCCCGTGCGGTTTCAGTTCGATGCGGCAGAGGCGGTATCGGAGTTGTTGCAATCCGCCGAAGCGGCCATGCGCGCGCGGCGTGCCTTTGAAGCCTCAGCGCTGGCGGATGTTCAGGCGTGGTCGGACCTGCCTGCGGGCATCCCGATATTCGACTACGTCTTTGCGTTTGAGCGATTGCCACCGGTTCAGGCGGTTGAGGGCGCGTTGCGCATCGGGCGGCTGGAAACAGTGCAGACCAGTCACTTCCCCCTGACAGTGCTTGTGACGCCGGATGAAGGGCTGCTGCTTGAGGTGTACTATGATCCAGCGGCCTTCTCGGACGCGGTGGTGGAGGCGATGCTTTCGGATTTTGAGGGGCTTTTGCGTGCTGTCATAAGGACCCCTTCGGCATTGGTTGGGGATCTCTCGGAAGCTTACCCGGATCTACCGCGTCCGGATTCTGTCGAAGTGCCGTTTGCCACCGTATCGGAGGCGATAGCCGTTGCTGCGGAAGGTTCGCCTGATGCGCCCGCAGTGAGCGATGCCTCTGGCACGATCACATATAGCGCGCTTGCAGACGAGGTCGCGCGGGTGTCCGAGATGCTGGCTGCGGCAGGGGTTGAGCGGGGCGATCTGGTTCCTGTGGCACTGCCCCGAGGTATCCCCGCCATCGCGGCGTTTCTTGGCGTAATGAAATCGGGTGCCGCCTACATCCCCCTCGATGTGACCTATCCAGAAGAGCGCATTCGACAGGTTCTGGAAAATGCCCCGCACAAGGTCATCCTGACGGCATCGGACGTCCCGCGGTTTGGGTCTTGCGACAGGCTGTGCATCGATGATCCCGAGGCTGCCAGGGTCCCCGTGAAAGCCGCGCCTGCCGAGGGGGACATCGCTTATGTCATCTACACCTCCGGATCGCAGGGTGCGCCGAAGGGCGTTCCCATACACCACGCTGCACTTGCCCATTCGACCATCGTCCGCAACCAAGTCTATGGCGGGCCGCCTGAGACGTTTTTGTTGCTGTCCTCGCTTGCTTTCGACAGCTCGGTCGTCGGAATTTTTTGGACGCTCACCACAGGTGGGCACCTGGTGATCGGCGATCCTGAGCTGGTGCAAGACCCCCCGCGCCTGGCATCAGTAGTGGTTGAGCGTAACGTGCGGACCCTGCTGTGCCTTCCGCGGCTATACGAGGCTTTGCTTGGAACGGGTGCGGTAGCCCAGTTGCGGGGCCTTGAGACGGTGATCGTTGCAGGGGAGGCGGTCTCACCCTCTTTGCTGGATGCCCATCGATCCGCTGGGATGGGCGGGCGTTTGCTCAACGAATACGGGCCGACCGAGGCGACGGTTTGGTGCTGTATGGCTGACCTTACGGACCGGGCGGGGGATGCGAGTGTTCCGATCGGTCGCCCTATCCCGGGTGTGACCATGGCAGTCTGTGATCGGGACGGGCGCCCGCTGCCGGATGGCGTTGCCGGTGAGATCGTGGTCGCGGGTCCCACAGTGTCGCACGGATACCTTGGGCAAGGAACAGATGCGGTCAGTCCATTCCGCACACATAAGGACGGGCTGCAGAGTTACCGAACGGGCGATCTCGGGGTTCGGGGCGCGGACGGGATGTTCCTGTTTCTCGGGCGCGAGGACGATCAGGTCAAAATTCGCGGGCATCGGGTTGAAATTGGCGATTTGGAACACTGTGCCCGGAGCGTGGCCGCACCGGCGGATGTCTGTGCCGTTGTCATGGATAGGGACGCAGGAGCCTCGCTTGTGCTGTGTGTTGAGGCCGCACAGACAGCCGGGCTTGAGCAGGCGATGCAGAACGCGTTCCAAAGCCAGCTACCGGCCTTTGCCCGTCCGGCGCAGATGCATTGGATGGACCGGTTTCCGACGCTACCCAATGGAAAGGTCGATCGTCGGGCGTTGGCAGATGCTGTGCGCAGCGCCCCGGCGGCGGTTTCGGCCGGGACACTGCCGGTGGGTGATACCGAAACCCGGCTTGCCGCGATCTGGGGCGATGTTCTGGGCTGCGGTGAGGTCACACGCGAGGCTGATTTCTTTGATCTCGGCGGCGATAGTCTGATGTCGATCGGCCTGTTCGCCAAGGCCGAGCAGGCGGGGCTGCCGATCTTGCCGACGGATGTTTTCGAACACCCGACCCTGCAAGAGCTGAGCGCAGCCCTAGTGCGGCGTAGCGCAGAAGATGATGCGGCAGGGCCTGCTGAGGCGCCGCTGAAGTTTGCGCATCTGGATGGGATCAGAACGCCCGTTTTCCTGTTGCACTGCAACATGTGGATCTATCGACAGATTGCCCGGGGGCTTGGGCCGAAATGGCCCGTCGGGCTTCAGTTCTCGCATCATTTTCATGGGTCGGACGTGGCGTTGGGCGCACGTATCGAGGGGTTTGCCGCCGAGACTATTGGGAACCTGAAGTCCATGCGCGCGGAAGGCCCTTATATTCTGTGCGGCTACTCGGCCGGGGCCATGATCACGCTTGAGATCGCGCGACAGCTGCGGGCCCAAGGCCACGATGTGCCATTGGTCTGTCTGATCGATCCGCCCTATGATGGCCGGTCGCAAAGTGGCGGGCAGGCCACGGAGTTCGCAATGCAAGGGGTGTCCCTTGCCCGTGGCCTAGCTTCCCGCACGATGGAACGATTTGCGCAGGACAGTGAGCGTCATCGCCGCAACGTGGTTAGCCAGGCTTATGCGCTGGCGATGCGGCGCTACCGCGTGGCACCCTATGACGGCCCGGTGCATGTGCTGGTCACAGAGGACAATCCGGCAATGGCGTCGGGTGGAACCCTGTCGAACGCGCTAACGGCGGCAGAGGTGGATGTCTTGCCGTTCGATCACAAGGCACTTCTGACCGATGACGAGGCGCGGCTTTCGCTGACATCGCGCATCGTGTCGCGGATCAAGAGGCTTTAGGGGCCGCCAAAAGGGCCGCGACTGCGCGTTCCGCGGTTTGGGCCGTCTCATACGTTTCGATATGGCGCTGTTGCTGTAAGAGGTTGGCCCTCACATCCGCATTTGAGACGAGCGCTTTGAGAGAGGCCGCGATCTGCTCCGCGCTATCGGCGTAAGACCCGACCTGGCCCAAGCCGTGATAGACAACCCGCGCGCCGTTTCCCTTGCCGTCAAGCGCATCTGGATAGATCAGCATCGGCGTTGCTGTCGCCAGACACTCGCCCAGCGTGCCTGCCCCGCCGTGAAATATCGCACAGTCAGCGGCCTGCAGGGCATCGAGTTGTGGGGCCCAAGGGACAATCGCCATGTTGCTCGGTGTGTCGAGGGCATCCGGGTCGGCCGTGCCGTGGGCGATGAGGAACTGCATCTGCGGATTGCCGCGGGCCACAGCGATCAAGGCAGTGAGGAACCTGTTGGGCGGGCGTCGAATTGATCCGAAGGCAGCGTAGATCAGGGGCCGATCCGCTGCTGGTGTGAGAAACGAGTTCACACGCGCATCGATTTGCGCCGCCGGTCGATCCCTTAGGATCATGGGTCCAGCGTAGGTTTGGCCCGTTCTTAGCTTTGAGGGGAAGTCTACGTGTTGGGATACCAAGAAAAGTGTGGGGAGCGTATAGCTCCAGGGCATTTGGAAGCCCTTGCGGGTCGTGATCTTCGCCAGATCGACGCCCAACTGTGCCGCGGCGCCACCATGCGCGGTCGCGAAATCGCCGCCCCAATGGGCCCATGACGCCCGCAATAGTGCCGCGCGTTTTTTGGCGGCAAGGGCCATCCAAGAGGCCCGGATGCCCAGCCGCGTGCCCCCAAGACCGCGCCCGGGCACGATCGAACCATTGGCCGGAGGCATCATCGGGCCCGGCGGCGTTTGGTAAATGAAAGACAGCAGAAGGACGCGGTGTCCAGTGGCGACTGACTGCAGGATCGCGCCGTGGTGTTCGCAATCGCTGATCACCAGCTCCGGCTGGTGATCGGCGAGAACATCGCGGAACCCTTCCTTGAGAATCTCGGCTGCGGCCTGTTCGGTACGCGTCCGCCGGTCGCGCAAGCCACGCTGCGTGGGACGGCCCAGATAGCCGGTCAGCGCGCCCAGCCGGGGGGCCGGTATGTCAATGGCAGCCAAGCCTGCTGTCTCCGCAGCAGACCGACCAACCGATGGCGTCGCGACTGTAACCTGATGACCCGCGCGCTGAAGTCGCTGGCCCAGGGCGAGGCTTGAGTAGAGGTTGCTCGTCAGCCCGGTACAGACGATCAGGAGCTTGGCGATGGCGGAACCTCGGGCATAGTGGCGCACTGGCGACCCCGAGAGGATTCGAACCTCTGACCTACCGCTTAGGAGGCGGTTGCTCTATCCTGCTGAGCTACGGGGCCGTGCGGGGGTTGTCGCGAGAAATGCGAAGGCAATCAAGCCTGTGTTCGCAGTGCAATGGCGACTAGGCCATCAGCGTTAGCGATAACAGTCGCAGTCGACCTGGGAGAAAGATGGTCGTATGCTGACGGCGCGCAAAGGAAATATCGCCATGACCGATCAGACACCCCCTGACCAACGCCGCCCGCTGACCCTGCGGGATGTCTCTGAGGCGTCGGGCGTGTCCGAGATGACCGTCAGCCGGGTGTTGCGCAATCGCGGGGACGTGTCGGCCCAGACGCGTGCGAAGGTTTTGGATGCAGCGCGCAGCCTTGGTTATGTGCCCAACAAGATTGCCGGGGCATTGGCCTCGAGCCGGGTAAATCTGGTGGCGGTGATCATTCCCAGCTTGTCGAACATGGTGTTTCCGGAAGTCATGATGGGCATTTCTGAGGTGTTGGACGATACCGATCTGCAGCCCGTGGTCGGCGTGACGAACTATCGGCCCGAGCAGGAAGAGAAGGTCCTCTACGAGATGCTGTCGTGGCGTCCGTCTGGTGTGATCATCGCGGGCATCGAGCACACGGAGGCTAGCCGGGCCATGTTGGCGGCGGCAGATATTCCCGTGGTTGAGATTATGGACACGGACGGCAAGCCGGTGGATTCGGTCGTTGGCATCAGCCACCGCCGCGCCGGGCGCGAGATGGCCCGGGCAATCGTGAAGGGCGGCTATACCAAGATCGGGTTTCTGGGGACCAAAATGCCCCTCGACCACCGCGCGCGGAAGCGGTTCGAAGGGTTTACCGAGGCTTTGGCCAAAGTCGGGCTCGAAGTGTTCGATCAGGAGTTTTACGACGGCGGCTCGGGTCTGGCCAAGGGGCGTGAGATGACCGAACGCCTTTTGGCGCGATCGCCGGAGTTGGATTTTCTCTATTTCTCCAATGACATGATCGGGGCGGGCGGGCTGTTGCATTGCCTTGATGCGGGATTGAACGTGCCCGGTCGGATTGGGCTTGCCGGTTTTAATGGGCTGAACCTGTTGAACGGGTTCGCCCTGAAGCTTGCGACGATGGATGCCGGGCGTCAGGAGACGGGCCGTGCGGCTGCGCGTATCATCGCGGAAGGTGCCTCGGGCCAGCGGATCGAATTGCAGCCGACGATGGACCCGGGCGATACGCTGGGACGCAAGACGGTGTTTGATCCCGAAGACTGATGCTCAGCGCAGCGCGCGGCCTTTGATGATCGCTTCCTGCCCGAACTTGGCGCGAATGCGGTCGGTGGCCCGTTCTGCCCGCGCGCGTGTTTCTGCGCCGGGATCAAGAAGATCGCCCGAGATATCAGCCGCGCTTGCGGGGGCGATATCGCTAACGCCGATACCCAGCAAGCGGAACGGCCCTTTGTCGGCGGTCTGGTCATACATTGCGCGTGCGGTCTTGTAGATCCGGTCGGCAATCTGGGTCGGGTCGGGCAGGCTGGTCCGGCGCGTGAGGATCGCGTGGTTTGATTGCTTCAGTTTTAGGGTCACCACGCGGCCGGCTGTGTCCTTGGCCTTTAGGCGATCGGCCAGTTTCTCGGACAGGCGCCAGATATGGCCATCTAGAACCTCAGGGTCCGCAGTGTCTTCGGAGAATGTGGTCTCATTGGATACGGATTTGACCGGTGCATTTCGGCTTACGCGGCGGCGATCCTGCCCCCGGGCCAGATGCCACAAGCGATCGCCCATCGATCCGAAACGGGCATTGAGATCGGTCCGCTCCCACCGCAGAAGATCCGCGAAGGTTCGAATGCCTGCTTTTTCAAGCGCCGTCCGCGTGGCTCCACCGACGCCCCAGATCAAGCTGACGGGTTTGTCCCTAAGGAATGCATCGGTTTCTGCGGCCCCGATCACAGAGAACCCGCGCGGCTTGTCAAGATCCGAGGCGACTTTGGCCAGAAACTTGTTATGCGACAGACCAATCGATCCCGAGATCCCCAACTCGTCTTCCATCCGTTTGGTTAGCCTCGCGAGCAGGACCGCTGGCGGTGCCCCGTGCAGCTTTTCTGTGCCGGTGAGATCCAGAAAAGCCTCATCTAACGAGAGGGGTTCGATGGCGGGGGTCAGCTCTTCCATCATCGCGCGGGCCTGGCGCGAGACTTCGACATAGGCATCCATGCGCCCCCGCACGACAACCGCTTCGGGGCAGAGCGCCAGGGCTTTGAACATGGGCATGGCAGAGCGCACGCCCGTGATCCGGGCGATGTAGCAGGCGGTGGATACGACCCCGCGCCGCCCGCCGCCGATGATCACGGGTTTGTCGCGCAGATCGGGGTTGTCGCGCTTTTCGACGGCGGCATAGAACGCGTCGCAATCCATATGCGCGATGGTGAGATCGAATAGTTCAGGATGGCGCGCAATGCGGGGACCGCCGCAGGCTGGGCAACGGCGCCCTTCGTCAAACGTGGTGAGGCAGTCGCGACACAGAGCGGGCATTGTTCGGAAAACATAGCAAATTTTATTTGCCAGTTACAGCGTGTGATTCTGGTTGCCGATGCCAAGTAATTGGCGGCAAGGGTATTGATTTCCAAAGCCAAATTCTAGTTCACTCACAGCTGGGGCTTTCGCAAGAAGCGTGCCCCAGCACACTTGGGGTGGAATTTTGCAACGTGAATTCGCGGATCTATGCGGGATGCCAAACGCGCTTGTTCTGTCAAGCGCGCGGGGTCGTCTTGCGGGGAAAGGCGACACACGTGACCGGAAAAACCGGCGCGTGACGGAGTGTGTTCTGCACCATCGAAGCAGTTTGTCGAACGGGCGTTATAATATTGATATTAATAAAAAATATCGCCGCCTGACCTGGAAATCTGCTTTGGTGTAGCAACAAGACCCGAGAGTTCACATTATGGATCCCAATGTGCTGGACGACGCCGGCATCTCTTTTGATGCGAAAACCGGTTCAGATACCCTTGTGGTGTTCTTTGCCGGGCTTGGTGGAAACTCACCCCACGCCAAATTTCAGTTCATCGAATCGTCGTCTAGACAGATCGGCGATGTCGGTCGGATGTTTGTGCGGGATAAGGAAAAGGCGTGGTATCAGTTCGGCGCGCCGCCAACTGCACAATCGATAAGCGAACTTGGAATGCAGTTGAAACACCACATCGCAGAATCGGGTGCGTCGAAAGTTGTGTTTCTTGGCGGATCGATGGGGGGATTTGCGGCAATCCTGTTTTCATCGCTCCTTGGTATTGGCAGTGCAATTGCGTTCTCGCCCCAAACCTTCCTCGATCCGGTGAACCGGCTGCGCCATGGCGACCATCGTTGGACGAAAGACGTGGCTCGGCTCTGGTGGAAATCCTTGGGCCGCGAACGGTGTTGGGACCTGTTGCCGGTGTTGCGGCGCCAGCGTCCACCGGTTGGGATAACGGTGTACTATGCAGCCCATCACCGGCTGGATCGCGCCCATGCCATGCGCCTGGGGGCAATTCCGAACGTCAATCTCGTCGGAATCGAAAGCCGGGACCATAACATCGTGCGTGCCGTCCGGGAGACCGGCCGCCTGAGGGGCGTTTTGGAGCAGCATCCGTCAAGTGTTTTGCGTTGACATCAGGTGTTTTGCGGCAACATGCGGGCACCTGTGATGTGACGTTCCATTGAAACGGGCCGGGCGCGCGACTTAATCGGGAACCGGGGGGCGTATCGAAGGATCGCTCATGGGTTTTGAAGACCTTGTTGAAAGCCTTGGCGGGGGCGGCATCACCATCCTGCTGCTCGCCGGCTTTATCATTCTGTGCATCTACAAAGGTGTGCGGATCGTTTCGCAATCGGAAAAGCATGTCGTGGAACGGTTCGGACGGCTGCGCTCGGTCCTGGGGCCGGGGATCAACTTTATCGTCCCGTTTCTCGATCGCGTGGCGCACCAGATCTCAATTTTGGAACGTCAGCTTCCCAATGCCAGCCAGGATGCGATCACGTCGGACAACGTGCTGGTGCAGGTCGAAACCAGCGTGTTCTACCGGATCACCGAACCGGAGCGCACGGTCTACCGGATCCGCGATGTGGATGGCGCCATCTCGACCACGGTCGCGGGGATCGTGCGGGCTGAGATCGGCAAGATGGAACTGGATGAGGTTCAGGCAAACCGGGCGCAACTGATTGCGCGGATCAAGGAGCTGGTCGAAGACGCAGTGGATGACTGGGGGATCGAGGTGACGCGGGCCGAGATCCTGGACGTAAACCTCGATCAGGCGACGCGAGATGCGATGTTGCAGCAGCTGAACGCCGAACGCGAACGGCGGGCCGAGGTTACGCGGGCCGAGGGTGCGAAACGCGCGGTGGAATTGAACGCGGATGCCGAGCTTTATGCAGCGGAACAGGCCGCGAAGGCGCGGCGGGTTGAGGCCGATGCCGAAGCCTATGCCACAGGCGTTGTGGCCGCGGCGATCCAGGCCAACGGTCTGGAGGCGGCGCAGTATCAGGTGGCCCTGAAACAGGTCGAGACGCTGACGGCGCTGGGCGCAGGTAACGGCAAACAGACCGTTGTGCTGCCGGCGCAGGCCATCGAGGCCTTTGGCGATGCCTTCAAGATGCTGAAGGGGCGCAGCGCATGATCTGGGCGCTTTGGTGGGTCTGGATGGTTGCGGCGCTGGCGCTCGCGTTCCTTGAGGTTTTGGTGCCGGGCTACATCTTTCTTGGCTTTGCGCTGGGGGCCGCCGCCACCGGGCTTACCGTTGCGGTGGGCGGGCCGGTGTCGCTGTGGCTTTCGGGGTCCTTGCCGGCCGCGCTGTTGTTTTTCGCGATCTGTTCGCTGATTGCCTGGATCGCCCTGCGCAAGATCGTTGGCGTGCGCAAGGGCCAGGTCAAGATCTGGGATCGGGATATCAACGACGACTAGGTCCCGGCATTCTTCTTGTGTCAAATACGCCCGCCGGAGGCGGTCACGCCATCTCGGACAGGATCGCCTCTGCTGCGGCGCGGGGATCGGGTGCGGCATGGATCGGGCGGCCGACAACGATGTGATCGGCCCCGTCTGCGATTGCCGTGGCAGGGGTGGACACGCGTTTCTGATCGCCGTGCGCGGCACCGGCAGGGCGCACCCCTGGTGTGACAATCAGCTTGCCCACGGCTGTTGGCAGAGCGCGAATGCGAGCCGCTTCATGGGGCGATGAGATCACACCATCTGCGCCGGCATCAAGGGCGGCATCGGCGCGTTCCACCACGATGTCGGCGGGATCGCCCGGCTTCATCAGGCAATCGTCGAGGTCATCCCGGTTGAGTGATGTGAGGATCGTCACAGCGAGGATCTTGGTTTGACTGCCCGACGCGCCTTCCCGTGCGGCGCGCACCACATGGGGGTCGCCGTGGACAGTCAGAAAGTCGATATCGAACTGGGTCAGACCGCGGACGGCGGCTTCGACGGTGTTGGAAATATCGAAGAGCTTCATATCGAGGAAGATGCGTTTGCCGTGATCCTGTTTGAGCTCATTGGCGAGGGCGAGGCCGCCACCGGTGAGCATTCCGAGGCCGATTTTGTAGAACGAGACGCGGTCGCCGAGGCGGCTGGCCATATCAAGACCGGCCAACGCGTTTGGAACATCCAGGGCGACAATCAGGCGGTCATCTGACATGGGCGGGTCTCCTTCCTGCGTCTCTTGCGGGGGCGGGGCCGCGGCGTCAAGCGGGTGGGTGCCATCTTGCGCAATGGCTGAGGCCTTCCCATATCTGTTTCGAGGTTCGAACGAGGGACGTGCCGCCATGCCGGGCGCCCTGCATCGAAGGCTTGGACAAAGGAGAGAACGATGAACTTGGAGAAGTTCACCGAGCGGTCGCGCGGGTTTTTGCAAGCTGCACAGACGATCGCCATGCGGGAAAGCCACCAGAGGTTGGCGCCTGAGCACTTGCTGAAAGCATTGATGGATGACGATCAGGGGCTGGCCGCCAACCTGATCAAACGCGCGGGCGGAGCGCCCGATCGCGTGGTGGATGCCGTGGATGCTGCGATGGCCAAGATCCCGCAAGTCTCGGGCGATGCGGGCCAGATCTATATGGACAGCGCGACGGGCAAGGTTTTGGCCGAGGCCGAGAAGGTCGCCAAGAAGGCAGGCGATAGCTTTGTGCCCGTCGAGCGGGTGCTGATGGCGCTGGCGATGGTCAAGTCGAAGGCCAAGGATGCTCTGGATGCGGGCGCCGTGTCGGCGCAGAAGCTGAACGCGGCGATCAATGACATTCGTAAGGGGCGCACGGCGGACACGGCGAGTGCCGAGGAAGGGTATGACGCGCTCAAGAAGTATGCGCTCGACCTGACGGAGCGGGCGCGCGAGGGCAAGATCGATCCGATCATCGGGCGGGATGAGGAAATCCGGCGGGCGATGCAGGTGCTGTCGCGGCGCACGAAGAATAACCCGGTGCTAATTGGGGAACCCGGCGTGGGTAAGACCGCGATTGCCGAGGGGCTCGCCATGCGGATCGTCGATGGTGATGTGCCCGAGAGCCTGCGGAACAAGCGGCTGCTTTCGCTCGACATGGGTGCGTTGATTGCCGGGGCGAAGTATCGGGGTGAGTTCGAGGAACGGCTGAAGGCCGTTCTGGCGGAAGTGACCTCTGCCGCCGGTGAGATCATTCTCTTCATCGACGAGATGCATACGCTCGTGGGTGCGGGCAAGGCGGATGGGGCGATGGATGCCTCGAACCTTCTTAAACCGGCGCTTGCGCGGGGTGAGTTGCACTGTGTGGGGGCGACGACGCTCGATGAATACCGGAAGCACGTGGAGAAGGACGCGGCCTTAGCCCGGCGGTTCCAGCCGTTGGTCGTAGAAGAGCCGTCGGTCGAAGACACAATCTCGATCCTGCGCGGCATCAAGGAGAAATACGAACTGCACCATGATGTGCGGATCTCGGACTCTGCGCTCGTCTCATCAGCGCAGTTGTCCCATCGCTATATCACCGACCGGTTCCTGCCTGACAAAGCCATCGACCTGATGGACGAGGCGGCGAGCCGGTTGAAGATGGAGCTGGATTCAAAGCCCGAGGAGCTGGATGCGCTCGACCGGCAGATCCTCCAGATGGAGATCGAACGGGAAGCGTTGAAGAAAGAGGACGACAAGGCCTCGAAAGATCGGTTGGGCAAGCTGGAAGGGGAATTGGCTGGGCTGAAGGAAAAGTCCGATGCCATGACCACCCAATGGCAGAACGAGCGGGATCGGTTGGCCGAGGCGGGCAGCGCGCGCGAGGAACTCGACCGCGCGCGTATCGAGCTGGAGCGGGCCAAGCGTGAGGGCAACCTGCAACGGGCAGGGGAGCTGTCCTATGGCGTGATCCCGGGGCTGGAGAAGAAACTGGCTGAGGCCGAAGAGGCTGAAACCGATGTCATGATCGAGGAAGCCGTGCGGCCTGAGCAAATTGCCGAGGTCGTGGAGCGCTGGACCGGGATTCCGACCTCAAAAATGCTGGAAGGCGAGCGCGAAAAGCTCCTGCGCATGGAGGAAGAGCTTGGCAAGCGCGTGATTGGTCAGCGCGACGCCGTGCGGGCCGTGTCGAACGCGGTGCGCCGGGCGCGGGCAGGGTTGCAGGATGAGAACCGGCCCCTGGGCTCGTTCCTGTTCCTCGGGCCCACCGGCGTGGGCAAGACCGAGCTGACCAAGGCGCTGGCTGAGTACCTGTTTGATGACGACAGCGCGATGGTGCGGATCGACATGAGCGAGTTCATGGAGAAGCACGCGGTCGCGCGGCTGATCGGGGCGCCGCCGGGCTATATCGGCTATGATGAGGGCGGCGTGCTGACCGAAGCGGTGCGGCGCCGGCCCTATCAGGTGGTGCTGTTCGACGAGGTCGAGAAGGCGCACCCGGATGTCTTCAACGTGCTGTTGCAGGTGCTGGACGACGGGGTGCTGACTGATGGTCAGGGACGCACGGTCGACTTCAAGCAGACGCTGATCATTCTGACGTCGAACCTCGGTTCCCAGGCGCTGAGCCAATTGCCCGAAGGCGCGGACAGTGCCCAGGCTCGGCGAGATGTGATGGACGCGGTGCGAGCGCATTTCCGGCCGGAGTTCCTGAACCGTTTGGACGATCAGATCATCTTCGATCGACTGACGCGCGAAGACATGGATGGCATCGTGGCGATCCAGATGCGCGGGCTGCAAAAGCGGCTGGCGGCGCGGAACATCACGCTCGCGCTGGATGAGGCGGCGAGTAAGTGGCTGGCTGATGAAGGGTATGATCCCGTCTATGGCGCGCGTCCGCTCAAGCGAGTGATCCAGCGCAGCTTGCAGGATCGGCTGGCGGAAATGATCCTGGCTGGCGATGTAGCCGATGGCGACAGCGTGCCGGTCAGCGCTGGGGCCGATGGGCTGATCGTTGGAGATCGTGTGTCAACTTCGACCCGGGTGCCGCCGGAAGACACAGTCGTTCACTGATCGACAATCCTCGTGAATTGTTTCGGGCCGGCCTTTGCGCCGGCCCGCTTTCATCCAAATCCTGCCGTCATTGATCGGTACCTCCGGTGTCAGACGATTAACCATAGGGCTCGGATCATGCGATTTAAGGACGAAGAAGACGGCGCTGTAACGGTAGACTGGGTTGTGCTCACCGCAGCGCTCGTGGGTATTGCGATTGCGATCATTGCCACTGTGCGCAGTGGTGTCGATGGCCTCGGCACCAGTATCAGCGAAACGATTGCCACGGCCATGGACGGCTAAAGCGATCCTTGCTCCTGCGCCGACGGCGCGGGATCTGTTTCCGGCTTTCCGCGGCTGCGTGGCGCCCTGTGCCCCCAGATGCAATCTTGGGGCAGACTAAATCCAACAAAACGTATTAATCCACCGCACCTGGTTTCAGGTACGGTGGATGTGTGTGGTTGAGGGACGGCCTTCGCATTGTGGCACAACTGAGAAACCCAGACACCTCGGTCCCAAATTCCCCCGACTTAATTCAAATTTGCGTCTTACTCCCGCCTGTTCGGAGCTTCATAGAGGTGTCATGCGCAGAGGCGGGATCACACCGCGAGTGCGCCAGGGGCGGTATAGTGGAGTAACGGTCGATGTTGCTGAAAGCTTTCATCAAAAGCGAAGACGGTGCGGTCGCGACGGATTGGGTGGTTCTGACGGCAAGCATAGTCGGGATGGGGATTGTTGCCCTGGGCGCTGTCGCTTCTGGCGCAAGCGATCTTGGCGAAGATGTCGGCACGCAGGTCGCATCACTAGCGGTGTCTCAAGACGGGCCGGCGGAGCTTTCAACGTGTTCGTTAAGCGACAGTGGTCAAACAGCCTGCTCTGATGGGTCCTCAGGCCTCGTCGACTGATCCGACATCCTGGCGCAAGGCGGGCAGGCCAATACCTGCGGCGTCAAAGCCCCCGTCGCTCGCGATGATCTGGCCCGTCACATAGCTTGCCTGGTGCGAGCAAAGGAACTTCACAACTTCGGCAATCTCGAACTCGGTCCCGTAGCGGCCCAAAGGGATCGCGTCGCGATAGGCAGCAACGATTTCGGGGGTGTGGACAGCATCGGCAAGCTTTGTGCGCACGGGGCCTGGGGCCACGCAATTCACGCGGATGCCGTATTCGCCCAACTCCACAGCCTGTTGCTTGGTCATATGCACGACAGCAGCCTTTGATGTGCCATAGGCCAGCCGCAGGGTCGAGGCGCGCAGCGCACTGATCGATGCGATGTTGACGATGGCGCCGCGGGTTTCCTTCAGTGGGTCCAGAACGGCTTGCGAGCACAGAAATACCCCGTCGAGATTGGTCTCCATCACCCGGCGCCAGCGGGCGAAGTCGTGTTCCTCAATCGGGCCGAAATCGGCGACGGCGGCGTTGTTGACCAGCGCGTCGATGCGGCCTGCCTGCACCATCACTTCGCGGACCATGGCCAGAACCTGCTGTTGTTGCGACACATCGCAGATCACTGGATAGGCCCCGGTGGGCATGTCCTGGATCGCCTTCATCAGTTCCGGCCCGTCCCGATCGATCATCGCAACCTGCCAGCCATCGGCCAGAAACGTGCTGGCGGTGGCCAGCCCGATGCCGCGGGCAGCGCCCGTGACGATGACGGTGGGCGAGGGCATGTATTTGGGTCCGTGTCCTGTTATTTTGTGCGTTTTTGCCGGAAGCGGCCTGTGAGAAAAAGACAAAAACGCCCCGCGGCGCACCGCGAGGCTTTGAGATCACGCCGAGTTGGTGCGACTTACGGCAAGAGAACCGTGTCGATCACGTGGATCACGCCGTTGGAAGCGGCGATGTCAGCGGCTGTCACCGTCGACTCGTTCACGGTCACGCCATCTGTTCCGTCGATGTGCACGGTACCACCCTGGACTGTCGCGACGTTCAAACGCTGGCCAGCCAGTTGGTCCGACGTCACGTTGCCTGGCACAACGTGGTACGTCAGGATCGACACCAGCTGGTCGCGGTTGGCGGGCTCCAGGAGGCTTTCGACGGTTCCGGCGGGCAGCTTGGCGAAGGCGGCGTTGGTTGGCGCGAAGACGGTGAATGGCCCATCCCCCTTCAGCGTTTCGACAAGGCCCGCGGCTGAGACGGCTGCGACAAGGGTCGAGAAGTCCGGGTTGGACGAGGCGATGTCGACGATGTCGCCGCCATCCTCCATGGCGGGGGCACAGGCTGCGAGTGCGGCAATGCTGGCAACTGCGGCAGCTTTGAGAATGGAACGTCTGTTCATATTCGAGTCTTTCTTGTTTTTGTACGAAACGGGGCGCGCTTTTGGCACGCCCCGCTTTTGGTTCTAACCGACTAAGTCTTTACGACTCGGGCAGGATCACCTGGTCGATCACGTGGATCACGCCGTTGGCGGTTTCGATGTCGGCGGTCACAACCGATGCACCTTCGACGGTCACGCCGCCTTCGGTCATGATGGTCACTTCCGAACCTTCGACCGTGGCGGCTTCCATGCCGTCGGTCAGGTCGCCCGACATCACTTTGCCCGGCACGACGTGGTACGTCAGGATTGCGGTCAGCGTGTCGATGTTCTCGGGCAGAAGCAGGTTCTCGACGGTGCCTTCGGGCAGGGCGGCAAACGCCTCATCCGTGGGGGCGAAAACAGTGAAAGGGCCTTCGCCCTTCAGCGTCTCAACCAGGCCTGCGGCCTGAACGGCAGCAACGAGGGTTTCGAACGAACCGGCCTCAACGGCGGTGTCGACGATGTCTTTTTTGTCCATGGCGAACGCAGGTGCGGCCAGAACGGTGGTCGCGGCGAGCGCGGCAAGGGTATTGCGAAGCATTTGGATCTCTCCCAACAATTATGCAGATACCTGACGTCGGTATCAGCGCAGTTACGGTGTGAGATGCGATTTGGATGTGCGGGGGAATCCGCCGGTCTGAGTTGACGGAAAAGAATAGCGCACTAAGCCCGCCTCCCATTTCTGATCAAATAACAAACATGTTAGAAACGCTTCACGGAATGGCCCGGACCGCGCCTTATTTCACGGGTGCACAAGATCGTGAGAAGGTGTGGTTTGGTCTATGTCTACCGCGGGGCATAAGCCAAACCGAAGCGGAGCAATGGAGGCGTGAATGGCTGGCAGATACAAAAGCGACCTGAAGTGGAGCGATGTGACCCCGCGGGCGGATTACCTGAACCGTCGCACGCTCATGGCGGGCGCGGCGGCTGGCGCGATCGCCAGCGTGGCCCCGCGCCAGACGTCTGCGCAAACGGAAGAGCTTGTTCCCAACACCTGGGAAGAGATTACTAGCTACAACAACTTCTATGAGTTCGGAACCGGCAAGGATGATCCTAAGAACAATGCCGGTCAGATGACGACCGATCCCTGGTCGATTGTCGTCGATGGTTTGGTGGAGCGGCCCGGCACATATGACTTTGCTGATATTTTGGCCGGCAAAGATATCGAGGAACGGATCTACCGCCTGCGCTGTGTCGAGGCGTGGTCGATGGTGGTGCCGTGGAACGGGTTCGAGCTGAAGGACCTGCTGGATCAGGTGGGCGTGCAACCGTCGGCCAAGTACGTGGCGTTCGAGACGCTGGTGCGGCCGGAGGAGATGCCGGGTGTTCGTTTCCCGGTTCTGGAATGGCCCTATCGCGAGGGGCTGCGGCTGGATGAGGCGATGCATCCGCTGACGATTATGGCGACCGGTCTTTACGGTGAGCCGATGCCAAACCAGAACGGCGCGCCGATCCGGTTGGTGGTGCCGTGGAAGTATGGCTTCAAGTCGATCAAGTCGATCGTGCGGATGACGCTGACCGAGGAGGAGCCGCCGACAAGCTGGAACATGAGCCAGCCGAATGAGTACGGCTTCTATAGTAACGTCAACCCGACCGTGGATCACCCGCGCTGGAGCCAGGCGACGGAACGGCGGATCGGGGGTGGGCTGTTCTCACGCCGGATTCCGACGCTGATGTTCAATGGATACGAAGAAGAAGTGGCCGACCTCTATGCGGGCATGGATCTGACCAAGTTCTTCTGATGGCGCTGGTCACTGCCATAAACGGCTGGGCACGCCGTGTGCCCAAGTGGTTGCTGTACCTGCTGGCGGTTGCCCCCGTTGTGTGGGTGTTCTGGGCCGGCGCAACGGGCGTGCTTGGCGTCGAGCCGATCAAGGAGATCGAGCATCGGCTGGGGCTTTGGGGGTTGCAGGTATTGATCGCGAGCCTGTGCATCACGCCCCTTCGTACTTACGCGGGCCTCAACCTTCTCAAGTTCCGCAGGCCACTGGGGCTGATCGGGTTCTTCTATATACTACTGCATCTGCTCGTCTGGCTGATCCTGGATGTCGGGATCATCAGCGAGATTTGGAAGGATATCGTCAAGCGGCCTTACATCACCATTGGGATGGTGGGGTTCGTCCTGCTTCTTCCCCTGGCGCTTACGTCGAACGATTGGGCGATCCGCAAGATGGGGGCGGCGGGCTGGCGGCGGCTTCATAAGCTGGCGTACCCCGCGGTCATCCTTGGTGGAGTGCATTATGTTATGCTTGTGAAGGGCTGGCAGATCGAGCCGATCCTTTACTTGGGTGGAATCGCGGCGCTTCTGGCGATGCGGTTGAAGTGGCGCAAACGGCAACCGGCGCCGGGAGCGGCTTAAACCGGCCCTGTGAGTCTGTGGACGACTCTGTGGATAGCGCGGATGGCGGCGAAACCGGGCCGATCCGGGGCAAGGAAGTTGCGCCATAGACCCCCGGGTAGTGCCCTAGATTGCCCGAAACCCCATATTTTGCGAGGGATTCACTGGCTGCTAAAAAAATGTCATCTTTGCGAAAAAAACCCCTTGCGGAGCCGGGGCTGTCTCCGTACATACCCCTTCACCGAGACGGCGGGAACGTCGCGACGGTAACAACAACAGAGAGATTTGAGGCGGGGCGCGCCGAACGAGTTAGGGCGCACTCAGTCGATTTTGTCTCTGCGCTCTTTGAAATCGCTGGTTACTGAAGAGATATGCGGGCGGTTTGGTCCATTCGATGGACAAACAACTGTATATCGCCTTCCTAGTCCGATGAAGCAATTCGGGGGACGATGATGGAAGTGTCAGCTTCACTGTTTGTACGGCTTCTGGTTTCTGATGAAACCTGGAGCACATCAAACAGATGACTGAACCGGGAGCCATCCCGGTTCGATGTGCAGAGGTTCAATCGTCAAGGATACGTGAGCAATCACGTTTCAACTTGAGAGTTTGATCCTGGCTCAGAACGAACGCTGGCGGCAGGCCTAACACATGCAAGTCGAGCGCACCTTCGGGTGAGCGGCGGACGGGTGAGTAACGCGTGGGAATATGCCCTTCACTGCGGAATAGCCTCTGGAAACGGAGAGTAATACCGCATACGCCCTTCGGGGGAAAGATTTATCGGTGAAGGATTAGCCCGCGTTGGATTAGGTAGTTGGTGGGGTAAAAGCCTACCAAGCCGACGATCCATAGCTGGTTTGAGAGGATGATCAGCCACACTGGGACTGAGACACGGCCCAGACTCCTACGGGAGGCA